>NZ_BSSE01000008.1 GCF_030268965.1 Microtetraspora sp. NBRC 16547 | reverse complement strand
TGTGCGCCGACTTCGAGGTCGAGCTGCGTGAGTTCAACGGCGAACATGACCACGTCCACCTACTGATCCACTACCCGCCGAAGGTCGCCCTGTCCAAACTGGTCAACAGTCTCAAGGGCGTTTCGGCGCGGCTCCTGCGCAAGGAGTATGCCGAACATGTCGGCAAGTATCTGTGGGGTGGACACTTCTGGTCGGGGTCCTATTTCGCCGGATCAGTCGGCGGCGCACCGCTCACGGCAGTCAAGCAGTACATCGAGCAGCAGCAACGCCCACTGTGACCTGTGGGTGAAGGCGCGCTCGCGCCCTAGCGGGCACTCCCGCGCGGGCCTTCACCCCTGGCCTGAAGGCCGGACCACTGGCCCGCATTTCGGTAGACCCTTCCGGGTGGACGAGAACTGGATCAGGCCTCTACCTCAGCCACCGGCAGGCGGCGACGATGGGCACGACCTTGGCAATTATCCCGGAGCCGGAGCGGCCGCCCAGGGCGCGAATCTCGCAAGCGTCATGGAGGGATCGCCTCGATCGCGCGCCGCAGGCGCTGCAACACGGGCCCGAGGTCGCCCAGTGATGGCGTGCCCAGCGCGAGCCGGAGCGCACGGGGGCGATAGGGGCCGGTGGCGAACGCATCGGCGGTGGACACGAGGATCCCTTCCTCCGCGAGCACGGCCGCGACGTGGTCGGGACGTTGGTGCGGCTCCAGACCGAGCCAGACGATGTAGGACGTCGGGTGCGCCGTGACATCCATGCCAGTGAGCGCGGCCCGTGCGATCTCCTGCCGGGTGGCGGCGTCCTCGCGGCGTGCCTTCTCCAACCGCGCGACCATGCCATCGGCGATCCACCCGGTGGCAAGCGCGGTGATGAGACCTGGCACCCCCCAGCTCGCCGCGCGCAGGCTTCTGGTGACGGATTCGGCGTGCTGGTCGGGCACCACGGCGAAGCCGAACCGGAGTCCGGTCGCCACACTCTTGGACAGGCCGGCGACGTAGCAGGTGCGTTCAGGCGCCAAAGCCTGAAGTGGAGGGGGCCGTGAGGCGTCGAGGAACGCGTGCGTGCCGTCCTCGATGATCACACAGTCGTGGGCGCGGGCAATGGCGACGAGGCGGGCGCGCTGCTCCCGGTCGAGCACCCAGCCGAGCGGGTTGTGCACGGTAGGCATCGCGTAGATCGCGCGGACGGGCCGCGTGCGACACAGCCGGCCGAGCGCGACGAGGTCCGGACCTGTCGCCGTCAGGGGGACCGAAGCGAGGTCGAGACCGTGCGCTGAGGCGAGGAGCTTGATGCCGGGGTAACTGAGCGCGTCGACGGCCAGGACATCGCCGGGCCGGGTGAGCGCGCGCAGCACGGTGTCGAGCGCCTGCTGGGTCCCGCCCGTCAACAGGACGTTCGCCGGCGTGCTGTCGATTCCGCGGTCGAGCAGGTAGGTGGCCACGACCGCGCGGTCGTGGCGGCGCCCGCCCGGCGGGTGCTGGCGGAGCAGCGACTCGACCTCGCCCGATGTAGAGAGCATCCTCAAGGCCAGGCGCAGCTGGTCGGCCTGCCCCTGGGCCAGTGGCTGGTTGAACGAAAGGTCGGCCACGCCCAACGAACGGAGCCCCGGGCATGACCGTATGCATCGACCAGAACGACCACCTTGTCACGATCACCATCGATCGGGAACAGAAGCTCAACGCGCTCGACTACCCGACGATCGACGCGCTGCTCGCCGCGTTCGACCGCATCGATTCCGACGACTCGGTCCGCGCGGTCATCTTGACCGGCGCCGGCCGCAGGGCGTTCAGTGCGGGCGCGGACATCCCGTCTCTCGCGGGGAGCATCGCGGGCGGGGCTGAGCGTGCCCTGCGCGAGATCGTCCGGCGTGGTCACGGGCTGACCCGGCGGATCGAGGAGTTCCCGAAGCCGGTGATCGTCGCGGTCAACGGTCTCGCCTACGGCGGCGGTTGCGAGATCACCGAGGCCGCCCCGCTCGCGATCGCCGCCGAGCACGCGACGTTCGCCAAGCCCGAGATCACCCTCGGCTTCCCTCCGCCGTTCGGCGGCTCCCAGCGGCTGCCCCGACACGTCGGCCGCAAGCGCGGCCTCGAGATGATTCTGACCGGCGACCCGATCCCCGCCACACGGGCCGCCGAGATCGGCTTGGTCAACGCCGTCGTACCAGCCGACGAACTCCTCGACGCCGCACGGGACCTGGCCGCCCGGATCGTCAGGCATGCGCCGACGGCCGTGGCGGCCTGCCTGCGCTCGGTCACCCGAGGTATCAACCTGCCGATCGACGAGGGGCTGGCCGTCGAGGCGGCCTGCTTTGCCGCCACCGTGCCCACTGAAGGAGTGCGGAACGGTCTGCGTCGGTTCCTCGACCGCTCCGCCGCATCCGGCTGATCCGGCCCTGAACGCACCCAAGGTGCACTACGTTCGACCAACCTTGAATGTGAGCGGCTCCACCGCTGACCCTCGACACCTCTCGGATGGTGGATCCGACACCGCGCGCGTACGCCTCTGTCCGCACATATCCCGCGACTGGCCTTCTGGTCCACTTTCGTTTGACTGGCCTAGCAATTGAATATAGATATGACTCCATGGAAAGTAAGGCCAGGCGCCCGTACCGTATGGGTGCCCGCGCCGCGGCTGTGGAGACCACACGCGCGCGCATCCTCGAAGCTGCGGTCGCGCTATGGATGCAGCGGTGGTACGACGACGTCACGCTGCAGCACATCGCAGACGAGGCGGGCGTGTCGGTGCAGACCATCGTCAACCACTTCGACGGCAAGGACGGGCTCGCCGATGCCGTCGCCGACTGGGTGGCGTCGCAAGCGGCGGTCACCCGTCAGGCGCCGACCGGTGATGTAGCGGCGATCGTGGCCGTGCTCTTCGCGGACTACGAGCGGCACGGCGACGCCAACGTGCTCTGGACCGCGCAGATGGACCGTGTCCCGGCGATCGCCCGGGCGGCCGCTCACGCGCGCGGCCAGCATCGGGCGTGGCTGGAACGGGTCTTCGCCGACCGCCTCCCGGCCCCGGGACCCGCCCGCGAGCATGCGCTGAACCTGCACTACGCCGCCACGGACGTCTATCTGTGGAAGCTGTGGCGGCGCGACCTCGGCCTGTCGCGTGAGGACGCCGAACGTGCCATGCGCGACCTGTTGACCTCGATCGACCCCCGAAAGAGACACGATGCGTAAGAACTTCCTGTTTGCCACCTGGTCCGGCGGCGGAGCCGTGCCGCCCGTCCTGTCGATCGCCCGCGCGCTGCACGAACGCGGCCACGGCGTCCGGGTGCTGGCTGACAGGTCACTGCACGAGGAAGTCGCCGCCAGCGGTGTGGAACCGATCGCCTGGACCACGGCGCCCCAGGGCGACGCCACCGATCCGGCCAAGGACGTCATCAAGGACTTCGAGGCCCGCACGCCGATCGGCGCGTTCGCACGGCTGAGAGATCGCATTGTCTGCGGCCCCGCGGCCGACTACGCCCGGGACACGCTGGCCGAGTTGCGTGCCCGCCCGGCCGACGTGCTGGTTGCTGAGCACATGCTGCTCGGCGCGCTCACCGGCGGCGAGGCCGCCGGGATCCCCGTGGCCTCGCTGGCGACGACCCTTTATCCGTTCCCCACTCCGGGGGCACCACCGCCCGGTCCGGGCCTCGCCCCCGCCTCGGGCGTGCTGGGGCGCCTGCGCGATCGGGTGCTGACACAGCTGATCCCCAAACCGTGGGGGAAGGGACTGCCGGCGCTGAACGCCGCCCGCGCCGCGCACGGCCTATCGCCGGTGGACTCGGTGATCGACGCGTTCGGTCGCGTCGACCGGCTGCTCGTGCTGTCCCCGCGTGCGCTGGACTACCCCAGCAGGCGCTTCCCCGCCTACGTGCGGCACGTCGGCCCACGGCTCGATGACCCGGCCTGGGCCGGGGAACTGGAGCTGCCGGAAGGTGACGCACCGCTGGTTCTGGCCAGCCTGAGCTCATCGTTCATGAACCAGCGCACGCAACTCGAGCGCATCGCCGAAGCCCTCGGCACGCTGCCGGTGCGCGGGCTGCTGACCACCGGCCCGGCCGTGGACCCGGCGACGGTCCGCGCGCCCGGCAACGTCCTGGTCACCGCAGCCGCTCCGCACAGCACCGCGCTGCGCCACGCCGCAGTGACGATCACGCACGCCGGCCACGGGACGGCCGTCAAGTCCCTGGCCGCCGGGGTCCCCCTGGTCTGCGTGCCGCTCGGGCGCGACCAGGTCGAGGTGGCACGGCATGTCGAACTCGCCGGCGCCGGGATCACTGTGAGCAAGAACGCCTCACCCCGCACGATCGCCCGGGCGGTCGACCGTGTCCTCCACGAGCCCTCCTACCAGCGCGAAGCGCAGCGACTGGCGGCCGAGATCGCCGCCGAAACGGCCACCGACCGAGCGGTCGCCGAACTCGAGGCCCTCGTCGAGCGGACGACCGGCAGGAACGAGGGCACTCCTGGGCACGACACGGCCGAACCATCCGGACCTGCACGGACGTTGTCGAACTGAGCTCACAGACCGGCAACCGTATTCCGCCAGGCTCCATTCAACGCACCTGAGCTGCGGATCACAGATGGCGGCTGGCGGCAACTCGGCTCGTGGCAGAACGACATGCTGGCACCGCGATCGAGATCGCGCGCAATCCGACACGAGGGCGAGGGTTGTTGCGGCTTGCCAGCGCGTTGGGGTGTTCCTCGCCCAGGGACAGGCCCGTCGCCAGCCGGTCGGGCACCCGGGCTGCGGAGGTCGCGCGAGGCGAGCGGCGAGCGATGGAGGGCGATCTCTACGATCTCCGCGACAGGTCCGGGCTTTCTCCGCCAAGCGGTAGCCAATCCGGCACCGGTCCGCCGCCCGCCACTTGTTCAGCGAGCGCCACAACGTCCACACGCCGGCCATCATCCGAGACCAGTAGGCGCTGCCTCAGGGGATGCTCGTATCGGTAACCGCCAGACCGAAGCGCGTGGTGGAGGAGCGGGAACAGCACGCAGACTTCCGGCGTGGAATGTGTGCACAACCAGTCGCGGTGATCCCAGGTGATCTCTCCTACCCGGCCGGTGACCACTATGTCGAGAACGTCGCGAGGGGTCACCGTGGCCTTGTTGAGAACGCGTGCCAAGGCCTCCGACACATCAGCGAGTTGCTGCTCGAACACAGCATCCCAAATCGTGTCAGGCAAGGTGGCGAAGGCTACCGACTTGACGTACTGCGCGGGAAACTCCTCGCGCAGATAGGCTCGCGCCAGCCGAGCTTCGATCTCCTTAGGCAGTCCGGTCGGCAATACGCCGACCACGACCGGGAGGACCTCTCCCTGCTCTCCTCCGATCACAGTGACCCTGGCCTTCATGCCGAAGGGCCGCTCATCTTCGAGGAGATGGCGGATGAATCTGCCATGCAGATCATCGTGGTGTACTTTCCAGCGCCAGCCCACATACAGATCGGATGGATACCAGCGCAGGCCCGCCATCGGCCAGGCATAGCGGACGGCGAACCACGTGAACGAGTAGGAGATCAGCCCACCTCGCCAGAGCGCCGCGGTGGTGACGCGTTCGCCCGCGATGCGTACCGCAGCCGCGTCCGCCTCCTTGATCGCGGCCATCGCCAGCATCTCGACCTCTACGGGCAGGCCACCTCCGCGCGGCACCTCCTCGTGCAAGAACGAAAGGGCTGCGTTCACAAGACAGGATCGGCGCAGCTTGAGGAGGGTGAGCTCATACGCGATCACTGCCCTGAGTTCGTCGGAGCTCATTTCGGTGAGGTACGGCAAGCCCAGCCACAGCTCGCTCCTCCACGGCAGTGGGCGTACAGCCACTGAGTCTGGGTGTGCCCACACCGAGATCCGCCGCGGCCGCCGCACCGCCAGCGCGTCGGCGACGTCGTGGACCAGGTCGTACAGCTCAGCATGATCTTCGGCGGTGAGGTGATGCAGATGCTGATCCGGTTGAGACGCGCTGAGTACTACGGCGACCGTCCCCGCGATCAGCGCGATCGGCCCGAGCAGGAACGCGTTGAAGCCGACATGCAGGACGGCGTGGTCGAGAATGGCTGCGATCGCCACCGCCGCCGCGCCCGCCAATATCGGCCCGGTGACCCGTCGTAGCGATGCCGGAACCAGCAAACCCGGCCTACGAGACACGACCCCGCGTAACACCCGAATCTTGGATGAACCTTCCGGAAGGGTGCCGATCACGCCAGTAGGCTACTGCGACAGAGTCCGCAGGGACACTGGAACAACCGTCCGCCACAGCACGGTAGTAGGTCGAGATCGCCGCCTGCGGCACCTCGCAGATCGGCTCGGGTCCGACCCGGCGGCCTACGGCGAGCACCCTCCTTTCGCCGGGCGAGGCTCTATTCCCGCCGGGTCAGACGAGGCGGGTGACTGTGCCGGTGTCGATCGAGTAGTACGCGCCGATGACTTTGAGCTCGCCCTTGGCGATGCGAGGAGTGAAGAGCTTGTCCTTCTTGAGCTGGTTCACCACGTCGACGGTGTTGATGCGGATCATCTTGTCGACGTCGCCGCCCGAACGCGTGTAGGCCGAACGCAGGGCGGAAGCGATCGTGCTCAGCTCGCCAGGCAGCTTCTTGTGCTCGTGCAGCGATTCTGCGGCGGCCGTGACTGCCCCGCAGCGCTGATGGCCGAGCACGACGACGAGCGGGGTGCCGACTTCGGCTGGGCCGTACTCGGCGGCACCTGTCACCAGCGGGTCAATGGTCTGCGCGGCGGTCCGCACCACGAACAGGTCGCCCAGCCCGGCGTCGAAGACCAACTCGGGGGAGACTCGCGAGTCGATGCACGAGAATACGACCGCGAACGGGTTCTGCTTCTGCGCCACCTCCCTGCGGCGATCGGCGTCCTGGTGCGGGTGGGTGGCGGTGCCGTCCACCCAGCGGCGGTTACCCTCGCGCAGGGTCGCCCACGCCTGGTCCGGGGTGGCGGGACCCTGGTCCGGCACGGTCCCGTTCGACGGCTGAGCGGTGCGGGCGAATACGGCGGTGCCCGCGGATGCCGCACCGGTCAGGAGGCCTCCGGCGACGATGCCGGCGCGCAGGAAGGCCCGCCGGTTGATCATGTGACTTGGCATGGAACAGGAGTACGCGCTGCTGTCATGCCGACGCGCCAGAAGACGTAACGCTCAGCACACCTGACGTTACATATAGTCATGTATGCCACGATACACCCGTTTCGGCTGGCGAGGGTGGGGGCGATGTCGGTGCCCACCTGGTAGTGGTCCGACTGCCGGACGCGGACTCGCTCGCGCGTGGGCGATCACCCCGGAGCCGACGCCCCCGCCGGAGGCATCGAAGACCTCCGCCTTCGTCTTCTCGGCGAAAGTCCTCTTTAGATCCAGCCATTCTTGAAAAGCATTCGGTCGTACCAGTCCTGGTAGGGGATCACCTCGGCACCGATGACGGGATAGAGCCACCAGAAGTTGACCAGCGCGAGCAGTGCGAAGGCGCCGACAGCTATAGATCCGATCAGCCGCCGCCTATCTGGTACAGCGGGCCCGAGTATGAGGCCGCAGGCGAGCACGATCGCGAGGATCATGAACGGCAGCATCGGCAGCGCGTAGAACAGGTACATCGTTCGGTTGTCGGCGATCGCGTAGTAGAACCACGGCAGCCAGCCCGCGGCGTACGCGAGGAGCACCGCGCCGGCCCGCCAGTCACGGGTCGCCACGTACCACGCGATCATGCCGATCATGGCGGCGAGGCCGGCGAACCAGATCACCGGGGTTCCGGTGCCGAGCACGGCCCATGAGCAGCTGTCCGCGCCGCAGGTCTTGGGCGACTCGTAGAAGAACGCCACAGGACGCAGCAGCAGCGGCCAGCTCCACGGCTCGGACTGGTAGGGGTGCTCCTCCTCCAACCCGGTGTGGAAGCTCAGCACCTGAAGCTGGTAGCTCAGCCACGAACGGAGCGAGTCGAAGACGAAGAAGACCGGGCCGCTCGAGGTGGCCTGCTCCCACTTCCGGCCGTACCCCTTGTCGGTGGCGAACCAGCCCGCGAACGAGGAGACGTACACGATGGCCGGTACCAGGGCCGTCCACGCCGCGGCCAACGGCATGTCCAGCCGGAGGGTCTCGCGGTACGGCCGGCGCAGCCCCACGGCGCGCCGCGCGCCCGCGTCCCACAGCAGCGACATGACCGCGAAGGCGGCGATGAACAGGATCGCGGTCCACTTCGTGGCGAGGCCCGCGCCCAGGCACAGCCCGGCCGCCAGCCGCCACGGCCGCCAGCCGAGCCGTGGGCCGACGTCGAGTGAGGTGGCCGACGCGTGCCACTCGGCCAGCGTCTGCCGCGTCCGGTCCCGGTCCACCACCAGGCAGGCGAACCCGGCCAGGACCCAGAACATCAGGAAGATGTCCAGCAGCGCCGTACGGGACAGCACGAAGTGCAGCGCGTCCAGCGACAGCAGGAACCCGGCCAGACAGCCGAGCAGGGTCGATCGGGTCATCCTGCGGGCCAGCCGGGCCAGGATGAAGATCGACAGCGCTCCGACCAGTGCGGCGGCGAATCGCCAGCCGAACGGGTTCATCCCGAAGATCATCTCGCCGACGCCGATCAGCCACTTCCCCAGCGGCGGATGCACCACGTATCCGGCGCATTTGGACACCTGATCGCAGTGCTTGAAGACGTCGGTATTGCCGGCGACCAGCAGATCGTTGGCTTTGTCGACGAACGCGCGCTCGACACCGTACTTGATCGTCGAGAAGGCATCCTTGGCATACCACGTCTCGTCGAAAACGATCGCCTTGGGCGTGCCGAGGCGGTAGAAACGCAGGAAGGCACCGAACAGCGCCACGATCAGCGGGCCGAGCCAGCCCCACAGTTCGCTACCGGGCATCGGCGGTATCATCCGGTCCCGCACGGACAGCCGCGTGGCGGCGTCCTGGTCCCCACGGGTATGTTCACCCGCCTTGTGGGAGAAGTCGGTCACGGCCATCCGGGCAGACTAGTGTCGTGGCCCTTCCACGACCAGATCTTCGGGTCGATTAGTGGCATCCAAGTCTTTGCGTGCCTGCCTTACTTCGCGGTCGATTGCCCATGCGTCCGCAACTGGGCCCACGTGCCCGAGCTTGTCGGGGTTGATCACCGAGCGGATCGTCTGGATCTGCCCGTCGAGTACATCAAGCACCAGGGTGTGGAGCACCTTGCCGTCCCGGTCGCGGAAGATCGCGCCCGGCTGGCCGTTGATCTCGTGCGGCTCGAACGTCACGTCGATCCGGGCCATCTGGAGGAAGATGGAGGCAAGCAGCCGGGCCACGTTCTTGGCGCCGATGACAGCCCTGGCCAGCTGCGGGGCCTTGCCGCCACCGTCGCCGACCATCGATACGTCGGCGGCGAGCAGTTCCTGCAGGCTGGCGACGTCGCCTTCGCGGAGGGCGCCGAAGAACCGCGACGCCAGTTCCTCCCGCTCTTTGCGGACCGCTTCGAAGCGCGGCCGCCCGGCCTCCATATGCCGCCGCGCGCGCACCAGCAGCTGCCGGCACGCCGCCTCCGACCGCCCCACCGCCGCGGCGACCTCGTCGAACCCGAAGCCGAACACCTCCCGCAGCACAAACACCGCCCGCTCCAGCGGGCTGAGCCGCTCCAGCAGCAGCAGCGCCGCCATCGACACCGAGTCGGCCAGCTCCACCGACCGCGCCGGATCCTGATACGGATCGCTCAGCAGCGGCTCGGGAAACCACGGGCCCACGTACTCCTCCCGCCGCACCCGTGCGGAGCGCAGCACATCGATCGAGATCCGCGTCACCGTGGCCGACAGAAGAGCCTTGGTCGACGTGGGCTGGGTCGCCGATCCGTCAAAGCGCAGCCATGTCTCCTGCACCGCGTCCTCGGCCTCACTCACACTGCCCAGAATCCGATAGGCGATCGAAAACAGCAGCGGCCGCAGCTCCTCGAACTCTTCGACCTTGCTCACGCGGGATCCCCTCCCCTTGAAGCCCTCCGGCCGTACTCGCTGGCGCAGGCATCTTCTGTTAAAGATCCGGGCCACCGATCTTCTGTTAAACATCCGGGCCACCGGCAGGCCAGAGTAACGCCCCCGAGCCCGGAGGCCCGGAGCCCGTAGCCGGACCCCGAGCCAGTTGCTGATGCCGTTCAGTGGAACTGCCCGGGCTCGTAGTCGCCGGCCGGCTGCTGGGTGATGATGTTCAGCCGGTTCGCGGTGTTCATGAAGGAGATCAGGATCACCAGGGCGGTGAGCTGCTCCTCGTCGTAGTGCTTGGCGGCGTACGCCCACACCTCGTCGCTGACCCCACCGGCCGCATCCGCGACCCGGGTCCCCTCCTCCGCCAGTTCCAGCGCGGCACGCTCGGCCTCGGTGAAGACCGTGGCCTCCCGCCACGCCGCGACGAGGTTCAGCCGGACCGAGGTCTCGCCGGCAGCGGCGGCCTCTTTGGTGTGCATGTCGATGCAGACTGCGCAGCCGTTGATCTGACTCACGCGAAGCGCCACCAGCTCCTGCGTGGCGGTCGGCAGCGGCGAGTCCTTGAGCGCCTTGCCCGCCGCCATGAAGTACTTGAGTACCTTGCTGGCGGTCGGGTCGGCGAAGTAGTTCAGTCGCGCGTCCATGGTGTGCTCCTCTGTGGTCGTCGGTGGCTACACCCCCTGAGACGAGGTAGCCCGGCCCCCTGTGACATGGATGGAGGTGCCCCTGGCTGGAAAGCCTCCGGGAGGCTGCGTGAACCCGACCTACAACGTGAAGTTCTGGGAGATTCGCGCGAACAAGACCCACCAGGGGCCGGGGAAGCCCAAGCGGGTCGTCGCGCACACCGTGCGCTGGACGGTGGACACTCGTGAGAAGTCCTCGACGTTCCGCACGAAGGGCCTGGCCGAGACCGTCGGATTAGAAGATCAACTGGGCGGCTGTCCGCTGCTATTGTTCTGGGTTTCCGGCTGCCGTTCGGTAATGCTTCGTCCCTGATCCGTCCGATTCCGGTGACGAGTCGTGCCGACGTTTATGATCTTGTCGCAAACCGCTCGGCCCCGCCGAATCGCCCGCTCCTCATCGATGACCAACCCCGGATCCATCGCCTTTAATACAGCCAGATACGCGGCCCGGTCCAGTGCGTACATCTTTGACAACGGCGCCCGGGCGGCTCCGGTACGAGTCGGCCACACCCTCGCCGCATCAGACGGGGTCTCTGTTCAGTAAGGCTCCGAGGCCCCTTCGTCATAACCCATCTCGATGTAGCCCGTCGTGAGAAAGACGTCAGTAACAACCAAGGCGGCCATCAGGACACTTCCAGTCGCCATTACCAATCCCACGACTAGACCCAGGCACCTACTGAAACTTCGCGGTGGTTTAGCGAACGACTGTAAAGGAATTTGGGACACACAGTATGCAGCCCGATCCATAGACTTGACAAGATCTTGACTGCCTGTAGATCGCGTGAGATATTCCGTTTGATCTTGATGGAGTTCGGCGCAGGCGCCGGGCACACCTACACCTCCCTGCCAGTTCAAAGCCCATCCGGACTACTCGGTGTGCCCCTCCCCCCTCCTTGTGAAAGGCAACCCCATGCAAGTGCGTGCACCCAACGGACAACGTCTAACGGTCGACGGAAACTCTCAGCCCTTCATCGGCGGCTGGGCCTACCTCATCTGGGCACACGGCCCCACCGGTGGCATCCGGTTCCAGGTCGTTCCGGCAGGGTCCAACGAACTCCTCCCGAAGCAGATGGGCGACTGGTCCCGCTACACCGTGCGTGAGGCCCAGTGGAACGGCGGCCGGATGGTGTCGCTCGAGGACCCGGAGATCGGGACCAACATGGTGTGGGTGGGACCGCACCACGAGATTGCCACCTTCTTCACCGGCACGGGCGTCCCGTTCGAAGCCTTCATGGACATCCTGGCCAAGTTCGACATCCAGGACACACCGGAAGGGCTGACCATGCTGCCCCGGGCGGGAGCGGGCCTGACGCTCGGCAACCTGCTGGCGGTCAACACCATCGACCAGGTCTGCAATGTCCAGGTCAAGCCGATCGCGGAAGCCTTGGAGGCGATCCCGCCCTCCACGGGCAAGAAGGTGCCTGGCGGCTCGATGTGGCGCGTCGACGAGCGCGACGCGACCGGCATCGTCCAGACCCGCTCAGCCTTCATGGTCAATGACAGCACCGCGACGACCGTGGTCGCCGCCCGCCCGGACGACGCGCGCTTCATCAATGTCGTGGAGTCCATCTCGTGCAGGCTGAGCTAGACCGATGAGGGCATTCCTGGACTCGCTGGCGGTTCTGTCCTTCCTGGGGACGGTGCTGCTCCTCTTCGCCTTCGCCGCGATGCTGAACATGGTCCGTGAGCTGCAGGGCAAGCTGCTGCGCGCGCAGGCGGCCGCGCCGGCGGCGCCGGTCGTCAGGTCGGTGGACAGGTTCGGCTCCGACGATGGTTTGCCGACCTTCGTCCTGGTCGTGTCGGAGCACTGCTCCAACTGCCGGGATCGTGCCCACCGCCTTGCCGCCGTGGCCGGGCCAGGCCTGTCCGGACACGCCGTGCTGCTGGCACCCGCCGACCGTTGCGCCGAGTGGGTGGCGGACAGCCAGGTCCTCCCCGTCATCGACGCCACCCTTGTCGGCACGGTCGCCGTCGGCGCGACCCCGACGCTGGTCAAGTACTCCGCCAACGGGACGGAGGAATGGCGCAGGGTCGTCGGTTCCGATGACGACCTCGACGCCTTTCTCGCCGTCGACTCCTCAGAGAGGTTAAGCGCATGACAGTCGATGTCGACCGCTACTGGGCCGAGGTGCCCTCCGTGGAAGACGAGCCGGACAGCGGCAGGCGTCGCAGCCTGACGTGGTCGATGCCCTCCCGCAGAACCATCTTCAAGACCGCAGGCGTGCTGGGCGGCGCCCTGGCCCTGAACGTGCTGTCCGCCCTGCCGGGCAGGAACAACAGCGCCCAGGCAGTGGTAGGGGATGAGTACACCCACTGCGCCGGTTACAACAACTGGAGCGGTTACAACAACGACACCAAGATCTGCGTGGGTGGCACCTACTCCAAGAGCTACTGCGGCGGCGACGGCTGGTTCTTGCGCTCCTCCGGCACCTGCTGGAACAGCTACGCCATCAAGGCGTGCGGAGACGGCTACACTGCCCGGAACGCCTGGCGTTGGACGTTCAGCGGCACCCCTTACCGCTGCGCCGACGGAAACATCGCTAGCTGCGGCGGTACGTCCTTCTACATCTGCGCCTGGCCCCGCCCGTGAGCACTGATGAGTAACAGCTTCGCCGCCACCAGGGTCGCGCTCGGCATCGCGCTGAGCACGGCCCTGGTGATGGCCGCCCACCAGTTCTGGACTCCGTCGTTCACCCTGCTCGCCTGGACGCTGATGGGGGTGACAGCCGGGTTCTCGCTGTCCGGCTCCGTTTGAAGCCTCAACTCAGCGGACCTGCTGACCTCGTCGGTCTGGCGAGGCAAGTTACCCGTTTTCACCATCGGACTCATGATCGGCGCGCTGCTGGCCGGCCTCCTCACGGGGACGCTCGGCGGGCTGGCCTCGATCATCCCGGAAGCAGTGCGGCTATGGGCGCTCGCCCCGATCATCGCCGTCATCATGCTCTTCGAGCTGGCCGGACGGCCGCTGTCGCTGCCGCAGAACCGCCGGCTCGTGCCGCAGGACGTCATCCCTCGCTCCGACTTCTCCGGGCCGCTGCAGTTCGGCTTCGAGATGGGCACGGGTGTGCGTACCTTCACCCCGACCGCGCTACCTCAGCTGCTCGTCCTGGTTGTCGTGCTGGCCGGAGGACTCGGACCGGGCCTGCTGGCCGGGCTGGGCTTCGGCGTGGGCAGGGCGCTCATGCCGCTCACTCGCGCACTCAGCGGCGACCCGCACCAGTGGGACACGAAGCTGCTGGCCTCGACTGCCTGGGTGGGACGCCTGTGTGCCATCGGGTTCCTGCTGTCGCTCGCGCTCCTATGGACATAGATGACAATCTTCGACACTCTGCCTGCCTGCTTCGCCCTGGCGGGCGCCGTGCTGCTGGTGGTTGCCGCGGTGCGCCGCGGCAGCCTGACGGAGGTGATCAAAGCACACGACCTGCTTCCCGTCTTCCTGGTACGGCTCGCGCCGCTGGTCGGGCCCGCCGAGGGCCTGACCGGCGCCGCCGTACTGGCTGGTTGGCTGGCTGGAGAAGCCCGGCTGTTGCGGTTCGCCGCCGCAGCCGTGGCGCTCTGGTACCTGGCACTGGCTGCCTATCTGGCCGTACTGCTGCGGCGCAGGGGCAGGGTGCCGTGCGGATGCCTGGATGAGACCAGCCCGGCCTCGCCTGTGAAGGTCGGCCGTGCCGTACTGCTGGCACTGGCCACGGCACCGCTCGTCGCAGAATGGCCGCCCGTACCGGCTGAGATGGGTGCCCGGCTGCTCGCCTGCGGACTTGCCATCTTCGTGGCGGGCTTCCTGATCGTCGCCGACAAGGTGGCCGATCTTCAGGGAACCTCCGCGGCCCACGGGCAATAATCCATGTGACGAAGGCCGGAGAGAGGATCATCACACGTGAACCGCACGATCGTGACGCTCATCGCGCTGCTCTGCGCCGCCTGCGCCGCCTGCGGCGCAGAGCCGGTGAAGACCGACCCGCCCTCGCTCCTCCTGGAACCGGGCCAACTGAAGGACGGCCGTACGTGGACAGTCACGGGCGCCTCGCACGGGATCTGGCGAGATCTGGACGCGAGCCTGGTGCCCTGCGGGAAGCGGGTCATCGCGCCGATGGAAGCCGCGACCTCGTGGCGTTCCTTCACGGCGACGGACGGGACCACGATGACGCAGGTCGTGGTGAGCGGGGTGGACGCCATGGACGCGTTCAAGTCCTTCTATGCGGAATGCGGAACGGTCGGCAGCGTCACCTCGGTGCCCGGGCCCAAGAACGTCGCGCGCCACGACGGCGAGGTGGAGGTGGCGGCGATGTCGAAGGACAGGTTCATCGTGCTCGCCGGCACCGGCTCTGACGCGGAGCTCCAACTGTTCGCGGAGGCCGCGCGTACCCAGCTGGACGCCGTCCCGTCCTAGAGGTGCGACCCGTCCTGGGGGCGGCATATGCGCAGGTCGTTGTCGATCCGCCGGGTGATTCCCCCGGCGTCGAGGCGCTCCAGGAGGGGGAGGACGACGCGGCGGCTGGTGGCCAGGGCGACCCGCGCGTCGCTGACGGTGAAGGGCGAGGGCAACCGGGCGAGAACGTCCGCGGCCCTGTCCAGCGCGCCGGGCAGGAGGATGACGTTCTTCGCGATCGACGTCACCGCGCCCGAGCGGAGCGCCGCCGCCAGCGCCTTGCCCGTGAGGCCGAGTTCGTTCAGGCGCTCGGCGGTAGGGGCGTTGAAGGGCTGCTCGGCGAGGTCGGCGGTCAGCTCCGTGACCGCCTTGGCGATCGCTGGAGGCAGCGACCCTCCGGCGGGAAGGATCCGCCCGCCCTCGACCGCCAGCGGCGGCGCCACGAGCGCCTCGGTGAGCCGGCGATCAGACAGGGCGAGCAGCTGGGTGGCGGCGTCCACGGTGATCCCCGGGTCGAGTGCGGGCCGTCGCGAGACGTGGTCGGCGAGACGGCTGCGCAGCGACGACCAGTGCCCCGGGTCGGCGTACCAGTCGCCGACGACGGGTGAGCCCCCGGGCGGGCAGCCCATCGCCGTGAGCTCGCTGCCCCTCAGCAGGCCATGCCAGCGCAGCAGGGCCGCGGCGTCGGGGAGCCCCACCTCGCCGAGCGCGGCCGCCCTGGCGGCTGCCGCGCCCCGGCGCCGCAGCGCGGGAGGACGCACATCCAGCACTCGCAGCCCGGCGATGATCTCCCGTCTGCCGGGATCGCGGAGCAGGCCCCGGTCGCCTGTCCTGAGAGGCAGGGTACGGCTGAGGGTGAGCCTGGCGGTGTCGCCGCCGAGGAAACGGAGCCTGACGGGGACGGCGGCCGACCCGACGTGGAGCACCGCCTCTCCACGATGATGCACGCCCGCGTTCAGCCGTACGTCGATGACCCGGGTCGGCATCCAGAACTCGGGAGTCACCAGCGCCATGCCTCGGGACAGGCCGTCACGGTCGACGCCCCGGAGGTTGACGGCGACGCGGGCGGTCGCGGAGACCTTCTCCTTCTTCTCACCGAGTGTCTGGAGCCCGCGGATCCTGACCCGCCGGCCGCTCATGTCCAGCTCGTCGCCGACACGGAGCGTCCCCCTGCTCAGCGTGCCGGTGACGACGGTCCCCGCTCCCGCCACGGTGAAGACCCGGTCGATCCACAACCGGACGGCACCCTCGGTGTCCGGCTCGGGCAACGTGGCGGCGAGCCGGGCCAGGGCGGCCTCCAGCTCGGGAAGCCCCTGCCCGGTCCGCCCGCTGACGACGACGCTCTCGATCCCCGCCAGGCATGTTTTGTCGAGGTGGCCGTGGACCTGTGTCAGGGCGAGCTCAGGCTCGGCGAGATCGGCCCTGGTGACGACCGCCAGGCCATGCCGTACGCCCAGGGCGTCGAGCGCGGCCAAGTGCTCGGCCGACTGGGCCTGCCAGCCCTCGTCGGCGGCCACGACGATCATCACCGCCGGGCACGGCCCGACCCCGGCCAGCATGTTGGTGACGAAACGCTCGTGCCCGGGAACGTCGACGAACGCGATCCGTTCGCCCGAGCGCAGGGTGGTCCAGGCGAAGCCGAGGTCGATGGTCATGCCGCGGCGGCGTTCCTCGGCCCAGCGGTCAGGCTCCATTCCGGTCAGCGCCCGGATCAGCGTCGACTTGCCGTGGTCGACGTGCCCGGCCGTCGCGATCACCTGCACACGCGCTCCAACGCGGCGGCGATGACCTCGTCCTGACCGGGCTCGACCGCGCGCAGGTCGAGCACCAGGCGCCCTCCTGTGACCCGGCCGATCACGGGAGGGTCGCAGGAGCGCAGCCGTGCGGCCAGGTCCGCGTCCACGGCGATTCCCGCGCTGGGCAGCTCCACTCCCGGCGCGCCCCCGCCGCCGACCCTGGCCACGGTCGCCACCGCCTCCGCGCGGCCGCCGAGGCGTCGCGCGAGTCGTTCCGCACGTTCCCTGAGCTCGGCGACGCTTGTGCGGAGCGAGCGGTGCACCGGCGGCAGCGAACCGCGCAGGGTCGCTTCGAGCGCGGCCAGGGTGAGCTTGTCCACCCGCAGCGCGCGGGCGAGGGGATGGCGGCGCAGCCGTTCCACGAGGTCCTCATCGCCGAGCAGGAGACCCGCCTGCGGGCCGCCGAGCAGCTTGTCGCCGCTGGCGGTGACCAGCGCCGCTCCCTGGAGCAGTGCGCCGGCCGCGTCCGGTTCGCCGGGCAGCAGGGGTTCCGGGCGGAGCAGCCCCGAGCCGATGTCGGCCACCACGGGCGGCCCGATCGTGGCCAGCTCCTGGATGGAGACCTCGGAGGTGAATCCCTCGATCCGGTAGTTGGACGGATGGACCTTGAGAATGAAGCCTGTGTCCGGGCCGCAGGCGTGCACGTAGTCGCGCAAGGCGGTGCGGTTCGTGGTGCCGACCTCGCGAAGCCGGCAACCGGCGGACTCCAGCAGCTCGGGCAGGCGGAACCCGTCGCCGATCTCCACCAGCTCGCCCCGGCTGACGAGGACCTCCTTGCCCGGCGCGAGCACCGCGACGGCGAGCACGAGCGCGGCCGCGTTGTTGTTGACCACGTGCACAGCCCCCGCCTCGGGCACCGCCTGCGCCAGCGCGGCGAGAGCCGTACGCCCACGGCGGGCGCGTCGCCCGTCGGCCAGGTCGAACTCGACGTCGGTATAGCCGGAGGCCGCGGTGACCGCCGCGACGGCGGCGGGTGAGAGCGGAGCCCGGCCCAGATTGGTGTGCACGAGCACGCCGGTGGCGTTGACCACGCTCTTGAGCCCGCCGGCGGTCGCGGGGAGGAGGGCGAGCGCGGCCTCCACCGCTTCGCCGGGGTCGGCGAAGCCCTCGCGGACCCGCTGCTGGGCGTCCGCCACCGCGGCCTTGACGAGGCTACGGCCGAGTACCTCCTGCGCGGCGGCCAGCCGAGGGTCGGCCAGCATGGCATCCGTCCGCGGCACAGACCTGCGTCGATCCACTCACGACCATCCCGAATGCACTGATCAGCGGAGGCGGACGGGAATCGAACCCGCCGCGCCGAGATGCTCGGCGCCACTGGTTTTGAAGACCAGGAGGGCCACCAGACTCCTAAACGCCTCCGAAGTGGATCATAGACCCCGGCGGTGGGCGACGCGCTCGGCTCCCCCTTCGAGTTCGGCCCGGCGGGCGCGTTCTCCACTCGGTTCCCGATGCCGGGTGCCGGGTGCCGGGGAAGAGATATGCGGGGGCGTGATGAGGCCGACGGATCCAGGATCCGTCGGCCTCATCACGCGGCGGCGCTGTCAGTCTGCGACGAAGAACATCCGCTTGTTGACGAACTCGTCCATGCCGAGGGGACCGAGCTCGCGGCCGAACCCGGAGCGCTTCACCCCGCCGAACGGAACTTCTGCGCCTTCACCGGCAGGGGTGTTCACGTTCGCCATCCCGGTCTCGAGCCGTGAGGCCATGGATGTGGCTCGATCCACGTCGGTGCTGAACACCGCGCCACCCAGTCCGTACTGCGTGTCGTTCGCGAGCTCCAGGGCCTCCTCGTCGCTGCCGACCTTGTAGACCACGGCGACCGGCCCGAACAGCTCTTCGCGATAGGCCCGCATGTCCGGGGTGATCCCTGTGAGGACAGCAGGCGAGTAGTACGCCGCCGGGCCGTCACTGAGCACACCACCGGCATGCAGCGTCGCTCCCTTGCTGACCGCGTCCTCGACCTGGGCCGCGAGCGTCTCCGCAGCCGCCCGAGATGACATCGGGGCGAATGACCCCGGCTCGATCGCGAGCGCCTTCCGGGTGAGCTCCGAGACGAAGTCATCGAAGATGTCATCCATCACGATCATGCGCTTGTTGGAGTTGCAGGCCTGGCCCATGTTGTACAGGCGGGTGCCCCACGCGGTCTCCGCCGCCTCCGCGACGTCGTCGCTGTCGAGGATCACGTAAGGGTCCGAGCCTCCCAACTCGAGCACGCACTTCTTCAGGTTCTTCCCCGCGAGCGACGCGACGATCGCACCGGCCCGCTCGGATCCGGTCAGCGAGACGCCCTGCACCCGTGGGTCGGCGATGATCGTCTCGATCTGCTCGTGGGTCGCGAACACGTTGACGTACGCGCCCTCCGGCACGCCGGCGTCCTTCATGATCTGTTCGACTGCGAGCGCCGACCGCGGCACCGACTCGGCGTGCTTGAGGATGATCGTGTTGCCCAGCATCAGGTTGGGCGCCGCGAAACGGGCGATCTGGTAGAACGGGAAGTTCCACGGCATGATCCCGAGCAGAACACCGATCGGCAGTTTCTGCACGACCGCCTTTCCGCCGGCGAACGTCTTGATCGGCTGGTCCGCAGCGAGCGTCGGGCCCTCGGTCGCGAAGTAGTCGAAGATCGCCTGGCAGAACTCGACCTCCTCCACTCCCTCCGAGACCGGCTTGCCCATCTCCTGGGCCGCGATCGCGGCGAGCTCATCCGCACGCTCGGCGAACAGTGCTCCGACCTTGCTGACGATCTCGGCACGTCGGGTGATCGGGACGTCCTTCCACGTCGTGTACGCCGCAGCGGCGGCCGTCAGCGCGGCCTCGACGTCTGCGTCGGTCGCCGGCTCGAAGGTCTCGACGACCTTGCCCGTCGCCGGGTCGGTCACCTGGTAGGAGGGACTGGTGCTCATCGTCGTTCTCCTGTCGGGAGTGGTTCAGCCGGTGCCGGTTCGGGCACCGATTGTGAGTGTCGGCGGTGCGGAGCTGTGCGCCGACGCGTCCGCCCCTCGCTCGCCTGGTCGCTCTCGGAGGAGACAACAGGGTCGAGCGCCTCGGGCCCGAAGTACGGGGCGACGGCAGCCCTGCAGGTGTTCACGGTGCGCCTCGGGTAACAGGGGTCGTCATGGCGGCCGCCGTACGGCTCGCGGCCCGGCTTCGATCATGTCGATCAGAGCCGTCTGGGGGGACCCCTGGCCGCTGAGTTCGAGCGTCGCTCCGCCGATCTCTTCGGTTCAGAGACTACCGCCGGTGCGTTCGCGTGCTTCAACCACGGTGCGAGACCTCAGAGCTTGCCGACCCGCGGGCCAGGATAGTGGCGGTCTTGGCGATGGTCTTGTTGTCGGTCGCGAAAGGCCGAATCACCACTGACCAAGCGGGTCGGCGACCTCCGCCACGCCTGTGTCTCCACATAGCTCAACCCTGACGTGTCCGCCCCTCAGGTTGCCCACTGGGCCGGCCACAGCGGTCCTATATTCCATCTGTGAGTAGCGACGGCTATGTGGAATGTGGCGTCTCTGAGTACCGCGATATCTGCAATCGCTTCGTTGAAGCGTTTGTGTTCCGGCCCAGCTATGACTGGCAAGGGTGGCCGAGTATTCGAGAGCCAAGCCCATCGGTCACGTGGGGTCTGTCCGCCATCCTTCTCGACCCGGTAGAGGACGCGCCGGAGGGTAAGAAGTTAGACCAGTTGGGAGCGGTAATACAGCGTGGTTTGGCCGCCTGCGCTCTGCCGGAAATGTGGCTCTACTCTGTGGACTGGTACCACTCGGCGGTGCGCTTCCGGCCGGACCCGGTGGGCGGCCTGGGACAACCGCGATGGCCGGGTAGTGCATTTCCAGACGGGGACTACTACGTCTACTTCTCGGAGGATTTTAGCTTTGGCACCTTCGGTCATCCGTGGGAAGGCACACTCTGCGTCTTCGGTGCCGGCCTGCTCGCGCAGGTCACCGAGGATCTGACCGCGGTCCTTGGCAATCCTCGGCGACGTGACGGGCGAGGGCTATAGAGGAGACGGGCGCGGCCGGAGCCGCTGTCGGCCGGGACCGGCCCCCAGGCCGCGTGCCCGGCCGGAGCGGTCATCACCGGCATTCGACAGCGTGTGATGCATCCAGCTAAACCTGAAGGGTAGGAGGTGCACCATGAACGCCGTTGCTCCTGCTGAGGGTTCTGGTCTCCGGCCCGGCGCCGCAAGCGATGTCCTCAAGTTCGTCGGCGCGGACTGCGACCTTATCGTCCCGGTCGCGCTCGGCGAGCCACCTACATTGCTCGACACCCTTGAGGCACACGCCGACCAGCTCGACCGGGTCCGCATCCACCGCATGGACCCGTTCGTCTCCCGGAGCTATATCAACGGCGACTTCGGCGACCACCTGCGCCATTACGACTACTTCCTGGGCCCGGGATCCCGCCAGGCATACTGGGACGGCCGGTGTGAGCTGGTGCCCAACCACTTCTCTGAGATGCCGCTGCTGCTGCGCATGCTCAATCCCTCCCTGATCCTGGCCGCCGCGGCCGGGCCGGGCAAGCACGGCTACTTCAGCCTGGGCACCAACGCCGACTACGTCTCCGCGTTCATCGGACAGGTCCCCTTCTTCCTCGAAGTCATGGACGCGCAGCCCTACACATACGGCCAGAACCAGATCCACATCAGCCAGACCGCCGGCTGGATCCGCACCGACGCCCAGCTCCCCGCAGGTAAGCCGCGCCGCGCCCCGAGACCGCAGGACGAGGCGATCGCCGGCCACATCGCCGAGATGATCCCCAATGGCGCGTGCCTGCAAGTCGGCGTCGGCTCCATCCCCGACGCCCTACTCAGGGCCCTGGGCGACCACAAAGACCTGGGCATCCACACCGAATGCTTCTCCGACGGGCTCATGGAACTCGCCAACAAGGGCGTCGCCACCGGCACGGCGAAGCAGCAGCACCGCAACAAGCACGTGACCACCTTCTGCGTCGGCAGCCCGGACCTGATGCGCTGGCTGGACCACAACCCGGCCGTGGAAATGATGCCGGTGGAGTGGACCAACGACCCGCGCGTGGTCGCCAAAGAGCCGAACTTCATGTCCATCAACGCCACCACCGAAGTCGACCTGATGGGCCAGGCCGCCAGCGAGACCATCGCGGGGCGCTACTGGTCCTCCTCCGGAGGCCAGGCCGACTTCGCCCACGGCGCGATGTACTCGCCCGGCGGTAAGGCATTCCTCGTCCTGCACTCCGCCACCAGCGAAGGACACAGCAAGATCCGCACCACTCTTACCCCCGGCAGCGTCGTGACCACCCTGAAGAACGCCACCGACCACGTGGTGACCGAATACGGCGTCGCGAGGCTGCGCGGAGCCAGCCTTGACGAGCGCGCCCGACGCCTGATCGCCATCGCCCACCCGGACCACCGCGACGAACTGACCTTCAACGCCCGCAAAGCCGGACTGCTGCACTAGGGCGCGTATTCAGTTGCGATCAAGAGATGATCCGGGTGAGGTCTTTGACCCAGATCATCGCGGCGCGAAGGTTCGGTTGGGTTGCAGCCGTGTGAAACCGTCCGGTTCCGGCACGATGGCATCTCGAAGCTGAGGAGATGTCCCGCCCAGACTTGCCGCGCTTTCATGTACGTCGGGTACGAAGGCTGCCAGATAATCGGCGACGATGGACGACTGTGCCGGACGCGGACGGGCGGCGTGATCTCCGGCTCGGCCTAGGCCATGGTCTGGAAAGAACCCCGCACAAACGCGCTCACACCCGACCAGGTAGAAGATGCTCTCAGCTGATGATCTAGCTCGTTGAGCATCGGATCGTCTGGCCGCCCAGCTGTCAACACCCCGCAAGGCTGCTGCCAGCAAGATCACCAACTATCTGACCGATATGCAGAATAGGGCTCAAATCAATTAGTCAATGTGGGCAGGTGCCCCATCGGCACGAAGGCCGAAACCCTGATTACGGACATTCCGTAGAGGAGCGAGATCCTCACAGAGCATGACCGACGTCTTGACTCAGGGATAGGTAGAGATCATCCGCCCAGCCGGAGAGGTTCACCACGCGCCGACGCACCCACAGGCAGTGAAATTTCCCAATGCCCGAAACCTCCATTTCAGCATGGGTTGAAATTTCACCCCTTGACTGGCTTTCGGACAAAATAATAGGAATGGCATGGCTTTAGGCGTTAGCCGACCCTCGCCAGGACGAACCCTGACGAGCGGCCCATACTTTCTGCTGCCCGCGCGACGACCTCGCACGGCGCGGTGGACCTGTCGGGGGTGACTTCGCGTAGCAATGCGAGAGCAACACGTGCTACCCGAGACACCGTTCGCCTCGCTAACGCGATACCCGCCCGGCGCTCGGCTCCTCTTCTGCCTCCCCTACGCCGGTGGAGACGTCTCCGCCTTCTGGGCGTGGAGGCAGGCGTTCGACGGAGTCTTCGACGTACGGGTGGCGATGCTCCCCGGTCGTGAAGGCCAGGTGGCTGAACCCGGGGCGCTCTCCCCGGAGCTGATCGCACGGTCCATCGCCGCCCACCACCGCACGCCGTACTCGATCTATGGACACAGTATGGGCGGCCGGGTCGCCTTCGAGGTGGTCCGCGAGCTGCGGCGGCTTGGCGTGCCAGCGCCCGAATGCCTCTACGTCGGCGCCGCGCACCCGCCGGAGCACCAGGAGACGCTGGGGCGGTGGACGGGCCTGGGTGACGAGGACCTGATCGAAGAGCTGATCCACCGGCTGGGCGCGCCCGCGGAGTTACGGACGCAGCCCGAGGTCAAGGCTCTGCTCATCCCCGCCCTGCGGACGGACATGGAGTGGCTGCGCCATTACCGCTTCGCCAGGCAGGAGCCGCTCGACATCCCCATCGTCGCCTTCGCCGGCGCTCATGACCGAGAGGTCGCCCACCCCACCATGCTCGGCTGGGCCCGCCACACCACCTCGACCTTCCGCCTGCACACGCTCGACGCCGCGCACCTCTTCCTCGCCACGCACGGCGGTCAGGTGGCGCGGACGATCGCAGCGGGCCCCCAGCAGAGCCTGGCCGCGGACGAGGTGCACGTGTGGCTGGCCAACCTCGAGGAGCTGCCCGAGATGTGCGTGGCCGTCGACGAACTGTCGCCCAGGGAGGCGGCACGAGCGGCCAGGTTCCGGCAGGAGGACCATCGGCGCTGGTTCGTCGGCAGGTCGGTGCTGCTGCGGCGGCTGCTCAGGGAGTACGGGATCGAGCCGGGCGTCGGCGAGCTGCGTACCCGGCCCGGCGGCAAGCCGTGCACCGGAACACAGCCCACCTACAGCCTCGGCCAATCGGGCGGGCTCGTGCTGATCGCGCTGGCGACGGGCCGGGAGGTGGGCGCCGACCTCGAGCGCCTCCGCCCGCTGGCCAACGAGCAGGCCTTCTTCGAGGGGTCGCTGGACGAGCGGGAGCGCGATGAGTTCGCCGCGCTGCCCGAGGAGCTGCGGTTGCACAGCGCGCTGCGCACGCGGACGGCGAAGGAAGCGGTGCTGAAGGCGACCGGTGACGGGCTGCGGGTGGATCCGGCGCTGTTCGGGTTCGCGGGGCAGCGGCCGGGCACGACGTGGGTGCCCGAGACGGCTCCCGAGGTGGCGCGGCTGGCGGAGTGGCGGGTGACGCACCTGCCGCTGGGGCGCGCGATCGCCGCGATCGCCGTCCGCGAGCCGCGCTTCCTGCTGCGTTTCGAGACGGTACGGCAAGGCCGGCTGGTACGGCCCGGCGTGGAGGCCGCAGGATGACACTCCTCAGCACTCTGATCACGGCTCAGGCCGCGAGGACCCCGGATGCCCCGGCGGTCCGGCAATGGGAGAACGTGCTCACCTATGCCCAGCTGGTCGAGCGGGCCGAGGCGCTGGCGGCGCGGCTCCAGGAGCTCGGCGTCGGACCGGAAAGCCGGGTGGCCCTGTGCACCCGCCGTACCCCGCTGATGCCGGCGGCCGTGCTCGGCATCCACCTCGCGGGCGGGGCGTACCTGCCGCTGGATCCGGGGCATCCCCGCCTGCGGCTGGAAGAGGTGCTCGACGACGCCGGGGTCGAGGTGGTCGTCGTCGACGAGCGCGGCGCGGAGCTGCTGGAGGGCTGCGGGCGCGCGCTCGTGAACGCGGACCAGCCCCGTCGGGCCGCTCCGCCGAACCGCGCCGTTCCGGGAAACGCCGCGCACGTCATCTACACCTCCGGTTCCACCGGGAGGCCCAAGGGCGTGGTCGTGAGCCACGCCAACGTGGTCGCCTTCGTCACCTCCACGGTCGCGCACTTCGCGCTGGACGCGAGCTGCCGCTCGTTCGCCTTCTCCGCGCTGGGCTTCGACGCCTCGGTGTTCGACATGCTGACCCCGCTGACCGCCGGCGGCTGCGTGCAACTGGTGCCCGACGAGGACCGGGTGGATCCGGCCCGGTTGCAGCGCTTCCTGGAGGAGCACGACGTCACCTACGGGTTCCTCCCGCCCGCGGTGCTCCCGCTGATCGACCCCAGCCGCCTGCCGTACCTGCAGGACGTGATGACGGCGGGCGAGCCGCCCCCGCCCGAGCAGGTGGCGCGGTGGTCGGCGCACGGGAACTTCCACAACTGGTACGGCCCGACCGAGTCGACCGTCACGGTGGTGGGCGGCCGGTTCGAGGGCGTGTGGGAGCGGCCGCTGCCGATCGGGCGGCCGCTGCGCGGCTGCCGGGCGCACATCCTGGACGAGGACCTGAACGAGTGCCCGACCGGCGTACCGGGCGAGCTGTGCATCGGCGGCCCGCAGATCAGCCGCGGATACGTGGGCCGGCCCGGGCTGACGGCCGAGCGGTTCATCCCCGACCCGTTCTCGACCGAGCCGGGCGCGCGGCTGTACCGGACAGGCGATCGCGTGGCGTGGCAGGAGGACGGCCAGATCGCGTTCATGGGCCGGCTGGACCGCCAGGTGAAGGTCCAGGGGCAGCGCGTGGAGATCGGAGAGGTGGAGACGACACTGCGCGCCCACCCCAAGGTGCTGCAGGCGGTGGTGGACTTCACGGGCGAGCTGGTCGCCTACGTGACGCCCGAGGACGCGCCCGACCTGGCCGCGCTGCGCGAGGACCTGGCGGTACGGCTGCCGCCGTACATGCTGCCGACCAGGCTGGTACGGCTGGCCATCCTCCCGCTGAACGCCTCGGGCAAGGTCGACCTCGCCGCCCTCAGGGCGCAGTCCCAGCGGGAGCAGGGAACGGGGACCGGGTTGGCCGGGATCTGGGCGCGGGTGCTCGAGGCGCCCGCCCCGGACGACGAGGACGACTTCTTCCAGCGCGGCGGGCACTCGCTGCGGGCGATGCGGCTGGTGACCGCGGTACGCGCGGAGCTGGGCCGGGTGGTGTCGGTCCAGGACGTGTACGCGGGCAGGACCTACGGCGCGCTGCGCGCGCTGGTGGAGCGCGCGCAGCGGACGACCACCGCCGCCCCGCCCACGGGGAGCCCGGCCGCGTTAACCCCCGCCCAGCGCCGGATGTGGTTCGTCGAACAGCTGGCGCCCGAGTCGACCGCGCACAACATCGCGATGGCCGAGCGGATCCGCGGCCCGCTCGACGTCGCCGCGCTCCAGCGCGCGCTCACCACCGTGGTGGCGGTCCACGAGGCGTTGCGCTGGCGGGTGGGCTCGCGCGACGGGATCCCCGACGTGACGGTCGCGCCGCCGGGCGAGGTGCCGCTGCCGGTCGACGACCTCTCCCCCGCGGAGCTGGCCGGAGCCCTGCAGAAGGAGGCGCGGGAACGGTTCGACCTGACCGCCGGGCCGCTGTTCCGGGCACGGCTGATCCGGCTGGCCCCCGACGAGCACGTGCTCTGCCTGACCGCGCACCACCTGGTGTTCGACGGCTGGTCGCAGGATGTGCTCTACCGGGGCCTGTCCGCCGCCTACCGCGGCGAGCCGGTCGAGGTGACCGAGCACACGTTCGCCGACTACGTGCGCTGGCTGCGCGGGAACGGCGACGGCCGGGCGCTGGGCTGGTGGCGGGAGCACCTGCGCGACGCTCCGCTGGTGCTGGACCTGCCCAGGGACGCGGCCAGGCCGCCCGCGCAGACCTTCCACGGCGCTGCCTGCCGGGGCGAGCTGGACGCGGCACTGGCCGGGCGGGTGGCGGAGCTGGCGGCGCGGCTGGGGGCCACGCCGTACGCGGTGCTGCTGGCGGCCTTCGGACGGCAGCTGGCCGGGCTGTCGGGACGCGACGATCTGGTGGTGGGGGCGGCGTACGCGGACCGGCCGCACGTGGCGTTCGAGTCGCTGGTGGGGATGTGCGTGCAGGTCCTGCCGCTGCGGCTGCGGCCGCGGGGCGACTTCGCCGAGCAGGTGCGGGCGTGCGCGGCCGAGCTGGACGCGGCGATCAGGCACCGGGACGTGCCGCTGGGGCAGCTGCTGGAGTCGCTGCGGCTGCCGCGCGACCTGAGCCGCAACCCGATCACGCAGGTCATGTTCAACATGTACAACTTCGCGCAGGCGCGGCTGGACCTGGCCGGGTGCGCGAGCGAGCCGTTACGGCCCGGCCTGCCGGGGGCTCTGTTCGACCTGACGATGTACGTGAGCGAGCAGGCCGACGGGTACACGCTGGAGCTGATCTACAACCCCGACCTCTACACGGCCGAGCGCATGGCGGCGCTGGTCGAGGGCTACGTCGACCAGCTAGCGGAACTGCTGACCGGACGCGTGGACCAGGACCTCCCCGAGGCGGAGCTGCCGGGCTGGACGGGGCCGGGGCTGCTGGAGCTGGCGGGCGACGCCCACGAGCGGACGCGGCGGCGGACGGAGGCGGCGCTGCGTGACAAGGGCGTCGAGCCGGGCGACGTGGTGGCCGTGGTCGCCTCGCGGGTGCCCGAGCTGCCGGGGATCCTGCTCGGTGTGCTGGCGGCGGGTGCGCGGTGGGTGGTGATCGACTCGGCCTACCCGCCGGCCGTGCAGGACAGGCAGATCGCCGCCTCGGGAGCCCGGGCGGTCTTCAGGGACCACGAGGTCGTACGGCGCGACGGCAGCACGAACCTGCCGGGGTCCGGATACCTGTCGATGACCTCCGGCACCACCGGCGACCCCAAACCGGTCGTCACCGGCGAGAAGCCGTTGGCCCACTTCATCTCCTGGTACATCCGCACCTTCGACCTGAAGCCGCACGACCGGTTCGCGCTGCTGTCCGGGCTGGCCCACGATCCGGCCTTGCGCGACATGTTCGTCCCCGCCGCCCTGGGCGCCGAGCTGTTCGTGCCCGAGCAGGAACTGACCCGCGACCCCGCCAAGCTCGTCGCCTGGCTGCGCGAGCACGCGATCACCGTCCTGCACCTGACGCCGCAGCTCGCGGCCATGCTGGCGGGCACCGGCACGCCCCTGCCCGACGTACGGCTGGCCGCCATCGGCGGCGACCGCCTCACCGGCGCGGAAGCGGGAAGGTTACGGAAGCTCATGCCGCGGGCCAGGCTCGTGGCCTGCTACGGCACGACCGAGACCCCGCAGGTGCACGCCTGGCACGAGCTCGCCGAGCCGTACCCGGAGGTCGTGCCGATCGGGACGCCCGTCGAGGGCAGCGAGATCATCGTGGTGACCCCGGGCGGCAGGCGCGCCGGGGTCGGCGAACTCGGCGAGGTGGTTGTCCGCAGCCGCCACCTGGCCACCGGCTACCTGGATCCGGCGCTGACCGGCGAGCGGTTCGACGGCGACCGCTTCCGCACCGGCGACCTCGGGCGGCGCAACCCCGACGGCACGATCACCCCAGCGGGGCGGGCCGACGACCAGGTGAAGGTGCGCGGGTTCCGGGTCGAGCTCGGCGAGGTGGAGGCGGCTCTGGCCGGCTGCAGGGACGTGCGCGCCGCCGTCGCCAGGGTCGAGGGCGGCACGCTGACCGGCTATGTGGTGCCCGCGCGGCCCGGGCTGGCGGCGAACCGGGTCCTGGAGGAGCTGCGCCGCGTGCTGCCCGAGCATGCCGTACCGACCGAGGTGGTGTCGCTGCCCGCGCTGCCACTGACGCTCAACGGGAAGGTGGATCGGGCCGCGCTGCGCGGGCGGCCGGTCGACCAGCAGCAGGCCGAAGGCCGCCTCGACGGCCCCACGCAGCGGGCGGTCGCCCAGGTGTGGCACGCCGTGCTGGGCGTGCCACGGATCGGGCCCGACGACAACTTCTTCGAGATCGGCGGCCACTCGCTCGCCATGGCCGCCGTGCAGGCACGGCTGAAGGCGGCGATCGGCCGCGAGGTGCCGATCGTGGAGCTGTTCCGGCATCCCACGATCCGGGCGCTGGCCGCCCATCTGGACGGCGCGGGGGGCAGTCCCGGGCTGGACCGGGCCGCGCGCCGGCTGGCCGTACAGCGAGACAGGTTGAGGAAACGCAACGGGAAGGGGACTGCCCCATGACGGACGAGCCCACGGCTGAGCCCACGGCTGAGCCGATCGCGATCATCGGCTTGTCGTGCCGGGTCCCGGGAGCGGGTGACGCGCGGCAGTTCTGGCGCAACCTCGCCGACGGCGTCGAGTCGCTGACCACCTACACCCTGGAAGAGCAACGGGCGATGGGCACGGCCGAGAGCCTGCTGGCCGACCCGAACTTCGTGCCGGCCGCCATGGTGCTGGACGACTACGAGGGCTTCGACGCGGCGTTCTTCGGCATGTCGATCAGGGAGGCCGAGGTACGCGACCCGCAGCACCGGATGTTCCTGGAGCTGTCGCACACGGCGCTGGAGGACGCGGGCTACGACCCGTTCCGCTATCCGGGCGAGATCGGCGTCTACGCCGGGACCGGGTCTGACAACTACCAGTGGCGGAACATCCGCAGCAACGCCCAGGCGCACAAGAACGCCGGCTGGCTGGCGATCATGGTGGGCAATCACGTCGACTACTGCGCGACCCTCACCTCCTACAAGCTCGACCTGCGCGGCCCCAGCTACACCGTGCACACCGCGTGCTCGACCGCGCTGGTGGCGCTGCACATCGCGTGCGAGGCGCTGCGGACAGGCGAGTGCGACATGGCGCTGGCCGGCGCGGCCATGCTGGACCTGCCGCAGGGCGAGGGGTACGTCTACGACGAGGACGGCATCGTCTCGCCCGACGGTCGCACCCGCTCCTTCGACGCCAACGCGGGCGGCACGGTCTGGGGCAGCGGCGGCGGCGTGCTGGTGCTGAAGCGGCTGTCCGAGGCGATCGAGGACCGCGACAACATCCGCGCGGTCATCCTGGGCAACGCGATCAACAACGACGGCGCGGGCAAGGTGGGCTTCTCCGCGCCGAGCATGGACGGGCAGTCCGCGGTGATCGCGCAGGCGCTGGGCGTGGGCGGCGTGGATCCGCGCACGGTCACCTACGTCGAGGCGCACGGCACCGGTACGGCGCTCGGCGACCCGATCGAGGTGGCGGCGCTGTCCAGCGTGTTCTCGCAGTACACCGCCGACACGCAGTGGTGCGGCATCGGCTCGGTGAAGAGCAACATCGGCCACCTCGGCCAGTCGGCGGGCATCCCCAGCGTGATCAAGACGGTGCTGGCGCTGGAGAACGAGCTGATCCCGGCGACACTGCACTACACGAGCCCCAACCCGAAGATCGACTTTCCGGCGAGCCCGTTCTACGTCGTCTCCTCGCCGACCAAGTGGGAGCGCGACGGGTTCCCGCGGCGGGCGGGCGTGAGCTCGTTCGGGATCGGCGGGACGAACGCGCATGCCGTACTGGAGGAGGCGCCGCCGCGACCGCCGCTGCCCCGCGAGCGGCCCGCGCACCTGCTGAAGCTGTCGGCCAGGACGGAGTCCGCGCTGACCGCCGCGCGCGAACGGCTGGCGGCGCACCTGGCCGAGCACCCCGACACGGACCTGGCCGACGTGGCCTTCACGCTGCGCGTGGGCCGCCGCGAGCTCAAGCACCGGGCCGCGGTGGCGGCGACCTCGACCGCCGACGCGGTGGCGGCGCTGGCCGACCAGAAGCGCGTCGTCGCCGGGGCCAAGCCGAAGCGCGCGCCGCAGGTGGCCTTCCTGTTCTCCGGCCAGGGCGCGCAGTACGGCGGCATGGCGGCGCAGCTCTACGAGAGCGAGCCCGTCTTCCGCGAGGCAGTCGACGAGTGCGCCGAGATCCTCGACCTGCGCGAGCAGATCTTCGCCACCGGCGAGGAGGCCGACGAGGCGCTGCGGCAGACCTCGCTCACCCAGCCCGCGCTGTTCACCGTCGAGTACGCGCTGGCCAGGCTGTGGCTGTCGCTGGGCGTCGAGCCGGCGGCGATGATCGGCCACAGCATCGGCGAGTACGCCGCCGCGACCGTCGCCGGCGTGTTCGCGCTGCCCGACGCGTTGCGGCTGGTCGCGGCGCGCGGGCGGCTGATCCAGGCGCTGCCGCCGGGGTCGATGCTGGCCGTACAGCTGATGCCGGACGAGGTCGCGCCGATGCTGCCCGACGGCGTGTCCGTGGCCACGATCAACGGCCCGGGCACGTGCGTGGTGTCGGGCCCGTCGGACTCGGTCAGGGAGCTGGCGGAGATGCTGGAGGAGGAGGGCATCGGCTGCACCCCGCTGCGGACGTCGCACGCCTTCCACTCGGCGATGATGGAGCCGATGCTCGGCGAGTTCCGCGAGCTGGTCGCGGCCACCGAGCTGTCGGCGCCGAGCCTGCCGTTCCTGTCGAACGTGACCGGCACCTGGATCACCGCGGCCGAGGCCACCGACCCGTCCTACTGGGCCAGGCACGTGCGCGAACCCGTCCGCTTCGGCGACTGCGTCTCGACGCTGCTGGCCGACGGCGAGTGGGTCATGATCGAGTGCGGTCCTGGACGGCAGCTGGCCGGCCTGGCCGCCACGCAGCTGCCCGCCGCCGCGATCGCCCCGCTGCCGTCGCTGCCCGGACCGCGCGACCGGGCCGGTGACGTCACGGTCTTCTCGCAGGCCGCCGGCGCGCTCTGGGTCCATGGCATCGAGCTGAACGACTTCGGCGCCCCCGGCTACCGCGTCTCGCTGCCCAGCTACCCGTGGGAGCGGCAGCGCGCCTGGATCGACCCGGACCCGCAGGGCGCGTTCACCGGCGGCGTCGCCCGCCCGCAGCAGGCCGAGGGTCCGCTGCCGCCCGAGCGGTGGTACGGCGTGCCCGTCTGGCACCAGGCACCCGCCCGCCCGTCGACCCCGATCACGCGCTGCCTGGCCTTCGTGGACGAGGGCTCGGCCGCACTGGTGGGCCCCGAGGCCATCGCAGTACGGCCAGGCCCCGCGTTCGGCAGTTTTGACGGATATTTCACCGTACGGCCGGCCGAACGCGAGGACTACGACGCCCTCCTCCAAGCGCTCGGCGAGATCCCCGAGCGGATCGTCCACGCCTGGTCCCTCACCGGCGACGAGGACACCTGGTCGGCCCAGGACCGCGGCTTCTTCGGCGTCCTGTCCCTCGTCCAGGCCCTCTCGGCAGCGCAACCCCCGGGCGGCGTGCAGCTCGACCTGGTCACCGCGGGCACGATGGACGTCGTCGGCGACGACCTGACCAGCCCGGAGCACGCCACGCTGGCCGCCTTCGCCCGCGTCGTCCCGCTGGAGACGCCGTGGCTGCGCGTCCGCCACATCGACGCCCAGGACCGTGACGCGGTACGCGCGGTCGCCGCCGAGCTGGGCCGCGAGCCGGAACCCGGTCCGGCCGGGCTGCTGGCCCCTGTCGCGCTGCGCGGCGGCAAGCGGTGGCTGCTCGGGTACGAGCAGGTGGAGGTGACGGCCGAGCCGGCCGAGCCGCGCGACGGCCAGGTGTACGTGATCACCGGCGGGCTGGGCGGCATCGGCGTCTCGCTCGCCGAGGACCTGGCCGCGCGCGCCCGCGTCAACCTGGTGCTGCTGTCCAGGAGCGGGCTGCCCGACGGGCCGCCGCGCTCGGCCCGCGAGGCGCGCGCCACCGAGGCGATCGGCCGGATGGAGGCCGCCGGGGCGCGGGTGCTGACGCTCGCCGCCGACGTGACGGATCCGGTGGACATGCGCCGGGTCAGGGACGAGACGCTGGCCGCGTTCGGCCGGGTGGACGTGCTCGTGCACGCGGCCGGGCTGCCCGGCGGCGGCATGGCGCAGATCAAGGAGCGGGAGGCGGCCGAGGCCGTGCTCCGCCCCAAGGTGCTCGGCACGCTGGCCCTCCAGGAGGCGTTCGGCGACCTGGAGCTGGAGGCCGTGGTGCTCTGCTCGTCGATCACCGCGGTGGCCGGCGGGTTCGGGCAGATCGACTACTGTGCGGCCAACAACTTCCTCGACGCGTACGCCGGCGCCGGGCGGGGCTGGAACGCGGCTCAGCTCGTCAGCGTCAACTGGGGCAGGTGGCTGGAGGTCGGCATGGCCGCGGAGACCGCGGCGCCGGCCGGATTCGCCGCGCTGCGGCGCGGCGACCGGATCAAGGCAATCGACCATCCGGTCCTGACCGCCAGGCACGCCGGTGACGGACTCGACTGGTGCAGCGGCACGATCTCGCCCGGCACGCACTGGGTGCTGGACGAGCACCGCATCGCCGACGTCCCGGTGCTGCCCGGCACCGGGCACCTGGAGCTGGCCAGGACGGCCGCCGAGGCGGTGCTGCCCGGCGGCGGCCCCGGCGGCGACATCGTGGAGCTGCGTGACGTGGTGTTCGTCGAGCCGCTGTCGGTGGCCGACGGGGCGACCGCCGAGGTGCGGGTGGTGTTCAGACCGGAGGCCGACGGGGCCGAGTTCCAGGTGCAGAGCATCATCGGGGGGTCGCACCGTACGCACGCGACAGGGACGGCGGCCAAGGTGAGCCCGCCGCCCGCCGGCCGCGTGGACCTGCGCGCGATCATGGATCGCTGCGTGCCGACGGCGGACGGGCAGGGCAGCGTGCCGCTGTCCGGCCTGCTCACGCTGGGCGGGCACTGGAGCAGGACGCTGACCGCCACACACACCGGCCAGCAGGAGGCGCTGGGCCTGTTCGAGGCCAACGACGCGCTGCTGTCCGACCTCGACCAGTGGGGGCTGCACCCGGCGCTGCTCGACGCCGCCACCACCTTCAGCTGGATCCAGGTCGAGGGCCACTACCTGCCGCTCGGCTACGGCCGCATCTCCGTGTACGAGAGCCTGCCGGAGGCGTTCTGGAGCCACCTGCGCGTCACCAGCACCGACACCGACGAGGTGCTGGTCGTCGACGTCACGCTGATCGGGCCCGACGGCACGGTGCTGGTGCAGGTGTCGGACTACGTGATGCGGCGGATCGACGCCGACGCCGTGGTGACCGGAGTGGTCGCCAGCGCCGACGCCCAGCGTGCCGCCCCGGCCGCGACCGACGACGACACGGCCGGGATCAGGCCCGCCGACGGTGTGCTCTCCCTGCGCCGGCTGCTGGCCGCGCCGCTCGGCCCCCAGGTCGTGGTGGCGGCCAGTACGGTGGCCGACCTCGTGGCCGGAGTCGGTTCGCTGACCCAGGACACCGTCGAGACGGAACTCGATCCGGCGGCGGTCGCGGCCCGGCGGGACAAGGCGCCCGCCGAGGGCTATGTCGCGCCGCGCAACGACGCCGAGGCGATGGTCGCCCGGCTGTGGGGCGAGGTGCTCGGCGGCGACCACATCAGCGTCGATGACGACTTCTTCGAGCTGGGCGGCAACTCGCTCATCGCGGTCCAGCTCATCGCCCTCATCCGCAAGGAGCTGGGGGTGCGGCTGCCGATGCGCAGCCTGTTCGAGGAGCCGACCGTGGCCGGTGTCGCCGCCCTGGTCTCCGCCGCCACCACCGCAGAACCCGCCGCCCAGACCATCCCCCGCCTCCCCCGGAGTTCCGCATGAGCACCAAGGTCGTTCGCAACGACGAAGAGCAGTACTCCATCTGGCCCGCCGACCGGGAGAACCCGTCGGGCTGGTACGACGCCGGCTTCTCCGGCACCAAGGACAAGTGCCTGGAACACATCGAGCGGGTGTGGACCGACATGCGGCCCAAGAGCCTGCGAGAGGCGATGCACAGTGAGTGATGCCTTCCCCGCTTCCTCCGGCCAGGAGCGGATGTGGTTCCTTTCCCGCTTCGAGCCTGACCTGGCCGTCTACAACATCGGCATGCTCATGCCGATGGCGGCCAGGCAGCCGGTGGACCCGCGCCGGCTGGAGCGGGCGATCGACCTGGTGGTGCGGCGGCACGAGGCGCTGCGCAGCACGTTCGAGTTCAGGGACGGGCAGGTGGTGCAGCTCGTCAGCCCGGACGCGGAGCCCACGGCGCTGACGGAGACGGACCTGACCCACCTGCCGCGGGCGGCGGCGGAAGCGGAGCTGGCCCGGCTGGCCAGGGCGGACGCGGTCGCGCCGTTCGACATGGAGCGGGCGCCGCTGTACCGCGCCAGGCACGTCAAGCTGGCCGAGGACGACCTGCGGCTGATCATCGTCTTCGATCACACGGTCTTCGACGGCGTCTCCGGCATGATCTTCATGAACGAGGTGGAGGAGTGCTACGACGCGCTCGGCGAGGACCGCGTGCCGAAGCTGCCCGAGCTGCCGATCCAGTTCGCCGACTTCGCCGTGTGGCAGCGCGGCAGGCTGTCCGGCGAGTTCCTGGAGACCGAGCTGACCCACTGGCGTGAACGGCTGGCCGGGGTGCCCGCCGATCTCGCGCTGCCGGGCGACCGGCCGCGGCCTGCCCGCCGTACCTACCGGGGGGAGATGCGGCTGGGCGCCTACTCCCCCGAGCTGTCGGCGGGAGTGGAGCGGCTGGCCAGGGAGCTCAACACGACGCTGTTCACGGTGATGCTCACCGCGTACGCGGCCGTGCTGTCGCGCTGGTCCGGGATCGACGACATCGTGGTGGGCACGCCGATCGCGGGGCGGCTGCTGCCCGAGACCGAGCCGGTCATCGGCATGTTCGTCAACGCGGTGCCGCTGCGGGTGGACCTGTCGGGCACGCCCAGCTTCCGCGAGGCGGCGGCGCGGGTGCGGGCGACGGTGGCCGAGGCGCTGGACCACCAGGAGCTGCCGTTCGAGCGGCTCGTGGAGGACCTGCAGCCGGCCAGGGACCTGAGCGTGCCGCCCCTCTACCAGGTGATGTTCAACCTGGCCTCCGGCACCAACGAGGGGCAGATCGCCAACGGCACCGCGAAGGTGGACCTCCAGCTCGACCTCAACGTGCGCGAGGGGCGGCTGCACACGCGGCTCGAGTACGCCACCGACCTGTTCGACCCCGGGACGATCGAGCGCTTCGAGGCGAACCTGCGGACGCTGGTCGAGGCCGCCGTCGCCGACCCTGACCGGGCGGTTCCCGCGCTGCCGGTGCTCGCGGAGGAGGAGCGCGAGCGGGTGCTCGCCCTCGGGGCGGGCGGTCCCGAAGCCGCTCCCGGAACCCTGCACGCGCTGGTCGAGGCCCAGGCCGCCGCGACGCCCGGCGCCCCGGCGGTGGTGTCCGGCGACGTCACCCTGACGTACGGCGAGCTCAACGCCCGCGCCAACCGGCTGGCCCGGCGGCTGCGGCACACCGGCGTCGAGCGCGGCCAGCCGGTCGCGGTCTGCGCGGAACGCTCGGCCGAGCTGGTCGTCGGGCTGCTGGCCGTACTGAAGGCGGGCGGGGCTTACGTGCCGCTGGACCCCGAGTACCCGCGCGACCGGCTGGAGTTCATGCTGTCCGACTGCGGCGCGCGGGTGCTGCTCACCCAGCGCCACCTGGAGCCGGGCGGTCCGCTCCGGACGGTGCTGCTGGAGGACGACGACGAGCTGCCCTCCGACGATCTGGAGCCGGTGGCCGGACCGGACGACGCCGCGTACCTGATCTACACCTCGGGCTCGACCGGCCGGCCCAAGGCCGTGGTCAACACCCACCGCGCGATCGTCAACCGCCTGGCCTGGATGCAGGAGACGTTCGGCCTGACGGTCGACGACGTGGTGATGCAGAAGACGCCGACCAGCTTCGACGTGTCGGTGTGGGAGCTGTTCTGGCCGCTGCTGCACGGCGCCGCCCTGGTCCCCGTACGGCCCGGCGGCCACCGGGACCCCGCCCACCAGCGCGACCTGATCAAACGGCACGCGGTCACCACCATGCACTTCGTGCCGTCGATGCTCGCCCTCTTCCTGGAGGAGGCCAACATCGAGTCGTGCACGTCGCTGCGCCGCGTGGTGTGCAGCGGCGAGGAGCTGCCCCCCAGGATGGCGGCCCGCTTCTTCGACCGCCTGCCGCACGCCGAGCTGCACAACCTGTACGGCCCCACCGAGGCGGCCGTCGACGTCTCCTGGCACGCCTGCCGTCCTGGCGAGACGGTGATCCCCATCGGCCGCCCGATGCCGGGCTGCCGCCTGCACGTCCTGGACGAGCACCTGGAGCCGATGCCCGTCGGCGTGCCCGGTCACCTGCACATCGGCGGCGTCCAGGTGGCGCGCGGCTACGCGGGACGCCCCGGGCTGACGGCCGAGCGCTTCGTCCCCGACCCGTACGGCCCGCCCGGCGCCCGCCTGTACGCCACCGGCGACCTGGCCAGGCTGCGCGCGGACGGGGAGCTGGAGTTCCTCGGCCGGCTCGACGACCAGGTGAAGGTGCACGGCTGGCGGGTCGAACTGGGCGAGATCGAGGCGGCGCTGGCCGAGGACCCGCGGGTGCGCAGGGCGGTCGTGGCCCTGCGTGACGACGCGCCGGGCGGTCGCGGGCTGGTGGCGTACGTGGACGGGACGGGCGAGGCGCACGAGCTGCGGACCGGGCTGGCGCGCAGGCTGCCGCCGGCGCTGGTGCCGCAGGCGTTCGTGCACGTCACCGAGTTCCCGTTGAGCCCGAGCGGGAAGCTCGACCGCGCCGCGCTGCCGCCGCCGACCGGGCCCGGCCGCGGCGACCTGGGGACCGGCTATGTCGCGCCGGAGACGCCGCTGGAGGAGGAGCTGTGCGCGCTCTGGGGTGAGCTGCTCGGGCGTGACCGGGTGGGTGTCGAGGACGACTTCTTCGCGCTCGGCGGGCATTCGCTGTTGGCCGTACAGCTGATCACCAGGTATCGGGAGGCGTACGGGATCGAGCTGGATCTGCGGGTCTGCTTCGAGCTGACCACGGTGGGCGAGCATGCGCTGGCCGTACTGGAACTTCAGCTCGGGGACGTCGAGCTGGACGAGCTCCTGGCAGAGGGCGCGGACGGATGAGTGACCTGAGAGGGCGGCTGGCCAGGCTCAGCCCGGAGCAGCGGGCGGCGCTGGAGCGCAAGCTGCGGGGGCAGCCGAAGGCGCGGCCCGCCGGCATTCCCGCGCGCAGCGACCCGGACGCGCCCGCGCCGCTCTCCTACGGGCAGGAACGGCTGTGGTTCCTGCAGCAGCTCGACCCCGCGGACACCTCCTACAACATGTACCTGGTGCAGCGGCTGCGCGGCGAGCTGTCCGTCCAGGACCTGGCGGGGGCGCTGACCGCGGTGGCGGCGCGGCATCCGATGCTGCGGGCCCGCTTCCCCGCGGTGGAGGGCAGCCCGGTCCAGGTCGTCGAGCCGTCGCTGCGGCTCGAACCGGTCCTCGTGGACCTCGGGGACCTGCCCGCGTCCGAGCGGGAGGCGCGCGCGACGGAGCTGGTGGCGGAGCTGACCAACGCGCCGTTCGACCTGGCCACGGGGCCGCTGGTGCGGGTTCACCTGATCACGCTGTCGGCGACCGATCACGTGCTCTGCCTGGTGCTGCACCACCTCGTGGCCGACGGGTGGTCGCTGAAGCTCGTCTTCTCCGAGCTGGTCGCCTGCTACTCGGGGGACGCGGCCGGGCTGGGCGTTCCGTCGGTCGACTACCGGGACTTCGCGGCCTGGCAGCGGGGGCGCGAACCGTCTCAGGAGTCGCTGGACTACTGGCGGTCCCAGCTGGCCGGGGTGGAGCCGCTCGACCTGCCGGTGGATCGGCCACGGCCGGCCGTACGGAAACCCAGCGGCGACTACTGCGCGCGCAGGATCGGGCCGGAGCTGACGGCACGGCTGGAGCAGCTGGCCAGGGACGAGCGCGGGACGCTGTTCATGGTCCTGCTGGCCGCCTACCAGCTGCTGCTGGGCGCGCACTGCGGCACCGACGACCTCGCGGTCGGCTCGGTCATCGCCGGGCGCGACCGTCCGGAGCTGCAGGACGTCGTCGGGTTCTTCCCCGAGACGCTGGTGCTGCGCGGCGACCTGTCGGGCGATCCGTCGTTCCGCGCGCTGCTCGCGCGGACCAGGGCGACGGTCCTGGACGCCTTCGCGCACCAGGACATCCCGTTCGAGCGCCTGCTCAACGACCTCGGGATCCGCCGCGACCTGAGCACGACGCCGCTGTTCCAGGCGATGTTCGTGATCCAGGACAAGGAGGCGGCCGCGCTGCCGCTGCCCGGCATCGAGGCGGAGATGTTCGACCCGGGCGCGACGCAGGCGAAGTTCGACCTGATGCTGGACATCACCCAGTTCGACGGCTCCCTGTGGGCGATGCTCTCCTACGCCAGCGACCTGTTCGAGGAGGAGACCGCGACGCGGCTGCTGCGCCGGTGGGAGCGGATCCTGGAGGCGGTCGCCGCCGACCCGGGCGCGCCGCTGTCCGCGCTGCGCGCCGCGATGCTGCTGCCCGAGGACCGGCCACCGGCCGCCGACCCGGCTCCGGTGGTCGCGCGCGACGTGCTCGACCTCTTCCAGGACCGCGTACGACAGGCCCCCCACGCGATCGCGGTCAGCCACGGAGCCCGCCGGGTGACCTACGCCGAGCTGGACGCCATGGCATCCGCGCTGGCAGGACGTCTGCGAGGACTCGGCAGGGACGCGGTCGTGGGCCTGCGCGCCGAGCGCTCGGTGGAGCTGATCGCGGCGATGCTCGCCGTGGGGAAGGCGGGCTGCGCCTACCTGCCGCTCGACCCGGCCTACCCGCCGGAGCGGCTGCGCTGGATGGCGTCGGACGCGGCGCTGGTGCTGGACGATCTGCATGTTCCCGAAGAATCCACGTATGTCGCAGCCCGCGGATCCCTGGCGTACGTGATCTACACCTCGGGTTCGACCGGCCGTCCCAAGGGCGTGGAGGTGCCACGCGAGGCACTCGCGGCGCGGGTGAGCTGGATGCGGGAGCACTACGGGCTCGGGCCTGGCGACCGCGTGCTGCAGTTCGCCTCGCCGAGCTTCGACACGCACGCCGAGGAGATCTACCCGGCGCTGGCCGCCGGAGCCGAGCTCGTCCTGTGCCCGGACGAGCCGCTGCCCGACTTCCTGAAGACCCCGGAGGGTTCCGCGCTCACCGTGCTCGACCTGCCGACGTCGTACTGGCAGGAGCTGGTGGGCATGGGCGTCGCCTGGCCGCCCGGCCTGCGGCTGCTCATCCTGGGCGCGGACCCGCTGCCGGGTCCCGCGCTGGCCGCCTGGTACGAGTCAGGTCCCCCTGGCGTACGGCTGGTCAACAGCTACGGCCCCACCGAGACCACGATCATCGCCACCACCGCCGAGATGGACCCCACCGAGGCGTCACGCCGACCGGCCGTCGGGTTCCCGCTGCCGGGCACCACGGTCGAGGTGGTCGCTCCGGACGGGCTTCCGGTCCCGCCCGGCGTGGCGGGTGAGCTCCTCATCGGGGGCAGCGGCGTGGCGCGTGGCTACCGGGGTGCGCCCGCCCTCACGGCGGAGCGGTTCGTGCCCGGTCCCGGCGGTTCGCGCCGGTACCGTACCGGCGACCGGGCCCGCTTCCGCCTGGACGGGACGCTGGAGATCCTGGGCCGCCTCGACCGGCAGGTGAAGGTGCGCGGCTACCGCGTCGAGCCGGGCGAGGTGGAGTCGGTGCTGCTCACCCACCCGTCGGTACGGCAGGCCACCGTGACGGTCCGCGACGACCGGCTGGTCGCCTACGTCGTCCAGGACCCGGCTCCCCTGCACGATCACCTCGCCGCCGAGCTGCCCCCGCACCTGATGCCCAGCGCGATCGTCTCGCTGGACCGCATCCCGCTGACCCCGGGCGGCAAGGTCGACCTGGCCGCCCTGCCCGCCCCCGGCCAGCAGGTCGGCACGGCGTACGAGCCGCCGGAGAGCGCGGCGGAAGAACTGGTCTGCCTGGTCTGGTCCGAGGTGCTGGGCCTGGAACGGGTGGGCGTGCTGGACGACTTCTTCCAGCTCGGCGGCCACTCGCTGTTGGCCACCAGGACCACGGCCCGCATCGCCGCGGCCACCGACCTGGAGGTGCCGCTCAAGCTGGCCTTCACCCACCCGACGCCGCGCCTGCTGGCCGCGGCGCTGGAGCACCTGGCCGAGGAGGCCGACGAGCGTGGATGAACGGCGTGCGCGCGTCGAGGCCCGCTTCCGCAGGGCGGTGGCGGGCCTGGGCGCGGCGGAGGAGATCCCGCGGCGGGCCGAGGGCAGCCGACCGCCGCTGTCGTTCGCGCAGGAGCGGCTGTGGTTCATGGAGCAGTTCGCCCCCGGGACGAGCGCCTACGTGCTGCCCGCCTCGGCCCGGCTCCGCGGCCCGCTCTCCGTGGAGCGGCTGCGGCGGGCGCTCGACGCCGTGGTCGCCCGGCACGAGAGCCTGCGCATGACCTTCCCCGCCGGGACCTCCGGCCGGCCCGAGGTCTGCGTGGCCGACCACGTGGCGGTCCCGCTGCGCGTCGTGGACGCGGCGACCGAAGAGGCCGCCAGGCACGTGCTCAGCACCGACGCCGCGCTCCCCTTCGACCTGGCGGCGGGCCCGCTGCTCCGCGCCACCCTCGTACGGCTGGCTCCCGACGACCACGCCCTGCTCATCGCCGTCCACCACATCGTCGCCGACGGCTGGTCCGCCGAGCTCATCCTGCGCGAACTCCTGACCCCGCCCGAGCGCGAACCGCGGCTCGGCTTCGGCGACTACGCGCTGTGGCAGCGGGAACGGCTGAGCGGCGAGCGGCTGGCCGGCGACCTGGCGTTCTGGCGCGCGGAACTGGCCGGGCTGCAGGTACTCGACCTGCCGCTGGACCGGCCGCGCCCGCCCCGGCAGGGATTCCGCGGCGGCTGGCACGACCTCGAACTGGACGTCGCGGAGTTCCGCGCGCTGTGCGCGGCCGAGGGGGCGACGCTCTACATGGGGCTGCTCGCCGCCTTCCAGGTGCTGCTGTCGCGCTGGTCCGGCCTGACCGAGTTCGCGGTGGGGTCGCCGGTGGCCGGGCGGACCAGGCCGGAGTTCGAGGACATGGTGGGGCTGTTCGTCAACCTGCTGCCGATGCGGGCGCGGCTGGCGGGGGATCCCGGGTTCGCCGAGGTGCTGCGCCGTACGCGGGACGGGGCGCTGGAGGTCTACGGCCACCAGGAGCTGCCGTTCGAGAAGCTGGTCGCCGAGCTGGACCCCGAACGCGACGTCAGCCGGCCGCCGGTGGCGCAGGTGCTGTTCGCGCTGCAGAGCTACCGCGACGGCGGCGAAGGTTTCGAGCCGGACAGCACGACCACCCGGTTCGACCTGGAGCTGTACGCCGCCGAGCGGGGTGACCGGGTGGAGGGGCGTTTCGTCTACAACGCCGACCTCTTCCTGCCTTCGACGGTCGAACGGCTGGCGGGGCGGTTCGCCGCCCTCCTGCGCGCGGTGGTGGCGGAGCCCGACGTGCCGGTGGGACGCCTGGACCTGCTGCCCGCCGGGGAGCGGGACCAACTCGCGCGCTGGAACGCCACCACACGCGACCACCCCGGCGGGCTCCTGCACGAGCTGGTCTTCGAGCAAGCGGCCCGCACCCCGGACGCGACAGCCGTGATCTTCGAGGGCGAACGACTGACCTACCGCGAGCTGGCCTCCCGCGCCCGCCAGGTCGCGGCCGCACTGGACGTACAGGTCGACCAGCCCGTCGGCGTCTGCATGGAACGCGGCCTCGACCTACCCGTCCAACTCCTCGCAGTGCTGGCCGCCGGTGGCGCGTTCCTCCCCCTCGACCCCAACGACCCCGAGGAACGGCGCAACGGCATGCTCGCCGACGCCCACACCACCCCCGGCGGCCACCCCCACGCAGACAACCTCGCCTACGTCCTCTACACCTCAGGATCCACCGGACGCCCCAAAGGCGTCGGCATCTCCCACCGCGCGATCGTCAACCGACTCCGCTGGATGCAGCACACCTTCCAGCTCACTTCCCAAGACCGGGTCCTGCACAAAACCCCGATCACCTTCGACGTCTCAGTGTGGGAACTGTTCTGGCCACTCATCACCGGCGCGACCATGGTCATCGCCCGCCCCGGAGGCCACCGCGACACCGCCTACCTACGCGACCTCATCAAAACCGAGGCCATCACCACCGTCCACTTCGTCCCCTCGATGCTCCACGCCTTCCTGGAAGAAGAGGACATCCAACTGCCGGAGCGGATCATCTGCTCCGGCGAAGCCCTCCCACCCGGCCTGGACATCCCCGGCCTGCACAACCTCTACGGCCCCACCGAGGCAGCCGTCGACGTCTCCTGGCACCCCTGCCAGCCGGGCGAAACCGTCGTCCCGATCGGGCGGCCGGTGGACAACACCACCCTGCACGTCCTCGACTCGAACCTGCGCGACGTCCCCATCGGCACACCCGGCGAGCTCTACATCGGCGGCATCCAACTCGCCCGCGGCTACCTCGGCAAACCCGCACTCACCGCCGAACGCTTCCTCCCCGCACCGGGCGGCCAACGCCTCTACAAAACCGGCGACCTCGCCCGATGGCTCCCCACCGGCGAACTCGAATACCTCGGCCGCACCGACCACCAGATCAAAATCCGCGGCATGCGCGTCGAACTCGGCGAAATCGAAGCCGTCTCCGGCGCCGCCGTCAAACTCGTCGACGGCCACCTCGTCGGCTACCACGTCGGCGACATCCCCGACCTGACAGACCTGCTGCCGGACCACATGATCCCCCGCCGCTGGGTAAAGCTGGACGCCTTCCCCCTCACCCGCAGCGGCAAACTCGACCGCGCCGCCCTCCCCGCCCCCGACCGCCCGGCCGACCTGCCCTGGGAGCCCCCGCGAGACGCGGCGGAGCGAGCCGTCGCGCAGGTTTGGCAGGAGATTCTCGGCCTCGACCGGGTCGCCAGGAACGACACCTTCTTCGCCGTGGGCGGCGACTCGATCAGCAGCCTCAGGGTCGTGGCCCGGCTGCGGGGCCTGGACTACGACGTGGAACTGCAGCAGCTGTTCACCCACCAGGCGGTCTCCGAGCTGGCCACCGTACTGCGGCCGCGGCGGGCCGTACGTGAGTCCGCGGCGGCGGCCTTCGACCTGCTCAGCCCGGCGGACAGAGAGAGGCTCACGCGATGATCATCGACGCCTACCCGCTCAGCGCCCTCCAGGCCGGGATGCTGTACCACAGCGAGTTGGACGGGGTGACCTTCCACGACCACACCACGCTCATGGTGCGCGGGACGTTCGACGAGGCGGCGCTGGTCAGGGCGCTGGGAGAGCTGTCGGCGCGGCACGAGGTGCTGCGGACGTCGTTCGACCTGACCGGGTTCAGCGAGCCCGTCCAGCTGGTGCACGACAGCGCGGACATCCCGCTGACGGTGTCGGGCGACGCGCCGGAGTACGGGCCGTTCGACTGGACGCAGGCTCCGCTGCTCCGCGTGCACGTGCTGCCGCAGGCGGACCGGTTCGCGCTGACCGTGTACTTCCACCACGCGATCCTCGACGGGTGGAGCGTCGCGACTCTGGTCAGCGAGCTGCTGGCGCGCTACGCGACACCGGGACTGCCGCTGGATCCGCCCGGGGCGCGCTTCCGCGACCTGGTGGCGGCCGAGAAGGCGGTGCTCGCTCAGCCGGAGGCGGCGGAGTTCTGGCGGGAGGCGATCGCCGAGGCGCCCGAGGGACGGCTGCCCCGCAGGCCCGGCTACCCCACCGGCGGGCCGCGCCACGTCGAGGTCCTGGCCACGACGCTCCCCGGCGACCTGACGCGGGCGCTGGCCGAGGAGGCGGCAGACGCGCGGGTGCCGCTGCGCTCGGTGCTGCTCGCGGCGCACGTGCGCGTCATGGGACTGCTGACCGGCGAACCGGACGTCCTCACCGGGATGCTCACGCACAGCCGCCCGGAGAGCGAGGCGGGCGGCGAGGTGCTCGGCCTGTTCCTCAACACCATCCCGTTGCGCGTGCGGGCCGACGCTCCCGACCTGGTGCAGCGGGTGTTCCAGGCGGAGGTGGCGGCGCTGCCGTACCGGCATTTCCCGCTTTTCGAGATCCAGCGGGCCAGCGATCGCGCGCGCCTGCTGGACACGCACGTCGACTTCCGCGACTTCCAGGTGTACGGCGGCGCCGCCACCCCCATCGAGGGCCAGGACTTCTTCGAGCAGACCGACTTCGCGTTCAGCGCGGCCTTCGTCCGGACTCCGGGGCAGGGGCTGACGCTGACGATCTCCTACGACACCACGCAGTTCCCCGCCGACCAGATCGCGGCGATCCGGGACCACTACCTCCGCGCCTTGTCCGGAAATATCACCATCTCGCCGGAGGATACGGCGCTACTCGCGCGCTGGAACGCCACCACACGCGACCACCCCGGCGGACTCCTCCACGAGCTGGTCTTCGAGCAAGCGGCCCGCACCCCGGACGCGACAGCCGTGATCTTCGAAGGCCAGCGACTGACCTACCACGAACTGGCTGAACGTGCCCGCCAGATCGCGGCCGGGCTCGACGTGCAAGTCGACCAGCCCGTCGGCGTCTGCATGGAACGCGGCCTCGACCTGCCCATCCAACTCCTCGCAGTACTGGCCGCCGGCGGCGCATTCCTCCCCCTCGACCCCAACGACCCCGAAGAACGACGCAACGGCATGCTCGCCGACGCCCACACCACCCCCGGCGGCCACCCCCACGCAGACAACCTCGCCTACGTCCTCTACACCTCAGGATCCACCGGACGCCCCAAAGGCGTCGGCATCTCCCACCGCGCGATCGTCAACCGACTCCGCTGGATGCAAGACACCTTCCACCTCACTCCGCACGACCGGGTCCTGCACAAAACCCCGATCACCTTCGACGTCTCAGTGTGGGAACTGTTCTGGCCACTCATCACCGGCGCGACCATGGTCATCGCCCGCCCCGGAGGCCACCGCGACACCGCCTACCTACGCGACCTCATCAAAACCGAGGCCATCACCACCGTCCACTTCGTCCCCTCGATGCTCCACGCCTTCCTGGAAGAAGAGGACATCCAACTGCCGGAGCGGATCATCTGCTCCGGCGAAGCCCTCCCACCCGGCCTGAACATCCCCGGGCTGCACAACCTCTACGGCCCCACCGAGGCAGCCGTCGACGTCTCCTGGCACCCCTGCCAGCCGGGCGAAACCGTCGTCCCGATCGGGCGGCCGGTGGACAACACCACCCTGCACGTCCTCGACGCGAACCTGCGCGACGTCCCCATCGGCACACCCGGCGAGCTCTACATCGGCGGCATCCAACTCGCCCGCGGCTACCTCGGCAAACCCGCACTCACCGCCGAACGCTTCCTCCCCGCACCGGATGGCCAACGCCTCTACAAAACCGGCGACCTCGCCCGATGGCTCCCCACCGGCGAACTCGAATACCTCGGCCGCACCGACCACCAAATCAAAATCCGCGGCATGCGCGTCGAACTCGGCGAAATCGAAGCCGTCTCCGGCGCCGCCGTCAAACTCGTCGACGGCCACCTCATCGGCTACCACGTCGGCGACATCCCCGACCTGACAGACCTGCTCCCGGACCACATGATCCCGCGCCGCTGGGTCCGGCTGGACGCCTTCCCCCTCACCCGCAGCGGCAAGCTCGACCGCGCCGCCCTCCCCGCGCCGGAGACCACCGGCGGCAAGCCGTACGTGCCGCCGCGCGACGAGGTGGAGGCGCGGCTGGCCAGGCTGTACGAGGAGGTGCTGAAGGTGCCCGCGGCCGGGATCCTGGACGACTTCTTCGAGCTCGGCGGCCACTCCATCAGCGCGCTGCGGCTGGCCGCCCGCATCCGCCAGGAGCTGGGGCGGAACCTGCCGGTCGCCACCGTGCTCGCCGCGCCGACGATCAGCGCGCTCGGCCGGGTGCTGCGTCAGCCCGAGGACCTGGCGCCGCCGAGCCACGTCGTGCCGCTCAACCCGGACGGCGACCGTACGCCGATCTTCTTCATCCACGCGCTCGGCGGCCAGGTCTTCCGCTACCACCCGCTGGCCCGGCGGCTCGGACCCGACCAGCCGGTGTACGCCATCGCCGCGCGCGGGCTCGTGCCCGGCGAGGAGCCGCACGCCACGCTCGCCGAGATGGCCGACGCCTACGTGACCGACCTGCTGGCAGTACGGCCGGCCGGGCCGTACGTGCTGGGCGGGTTCTGCATCGGCGGGAACATCGCGCTGGAGGTGGCCAGGCGGCTGCGCGAGCGCGGCGAGCAGGTGCCGCTCGTCGTGCTGTTCTACGCCAACGCCGAGGAGCCGGTGGCGGACGCGTCGCTGAAGGACGACACGGTGCTGCTGTTCCACGCGCTGGCCGGCGGGCCCGAGGAGACCCTCGGGCTGGACGCGGCGGAGCTGGCCGCCCGGTCGCCGGAGGAGCGGCTGCTGGCGGTGATGGGCGCGGCCGAGGCAGCCGACCGGCTGGCCCCGGACACCGCCGAGGTCGAGCAGGCGCGCCGCTACCTGGCGGTGTTCCGGGCCAACGCGCACGCGGTCGGCGGCTACCGGCACGAGCCGTACGACGGCGACGTCGCGCTCTTCGCGCCCAGGCGCGAGGACGGCGGCTGGCCCTCCGTCGCCAAGGGACGGCTGGCGCACGTGGAGATCCCCGAGGAACGCGTGCCGATCCTTTACGAACCCCTGGTCGCCGGAGCGGCCACCGAAATCAGAAAGTGGATGGATCATGGCATCCCCGACCATTGAGCAGCGGTCGAGCCTGTGGAAGTACCCCGACTTCCTGCGGCTGTGGGCGGGCCAGAGCCTGTCGCAGTTCGGCTCGGCGATCAGCCTCTTCGCGTTCCCCGTCATCGCGGTCACCGTCCTGAACGCCTCCGAGGCGGAGATGGGCGTCGTCGGCTTCCTGCTGCGGCTCCCGATGGTGTTCTTCCTGGTCTTCGGCGTGCTGGCCGACCGGGTGCGCAAGCGGCCCATCCTGATCTGGACGGACGTGGCGCGCTTCGTGCTGCTGATGCTGATCCCCATCGCGTGGTTCGCCGACATGCTCACGCTGACCTGGATCTACGGCGTCATCTTCGCTCTCGGGCTGCTCAGCACGCTCTTCCAGACGGCCTACCGCAGCTACTTCCCGTTCCTGGTGCCGCGGGAGAACTTCCTGGAGGGCAACTCCAAGCTGCAACTGACCGAGTCGACCGCCCAGACGTTCGGACCCGGCCTCGCCGCGGCGCTGCTGAAGGTGCTCGCCGCGCCCGCGCTGCTGATCATCGACGCGGTGTCGTACCTGGCCTCCGCGATCGCGGTGTCGCTGATCAAGCGGCCGGAGGCGCGGCCCGAGCCGGACGACACCACCGCCGGGCAGGTGCACAAGGCGATCTGGCAGGGAGTGCTCTGGGTGATGCGGCACGAGCTGATCCGGCCGCTGGCCATCTCCTCGGCCGTGTACTCGCTGTTCATCCTGGGCTCGATGAACTCCATCTACGCCCTGTACGTGATCCGCGACCTGGGCGTGCCCGCGGCGTGGTTCGGCAGCATCCTGGCCGGCGGCGGCGTGGGCGCGATCATCGGCGCGCTGATCGCCGTCAAGGTGATGCGCCGCTACGCGATCGGCAAGGTGCTGGTGTGGTCGATGGTGTACGGCAACCTGGCGCTCTTCCTCATCCCGCTGGCCACCGGCGACGTCTGGGTGTCGGTGGCGATGCTCGTCCTCGCGCAGCTGGTCAGCGGCGTCAGCTCGCAGATCTTCTTCGTCACCAACACCTCGCTGGTGCAGACGATCACCCCGCCGCAGCTGCAGGGCCGCGTGGTGGCCTCGATCTACTCGCTGGGCCTGATCCCGGCCCCGCTGGGCGCGCTGGGCGCCGGCCTGCTGGCCGGCGCCGTGGGGACGCGCGTGGCGCTGTGGGTGGTCGTGGCCATCGGCGCTCTGGTGCCGATCGCGGCGATGGCCTGGTCTCCGCTGGCCAAGCTCAAGGAGATGCCGGCGCCAGGCTCGCAATGAGCCGTAGCTGGCGGCTGCGGAGCCGCCGGGTGGGCGTGACCAGGCCGACGATCAGCGTGGTCGCGCCCGCCTCCTGGTAGGCCGCCATCCGCTCGCGCACCTTGCCGGCCGGGCCGCACATGGTCATCGCGTCGACGAGTGCGTCGGGCAGCATCGCCATGGCCTCGCCCTGCCGCCCGTCCAGGAAGGCTTCCTGCATGCGGGCGGCCTCCTGCTCGAAGCCGAGCGTGGCGGCCAGCCGGTTGTAGAAATTCGTCCGGCGTGAGCCCATGCCGCCCAGGTAGAGGGCGAGCATGGGCCGCATCATGTCGTAGGCCAGCTCCTGGTCCTCCTCGACGAGCGTCAGCACCATGGGCGCCACGTCGAGGTCGCCGCGGTTCAGGTGCTTGGCCATCCTGGCCAGGTGGTCGGGCGGGAAGTGGATGGCCAGCCAGCCGTCGGCGAGCTCGCCGGCCAGCGCGACAGTCCCGGGCCCCATCGCGGCCAGGTAGACCGGCAGCCGTTCCTGCACCGGCGACACGGCCAGCGCCAGCTCCTTGCCCTCGCTGCCGGGCAGGGGCAGCGTCATCGTGGGCCCGTCGTGCCGCACCGGCTCCTGGTGGAGCGCCTTGCGCACCACCTGGAGGTAGTCCCGGGCGCGGGCCAGCGGCCGTTCGAAGCGCTCGCCGTGCCAGCCCTCGACCACCTGCGGTCCTGACAGCCCCACGCCGAGCCTGGCCCGCCCGCCGGAGACCTGGTCGAGGGTGGCCGCGGTCATGGCGGCGACGACGGGCTTGCGCCCGGTCATCTGCAGCACGCCGGTGCCCAGCGCGATGCGTTCTGTCTGCCCGGCGATCCAGGCCAGCAGGCTCGCCGGGTCGGTGCCGTAGGTCTCGGCCGCCCACACCGAGTCGTAGCCCAGCGCCTCGGCCTCTCGTACCAGCGCCAGGTGGTCGGCCGGGCCGAGGCCCGCGCCGCCCCAGTAGCTCATGCTGTAACCGAGGCGCATCCCATCTCCTCAGCGATCGCGGCTGCCAGGACGTCCGGGGTGTCCTCGGCCAGCCAGTGGGTGGAGTCGAGCTCCCTGAGCACGGGCCTGTGCACGCTCTGCCTGCGCCAGCCGAGCAGGCCGCCCCTGGTCAGCGAGGCGTCCCGGATGCCGTACAGGACAGAGATGGGCACCGGCAGCGGTGGCCCGGGCCGGTGGTGATAGCCGGCCAGCAGCCCGAAGTCGGCGCGGAGCGCCGGCTCCAGCACCGGCCAGAGCACCTCCCGATCGGCCAGTTCCGGCGGGACACCGCCGAGCGCGATCAGCTGCTCCCAGAACAGCCACGACGGCAGCGACGGCAGCCTGCGCAGGAGCAACGTCACGTCCGGCGCGGCGAACGACGCGACGATCAGCCGTTCCGGTCGTCCGCCCAGCTCGACCGCGCGGCGGCAGACGAGGAAGGCCAGCAGCGCGCCGCTGCAGTAGCCGAACAGCGTGTGCGGGCCCCTTTCCACGAGGTCGTGGGCGAGCTCGTCGACGAGCCCGTCGAGGTCGGTGCGCGGCTCCTCGGCGAGCCTGGCCTGCCGTCCCGGCAGGTTGACCGACCACAGCCCCACCTCGGGCGGCAGGTGGCCGGCGAGCTCGCCGAGCGACGCGGGGCCGCCGCCCGCGTGCGGGAACGCGACCAGCGCCCGCTCGCCCTCCTTGACCTGGACGAACCACGGCGTCATCGGGCTTCCCCCAGGTGTCGGGCCAGCTCGGCCGGGGTCGGATGGTCGAACACGGCCCGCATCGAGACCGGCCGTCCCGCCAGCTCCTCCAGCGGTCCGACCAGCCGTACGGCCAGCACCGAATGCCCGCCGTTGAGGAAGAAGTTGTCGTGCGCCCCCAGCCCAGGACGGTCCAGCGCGTCGCGCCACAGCGCCACCACCTGCTGGACCAGCCCGTCACCCGCTTCCTGCTGTTGTGTGCGGCCTTCCGCCGGAACGACGAGGTCGCGGTAGGCGATCTTCCCGTTGCCGGTGGTGGGGAGCCGGTCGACGACGACGTAACGGGTGGGGACGGCGTAGTCGGGCAGTCGCGACCTGGCGAACCGCCACAGCTCTCCCTCGTCGGCCGGGCCGGTGACCTCGAGGAAGGCGACGAGCCGCCCGTCGGCCTGCGGGTCGCCGTCCAGGATCACCGCGGCGGTCCTGATGGCGTCGTGCTCGTGCAGGGCGGCCTCGACTTCGCCGAGCTCGATGCGGTGGCCGCGGAGCTTGATCTGCCGGTCGTCGCGGCCGAGGAGTTCGAGGGTGCCGTCGTGGCGGATCCGGGCGCGGTCGCCGGTCCGGTAGAACCTGCCGTACCGGTCGTGGTGGCCGAAGCGTTCCGCGGTCAGCTCGGGGCGGTTGAGGTAGCCCGCGCTCACCCCGTCACCGGCCACGCACAGCTCGCCCGGCACGCCGGGCGGCACCTCGCGGCCTCCCCCGTCGGTGACGAAGATCCGCGTGTTGGCCAGGGGCGCGCCGGCGGTCACCGGATCGGCCTCGCGCAGCTCGGCGGCCGTGGACCAGATCGTCGTCTCCGTCGGGCCGTACACGTTGAACAGGCGGCACCCCAGCCCCAGCAGGTCCCTGGCCAGCGCCGCCGGCATCGGCTCGCCGCCGCACAGCACGGTCCGTCCGGCCAGCTCCCGTACGGCCTCCGGCGCGATCAGCCGCCAGGCGGTCGGCGTGGCCTGGACGACCTCGACGCCGGTCATCAGCTGGAGGAACCTGGCCGGGTTCAGCTGGTCCTCGTCCGAGGCCACCACCACGATGCCGCCGGAGGCCAGCGGCAGCAGCAGCTCCAGCCAGGAGATGTCGAAGGAGGTGGTGGTGGACCACAGCACGCTGGTCGGTGCGCCGAGCCGGTCGGCGAAGTCCAGCACCAGGTTCGTCAGGTTGCCGTGGGTGACCCGCACGCCCTTGGGGCGTCCGGTGGAGCCGGAGGTGTAGATGACGTAGGCGATGTCGCCCGGCTCGGGGGGTTCTGGTTCCTTCCGGGTGTCTGGCATCCTGACGACCGGGGTCGCGCCCGCCCAACCGGGGGTGCCCTCCGCGATCACCAGCCGGGCGCCCGAGTCGGACACCTGGTAGGCGAGGCGGGATTCCGGCTGCCGCGTGTCCAGCGGCAGGAACGCCGCGCCCGCCTGCCACACCCCCAGCACCGCCGCCACCAGTTCCGCCGAGCGGTCCAGCGCCAGCGCGACGAGGTCTCCGGGCCGTACGCCCTGCTCGCGCAGCAGGTGGCGGACCGCGGCCGCGCGGCCGAGCAACTCGTCGTAGCCGGTCTCGCGGGAGCCCTCGCGGACCGCCACCGCGCTGCCGGGGACGATGCGGTCGAGCAGCGTGTCCGGCCAGGTTCGGTGCGTGTCGTTGATCCGGTCGAGCAACGCCCGGTCCTGCGGTGAGAGCACGTCCTCGACGGGGCCGCGGGCGGCCTGCCGTACGACCGAGCACATCCTCGCGGCGAACGCGGCGATCTCGTCCTCGTCGTGCACCTCGGTGCTGTGCACCATCCGGATCGTGAGGCGGTCCGGCTCCTGGATGACGTTGCACTGCAGGTCCAGGCGGCTGCGGTCGATGAGGTTGTCCACGTAGCCGGGCACCTCGCCCTGGACGCTGACCTTCTCGTCGCTCCAGGGCCGGTAGTTGAACATGTGCCGGAACAGCGGGACGCGCCAGTCGTCCGTACCGTGCCCGCGGCGGGTCAGCACCGCCTCCACCGAGGCGCCGGCGTGCTCGATCCCCTCCGCGAAAGCCTCCTCCACGCGCCTGGCGACCTGCTCGAAGTCGTCGTCCAGCTCGACGTGGACGCGCAGCGGCAGCGTGCTCACGGCGTAGCCGACGTGCTTGCGCTCCTCGCCCGTCTTGGTGCTGACCGGCATGCCGATCACCAGGTCCGGGCCGGCACCGTGCCCGCGCAGCGTCAGCAGGAAGGCGGCGGCCAGCACGATGTTGCCGGTGGTGCGCAGCCGGGCCCGCACGCCGTCCAGGGCCGCCACGGTCTCGGCGTCGACCTGCCACGAGCAGGTGTGGCCGGCGAACGTCGGACGGCCCGGCGAGTGCCTACTCCCCGGCAGCACCATGGCGGCGGGGTCGACGCCGTCGAGCCGGTCCAGCCAGTAGCCGATCGACTCCTCTGACGGCTCCCCCGGCTCCAGCATCGGCGCGGGCCCCGCCAACTCGGGGGGCAGCGTGCCGTGCCCGGTCTGGCTGTCGTAGAAGCGGCCCAGTTCCTCCACCAGGAGCTGTAGGGAGGTGCCGTCGATAATGATGTGGTGGCCGACCAGGCACACCACGGTCCCGGCGCCGTCGGGCAGGGTGAAGTGTCCCACCCTGATGAGCAGGTCGCGGCCCAAGTCGAAGGGCTCGTCCAGGAAGGACTGCAGGTCCGCGACCAGCGTCTCCTCCGTCGTGGCCCGCGTCTCGACCTTCAGCTGGGCATCCTGGGGCGCCACCAGGTGCCTGACGGGCGCCCCGCCCACCACGGGGAACCGCAGGCGCAACGCCGGATGCCGCTTGACCAGCCGGTTCACCGCGATCTGCAGCGGCAGCCTGCGCAGCGGTGTCTCGAACCTGAGCGCCACCGCCAGGTTCGAGACACCGCTGTCCGGCGCGAGCTGCTCCAGAACCCAGAAGGAGTACGGCACCGCCGACAGCGGACGCGGCTCCTCCACGGAGGCGGGCAGCTCCGGCTGCGGCCGCGGGATGGGGATGCGTTGCAGCGGATGATCGGGATCGAGCGCGGCCCAGTCCACCCGGCCGCCGCCCGTCCAGAACCTGGCCACGGCGGCCAGCAACCCCGCGAGGTCACTACCCACCTGGACCTCGGCTCCGACCGTCTCTTGCGCGAGGCCGGCGAGCGCCTCCTCCAGCGGAAGGTCACTCGCGAGGAGTGCCGGGTCCGGGGCTTCCGCGCGGATGCCCCAGGCGGCGAGGGTGGCGGCCAGCCCGTAGGCGGTGGCGAAGGCGGGTGGCGCCTCGACGCCGCGTGCTTCGAAGGCCTCTTCGCACACGTCCACGGCCTCGGTGAACACGCGCTCCACGCCGTACAGACCGGCCGCCTCATCGGAGAGGGACAGGAAGACCGGCCCCTGCTCGTAGGTGTGCTCGCGGCCCAGCGCGAGAGCGGCTTCCGCGGCGCTCCGGCAGACCACCGCACCTCGCACGGGGTGGTGGACGCGTCCCTGCCGCAGGGTGCCCGCCGCGTCGGCGTAGCGATCCTCCGATAGTCCGGCGAAGAAGCCGGCCAGGCTCCGCCGTACTGACTCGGCCTCTTCGTGGGTGCGGCCGGACCACACCACCACCTGCGGGCGGCCGTCGCCCGGAGCGTGCACTGGCGGATAGCCCTCCTCGACCTCGAGGTCGTCGGGCCAGATCACCCGGTGCACCAGGTCGCCGTCGAGCAACGCCCGGTCGAGGAGCCGCAGGACCAGGGTGCCGCGCAGCGTACCCGGCGGCAGCTCGCCGGCGTCGGTCACGGCCAGCTCGCACTCCCCGGCCAGCAGCGCCACGCAGGCCTTGCCCACCCCGCCGTACAGCCGGACGACCTGCGCTCCAGGATCGTGTCCGGCCTCCTCGGCCGCCCCCACCTCCTGCAGGAAGCGCCCCATCGCGATCACGGCGATGGGCTGTTCGTGTGGGGTCACCGACCGTCCTCACGGATCCTGGCACGCACGTCGCGGCGGCTGCCGCCCAGCGGACGGCGACGGGCGCCGTCCTGCCTGGCGGGCGCCTGGCCCTGCGTGATCAGGTCCGAGAGGGCACGCAGGTTCGGGTGGGTGAACATCGCGGTAACCGGCAGGCTCAGGCCCAGTGTGCTGGTGATCTCCTCGTGCAGCTCGACCAGGGCGAGCGAATCGAGACCGGCTTCGAAGAAGTTGAGATCGGGATCGAGAACGCGGCCTAACCTTCGCTCCACGAGAGATGCAACCGCGTCGGCCTGGGTCATCCGGCGTCCTTTGTCTCGCCTGCGATTGGACGGGATCACCGTCCGCCTCCCAGCATCCTTGCCGAGCGCCATCATTCACCACAAGCCCGTATTTTTCGGGATTTCGGAGCCACACGCATGGCTCCGGAATCCCGGTGGGCTACCGCCCGGTGATCTTGACGTCGTTGTCGACGCCCGCCTCCACCAGGCTCGCTCCGGAGGCGTCGGCCCGCCCTGAGGGATTCGAACCCCGACCGTCGGATTAGAAGTGGATCGCCGTTCCTTGACCCGATGACGGGCTGACCTGCGGCTGATCTATCGTTCCCTCTCGGCTGAGGCCAAGCATGTTCCGGATCTTGCCGCAGGCCGGTCCTTGATACTGGGAGCCTCCGGACCGACCCGTGAACGGGCGGGTCCAGAGGCCAGATGTGAACCGTGCCTACGACAGCGCGGTGATCGTCAGCGTGGCGGTGCGACCGGAGGCACCTTCTCGTTGACGGTCATTCCGCCTCGCCCGGCTTCGCGGCGTCGTCGGCGGTGAAGGCGTAGACGTTGCCGTCCCAGGCGCCGACGACCAGCGTGTTGCCGGTGACCGCCGGGCTGGAGGCGACCCACGTGCCGATCTCGAACTTCCAGGTCGGGGCGCCGGTGGCACGGTCGAGACCGTAGACGAAGCCGTCGTTCGACCCGAAGTAAAGCGTGTCGCCGCTCACCACCGGAGCGGACGTGATGCCGCCACCGGTCCGCCGGGTCCACATGAACTCACCGGTCTTGGCGTCGAGCGCAGTCATGTTGCCATTGGAGAAGCCCTGGTAGGCCACCCCGTCGATGATCGCCGGCGACGAACCGGTCGGGGTGCCGCGCAGGAAGCTCGGGTCCGTGCTGGTGTAGCGCCAGACCTCCTTGCCCGTGGCGGCGTCGAGGACGATGAGCACGTCGCCCTGGCAACCCATGTAGAGAAGCTCGTCCGAGTACGTCGGCGTGGTGTTGGTGCACCGCATGCGCGACACGCGCCACTCCTCGGCACCGGTCTTCGCGTTCAGCGCGACCAGCCAGTCGTTGTCGCCGTCGACATAGAGCCGGCCGCCGCCGAGGGCAGGCGGCGTCTCGGAGATCCAGCCGCCGTTGAGCCGGGAGTCCCACAGCTGGGCGCCGGTCTTGGCGTCCAGGGCCATGAGGCGCCGCTCCCCGTTGCTGTAGACCTGGTAGATCACTCCATCGGCGTAGTTCGGCGGCTCGTACATCCAGCCACGGTGGACGCCGTCGCCGACTTGGTCACCCTTGGTGATCGACCAGATCTTCGTGCCGGTCTTGGCGTCGAGGGCGAAGAGCGTTCCGCGCACGGATGCGGCATACACGATGCCGTCGGCGACCACGGGCGTCGCCTCGGCCTGGCCATCGGTCGGGAAGCGCCACAGCTGCTTGCCCGTGGCCAGGTCGATGGCGTGGATAGCGTGGTTCACCTCGCCGTCCTCGTCGCGGGTGCCGGCATACACGACACCGTCCACGACCACAGGGGACGAGGTGAGGATGGTGCCGGGGGTGCGGTAGGTCCAGGCGAGCTCGAGGTTGTCGCCGAGGACGTCCTGGGCGACGCCGGTGTAGGCGGAGTTGCCCTTGAACATCGACCAGTCGCTACCCATACGCGGCGCGTTGAGCTCGTCGCCGGGCACGACCCGGAAGCTCGACGTCTCCTTCCACGTCCGGCCGGTGTCGTCGGTGGCCCGGACCTCGATCGTGTGCTCACCGATCGGGAGGCGGAACCCGCGGGTCTCCACGGCCCAGGTGAAGGCGCTGCTCTGCTTCAGGGCCTTCCACTTGCCACCGTCGATGCGGTAGTGGACGGCAGTCACGTTGGACGTCGTGTTGTAGGCGTTGACCTGGACGGTTCCGTCGTCCGCACCGATCCGGCTGCCCGGGGCAGGGTTGGTGACCGTGAGGGTGTGATCGACCCCGTACATCTTGAACGGGTACGTGATCTTGTCACCCTTGAAGGTGACGACGCGGAAGCCGTTGGGCGTCTGGTCGAGCGTGCTCGACGTCGCGTTGGTGACCACGTGTGCGGCACCCTCGATCGCGTGCAGGTCGACGTCGTTCTTGTGCGTGTGGCCGGTGAGCACCAGCTTGGTGTTGTACTGCTCCATCAGCTCGATGTACGGAGCGGGCGAGTCGCCGCCACCGCCGGTGGGGGGAGCCTGCATCGGCCGATGGGCGACGACCGTGACGACCTTGTCGTCCTTGGCGTTCATGGCCAGGTCGTTGCGCATCCACTCGAGTTGCGCAGGGTCCTTGAACCCGGACGTGTTCTCAAGGACGACGAAGTGCCGGTTGCCGTAGTCGAACGAGTACCACTCCGGGCCCAGGAACTTGCGGTAGTTGGTGTAGAGCGGCTGGTTGCTGAAATCGTGGTTGCCCACCGCCGGCCAGACCGGCACCCGAGAGGTGGCAGTGGTGGTGGTGTAACGCACGAACTCCTGCTCCGTGGAGTTCTGCGTGAGGTCGCCGGACACGATCATGAACTCGGGCTGGTCGCTGAGCTGGTTGAGCTCGGCGACAGCACCTTCAAAGATCTTGCGGACGTCCTCGCTTAACGTCAGCGTCTGCGTGTCCGTGAACGTGCCGAAGGTGAAGTTCGGGTTCCTGGTCTTCGGCGCGGGGATGAGGCCGAAGGAGGCGCTGGCTTCCTGACCGACGGTCAGCTCACCGAGGTGCTTGTAGAACTGCGGGGTCTGGAACTCGTCGACCGGCACGAGATAGCCGGTCGGCTGCGAGACGAACACGATCTCGTCGGTGCGGCGCGCCGGGTCGGTAAGGAGTTCGTAGTTGCCCTGGGCGTCAGTCTGGACGGTGGTCACGCCGTCCGAGACGCTGACATTCGCCAGGCCCCGCTCGCCGCGGTCCTGCGTACCGTTCCCGTTCGCGTCGGCGAACACGACGCCGTTGACGGTCGCGTACGATTCCGGCGCCGGGGTGGTGGCGGCCGACGCGCCGGGACTGACGGCGATCAGCGCAAGCAGTGCGCCGCTCACCGCCCCGATCGTCAGCCGAGCCTTGATTGTGGTGCTCATTCGGAGATCCTTCGTCATGCAGGTAGGTGACACGAGGTGGCCCACCGTGAGGTCGGGCCAGCCGCCGAAGCACCGTAGGAAGCGGAGGTGACCGTCTCGTGTCGCCGTAGAAGCGGCCGGAAAACTGAAGGTGGAACTTAAGATCCACAGGCCAGATCCACTAGTAATCTTCGGCCGATATGCGCCCGGCGATAAGGGAGTCGTGACCACTGGTTCATTGCGGTCGCCTGTCACCTACCACCGGAGACCGGCAATACGACAGCATCCCGTCGTCTGGGAGGACGCTGCGGCCGGCCTCGGCGGCACTCCGGTACTACATTCGTAGATCGATTGGTGGTGGGTCTCCGCGTCGGCGGTAGTGACTGAGAAGCGCCCGGGTCTGGTGGCGTCGTCGGAAGTCCGACCAGGCCAGGACATGGTCGACCATGCGGGCGGCGGGCAGGAACAGCCGGGCCAGCACACGGCGGATCTCGGCGAGGGATAGCTGGATCAGGCCGGGTGGGCTCAGTTCGGAGGCACCTGAGAAAGCTGCGCTTTTCTACCGAAGCCGGAGCGTTCAGCGCGCTGGTCATGGCGTGTTCCCTGGGACGATCAGGAGCCGTTTGGGTGCGTGGAACAGCCAGTCCTCGTCGATGTCGACGCCGGTGAGCAGAGTGCCGAGGGCCAGGCCTCGGGTCAACGTACTCGCGGAGCCTTCGGAGCGGTCGTAGAAGCGGCAGAGCCACTCTTCGGCCAGCGTGTCATTGTCGGGATCGGACACACTCTGGAAATCCCGGATGCAGGTTCCATCGCGCCACACCTCTACCGTGGTGGGAGCGACCATGTTGGTACTGATGCAGACGGCGCTGCCAGGTGAGCTGAGCGGGCACCACAGGTGGTCACTGCCCGGATAGAAGCTGATCATGGTGAACAGCGCGACTCCGGTACCACCCGGCGGCTGCCCCAGCCAGAGTGCGTCTCCGTCGGCCTCCGACCAGATCTCGTACTCGTCCTCGTCGAGGAGCGGGCAAGAGGCAGGATCAAGACCAAGGCGGCCGATGGCCTCGTCCTCGTCGACATCAGCGACGAACGCGAACCCCTCGCCCTCACCACAGTAGGTATCCCAGTTGTCATAGCGGGCGACGAGCGCGTCGACCTCCGCCTGCCGCCGCACACTGCCGGAATCGAGGACGGGAACTGCAGGCAGGCCGGTGAACAGGTCGGCGAGCGGGCCGGTCAGCGCGAGCGCTGCCTGCGCCGGATGGCGTCGGGGTCAAGGCCTCGCGCCGCCAGATATTCCGCGTCCCTGCTCACCTGGTCTCCCTGTGCGTCCAGCCCGAAACGAGTAAGAGGATCCAATCACCCCGCGATGACATTTCCAGGGGACGGCCGGGCGGGACAGGCGAACCGCACCTGTCCGGAGAACGCGGGGCACCTCAGATCCTCCTGACGGATCGTGACGGACGTTGACGGCCCCTTCCAGGGCGTGCGAGCACACGACGAGCACAGCTCGCCGATGCGAACACGCGGCCGGGAAGATACGCGGGCCAACTTGTACGGCCCAGGACGGTCTATGACCACCGGTGACCAGCCGCCACGGACGCAACCCGGTACGAAGGCAGGACGCCACTGGCCACCGTGCGCGGGTGAGGTAGACGACGTCAGGCAACCGGAGTTGGCCAGCAAGTCAACTCCGATTGCCTGTGCGCGGGCAGACGCCGCTCGGCGCGCGCCTTCGGGGGTCAGTCGCGGGGGCCGCGGTAGCCGAGGCGGCCACGGGTGACGCCGAGGAGCACGACCGAGACGAGTCCGTAGCCGAGAGCGCCCGCGGCGAGCATCGTCACGCCGTCGGCGTCAGGGAAGATCTCCGGCAGGACGATGCTGGCGACGGTGTTGTTGCTCGCGTGCAGCAGCAGGGCGACGGGCAGGCTCTCCTTGGTGTGGTTGAACACCCAGGTGATGGGGTAGCTGATCGCCACGCACATGATCGTGAAGACGCCGATCGTGATCCACCAGTGCGCCGTGTCGTACTCCTTGCCGCCGAGGGACCAGTCGGTGAAGAACAGCGGCAGGTGCCAGAAGGCCCAGACGACGCCGAGGACGGCGGTGCCGACGGCCGGGCCCATGCGGCGCTGCATCAGCGGGAGGGCGAAGTCGCGCCAGCCGGGCTCCTCGGCGAGGCCGGTGGTCACCACCTGGATGAGGAGAGCGGGCAGGTAGACGGCGAGGACCATGACGGGGGGCGACTTGATGCTCTCGGCGAGGCCGGGGATCCCGAAGGCGCCGCTCACCATCGTGATCGGGACGCCGATCAGCACGATCGCGTACCAGTGCCAGCCGACCCGCAGCCGGAACAGCCGGCGCCGCCAAGCGCGCAGCCCCTCCCGGCCGCCGGTGACCGCGGTGACCAGCAGCGCCGCGCCGAGCGGTCCGATGTACGCGCCGGGCAGGACGCCAAGGAGCTGGGACCCTTCCGGGCCCCCGGGGAAGTTGAAGTCCAGGATGCCCTGTCCCTGGGCGGATAGCACGTACGGCAGCCAGCCCAGCCAGCTCGCCGCGCACGCCACGACGTAGAACGAGATCAGGGGGAAGCGTTGGACGGCTCCGAGCGGGCCGCGTCGGCGCGGCACGGGAACCGACCGCGCCTCGATCGCGCTGTCGGGCCGCGTGGGCATGCTCATCGGGCGGATCCTCCGTGAGTGGGGGGTTGCGGAAACAAGATGAATTCCAGCAGCCCGCCCCCTCCCGGGTCCCTCCCGCCAACTGCTCGAAATCCCGTCCAGCGTCCTGCCGTCCCGAGGTACAGCAGGCTGGAACGCGAGAGGCCCATGCCCCTGTCGACGGCAGGGGAACGGGCCTCGGCGACGGCTCAAGGCGCGGCGAGCTCAGCCGTGGCGCCTGCTCTCCTCCAGGTAGCGCAGGACGGCGGTGACTCTCCGGTCCGCCCGGTCGGTGGGGGCCAGGCCGAGCTTGGCGAAGATGTTGCGGATGTGCTTGTGCACGGCGCCTTCGGTGACGAAGAGCCGTTCGGCGATGGCCGCGTTGCCCAGGCCCTCCGACATCAGGGCGAGTACGTCGCGTTCCCGGGCGGTGAGCTGTTGCAGCCCGCTGTCGGGACGGGTGCGCGTGAGCAGTTGCGTGACGACGTCCGGGTCGATGGCCGTGCCGCCCCCTGCGACGCGGTGCAGGGCGTCGAGGAACTGCTCGACGCGGCCGACCCGTTCCTTGAGCAGGTAGCCGAGCCCGTCGCCGCCGGCGGCGAGCAGTTCGGTGGCGAACGCCTGCTCGACATAGGCGGACAGGACGAGCACGGCCAGGCCGGGCAGGCGGCGCCGGGCCTCTACCGCCGCCTTGATGCCCTCGTCGGTGTGGGTCGGCGGCATCCGGACGTCGACGATCGCGACGTCGGGCCTGTGGTGGTCCACGGCCTCCAGGAAGGCATCCGGGGAATCGGTGGTGGCCACCACGTCCAGGGCCTCCGCGCGCAGCAGCAACGCGACTCCCTCGCGCAGCAGGGGGTCGTCCTCGGCGATCACGATCCGCACGGCAGCTCCACCTGGATGGTCGTCGGCCCGCCGGGCGGGCTGGTCACGGTGAGACGGCCGTCGTGGGCCGAGATCCGGCTCCGGATTCCGGTGAGCCCGGTGCCGTCGCGTACGTCCGCGCCACCGACGCCGTCGTCCTCGATCCGCAGTAGTAGCCGGTCGCCCTCGCGGCGGGCGACCACGGTGGCGTTCCGGGCCCGGCTGTGCTTGACGATGTTGGTGAGCGCCTCGGAGGTGACGAAATAGGCGGTGGCCTCGACGGAGACGGCGCACCGGCCAGGCACGTCGACGTCGACCTTGCAGGGTACGACGGAGGCCGCGGCCAGCCCGTCGAGCGCGCCGGCGAGCCCCCGGTCGGCCAGGACCGGCGGCAGGATGCCACGCACGACGGCGCGGAGCTCCGCGAGGGCCTGCTCGGCGGCGTACTGGGCGCGATCGAGGATGGCCTCGGCGCTGGACGGGTCGCGGGCGAGCGCGCGGCGGCTCGCGCCGAGCAGGACGGTGACGGCGACGAGCCGATTCTGCGCACCGTCATGCAGCGAGCGTTCGATGCGCCGCAGCTCGGTCGCGTGGGCGTCCAGTGCGGCGGCACGGGTGGCGGTCAGCTGGGCGATCCGCAGCGACAGGTCGATGTCGGCAGGGGGCACCAGGAGCCGCTGGCCCGGCAGCGCCTGCAGACGGGCCATTCCCGGTCCGAGGGTCAGGAAGATGACCGCCAGGAACACGCCGACGAGCGCGACCCCCCACGCGTCGGCGCTGTCCTGCACGGTCCAGAACACGAAGGTGGGTGCGGCGTCGTCCCTGGGCAGGATCCGCCACCACAGCGGGTACGTGAGGTCCTGCACGGAGTTCAGCGCCGCCGTCACTCCGGCCAGGCCGAGGAACAGGCCGAGCGTGCCGTGGATGAGAAGCCAGCGCAGCTCCCGCCGTACGACGGAGTCCGCGAGGGCGGCGCGGAGGCCGCCGGACGGTGCGGGCCCGAGCTTGATGATCTCGGGACCCGAGCGGGACAGCCGGGAGCGCTCCCGATCGGCGACGGACCGTACGACGCGGGGCAGGCCGGGCGCCAGCAGGAAGCCGATGCCGACGGCGCACGCGAGCCCGACCAGGACGATCCACAGCAGGGCGACGAAGGCGAGCAGGGCTGTGCCGAGTCCACCGACGAGATGTTCGAACGCGTCGAGGATGACACGAACGCGCAGCAGGACGCCCTCTCGCCTGGTCCGCCGGCCAGCGCCCGATCCGGCCCTTTTCTCCACCTCTGTACCTCCCGAGGCAGGAACTTAGGGCAGCGAAACGGCCACTGTCAGGGGGGTCGGCGGGGAAGTACAGCCTGCTGTACCGAATACGACGCGTTGGCTGGATCGTGCGCGGCCGGTGCTGTGGGGGCTGCTTGCGCTCGGCCTGGCCGGCAACATGGCGGCGTCGAGCAACGGCCTCCTCATCGGCAACGCCGTCTTCGGGCCGATCAGCCTCGCCTCCGCCATCGCGCTGATCGTCCACCACTACCGCAACCGACATCGGTGAGGCCCGCCTGTACCGCTTCAAAAGTCATCACAGGGCGCTTGACCTGTGTATCGATCTGAGACGGCGGCTCAGGCCAGTGCGCTCACCTGACCAGACCAGTCCTGGCGACTGTGCCGGATGAACCGGCATACGCCGTGCTTGTTGACCTTCTCTCAAAATCGACCGTTTACGAGAGGACTCTGTCGTTCGCGAGCACCACGGTCAGCACGGTTGGCGCAGTCCTGCGAGCAGGAGCGCGACCAGTCGGCGCGCGTCGTAGCCGGGGTCGCTGTCCGCGCCGATGCAGAGATTCCCGATGCCGCGCATGAGCTCGTAGGCCTCCAGGTCGGCGTGGATCTCGCCGGCGGCGGCTGCGGCCTGGATCAGTTGGGCGCATACGGGCACGAGGCGGTCCACGAAGTAGGTGTGCAGGGCGTCGAACTGGCCGTTGTCCGACCTCAGCACGGCGGCGAGCCCGTGCTTGGTGACCAGGAAGTCCACGAAGAGGCCGGTCCATCGCTCCAGTGCTGCGTGTGGGGTCGCGCTGGTCGCCAGCAGGGCCGGACCGGCCTCGACACAGGCTTCGACCTGGTGCCGGTACACGGCGATGATGAGATCCGCTCGCGTCGGAAAGTGACGATAGATCGTGGCGGTCCCCACGCCGGCCTTGGCCGCGATGTCGCGTATCGGTGCTTCCACGCCCGATGTGACGAAGATTGCGGCGGCCGCGTCGAGCAGGGTCTCCTCGTTGCGCCGGGCGTCGGCTCGCCTGGGCTTCCCCGCGCGCCCGGCGCCCGGTTCGCTGTCATTCACCGCGACGTTCACCTTCACCCTCGACATTGATAAACGGGACAGTGTCCCGTATCGTCAAACGGGACAGGGTCCCGCTTGTCCATGGTGTCAGATCAACTGCCCGACCACCAGGCCGCGCCCTGTCACCATGCCGTTCCACCACTCAGCGGCCCACGGAACCGAACGAAGGTGCATCCATGTCCCCCTCGAGCCTTGCCAGCACGCCGAAGTCCGCCGACTCGCCCGCGACGGTGATATCTGCGCAACCGGTCGTGCTGTCCGCCCCGGACCGCGGGCAGGATCTGCAGGTCCGTGTATCCGCGCCCGCGACCGGCGACAACCTGCCCATCATCGTCTTCTCGCACGGCTTCGGCTGGTCGATGAACGGCTACGCCCCGCTGGCCGACTACTGGGCCGCCCACGGCTTTGTGGTCCTGCAGCCCACCCACCTCGACTCACGCACGCTCGGCCTGCCTGCCGACGACCCCCGGACGCCGCGGATCTGGCGCATTCGTATCGAGGACCTCACGCGCGTGCTGGACGGACTCGACGTCCTGGAAGCCGCCGTGCGCGGCCTGGCCGGGCGCATCGACCGTGGCCGCATCGCGGTGGCAGGCCACTCCTGGGGAGCCCAGACGGCCAGCACCCTGCTGGGTGCGCGCGTCCTGGACTCCGACGGCCTTCCCGGCGAGGATCTGTCCGACCCCCGCGTCAAGGCGGGGGTGCTGCTTGCCCTGACCGGCCTGGGCGACGACCTGACCCCGTTCGCCGCCGAGCACTTCCCCTTCCTGAAGCCGTCCTTCGACACCATGACCCCCCCGGCCCTCATCGTCGCCGGGGACAACGACCAGTCCCACCTGTCCACCCGCGGACCGGACTGGTTCACCGACCCCTACACCCACAGCCCGGCAAACAAGAGCCTGCTCACGCTGTTCGGGGCCGAGCACTCGCTCGGCGGCATCCCCGGCTACGAGGTCGCGGAGACAACCGACGAGAATCCCGCACGCGTCACGCTGATCCAGCACCTCACCTTTGCCTTCCTGCGCAGCGCCCTCTACCCCGACGACACCAGTTGGAAGGCGGCGGTCACCGCGCTGGAGGAAGACCCCAACCCGCTGGGCAGCCTGCGCAGCAAGTAGGCGAGGCTTACCAGGACCCGCCGCGCGGTGCGGGCGGTGACGGTGCACGGCACAGCCAAGGGCACCCGGACCCTTGCAGTTCGACGGGGCCGGCTTGGAAGACGGGCAACAGGCTGGTGATGGCGTGGAGGTCCGCCAGCTACCGCCCGCGGTGATGCCTCGGACTTGCGCGAGTTTGTCCACCTTGCGGGTGATGGGCGCCTTGCCGATCGCCGGGCGCAGCCGTACGGGAGCTGCTCGACACGGCAACCTCGCTGCTCGACGGCAAGCGGGCCGCTACGAGCACAGCCCTGCGGAACAAGACCATCCTGCAAAACGCGCTACCAAGCTCCCAGCGGCTGCGAGGGCTCCTGCGGATCTACGCCAAGTGCATCGCGGGCCAGGACAAGGCCGTCAAGCGACGGATCTCGGAGGCTCGGAGGGGCGTCGAGTGATCCAAAGCAGCCGCGGAAACTTGCGCACGTATTTGGCACGATCATCCGCAACCGCTCGGGCATAGCCGTACGCCACCGGACACAACAAGAGGGCTCCTGACCGGCATCACCGCTGGCCAGGAGCTCTTCTTACTGCTCATAGGGAGCGCGCCCTGAGGGATTCGAACCCCCGACCGTCGGATTAGAAGTGGGTGATTCTTTCCCCCAGCCATATGCCGCTGACCTGCTCGGCAAGCTATCGATGTACGGGGGGCAGAGAAGATCATCCCGCAGATATCCCGCAGGCCCGATCCGCTACCGTGACGACGTGTCGAGCAGTGAGCGTCGTCTGTCAGTCGAGGAGCAAGCCGTCATCCTGGCACTCCTCGCGCAGGATTTCCCCGGCGCGGACGAACTTCGGGCTCAGGTTCCTTCGGCAGTTGTCAGCGGGCGTTGCGGATGCGGATGCGCGACAGTGGATCTTCGAGTGGGAACAGGACCTCGCGCACTCGCCTCGCCGGTGCAAGATGGCGTGCTGATCTCCGCTGACGTACGTGGGCGCAGTGATGGTGTCTTGCTCTTCGTCGAAGAAGGCCATCTTTCGTGTCTTGAGGTCTACTCCGTCGAAGATGAGCCGGCCACGCTCCCACGGCCTGAAGATCTCATCGTTGACGCGCCAGGCTCCTGGGAGTGATGTCCCGCAAGAGGAGCAGGTCCGAAGGTCAACTCACGAATCCGCGGATTAAAAGCTCGGCCGATCACCGTTCAGGACAGTTCAATGCAGGTCAGCGGGCCTGCGCGGTCCGTTCTGAACAGCCCCGGACGGTTCCGTACTGCAACTCGAAGTGCAACCAACGGCGCTTCGTTGGGCCGGGGCTGAGGAACGAGGCCTCGGACCGTCGATCGCCCCCAACCACGTACGGCGACTAGCCACAGCAAGGCGATCGTAAGGGCCGCAGGAACGAAGGTGGGCTGCGCGAGAGAAATAATCGCTTTGCGTCCGCCCCGGTCACGGCTAGCGTCTGCGAACACGCGGAGAGACGGCGCTATGGGAGAAGACCACGTGACACTTCGAATCAGACTCGCCACGCAGCAAGATGCCCCGGCCCTGGCCAGGGTCCAGAGGACATCATGGCGTGCGGCCTTCCGTGGGCTTCTGTCGGACGATTACCTGGATGGTCTCGACCATGAGACGCTGACGAAGACGTGGGAAGGCTTGCTGACCCGCGCCGGGGGCGCGGGGGCAGGCACGTTGCTCGTTGAGCAGACTGACCACGTTGTTGGATACTCGCGCTTCTATCCCACTGACGACGAGGATGACGACTCCGTGCAGGTGGGCATGATCGGCTCGATCTACACGCTCCCCGACGTCTGGGGCACTGGCGTGGGCAAAACACTGATCACCGCTGTCCTCGACGCCATGGCGTCGGCTGGATACGCCGAGGCAACCCTCTGGGTTCTGGAAGGGAACACGCGAGCACGCTCCTTCTATGAGCGAAATGGCTGGCACCACGATGGTGCGCTCGTCCTTGACCGCAGTGAGGTCCTGCCAATCAGGAAGTTGCGCTACCGCAAGGGGCTCAACCGCTGACCGACGAGGTCACACGGCACCTGCTCGTGCGGCGGGCGGCCCGGGCCGTCGGCGGCCGGGACCGGCCCCCAGGCCGCACGCCCGGCCGCCGAGCGGGCGAGGGCCGCGAGGCGGCGCGGAGCGCCGCCCTTGAAGGAAGCCCGAACCTACGCGCTCACACCCGACCAGGTCGCCTCTCCCTTGGCGGGTCGGCCGTACGACCTTCGGCACGCGGCGGTCTCGCTCTGGCTGAACGCCGGGGTCCACGCCCCGGAAGCCGCGGAACGGGCCGGTCACGGAGTCGACGTCATGCTCAGGGTCTACGCCAAGTGCATCGACGGGCAACGCGACGTGGCCAACCAGCGGATCACGGATGCTCTCGTCGCATGATCCAACATAAGCACGGGAAAGCGAAGGGTCTCGGATCACTCCGGGGCCCTTCGGCGTACCTTGGATTCATCCCGCAGACGTCCGGAAACCGACCCTCGGTGAGTAGCCGGGGGCATCTCAGCCCCCGGCCCTCGCAGAACCGTGCGTAAACCTCTCGATTTACACGGCTCCCGTCATCCAGTCGCTTCGGGTCACGGCTTGACGAAGTGCCAGTGGGCGAAGAGCCCAGGGTAAAGCGTTGCGGCTCTCCCCAGAGCGTCTCGCGCTCGCATCCATCGGCCGCGGTACCGCTTGTACTTCTGCACGATCCACCGGACCAGGTAGTCGTTGATCCGGTTGAGGCTGGGAACCAACGCGGACCGGTAGTAGCGCCCGTAGTAGTTGATCCACCCGCGCACGACGGCGTTGATCTCGCGTGCGAGGTCCTTCAGGCCTGCTCCACTGCGCAGGTGCAGCCGCCAGGCGCGGATCTGCGCCCGGATGCGCTTGGCCGCCTCATCACTGATGGCCGGGTTGAAGCTGAAGAAATACGCTCCCGTCTTCGCCCGGACCCTGCGGACTCGGAATCCGTACCCAAGGAAGGTGAATGAGGTGTGTTCGTACGAGCCACGCCTCTTGCCGTCCTTGCAGTACACGATGCGGGTCTTGCCGGGATGCAACCGCAACCCCCCGCATTCGGCCAGTCGCTCCGCGATCGCCTGTCGCACCTGGTGCGCTTCGGCCTCGCTGCGACAGTGAACCACCACATCATCGCAATACCGCTCGAAGGCGACCCCCGGAAACTCCCGAGCCATCCACACGTCGAACGCGTAATGCATGAACAAGTTGGCGAGCAAGGGTGAGATCGCTGAACCCTGCGGGCTACCGCGATCCCGTGCCACCAGCGTGCCATCCGGCTTTTGAAGCGGCGCTTTGAGCCACCGCTCCACATACAGCAGGATCCACTTGTGGCCGGTGTGGTGGGCGACGGCCTTGAGCACCAACTCGTGATCGAGATTGTCGAAGAACCCTTCAATATCAAGATCGATAACCCAGTCGGCTCTCCAGCAGCGTTCCCGGCACACCCCCACCGCATCCAGCGCGCTCTTGCGAGGCCGATACCCGTACGAATCGGGATGGAAGATCTTCTCCACTCCCGGCTCCAGGACCATGGCCGCCACGGTCTGCGCGACCCGGTCCGCGACCGAAGGTACGCCAAGAACCCGGACCCCATTGCCTCCCGGCTTGGGGATCTCCACCATCCGCACCGGCGGCGGGAAGTAACACCCCGACGACATCCGATTCCACAGCTTGTACAGGTTCCCCTTGAGGTCCTGCTCGAACTGCTCGATCGACTGACCGTCGACTCCCGCCGCCCCCTTGTTGGCCTTCACCCTCCGGTACGCCTCAAGGACCATGTGCTTGGAAATCTCAAACGACTTCGGTCCGCTCACCTGGCTCCTCCCGGCGATGCCGGTTGACCACCGAACAGACCCAGATGACCCGTCCCCTTCGCTCCACCCGCATTACCGGGCTTCGTCACTACTACGAGACGGTCCGCCCCCGTGCCCCGCGTCGGTACTCGGCCCCTTGCGGCGTGGACCGCTTGGGGATCTCCCTCTCGTCGCCGGCCCTCCGGGCCGGCGACAGTATCGGGGCGACAGGTTCTCACGTTCCGCACAAGAGCCCGGGCCAGGCTCGCGCCGCCTACATGCCGGACGCCGTCTGGGCAGTCGGCAGGCTCCCCCCAGACTTGTCCCGGAGCCCAGGTCTTGCCCCGGTTTCGACGCCACTGGAATTTCTTACGACACGTCATCAGCGGTTCGCTCTCGCTCGCCTTCCTGACCCACACCTGACGCGATCAGTCGCGCCTTTTCCCGCAGCGCTCACCACGACCGGCGCTTAACCGACGCAGCCTGCGGTGGTTTGGGACCTCCCCCTGCAGGGCGATCCCGGAGGACCTACCTCCATCTCTTGCACAGCACCGCATCCAGAGGCCTCTACATCAACGCCTCCTTCAGCGTTCGTGACACACGACCTGCGGAAACGTCAGCGATTCCATCCCGCGTATATCCCGCGATCAGCGACAAACGGCGGCTCTCGGTGGCCTACGGCTGCATGGGCGGCACATGCCGTACCAAAGCAAAAGACCAGGTCACAGGGGATGTGTGTCCGTGGCCGTGTAAAAGTGGCTCTGGCACAAAGATCGTGATGCGGTAACTCTGGGTGATGTCACGCGCCGAGCAGGATCCGCTTACGGAGCAAGTCGAGCTTGGCCCGTCCATACATCTGCCGCTTGAGCGCCTTGATCCGATTGACGTTGCCCTCGACCGCGCCCGAGCTGTGCTCCAGGGTGAGCCCGTGGAGGACTGCGGCCTGGTCACGGCGGAGGCCTCGGGCGAAGGAGTGCAGCTGCGGCAGGTCGTCCGCTTCAACGGCCGTCATCCACGCGGCCAGGTCCTGGCCGCGCCGTTCGAGAAGAAGCCGGGCGAAGGCGGCGACGTGTCCGGCAAGCGCGGTCAGACGCGGACTGCGGGTCAGGACGTCCTTGAGCTGGACCTGGTCGTCCTCGGTGAGCCGGTCCGGGCGGCGCGTAATCCACTGCGTCATCTGCCGGACTGTCGGCGGAGGCGGTGGAAGGGCGGACATGCCCAGGGCCGCACGGAGCGGTTGAACGTAGCGGCGCACGGAGCGAGCGCTGCCACGATAGCCGCGAGCGGTGATCTCGGTGAACAGCACGGCGGCGTCGGTGCAGCCCTCCTCCCAACGTTGTTGCAAGTAGGGGACGAAGTCATTGAAGGCCCGGGAGCGGAAGCGTGGGCCGTTGAGGAGTTCGTCAGCACTGGCGGCGTGGCGGTACTTGTTGACGGTCTTGCGATCCAGGCCCAGGATCCGGCAAATCTGCGTGATGTTGCGACCTTCGGTGAGCAAGGCGTGGATGGCGGCGTGACGTTCACGAGTGCGGACTGTCGTTCGTGACTCGATCGGCCCCGTCTCGGTTGCGGAAGGTGCATCTTGAGTCGCTGCTTCGACGGGCTCTTCGCCCTGGGGGGCGGGTTCGTCCAGGTCAGCTCGGTGAGCTCGGACCGTCTTCTCGACGGCGTCGCACAGGTTCTTCCACAGGTGCCACCGATCTGCTACCTGGATGGCCTCGGGTGCTCCGTCGCGGGCGCCCTCGGCATAGGCGCCGGCTCGGTCACGACAGATCACCTCGATGCCTGGGTGGTCGCGCAGCCAGTCGGCCAAGACATCACCGCGGCGCTCGTCCAGAACGTCGATGGGGCGGTGGGTGGCCATGTCCACCAGGACGGTGGCGTAGGCGTGGCCTTTTCGCTTGGCGAAGTCATCCACGCCCAGCACTGTGACCTGGCCGATCTCAGGGTCGGGCAGGGCGCGTATCAGTCGTATCAGCAGCGAGCGGGACACGTGGATGCCCAGCTTGCCGCTGAGTCTGGTCCCGGCCCGGCCGGCCAACGCCAGAGCGATGCTCGCCAGCAGGCGGCTGAGCGCGGGCGTGCGCCGCGCATACGCCGCGGTGAGGTCGGGAACCTGCTCGGCGAAGGTCACCGCAGCGCATACCGGATTGGCGCAGAAGAACCGACGTGCTTCCAGCTCGATCGTCACGGGTGTATCGCCGCAGGTCACATCGCTGAGACGACGACGGTAGCGGCTGTGCACCCGCCGCCCTGATGTGCCGCAGGACGGGCAGGACGGCTCGGCGTAGCGGGTCCGAGCGCAAATGAGTAATCCGTTCTCCGTGCACGTGACGGTCTCCACGTGCACGTTCTTCAGATGGGGAAGGAACAGGTGGAGAAGATCGAGGTAGCAGGTCCCCTCACCTGCCTGGGGGTGCAGCACAATAGCCCTCACGGCCGCTCGCTGGTGATCCGATTCTTGGTCGAACCTGATCTTGGCGGTGCGGCCGTCCTCATACCTGGCCAGTTACGGAATCGCGACCCTGATCACACGCAGTCACCGCATCACGATCTTTGTGCCAGAGCCACTTTAACCTGGCCACCAGCGGCGACACGCACTTGGCCGTTGACAATGTGGCCTGGTCTTGGGAGCGCGCCCTGAGGGATTCGAACCCCCGACCGTCGGATTAGAAGTGGATTTCCGCTCTTGCTTCGAGCGACATCCTGACCTGCGGGTGATCTGGGAGGTCTTGCCTCGTCCAGCAAGCTCGATCCGAGCATGTTCCGGATCATGTCGTAAGGAGCAGTCGCGGTGGACGGAGCGGAAACCAAACCGCATTAGCAGCTCGGGGCGTTACCGTTCACGACAGTCCCACCTGGATCAACATGGCTCGGCGGTCCACCTAGAACGGGCTGGTACGGCGGTGAACTGCAACCCAAACTGCAACCCTGGCCATAGCTCAACCGTCGCAGTCCTCGAACCCTGAACCTGCAGATCAAAAGATCGACCCGGTAGCTCTGGTCAGGGGCAGGGCGTGGCCTGCCTGAACGGCTCTGAACCCATATGAACTGCGATGCAACTCGTTCCCGAACCATCGGACACTGCTCGGGGGCGGGTCAACCGGTATTTCAGTCTCCCGCCACTCCCGCTGAATCCCCTTATGATTTATTTTGTGGATCTTGGTGTCTCTTGCGGGAGGCGCTGCCGGGTGCGGCCCGCCCGAGTTCGGCGAGGGCGGAAGCGGTCGCCGCGTCGGCTGGAAGGAAGGCCTCCATCCGCAGCTCGGCGACGGTGACGTCGACCGCGGTCCCGAAGTGGGTCAGCGTGGTCAGGAGCTGAAGCTCGCCGTCGCCGAAGCGGAGCCGCAGCGGGACCGCGAAGCCGAGGTGACCCGGTCCCGGTTGCCGGGGGCGATCGGGTACCAGTTTCGTGAGCTCAGTGACCAGCGCCTCAAGCCGGTCATCGGGATTGCGAGCCGCTTCCTGCCGGATATGGTCGATCACGTGCCAGGCCCATACGTCCAGGTTGATGATCCGCGGCGCCATTCCTTGAGGATCTAGCAACAAGCGGGGCACGTTGACAGGCGGCTTAAGGAGATGGGACGCCACGCTCTCGGTCAGCACCCAGAACGCGTTGTTGGCCGAGACGAGATCGCCGCGCCGATCGACGATCACCGCGGGATACGGGTGGTGCCCTCGCAAGACGCCTTCCAGTGCGGTGCGGACCGGTTCGAGCTCGGGGTCATCGAACTGAGTTTCCGGGTAGGCGGGGGCGTAGCCCGCGGCCAGCAGCAGCGCGTTCCGTTCCCGAAGCGGCATCTCCAGCGACTCGGCGAGCCTTACGACCATGGCCCTGCCGGGGGTCGACCGCCCGCTCTCGATGAAGCTGACGTGCCGCTGCGTGGTTCCGGCACGCAGAGCGAGGTCCAGTTGGCTGACGCCGCGGCGTCCGCGCCACTCGCGCAGGACACCGGCGAACCCGCCGCGTTCCGAAGTGATGGTCACCGGACCTTGTCTAACGCAGTGAACGGCGTATGGCCATTCCCTCCAGGGAATTGTCGGGCCACGGCGTCGCGGCCAGGATTGGCAGCATTCACGAACACGTCACGACGAAGGAAAAGCTGTGATCAATATCAAGGAGCTGGTCGGCCGCTACGTGGCGGTCTGGAACGAGCCGGATGCCGAGTTGCGCCGTAAGGCCATCGCCGAGCTGTGGACCGAGGACGGTGTCCAGATACTCCAGCCACCGCAGGAGATCCGGGAGACGGCCGCGGCGCTGGGCCTCACCCCCATCCTCGAAGCTCGCGGACATGAGGCACTCGACGTCAGAGTAACCCGCTCGTATGAGGAGTTCATCGCGCCCGGGGAGTTCTTCTTCAGGCCGCGGGACAACGCCGACCGTCTCGCCGACGTCGTCAAGTTCAACTGGGAAATGGTGCCCACGGGCGGTGGTGAACCGGCAGGCGTCGGACTTGAGATTCTCGTCCTCGGCGAGGACGGCCGGATCCGGACCGACTACCAGTTTATCGAGGGATGAACGTGCGGACGGTAGGCGAATCGAACAACCGTGGGGCGACCATGCGTTCTTACCGTTTGGAGAAGCTCGGCCACCTCGACGGGATCGTGCCGCGTGAAGAGCCGATGCCGACGCCGAAGCCGAAGCCGACCGACATCCTTGTCCGCGTCCACGCGGTTTCGCTCAACCGTCGCGACGCGCTCATCCTGCACGAGCGGTACCCCTTGCCGTCGGCACCCGGCGTTGTCCCGCTCAGCGATGGAGCCGGTGAGGTCGTCGCCGTCGGTGAGGAAGTGACTCGTTTCAAGGTGGGCGATCGGGTCGTCGGCGGCTACTGGCCCCGGTGGCACGACGGCAGGCTGAAGCCCGAGTTCCTCGACCAGTTCGGCTGCACCTTGGATGGCATGCTGACCGAGTACGTGCTCCTCGATCAGCAGTGGGCGGTCCACGTGCCGGACCATCTGAGCTGGGAGGAGGCGGCGACCCTGCCCTGCGCCGGCGTGACCGCGTGGAACTCGATCGTCGGTGGCGAACCCCTTCGCCCCGGACAGACCGTTCTCACCCTCGGCACCGGAAGCGTTTCTCTCTTCGCCCTCCAATTCGCGAAAATGCTGGGCTGCCGCGTCATCTCCACCACTTCCAGCGAGATCAAAGCCGGCAAGCTGAAAGAACTCGGCGCAGACCACGTCATCAATTACGTCGATACCCCTGAATGGGGGCAGGCGGTGCGCGAGCTCACCGAGGGGCGCGGGGCGGATCTCATCGTCGAGACCAACGGGCCCGCCACCATCGAGCAGTCGGTCAGAGCCGCAGCCCTCTACGGGCAGATCGTGCTGCTCGCGGTATCCGACCCGACCGGCAGACACAGGTCCCGCATCGAGATCTCCGGCGAAGCCTACGGATCCACCCTCGCGACCATCAGACGAATCTTCGTCGGCAACCGCGCTGATCACGAGGCCATGAACCAGGCGATCACCGCACACCACCTGCGACCGGTCATCGACCGCGTGTTCGGCTTCGCCGACACACACGACGCCTTCACCTATTACCTCGACAGCAAGCCCTTCGGAAAGGTGATCATCCGAATCGACTGACAAGCGACGCCCTGCTCTCGTGGTTCGCCCGACGATGCAGGAAAACCCAGGGGAAGCTGGCCCTGGTCTGCTCGTCCCGCGCGATAAACGGTGATCAGCCGCGTTCCGGTGAGCCAGGGTGAGGAACGAACCCTGGATCTTCGATCGCCCCGGCCACGATGGACCTCGGCCACAATATGGCGATCGTCGTGCTGCATCTGGGCGGCGGCGCGACCCAACGCCAGCGGAAGGCGTGGGTTGACTGCATTGGAAGACGCCAAGCACACGCGATCGGCTTTGGAAGCCCTCGCGCTCCTCCTCGACGGGAAGGCGGCTGCGGCCTCGACCTACCGGCGCAAGCGGGCTGTGTTCCATCACGCTTTGGACTACGCGGTAGAGCTGGAAGAGCTTTCGGCAAATCCGCTCGACCGGGTGAAGCTCCGCCGTGTCAAGACCACGGACGAAATCGACCGGCGTGCAGTCGTGAATCCCGACCAGGCGCGCGAGCTGCTGACGGCGGTCACCTACTGCGGCAGAACGCGCGGGCCGATGCTGGCGGCCATGTTCGCCTGCATGTACTTCGGCGGCCTTCGACCTGCTGAGGCGGCCGGACTCCGAGAGAAGGACTGCCACCTTCCCAACGACGGCTGGGGCCTGCTCACCCTGGAGAAGACCGCACCACAGAGCAACAAGCGATTCACCGATTCCGGCAAGGCCCATGACGAGCGAGGGCTCAAACACCGAGACCAGAAGGTCACACGGCCGGTTCCGATCCCGCCCGAACTGGTGGCCATCCTCCGCGATCATCTCGACCGGTACGGCGTCGGCAACGACGGACGCCTGTTCCGCACGAGGACGGGCGGCGTGATCTCCGGCTCGGCCTACGCAATGGTCTGGAAGGAAGCCCGCACATACGCGCTCACACCCGATCAGGCCGCTTCTCCCCTGGCGGCCCGGCCGTACGACCTGCGGCACGCGGCAGTCTCGCTCTGGCTGAACGCCGGGGTTCACGCCCCGGAAGCCGCGGAACGGGCCGGTCACGGAGTCGACGTCATGCTCAGGGTCTACGCCAAGTGCATCGACGGGCAACGCGATGTGGCCAACCAACGAATCATGGATGCCCTCGCCGGATGAGACAACGCATGAGCATTCACACGAAGGGTCTCGGTTCACGCCGGGGCCCTTTGCCGCATGTCTGGGTTCGCAAAAGCTCTGCTTCGGTCGACTGTAGAGAACGTCAGTGGAAGTATGACCCTGGCCGAATATCACGTCATGAGGGCGGACTGAAGCAGCGACATCACCGACCCGAGGTGTGGCTCATGGGTGATGTCCAGGGGCATGAGCTCCATCGCCTGCCCTCGCTGTTTGATCAATATCTCGGATGCAGCGTCATTGATCACCTGTGCCGCATCTGCTGTGTTCCAGCGAATCCCCGCCAAGGCCGCCTTGGTTATCCGGACGGCCAAAAGGCACTGCAACTGGGCTTCGCCGTATGCGTTCTCGCCGCTCATACGAATGGCGATCACTCTCGCGGAGGTGAGACCGGGTGCGGTCGCGAAGGCCTCTCGAATGGTCACCAGGACATATCCCGCCACCATCTGCTTGTAGTAGGTCGAGATGGTCTTCTTTGGGGTTTTGCGGAGACTGATGTTGCCCGCCTCGGTGCGGCTAGGCCACCGATCCGGTACTACATCAACCCCCGGCACGAGGACTACGATGCAGACTTCGCCGCCCTCGACACCGACAGCGACGGCAGGTGCTTCGTTGTCCTCGAAAGCTTCCTCCAAGGCGGAGAGCACGGTCTTGGGGTCGTTGCCGCGCAAGGCTGCCCATTCGGCGTCAAGGCTGTCCTGGATTGCACGGCGTTCTTTCTCCTGGCGGAGATGGATCTCGCGAATCTCCTTAGCCGCTGCCTCCTCCGCCCGCCTCTTCGCTTGTGCGCGGGCTTCACGCTGGAACAGGCCGAGACCTTTGAGTTCCTGCCGCTTATGGCGGTCCTGGATGGACAAGACCGGAATCTGCTCCGACTCGGGAGCGGCAAACGGTTGGGCTGGCGGAAACTCGACTCGATGCAGGTTCAGGATGGCGTCGAACGCGGCGGCCAACTGCTGTGCCTGTTCGGCCTTCTGAGCCGCCCGCAACTGCCGCTGATAGGCGGCGATGGACGTTCGCGACGGCCCGGAAGAACGGGAGCTGCCACCTCTTCGTCGGCGGCCTCCGCCACCGACAAAGACTCCGACTGGTCCGACACTGGCGCCAAGCCCGCGCGTTGAAGCGCGAACCTTAACACCCGGTAGCAGCTTGAAGGAGAACCCTAACGCCATGGGCGAGAGCGTAGCGATCATTCCCCGAAGCGCCCACTGTAGAAGCAGGAACAGGTCTGGCCGGCGCAGCTGGGGCAAGCGTGCCCTGGTGGCACATGAGATGCCTGCCGCAGGCTCGGGAGCGCTTCGCCAGAGGATAGAGAGGCTCCTGCGGGCACTAGGAAGGGCTCGGAATCGTTCCGGAAGTTGGCGGAATCCGCCTGGCAACCTGCGGAAACGTAGCCAAGATCATTCCGGATATGTTCCGGGAGTGGCCGCCTGGGGCTGCATCCGATGGCGTCCGGCTGCATCCTCGGCAAGGACACGATCAAGTAGAAGCCCAGGTCAGGCACCGGATGGCCTGATGAGTGGAGCGCGCCCTGAGGGATTCGAACCCCCGACCGTCGGATTAGAAGTGACCTGGACAAATGCCACCCCGTGTTTCGGCGTGCCGCTTTCTGTCGTTCCGTCCGGCATTGTTGCCACTTCCGTGTTGGTTGATGACAGCCCCTGTCATGTCGTACCGCTTACACACGAGCAACCACCGAGCGACCATGGGGACTTGACCATCAACATCGGCCAGCCACCTGAAGCCTCGAACGGTCACGTCCCTTGGAGTTACACCATCCGCGGGGACATCACCCAGACGGCCGCATGCGCCCTACCGGGGGCATCACCTACCCCACAGCGAGGACAGACGCACAGAACGATCTGACGGCCCCGGCCCGGCGAAACCGTGCGGTATGGCCACGCCCTCGCCGCCGATGGCGAGGCGGTGCTTGACACCTTCGCTGAAGAGCGGGCATGCATGAACGCACCATATCCGGGCGTGGTTCACCGGTGCCGGGATCGGCTAAAACGGCCTTTCACCCGAGGGCCGTGACGGGCTACGGGTGCGCTGGGCAGAGGTGGTGCGGCTCGCTCACGTGCACGAGACGGACCCCACCAGAGGAGTTCGTTGCCAGCTGTGCACGGGGGCGGGGGCACCAGCGGAGTTCGCTGCTCAGGCTTGTTGACCCCTGTAGCGTTCGCCGATGCGTCCGGTGTCGCCTCGGGTGGCGCGTTCGCTGTAGCGGCTTGGACCGCATCGACGCCGGGCCAGCGTTCTGGCAGGTGAGCCCGGTTCGGGACGATGCGTTACACAGCCAGACTCGCCCAACAAGCGACAGATGAATATGCGCGGCGCCACACAGATGCAGGCCCTCATGCTCCGCGATGGTTCCCGCCGCAGGCTGCTTCCCCTTCTCTGCCGGCTGGTCTTGGCCGGGCCGACGGCCGCGGGACGGCCCCGGCCGTGCGGGGCCGGCCGCTGCACCCCGCCCGGCGATGTGGCGCCAGCCGGTGGGGACAGGGACGCGGCGAGCAGCCGGGACAGGGTGCTGGTGGCACCCGGCGCGTGTGGACACGAGCGCCTTGATGTCCGCGGTAACCGCCCAACTGGCAGGAAGGCCACGAGCCCCCAGCGGGTGTTGAGGCACTGAGCCGGGAGGATGCGGTGTTCCTGGCCCCAGCGCGTCTCAGGCGAGACCGGCGAGAAACTTCGCGATCTTGGCCGGTCTCAGGACGAGCCCGGCACGGCGGGGGTGTTCCGAGTTCACCGGCGCTGTCGGCGAGTATGTGAAGATCTCCGTCGTGTTGCCCGCCTCGGGCCCATCTGTGACCACTTTGACGGATAGCTTGGAGATACCAAGGACTTTTCGTGCGTTGGCATCAGGGTCGGCGTCGCCCGAGGCGATAGTAAACGCGGTCCTGAAAACCGAGATAGACCGGCCGACCATGACGCCGAAACTCCTGTACCGCATCCGACCGTCCACGCCGTTTTCCGTCACCGTGATAACGGACCCCTGCGTCGTGCGACTGAATCTCGACTCCGTCCCCGACAGCCGCCGCACCGTGGATGGCATGTGGTGGCCGAGTTCGCGGGACGCCGCCGCGGAACTGCCCCGTCTCATCGCGGCCGTCGACCAGCGACTGGGCGGGGTGACCGTCCGGGTGGATCTCAACCCCGACGTCTGGGACGACATCCCGCGTGATTTTCCGGCCCGGGGCCGCCTTGTCGAGGTGAACAACTCGCGGGACATCGACTCCCACCTGGTCGGACTGACCACAACAAGCGCCAGCCACACCAGCCTGTTGCTGATGGCCCCTGGCGCCGTGAACGCGTCAGCCGCCTGAAGGCACGCTCGACCACAGCCGGCGGCCCCTTACACCAGGGGCACGGCATACCCAATCTTCAGCTTCTCGACATCGGAGATCTCATGACCACCACCGTCCACTCCAGGGCCCGTACGCACGCGCGCCTGCTGGCCGCGTGCCGGCCCGCCCATACCATCATCGGACTGCACGGCGAGATCGATATCGCTACGAGCCCGGCGCTACGCATGCGTCTACGCAACGCGCTCCAACGGGCCGAGAACGTACTCATCCTCGATCTGTCCGGGGTGTCCTTCTGCGACGCCTCCGGGCTGGCCGTACTGGTCGGCATCCAGCGCCGTACCAGGGAGTTCGGCATCACGCTCCGGCTCGCCGCACCGACCCCTCGGATGGTCGATCTGCTGCGCGTCACGGGACTGGACCACAGCTTCACCGTCCACCCCACGCTGTCCGGCGCGATCGCGTCCAGACATCGCGATCCCGTGCGCCTGCCTGAGGCACCGCTAGCCTGAGGCACCACGCAGAGCGGGCGCGCGTCCCAGAACGTCGATGCCCGTCGTGTAGCCGGCGGGCGCCGTCACCGCCTGCAGGCGAGCGGGCGCGGCCGTCCGCTCCGGGCCGCCGGGCGACGTGGGCAGTGACAGCCGGAAGACACGCTTCCAGACCCGGACGGTCTGGCGGAGCAGTGAACCGGTGTTGTAGGGCAGCCCGAACCGCTCGCACAGGGCGCGCACGCGGGGCGCTACCTCGGCATACCGATTGCTCGGGAGATCCGGGAAGAGGTGGTGCTCGATCTGGTAGCTGAGATTGCCGGCCATGATGTGGAAGAGCGAGCCACCGGTGAGATTGCAGGAGCCGAGCAGTTGGCGCAGGTACCATTCGCCGCGAGTCTCGCCCTCGACCTGTTCCTCGGTGAAGGTCGCGGCCTCGTCGGGGAAATGACCGCAGAAGATGACGGTGTGCGCCCACACGTTGCGCGTCATGTTGGCGGTGAAGTTGCCGATCAGAACGGGCAAGAACAACGGCCCGGCCAGCAAGGGAAACGCCACATAGTCCTTGACGACTTGGCGTCCGGCCTTGCGGAGGATCTCGCGAAGCTGGATGAACACCTCGTTCCAGCTCTTGTCTCCACCGCGCACGCGCTCCACCTCGAGATCGTGTAGCGCCACTCCCCATTCGAAAAAGGGCGCCAGGATCGCGTTGTAGAGAGGCTGCCCAAGGTAGTAGGGATGCCACGGCTGCTCGGGACTGAGACGCAGCAGGACGAAACCGATGTCCCGGTCCTTGCCGAGCACGTTCGTCCACTTGTGATGCAGGTAGTTGTGGGTGTACTTCCAGTGACGGGCCGGGGACACCAGATCCCACTCCCACGTGCTGGAGTGGATCGCGGGGTCGCGCATCCAGTCCCACTGCCCGTGCAGGACGTTGTGGCCGATCTCCATGTTCTCCAGGATCTTGGCGGTGGCCAACGCGGCGGTCCCGGCGAGCCAGGCCGGAGGCAGGACGGAGGCGAAGAGCAGCGTACGGCCGCTCACCTCCAGGGCACGCTGTACGGCGATGACGCGCCGTATGTACCTCGCGTCGTCCTCGCCCCGGTTCGCGATCACATCGTCGCGGATCTTGTCCAGCTCGCGGCCGAACTCCTCGGTATCCGCCTCACTGATGGTCTTCATGAGTCCTCACAGCTCGATTTCAACGTTGCCGTCGGCGGCCGAAACGCAGGTCTGGATGAGTTCTCCCTCTTCGCCGTATTCGCGTCCGGTCCGCAGGTCACGGACGCGGCCCGACCGCAGCCGTCCCGTGCACCGGTAACAGATGCCCATGCGGCAGCCGCTCGGCATGAGGACCCCCGCGTTCTCGCCTACCACCAGCAGCGGGGTTGCGCCGTCCGCGTCCGCCTCCCGCCCGCTCACAAGAAAACGGACATGTCCGCCGCCGCCTGCGGCCGATGTCGTCACGGCAGGACGGAAGTGCTCCACACGTAGCCGATCGGCGATGCCGGCCTCGCGCCAGTACGTCTCAGCTTCGCGCAGCATCCCGGTCGGCCCGCACGCCCAGACATGACGTTCGGGCCAGTCCGGGCACAGGTCGGGTAACTGCGACAGGTTCAGCCGACCGCTCGACCTGGTGTACTGCAGGTGCAGGTGCAGGTTGGGGAACCGGCCCGCCAGCGTGCGGAGTTCGGGCCCGAAGATGACCTCCTCACGGGTGGGCGCCGAGTGCAGGACGATCACGTCCGGCATGTTCCCGGGCCGTGCCAGGCTGCGCAGCATCGCCATCACGGGCGTGATTCCGCTTCCCGCGGTCACGAACAGCAGGCGGGACGGAACCGGCTCCGGCAGCACGAAGCCGCCCTCCGGCCGGGTCAGGGCGACGATGGTCCCCGGCGTGGTCCGGTGAACGAGCTGAGTGGAGACGACACCGCCGGGGACCGATTTCACCGTGATCGTGACGCGACCGTCGCCGCGCTCCGGCGCCGAGGACAACGAGTAGGTGCGCCAGTGCCGTACGCCATCGATGTCGACGCCCACTCTGATGAACTGGCCGGCTCGATGTGTGCTCCAGCTACGGCCGGGACGGATGACGAGGCTCGCCACGTCCTTGGTCTCAGGGTGGACCGCCTCGACGCGGCCGCGGAGCTCTCGTGAGGACCATAAAGGGTTGATCAGAGTGAGGTAGTCCTCGGGCATGAGCGGCGTCGTCAGCCAGGCGGCCGTGTCCGCCAGGCGCAGCGTGACATCGTCGATCGGGGTTCTGGCCAGGCCAGTCATAAAGGGCCCTCCTTCCAGACGGGAACTACCCGTGCCCGCCCTTGGCCACGGGCGGGGTTCCTCAAGGAGGGCTTAGATCATCAACGTTCAGACGGGCGATGGTTCTCGGGGACGACCAATAGTGCTGAGCCGAGGACCGTGAAACATCCACCTTCCCGAGGGCCAACCCAGACGCACAGAACTGCCTCGTTGCCCGAGTTGATCCCGCACGGCGTTGAGGGCCCGGGCGTCACCCAGGGGTGTCGCGGTCGAGGTGGGTGTACGTGGGGCTCCTCCAGACGCTCTCGCTGGGCCGGATTTCGGCAATGCGGCGGAGCTGCTCAATGTCACGGATGAGCTTGCCGGATCAGGCCTGTGACGTGCCATGGCCCTCCGCTAGCCAGGACGAGACTGCTGGTGTGGCCATACAGCACGCGGGGGACGGCAGGAGTGCGTCTGCTGGCACAGGGAACTCGGAAAGCTGTGCCCCGGCCAGGTAGAGCACCTGTCCTAGCCATGTGCTGATGATGTGGCTGGCCGGGTCGTGGGGAGTCGGTACCTCGTGCATGGGGTATCCCTCGTCATGATCGATCGATGTCCATCGGTTTCCCCGCCCGCCACGCCGGGGCAGCCCACAGCGGATTCAGTCACGTACAGCAAGATATGACTACTAAACGTAACATGGTCGGACTGGTCGCCTACCGCCGACCCAAGCCGCAGACCGACGCCAACGCCTCCTGTGGGTGGGAAACTGTGTGATCGGGGGCGCGACCTCGCGAGGATCCCCGTCGACGTGTTCGTCCTCGCCTTCGGCCGATCACGGCGAAGGTGAAGAAAGAAATGGAGTGAGCCCGACAGGGACACACGGTGGGCTCAGTCGGCGATGTCAAGCTTGCCGTGGACGACGGCATCGGCTACCGCGTACAGACGCAGGTCGCGGCTGCGCGCGTAGATACACAAGGAGTCGAAGGCCCGGTCCGTGTCGATGTGGCGCCGTTCGGCCAGCACTCCTTTGGCTTGTTCGATGAGCACGCGACTGCTCAGTGCGGCCTGCAGCTGCTCGGCGGTCGCCTCGGGCTGCTCCAGCGCACGCTGGTGCAGGATGCTGATGGTGGCCACGTTGGCCAGCGCCTGCGCAATGTGCAGATTGTCTGCGGTCAACTGGCCGGTCGCCGTGCGCAGAAGACTCAACGCGCCGATGACCTTTTCACCGCAATGCATCGGCAGTGCCTGGACCGCGATGAAGCCGGCATGCTGCGCCGCAGCGGCGAAGCGAGGCCACCGCCCTCCCCCAGCTGCGAGATCGATACAGGTCACCGGCTCGCCGGTGCGGTAGCAGTCCAGACCGGGACCTTCCGAGTTCTGCAGCTGGAGCAGCTTCAGCATGCGGGCCTGCTCAGTAGAGGCCGCCATCGGACGCAGCCGCCCTTGTTGATCGGTCAGCAGCAGCCCGGCCGCATCGACATCCAGCAGTTGCACGCAGCGCAGGGTGAGCTGGTGCAACAAGTCGACGACGTCGAAGTCCCGGACGAGTGTGTCCGTCAGTTCGGCAAACGCGTCGGTCAGCTGGCGTTCCCGGGTCACGACCGCCTCCCTGGAGGGGTACATCGGAAATACCGGATCTTGCTTGGTCCGGGGTGAAGACGCGGCCCCCACCAGTGCACGCTACTTCGGCCGGCAGCAAGCCGTGGACACTGCGGCGTAGGCGCATAGCCGGATGTGGTCTCCCTCCTCGCCATACCCGCGAGCCCCGGGCTGAGGTGATGCGGTGGCCCGCAAGGCTGTGGAGCGCGCGTGCCCTGTGGGCGCGCGGTTGGCCGCCGCGTTAGATCAAGCCGAGTGAGAGGGCACCGCCGACCATTTCTTCAGAACGTCCAGATCCACATTGTGGGCAGATCGACGCAGAGGGCACCCGCTTAGAGCGTTGCACGCTGGGCAGGTGCCCTTGGGGAATTCTGGCGGAAAGGGGGCCGCCCGTGCCTGGCGACATCATGCTGATCATGCGGTTTCATCTGGTGAGCGGCGAAGACGTCTCCGTGATGAGTGAAGACTTCAGTGGGGAGCCCGAGGCGCTGGAGGCGATCGCACGCGCTCTGGACGAGAGGCGCAGTCTGGTGCTGACCCAGGCGAGGTACGGCGGCGAAAGCGACCTCAACGGCGTGGTCATCAACCTGGCCAACGTGGTGTCGGTGCGGGTGTTGAAGACATCCAGCGCCGAGGCGGGCCAATACCTCTAACCGCAGGGAGCTCAGCGGCCGTCACTCAGCTGGGCATAGCGACGCGGCCGCCGATCACCTCGCAATATGCCCCACAGCACCCAGGCGCGGCGCAGTGGCCAGGTGGCAGGAGGACGGAAGAGGACAAAAGGGGAGGCCAGCGGGTGCGGGCGGCGAACGGCGCCTCGCCCGCCGCTGACACCACAGGACCAGAAGGAGGTTGGCGATGGCACTGTTCCTGATACTGCTCCTCGTGGCGATTGTCCTGGGAATCATCGGCGTCGTCGTCAAGGGCCTGTTCTACCTGCTGACCATCGGTGTGGTCATCTTGGTGGCCGACCTCATCTTCGCGCTTGTGCGGTTCCGGCAAGGAGGCACCCGGCCCGGCCGCTGAATCTTGGGTTTCGAGCCGCTGCGGCGGGAGCCATCGCGGTCGCGCGGTGAGGCATCCCTTGGCGAGCCGCACGCCTCGGACCCATGCCAACGGGCCAACTGACTGGCGAGGAGGTAGCTTGCAGGGGCTGATCGGCTCGCCTGACGATAACGACCAACACCCCGGTCCGACACGAGCAGCAACGATCGGGTCGCGGGCGAGTACGGTGAAAGTACTGGGGACCTTCCGCACGTTGACGATCAAATCAGCGCCGCCCTCAGCGTTTCACCGTGACGGCCCCGTTCGCGGGTCGAGAGGGGAACGGCGACCATGACGCCGAACCAATTCCACACTTCCCAACCGGCCACCGCCGTCCCGCCTCCCGCTCCGCCGCCGGACCGCTCGGCAACGGTGCGACTTCGACTTGATCCCACGCCGCGTCACCTGGGCGCCGTGGACGGCGCGTGGTGGCCCTACTCCACCAACGCCGGTGACGAACTGCCCGGCCTCATCGCCGAGGTGGATCGCCGGCTGAAGGTGAAAGTGCTGCGCGTCGGCCTGCATCCCGACGCTTGGACCAATATCCCGCACCGGATACCGGCCAGCGGCCGCGTCATCAGGGTCGGCTGGTTCCGCTCCATCGACCTGCACCTGCTCAGCCTGCACACGGCCACCGGTGATAACTGGGAACTCCTGGTGATCCCACCCGAAACCGGCACGGCTGCGGCGGCGAACGCATTCAGGCTCGCCACCCAGGGCCGCGGCAGCGCCCGGCCCGCCGACATCCTCGTTCTAAGCGGCAGCGCCACCGACACATCAATGACCGCGCAAGCCGAATACCGGTGGGAGAACGAAGGCGGACACCTCGCCAGCGAATCGCCGTCATGACATGGGTCAGGGCTGCAACAGGTGATCGCCGGTCGAGCCCTCCCACGCTCCGATGTTCGCCCAGCAGTGAGCCTGTGCAGGGACGTGCAGTTCCCCAATAGGCAGTGCGCTACCTAATAGGAGGGCTTGGCGGCCCTGACATCCGAAGAGCAGATTCGTGGCCCCCGCTGCACGGGCGTCCGTCTCTGGACCAAGCTCACCGGCTCGCCGCGTTGCAAGAGAAGAGTCCGCTTGGCCCGCGCTTGGCCGTCAGTATGCCGCCACCGGGCGCAGCAGCCTGCGGGGGCCGTTCTGTCTTGGTCTTCAGATGATCGTCCTTAAGGGCCGACCTGACACTGCCCATCTAAACGATCTACCGTGTGCCCGATCCGTACACGCGAGCAAACAACGAGCAACCATCCGGGACCTGCTGGTCGCACCGAAGCCCCTCGCGGACGAGAAACCGCAGGTCAGGGCCATGATGATGAGCGCGCCCTGAGGGATTCGAACCCCCGACCGTCGGATTAGAAGCAAGATCTTTTAGTGCCGCGCGGTGCCGTTTGATGGTAATTGGTGCCGTCTCCGCGTCGATTGCGTGTCAGGCGATGCCGGGCACTGACAACACGTGATGGGGCGTGCGAGCACGCACCGAGCACGGCGACAGCCGCCACCGCACGTAGGCGAGCGCGGACGACAGGACACGTACGAAGCCAACCGCTGAAAACTACAGCACGCATTGTCGGTGGGCCGGTTTATGGTGATGCAGAGCACCGGGAGCGACCATGGATCATCTTCCCGTAGCCTGTCGTGCCCAACGCACCATGGCACTACGTCGGCTGGAACGTCTACCGACGCCAACGATGCCACCACACCTGGCAAGCAGGCCACCGCCCCAGCTAAAGAACGGAGCCAGTTCTGACTTGCGTAGGCGTGCCTGAGCATTCGAATGACGTTCCTAACGGAGTTAACACTGCAAGAATCGATCGCTGGCAAGATTCGTTAAGTCTGAGCAGCACGCACATACATGCAACCCGAAGCGGCAATGTTTGGAGGCGATGTGGCCAGAGGACCGGAGGCCAATGAGAGCGCTCGCAAGGAGCTCTGGAGGCTGGCGAACGGCATGTGCCAGATGTGCCGGCAGGAATTGGACCCTGGAACCACGGGACGCACACCAACGGCCCAGACGGCTCACATCGTGGCGCTTAGCGATCGCGGGCCGCGGGCGGATCCCGCCCTGTCAATCGACGCCAGAAATGCTGTGCCGAATCTCATGTTGCTCTGCCCGAACTGCCACGGCATTGTCGACAAGAACAACGGGGAGGCATACTCCGTTGAGGAACTCTCCAGGCTCAAGGCGGAGCACGAAATCTGGACGGCTGGGCTGAGGAAAGCTGGCCAGACGTGGAAGATGAGCTACAGCAGCATCGACTATCTCAACGTGCCGAGGGTCGCGATGCTTCCTGGTGGAGATGTCGTCCAACAGGCGGCTCAACGTGCAGGCCTTGACCCGACTCGGCCGTTTTCTGGGCAGGGGTTCGCTCCTGGAATATTCGTCGGAACGGTGCGCCCCGTCTTCGAGTCATGGCGTGAGCGCGCCGTTCCTCTGGACGAAGCGCGTCTCCCTGCGGTCGAGCAGGGAATGTACGTGGCTTTCAGCGCCTCGATGCGCAGCCGCAACACGTCCAGCCAGTCCCCTCACTTGTCCTTTCGGTTGGGTGGACGCACAGTCATAGTCCGTTATGACCCGAAGTGGCTCACCACCTCCACCGCTGGTTCGGACTTGGTCAGCGCAGAAACAGAGCAGGTCACCTATGCAGGAATCGGCCTTGTCGTGGGCACATCGGTTGACATGGTTCGGGTCTCCGCGCTCTTTTTCGGGAAGCCGCAAACTCCAGAAGGGGGGTTGATGAAGCATCTCCTGCAAGGCGGGAGGGAGACCGCGAGAACGCTCGCTGTCAGCGACTTCGAGACAGGCTTGCCGTCGCGCGGGTCGGAATTCCGGCCCCCAGGTACACCTCGCGACCCGAACAATGACGACGTCGCTGTGGCGCTGCACTTCAACGAACTTGAGGTCTACCCAGGGCAAATAGAGCGTGAGACATTCCGCCAGCTGATGCGTGTAGTACCGGAGTTCCGACGCAACCTCACCGTCGCCATTGGCACTCTCTTCATCCTCCCGACACCAACCGGCCCACCAAAGCCGTTCCACATTGCCGCAGCTCTCTTAGGAGGTGCGCCCAAGGTGTGGTCGACCCACTCCATCGACGGACTGGGCACGCTGCTAGCAAATGCAGAAGTGGCCTTCGCCCTCGTACACGGGGTTCGTAGAGGCGAACTCGACGATATCCACCAGGCGCTTCTGGACGGATCGGAGAGCTACCTTGGAGCAGTCGAAGTGAACCTCCGACGCCCCGCGCATCAGCATTTTTATGAAGTGAACCCCCGCTACCGACTCGTCGAGGCGGATCTCCGGCTGCTGTATAGCGCCATGGAGTACTACGGGGAGCTCAGCGATTGGGATCACAGACCTCATGATCTACTCACTGAGTGGGAAGGGGAGGAGGTCTTCAAGAGCGTGAGCTGGGAGGAGGACAAAGAACAGAGCGCTGCCGACATACGCCGGGCTGAGACGGAGGTGTCCGAGTGGATAGCCATGATGGACCGGGGGGATGCAGCAGCGGAGTAAGGGCCTGGGCTACATACGCACTTCAAGACGTTCTTGCCGATAGGGCCCGCTCGTCGCCCCAGCGCCGCGAGCAGCGCTGGAGGAGGCCTGCCGCCTGACTGATCCAGCGAGCCCCCAGGATCCGAGCATGGTCCGCGGGTAACTGGGCACGGCTGGCCGCGGAGAAGGGCGACATGGCCGAGGCCGTCGAGGGGTTCGACCTGGCGGTACGGCTGGTGCCCGCGGTGGCCTGGCACGGCCTGAGTCTGCCCGTCCGCCGGGAGAACCTGACCGAGTGGCCGGGCCTGGCAGCGGATGCGGCGGCCTGCGCGATCCTGGCCGGGCAGCCGGCCACCGCGGTCGAGCTCCTGGAACAGGGCAGATCGGTGCTCTGGCAGCAGATGCTCCACCTGCGCGGCGATCTGACCGAGCTGGCGCGGACACATCCTGACCTGGCGGCCAAGGTCTCCTCGCTCCGTACGGCGTTGAACTCGGGTCTCGACGCTCAAAACGACAACCTCGGTGAGGAGCGCAGGGCGCTGGCCCGGGAATGGGACCGGGTCGTGGGTGAGGTGCGCAAGCTGGACGGCTTCCGCCACTTCCTCGCCCCCACCCCCTACGACGAGCTGCTCCAGGCCGCTGGTGCAGGCCCCGTCATCATCGTCAACGCCAGCCAGTACGGCTGCCATGCCCTCATCGTGCGCCCGGGCCGTCCCGCCCCCGAGGTGCTCAGCCTGCCGAAGCTGACGCTGGCCGACGCCCATGCCCATGCCCATGCCGGAAGGCTGATGTCGTCGATCATGGCGCGCCCGCGCACCTTCCTGGAGCGTGAGAGGCGCCGCCACGCCATCCACGACACCCTCGACTGGCTCTGGGACACTGTAACGGGCCCCATCTTGGACGCCCTCGCCCCAGAGCCGGGGCAGCGCGTGTGGTGGTGCCCGGTTGACGTCCTCAGCTTCCTGCCCCTGCACGCCGCGAGCCACCACCCGCGGCACCACACCGTCGCCGACACGGACGGATGGGCGCTGGACCGGGTCGTCTCCTCCTCCATGCCCACCCTCGGCGCGCTGCTGCGCAGTCGTGAGCGGGCCGCACGGCCGGCGCCGTTCCACCAGCTAGCCGTCGGGCTCCCGCGGACGCCGGGCTGGGCCTAATTGCCAGGTGTGGAGTCCGAACTGGCGGCGATGAGCTGTGTCCAGCCACCCGACCGACTGCTCATCGGGGACGGTGCCACCCGCCATGCGGTGCTTGCCGCTCTCCCGGAGCACGGCCAGGTGCATTTCGCCGGTCACGCCTTCCAGGACTTCCGCGAGCCGGACCGCAGCGCGCTCATCCTGCACGATGGGCCGCTCACCGTGGCTGAACTGGCCACGCTTGACCTGCCCGGCGCCGAGTTGGCCTACCTGTCGGCCTGCGAGAGCGCGGCGGGCGCACCCGTCCTGGCCGATGAGTCGATCCACCTGGCGTCGGCCCTGCAGCGCATCGGCTACCGCCATATCCTGGCCGCGATATGGCCGTTGCCCGATCGGGCCGCGGCGGCCATCGCCGGAGCTTTCTATGAGACCGCCAGCGCGACCTCACCGGCCGTGGCTCTGCACCGCGCGGTCGGCGAGCTGCGCGCCGCTGACCCCACCGATCCCAGCCGGTGGGCCTCCTACCTCCACCTCGGCCCCTGACCCGCGAGAGCGGACATCCATGGACGATCCCGAAGTCCCCTACCTGAAGACCTCGGCCTACGAGTGGACGGCCCGGGCCTTCGAGATGCTGGAGGCCGGCACACTGATCGCCGCGGTGTTAGCCACCGACGCCATCATCTCCACCCGGGTCGAGGGCCCCTGCCCCCGCTGCACCCACCACCTGAGCGACCGGCAGACGGCCAGCGCGGTCTCCAGCACGCTGCCCGGAGAGCGCGGAGTGGCCGACGCCGACGTCATGGGCGACGTGGTGCAGATCGACGTCACCTGCGCGTGCGGGCACCCCCACGCGGGCGCTCCCGAAGCCGCACAGAGCTGCGGCGCGAGCTTCCGGATCAAGTTCGAAGTGGACGAGACGGCGTGAGCAGCGGCCCCAAAGCGGTCCGGCCGCGCAAGCCACAACATCCACCCTCCGCGACAGACCTGGCCGAGCGTGACCGCTTCGCGGCATTGGCACAGTCCTCCCTTACCACCGTCAAGTCTGGCGCAACGGGCTGGCCGCGTTCATCACGCTGGTGACCACCGGCGTGGTGATCAAGGGGCGCGATACGACCGCGAACCTCGACCCGGAATGGAGGGTGGCCGTCACCCTGTTCATCGGCCTCGGGCTGGCGCTGTCGCTACCACGTCGCTCTCGCCAAGACCGCGGCCCGCCGGTTGGCCCGTGCCCGAATCCTGGTCGGCATCGCGTTGGTGTCGCTCCTGCTGGGAATCGTCGCGACCTGGTGGGCGCCCGACGGCACAGCGCGCCCGCCGGCGTTCCTCAAGGTCACCCATGTCGGCGGACGGCGGCACGGTCCGGCTGAAGGTCGCAGGAGCCCATGACGCCGCGGCGATAGGGGTTGGCACGATCAGCAACATGGCCGTCGTGACGGTATGCCACTGATATCGGGCACGCAGTAGGACTCTTGGAATCGCCTCGCCCCTCCCCGGCATCACGGACCTGCTAGTGGTCCGTCACCGAGCTCGGACGAGTAATTGATCTCCGGCGGGTCCCTATTTCACGACGCCACGCCTCTACCAGCGGAAACTCTTACACCACTTCCGTGGACGCAACCTTCTCCGGCGCGCAAATACCAGAATCTCTGCGTCTTTGGACGCCTGCGACCGGGCGAGCAGCGCGATCCAACCGAATACCCGTAAAACGATCAAATACAACAGCCGCAGAGCCATCCTGCGATCCTGCCGGAGCCGAGCCATCGAGCACAGCAAAACCCCAGATCAAACCCCGTGACCCAGTATTTGGCACCTACACGCTCGCCGAGCGCTGGCCTCGGCTGGGTGATCAGAAGCACATCGCAGACGCGTACCCGCGCGCCTCCCCGCCGGAGCACTCGCCCCGCACGCCAACGGCCCCCTGGTGCGCCCGGTCGGGACTCATCGCGGCAGCTCCGACCGCCTCACCCCGGAGCTTCCCGTACTCCGGACACTTGACCTGAGGTCGCCCCTGATCGAATGCGAGCCCTAATAGCTAGGCGCGTGCTGGGGGCAGGCCGTAGCGGCTGACGGCCAGGTACGTCTCCGGCGTCGCCGCTTCGAGGAGCCCCTCGTCGCCTTCCAGGTCGAGTTCTGGCTCCTGGGGACGGCGCAGCAGATCGCTCCAGTCGCTTGTCGCTCCCCGCTCGTAGGCGTCGCGGAGCAGGGGGCGCAGCCGGGGGCGGGCTTCCTCCTGCTGCTCGCGGAAGATCCGCCGCTGGGTGAGTCGCTGTTCTTCCTGAGCGTCATTGCTGAGTTCCTGGACATCGGCCGGCTGATCCTCGGCGCGCAGCCCCGGGGTGCGCTGGGCGATGGCCAGGTCTTCCTCGTGGAGACGCTCGCAGGCAGCGAACAGCTTCCGGGACATGCCGAGGTGAACCTCGGTTCCGGGGATGCGGCAGGTGAGGAAGTCATCGAGACCCGTGGAACGGATCCTGGCGCGCAGGATGTGCCGCTCGGTGTGGCGCATTGCTCCGCGGGCTTCGGCCCGCATGACGCGGGTGAGGTCGTCGCCTTCCAGGGGCGTGGTCAGCCCGGAGCGCCGATGACGGGACGCGCGGTCGGCGAGGACGGGCACGGTGCGCAGTTGCGATGCGGGAGCGGAGCGCAACGCCAGGTAGGCGAGCATTTGGGCGCGGGCCGCGCCGATGAGCGCGTCGTCGCTGTCGCCGAGACGGTCTTCGAGATTGCCTGGGCCGACCCCTGACTCATCGTCGATATCGAATCCGGCTGGGGTGAGCGGCGGCTGTCCGAAGTGCAAGTCGTGGTCAATGGTGAGGAAGAGGTCGTCTCCGGGTCGCACACAAGCTGCGACCAGGACGGTGCGGTGGGCATACGAGCCGAGGATCTTGCTGCCGGCGGCCAGTTGCGCCCATCCCTTGCGGAGCGTGCTGAGGCCCACGTCGCCACCCTTGGCCTCGATCAGCCAGTACAAATCCTCTTCCTGGTGCTGCCCCCATAGGTCGGGCAGCTTCTCCTTCGGATCCTTGAACGTGTTGATCAGGGCGGGGATCGGGCCACCAAGTTCGAGGTGCTCGGTCTGACCGAGGCCCAGCAGTGAACGGCAGGCCCACTCGGTCATCGTCATACCCAACCGGTAGGCGGCTGCGTTCTTCGCGCTGCGCTCGGTACCGTACGCATACACCGGGTTCAGGGTCAGGCGCCGACCCTTGGTGCCTCGTACGGGGAACTGAGGCATGACGGGGTGCATGCCCAGATAGGCGTACAGCGGGGCAACCCGGGCGACGAGTTCCCCGTGTGCATACCGCGGCTGATTCTGCAAGTGCGGGGTGACGTCGCGTCCGACCTCAATGGCGGCCTTGATGATCTCCCGCCATGTGGTGGTTGAGACATACCAGCCGTCGGTCGCCGGGAACCCGCCCGACCCCGCCCACGGCTCTTGCTTAGCCGTCCGCCACTGCCTCCTGGGCTTCTTCGCAGGCTCGTTACGGAAAAGGACCGGTACGTCGAAACTGTCGTCGTAGGTGAGCGGTGGCTCGTCGGGGACGTGTGCGGGGATCATGTGGATCACTCTGGCATGGTCGGATCGCTTCCGGCGCCGGGTGTGGGGATGCCGGCGGGTTCCCAGTGGGAGCCATTCGGTTGGCCTCGGGAGCGAGTGTGGGGCTCAAGAACTCGAGTACTTCAGGCGCAGAGAGGCGCCGAATGGCTGGTCCGGGTCACTCGGGATCATATTTCGTGATCTTGTCGGTGGTGTACGCCGTCACTCGGCGTCTGTTGTCTGCAGCGTGTCCAGTCTTTTGTGTAAGCAGGTGACGGTCGATACGTTGTGCGATCCCAAGCGGGTAACTGCTGGATCTTGGGTTGAGGGTTTTGCTGCCGGTCTCTCGCCTGATGGGGTCACAGGGGCAGGCGGCCGGGGAAGGTGATGGCGAGGGCGTTGAGGGCGCGTTTCCAGCCGTAGGTGCCGGTGCCGCGCTCGCCGCGAGTGCAGGCAAGGCCCTCGCCGTCGATGTGGCGTCCGCTGATACGGCGCAGTCCCAAGATGGGGTCACTTCGGTTCGACGGACACCGCTGATGTGGTGGATCAGGCCGCGAGGGCCTCGTAGGCGGCGAGACTACGGTAGCCAAGGCTGCTGTGGAGCCGGTGCAGGTTGTACCAGCTCTCGATGAACTCGAAGATCGCGCTGTGGGCGGCAGCCCGGCTCGGCCAGACCTGCCCATCCAGCAGTTCCCCTTTCAAGGTGCCGAAGAACGACTCGGCCAGCGCGTTGTCCCAGCACTGCCCCATGCGCCCGACCGAGAGCCGCACCCCCGACTCTTGGGCGAGCTGGGCGTAAGAGCCGCTGGTGTACTGGGCGGATTCAACTGGTCGTCGCAACACCTCGATCGTCGAGGAGGATGTTGTGGCGCAGGGAAGGGCGCGTGCGGCGATTCAGGCCGGTCGCCCGCCACTTCGGTCACCAGGGCGGCCCCCGGTCAATCGGCGCGAGGAGCGGCAGCGTTTCTGGCTGCTGATCGCCCAGGGGCTATCAAGCGAAGAGGCCGCTATCGCATGCGGCGTGTCGGCCCCGCTGGGGCCGCGCTGGTTCCGCGAAGGTGGCGGGATGCCGCCGATCAGCCTGGACCCACCCTCAGGCCGCTACCTATCATTCGCCGAACGCGAGGAGATCGCCGTGCTGCGCGCCAAGGAGTGCGGAGTGCGGGAGATCGCCCGCCGTCTGGGACGAGCCCCGTCGACGATCTCGCGGGAGCTGCGGCGCAACGCGGCGACCCGTGGCGGCCGTCTGGACTACCGGGCCTCGGTCGCACAATGGCACGCCGACCGCCAAGCCCGCCGACCCAAGGTGTGCAAGCTCGCCGCCAACGACCAGCTGCGGCAGTATGTGCAGGATCGGCTGGCCGGCATGGTCTGCGCCCCGGACGGCGGTGAGGTTGAAGGACCACAGGTCCGCTGGATCGGGCGACGCCACGGGCGCCGCCAGGACCGGCGCTGGGCGACGTCATGGAGTCCGCAGCAGATCGCGGGCCGGCTCCCGGTCGATTTTCCTGAGGATGAGACGATGCGGATCTCGCACGAGGCCATCTACCAGGCCTTGTATATCCAAGGCCGCGGCGCGCTGCGCCGCGAGCTGACGGCCTGCCTGCGCACCGGCCGTGCGCTGCGGGTGGTCCGGGCCCGGGGCACCCGCACCGGCCGTGCGCTGCGGGTGCCCCGGGCCCGGACCCGCCAGCGCGGAAAGAAGTTCGTCAGCGAGGAAGTGCTGATCAGTCAACGGCCCGCCGAGGCCGCCGACCGCGCCGTGCCCGGGCACTGGGAAGGCGACCTCATCATCGGCTTGGACAGTTCCGCGATCGGCACGCTGGTCGAGCGCACCACCCGCTACACGATGCTGCTGCATCTGCCCCGGATGGACGGCTACGGCGAGGGCCAGCGGGTCAAGAACGGCCCGGCGCTTGCCGGGCACGGCGCCGAAGCCGTCCGCGACGCCATCGCCGCCACGATCGCTACGCTGCCCGAGCACCTGCGTAGGTCACTGACCTGGGGCCAGGGCGCGGAGATGGCTCAGCATGCTCAGCTGCGCATCGACACCGGGCTGGAGGTCTACTTCGCCGACCCGCACAGTCCTTGGCAGCGCGGCACCAACGAGAACACCAACGGCCTGCTCCGGCAGTACTTCCCCAAGGGAACAGACCTGAGCAGGCATACCCGAAACGATCTGGACGCAGTCGCCGCCGCGCTCAACAGCCGCCCCCGCAAGACACTCGGCTGGCGTACTCCCGCTGAGACGTTCAATGAGCATCTATGCTCGCTGACAGGCAGTGTTGCAACGACTCCTTGAACCCGAGCTGGCAGCCGCGGTCCGAGTGGAAGATCACCTCTCCTTGCGGACGTCGCTGCCGGCACGCGGCCTGCAGGGCGTCGGCGACCAACTCGGTGCGTAGGTGGTCGGCGGTGGCCCAGCCGACCACGCGGCGTGAGGCGATGTCGATGACCGTGGCCAGATACAGCCAGCCTTCGCCGGTGGGGATGTAGGTGATGTCGCCGCACCAGCGGGTGTCGAGTGCGGCCGGATCGGGCTGGAAGTCCCGACCGATGAGGTCAGGCCGCCCATCGGCGGCTGGGTCGGGGATGGTGGTCAGTGGGCGGCGGCGCCGGTGACGGCCCGCGAGTCCGGCCTGGCGCATCAGCCGGGCCACACGCCGACGGCCGCACCGCTGGCCTTCGCCATGCAGGACAGCGTGGACGCGAGGCGCGCCGTAGGTGCCGCGGGAGTGGACTGGCCCCGTCACGACTCCCGAGCAGAAACGATTTCCATCTGACAGCCTCGACCGACGCTCATATGCTGCCGATCAATGGAGGCGGCGTGGCGTGCCGCTGAACCAGGCGACAGGAGGACGGTGGGCGTGACGGACGTGGAAACCTACATCGGGCAGGTGTGGAGCCCCGACGTTCGGCTACTGGTCGAGGAGGCGTGGCGCTGCTACAACGCGGGCGCGACACGTGCCTGCATTGCCGCAACCTGGACCGCGGTCACCGCAGACGTCATCACTAAGCTCATCCGGCTGGCCGACGACGGCGACACCTCAGCGATCCCGTTCCGCACCACCATTACCCAAGCACAGGCCAAGGGATTGAACAAGGATGGCGTGCGCGCCATGCAGCTTATCGAATCGACACTTCTGGACAATGCCGCCGAGTTCGAGCTGATCGACTCGATCGGAGTGCGCGAGTTGGAGCGCATCCGCGAGGACCGCAACCTGTGCGTACACCCCTCGCTGCGCAATCTCGGCGACGTCTACGAGCCGCGACCCGAAGTGGCTCGCAGCCACCTGGCCGTCGCGTTGACCACGTTGCTGATCCACCCGCCTACGCAGGGCCGAAAGGTCGTCGCCGAATTCGCCGACTACATCTGCGATCCATACTTCGTGCCGACGGCCCCGCACATCCAAGCCATCTTCTTCGACCGAGTCCGCTCCGCCGCTCGCAGGAGCATCGTCGCATTCGCCGCCAAGCACGCATTACTTGAACTCGATCCGGACGGACGGCTGCCGGCTGCGGAGCACGCAGACCGGATGGCTGTCGCCCTGACCTCCTTCGCCAATCGCGACCGCGAAATGGTCCGCACGGCCGTGGCACAGCAAAGCGAGCGATTCCAACTGCTAGACGGCGCCACGCAACTGCGGGTTCTCGTGCGACTGGGCTACGAGGACTACTTCTGGAGCATCGTGGACCAGGCCCTGGCTACCCGACTCCATGCCATGTTGAACGCCTCGGTCACTGTCAATGATTGGGAACCGCTCCCAGCAGGCATAGCGGCGAGTCTCGCGCTGGTCCGCAGCCCGTATGCTCGCGAACGGCTGTCGTTCCTCGAAACACACTTCACCTCGTTGCCCTGGGCCCATCGGCTGATAGTGGCGTCGTCGCGTCCCGATCCGTACTTCGTGCCCGCGGTCCAGCAGGTCATCCGGGAAGCGGGGAGCTATCGCTCGGGCGAACAGGCTGGCCGACTACTCGTACAGCACGCCCCCTTCCTGACCGTCGAGACGCTGCGCTCCGCGTTGGGCGACTGGTGCGCGAACGATCAGTGCCGTCGAGCAGCAGAAATGCCGGAATTGGTGGTGTCGCTGTTCCGCGGAACGGCACACCTTGGCTCGGTTCGGTCGGTGGTGTTCACCGAGTTCCTGACCAACGTGCGGGCGCTGGAAGGGCAAGACGATTACTACAGCTACCCCGAATTGGAAGCGGCGATGTGCAACACCGGGTACATCCAATAGCTGTTGCGCGACAAAGATTGATTCCGGGGAGTCGTCGATCAATGGACCGCACGCTTCAAGAACAAATCTCAGCATCCATCAAATCAGCTGACGCGCGAACGAGTGCTCGACATACTCGGCGAGGATCTTTCCTCTCGCACAAAGAATATAGTCTCTGCGGAACGGCAGGCGCTTGTCGATACATACCGTTCGTGGGGTGACCGATATGCAACGTCGCTAATTGCCCTAGAAGATCAACGCGAAGCTGCAGCTGTCCGACTGGAGTCGCGCCTGCGAGGGCTTGGTTATACCGCCGGTATGTGAAGAGAGCATTGGTGGAACCCGCCCCGTTCCATGGCGCCATCATCGAGAATCACTGGACATATGATGATTCGGTTTGACGGGTGATGCCGGGACGGGTGAGGATGATCTCATGGCGGCTGACTTCAGCTTGGGCGTGCTCACCGATGTCATGAAATCCGCGTGCCGTACGGCTGGGCTGAATTCGCAGGGTGCAGAGCTACTGCGGCTGGGGGAAAACGCCATCTACAGGCTCGCGTCCGAGCCTGTCGTCGTGCGGATCGCTCGCGGCCAGGAACGGTTACCCGTCGTGGAGAAAGAGCTCTGCGTCGCCTCCTGGCTCCAGACCGCCGGCGTTCCCGCCGTCCAGGCGTACTCCGAGGTTGCGCAGCCGATCGTCGTCGACGGCTATCCCGTCTCCTTCTGGAAAGCCGTCACGCCGGACGAGCCGTCACCTGGGCCTGCCGACCTCGCCGAGTTGCTCCGTGTGTTCCACGATGCCGGCGATCCGCCGTGTGAGCTGCCGGATTTCGACCCGCTCTACCAGGTGGAGCCTCGGCTGGACGCGGCACGAGCCGTACGGGATGAGGACCTGGACTTCCTACGTGCACGGTGCCGAGAGCTGGTCAAGCGCTATGCCGAACTGGAATTCGCCCTGCCGCACGGGCCGATCCACGGGGACGCGCACACGGCGAACCTGCTTCGGGCCGACGGGCAGGCAGTGTTGCTGGACTTCGAGGTCGTGGCGCGCGGGCCGCGGGAGTGGGACCTCATGCCCACGTCGATCTCCGGACAGCGTTTCGGTCTGCCGGAGGAGCAGTATCGGGCGTTCTGCAATGCCTACGGGTTTGACGTGCGGAGCTGGCAGGGCTACACGGTTCTACGGGACGTTCGTGAACTGACCATGACGACCTGGCTCATGCAGAACGTCGGCGAGGATCCCCGCATCGCCGAGGAGTTCGCGCATCGGGTCAGGTCCCTCCGCGAGGGAGACCGCGACGTTGTCTGGCATCCGTTCTAAGCGGCAAGCCAACAGCAAACGACTCTTCGACCCGCCCGCGCAGCGCGACTGCGTACGGCTGACCAACATCTACGCCACGCCCTGGCACCTCCCCGAGGACGCCGATCACGCGCTGCCAGTGGAGTACCTGCGGCTCGGCCGGCTGGAGGAGTACTTCACCGGATCAGCCGCACAGTTGCCGAAGGTGATCCAGCGGATCGATCTCGATCACGACCAGATCGCTTTCCGACGCTGGGATCGTCTCCGCGTACTGACCGGCGCCCGGTTATGGCTGCTGGTGGTCCCGTCCAGGCAGATCGTCGCCGTACTCAGCCTCGATGTGAGCTGCGAGCTGGCACACACGATCGACTTGCTGGAGGACTGCTACTACCTCGATGTGAAAGTCGGAGACCAGACCGTCACGACGCTGGCCGCCGAAGCACTCGGCATGGAGGGTGTGTTCCTGCCCGAGCGGCACCAGATTGCCTTCGGGCCGAAGATGTCCGCGGCCAAATGCGATGACATCGTGCAGCGGGTCATCTACCGCAGCGACCTGCCGTACCGGAAGGAGTTCAGCGCGATCACCTACCCGGTGGAGCTGAACCGGAGACCTGACGCGGTGGCCGCGGTCGGGCCGTACGTCAGCGTTCTGTGCGGTCAGCAGGACTACGTGGAGAACACCGTCTTCCTGTCCGCGGTCCAGGGCGTGGCCAGCGCGGCGCGATTACGCGAGATCCGGTCGGCGGCCTACTGCGCGGTGTCCACGTTCCGGGCCGGCGACCGTACGCACCAGGGTACACAGATGCGGCGCAAGACCCTGGAGAGCCTGAGCGGCAAGCTCGGAGACATGGAGCTGGACCTGAGCTACAGCGTCGAAGCGACGGCGGACCTCGGCCTGCTCGTCCCCTCGCTGCGCGTGGTCGGCTACCACGACGCCTTGTATGAGGCGATGGGATTGGTGGCCAAGGCCGAGACCGTCGCCCGCATGCTCCGCCGCCTTGAGCGGGCCACTGCCGCCGAGCTGACCGCGATCGAAAGCCAGGAACGCCGTGCGGACGAAGACCGGCGGCTGCGCTGGACCGTGGCTATCGGGTTCGTGTCCACGGTCGCCGTTCCTGTCGGACTGATCCTCGCGTTCCTCGGCATCAACGCCAGCGAGGTCGACGACAATACGTCGATGTTCGACACCCGCTACCTGCCCGTATACGCGCTCGCCATTGTCCTCTTGCTCGTCGGCGCACTGGTATCGGCCGCGCTGTACGCCCAGCAACGCCGCGCCATGCGCCGCAACGGCCGATCGCATGACCCGGCAGAATAGGGCTCTTCGCAGTTGAGGGTGTAGTCGGGGTGCGAGCGGCGATCGCCAGGTAGGGGTCGAGGTTTTCAGGATGGAAGCTCCTACGCTCACCGTCCGCCGGCCCGCAGACTGACAGTCGCGGTCCTACTGGGCGCTCGGCCTTGAAGTCCTGCAGATCGAGAGCACCGGAAGGACCGCAGACGATGCCGCGACCTGGCGGAACGGCTCGAGTGAGGCCTACACAGGCTCACTGGGGCGGTTCAACCGAGAGCCCACGCGGCTGACGACTGGAGCCCTCACTCAGCCTTCCTCTCTCGATCCTGCAAGACCTTGAGGGCGATCGCGACGCTCCCGACGGCGATGCCAGCCGCCACGGGCCCCGCCTTCTCGAGTGCCTTGTCCCTCGCCTCCGTGGCCGCGTCCATCCATCGTCTCGCCTCCCATGACTGGCGGCCGGACTCGATCCCGAGCAGCCCGTGGAAGTCAAGGACGCCGGTCGCGACATGGTTGCTCGAATCCACCACAGCCCGGGACGCAGTCGGGTGCAGCAGCACCTTGGCATTGGCCGTGCCGACAGCCACATTCATGCGGGCCAAGAGAGACTCGGTGCTCCGTGAGATGAGTTCCAACCGGTCATGCCGGGCAGCCTTCAGTCCGCGACGATACGCGTCCAGTTCCTCCGGAGACGCGTCCAGCACCCGGTCGAGTTCAAGCACGTCGATCGCGTCCTGCAGTTGGAAGCAGCGAGCCAGAACCGCGAGCCACTCCTGAACCTCCCGCTTTGCTTCCTTGGCCGTCTTGGCGAGGCCACGGATCTTGGTCTCCCGCTCCATCTTCTCCGCGATTGCTTTGAGTTGAAGCAACGCGTACGCCTGGGTTGACGCGATTGTCTCCGGCGTGTTCTGCACCGTCGACCATAGGGTCTCCGACACCCGGCCCACCTGATCTCGGATGGTCATGGCCCGCCCGATCACGTCGCCCGCTCCGATCATGTCCGCCAACTCAGCGTCCTTCTGGTTGCGGAGCACGTCGTCGACCTTCTCGTCGATCCTGGCGAGATAGGCGGTGATCTCGGCCATGGACTGTTGCATCGCAGCCTGCGCCATGATGCCCGCGACACCAGAAAGCATCGCCGGGTTCAGAAGCGAGCGGGGCCTCTTCACGAATTCGACGAATGCCCCGATCTGGCCGCCCTTCTTCCCCAGGACCACACCTGTGGGGAGCCCCGTCTTCGTGGCTTTCCTCAGCCCGTACTTGTTGACTAGGTGTGCTGACTCTTCAGTCAGCTTCAGCCAGCGGCCTGAGTTGGCGCCAATCTCGGAACCTGCCTGCGCTACTACGGCCCCTGTACCGAGGACGGACTTGAGCCGCTGTCCGAGGTCCTTCGACGACGACCACAGGCCCTCCGAGACGAGGAATTCTTCGACAGCCGTCGGATCCCCGGTGATCGCCAGGCCGTCGCCGTCGCTGATCAACTGAATCTCGCTATCCATCGTCGGCTCCTACAGTGGCTCCTCGCAGGTGAGGGTAGTCGGGGTGGTCGAGGCCTCCCGCCCGGGCCAACGACGCGCTGACCTTCATCGCACCCCCAACTGTGAAGAGCCCAGAATAGACGGTTCCCCTCACTCTGAGCTGGTCACTGGCGTAGGGCGATGATGTCGCCAGACACAGGCTGCTCCTTCTCGTTCATCGAGAGCAGCGCGGCGGTCTTCTCGGCGGCGGCTTTGGCGACTTCGGGAAAGACGCTCGTGTAGGTGTCGGCGGTGAAGGCGCTGGAGGTGTGGCCAAGGGTCTCCTGCACGACCTTCATCTCTACTCCCGCAGCGAGCATGAGCGAGGCCGCGCCGTGTCTGAGGTCATGCAGCCGGATCGGTGGCAGACCGGCCATGTAGGCGAGCCACAGGAACTGGTCGGAGACGTACTGCGGGTGGAGCCGGTCCCCGTCCTCCTGGGTGAAGACGAACCCGGTGTCCTTCCACGCCTCCCCGAGCGCCATCCGTTCCTGCAGCTGCCTCGTCCGGTGCGCGCGCAGGATCGCGATTGTGTCGGAATCGAGAGCAAGGGTCCGTTCTGAGGCATCGGTCTTGGGCTTACCTTCGTGGACACCCCAGGCAAGCTGGACGAGCTGCCAATTGATCGTGAGCATCCCCGCCTCCAGGTTGACGTCCTTCCAGCGCAACCCGCAGGCCTCCCCACGCCGAAGCCCTCTCACGGTGATCAGCCGGTACATCGCGAACAGGCGATGCTGTGCGGCCTCCTCCAGGAACAGCCGGGTCTGAGCAGGAGTCCACACCATGACCGACGAGGGCCGTGGCGAGCTGACATAGGCGTCGATCGGGTCCACTCGGCGCCCGCCACGGCGCTGCTTCTCTGCGGTGAAGTAGTCGCGGAAGTCGGTCCGCCACTGCTTCACACGCTCGTCGGTCCACACCAGCGCCTTGGGCCGCGCCCTTGGGGGCATCTCCAGCACGGCGGCGGGGTTGAAGTCGATCAGCCGATCCTGGCGGATCGCCATGTTGAGCGCGTGCCGCAAGGTGGCGCGGATGCTGTGCATGGTCGAGACGCCGATCGGCCGCCGGTACTTCACGCTCGCCCGGATCTGCGGATCACCACTTCTACGCTGATCGGTGATGGTGGTGTTGAACTCCTCGATCTCGTCGAACATGTCGGCGATGTGGCTCACCTTCAGTCGATCCAATCGCAGATGCCCGAGGTATGGGATCAGGTAGAGCCGGATATGACCCTCATACGAGCGGCGGGTGGTCTCCTCGATCGTGCGCTTGCGCTTGAGGAACTCCTCCAGCCACGCCCCCACCGTGATCTCGACGCCCAGATCATGACCCCTGCGGACCTTACGGCGGACCGTCTCGGCACCGGGCAAATTTCCTGTCTCCGCAAGCGTCTTCTTGATCAGGTCGGCGATCTGCACCCGGGTCTTCGGCTCCAGGGGGTCGGCCAGCGCCAGTAGTTCCCGCACCTGGGCGAGTTCGGTCTCGGCCACATCCTGCGACTCGAACCCGCCACGGCGTAGCGGACCGCGCCGCTTGCCCTCAGCAGTGGGCGGCAGTTCGAGTTGGTAGTTCCAGCTCCCATGGCGGTGACTCCATGCCCCGCCTGGGCGGCGGAGCTTCGGACACTTTTGCCCGTACGGCTTGCCGTTCCCGTCCTTGCAGGAGCAGCGTTTGAACGTCGTTCCTTCAGCCATGCGCGTCCTCCTCGGTGTCACAGTGGTCGCTGAGCAGGGCGAGCAGCGCGCTGGTGGGCACCAGGTAGCTCTTGCCGATCCGGATGATCCGGCAAGGGAACTCTCCGGTTCGCGCGAGCTGGTACGACTTGGTACGGCCCAGCCCCAGTGCTCGCCCCGCTGTGACCAGGTCGACCACGGCGGGTAGTTGCTGGATCTGCGCCAGCGTCAGCCCCGGCTTCATCGCATTCCCCGCGGAACGCGCTGCCGTACGACTGACGCCAGCTCACCCCAGGCGGCCACCATCTGGCGGAATCCGCCGACGTCCCTGACGGCCGCACAGAGCGGACGCCATCGACGCTCGTCTCGATCCCTCTGGTCAAGCCCGTCCCTCATGCCGCACCCCTGGGTGTACGGAAGATCAGAAGGTCTTCGTGGGCGATGGCGTGGACCGGCAGGCCGCGGGCCTGCGCACGGCGGGCCTCATGCATCTGGAAGAACGACGCCCGGGACACGATCCCGTCATCGCGCAGACCGCACAGGAGCGCCGCGATCCGGTCGACGAGAATCAGCCCGACCTGCTGGCCGGCCTCCATGACCTGCCCGGGCAGGTCGACAAGCTCACCCCTCACTCGTATAGGCCGAATGGTGATGGCCACAACGCCGCCGGGCCGTAGCAACCGGCGGCAGCCGTACAGGATCTCGGTGAACCCGCCGATCAGCGTGGTCAGGTCGCGGTGGGCAAGATTCCCGGGATCCGCCGAATACCGATGGTTCAGCTTGCTGACGCCTGGTTCTCCGCTGTCGCGACTGGACCGCACATGGCCATGGGTGTAGGAGCCGTACGGTGGCGAGGTCAGCACCAGCGCCACACGACCCGCGCGGTCTCCGAGAAGGACGCGGATGCGGCGAGAGTCTCCGACGATCACGCGGCTGGTGCCGGTCGCACCCTGGCGGTGGGCGTGCAGCAGGTTCGCGACGGCGAGGTTGGCCCAGCGGGCCTCGTACTCCACGCCGACCGCCTCGCGTCCGAGGTGGACAGCTTCCACCAGTGTGGTTCCGATGCCGCACATGGGGTCGAGGACCAGGTCGCCGGGCTTGGTGTAGGTGGCGATGACCTGGGCGGCAATCGCGGGCAGCATCTTCGCGGGGTGGTTCATCGACGCGGACAGGTAGCGACCCGTCCGCTGGGTGCGGGAGGTCAGGTTGCCCGTCGCCCAGACCGAGGGCATCGTCATCGCGTACCTCCGTCGCTGGTGATCTTCGTGAACAGCAGGACGTCGGCGTGTACGCCGACCGTCACGGGCGGCGCAGGCCGCCGGACGTCGTAGAGATGGCCGAGGCCTTCGGGAGCGGCCTGGACGACCAACTCGCCTTCGCGTACGGGAACCCGCAGCGCGATGACGTGCTGGGTGTAGGCGAACCCGGCGGCGCGGGCGGCTCGGATCAGGGCAGGCGCCTGGTCGCGTAGCCGTTCGCCTTCGCGGTGGGGTGCGGTGACGACGGCGAGGTGTCCGCCGTCGCCGAGGACCTGCCACGCGCCGCGCATCACGGCGGGCCGCTCGCCCTCGTGATCGTCGTTGTCGGGACAGGCGGGGCACTGCTGTCCGGAAGGGCACGGCGGCGCGTAGATCACCAGATGAGCGGTTCCGGCCTGCTTGGCCAGCGCCGCGTCCATCTGCCGAGGCGACGACGGGCGCAGGTATATGCCGGTCAGATCCTTGGCAGGGAAGATCTCCTGGAGCTGGGCGCGGATGGCCTGGGCGTACGCGACCTTGGGCACGAGAGCGACCGCCTTCCGCCCTTGTAGTACGGCGCACGCGAGCGTGGCGGCGTTGACCGGGTGCGTCTCGACGATCAACTCGCCGGGCTTGGTGCACGCGGAGATGAGATGGCGGGCGAGCTCGATGCCGACCAGGGTGTTGCGGCGAGGACACCCTGTGGCGGCTCGGTCGTGTTCGGGCTGCTCGTCGGCGCAGAGCCAGACCGACAGCGGCAGCAACTGCCGGCCAGAGGTGGACGGTTTCGTCATTGCGCGGTGACCCGAGACGGTCACCGATCCCCAGCTACACCTGGAAATACCTCATGTCGCCCGCCAGATCGGACATGTGATCAGTGAGGTAATCGCTCGGACCTGGGCCTTGGGCGTGCGTCGACTGCGATCCCGGCAGTCGGCTGTAGGCGGTGCCTTTTGAACGCCTCCTGATCTCGTCAGTGGCTTCGTCTACGCTCCTGATCGTGATTGATCCGGTTTCTTGTTCGTGCGTCATCTGCGCGGACTCAAGCGTCGGACTCGACGCCTTCGACCAGCAGACCGTCACGCACGTCGAGCGATTCGGCCGGAGTGTCGTGATGGTTCCGGAAGACGAGACCGGTCCGGGATGGGCCTTCACGATCGGACTTCATCACAGCTTCGGCTCGCCTGAAGTGGCCATGTTCGGCCTGGACCTCGATCTCATGCGCGCATGCCTGAACACTCTGGCTGATGCCATCGCGGCAGGCCATCCCATGCTCCCTGGGCAGGAGCGTGACGACGTGCTGGAAGGTTTTCCCGTCGTCATCAAGCCCGTTCACGAGAGTTGGTACAAGCCCTTGTTCGGGGCGGCGCTGTGGTTCTACCGGCGGCAGCCGCTGGCGTTCATGGAGATGGTCTGGCCGGATAGAGATGGGCTGTTCCCCTGGGATGAGAACTGCCCCTCGGGAGTTCGGGAGTTGCAGCCGTCGCTGTGGGTTTCCAAATCCGAGCATGCGCCCGGTCCGTGGGCGCAACTGCCTTGATCTCCACGTCCGCCTCCCCGGTCTCCAGCCAGAGTCGGTCAGACCAGCCCGTACGCGACAAAGCTGACCGACAGATCTTTACCTGCTTATTGATCGCCCGTCTTGCGGAGGATATTCCCGCAGGTCGAAGGGTGTTTTGGGGTCGGGTTCAATTTATCCCGATTTGAGCATCCGGGAGTTGTCCTTGCAGGTCAGCGCGATTCGGTACACATCCGGGACAGCTTTCGGATACCGGCCGCGTGCGCGTGATCCCAAACTGGCTCCGAATTCTCCCTAAACCAGATGAGTGGCTGGACGTGTCCTGATCCATTCGGGCACATCAACGGGGGTTCACATGCCACGAATCTCGTACGACCGGCCAGAAGCGCACCCGACCACTGCGCGAACGATCATCTGGGACCCGAGCCTGCTCGACACCGTTGAGCGGACTCTCAGGCAGCTCTGCGAGGGCCCCGCTCCGCTCGCCATCGACGGCAAGGCGATCGGGAATGGGCTGCCCGCCCGGCTGATTCCGCTCACCGAACTCCGGGCGATCCTGCTGCACCCCTCGGCCGACCGCACCACCCGCGACGCGGCCTGGCGTGAGCTCATCACCCAGGCGAGGACGTACGGCGACGCCTGGACGATCGGCTGCGTAGGGGTGGCCCTGCCCGGCCTGCGGCACGTGATCTCCACCCTCTCGCGCGCAACCTCGGCAACCGACAGGGCGGATATCACCGCCGAGGTGGTCATCGGCTTCGTCCATGCCCTCGACGACATCGACCTGGACCGGCCCCGCATCATGCTCCGGCTGTGCCGCATTGCACGCAAGGCGGGCCAGCGAGCGCGCTGGACCGACGTCGTTCCGGTTTCGCCGGACACGATCCTGCGACCGATGTCGGCACCGCCCGCCGGCCACCCGGATCTGCTGCTCGCCGACGCCGTCGAGCAGGGGATCATCACGAGGTTCGAGGCCCAGGTGATCGGGACCACCCGCCTCGAAGACGTGAACCTGACCGACGTCGCGGAGGCGCTCGGCCTCGGCTATGACGCGCTGCGCAAGCGCAGGAGCCGTGCCGAAGCCCGCCTGCGGGACGCGATCCTCGACGGTCGAGTCAGCACCAAGATTCACGACTCGATGTCCGATCCGGCCTTCTGACCGGCGTATTTCCCGAGTGTCAGAGGTCCGCACCGGCTGGCGAAGGCCAGGGCGGTCCACCGGTCCCCAGCCGCACCGCCACCCGCATCCCGCGAAGGAGGAAACCCGGCGGCCCCGCCGGTCGAGTGCGGACCTCTGGCACCAGCACCCCGCTGTCATCGAGGAGGCTTTCATGCCCACGCCATCGCGCTCGGGACACCGCCGGATGGGCACCACCTGGACCCGCTGCTGGACCCTCGCCCTGATCGCCGCCGTCATCGTGCTCTGCACGTCGCCGGCCTGGGCCGCGGACCTGCTCGCCGCCCCGTCCTCCCTGAACCAGGTGATCGACAACCTGCGCAACGTCATCATCGGCCTGCTCGTCGGGCTGGCCACGCTGTTCCTGACCATCGGAGGCGTCCGCTACATCCTGGCCGGAGGCGACCCCGGTGAGGTCGAGGCCGCCAAGAAGACGCTCCGTTATGCCGCGTTCGGGTACGGCATCGCCGTCCTGGCGCCGCTGCTGGTCAACGTCCTCAAAGGGATCGTGGGGGCGTAGCGATGCCCCGTCGTCGTCCTTCTCCCGCCGCCCGAGACGGAGATCCGCGGCTCGCGGTCAGCATCTGCGTCCTCCTGACGGTGCTCACGGCTGGCCTGCTGGTTCTTGCGGCTTCGCCGGTTGCCGCCGCATCGCCTCACCCCACGCCGTCCGTAACGCCGTCGCCCCAGGTCGGCTCAGCGACACCGTCCACAGGCTGTGGGTGGCTGGACATGGGCTGCAAGGTGAACGAGGCGGTCAACGGCTGGTTCACCAACCTCGTAAGAGACGCGATCAACCCCGCGTTCCGGCTCGTCGGGCAGAGCCTGCTGTCATCCCCTCCGCCGTCGATGCTCGCCCGCGTCCAGGAGCTGGCCGGCCACGTCGCCCTGGTCGCGAATGCGCTGCTTGTGTTGTTCGTGCTCGCAGGCGGACTGATCGTCATGTCGTACGGCAGCGTGCAGACCTCCACCACGGTCAAGGAGGTCGCTCCTCGCCTGGTGGTCGCGGCCATCCTCGTCAACGGCTCGCTACTCGTCTGCGAGCAGGCGATCGAGCTGGCCAACGCGCTGGTAGAGGGCCTGCTCGGTGACGGCGTGAACCCGCAGCGCGCCGGCGATCTGCTGGCGGGCAAGGTCCTCGCCCTGGTCACCAACCCGACGGGCGCGGTGATCTATCTCGTGCTCATGGCCGGTACGGCGGTGCTGATGGGCACGATCCTCGCGTTCATCGCCGTCATCCGGATCACCCTGCTGCTGTTCCTGATGATCGCCGCGCCGCTCGCGTTGCTGTTCCACGCGCTGCCGCAGACCGAAGGCATCGCCCGGCTGTGGTGGCGCTGCTTCTTCGGAGTACTGGCGATCCAGGTCCTCCAGGCGCTGGTGCTCATCCTCGCGTTCAAGGTGCAGCTCACCCAGCCCGAGGCCCACTCCCACGAGGCCGTTCTCACCAGCGGCGACTCGCCGGTCGCGCAGGCAGCCGACGTGTTGATCCTGATCGGCCTGCTGTACGTGCTGATCCGGATCCCCGGCTGGGTGGCCCGCACCATCTGGCAGCAGGCCCAGCCCCGCCTGGTGATGCGCCTGGCCCGCACGTTCCTGCTGTACAAGACGCTCGGCGTCGTCGGTGGCCTGTTCCGCGGCTCCCAGAGTGCAGGGGCCGCCGCACGGCTGGGACCGGCGCAGAAGGCCACTACGAGCGTGAGCCACATGGGCGGGCGAACCAAGCCGGGCCTTGCGCTGGCCGCCAGTCCAGGTCCCAGCGGTGCAGGAGGAACGACCCAACCCACCTCCGCCTCCGGCGCGGCTCCGGCCAACCGCAGTCCGGCCTCAACCTCTTCGTCCTCGGGTCAGCAGCTCGCGTTGCCGATCCCGCTCCCGTCGAACCGGGGCAAACAGGGGACACAGCTCGCTCTTCCGTTCCCGGCCCAACGCGTCCCCCGGCCGCAGGCCCCGCCCATACCGCGCCCACGGCCCACGACGTGGGTCCGGCCCAAGCCGCCATGGGTGCAGGACCGGCTGCCCGGTATGCCCACCCGCCGCCCACGCCCGGTCCAGCTCCGGCTTCGTCTGGACCCTCCATCCGACCGCAAGGGAGGTAGGCGATGACCGACAGCGAACCCCTGATCGCGCGGATACCCGCCGACGTGGACCGGCCCGACAAGGTCGTTTCCGGGCTCACCGCACGGCAACTCCTGATCCTGACCCTCACCGGTGGGGTTGCCGCCGGCATCTACTGGCTGGCAGGTCGCCTCCTGCCGATCGTCGTGATCGCCGCGGTCGCGCTGCCGCTCGTTGCAGTCGGCATCGCGGTCGCGCTCGGCCGCCGCGACGGTCTCACCCTGGACCGGTACGGCCTTGCCGCGCTCCTCCACTGGCGTTCGGCCAAGGAACTGGTCGCCGCCCCCGAAGGGGTTGCCAAGCCACCGCGCTGGTGCCGCGTGCGCGGACGCCTGCCCGAGCCGTTGAAGCTTCCCGTCCGTGCTGTCCGCACCGACGGAGTGCTGGAGCTGTCCGACGGCGACGTCGCCGTACTGGTCGAGGCGTCCACGCTCTCCTTCCACCTGCGTACGACGGACGAGCAGGCGGCGCTGGTCGGAGCGTTCGGGCGATGGCTCAACAGCCTCGACGCCCCGGTGCAGATCCTCGTCCGCGCCCGCCGCATCGACCTCAGCGGCCAGATCGACGCCATCGAACGGCACGCCGCGACGTTGCCGCACCCGGCATTGGAGGAGGCCGCGCGCGAACACGCCGCCTTCCTGGCCCAGCTCAACGCCTCACGCGACCTGCAGACCCGGCAGGTGCTCATCGTCATCCGCGACAACACGCCCACGACAGGGCGACGCAGAGCCGTACGGGACGCGGGGGCGGCCGTGGTGCTCCGCCGGGCCGCCGAGACCGGACGATCGCTGGCCGCGCTCGGCCTCACCGCGCACGTGCTCGACGCCGAAGCCGCACACCAAGCGCTGGCCGAATGCCTCGACCCCGGCGGCGACATCATCAGCGAAACCTTCGCGGAGCCCATCACCGCCAGGGAGGAACGATGACACTTCGGCACGGCACATTCGCCCACCCGGGCGCGCTGCGGATCGGTGCCCGCAGCCTCGCCCTGCCTCACGGGGTTACCGCGTCGTTCGCCGTGACCGGGTACCCGCGCGAGGTCGGGGCAGGATGGCTGGAGCCGCTGGTGACCTACCCCGGACGGCTGGACGTCTCGCTGCACATCGAGCCGATCCCCAAGGCGGTGGCCGCGATGCGGCTGCGCCGCCAACTCGCCCGCCTGGAATCCACCAGCCGCGCCGACGCCGAACACGGCCGTCTGCAGGACTTCGAAGCCGAAGCCGCCGCCGACGACGCCACCGACCTGGCCGCCAGCCTCGCACGCGGACACGGCCGCCTCTTCCGGCTCGGCCTCTACCTCACCGTCCACGCGGTCGACGAGGACGAGCTGGAGATCGAAGTTGAACGCGTTCGCACGCTCGCCGCGTCCCTCCTACTGGAGGCGCAGCCGACGACCTTCCGCGCCCTGCAAGGGTGGGTGACGACCCTGCCGCTGGCCACCGACGCGATCCGGCTGCGCCGCAGCTTCGACACCACCGCGCTCGCCACCGCCTTCCCGTTCACCTCACCCGACCTGGCAGGCACTGCCAGCGACACAGCCGTGCTGTACGGGGTGAACGCGAGCAGCTCCGGGGCGGTGCTGTGGGACCGCTTCGCGCAGGACAACCACAACTCGGTCGTCCTCGCCCGCAGCGGAGCAGGCAAGAGCTTCTTCACCAAGTTGGAGATCCTCCGGCTGCTCTACCACGGAGTCGAAGTCGCGGTCGTCGACCCCGAGGACGAGTACGCGCGCCTCGCCTACGCGGTCGGCGGGACCCACCTTCGCCTCGGCGCGAGCGGTGTGCGCTGGAATCCTCTCGATCTTCCGGCGAGTCATGGACCGGAGGATGACGTCCTCGCCCGGCGGGCGCTGTTCCTGCAGACGCTGATCGCGACGATGCTCGGTGAACCCCTCGATGCGCAGGCCCGCGCGGTGCTCGACTCGGCGATCCTGAGCACCTACGCCAAGGCGGGCATCTCTCGCGACAGTCGTACCTGGCACCGGCCCGCGCCGCTTCTCACCGACCTCGTCGCGAACCTGCAGGGCGAGGAGCTCGCGAGCAGACTCGCGCCGTACGTGACCGGCTCCTACCGGGGACTGTTCGACGGGCCGACCACCACCCATCCCTCCGGTCACCTGATCGTGTTCTCGCTACGCGACCTGCCCGAGGAGCTGAAAGCTGTCGGCACTCTCCTCGCGTTGGACGCCATCTGGCGCAGGGTCGCCAACCCCCGCGATCGGCGCAGACGCCTCGTTGTCGTGGACGAGGCATGGCTGCTCATGCGTGAAGCCGAAGGCGCCCGATTCCTGTTCCGGATGGCCAAGGCTGCCCGCAAGCACTGGACGGGACTCGCTGTCATCACCCAGGACGCCGCCGACCTGCTCGGCTCCGATCTCGGCCAGGCCATCGTCGCCAACGCCGCCAGCCAGATCCTGCTCCGCCAGGCTCCACAGGCCATCGAGGCCGTCGGTGACGCCTTCGACCTGTCCGACGGCGAACGTCAGTTCCTGCTCACCGCGGAGCGGGGCGAGGCGCTCATGGTCGCCGGCCCCGCCAACCGGGTCGCCTTCCAGGTTGTCGCCTCACCCGCCGAGGCGATGCTGGCGACCAGCGATCCGGCGCAACTCGCCGCTCTCGACACCGTGGAGCCACCTCCGCTCCGGAGCTTGGACGAGGAGGGCGACCCGTTGTGAACGACCTGCCCAGGATCCTCGACGAGCTGCCGCAGCGGTTGCCCGAGCTGATGTGGACGTACGGCTGGCGCTTCGCCGTCGCGGTCTTCGCATTCACGGGCCTGCTGACGGTTGTACGCCGGTTGCTTTGGCGTCTTCGCCACGTACGGCTGGCGCGGGATGCCTGGCTCGTTGAGATCTCCTGCCCGCCGCAGGTCGACCTCGCCGGTGCTGTCGCGCTGTGGTCGCATCTGGTCGGGCTGCTGCGGCCCGCCTGGAAGCGGTTCCTGCTCGGCCAGCCGCACATCGTGTTCGAGTACGTCGGCGACGCCGCCGGAGTGCGGATCCAGGTGTGGGTGCCCGGATGCGTCCCGAACGGGATCATCGAGAAGGCCGTGCAGTCCGCCTGGCCAGGGGCCACGACCACGACCAAGTCCGCCACACCGCCGTTGCCACGTGACGCCGATGCGACGGGCGGTTGTCTGGTTCTTGGGCAGGCCGAGCATCTACCGCTCAAGCACGACCATGATGCCGATCCGCTTCGGGCATTGCTCGGCGCGATGTCCGGACTGGCTCATAGTCAGCACGTGGCGGTGCAGGTCCTGGCCCGCCCGATTACTGGAGCGCGGCTTGGCCGCGCGCACCGCGCAGCGGCCTTCCTCCGTGGCGCACGATCGGCACACCCGCTGGGAGAGCTGTTCGACCTCATCACTCCCGGGCACGGGACGATGTCCGGCGACGGGCACCCCGCCGAGCTGGCCCGCATGTTTCCGGAACGGGCCGAGCAGGTCAGAGCGATCCTCGCCAAGGCGAGCCAGCCCCGCTACGAAGTCGCCATCCGGTACGGCGTGGCCACCACCGCATCCGGTGCCGACGGCTGGCTGCGAGGCCGCGCCCACAGCGTGGCATCGGTCTTCGCGCTGTTCACCTCCGGCCACCAGTACCTGCGCCGACACCGCCTCTGCAGACCGGCCCACGCGCTGGCCTCGCGACAACTCGACCGGGGCTACCTGCTGTCGGTCGCCGAGCTGGCCGCCCTCGCCCATCTGCCCCTGGACGCCGACGCCCCCGGCATCAGCCGGGCCGGAGCGCGTCCCGTCGCCCCGTCCCCGGCGGTGCCATACGAGGGGCCTGTGCGGATCCTGGGGGACGCCGACAGCGGCCCACAGCGGCCCGTGGCCCTGTCGATCGCCGACGCCCGGCACCACGTCCACGTGCTCGGCGGAACCGGCGTCGGCAAATCCACTCTGCTCGCCAACATGATCCTCGCTGACGCGGAGGCCGGCCGAGGGGCTCTGGTAATCGATCCGAAAGGTGACCTGATCACCGACGTACTGGAGCGTCTTCCCGCTGCGGCGATCGGCCGTACCGTGCTGTTCGACCCGCAGGATGCCGCCGTACCACCGGCGATCAACGTGCTGTCCGGCCCCGACCCCGCCTTCGCGGTCGACTCGATCGTCACCATCTTCCACCGATGCTTCGCTTCCGCTTGGGGACCGCGCGTCGACGACCTGCTGCGCTCGGCCTGCCTGACGCTGACCCGCGTCCTCGGACCGCGCGCCACTCTGGCGGATGTTCCTCGGCTACTCACCGACTCGGCCTTCCGGGCGCGCATCACCAGGTCACTGAACGACGAACTGCTGCGCGGTTTTTGGGACTCTTACCAGGCGCTCACCCCCGCTGGGCAGGCGAGCGTTATCGGTCCGGTGATGAACAAGCTGCGCGCTGTCCTACTCCGCCCGTTCGTCCGCGATGCCCTGACCAGCCCGAGGACCACGGTCTCTGTCGGTGACCTGCTTGATGAGGGCGGACTGATCCTGGCCCGGCTGCCGAAGGGGATCCTCGGCGATGACGCCGCCCGCCTGTTCGGCTCGGTCCTGCTCGCCCACACCTGGCAGGCCGTCACCCGCCGATCCCGCCAGGCGCAGGCCGTACGGCGCGACGCGGCCGTCTACATCGACGAGTGCCACAACTTCCTCAATCTGCCGGGCCACATCGGAGACGTGCTGGCCGAGGCACGTGGCTACCGGCTATCGCTCGTCCTCGCTCATCAGCACCTCGACCAGCTCCCCGCGGATTTGCGTGAGGCGATCTCGGCGGACGCCCGCAACAAGATCTATCTCGCGGTGTCACCAAAAGACTCAGGGGAGTTGAAAGCGCACGTCGCTCCGCTGATCAGCCCTCATGACCTTACGCACCTGGGTGGTTTCCAAGCCGCCGCCCGGCTGGTCGTCGACGGCCGGAACACTCCGGCCTTCACCTTCCGCACCCGGCCGCTTCCCCTCGCGACCGAGGAGCGAGCGGCGGAGGTGCGCGCTGCCTCCCGAGAGCGGTTCACGCCGCAGCTCGCGCAGCCCCGGACCGTCCGAAGGCCATGGCGTCATACCGACCCACGAGGACACATTAAGGAGGCCGAGAAGTCGTGAACCGCAACCGTACGCAGATGGCTCAGCCCCGCCTCGACGCAGACGCTCTCGCCCGGCTCGCCGCCCGTCTCACCCTTCGCGACCACGCACTGCTGGACCACATTCACGAGCACCGGGTGCTCACCACCCACCAGATCCAGAAGATCTTCTTCACTCAGCCGCAGACCGCCCGGCGACGCCTGCACATCCTGCGCCAGCTCGGTGCGCTGACGCGGTTCCGCCCCTGGACCGCCCAGGGCTCCTCGCCAGGACACTGGGTGCTCGGCCGCGCCGGAGCGGCCGTACTCGCATCGCGGCGCGGTATAACGGTGGCCGAGCTCGGCTACCGGCCTGACATGGCGATCAGCATCTGTTTCTCACCCCGGCTCGGCCATCTCGTCGGGGTGAATGAGTTCTTCGCCGACGTTCATGCCTGTGCCCGTCGCTCCAGCGGCTCTGCCGTACGCGAATGGTGGTCAGAACGGCGCTGTGCTCAGATGTGGGGCGACCTGGCCCACCCCGACGCGTACGGACGCTGGCTGGAAGACGGCCGGGAAGTCGACTTCTTCCTTGAGCACGACACCGGCAGCGAGCAGCTGGGGAAGGTCGCCGCCAAGCTCATCGACTACGCCAACCTGGCCGAGGCCACAAACATCACCACACCGGTCCTGCTGTGGCTGCCTGGCAATCGTCGTGAGGTCCACCTCCGCGAGCTGCTCACCACCCCCGAAGTTCCAGTCGCGACAGCCGTACAGACGAGCATCGGTGACGGCCCGGCCGGACCTGTCTGGCTCCCTGTGGGCTCCACCGGACCTCGGCTGCGATTGAGTCAGCTCCCGGGAGCCTGGCTGGACCGTGCAGGCGCGATCGAGGAGTCGTGAGGCTCGCCGCGGCCGGCGCCGCTGCGCTCCTCCTGCTCCTCGTCGTGCTCAGCACCGTGGTGGCCGATGTCTTCACCCGTTCAGGTGGGCCTGGCGTGTGCGCCGTTCCAGTGCGCGAGACCGGGCGGATGAGGGAGCTGAACGATGAACAGGTAGGCAACGCCGCTACCATCATCGACGTGGCCGTCGATCTTGAGCTACCCGCCCGCGCGGCCGTCATCGCTGTTGCCACTGGCATGCAGGAGTCCAGGCTCCGGAACCTCACGTACGGCCACCGGGACTCCGTCGGGTTGTTCCAGCAACGCCCCTCTCAAGGGTGGGGCAGTCGCGAGGAGATCCTTGATCCCCGGCACGCCACACGCAGCTTCTACCGAAGGCTCACGGCTGTTTCCGGATGGGAACGCATTCCGCTGGCTCGCGCCGCGCAAGCTGTACAGCACTCGGCGTACCCCGAGGAATACGCGAGATGGGAACCGCTCGCCCAGCGCGTCGTCGACGCCTTCATCGGCGCGTGTGCAGCCGTCATCCCCGGGGAACGGGCCGCCTCCGTGATCGCCTATGCCCAGGCGCAGCTCGGCAAGCCGTACGTGTGGGGAGCCGAAGGGCCTCGGGCGTTCGACTGTTCCGGGCTGGCCATGCGCGCCTACCAGGCCGCCGGAATCACCATTCCGCGCGTCACCTACGACCAGTGGCGTCATGGTGCGCGCATCCCACGGGGAGAGGAGCAGCCGGGCGACCTCGCCTTCTTCCGGATGGAATCCGACGGCCCGGGACACGTTGGCATCGTGCTCGGCAACGGCCAGATGATCCACGCACCTCAGACCGGCGATATCGTCAAGATCGCTCCGTACGCTCGTGCGGACCTGGTCGGCTTCACCCGCCCATCGGGGATGTCACGTCCAACGGATCTGGCACTCCGATCGTGAGGAACTGCTCGTCTTGTGACGACGGATCGACATGAAGCGACTACCCTCCGAAAGGATCTATGTGTGATTCTTGGCCGGAGGAGGGCAATGAGGTGAAGAACGACGGGGCGATCCTGCCGCTCAAGGTCCTGGTTCCGCTTCCCGCTCACGGGCCCGTTGAGGTGGTCATCGAGCACACCGCGTTGCGGCTGGCTGTCGCCGACCGGCCTCTCGTCCGGTCCCTGGGTGACGGGTGGGAGGTGCCGGGGGCATACGTGCTGCTCGATCGGCCGGACGCTGAGGGGCATTGGGGCGCGTACGTCGGCAAGGCCTCGCCCGGCAAGCTCCGTTCCCGAGTGCTGGAACATCTGCGAGGCAAGCAGCACTGGTATCGGGCCGTGCTGATCCGGCGCGACACGGAGTACGGCTTCCACTCGGCCCAGGCCGGTTGGCTCGAAGGCCGGCTGTACGACCTTCTCCATGACTCCGCGCGCATACGGCTGCACAACGGCAATCGACCGAGCGACGAGACGCTTCCGCACCACGAGCAGGTCATTCTGGAAACCTGCATCGAGCCGATCGTCAGCCTGCTCCACGTGCTCGGCCATGAGGTCGCAGCCGTTCCACAGAAGAAGAAGGTCGTGTTGCCGAGCAAGCCCACCCTCGGCGGCAAGGTAAGGATCGTCGACCTCATCACCGAGGGCCTGATCATCGCAGGAGGGAGGATCGTCTCCAAGAGCCCGATCTATCCCGGATATGCGGAGATCGACGCTAACGGTGCCATCTGGCTCCAGGGCGCCGAGGCAACGTCGCTTTCCGACGCTGCAGGAAAGCTGTGCCAGGCGGGCTCGTGGAACGGATGGGAGTTCTGGCACGTGGAGACGGACGATGGGCTGGTGCCCCTATCCACGCTGCGCGACGAGGTGAGGAAGCGCCGGGCCAACGGGCACGGATGACCTATCGCGCAACGCCCGCCCAGCGAGGCGGGCGGACGAGCTCGATGTCAGCGCACTCTGCAGTATCCCTTCTCGCCGCCATGGATGCGGCAGGCGTACTCCTCCTCCCTGGTCAACATGATCACCGGGAGTCGCTCGACGCCAATGGCGAGAGCTTTGTGGATCCGGTGCCAGCCGTCGATCACCAATGGACCGCCGCCAAGGGAGGCGGGGACGGCGATGAGCGGCTCGGCCAGATCGACGGTCTCGGCGTGCGCCTCGTCGATGACGACCAGCGCGAGCAGGGCGGTCCAGTTGCGGGGCTGGAGCTGCGCGTTGGGGGTGCGTCCCGCCGCGTACTTCTTGGCAGTGGAGACGTCCCACGTCCACGCGAGCAGCCGGAAGGTCTCTACGTCGATCATCGCTGGGTCGCTGCCCCGTCGTGTTTGTCACCCGTGGCAGCCAGGAAACGACGTGCCGCCGCTCGGCCGGTGTGGGCGAGGGCATGGTCGAACAGTGTGCCCGGCTTGGTCGGCCCCGGCACGCAGGTCAGGTAGCGCGTGGCCCAGGCACGCACCTGCCGTACGGCCTGCCCGATGTCGAGGTCGTACTTGTCGACCTGCATCAGCACCATGTCCCACCACACATGGAGGGCCTGGAAGTACGCGGCGTCGTGCAAGCGGTCTGAGGTGGGCCGGTGAAGCTGGTCGAGCTGGCGGATCAGTTCGGTTGCAGCGGTGTCGTATTGCCCTCGGGTGGTGTGGGCGTTCCGGCGGACGAAGGACTCCAACGTTTCCACAGGTGATCACTCCTGGAGATGCATGGGAATGGGGCCCACCCGCCGAGGGGCAGGCCGTAGAGGTCGGGCAGGCTCAGCCGGTGGTGAGCAGTTCGAACGCGCGCGTCTTGATCTTGCTGTGCGGGTGGTCGTCGAGCAGGGCGCGCTCGGCCCGGACGACGCCCGCCTCCCGGCGTCCGATCACCGGGCTGCGGTGGTCGAGCCGTTCGGTGACCGCGTTGTACGCCGCCCAGCGAGTGCCCCGGATGTTCTCGTTGGTCGGGCCAGAGGTGAACAGCCACTCCAGTTCGCGGATCGCCGCCTCATGGTTGCGCCGGGCCAGTTCCTTGGCGTCGCCGGCAAGCGGGAGCAGCGTGCCGGTGAACTGGCGGAACTCCTTGACGTCCATTGGGACCCGGAGCAACTGCTCGGCCTGCTCCGCGAACGCCTGGCCATGCCGCCAAGTCAGCTTGAGTGCCTCACGGGCCTCCGCGATCCGTCCGGCGATATAGCCGGTGTGACGGACCTTGAACATGGAGGCGTGGTTGCGCAGTGCGGCGCGTTCGGTGTTGGCGCACACCACGCGGACGGGGGTCGCGACGGTGGTGAAGGACCCCCAGCCGTCGTGCCGGGAGAACGCGGCGAGATAGAGGTCGACCCGGTCGATGCCGCCCACCATCAGCGGCTCGGGGAGCTTCATGGTGACGAACACTCGGCGTCCGCCGTTCAGCGAACCACCGGTGTCGAAGATCGCGCCGGACTCGTCGACCAGTGTCTGCAGAAAGTCGGCGACCTCCTCGTTTTGCACGATCTTGTAGTCCTTGCCGACCATGCCCAGCCGCTCCGGTTCACCGGTGACCGGGTTGGTACGGACAACCAGGAAGTCCTCATCGGCGGCTACAGGCTGGCCGGTGTCCGGATCGGTGACCTGCCCGACGGGCACCTTGCGGACGTTCCAGCTCGCCAGGTTGGCACGGGTGAGCAGCTCTTCGGCAGTCATCTGGCCGGGAGCGACATAGCCGAGCCGGTGCCAGGCGGGCCGTCCGGCGACGGCAATTCCAGCGGAGCCGTCCGTGAAGATCTCGATTTCATGGGCCATGGTGGGTCCCTCCTTCAGGGTTGAGGCATGTGGCCTTGCGGCGCTGACGTCTGTGGTGGCTTTGCAGGATGCGGGCCGTACGGAACGACCTGCCCGAGAGTGGGTCAGGCGGTGGCGAACCGGCGGGGCCGCTCGCAGGTCAGCTCGGCCTGACCGAGGGAGACCAGCCGGTCGAGGGCGTTGGCGACGGCGCCGGAAGAGCTCCCGAGCACTCGCCCGATCTCGTACGGAGTGAAGTCCTTGCCTGGGTGCTCCTTCAGGTGGGAAAGCACCCGGTCGCGGAGCTGGCCGGGCCGTGCGGGCACGGCGTCTGAGCTGGCGACGGCACGCTTGGGGCCGGTCAGGACGGCTCGGGCGACGCGGCGCACACGGGACACGTCTGCCTGCAGGAGTTCCAGACGGCCCAGCGCTCCGGCGATGTCGCCGCCGTCCATCGCCTCCACGGTGCCGAGCAGCATCTCCGCGAGGTTCATCAGCTCGCGCCGCGCCTGCTCCCAGGCGGGGTCGGCGGTCGCGGAGGCGATTTCCGGGGTATCGGTCTCCGGACCGTGATCGCGTGCGGAGCCGCCGATCTCCGGCTCCTGATCACCCCATGCGTCCGTGACCGCCCCGTCGTCCACCGGCAGGGCCGCACCCTCGGAGTCACTCGAAGTGAGAGCCTCCGGCCCGGTGACCTCGTGAAGGTCCGCTGATGCGTCTTGATCGGCCTCATCGCCGGTGTGCAGGTCCTCAGAAACGATCTCCACAGGGCCAGGCGTGGCGGCGTCTGCGTCGTCGAGGTTCATGTTCTGATCGCCGACAGATTCCGGGGCTGGAGCGGTCTCCTCCATATCCGGAATGACGGGGTGCCAGATGTCAGGCGTGCGCTTGCGCCCGTCGTGACTGCCCGGCGTGCGCACAGCGCGCCCCTCGGCCTCCAAGCCGGAGAGGATCTTCCCGGCGGCCGTCCGGCTCATGTCCACCGCAGCCCCGAGCAGGGTCGCGGATGTGCCCGGGTTGGCGATCAGCGCGCCCCATACGGCCTCGACGCGGCCGTCGGAGGACCGGCCCATGTCTTCGGCCGCGTCGGCGATGTAGGGGAATTCAGCGGCGTTCGACGCCCCGTCCGTCAGCGTGTCGGGGGTGGTTTCTCCAGCCATCAAAACGGCATCCCTGTCAGCCACGGTAAGGCTCCTTTCCGGCTTGAATTCACCGGCGTATAGGCCGGTTGAATTTCGGCGGAGCTCGACTATTGCTCTGGTTCGCGCGGCTCGCAAGCGGCACCACGAAATTTCTTGTCACTATCGCGACTGGAGAGGCTTGCCTAACTGAAAGCGTCTCTGACTAGGAGATATTCAACTCGGAGGCACGCCGCGCTCCGACTTGACTTCAATGGGATCGGCGTCCTAGCGAAGCGGATTCGGGAAACAACAAGCGTCATGAAACGCGTTGGCCCGTCAGCTTGACTTCGCTATTCCGTCGGAGCGTGAATAGGGCGTGGCGGGAATCTCCGACGCCGTTTCAGGGGAAACGTGGAAGCGGAAGGTGAAGTCAATGCGCATTGAGGTGACCGAGGCCCATTTGCGGGGACTTAATGATCACGGACCCGGCTGGACGCTGATGTGGGACGGCACCGACATCCTGATCGGACCCACGTCGGCCGCCGATGACGGGACGCTCCTGAAGATCGTCTCGTACGGCATGCTCGCCGAGCTCGGGGACATCCAACGTCGATCCGGCTGACCGGTTAGTGATCAGGACCTCGTGCACGTCGTCAGCGACATCGCCCACGACCGCCTTCTCGAATGGCCGTCCTACCGCGACCTCATGCCGCTGACTGCCGCTTACACGCGCGCCCTGCGCGCCCTGCGCGCCTACGGGTTCGAACGCACGAACCACGGCCACGTCCGTACCGATGACATCCACGGCCGTCACATCGATCAGGGCTACGACGTCAAGGCCACCGGGGACCACGTCCGCATCACGGTCAGCACGACGCCGAAGCGCCCGATCACAATCAGGACGGGCACCGCCGATGGACTGCACACCAAAGCACTGCCCCGTGACACCCCGGCTGAGGCGGTGGCCGCCCGGATCGTCGAACTCATGGGGGTTGGCCCCGTCCTGATCGTCTGACGGCCGTGTGCCGGGCCCGCCTACCTGTGGCGGGCCCGGAAAAACCGGGCACTGCCTTACGACCGTCACCATGACTCAGGCCCGCCGGCGCACCGCGCCGGCGGGCCTGACCACTGGGTACGGCGGAGCAGGTTGCGTACGGTGGGCACCACAGCGAATAGCAGGACGCCCATGTGTACGGCGCAGCACATATGAACTACGTCGCCTTACGGCGAGTCGGGCTCGCCACCGCATCACCCAAAAGCCGTCCGAGCTGCGTCGATCCTCGACCACGACCGATGCGATCTCAGCCGCGACACCCATCGCATCGTGGATCGCCACACCAATCGCTGCACCGGTCACCGCGCGTGCAGTCGGCCTCATCAATGGACCATTCCAAAAGGCGTGGGGCTGCGAAGACTCGCAATCTAGAACGTACCGGTCATAGCCGTTATCCCTATCGATCCCCGAGCTGGAGCCCCCATTGGTACCCGGGTCAGCCGTCATCGATTGCACATTCAAGAGGGCTGTGCGCAATCCAATCGCCATCGTGAGTGGCCAGGGTGCCTTGTCGCGCCCCCGCCAGCTTTCGGTGGGTCGCCGGATTCGCGTCGGCGTAGACCATGACCCGACTCTGCGCCACCGTCAAGCATCCGTCCGCGGCAATGCGGACCCGGCTGGCATTCAGAGGAGAGCGTTGTGACGAGAAATCCCCTCCACCCTGGCGCGGAGCGGGCTCCCTACGTGGGATGCGGCACTGGCAAGGGCCAACGATCGAGCGAGCTGTATTCCTCTGTGGTCGTCCGATGGCAGTCACTAGTCGTGGTGGCTAGTTGCCCGTCACCATATGTCGGACGGGTAACCGCCAGGGTGGACCACGCGTCCATCCGCCACTTCGCAGGCTGCTTGAACGACATTGTCACGACGCGATAATCGGGTGGAGTCCGGCTTAGGACAGCGAGTACCGTTCAAGGATGCGGCGGTGCGGCAAATGCCACCACTGGGAACCCGCCGGAGCGCCTGAGTGCGAGCGATGCGCCGGAATCGTGGACGAGATCGTCGAATCCGGATGGCGGGAGTTCGTCACGCAGGAGTTCGGCACGCTGACGGCCCTGGATGAGCGCGACGTCGCTGAGATGGTGATCGACGAGCCCAACAGGCACCTGTGGCGGGTGGTGGACGCCGCCTACGACCGGCTCACCTGCACCGAGTGCGGCAACAGGCTGAGCCGGGGTCCGGCTGGCTGCACTGGCTGCGACCTGGCCAACGGATTCCGGTACGTCGCCATCGAGATCGACCGGCCCGGCGTCCCACCAGGCAACGAGCACGCGTTGAGGGTCAACATATCCGTGGTACGCAGGCCATCAGGAATCTCGTGGCGTGAGGTACTGGGGCGGCGACTCTTGCTCCCCTACCTCCTCGACGGGTATCTGCCTACGACCAGGCAGGCCCAGGCCGCCCGCGCCCTCCTCAACGTGGGGGGCACGACTGAGGACCTAGCGGAGTGCCTCAACCTTGCCTGGGGCGACGACCGCACCTAGCCGGAGCGGTGGAGAAGGTGGATGCTCTTCCAGGCCCACAGTCTCAGGCGCTCCGGCGCTACTGTTGTGGCGACTAATTGGTCCCCAGCGCTTCCCCCAAGATTAAATCTGAGTCAAGATCATGCGGATCATGCGAGACCGTGGCGCTGAGGGACACATGGCTGTGTTCGCGTGCGCGGACTGTGGTGCCGCGCTGACCTTGCCTGTGTCGCAGGTTGCGCTCCCCGTCCACGCCCATCAGAGGTACGGCCATGAGCTGCTTCCCGCGCTCCTGGAGTCCGGGACGTACGCAGTCGATCCGGAGCCCTTCGGTCCACCGTGGCGGCCGTGGGAGGAGATCGGCGCGAAGGAAGCCGAGGCTCGTGGTGTGTACGCGCCGGTGCACGCCCTCTCGTACGGACCGCAGGGAGCAATTGCGGTCGCGCCGGGCGACGTACGCGGAACCGTTCTGATTCCAGAGCGATGTGATGGCTACTGCATGGGCCTGGACGGCAGGGACGGCCCGAACCTGGCGTGCGCGCAGTGCGGGCGCGAAGTGGCCACCCGCATCGACGACTGCACCTATTGGCAGGTGGTGTGGCTGGACCCACGCGCTGTGCGTCTTATCAGCGCCGATGGACTTGCTCCTCGAGTGCTCAGTTGGGAGGCGCTGTGGGAGGAGCAGCCGGAAACACCGCCGATTGAGCCGATCGGCGGGTGGAGCCCGCTGTGGACGGCTGCGGTCGCGGTAGCGTTGGCCCACCTGCTGGCGGCGTCGGACGGTGCGCGGGTTGTCCTCCCTGATGGCCCCGTTGCCGACACGTTCCGTCCAGCGCTCGATGCTCTGCTCCCAACGGAGCCGTCAGCAAAGAGCCTGGCTCTAGCCGGGCCGGGCCTGTCCGCCACGGTCGCGGATATCTTCGTGGTCCCACGGCATCCGCAGACTGGGGAGGTATGGCCATGCGCTGCTGGGGCAGCGGTACCGCTGCCTGCCGATGTGTGGATGTATCTGGCCTTCAACCACAATCAGCGGCACCTTCCCGTTTCGGGTGGGCTGCCCGATGGCGTCTACCGCGATGACCCCCCACCGCAGCTGCCGTTCGGTCCGTTCCGGCCGGACTGGGACGTGTTCCTCTGGACGCTGGCACGGCTGCCAGAGGTTCGTCAGCCATGGTTGCGTGCAATTTACGATCACGTGAAGGACCGCCGATACAGTCACCCGTTCTAGCGGTGTATCACTGGCAGGCCAATGATCTTCATTTCATCAGCTTCGCCGTCTTCTTCCAGTGCAGCGCTACAAGGGTTCGGGTGGGCGCCGGAACCGTGCGTGACTTCCGTACGCACTGGCAGGCCGGAGCGACAAGGGTCTCCTCATCACGACCGGGACTTTCACCGCCGAGACGTTGCGGGAATCCACCAGGGACAGTCACGGCAGCTGTAGATCGTAACCTTTGACGTGTTACCCCAGGTCAGCGCATATCGGCTCGGGTCCTCGATGCGAGCCGGGTGCGGACATGGGTACGGCCACCGGCATCATGATCAATTGTGTCGAAAGATCCAGATACGGTGGCCGTGGCCGCCACCGTAGCGCATGAACGCTGGCCCGTCGTCGTCAATGACCTGATGGACCGGATCGCGGGCGGCTTCCGCCGCCGCGAGACCCGGCTGACCTGCCGCGACATGATCGAAGCGATGGTGACGATCGAGGAGAGCGCCAACTGCTGGTCGCTGGCCGAGCAGATCGGCCACCGCGGCCCGCACGTGCTGCAGCACTTCCTGTCCCGGGCACGCTTCGACCACGACCACGTCGCCGAACACGCCGCCGTCTGGGCGATCGACCAGCTCGGCAACCACGAAACCGTGCTGGTCATCGACGAGACCGGCGACGAGAAGTCCTCACCCGACGCGGTTGGCGCCGCCCACCAGTACAGCGGAGCCCTCGGTGGAGTCGGGTTATGCCAGATCGCGGTCCACCTGTCCTACGCCACCACGGCCGGGCACACGCTGATCGACCGCCGCCTGTACCTGCCCGAGGCATGGGCCGCCGACGACGAACGCCGTGACATGGCCGGGGTCCCCGACGAGATCACCTTCGCCACCAAGCCTCAGCTGGCTGCACAGATGCTCGCCGCCTGGCAGGCACGCGGGATCACCGACGCCTGGGTGGCCGGTGACGAGGTCTACGGTGGCCGCAAGTTCCGCACCACACTGCGCTCGCTGAACTTCCGGTACGTGCTCGCGGTCAAGACCGACCACCGGGTGACCACCCCCGCCGGAACCAGCACCGTCGCCGACCTGGCCCACGCGCTGCCCACCGCGTCCTGGCAACGACTGCGGACCGGGACCGGAACCAAGGGCGACCGCCACTACGACTGGGCCGCTATCGACATCCGCCCCGACGACGCCCCACAGGATCGCGACGGGCACGGTGAGACAGGCCAAGGCGCCTCGACCCTGCTCATCCGCCGCCACCGCTACACCTGTGAGCTGTCGTTTTACCGCTGCTGGTCACCCTCTCCCCGACTGCTGCGCGAACTGGTGGCGGTGGTGTGCCGCCGTTGGAAGATCGAGGAAGACTTCCAGGCTGCCAAAGGCCTGACCGGCCTCGACCAAGGACAGGTCACCACCTGGACTTCTTGGCACCGGTGGAGCCTGATCAGCCTGCTCGCCCACATGCTGCTGGCCGTGACCGTCAGCCTCGACCGCGCCTCCACTGCCGCCACTGCCGCCGCTTCCATCGGCCTGGTCCCGCTCAGCTGCCGGGAGCTGACCCGCCTCCTCCGTCGCTTCCACGCCCGGGCCCATGACATCGTCCACGCGCTGCGCTGGTCACTATGGCGACGCCGTCACCAGCATCGCGCCGCGCGATGTCACCGCCGTTGGAATGAAGTGACCGCAGCGTCGATCACTTGACCATCAAGACCGAACATCACGATCTACAGCTGCCGTGACAGTGCGCCACCGCTCGATCTTGTTGATGGCGACCGCCTGTGTGAGCTTCTCAAGCACTACGAACTCGGCGTGAATCGCAAGCTCGTGCAGCTCGAGCAGGTGGGTGTGGATCCGCACTTCTTCCAAGCCGTGTGAGGCACTCGGCGAGAGCCATCGGAGGTTCGATGGACTTCCGCCGAACGCCATCACGAGGGCAGTTACCGGAACATCGCCCCTGTTCAACGCCACAGAATCGTCCACGTGCCGGTTTCGGTCGGCATGGCGGCCAGCACCCCGGGCTGGATCTGATCACCCGCCAGCGCGTACGACGGGCGGCTGCCGCACCCCGTGTCGGCGTCGCGTGAAACTGGACCGGTCGAAAGCGTGAGTGCCGCGCGTAGCTCATCAGCCGTCGATGCTTCAATCAGGGTGTTCCGGCCATGGACCGCAAACCAACAGCCCTCCACGAGAAGGAACCCCCAGCGAGGGTACTCGCGCCGGATCTGCTGAAGCTCGGCCCGCTCCGCAGACTCGAAGCTCCTGATCAAGATGCAGCCCGTGCGGTGTCCGGAACGGTCAGGACGAGTTGGGCCCACACGACGTGACCTGTGACGGGATCGCCTTCCAGCCCGACGCGGTTGGCGAGCGCTGCGACGCCGCGAAGGCCGTGCCCGTGCTCGCTCGGCGTGAATCCTTGGCCGAAGACGGGCACGCCTCCGCCGCCGAGGTCGTACACCAGGACCTTCGCGACGCAGATGTTGCGCGCGACCTCGACTACGAAGTAGCCGCCCTGCGCTCCCGAGCGGGTGTGCAGGAGGGCGTTGCTGATCAGCTCGGCCGCCACCCACTCCGCATCGTCGGCGCGCTGGGTGTCCTCCAGCAGAGCTCGTACCATCTTGCGGGCGGGCGCGACCTGATCACCGCGGCCGGGGAAAACCCGCCACCACAGCATCTCGCCCGCTCCGCGCCGCAGCCGGACGGTCGTCCAGATCACGCCGGGCTGAGGCTCGTCGAACTGCCGAAGCTCCTGATCGTTCACGCTGGTCACCTCCGTGACGTCCCGGTAAATCCGGGAGGGACCAGCACGATGGATCGACTCAATGTCCGAATCGAATCCCCGGGATCACGTCAGCCAGTAACCGCGGAGAAGCGCATGTGACCTGCGGAAATGCCGTCGTGCACCTCGCGATCATTCGACGCCCCGCTGACGGACCACCCCAACCAGACTCGATCATCCTCTAGAAGCCGGCCTACGATCCGCCCGCCACTGACCAGCGCGAATGGATGATGATGTCAGGTACGGGATACCAGACCCTGCTCGAATGCCGACGGCGCAGCCGTGCTCTGCGGGCGCACCGCTTCACGATCGACCAGATCGCCGTAGTGCTGGCCCTCGACCACGACGTGAGCCCGTTGAAGCTCTATCGCTACGCCAGCGGCCTCACCGCGACTCAGGTCGTGACCGCCTTCAACGACCTCGACCCGTCGGGCGCCGCAACGCTGCGGGAGAGCAGGCTGTACGACTACGAAGCCTGGCCCGCCGGGGGCAGGCGGCCCTCCACCTGGGCGCTCACCCTCCTAGCGCAGATCTATGGGACACACCCGACTCGGTTGGAACCGTGGTGACGGGCTACGAGGCGTGGCCAGTGAGCTTGCCGTACAGCTCGCGAGTCTTGGCCGACGGCGAGAGCCCGTCCAGCTCCGCGAGGACCTGGCAGAGATCACGGTAAGTCACATAGACCGCGTCGTTCCGGCCGAGGGCGCTGAAGTGACTCATCATCCGGCATGACACCTGTTCGTTGACAGGGTCCAACCTGTGGGCCCGTTCCAGCACGGCAGTTACGCGATCGACGTCAGGATCGAGTTCGCTGAGCCGCAGTAGCGCCTGGATGACGTCGTGGCGCAAGTCCTCGGCGGTCTCGCCGACCCACGGATGGGTACCGGCCGGGAGAAAAGGCCCTGGGTAGAGGTCGACGGCCCTGTGCAGAGACGCGATGACCTGCTCGGGGTTGTTGGCCTGCTTCGCCTCGGCCAGCGCGTCGAGGAGCTGCCATAGGTCGGCGGTGACCAGTGCCGGGTTGAGCCGGTAACGACCCCCGACGTACTGGAGCAGGTTCTTCCCCTGGTTCGGGCGGCCCAGGACCCGCACCAGCCTGTCGCGCAGCTCGCTCTTCGGCCCGTGGAAGCAGTCGTAGTGGTCCAATGTGATGTCGGGCCACAGCACCTGGTAAGCCCGCTCCCGGGTCAGGCCGTCCCGGTGAACAACCAGCAGACCGAGGAGGTCAGCGACATCCTTTCCTCGGCTGCAGTCGGCGTTCCCGGCAGGTCCATACACCGTTACTTGGTCCAGGACCCGCACCGTGACGAGCGTCAGGCTGCCATCCACCTGGTTGCACTCCGGCCTCGGAGTGCTCTCGGGCACAGGAGCGCTCGTTGTGGCTGGGACGGCGAGGCCCACGGTGCTCGGCTTCGTCTTGTCCTGTCGCTCTCCAGGGTCGATCTCCGTGCCCTGGATCATCTCTGCGCGGGCCGGTGTCGGGCGGAGCCGGTGCAGGAGCAGCGCTGCCGCGCCCGCGACCGCCATGCCGTACAGCAGGGCCTTTCCGATAGGGACTATCAGCGGATCGCTGGCGGTCGTCGTCACATTGGAGGCTCGGGGACTCGGGACGACGTGCCCGGCAGATTCGCCTGGCGTTATAGCGGGCCGCGGAGACACAATCCCGGGGACCACTGGCGACGGCGTCGCGGTGGGAGTAGAGCGAGGCTCGTCCTGCTTGGCTCGGATTGCCTTGCCGTGTGACGGTTTCTCCGTCACGTGGTCGACAGGCTTCCGGTGCCGCTCGCTGCTCTGCGCCTTCTCCACACGGGACGGTGGAGTGGCGGGCCGCTCGCCGGGAGTCGTCTGCACATTGCGGCTGGGCGTGGTGCGATCGTTCTTGGGAGAAGCCACGTCCGGCGGTTTCTTCTGCTGCCGCGGCTTCGCGGACACCGTCGGCCTGGAGACCGTTGGCGGCGGTTGCGGGACGCGGCGCGATTCCTCCAACCGTGCCAGGAGGTCAGGCATCCGGCCCTCGGCGAGATCCTTGTTGACCAGGTCGCAGAACTTCTCGACGTCGTAGACCTGCCAAGCCTGCTGGGACACGTGGCAGTAAGGGTCTCGGATGGTCACCGCGTAGCCGGCCGTTGGACTGAGGCCGACCATCGCGACGCTGAGGAGGGCACCTCGGACGAGGTAGCGAGTCCCCTGCCTGCGGGACGGGAACGTCTTGATCACACCGCATCACCCCCGGACAGTCCTCGGAAAGGGCTGGATGGCGCATGATTCGTGACAACCGAAGATCTACCCGGTGCGCGATCAAGATCTAAGATCAAACGATCAAGTCTTGGTAATAGATCACCAGCATGCCTGGCCGGTTCACGGGCGTGAGGCGGTTAGCCGGCCAGACGATCGAGGTTCTCCAAGAGGGCTCGAGCACGCTGTGCCTCCGGATGGTCGGCACCATGGACCGCCACCATGTCGGCGAGAAGAGGCCGCAGCACCTCGCGCGCCCGCTCGTGGTCACCAAGCTTGGCGAGAAGTTCGCCAAGCTCCCGCCGCAGCTCCAGCGTCAGCGGGTCAGAGTCGCCCAGGGCGGATCGCATGTCCGCGAGCAGCACCCTCATCTGCGACAGGGCGATCTCGTTTCGCCCAAGGGCCGCGGAGCAGAGCGCCTGATTGAGGCGGCAGCCCAGCACTGCCTGGTGGTCGGACCCCAGCATTCCGGCCAGTTCAGGCAGGAGCTCCTCGTACTCCCTGGCTGCTTGCTGGTAATCCCGAGCGGCGAACCGCGAGTCGGTCAGGCGCATCCGGAGCGCGAAGACCACCGGGTGGGCCTTCGGCAGGACGTCATCGGCACCACGTAGCGCGCTTTCCAGCAGCTCGATGGCCTGGCTGAACCTCCCGTCGACGGCCAGCTCCTCAGCGCGTTCGTTCGCGGCGAGGAGCTCAGCCTCGGAGAACCTGGACACACCGGCCGGTCGGGGAGCCGGTACGCGCGGGCCTGTGAGCGCGGTCGCCGCGATGCGTTCGACGACGGTGGCGTACATACGCATGGGATCGGGTGACGGTGCCGCGGTGGTCGCCCCCGGCAGTGGTGGCAGGGCGACCACGAAGGGCAGCAACCGCTCGTACACCTCCCAGGCCCCGGTCGGCCGGGAGGCGGCCTTCTTCGCCAGGAGTTCCAGGACCAGCTTTTCGAGCTCGACGGGCACATCCGGTCGTAGTGACCGCAGTGGAGGTGGCGTCTCGGAATAGTGGCGGCTCATCTCCGCCACCGTGTGCGCGGACTCGAAAACCCGTGTGCCGGCGAGCAGTTCGTGGAGCACGCATCCAAGGGCGTAAAGGTCGCTCTGGGCGCTCGCCTTTCCGGTGATGGCGAGCTCCGGGGACATGTAGTACGCCGTCCCGACTCCTTCCCCAACCCTGGTGATCTGGGTGATGTCGGCCGAGCCCAGCACGGCCACGATGCCGAAGTCCAGCACCTTCACCGTGCCGTCGGGGCACATGATGAGGTTCCTTGGCTTGAGATCCCGGTGGATCAACGACTCCGCATGGGCGACCGTCAGCACCGAGCAGATCTGAGCCGTGATCGCGGCCGCCCAGGCGACTGGAAGGGGGCGGTGTTCATGGAGCAGGTCATGAACACCGATGCCGTCGATGAACTGCATCATCAGGTAGAGCGACTCCCCGTGAGCGCCCACGTCGTACACGACCGGCACACCTGGGTGCTGGATCCTCGCCGTGACTCGGGCCTCCCGCCGAAACCGCTGTTCAGCCTCCCGGCGTCGATCCAGGGTGGGAAACGCGTCCGCACGGATGAACTTGGCGGCGACATGCCGGTCAAGGGACTTATCGAAGCCCTTCCAGACCTCGCCGTATCCGCCCCTGCCCAGGAACTCGACCAACTCGTACCGCTCGGCGATGACATCGTCCTGCTTCACCGTGACCCCACCTCAAAGGATCGTGATGGCCGGAGACACCGTTACGGCACGGCAGCCATTCGCGGTCATTCCACCCCTTCGCTGTTCCGGATCATCTTGTAGACCTGCCTGCGGCCAAGCTCAGTGATCCGTGAGCGGAACAGCGAGTCGTCATAGAACCGCTGTACCAGGCCGGTGTTCCCGGTGTGCCGCTCAACGACGACCTTCTCCAGATGGTCGGCGAACACCTCACCGAAGTTGGCCTCGTCGTTGACCAGGGCCGCGGCCTTGAGTGAATCGTTGCTCACCGCTTCCTCGAACTGCTGCTCCACCCAGATCTGGTCGGCTTCGGACAGGCCAAGGCCGTACTTGTCATTCATGGCGGCGATCAACCTGCGCAACGACGTCAACTCCGGATCTGGTGCCGCGCCACCGGCCCCCGAAGGCGCGGGCAGCGTGACCTCTTCTTCCTTCGACAGGCTGATGTCGTGTTCACCGGTCTGGGTGATCTTCAGATGGGTGAGGTCGATCTCACCCACGTCCACGGCCGGATCCTCGCGACGTGGCAGCCGGTTGAGCAGGAACCGACCGAACAGGTACAGCCGTTCCAACTCGGGATCGACATAAGGGACGATCTGCGCGAGGAACCCGTACAGGCGCACGTACACACGCAGATCGCCACGGAACTCCTCTGCCGAGTCGCTGTCACTTTCCGCGTCTTCCTTCTGCCGCTCGACAAATCGCTGTACGGCGGGTTCGGTGAACCGGTAGAGCGCGGCATGCGCCTTCTCCCACTCCCGCTGCGTCGCCGACGTGCGTTCCGCCTGCAGATACGACTCAGCGAGGGCCTGCATCTCCGACTCGACGAGCAGGGCGTGCCCGAGTACGGCCGACTCCCGCACGTAGAGCAGGTTTGGGTCGATCTGCTCGCTGGCCGTGCCCTCGTAGTACGGCTGGAACGCCTCTTGGATCTCCGCCGCCTCGTTGGCGAAGTCCAGCACGAAGATGTCGCCCTGCGACTTGAGCCGGTGCGTGCGATTCAGCCGTGACAGCGTCTGCACCGCGGCCACGCCCGCCAGCTTCTTGTCCACGTACATGGTGGTGAGCAGCGGCTGGTCGAAGCCGGTCTGATACTTGTCGGCCACCACCAGGATCCGGAACTCCGGCTTCTCCTCCGCGTTCGGCGAGCTGTCGTCCGCTCGGCAGTAGGCGAACCGCTCCGGGAGCTCCTTCTCGCTGAAGCCGTTGAGCTTGGCCTCGGTGTACTCAATCTTGTCGACTTCGAGAGCCTGAGAGAACGCGATCAGCGTCCCGCAGTCCGGGTAGCCATGGGTCTCCACGTGGCTGCGGATCGCCTGGCCGAGCCGTACGGCATGCTCACGTGAACGAGTGACCACCATTGCCTTGGCCCGGCCGCCCATGCGGTGCGCGGTGTGCCTGCGGAAGTGCTCCACAATGATCTGCGCACGCTGCTGCATGCTCGTCGGATGTAGGTCGGCGAACTGCGCCAGCAGCGCCTGGCCCTTGCGCTTGTCGACGTCACGGTCGTCGGGCTCGGTGCTGACCAGCCGCCAGAACGTCTTGTACGTAACGTAGTTCTTCAGCACATCGAGGATGAAGCCCTCCTCAATGGCCTGCCGCATCGAGTAGATGTGGAACGCACGCGGCTTGCCGTCTTCACCGTCCACGCCGAACAGGTGCAGTGTCTTGTTCTTCGGCGTGGCCGTGAACGCGAAATAGGAGAGGTCGTCGTGCCTGCCACGGGCCAGCGCGCTCGCGGTGAGCGGGTCTCCATCAGGGTCGATGTCGTCGCTGCCGAGCTTCAACAGCACCTTCTTGAGGTCTGCCGCCCCTTCGCCGGACTGTGACGAGTGTGCCTCATCCACGATCACGGCGAATCGCTTACCTCTCAGCCCCGTGACCTTCTGGAGGATGTAGGGGAATTTCTGCAGCGTGGTGATGATGACCTTCGCGGTCTCGCCCTGCAACGCTTCGGCGAGTTGGTCGGAGTGCTGGTCGATGCGTTTGACCACGCCGGGAGTGTGCTCGAACTGGTAGATCGTCTCCTGGAGTTGGCGATCGAGCACCACCCGGTCCGTGATGACGATGACCTTGTCGAAGATGCGCTGGTTCGGGCCGTATCCCTTGGCCACCGCCGACTCGTCCAGTTCCGCGAGAGCCGCCGGCGTGTGCAGATTGGACAGCGCGTGCGCCAGCCAGGCGATCGTGTTCGACTTGCCGGAACCTGCCGAGTGCTGCACCAGGTAGTTGTGGCCCGCGCCGTACTGCCTGGCATGCGCGGTCATCTTCCGCACCGCGTCCCACTGGTGGTAGCGCGGGAAGATCAGGGGCAGCTTATGTGCCTTCCCGGGATACGGCTTGCGCCCCTTGCCCTTCTTCACATCCTCATCGTCGACGTGCAGGAACCGCCTGAGCAGGTCGAGCCAGGTGTCTGGATGCCAGATCTGCTTCCACAGATACTCAGTGGCGTAGCCACTGCCGGACGTGGGATTGCCCGCGCCTCCCGGATTACCCGCGCGTCCTGTACCCATATTGAACGGCAGGAAGCGGGTCTTGTCCCTGGCCAGCCTGGTCGCAACGAAGACCAGGTCCGGGTCGACGGCGAAATGCACCAGCGTCCGCCGGGCGAACAGTGCCTCCTTGGGGTCGCGGTGCTTGCGATATTGCAGCTTGGCGTCCTCGACGGTCTGACCGGTCAATGGGTTCTTCAGCTCGGCGGTGGCCGCCGGGATACCGTTCACGAACAGTGTCAGGTCCAGCTCGTCGTTGCTCTTGGCCGAGTAGCGGAGCTGTCGGACGACGCTGAGGATGTTCTTGCGGTACGGCTCGAGCGCGTCGGCGGCAATCGTGTGCGCGGGCCGGAAGTAGGCGAGCTTGAAGCTGATGCCCCGGTCCTTCACCCCGTGCCGGAACACGTCAAGGGCGCCCTCACTGTCGATCGCCTTCGCCACGACCTCCGCGAGACGGCGTTTGGCTCCCTCGTCGTCCCCGGCCTGCATGGTGACCAGGCGGGCCCACTCCTTGGGCTGGGTCGCCTGCACGAAATGCATCAGCTCGGTTGGATTCAGGGCCAAGCCATGGTCGTACAGGCTGCTCGCGCCCCTCACCCAGCCCGAATCGAGCAGCACGCGCTCGATGGCGTCCTCGAAGACCTTCTCGTGATGCACGGGGGACATGATCACGTTCCTTTCGACAGATGCGACCGGAACCATTCTGTCCGAATCGGGCAGCGGCCAAGTGGTCATCGGGGAAGCTCGACGGCCGGTCACCTCCCTCAGGCGACGGACCAAACAGGCTGCGCCCTATCACGAAATCCGGAATAATACTCTATCCGCATGCGGAAGAATATGTGATTCTATTCGTCGCTTATCAGTCGTGGTAGTTCTCGTTAATGCCGAGTGATATATCGGAGCCCTTGCGTGACACCCTCGAGCGGCTGTCGGATCGGAATTGCTCAAGAAGCGAGGCGACGATCCAGGCGGACATCCGGCAGCTTCCGCTCATCGGCGGTCTCGGCCTGGCCAAGGAAGACCTGGAAGTCAAGCTCGAAACCCAGGTCGGGGGACGCAGGTGGATGTCCTCACCGCGCGCCCTGGTTACCCGGCGACCCCCCGTGCAGTCGTGACATCAATCTGCCCAGTAACCACCGCCGTGATCAGCGCCTGCCGTCGTTCTGCAAGAAGCTCAAGCTGACGATTAATGCTGGCTCGCAGAGCACCGGTAACCGCTTGCTGCTCCGTCACCCTCTTGATACCGAGGCGCTGCTCAGTGAGATCAACATTGGGAATCGGCCACTCCTTGATTTCCTCAGTCTTGAGGTTGGCCATGGACAGGGACGTTCCATGCGAAGCCGCTGCGCAAAGATCTCTGATCTTTGTCCCCCGAGAGGCCAGTGCGACAAAGTGTGGATCCAGACCAGATATCAGCTCAATTCGGAAGATCTTGTCACAAAGCAAAAGCTTTTCGCGCACCTCTGGGACGACAGCCGCCGCTCCGACTAATAGCGGCGTGTTGGCGCGAGTTATCAACAAGTCTCCTGGGCGAACCTCGTATCGCCGCTCGGGAGCCACCGCGTTAGGCAGTCGCTTGTTCTCCTCCGGCCAGAATCGACCGTGTTTGACGCTGCTGACTTTGAGGACTCCCCACTCATGCATCTCGGCGGGGGTGTTGTCGCATTGAGGGCTAGATCCCTGCTCGATCCGGCGGATCGATCGCCGGAGAGGCTTCACACCAGAGCATCCCCCCAGGCGATCGAGCTCAAGATCCAATATTGCTCGATCACGCTCGTTCAGTTTATCGAGCACATGACGCTGGAGCATTTCCATTCGAGCGATCCGAGTGGTCTCAACGTCAAGGAAGTCGGCGATGCGCCGCTGCTCTTCAACCGGTGGGAGTGGAATTCTGAGCTGCTCAATATCTGGCATATAGATCGTCTTATGTGTGGATCCCGCCGCGACCCTGCGGAGGTCAGGCGCCATCGCGCGCAATGCGTGAAGCAGATATCGAGCTTCAAGCTCCGGACCGCATGTCCAGGTCGCGAAGTCTTGGCTAGTCGCCATATTGCGACCCATGATCGCCGAGAAACCGACCGACGCGGTTCGGGAGAGGATCACCGTCCCGGCCGGATGCAGGACCGCGGCGGAATTCGCGAGTCCGAGACGGCTGATCTTCTCCTTGGTCTCCGCTATGGTGTCTCGGGTCCCATCCCGAAACTGCCATACGTCAGCGAGCGTGATCCAGGGAAGTGTGCAGTCTTCCCAGTACTCCGGATGCTGACGGCTGGGCGTGTGACCAGTTCCCAACTTGGCGACATATCTGATCGGCACCGTTGGCCACCGAGACTGCTCAAGCCATGGCGCGAGTTCAGCGACACTCACTTCGTCACCTCGCCCAAAAGCTTCTGAATTTCGGCTTCCAGGGATTTGAGTTCGGCGTCGATTTCTTCGAGGGGGCGCGGAGGCGTGTAGACGTAGAAGTGGCGGGTGAAGGGGATCTCGAAGCCAATCTTGGTCTTGGAGTGGTCCACCCATGCCTCAGGGACGTGTGGGAGGACTTCTCGCTTCAGGTACTCCTCAATCTCGGCCTCCAACTGCGCCGGAGTGGCATTCATCGAGGTCAGCGACACGTTCTCGTTGTCCCGCAGATCGGAGTCCGGCAGCGAAGCGCCCCTCCGGTCGGTCTGCAGTTCACCCTCGGGGTCGCTGACCGACACCTCGGCCCAGATCGCCTTCTCCGCTGGCGCGGGCAGCTTGCCCAGGCCGTTCTCCCGCAATGCCTTGTCCAACAGCCCGACGAACTCCAGCTTGGTGCCGCTTGCCGTACCGGCCATGGACCTGAGCGCGGTCAGCAGGGCGTCACAGTGCTCAAACTTGAGGACCGCCTTGGTCTCGGCCACCGCGTCGGCGGTCTCGGCATTCACCTCGAACCGCTGCCGGAGCGGGCGCTCGACGGCAACGCGCTGGTAACCGAAAGCGTGGCGCGGGAACACCTTCACCTTCGCGTGGTGCTCGTGCTCCGGCTCGGCTGCAATCTTCAGCGCGTCCTTGTAGATCGCGGTCAGCTCGGCGATCTGGTCGTCGGTGACGAGCTTGCGCTTGTCACCGAGAGACTTGCGCATCTTGGCCCAGTGTTCGCGACCGTCGAGCAGGATCACCTTGTCCTTCAACGCGGGGGCCTTGCGGTTTGACAGGATCCAGAAGTACGTCGAGATGCCGGTGTTGTAAAAGAGCTGGTCGGGCAGCGCGACAATCGCCTCCAGCCAGTCGTTCTCCAGGATCCAGCGGCGGATCTCCGACTCCCCCGATCCGGCCGCACCAGTGAATAGCGGCGAGCCGTTGAAAACGATCGCGATGCGGGAACCGCCCTGCTCGACCGGCTTCATGTGGGAAATCATGTGCTGGAGGAAGAGGAACGAGCCGTCATTGATCCGGGGCGTCCCCGCGCCGAACCGGCCAGTCCAGCCCTGGTTGTCACGCTCATCCTCGACCTGCTTCTGCACCTTCTTCCACTCCACACCGAACGGCGGGTTGGCCAGCAGGTAGTCGAACCTCTTGTTCTCGTGACCGCGAAGGGTGAACGAGTTGCCGAAGACGATCTCTGACGGATCCTGGCCCTTGAGCATCATGTCCGAACGACAGATCGCCCACGACTCGGGGTTGAGCTCCTGGCCGTAGACCTTGACCGTGGCCTTCTTGTTGTAACGCTTGATGTGCTCCTCTGCGGCAGACAACATGCCGCCTGTGCCGCAAGCCGGGTCGTAGACCGTACGGATGATGCCGGGCGTCATGACGTCCTCATCGTCCGGGGCCATCAGCAGGTTGACCATCAACCGGATGACCTCGCGCGGAGTGAAGTGCTCACCCGCGGTCTCGTTGGAGATTTCGGAGAACTTCCGGATCAGCTCCTCGAAGACGTAGCCCATCTGGTGGTTGTCTACCACGTTCGGGTGGAGGTCGATCTCGGCGAACTTCGCGACCACCAGCCAGAGCAGCCCGGCCTCATCGAGCCGAGCAATCTGCTCGTCGAAGCGGTACTTCTCCAGCACCTCGCCCGCGCCCGGTGAGAAGGCGCCGATGTAGGCGCTCAGGTTCCTGGCGACGTTGTCGGAGTCGCCGGTCAGCCTGCCAAAGTCGAGCTCACTGGTGTTGTAGAAGCTCTCGCCCGAGGCGTTCTTCAACATGCGGTCCTTGGCCCCGTCCGGCAGGCTGCTGCCCGCGAGCTCCCTGGCCTTGGCCAGTACGGCGGCCTTCGTGGGTTCCAGCACGCAGTCGAGCCGGCGCAGCACGGTGAAGGGGAGGATGACCTTGCCGTATTCCGACTGACGGTAGTCCCCACGCAGCAGGTCGGCCACCGACCAGATGAAGTCCGCGTACTTCTGGTGGTTGCTGCTCACCGTGTTCCCTTCAAGTTTTCTGTTGTGGACGGCTGGACGGTTCCGTGCGTCAGGCCGTCGGCCATCAACTGGACCAGGTCTTCGCCCAGCGCCGCCGCCTGGTGCAGGGATGACTCGAACACGGCCAGGCGCCGGAAGGCCTCGCCGTACCTCCGTTGCTCCTCGATCGGCAGGAGAGGCACCTCCGCACGTCGTACATCTACTCGATAGCGCGACGACATGGAGCTGCAATGGCGCAAATTGATGGAACTGCAAATAAAGCCCGCCAGGAAATCGGGGTCGAGCAGCTCCGGATCGGGCCGCAGCAGATGCAGGTGGGACCCCAGTACAGCGCCCCCCTCGTGGATAACCCGGGCGACGAGCTGCTGCGTGACCTGGGGCACCACCACATCACCCGGGTGGGTGAGGATCGTCTTGCGCACCGCGCGCTCAGGGGTCGTCCCCGAAGCGGGTTGCCCTGCAGCGACGTCACCGGCGGTGAGTACGGCCGAGCCGTCCGGCACCTCCGACTCCTCGCCAGGCCGGAGCGGATGCTGATAGTGGACGGTGAGCATGCCGCGCCGTACGAGCTCGGACAGCGGGATCAGCGGTAGGTCCCGCGGCTTAGTGACGGTCTCGGCCACGGGCACCAACTTGGCGAGAGCGTGCAGCAAGTCCACCATCCGGTTTCCCGCGCCGGTGACCCGCTCGGGAGATGTCGCTCCCTCGACGGCCGGGGACAAATATCTGGCCGGGATCAGGTCGACGTCATCGTCAAGCACATCGATGAGCGGGACGGAACGGCTCAGTCCCGGCTCGTCCAGCTCATGCCCTTCAACGAACGCTCGCCATGCCTGCACGGCGGACTGGGCGTAGTCCTCCGGCCTGGCCGAGGTGTCGACCATCAGGACATGACTCGGAGACCGGCCCTCGCTCGGCCGCTGAAGGACCCACAGGGTCAGCGCGACCGCCATGTTGGGCATACTGCCCATCGGGAGGGCGATGACCGCGCGCAGCGCTCCGCGCCGCAGGAGCTGGGCCCGGATACGCCGCCCGGACCTTCGGTTCGCGACGGCTGGCGGCATCAGCAGCACAGCGACGCCTCCAACCTGGAGATGAGCGAGCGCGTGCTGCGCCCAGGCGAGTTCGGACTCCACCCGAGGCGGCAGGCCGTACTCCCATCGCGGGTCGGCGGTCAGCTCCTCGTGTCCCCAGTTGCGGTCGTTGAATGGAGGATTGCACACCACCGCGTCGACGAGCTCACCGGGAAAGGCATCGGCCCGGAGCGAGTCTCCGGCGCGGATCTCCACGTTGTCGCTGCATAGCGCGAGCCGTACGGCGGTTAGGTGCGCCGTCACCCGGTCGGCGTCCTGTCCCATGAGCCGTGTTCCGGGTCGGTGCTCCAACGCTCCAAAGAGGAAGCCGCCAGCCCCGCAGGCTGGGTCGAAAACGGACCCGACATCCTGACCGGCGAGATCCAGCGCCAAAGAAACGATCTCCGGGGGCGTGAAGTAGACGCGCCGGGTGTGCACCTCGAAATACCGCTCACGCAGGAACTCGAAGGTGTCCCGCGTGCCACGTTCCTCCGCGAGCCGTGCGATCGATCGGATCAATGACATGCGGTTCCGGGGCAGCCGCTCGGGAAACGCATCGCCGCCAATGATCCCGGCGCAGGCCGTACGAATCCGGCCCGGGAGAGCCGCCACCACGCTGGCGTCATCGTCACTGCTGGAGAGCTTTCCCCAGTCGTCCGCCTCACGGTGGATGTACACGAGGAAGGCCCCCATGTCCGCGATAAGATCGGCGAGATCGTCGTCGTTGACCGCCGCCCGGAGCTCCTGCCAGAGCCACTCGTCAGCAGGGAGCCGTCTGCCGTCTGAGTGACCGCGCAGCCACCCCTGGATCTCTACGAGTGAAAAGGCCGGGCTCGTGGATGTCCCTCCGACCGGCTGCGGGAAATCGTCGTGACGGCGGCGCCAATTGCTCACCGCCGCGCGCCCCACCCCAGCCATCCGGGCAATGTCCGCCGCTGTCACCTGGACGTCTTGCCGCACGTGTGGACTGCCTTCCGTAAACCTTCCCCGATGCAGATCGGACCATAGCTCAATCGCTGTTCTCGAGCAACGTCCCATGATGTGTTGGTTGATAGTGTCAACACATGCTCTAATGGTCGACACCTGACTCTCCAACACCGTCACGGAAGGGATCGATGGCCGTGATCTCCCCCACCACGCGCCTCAAGTCACTGCGTCGCGGACGCGCGATCCATCTCCTGGACATCGAGAACCTGACCGGGTCCCCCCGCCCAAGCACGGACGAGGTAAAGCAGGTGATGGCCGCCTATCAGCGCCTCGTACGGATCGGCCCCATGGACCAGTTCGTCGTTGCGGTCAATCACAACGCGCTGGTCGCGGTGGGAGTCGCACTGCGCGGCGTGCAGTTGCTGGCCCGGTCCGGACCCGACGGTGCCGACCGGGCACTCGCCGAGGCGGCCCGGACCGACCGGATCGACCTGCGGTTCGAGCGTGCGGTGATCGGATCAGGAGACGGTTACTTCGCCGATCTCGCTATCTGGCTGACGGGCAACGGCCTGCACGTCACCGTCGTGTCCCAGCCTGGGCACCTCAGCTGGCGCCTCTATGCAGCCGTCCCCGACGTCGTGCGGCTCGAACTGCCCGTACGGCAGGCGGCCTAAGGCCATCCCGCCGCATGAAGGTCAGAAAAGCCTGACACACAGCGGAATTTCCTGATAGATCGTTACAACTCGTGCATGACGAGCGTCATCCCTGTACTGCCCACTCACACAGTGCACCCCCACCGGAGGAAGTATGGGCGAGGCCGAACGGTCAGCTGTGATCGCAGAGGAGCAGCGTGCCGTAGATCACGCGTATGACTGTGTCGACCTGGACAGACACAAGATCAGCCGTTTCCTGGAACGATCCCGCTCAGATTGTCCTGACGCCGGACTCTCCTCCCACACGGACGTCCCGCGGGAGTACGGCAGGCGCGAAGACCTTGGTGGCCTCCCCCTAGTCACCATGCGGGTCGATCTCACCGAGGATCCGGATGACAAGCTGACCTGGTATCTCGGCCGTGACACCGTACGGGACGGCGAGGGTGAACTCGCCGTCGTGAAGTGGACCGCTCCGCAGGCGATCAAGTGGCGGCTGGCCACCCCCGACAAACCTGCCGACGTCCGGCGTCGACGCAGACTGCGGTGCGACGAGCGCAAGGTACTGGACTACATCGATGACGAGATCCAAGCCGCCGCCTCGGAGAGGGCACGGGCGCTCAGTCCGATGGACGAACCTGCCGATCCGTTCCTCCTCGCCGACCTCGATCTGGCGCGCGACGGCATCATGCGCGACATCGTGGAGACGATACAGCGGGACCAGCTCCGGCTGGTGTCCGATGACCACCCGGGCCTGATGGTCGTCCAGGGCGGTCCGGGCACCGGCAAGACCGCCGTCGGCCTACACCGCGTCACCTGGCTGCTGGACAACGAACACTTCACCGCGAGAGAAGTGCTCGTCGTCGGGCCGCATGGCGGGTTCCTGCGATATGTCGGTCAGGTCCTGCCCCGCCTCGGCAGTCGGGGCGTGAGCACGGTGGACGTCACCCGACTGTGGGATGGCGAGGTCCGCGGGACGGACGAGCCGCCCGCCCGGATGATCAAGTCGGACGAGCGGATGGCGCAGGTCCTGCGTCGCGCGGTGGAAGGCTACATCCGTCTCGAGACACTGACGAACGGGACCGACGAGGCACTCAGCGTCAGTTTCCGGGGAGCCAGTCTCCAGGTCGCGTTCTCCGAAGTCGCCGCCTTCGCCTCGGAGGCGCGGGACGCGGCCGGCCCTTATATGGTCCGCCGCCGCCGGTTCGTCGACATGCTCCTCGATCGGTTGATGCACGAGTACGCCACGGTCACACGGACGCGGATGGACGACAAGACGTTCCGTTTCCAACTGGAGAAACAAGCGCGGGTGGCGACACTGCTCAACTCCGTCTGGCCGGCGTTGAACGCCGGGCGCGTGCTGCGCGAACTGCTGGGCGACACGAAATCGCTCCGGAAGGCATCCACCGGACTCTTCACCACCGAGGAACAGCTCGCCATCGCCCGCCCGCAGGCCCGCCGGATCACGGACGAACACTGGACGATCGACGACCTGGTCTGCCTGGAGGAACTGCGCCACCTGCTGTCCGGAGAGGAACCACAGCGGTATCGCCACATCGTCGTGGACGAGGCGCAGGACCTCACTCCCATGCAGGCACGGTCTTTGGCCCGGCGCTGCCCGAGTGGGTCCATGACCGTGCTTGGTGACCTGGCGCAGGCCACCGGAGCCCGGCAGTACGACGTCTGGGGCCGGCTCGCGAACATCCTCGCGGGAAGCGCCCCCTGGCATATCGCGGAGCTCAGCACGGGATATCGCGTGCCCACCGAAGTCATGAACTTCGCCGCCCCGCTGGCCGCCCTCATCTCACCTTCAACGGCCTTTCCCGTATCGGTGCGCCCGCCAGCCGAGAGCGCCCTGACGTTGGTGCCGGTCGACCGAGAACACTTTGTGGCCGAGACAGTGAAGCGGGCGCTCGAACTCGCAGCATTGGATCGAGAACAGGCCAGGTCGGTTGCTCTGGTCGTTCCCGACGCGGAGACGGGGCGAGAGCTATCGGCCGCCTTGCCGGAATCGATGGAGCAGGTCTCGGTCATTCCCGCGCCGCTGGCCAAAGGGCTGGAGTTTGACCACGTGGTCGTGCTGGAACCCCGCGCGATCGCCGAGCAGGGCCCAGCCGGGCTCCGCCGGCTCTACGTGGCGATCACCAGATGTACTCAGACGCTGACCATCGTGCACTCAGCACCGCTACCCGTCGTACTCGGTGGCCCTGAAGACCTCGCTGTTGTCGAGGCCGAGCCAACCGTCTCCCGAGGAACCGCGGTCACGGCCATCATGGACGACATGCCCCCTTCCGAACGGTACGACAGCTATCAGGATTTCCTCGCTTCCCTAAGGGAACATGTCAGCGCTGACAGGCGAGACTTTCCACATGAGCGGCTGCGCCACAGTCTCATCTCCGACCTGTACGGCGCCCGCCTCCAGCCACTGAGCGACTCGCCCTTGGCCGATATCACCTGCCAGACCCCTAACGGATCCGCTGTCTACGAGGTCGTCGCCAAGGACGTCTCAACGTACGCGCAGATACGGAAGGCCGCCGTACGCCTGCTGGAGATCGACGGGGCCATGGACGAGCGTGCAGACCACCTCTTTCTCGTCCTCGCCGAGGCGCCTCAGGATGCCTGGGCCATCGACCTCCTGGACGAGACGTTCAACGTCTCCGTGATCTGGAAAAGCGGCACTGGATGGGAAGGCGCCCACGCGGACATTGCCTTGGGAGAGGTGCAGTCAGTGGCGACGCCGCACGAAGAGTAAGCACGCGCGGGCGGCCTTACTGGGACATTCAGGGGACCGTTTCCTGACCATCAAATTTCAGCCCCTACGCCACACGAGGAAGATTCGTTGTCGACGACACGTGAAAACTGACCCCCAGGCGACGACTGAAATCTGACCCCTCTGCTGTCACCGTGGAGGGTGATCAAGGTGGAGGACTGGGCGGAGATCCGCCGCTTGAGCCGGGCCGAAGGGATGCCGATCAAGGCGATCGCTCGGCGGATGGGCATCTCGAAGAACACCGTGAAACGCGCGTTGGCGGCCGAGGAACCGCCGAAGTACCAGCGGGCGAGCAAGGGGTCGATCGTGGACGCGGTGGAGCCGCAGATCCGGCAACTGCTGAAGGACTTCCCCGACATGCCCGCGACCGTGATCGCCGAGCGGATCGGCTGGACGAACTCGATCACGGTGCTCAAGGACCGGATCCGGACCCTGCGCCCGCACTACAAGCCCGCCGATCCGGCGTCACGAACGACGTATCAGCCGGGCGAGCTGGCACAGTGCGATCTGTGGTTCCCGCCGGTCAAGGTGCCGGTGGGCGCCGGACAGGCGGCCAGCCTGCCGGTGCTGGTGATGGTCTGCGGGTACTCGCGGTGGCTGATGGCACGGATGCTGCCCTCACGAGCGGCTGGCGATCTGTTCACCGGGATGTGGACGCTGCTGCGCATGCTGGGCGCCGTGCCCAAGACACTGGTCTGGGACAACGAGAGCGCGATCGGGCAGTGGAGGGGCGGCCGGCCGCAGCTGACCGGTGAGGCGAACGCGTTCCGCGGCACCCTGGGAGTGCGGATCCTGCAGTGCAAACCAGGCGACCCGGAGGCCAAAGGGCTGGTCGAGCGGGCCAACGGCTACCTGGAGACCTCGTTCCTGCCGGGCCGCTCGTTCACCGACCCGCACGATTTCAACGCGCAGCTGGATGGCTGGCTGGCGCATCGGGCCAACACCCGCCATCACCGGCGGATCGAGTGCAGGCCCGCGGACCGGATCGTCACCGACCTTGCCGCGATGGTGCCGCTGCCGCCGGTTGCGCCGGTGGTCGGGTGGCGCACAGCGACCCGGCTGGCGCGCGACCACTACGTGCGGGTCGCGTCCAATGATTACTCGGTGCACCCGTCGGTGGTCGGCCGGCTGGTCGAGGTGATGGCCGACCCGCAGCAGGTGACCGTCACCTGCGCGGGACAGGTAGTGGCCCGCCATGAGCGGTGCTGGGCCACCCACCAGACCATCACCGACCCCGACCACGCCCAGGCCGCGGCGGCGATGCGACACGCACAACGCCTCCAACTCGCCGCCCGCGTTCCGGCCGATATCCAGGTCGAGGAGCGCAGGCTCGGCGATTACGACGCTGCGCTGGGCGTCGAGGGGGTGGCGTGATGGCCTCCGCCACGACTACCAGCGCGGGTGTCGGCAGGAACGTTGCGGCCGAACTGGCCTACCTCACCCGGGTGTTGAAGGCCCCGTCGTTGCACGCGGCTGTCGAACGGCTCGGTGAGCGGGCCAGGGCCGAGTCCTGGACGCATGAGGAGTTCCTCGCCGCCTGCCTGCAGCGGGAGGTCGCCGCCCGCGAGTCTCACGGTGGTGAGGCTCGCATCCGCTCAGCCCGCTTCCCCGCGCGAAAGGCGTTGGAGGACTTCGACTTCGACCATCAGCGGTCCCTGAAACGGGAGGTCATCGCTCATCTGGGCACTCTCGACTTTGTCGCCGCGAAAGAGAACGTTGTCTTCCTCGGCCCGCCCGGTACTGGCAAGACTCACCTGTCGATTGGCCTGGGTATCCGGGCCTGCCAGGCGGGGCATCGGGTCGCTTTCGCCACCGCTGCTGCGTGGGTCGCCCGTCTCGCTGACGCTCATGCCGCCGGGCGGCTCCAGGACGAGCTGACCAAACTCGCTCGCATCCCCGTCCTCATCGTTGATGAGGTCGGCTACATCCCTTTCGAGCCCGAGGCTGCGAACTTGTTCTTTCAGCTGGTTTCCAGCCGATACGAACGCGCGTCGCTGATCGTCACCTCCAACAAGCCGTTCGGCCGCTGGGGTGAGGTCTTCGGTGACGATGTTGTCGCTGCTGCGATGATCGACCGCCTCGTCCATCATGCCGAGGTCATCAGCTTGAAGGGAGACAGCTACCGGCTGAAGAACCGAGATCTCGGTCGTGTTCCCGCAGCCGAGACCAGTAACGACCATCAGTAACAAGCCGTGGCAAACATCAACGTCAGGGGGTCAACTTTCAGGCGTCGATAAGGGGTCCGTTTTCGAGCGTCGTTGACAAGATTCGCTCCCGTGACAGACACGAAGCCGCCCCTGCTCAGCACCGATTCCATTGGTGCGATTGCAGACATCGCACGATCAACTCGTGACGCGGAACGCGCGTTCTCCTCGGTCGGCATCACGCTGCGCAGGAGGCCCGCCACGACGCATAGCGGCACCACGGTCGTTCCCAGCACGGCGAGCCATGTCTCCACCACGCTTCGCGGTCTCGACCTCGCCGATCCCGGCGTGGTCAGCGCCGTATTGCGCGCGACGATGACGCTGGCCGAGATCTACGAGTCGGCGCCTTCGACGGACAGGAGCAGGCTGGTGCGGCTACGCCACTGCCTCGCCGCCGACGGGTTCCCGCTCGACCCCAGCGGGGATCCGATGGCCGCCATCCGCGCTCTGGGCACCGCCGCCTCGGACGTCCTACCGGACGCGTCAGCCATCCGTGTCGAGTTGGCCCGACTGGAGAGATCCCTGGACGACGACCCCAGCCTGGCGATCGGTAAGGCGAAGAACCTCATCGAGGCCACGGCCAAGGCCGTTCTGGCTCAGCAGGGTCAGCCTGTCGGCAACAACCTGAACATCCCCACTCTGGTCAGAAAGACGATGGAGGCTCTGGGCGTCCACCCGGACCAGGTCGACGCCGCCACGTCACCCATCGTCCGGGCCATCCTGAGTGACCTGCAGGACATCGCACTTAGAATCGGCACGCTACGGAACAAGGCCGGTGACGGTCACGGCAGTACGTCCGCCGTGACCGGGATCGCGGCCAGGGACAGCCGTCTCGCGGTACGCACAGCCATCGCCTGGTGCGCATACATACTGGACACGCTCAGCGAACCCGGCGGACCATCACCGGCGTCAGGTCACTCCGGCAGTCCTGGCTGAGCCGCTCGCTGGGCGAACTCCTCACGTAGGTCGGAGAGCAGCTTCAGCCCGTTCTCCGTCGCCGCGTACCAGAACTCCCAGCCGTTGCAGCTCTTCACGTCGAGCACGGCGCAGGCGGCACCCGATGGCGTATCGAAGGTCTCGCCGTCGACGTCGATCTTTCCGTCCGAAGTCACGACCGCGGTCGCGTCTGTCCCGCGCTGGTGATCGATAAGGGTGGCGCCGACCTCCAGTAGGCCGAGGTCGATGAGGTCGGCGATCTTGACGCCGAAGACGCCATTAGGTTTCGGCACGGCCTCCAGGGCACCAGGGGCCGGGTATTTGGGGTGGTAGGACTGGTCCCGCAACAGGGTGAACGCGTCCCTAGTCACCTGCGCCATCAGATGACGGCGTGCCGTCAGGAAGGACTGGTAGTCCATCGCATGCCAGTTCTCCGGGAGGGCGTGCAGGTAGGCGTGCCTGGCCAGCTCGCCGGAGGGCAGGTTCGCCTCGGCGACCTCCTCCGGCCAGTACGCGGAGGGTTCCCTGTCGGAGATGGCGATGTTGGTGTACCACTCAACCAACGCCATGTTGGCGATCTGGTTGATCTTGTTGGTGTCCGTGACCTGAAGTGTTCCACGGAGATGCTTGCGCGGGAACAAGTGATGCCGTTCGATCCCTCTCTTGGCGATGACGGCGGGGTCGAGCCGGGCTCTGACGCGGATGCGGGACAGCAGCGCGGGCGCGTCGTGGATGTTGAGAGCGGCGATGTATGCCATTAGCGCCGGGGACTTCGCCGCTGAGGTGGCCAGGCCGTTAGGCAGCGTGATCGTCCAGAAGTCGTTGGTCAGCGTGTCGTTGATCAGGTTGTCGAGCGTCTCGCAGTAGCCGTCCGTGTCTCCGGGGGCAATGCCATCGAGCAGGGCAAAGTCCCGCTCCGCCTGGCTCTCGAACGAGCTCGAGTAGCGACCGGTGGTGTGCGCCATGAAGAACCAGCGCGCGATGACCTCGCGAAGCCGGGGAATCGGCACGCCGTAGTGGACCTTGCCGAAGAGCCACATCGCGTACGTGAACAGGATGGCGTTGTCACTGGAGATCATCTTGCTGCTGCGGAACCCGGCACGTTCCAGGCACAGGAGGAACTCGTGCCAGTGGGTGAGATTGAGAACGTGCGCCTGGGCCTCTTCGAGCTTTGCGAATCGCTCCTGCCTGCCCTGGGGAGAGTGGCTTCCCGACTCCGGATCCCGGCCACGCAGCAGGGTGTAGACGTTCTTCAACACCGCTCGCTGGAAGGCCAATGCGACGGTAACGCGGAGCAACTGCGGCGGCTGCGGCTGGATGTACCAGTTGAACGGGGAGGCCGTGTCGAGCGTGGGCGTCTTGGCGGCTCGGCAGAAGTCCTCGAGTTCCCGGCGGCCCTTCTCCCAGAACACGCTCATCAGCGTGAGGATGAAGTCGGCCTGGTTGAGCGTCACGCCCTCGCTGTTAATCCGTACGAAGATCTCGGCAACGCGTTCCTCGTCGACGTTGCTGGACAGCTCCATTACCTTGAACAAGTATCCGTCCAGGCCGCGCAACCGGCCCAGGGTCTCCGCGAGGCGATCGCTCTCGGCCTGGTCCAGGCTGCGTTTGGCCGTCAGCCGATCGTGGAACTCCCGTACCGTCTGAAGGAAGCTCTCCGCCGTCCAGAGCACGCTGATGTCCGGAATGAACTCGGGGTCTTTCTCAATGGCCGCGTCGGTGACCGCGAAGGTCTCGTCCGCCGGGCGGAATGCGATTCGAATGCGGGCCGCGGAGTAGTCCTCACGCAGGACCTCCATGCCCTTCATGACCGCGTACAGCGAGGTGAGCCGCTGCTGTCCATCGACGATCAGATAGCGAGGGACGGCTTTTCCGGTGCCGATCTGTCGGGCGCCCGGGTCGGCGTCGGTTTCCCAGAACAGCAGGAAGCCGACCGGGAACCCCTTGTACATGGAGTCGAAGAGTGAGCGGACCTTGGTCGCCTGCCAGACAAACGGACGCTGAATGTCGGGCAGCGCGATCTGCCCGAGATCGATGGCCTGGACCAGAAAGCTGACGGGGTAGCTGGAGTCCTTGAAAAGCATCGCAGCCATGATCACCTACAAGTCGGGGGCGAGGTAGCTGATCATTAACCCTAGCTGCGGAGTTCGAGGTCGTCCCTGGACTTGGAAAATCATCAGGACCTGGAGTCCATGGCTTCTTGTCCCGATTCCACTTGACACCCCAGTCCGATCGCCATCGCCACATGCGAGAGCTGGCACAGGGATGTCCATGTTCCCGATGGGCACGTCGCGGAGCGGATGATGTGCACCGCTTGCGTGCGCTCGGGGACATCCGCCAAGACCGTTGACGAGGTTCGCGGTCGAGGCGCGACCACTTCCCGATCATGGAATTGTGCACGATCTGTGCACGCGAGCACGCCACGAGCACGCAGAGGGGGGATCTCTATTCCAGAGAAGCCTTGAACTCTGCGTTTCCGCAGGTCAGGGCCATGATGATGAGCGCGCCCTGAGGGATTCGAACCCCCGACCGTCGGATTAGAAGTCCGATGCTCTATCCGGCTGAGCTAAGGGCGCTCGTGCCTAATTGTGCATGATCCTGCGAGTAGGTACGTACCCGGTCGGGCGACTGTTCCCCCGTGCGACCCAGGAAGATCAGATATGGGATGACCTTGGCGGGAGGAGTCGCCGGAATCAGGACCGTGACGCGGCTTCGGGAAGGGGGGCGCCCGAGGGGCTGCCACCACGTCCGATCAGGAAATCCGCTCCCCCGCACGACGCCGTGGGCGCAGGCGGCGGCCACCGTGGCCGGCAGCGTGAGAAGCCGACCGTGGTCGGCCGGACAGTTGAGACATCGGGCACCATGGAGGGATGACGCGGGCAGGCGAAGATTCCGGCGGCATGTCCGATGTGCTGCTCGACCCATCGGGCATGGTCACCGATCCGCGGTTCCGCATGCTGGCCGATCTCGTCGCGGACGGCGACGTGGTGGTCCTGAGCGGGGCCGGCCTGTCGACCGAGTCCGGCATCCCCGACTACCGCGGGGAGACCGGTCGCAGGCGGCGGGCCGAGCCGATGACGTACCAGACGTTCACCGGCAGCGCCGCGGCCCGCAGGCGCTACTGGGCACGCAGCCATCTGGGCTGGCGCCACATCGCGCGCGCCACCCCCAACGCCGGCCATCGCGCGGTCACCGGACTACAGGGTCGGGGGCTGATCGCCGGGATCATCACTCAGAACGTCGACGGCCTGCACCAGAGCTCCGGTTCCCGGAACGTGATCGAACTGCACGGCAGCCTCGACCGGGTCCGCTGTCTCGCCTGCGGTGAACGCACCCCTCGCCAACTGCTCGACGAGCGCCTGCGCGCGGCCAATCCCGGCTGGCACGCCCAGATCGCCGTGATCAACCCCGACGGCGACGCCGTACTCCCCGACGACCGGATCGACGCCTTCCACGTCCAGGACTGCCACAGCTGCGGCGGCGTGCTCAAACCCGACGTGGTGTTCTTCGGAGAGAACGTGCCACGACCACGGGTCCAGGACTGCTACGCGTTGATCGAGCGCGCCGGCATGCTGCTGGTTCTCGGTTCCTCGCTGACCGTGATGTCCGGCTACCGGTTTGTACGCCACGCCGCCGAACGTGCGATACCCATCGCGATCATCAACCGGGGGGCGACCAGGGGCGACGCCCATGCCCTCCTGACCTTCGACGTCCCTCTCGGCTCGGCCCTCACCGCGCTTCTCGCGGGAGTCGATCTGGCGCGGTGAACTCAGCAGCGGTCGCCGCGCTGATCGATGCCGTCGCATGAGGCCGGACTCCCATGCCACACTTTGCCGGTGCCCAGTACGGTTATACGACGAAAAATGGCTCTTTTGGCTATACGTCGCATAGCGGCAACGATGGTGGACTATGCACTGGTCATGGCATATGTCGGGGCACTGGTGCTGATCGGTGTCTCCGTCCGCGCGGCCGGGTTCTCCCTCACCTTCGGCATCGACGGCTTCGCCGGCCGAGCGGTCGCACAACTCGCCGCCATGGCGGTGCTCACCATCCCGGCCACGATGTGGCTCGCCTCCCGTGAGGCGTCGGAGCGGCGGGCGACGCCCGGCAAGCGCCTGCTCGGGCTGGCCGTCGCCACGCGGTCGGGAGAGACGCTGAGCCGGCCGCGAGCGTTCGCCCGGTCCGCGCTCAAGCTGCTGATCCCCTGGGAGCTGGCGCACACCGCGATCTGGAACGTCTTCACCTGGCCGGGAGCGCCCAGCGACGGCCTCAACATGGTCCTGTTCGCGTTGACCTATCTGCTGCTGATCGTCTACGCCGTCACGCTCTTCCTCGGCACCGGCCGGACACCGTACGACCGGCTCTGCGGGAGCGTGGTGTCGGAACCGGCTCGGCCCGGCGGCCTCACCGCGCGGGCGCACCCGCCCGCAGGGTCAGGGCGCTGACCCGTCCGGGAAGCTCGCCCGCTCCGCCGGATGCCGTGGCCCCACGCCCTCCCGGAACGACTCCGGAAGTTGTCGGTACGGCTTGATAGGGGTGGGCGATGCGCATCTCTCGCCTCCCGCTCGACGGCCAGCTCGCCGCCATGACCTCGACCCTGCGGACCAACCGGACGCTGATGGAGGTCCTGCGGCGGGCCCGGTCGATGGAGCTGCCGGGCTGGTACGTCGCCGCGGGCGCGATCGCGCAGACCATCTGGAACGGCACCACGGGGCGGCCACCCGAGCACGGCATCAAGGACTACGACCTGATCTACTTCGACGACGGAGACCTGTCGTGGGAGGCCGAGGACGAGGTCATCCGGGCAGGCCGGAGCCTGTTCGGCGAGCTGCCCGTGGAGATCCGCAACCAGGCGCGGGTGCACCTGTGGTACGAGGACAGGTGGGGGGTGCCCTGCCCTCCCCACGACTCCACCGAGTCGGGCATCGACTCCTTCCCATGCACCACCTGTCATCTCGGCGTACGGCTGACGCCGGCGGACAGCTGGCAGGTCTACGCGCCGCGCGGCCTCTCCGACGTGTTCGACCTCGTCCTGCGCCCCAACCCCGGGTTGGCTCCGCGCGAGGTCTACGACGCCAAGGTGGCCCGGTGGACCAGGGACTGGCCCGAGCTCACCGCCTTTCCCTGGCCACTATGACGTGCCTCCCTCGCCAGTCAGCCCGCCACAGTCAGTCCGCCAAGGTCAGCCCGCCTTGGTGTTGAACGCGACCACCGCGACCAGCTTCTTCTCGCCGTACTGCTCGGAGCGATGTACCGCATGGCGAGATGCCCCATGAGGTAGTTGACGCTTGTCAGGCCCTTGGAATCCCAGAACATGTTGTCGGGCAGCCTCCCGTCGAAGGGTGCTCGCGGCGGCGGCGGAGACGGCGGGGGCGATGCGCTGGGCCAGGGCGGTGTCCTGCGGCTGGGCGAGGATCACGTTCGTGCCCGACTTTGGCCGTCGACCAGCGCGGTGATCTCCTCGTCGGTGACGACGGTGGTTACAAAGGGCATAGATCGTATCAATAGCCCCAAACCGGATCTGAGTGGATGATCTGAACGTCAGCCTCAGCTACCGTGAAGCGTTATGACTGAGTCGGGAGCCGAACCGGAAGCCAAGCCGAGAGCGGGATCGGGAGCGGGCGAGACCCATCGGGTCACCGCGTTCTGGCGCGGCCTGGGCCTGCCCGGCCTGATCGACGTGCACACGCACTTCATGCCGGAACGGGTGCTGACCAAGGTGTGGGCGTACTTCGACGCCGTGGGCCCGCTGGTCGGCCGGCCCTGGCCGATCGCGTACCGGCTGGAGGAGGACGAACGGCTCGCGCGGCTGCGATCCTTCGGCGTCCTGGCCTTCACCTCGATGCTGTATCCACACAAACCGTCCATGGCGGCCTGGCTGAACGGCTGGGCCGCGGACTTCGCCGAGCGCACGCCCGACTGCCTGCACACGGCGACCTTCTTCCCCGAGCCCGACGCCGCGCGGTACGTCACGGAGGCGATCGAGTCCGGCGCGCGGGTGTTCAAGGCCCATCTCCAGGTAGGGGCGTACGACCCGAACGACCCGCTCCTGGACGACGTCTGGGGCGTGCTCGCGGAGACCGGCGTCCCCGTCGTGGCGCACTGCGGCTCCGGGCCGGCGCCAGGGCGGCACACCGGACCCGGCCCGATCGGCGCGGTGCTCGCCCGGCACCCTCGGCTGCAGCTGATCGTCGCGCACATGGGCCTGCCGGAGTACGCCGAGTTCCTCGACCTGGCCGCCCGCCATCCGTACGTCCATCTCGACACGACGATGGCCTTCACCGGGTTCACCGAGGAGGCCACCCCGTTCCCCCTGCGGGAGCTGCCCCGGCTGCTCGACCTCCAGGACCGGATCCTGTTCGGCAGCGACTTCCCCAACATCCCCTATCCGTACGCGGACGCCCTGGAGGCTCTCGCCGGGCTCGGGCTCGGGGACGACTGGCTGCGCGCCGCCTGCCACGACAACGCCGCGCGCCTCTTCCCGGCCACGACACCCGCGGCTACACCCGCGCCGCGATCCTGAGGTCGCGCTCGACCACCTCGACGTCCTCGACGTCCTCGACGTCCTCGCCCGTCAGCCGGAGCCCGTCGGCCACACCCAGCGGGTCCCCTGCACAGCGTTCCGGGACACCTGGGGTCACGGCCGTCCGGGCAGGCCGCGCTATGTTGTGCCGCATGGACGCACGCGCGCTACGCCCGCTGGGCCGTACCCGCCTGATGGTGACCCCGCTCGGTCTCGGGCTGGCCGCAGTGGGCCGTCCCGCGTACATCACGCTCGGCCGGGCCGAGGATCTCGGCCCCGACCGGAGCGTCGCCGCGATGCGGGTGCGGGCGTGGGACCTGCTCGACGCGGCCTGGGACGCCGGGGTGCGCTACTTCGACACCGCCCGTTCGTACGGCCTGGCCGAGGAGTTCCTCGCCGGATGGCTGCGCGAGCGCGGCATCGCCCCGGGGGCTGCGACCATCGGCTCCAAGTGGGGATACGCGTACGTCGGCGGCTGGCGGATGGACGCCCGAAACCACGAGGTGAAGGAGCTGTCGGCGGGGCAGCTGCGCCGCCAGCTGGAGGAGACGCGCGCCCTGCTCGGGGAGCATCTCTCGCTCTATCAGATCCACTCCGCGACCGTGGAGAGCGGAGTGCTCGACGACGAGGAGGTGCTCGTCCGGTTGCACGCGCTGCGCGCGGAGGGAGTCGCGGTCGGGCTCAGCACGACCGGGCCGCACCAGGCCGGGACGATCGAGCGGGCGGTCGAGAGCGGGGTCTTCGACACGGTGCAGTCGACCTGGAACCTGCTGGAACGCTCCTGCGACGCGGCGCTCGCCCGCGCGCACGAGGCCGGTCTCGGGGTGATCGTCAAGGAGGCGGTGGCGAACGGGCGGCTGACCGCCCAGGCGGCACCCGCCGCGCTCGCCGAGGCGGCCCGCGAGCGCGGCGTCACGCCGGACGCGATCGCGCTCGCCGCCGTACTCGCGCGGCCGTGGACCGGGGTGGTGCTGAGCGGCGCGGTCTCGGTGCCGCAGCTGCACAGCAACCTGACCGCGGCGGACGTCGAGTGGGACCAGGAGCTCGACGAGCGCCTCGCCGGGCTGGCGGAGGATCCGGAGACCTACTGGGACACCCGGGCCGCGCTCTCCTGGCGCTGAGCCCGGTTCCCGTACCCGGTTCCTGTACCACGTCACCGCGGCCGCGCTGCCCGGCTCACATGTTGATCATGTGCCCGGCCAGGCCGTGGATCGCCTCCTTGACGGCCTCGCCCAGCGTCGGGTGCGCGTGGACGTTGCGCGCCACCTCGTTGACGGTCAGGTCCCACTGCTGCGCCAGCGTCAGCTCCGGCAGCAGCTCCGTGACGTCGGGCCCGATCAGGTGGGCGCCGAGCAGCTCGCCGTACTTCGCGTCGCTGAGGATCTTGACGAAACCGACGGTGTCGCCGAGGCCGTGCGCCTTGCCGTTCGCGCTGAAGGGGAACTTCGCCACCTTCACATCGAAGCCCTGCTCGCGCGCCTGCGCCTCGGTCCACCCGAAGCTCGCGATCTGCGGCTGGCAGTACGTCGCCCTTGGGATCATGACGTAGTCCAGCTCCATGGTCTCGGCGTTCGCGATCGTCTCGGCCGCGACGACGCCCATGGCCTCGGCCGCGTGTGCGAGCATCAGCTTCGCCGTGACGTCGCCGATGGCGTAGATGTGCGGGACGCTGGTGCGGCACCGGCCGTCCACGTCGATGGCGCCCCGGTCGGTCACGCGTACCCCGGTGTTCTCCAGGCCGTATCCCGTGACGTTCGGCTGGAACCCGATGGCCTGCAGCACCTTGTCGGTCTCCAGGACCTGCTGCCTGCCCTCGTGCGACACCGTCACCCGGACCTTCTCGCCCGTGTCGTCGATGCCCTCGACCCGGGTGGAGGTGAGGACGTTGACGCCGAGCCGCCGGTAGCGCCGCGCCAGCTCAGCCGACACCTCCGCATCCTCCAGCGGGACCATCCGGTCGAAGAACTCCACGATGGTCACGTCCACGCCATAGCTGTTCAGCACGTAGCCGAACTCCACGCCGATGGCGCCCGCTCCCGCGATCACGATGCTGCCCGGCAGCTTGTCGCTGAGGATCTGCTCCTCGTACGTCACGACCCGCTCGCTCAGGGACGTGCCCGGCAGCAGCCTCGGGGACGCGCCCGCCGCGATGATGCAGGACCCGAACGTCACCGTCTCGGAGCCGCCGTCGTTCAAGGCCACCTGCAGGGTGTTGGCGTCGGTGAAGTGGCCACGCCCCTCGAACTGGGTGATCGCGTTCTTCTTCATCAGGTAGTGGACGCCCTTGACCCGGCCGTCCGCGACCTTGCGGCTGCGCTCGTAGGCCACCCCGTAGTCGAAGCCGACCTCGCCGTCGACGCGGATGCCGTACGTCTTCGCCTCGTTGGCGAACAGGTGCACCAGCTCGGCGTTGCGCAGCAGCGCCTTGGACGGGATGCACCCGACGTTGAGGCAGACGCCGCCCCAGTAGCGTTCCTCGATCACGGCCGTTTTGAGCCCGAGTTGGGCCGCGCGGATCGCCGCGACATATCCGCCTGGGCCGGCACCAAGCACGACCACGTCAAAGTGTTTGCTCATGGGCCAACAATAGGACGCGCCCCCGGACGCCGACCCGTCGCGCCGCCTGCCGTTTCAGGGTGGTCCGCATGTGATCGCGTGGACGCGCCGGTGCCGGGTATCACGCGCGGATGACCAGCGAGAAGGTCGCCTTCACCGGCGTACGGCAAACCCTCCTCGTCACCCTGTACGGCAGAGCGCTCGACAGCCGCTCGGACCACCCCGTCCTCGGGGACAGGACGGCGCAGGACACGGTCCGCCGTGTCGCGTACGACTTCACCACGTTCCGCATGAGCGGCGGCGAGGCGGCCGTCGTCGCCATGCGGGGACGGCAGTTCGACGAATGGACCGCCGAGTTCCTCGCCGCCCACCCGGACGCCACCGTTGTCCATCTGGGATGCGGCCTCGACGGCCGGGTCTTCCGGATCGCCCCGCCCCCCAGGGTGCGGTGGTTCGACGTGGACTACCCCGAGGTCGTCGACTTGCGCCGTCGCCTGTATCCCGAAAGTCCCGGATATCGGCTGATCGGATCGTCGGTGACCGATCCCGGATGGCTGCCCGAGATCCCTGGGGACCGCCCCACCCTGGTCGTGGCCGAGGGACTCACGATGTACCTCACCGACTCCAGCGTGGAGACGCTCGTCCACCGGATCGCCAACCACTTTTCCGTGGGCGGCCAGATCGTCTTCGACGCGGTCAGCCCGCTCGGCATACGGGCCCAGCGGCTCAACCGCATCCTGCGTACCACCGGCGCTACCCTCACCTGGGGTCTCGACGATCCCCATCGCCTGGAGAGCTGGGATCCACGATTCACGCTGCTCACCGAACTGGCCGTCGTGGACCTCCCCTGGATCGACCGCCTGCCGCCGCGCTACCGGTTGGCCTGCCGCCTCATGCAGCTGATCCCGGCGCTCCGAAAGGTGGGCCTCCTCCTGCGCTACCAGTTCTCCCCGTGACCGGTTGTCCCTGGCCTCCCCACCTCCACTCCGCTCCCCGCCACACCCAACTCGCCGTCGCCCGATACGCCGTCGCCCGATACGCCGTCGTCACGAAGCCCCGCCGCCATGAACGGGCGCGTATCGGCCCGCACGCCGCCGTTTCCGCCGAACCGGGGGTGGCCTGGCAGATCCGGGTCAGAAGGGCGGGATGTCGTCGGCCGGGTCGGGCGGCGGGCCGGACGTGGTTTCGGGTCCTGCCTCTTGCGCCGGGCTCGGTGCGGGGATGGGTTCTTCCCACCAGGCGGGTTCGTAGGTCCAGGTCGGCAGGAACGGGAGTTCGTCGTTGGCGGGGTCGGTGATGCTGCCCGCGCCATACCCGACAGCTGCGAGCCCGCCTACTCCGCTGGTTCCCGACCTGTCGGGCATGGCCCAGCCTGCAGGGGCGAAGGGCTCCGGCAGGGATTCGATGATCGGCGGCGGCTGAACCGGATAGCGGTGGCCGGTCCGGCTGATCCAGGTCACATGTCCTGGCGCGGTCTGGATGACCCGCCAGCCGTTGTCGCGCAGGTCATGGTCATGCGCACACGCGGCAGCCAGGTTGTCCTCGGTCGTGGGGCCGCCGTGGGCGTACTGGCGGGTGTGATCCAGCTCCGACCGGGTGGCCGGAGCACGACAGCCGGGATGGGAGCAGACCCTGTCGCGGATCTCGATCCGCCGCCGCAGTCCCGCTGTGGGGAACCGCCGCCGCGCATCCCCACCGGCCGCCCCACAGCCGACCACAGACCCTCGGGCAGCGTCGTTCTCCACAGCACCCTGCCGTACAGGCCCGCCTGCCGCAGCGCCGTCCCCCGCCGAACCATCACCTGCCGAAACGTCACCCGCAGAACTGCCACCAACAGAAGCGTCACCCGCCGAACCATCACCAGAAGCGTCACCCGCGGAACCATCACCTGCCGAACCGTCACCCGCACTGTGGCCGTGGCCGTCATCGTCGGTCGGAAAGCTCTGTTCGATGGCCTGGTCGTATTGGCGCATGACGTCAGCGATCACACCGGCCCAGCCGCCCTGGGCGTGGATGTCGGCGTACAGCGCCCGCAGCAGCGACAGCGGGAACTGCAACTCGACGATCCCACGACGGCGGACCGACACAGCCCTCGCGCGGGGATCCCCTTCTCGCTCCTGGTCCGACTCGTGGGCAGGCTTCGCCCTTGTCCCGCCGATGTCTGCGGAAGCGGTATCAGCTGCGGGGCGGGGCGTGGATGAGGTGTCAGGCGCGCGGCCGGGGCCGGGCGCCTCACAGGAATCGGACGCGTAAGGCGCGGCTGGTACCGGACCAAGCGCCGGCGGGGAACCGCGGCCGCCTGCGGGGCCGGAGTCCTGTTGACGACCGGCGGTCGGGCGGGATGCGGGAGGTGACGGTGTTGGAGGGGTCGGGCGGCGGGGCCACCCCGCAGGGCGGCGTCGGGTGATCCCGGCGTAGAGGAGGTGACCGTCCTCATCGCAGATGGCGAACCGCCACTCGCCGCCGATCTGTCGTTTGGCGAGCCTGCGGGCCAGATGAGCGTGAATCGGCCCCCACCCGGCAAGCTCTGAGGGCAGGTCGTCCAGGTGCATGAGCGTGGACACTCGAACCCGCAGCTCACCCGCCGCGAACCCCACCGGCTCCACCACGCCCGCGCTCGACTTCACGCTGCCGCCCTGAGCACTCCCAGCGCCACCGTCACCACGGCTACGGCTACGGCTGTGGCCACCATGGCCGCTGTCTCCATCGCCGTCGTCCTTACTGCCGTCCCGGCCGCTGTCGCCGTCGCCACTCCCACCACAGCCACCGCCGCCGCCGTCGCCGTCATCAGGGGCGCCCGCGTGGCTATCGCCACAGCCGTCATCGCCGTCGTCGCTGTCATTGGGGTCGTCCGCGCCGCCAGCGCCACAACCGCCAGGGCCACCGTCGCCGCCGTTGCCGTCACCGGGGGCGCCCGCGTGGCTATCGCCACAGCCGTCATCGCCGTCGTCGCTGTCATTGGGGTCGTCCGCGCCGCCATCGCCACAACCGCCAGGGCCACCGTCGCCGCCGTCGCCGTCATTGGGGGCATCCGCTCCGCCAGCGCCACAGCCGCCATCGCTGTCACCACAGCCACCGTCGCCATCGCCGAAGTCGTCGCCGGTGTGGTCGGGGTCGTCCCAGCTTTGGGGGTCGGGGTCCCCGCCTTGGGGGCCGGGGCCGTCCCAGCCGCAGGGGTCGGGGTCCGCGCCCTGGGGGTCAGGGTCGTCGAAAGGGGCGTCGGAGAGCTGGTCGTCGTAGTCGTCCTCCTCACCGGCCGCCTTACGGGCGGCGTTGGCGAACAGGACAGCGATGATCGCGTCGTCGTCCAGGCCCGACATGCTCCCCTCAAGCAAGCCGAGAAACACATCCGCCCGCACATGATCAATCGGGGCGTGCAGGCCACTCTTCTTCGCCCGCACCGCGATCGCATCCACCCGCGCGATCGCAGCGGCCGCCTGATCCACCGGCAACTGCTCGCCGGTGATACTCGCCGAACCATCGGCATGCCGCACCCCGATCACCCGCCGCTGGTGAACAGCCCGCTCATACTTACGGCGCGCCCAAGCCGGATCCGCGGCGATCAACAACTTCTTGATCTTCTCCCGCAGCTCACTCGTCGTCCACTTGCCCGCCTTGGGCAGCAGATGATCGGCGACAGCGCGGGCGAGTTCGATGGGGACGTCTTCCAGCCAGTCGCAGAACACCACCGCCCGCGCCTTGTCGATCAAACCCGCCGACAGGGCGTCCCGCACCCGCGGGAGACGAACTTTCAGGTCGTAGGCGAACCCGTATTCCCGCTCGGCGGCCCGGCGGGTGAGCCCCAACGCCGACCTGACCTCATCGGGTGAGTTCTTGTCCGGCTCCGCCATTTTCTCCATGCCGGAGACGGAAATCTCATACAGGCCGACTTCGGCCATCACGGTGGCTTTCCGGGCTTGCATGTGCGCTTCGAGGCGGGCGTATGCCTGCATGACGATGACGGCGTCGAAGCCGTCCAGCCTGGCGATATCGATCCCATCGAGCACGGCGGCCAGCTCCACGCCGGGGGCCATCAGCTCCAGGCCGGCGGGGATCGGCTGCCGTTCGATAATCACACCCGAACGCTAACAACCCCCACCGACAAAAACGCCTCCCAGACGACCCCGATAAAGCGCCGAAAAGAATTCACCTGGAATCACAGTTCTACTCCAATAACTCTTCTGCGATGACTAGAACGATCACGGGTGAGGGTGCATCCGATCCGTTCAGTCCCCAGCGGGCCCGGTGATCTCCAGCCGGTCGCCGACCAGATGGCAGGCTGTTCCCTCAATCACGCCGGTGGCGATCGGCCAGCCCTGCTCCAATGCACGGTCGTAACGTGGAAACTCCCGGGGGCTCGACAGGTAGCGGACAGCGGCCTGCAGGGCGTCGCGCCGATGGTCGGGCATCGTGGCGGGGCCTGGGTTGTCAGGTCGGCGATGACCGGACGGTGTCGTCCAGCGCGCCCAGGTCAACGTTGACGTCTGGTGACGCGAGGCGGGGCCTCTTTGGAACGATCCATATGCGAGCCTCACCGAAGGGTGCAAACATCGCCGGGCGACCTGGAAGGTGAATAACTTGAGTGAGCCCGCGGTTTGGCCGAACGAGACGACGGTGCCGTTGATGCCGTGCGCGTCAGTGGAGGAGACTTTGGCGTTCTATGAGGCGCTGGGGTTCGAGGCGACCTATAAACAAAGCAAGCCCTATGTCTATCTGGCGCTGCAGTGGAGCGGATTCCAGCTGCACTTCGGCCCGGCGCCCAAGGGCCTGGATCCGGCCCGGGAGGGGTCCGGAGGCTGCCTGGTCATGGTCGACGCCGTGGCGCCGTACCATGCGGCGTTCGTCGCGGCGATGCGCCGAGTCTACGGGAAAGTGCTGAGTTCCGGCCTTCCGCGGATCACCCGCTACCGGCCCGGCGCGTCCCGGTTCACGCTGATCGATCCGTCCGGGAACTCGATCATATTCATCCAGCGCGACGAGCCCGCCGAGCTGGAGTATGGCGGCTCGAAGAAGCTGACGGGCCTGGCCAAGGCGCTCGACAACGCCCGGATACTGCGCGAGTTCAAGAACGATGACCTGCAGGCCTTCCGTGCGCTCAAGTCCGCGGTGCGCAGGCACGGAGCGGACGCCTCGCTGGTCGAGCGGGCCATCGCCCTGTGCCACCTCATCGACTTGGCCATGGTCCTCGGTGAGCCCACCGATCCCTGGCTCGCCGATCTGCGTGGTCTGGAGCTCACCACTGACGACAAGCAGCGCATCGAGTCGGAACTCGGGCATCTCGCCGGACTTCAGGACTGGCTGTCGTCAGCTTCTCGGCCCTGAAGGGCCAAGCTTGCGGCTCCTCGCCGTACCTGGCAGGTACGGGTCAGGCCGCGTCGTCGGCAGCGTGACTCACTGCCCAACCCGCGACACCGCGCGAGGCGATGTTGCGGGCCGCGTTGACGTCGGCGTGCTCAGCGAAGCCGCACAACGTACACGAGAAAGTTGCCTGGCCCGGCCGGTTGGCCTTGTCCACATGCCCGCAGGCCGAGCAGGTCTGGGAGGTGTAGGCCGGATCGACGTGGATCACGGCGACCCCATGCCGGGCCGCCTTGTAGGCGATGAAGCTCCCCAACTGGTGGAAACTCCACGAGTGCAGCGTGACCCGCTGGGGCTTGCGGAGCCGTACCCGGTCACGGATCCCGCCCAGGTCTTCCAGGGCGATGCCGCGTCCGGTGCGTTCTGCCTCGGTCACGATGCGTTTGGCGATGCGGTGATTGGTGTCGGCGGCAAACCGCGCTTCCTTGCGGCGGCGCTTCTTCAGCAGCCGTTTGGCGGACCTGGTGGCCTTGGCCTGCAAACGGCGGCGCAGCTCCCGGTTGCGGTGGCGGACCGCGTTCAGGCCCTTACCGCAGTGGCGGGCGCCGTCGCTGGTGGTGGCGATGTTGGCGATGCCCAGATCCACACCTATGAACCCGTCGGGTTCGGTGACCGGAACATCAGGGATCTCACACGTCGCGTACAGAAACCACATGCCGTCCCGGCAGACCAGGTCGGATTCGCCCTTCCGGTACAAGGCGAGCGTCTTGAGCTGGTCGGCCGACCCGACGAACGCGACATTCTTCAACCGGCCGGCCGTGGTCCAGATCGACACCGTGCGCGCGTCGATCTGCCAGGACAGGCAGCGGTCATCGAACGGCTGCGCGGCACCGGCGCGGAAGGCGATCGGTTTGCTCTCGGCCCGCGCGCGGCGCCGGGAGCCTTCCGGTCCCAGGTTCTTGGCCCGGATGTTGGCTTTCAGTGTGGTGTAGGCGTCGGCGACCTTCTTGATCACATGTTGGGCGGCTTGCGCCCCCAACCCGCGCGCTTTCACCTCGCGATAGGTGTGCTTGCGCAGCGCGTACTCGCGCCGGTCCCCGGTTGTGAACGCGGTCGCCGAGGCGAAGTTCGCGGCGTCGTTGCAGGCGCGCAGGGTCGCCTCCAGCGCCGCCGCCTGCTCGGGCGTCGGCCGGAGCCTCACCTGCACCACCAGCTTCACATCGAACACATTATCGGCTGGTGCGCGTCGCCGTGATGGAAACCGAAACCGGATATCCGCAGACGTCGCGGTGTGGTCTACCGGTCTACAGCCTCCACGCGCATTCGGTCTTCCCCACCACGTACCGGCGTGGTGTGTTCACGGGCGAACTCCTGTCACGCTGCGAGGAGATCATGATCGAGGTGTGCGACAGTTTCGGAGCGGAGCTGCGCGAGTTCAACGGCGACAGCGACCACGTGCATCTGCTGGTGTGCTACCCACCCAAGGTGGCCCTGTCCGTCCTGGTCAACTCCCTCAAGGGCGTCTCGGCACGCCTGCTGCGCAAGGAGTTCCCCAGCCACATCCGCAAGTATCTGTGGGGCGGGCACTTCTGGCCTCCGTCCTACTTCGCCGCCTCCTGTGGCGGTGCCCGCCGAGACGGCAGACTCAGTCGGCTGCCGCTGTCGATCATCAGGAAGTACATCGAGAACCAGAAACGCCCGGACTAGCGTCCTGGCGGGGAGAGGGAAGCGATTCCTCCCGGGCGTGAACGCCCGGGGTTCCTCGCTAAATCACGCTCAATGTGATGCGGCTCCTTCTGAGGAAGCAAAGTTGATCAGGCGGTGAGGTTGTATTCGTCCTGGTTGTGAGCGTGGTGAACGCGGCGGTGCTCTCGAATGAGGTGGTAGCGCCTCCGAGCCGGGCACCACACTGTGCGCCGAGGAAGCGCCGCCAAGGCCAGCGGCCGGTCCGTGCCCGCCGAGGCGACCGGCGGGTTCTGCGCCGGAGCGGGTCCGTGCCGAAGATGGTCCGAGCCTGCCTGAGATGGTCCATGCCGGAGATGGTTCGTACTGGAGAAGGTCCGTCCGGAGATGGTCCGTGCCGCAGTTCGCGACCAGTACACCGCCGACCATGGGCGTGACCGCCGGCGGCGGGGTGACCGGATGGCCCTGGCAGAGATGGCCGCAGGCGAGAACGGCGGTAAAGCCGCCCGATATGGAGGAGCGCAGAGCCGATGCGAGGGCGGCGGGGAGCGGAGCGGAGGTGGGTGGTTGTGGAGGCGCGCGTAGGACCGTGCCAGCAACCACCGCGCCCGCGAACGCCGCGACAGCGGCATCACCAGGACGCAACTATCACGGCGCGCCGGAACAACCACCCACCGCAGCGCAGCGCAGCGACTTGGCCTACGGCGAATCAGACATCCGCGAAGTGTTGATGAAAGAACCTTCCGCAGTGATCGAAACACTTTCGAGAAACGTGCTCGATCACACGGAGGACTCGGCGGCCTGAGCCGCCCCACTGTCCTGGCCGGACTCCCCCACCGTCCTGGCCAAGCCGCCCCACCGTCCTGGCCAAGCCGCCCCACTGTCCTGGCCGGACTCCCCCACCGTCCTACCGTTGGGCTCCCCCACCGTCCCGGCCGGGCTCCCTACCGTCCGGCCTGTTCCGTACCGTACGAAGACGGCTGGCATGCTGGGAACATGGCCGGACAGGAGCTGTCCGTCACCGTCGCGCCCGAGTTGCGGCTGTTCCTCTCGCCTCGCCTGAGACGCGGCGAACCGGGGCCCGAGGGGACTGGAGAGACCGGAGCCGCGGACGCCCGAGCGGGGGAGACCGAGGTTCGGGTCGCCTATGACGGGACCTCGTCCCTCGGGCATGTGGTCGGGTCGATGGGCGTGCCGCTCACAGAGGTCGGCTCGCTGGCGGTGAACGGGCGTAGGGTGCCCCCGTCGTACCGACCGGGCCCGGGCGAGGCCGTACGCGTGCTGGGGATCGAGCGGCCGCAGCGCGTCCCGTCGCCCAGGTTCTTGCTCGACGTCCATCTGGGCACGCTGGCCCGGCGGCTGCGCGTGGTGGGCGTCGACGCCGCGTACCGGAACGATCTGGACGATGACACGTTGATCGAGCGGGCGAATGCCGAGCGGCGCGTGTTGCTGACACAGGATCGCGGGCTGCTCAGGCGCAGGGCATTGTGGTTGGGGGGATATGTCCGGGGCACCCGGGCGGACGAGCAACTTGCCGATGTGCTGGACAGGTTCGCGCCGCCGCTGGACCCATGGACGCGGTGCACGGCGTGCAACGGATTGCTGGTGCCGACGGGCAAGGCGGAGGTGGAGCGGATGTTGCCGCCGGGGACGCGCCGCACCTATGAGACGTTCGCCCGCTGCGGCGTGTGCCACCGGGTCTACTGGCACGGCGCGCACGGCGGCCACCTTGAGGCGATCATCGCCAAGGCTCGCCAACTCATGTGACATGTCCGGAATATGCAAACGACAGCCAGGCGCACTTCGCCCGGGTGTTCCGCGCGCTCGGCAGGCCCACTTCGGCCGGGTGTTCCGCGCGCTCACCGGGCAAGCCCACTTCGCCCGGGTGTTCCGCGCGCTCACCGGGCAAGCCCACTTCGGCCACACCCCAGCCAGGCCCGGTCAGCCGGAGTCGTACGGCAGCCGCCGCTGGATGGCGAGCAGCCACGCGATGGCCGGCAGGACCAGCAGCGCGCCCACCCCGAGCACGATCAGCGTGACGACGAGCACCTCGGGCCCCGCCGCCGCCTGCCGGTAGGTGAAAGCGGGCGGCAGCATCACGGGATACTGCGCGAGCGGCCACCCCCACATGACCGCGGTCACCGCGAGGATCGCCGTGACCCGGACCAGCAGGTAGGCGCGCGCCAAGAGCAGCCCGAGGGACGCGATCCCCATGGCGGCGCTGGCCACGACGGCGGGCAGCGCACGATGGGTGAGCCCGGCGAAGAGCGCGGGGGCGTCCAGGCGCAGTACGGCGATGCCCGCGAGCGCGACCACCCCCACCACGATCCCGGTGCCGATCGCCCTCCGGCGGAACCCTGCGGGGTCGAGCCCGGCCCGTACGGCGTCGTCGCACAGGTAGACGGCGGCCAGGTAGGCGCAGACGCCCACGGCGAGCACCCCGCCGTACATCGAGGTGGGGTTCACCCAGCTCGACAGCAGGTTTCCCGCGGCCAGGCCGGGCGGGACGCGGCCCGAGGCGATGGCGCCCGCGACCGTGCCCAGAAAGAACGGCGTGAGCACGGACGAGATCGCGAAGGACGCGCCGAACAGGCGTTGCTGCCACCATTCGGTGCTGGCCTTGCGGAAGACGAACGCCGAACCCCGGAAGATGATCCCGAGGGCGGCCAGCGTCAACGGGATGTAGAGCGTGGACATGATCGCCGCGAACACCGGCGGGAACCCGGTCCACAGGACGACCAGCACGAAGATCAGCCATACGTGGTTGGCCTCCCAGACCGGCCCGATCGCGTGCTCGATGAGCTTCCTGTTCTGGTGCTCGCGCCCGGCGAGCAGGTCCCAGACGCCGCCACCGAAGTCGGCGCCGCCCAGCAGCGCGTAGAGGGTGAGCCCCACCCACATCACGACCAGCAGGATCTGCGCGGCATCCATCAGTCGCGCTCCTGCGGGGCGAACGGCCGGACCGGCGCGGTCCTCGTCATGCGCCGCAGCACGTAGACGGTCGCCACGGTGAGGACGACGTAGACCAGCGCGACGATGAGGAACCCGATCCAGAGGCCGGGCGCCGGGTTCACCGCCTCGACCGTGCGCATCCTGCCGTACGCGATCCAGGGCTGGCGGCCCACCTCGGTCACGATCCAGCCCGCCTCGACCGCGACGACCGCGGCCACCCCGGCGACGGCGGCCAGCCGCAGGAACCACGGGGAGCGGGGCAGGTCCCGCCGCCGCCACCAGGTCAGCGCCAGCCAGGCGGACAGCAGGAGCAGGAAGAACCCGATCCCCACCATCGTGTCGAATCCCAGGTGGACGGGGTTGACCGGCGCCCGGTCGCGCGGGGGGACCAGGTCCAGGCCCTTCACGACCGTCGCGGGGCTGAACCCGACGAGCATCGACAGGCCGCTCGGGATCTCGACCGCGTAGTGCAGCGCGTCGCCGTACGCGATGCCGCCGAGGCTGAGCGGTGCGTGCGAGCGGGTGAGGAAGAGCCCCTCGGCCGCCGCGAGCTTGGCCGGCTGGTACTCGGCGAGGAACTTCGCCGCGTAGTCGCCGACGACGATCTGGATCGGCGAGAGCACCGCGCCGAGGGTGAACGGGATCAGGAACCCCAGCCGGTGGTAGCGGTCCCGGTGTCCGCGCAGCAGGGCCACCGCGTACACCCCGGCGGTGGCGAAAGCGGCCACCATGAACGCCGCCACGATCATGTGGATGGTCTGCGGCGGCGTGGCGGGGTTGAACATGGCCGCCCACGGGTCGACCCGGGTCACCCGGCCGTTCTCCAGGTCGAAGCCGCGCGGCTGGTTCATCCAGGCGTTGGCCGCCACCACGAAGAACGCCGACGACACGCCCGCGATCGCGATGGGCACCCCGCTCAGCAGGTGAGTGCGCGGCGACAGCCGGTCCCAGGCGTACAGGTAGATGCCGAGGAAGATCGCCTCGATGAAGAAGGCGACTCCCTCCATCGCGAACGGGACCCCGATCACCTGGCCGTACACGTCCATGAGGCCCGGCCACAGCAGGCCCATCTCGAAGCTGAGGATCGTGCCGGACACGGCGCCCACGGCGAAGAGCACGCCGATGGCCTTGGCCCAGCGCCGCGCCAGCAGCATGAGGTCGGCGTCACCCGTGCGCACGGCCCGCCATTCCACGAAGAGGAGCAGGCCGGGCATGCCCACGCCCAGGCAGGCGAGGATGATGTGCCAGCCGAGCGAGAGGCCCATCTGCAGCCGCGCCGCGAGCATGTCGGCCGGGCTGGCCGGGCCCGCCGCGAGGGCGAGCGGGCTCATCACGGCATCGCTCATCACGGCATCGCTCGCCATGGCAGCGCTCACCACGGCAGCGCTCATCATGGCAGCGCTCACCACGGCAGGGCTCACCACGGCAGGGCCCAATCGGATGACATATCACGACAAATCCCCATCGCGCATCGCCAGTAAACGACACTGGGCACACATATGATGCCGCTGCGTAATCTGCGCGTAATCGACGGGTGATCGGCGGGTAATCGACGGAACGGTGCCGCGACCTGAGGTCACAGCGCGCGCTCAGGCGACGGCCGGGTACGGCCGCGGGTCGATTTCGGGCGGTTCAGCGTGCCACGCTGAGCGCGAGGGCGAAGTCGCCGTCCGGGTCGGTGTACCAGCGGTCGAGGTCGAAGCCCGCCCGCGCCAACTCGCCCTCGACGCCCTCCTTGCGGAACTTTGCGCTGATCTCGGTGCGCATCTCCTCCCCGCGCACGAAGCAGACCGAGAGGTCGAGATCGCGTACGTGCACCCGCATGGGACGGGTGGCGCGCAGCCGCATCTCAATCCACTCGTTCTCCTCGTCGTACCGGGCGACGTGCGCGAAGTCGTCCGGGACGAAGTCGGCGCCCAGCTCCCTGTTGATCACGTGCAGCACGTTGCGGTTGAACGCGGCCGTCACCCCCTCGCCATCGTCGTACGCGGCGAGCAGGCGGCCCGGGTCCTTCACCAAATCCACTCCGAGGAGGAAGGCGTCGCCGGGCTTCCTGGTGGAGCGCAACTCCTTGAGGAACACCTCCCGAGCCTCGGGATCGAGGTTGCCGACGGTCCCGCCCAGGAAGGCCACCATCCCCGGCGGCAGCAGCGACAGGTGGTGCTCGAAGTCCGCGCACACCGGTCGTACGGCGAGGCGGGGGAAGCGCGCGGACAGCCGCCGCGCGGTGGCCCGGAGCGTGACCGCGTCCACGTCCACCGGCATGTAGACGCGCATGCCGGAAAGCAGCAGGCCGGTCTTCTCGCTGGTGCCGGAGCCGAGCTCGATCAAGGTGTCGGAGCCGCTCCGCCGCACGATGTCGGCGGCGTGGGACCGGAGGATGGCCAGCTCCCGCCGGGTCGGGTAGTACTCCTCCAGCCGGGTGATCCGAGAGAACAGCTCGCTGCCCGCCGCGTCGTAGAACCACTTGGGCGGCAGCCACTTCGGTTCGGAGGCGAGTCCGGTGCGTACGTCGCGTTCGAGTGCCTGGCGCAGATAACCGCCATCGAGATGGTTGATCACTTCCGCTCCTCGGATACGTGTCAGTTGCCGTGCTTGACGGGTCAGATACGTGTCACGCTCACGCCGTCGGGGGAGGCGAGAACCAGGGTCCGGTCGTCGACGGCACGCCAGCCCGGCCTGCCGTCCAGGGGCTCGCTCGCCAGGAGCACGCCCTCGTGAACATGGGTGAAAAGGGTGTCGCCCCACGCGGTGGCGACGATCTCGGTTCCCCCGCAGACGAGCAGGTTGAGCCGGGCCGCCGGATCCGCCCGCGCCGCCTCGGTGACGACCCGCGCCACCGCCTCGGCCACCGGCATGCCAGCGCGGAGCCGCGTGAACACGGCGGAGGCGAGCCACGCCGAGTCGCACGGGCTCTCGGGCTCGGTGTCGTCGAACACGCCGCTCCCGGCGACGGCCTCGCGCTCCACCCGGCCGTTGTGGCTGAGCAACCACCGCCCGTCGGCGAAGGGCGCCGTCGCGCTCTCCTCGATCGGCATGCCCGCGGTCGCGGACCGCACGGCCGCCAGCAGGCAGCCCGACCGCGCCACCTCGGCCAGCCCGGCCAGGTTGGCGTCCGCCCAGATGGGCACCGATCGGCGGTAGCGGACCGGCTCGGCCCGCGCCGGGTCGTACCAGCCCATGCCGAACCCGTCGGCGTTGACGGTCCCGTACCGCTGCAGCCGGGGCGCGTACGCCTGCCGGAGCAGGCCGTGCTCCGGGTCACCGATCAGCGACGACAGCGGCCGGGATGGCCCCAGCCAGGCCGCGTGCCTGCACACGCGCCCCTCACCCGGCCCCGCGGGCGCACCGGAACCCGGCGAAGATCTGCCGCCGGATCGGATAGTCCCAGTTGCGGAACGTCGTACGGACGGCCGTGGGGTGGGTGGCCCACGATCCACCGCGCAGCACGCGGTAGGTCTCGCCGAAGAACACCTCGCTGTATTCGGCGTAAGGGAAGCTGCGGAACCCCGGATAGGGCTGGAACCAGGACCCGGTCCACTCCCACACGTCGCCGATCAGCTGCTCCGCGCCGTACGGCCCGGCCCCGGCGGGGTACGCGCCGACGGGCGCCGGCCTGGCCGCCCGGTGGCCGACGTTGGCCTGGTCCGCCCCGGGGCCGGTGTCGCCCCACGGGAAGGTCCGGCCGCCGCAGGCCTTCTCCCACTCCGCCTCGGTCGGCAGCCGCTTGCCCGCCCACCGGGCGTAGGCGTCGGCCTCGTACCAGGAGACGTGCTGCACCGGCTCGTCCGGCGGCACCGGCTCCATCCGGCCGAAACGGCTGCGCCACCAGCCGTCATCGCCGTTCCCGGTCCAGAACAGCGGGGCGTGGATTCCCTGCTTCTGGAGCCACGCCCAGCCTTCCGGCCGCCACCAGCGCGGGTCGCCGTACCCGCCCTCCCCGATGAAGACGAGATAGTCGCGGTTGCTCACCGGCCAGCGGTCGATCCAGTACCCCGGCAGGTCCACCAGATGGGCGGGCCGCTCGTTGTCGTACGCCCAGGGCAGCGTGTCCGTCCCCATCATGAAGGGACCCGGAGGCACGAAGACCTCGGCGGGCGACGCCCCGGCCCGCGGGACGGAGGGATGGCGGCCGGGTGGGAGCTCGCCGTCCCGGACCAGCCCCGGCTCCCCGGACAGCTGCAGGGTGGCGAGCATCGTCTCGTCGTGCTGGTGCTCGTGCTGGACAACCAGGCCGAACACGAAACCTCCCGCGCGCAGCGGGTCGGGGTCGTCCAGGTCGACGGAGTCGAGCACGTCGAGGACCCGGCCCCGCACGCCGGAGATGTAGCGCCGCGCCTCCGCCGGGCTCAGGAGGGGAAGCGCGGGCCGGTCCTGGCGCGCGTGCTTGAACGCGTCGTACATGTCGTCGATCTCGGGCCGGAGCGGGGTGATCCCCCCGGCCTCGCGCAGCACCCACAGCTCCTCGTAGTTGCCGACGTGGGCGAGATCCCACACCAGCGGGGACATCAGCGGCGAGTGCTGGCGCACCAGCAGGTCGTCCTCGATGTCCGTGTACGCGAGCGACCGCTCCCGCGCGGCGGCCAGCTCGAAGGCGATCAGCTCCCTCCCCGGGCGAGTCTGCGAGGCCGGTCGCGGGTTCCGTTCCGGCTGGGCGAGCCGTTCTCTCATACGCGCGTCTCCAGGTCCAGGGCCGGGGAGCGGCCGGGTTCGATGTGCCGGGCGGCGAACATGTCCACCCGGTCGACCAGCCAGGGCTCCGCCCCCAGACGGGGCAGCGCCTCGGCCGCGGCGCGGAAGCACGTCTCGGCCGCCCGTCTCAGGCGGGGTTCGGCGAGGCCGAACCGGGCGGCCCGCGTCCAGGCCCCGCGCACCGGCCAGGCCGCGTCGAGTGCCGTGTCCCCCGCCCGGTCGTCCGTGACGAGCGCGTGGAGCACCGCCACGCAGACCGGCCAGTCGTCCGGCCCCTGGGCGTCGAGGTAGCGCGTCTCCATCCAGCCGCGCGGCCGTACCGGCGGGAAGAGGGTCGTCGCGTGGTAGGCCAGGTCGTCGCCGGTCGGCGGCCTCCCGGCGACCCGCGCGAAGTCCCGGTACGGCGAGCCGTCCAGGACCACCCGGCACCCGACGGCACCGTCCGCCGCTCCCCTGGCCTCGGCCGCGCGGTCGCGGACCAGCATGAGCCGGGCGTCGAGGAGGTACTCGGCCCACTCCGCCGCCGGGTCGCCCCCCGACGCCACGGGGGCCGTCCTGGTCCGGTCCAGGTGGTGCCAGACGGCCTGGCGGCCGGACATCCACCCGTCCCTCGGCGAGTTGGCGAAGGCCGCGACCAGCACCGGCCCGAGCAGGTGGGCCCGGTTCCAGCGGGCGCGGGGGTGCGCCCCGAAGTCGAGGTTCACCTGGACGGAGGCCGTCGAGCACATCATCAGCCGCCCGTACGGCAGGCCCAGGAAGGCCGCCATCGCGTCGTACCTCGGCAGGCGGAGCTGGCGCCTGGGCGGCCGGAGCTGGTCGAGGGCGCGGCCTCCGAGCACCAGCCCGGCTCCGGAGAACGCGAGCCGTACGGCGTCCAGGTCGGCGACGAGACCCGCCACGGCCTGCGACAACGAGAGCGGGGGTGCGGCGAGCTCCAGCTGCCCGCCCGGCTCGAACGTGGCGCGGCTCCCGCCGGGCAGCGGTGGAAGCGCGTCGGCGACGCGGGCGATGGGCACCTGGCGCGTCGGCGTCTCCGCGTCAAATACCAGGAACTCCAGCTCTACGCCCACCCGGTCCGTTTCGGTGCGCTGGAAGCACCCCCGTGCAAAAGCCTCAACATCCGTCATCGCCCCTCCAGCTACGGGTCCCGAGTCATCCCCATTGTGACCGACCTGTAGCGCAAAGTAGTTGAAAGTGAGCTTTGATCTGTTTTGGGAGTCAAGCGGCGGGAGACCAGTCGCGGTTGTCCATGCGGATCAGCGAGACGCCGACCGTCCCGAACGCCACGAGCAGGATGATCGGACCGGCGAGCCCCAGCCACAGGTTCCACGCGCTGGCGCCGAAGAGCCAGACGAGCATCCCGACGAGCACGGCGGCGGGGCTGGACGTGACGGTCGAGGTCACCGGCGTCAACCGGCTCCTCGCCAAGCTCGGCCTGCGCGACCGCGCCCAAGCCGTCCGGTACGCGTACGAGTCGGGGGTCGTCCGTCCGGGCGATGCCGGTAGCGTTGGGTGATATGACAGCTATCGATCCCGGCACCACTCCCGACACCATGGGTGCGCACGGCATTGGCGTTGCGACGATCGCCTCGGACGGCACCGTTCTCGACACCTGGTTCCCCGCCCCCGCCCTGGGCGATCCCCCGTCCGTGGGATCGCAGCGGCTGGCCGCCTCGGACGCGGGCGAGCTCGGCGCGCTCGTCGGCGCCGACCCGGCGCGCGGTGTCGAGGTGGTCGCGGTCCGCACCGGCATCGCCAAGCTGTCCGAGCCTCCGGTGGACGCGCACGACGCCTACCTGCGGCTGCACCTGCTGTCCGCCCGGCTGGTCCGCCCGCACGGGCTCAACCTGGACGGCCTCTTCGGCCTGCTCACCAACGTTGTGTGGACCAACCACGGCCCGTGCCCGGTCGACGGCTTCGAGAACACCCGGCTCCGGCTGCGGGCGCGCGGCCCGGTGACCGTCCACGGCGTGGACAAGTTCCCCCGGATGGTGGACTACGTCCTTCCGTCCGGCGTCCGGATCGCCGATGCCGACCGCGTACGGCTCGGCGCCCACCTGGCGGCCGGCACCACCGTGATGCACGAGGGCTTCGTCAACTTCAACGCCGGCACGCTGGGCACCTCCATGGTGGAGGGCCGCATCTCCGCCGGGGTCGTCGTGGGCGACGGGTCGGACGTCGGCGGCGGCGCGTCCATCATGGGCACCCTCTCCGGCGGCGGCAAGGAGGTCATCTCCATCGGCGAGCGCTGCCTGCTCGGCGCGAACTCCGGCATCGGCATCTCCCTCGGCGACGACTGCGTGGTCGAGGCCGGGTTGTACGTCACCGCCGGCACCAAGGTCACCCTCCCCGACGGGAGCACGGCCAAGGCCAAGGAGCTGTCCGGCCGCTCCGGCATGCTGCTGCGCCGCAACTCCACCACGGGCGCCGTCGAGGTCGTCCCGCGCAAGGGCACCGGCATCGAGCTGAACGCCGCCCTGCACGTCAACGACTGACAGTGATGATGTAGAGGTCTTCCGGTCCGCGGAGGTCGCGCGCGGCTCGCCGGTGCTGCACCGGCGAGCCAGGCCGCCGCGGACTGTGCCGCCGCGGACCGGGAAACCGTCGTACAGGATGTGGCCATGATCTCCAGAGAGCTGTACCACGGCACCGGCCCCGGGCCCGTCACACCAGATGGGTGCGCGGTGGACTACTACGCGATGCTGACCCCCAACGGTGAGCCGGAGCTCATCCACGCCGCCATCCCCGAGGAGGCCTCCATCCTCGAACTCGGCGCGGGAGCGGGCCGGATCACGCACAGCCTGCTGGCCCTCGGGCACGAGGTGGTCGCCGTGGACGAGTCGCCCGAGATGCTCGCGCACATCAAGGGAGCCGAGACCGTTCCCTCCCCCATCCAGTCGTTGGCGCTCCCCCGGAAGTTCGACGTCGTCCTCCTCATGTCATTCGTGATCGAGACGGCCGATGACGGGATGCGCCAGACGTTCCTGCGCACCTGCCGCGAGCACGTCGCCGACGGCGGGTCCGTGATCCTCCAGCGCAAGTCGCCCGAGTGGTACGACACGGTCGAGCCCTTCGAACGGGAGGCCGAGGACGGCCGTGTCGTCCGCATGACGGGAATCAGCCGGCCGGAACCCCACCTTCTCAGGGCGACCATGGAGTACACCGTCGGCGACCGGCGATGGACCCACACCTTCGTGAGCAGGCGCCTTGACGACGACTTCCTCGCGGCCGAGCTCGACGCCGCGGGGTTGACGATGTCGGGTTTCCTGGAGGGGAACCGCGAATGGGTCAGCGCTCTGCCGCAGGTCGGTTGAGCCGGCGAACCGGGAGCGGCCTGTCCCTGAGACGGCCCCGGAGCATCCCCTGACTTGTCCCTGAGGTTCCCCTTCACCGGGAGACTTCCGGGCGGCGAGGGCATAGCGTCGAAGCATGGGACGCATTCTTCTGATCGCCGCGCTGGTCGTGGTCGGCCTCCTCCTCATCGGCTCCATCATCGGGCTGGTCTTCAGCGCCCTGAAATGGGTCCTGATCATCGGCGCGATCGTCCTCGGCGTGATGCTCATCATGAAGAGCACCGGTTCACGCCACCACTGACCGCCGGAAAGCCGCCACCGACCGCCGGAAAGGGGCGGGCCCCGCCGGAATCGACGGGGCCCGCGGAGGAGACGCGGCTCAGACGGACGCGGCTCGGATGTGGGAGGCGCGGCTCACGAGAGGGGCGGGTAGGCGTTCTTGAGCAGAAACGTGCCGAACCGTCAGGTGGGGCGGATGAGGCCGCGACGGGTGGCGACCGCGACCGCCGCCGTACGGGAGTCCACGTCGAGCTTGGTGTAGATGTGCACGAGATGCGTCTTGACGGTCGTCTCGCTGAGGAACATCCGCTTGCTGATCTGCCGGTTGGACAGGCCCTCCGCAACGTGGCCGAGCACCTCCAGCTCTCTCGGGCTCAGCGTGCCCTCGGGTTCGCGTACGCGGCCGAGCAGCCGGGACGCGACGCTCGGCGCGAGCGCGCTGGCCCCGCTCGCGGCGGACCTGATCGCCGCGTGCAACTCCTCCGAGGGGGCGTCCTTCAGCAGGTAGCCGGTCGCGCCCGCTTCGATGGCCGCGAGGATGTCGGCGTCGGTGTCGAAGGTGGTGAGCACGAGGACGCGGGGCTTCCCCTCCCCCGCGATGATCCGCCGGGTCGCCTCGCTGCCGTGGATGCCGGGGCCGAGCCGCAGGTCCATCAGCACGACGTCCGGCCGCAGCCGCGCCGCCTCGGCGACGCCGTCCTCGCCGCCCGCGGCCTCGCCGACGAGTTCGAAGTCCGGCTGGCCGAGCAGCATGGCGCGGATGCCCGAACGGACCACCGGGTGGTCGTCGACCAGCAGGATCCGGATCGGCGCGCTCATCGGTCCTCCTTCTCGCTCGGCAGCGGCTTCTCGTTCGGCAGCGGCAGCGTCATCACCACGGCCGTTCCCTCGCCCGGGGTGGACTCGACGGCCAGGGTGCCGCCGAGTGCGGCGGCGCGGTCGCGCATGGCACGCAGGCCGTACCCCGTGCCGGGGCCGTCCGCGGGGATGCGCGCCGGGTCGAACCCCCGGCCGTCGTCGAACACGTCCAGCACGACCACGTCGTCCAGGTAGGTGAGGGTCACCCCCGCGTTGTCCGCGCCCGAGTGGCGGCCGACGTTGCCGAGCGCGCCCTGGGCGACCCGCAGCAGGGTCAGATCGTAGGCGGGAGGCAACTCGACCGGGTCGCCGGACACCTCGAACCGCACCCGCGTCGGCGTCCGCGCCGCGGCCGAGTCGCTGATCCTGCGCAGCGCCGCGGCGAGGGAGGAATGCTGCAGGGCGGGTGGCGCCAGACCCCGGACGAAGTTGCGCGCCTCCTCCAGGTTCTCCGCCGCCGCGCGCTCGGCCTCAAGCACCCGCTCCTCGGCGCTCTCCGGCTGGGTGGCGAGGTCGCGGCGGGCGGCCCGGAGCAGCAGGACGATGCTCGACATGCCCTGGGCGAGGGTGTCGTGGATCTCGCGGGCCAGGCGCTCACGCTCGGCCAGCGTGGCGGCGTCGCCCTCGGCGCGCACCAGCTTCTCGCGGGTGCGGACCAGGTCGTCGATCAGGAGCTGCCGCTGCTCGCTCTCGTGGTAGAGCGCCTTGTAGACCAGCGCCATGAGGATCGCCACGGCCGCGCCGATCATCGGTCCGATGACCTGCGGCGGGGTCAGGGTGCCCGCATGCCAGCTCCCCGCCGCGACGGCGGCGGCGGTCAGGACGACAACGCCGGGCACGGCCACGGGCAGGGGCAGCAGGTGGAGGTAGCCGAAGAACAGTGGGAAGGCCAGCCAGACGAAGCTCGGCGCGGCCAGCGCCAGCGCCGCCCATCCCAGGGTCACCAGGAGCAGCCAGATCCGGCCGAGGATCAGGTGCCTGCGCCCTCCGAAGTCGGGCAGCCGCGACTCGGCGAAGAGCCCCACCGCATAGAAGGCGCCCAGCAGGACGCCCCCGGCCACCACGGCCGTACGGTCCTCCTGCACGACGGCGAGCACGAGGAGCACCGCGAAGGTGCCGTGAATGGCCCACCTGAGCAGCCGCAAAGCCGGAGGAAACGGAAAGTCAATCATGTCTCACTCAGCGTAGGTCACCCCACACCCCGGTCTGAATCGTCCGAAAGGTGTATTCAGGTGGAGGAAAGACCCAAGAGCGACCTGCTCGCCGCCCCTGCCAGAGTGGGCGAGTAGCATCCGGAGGTCACACCTATCGCGAATGGGGAATCGTCATGACCGTCAAAGTGACCGTCACCGGCGCGGCCGGCCAGATCGGTTACGCGCTGCTCTTCCGCATCGCCTCGGGCCAGCTCCTGGGCCCGAACACTCCGGTGAAGCTGAGCCTGCTGGAGATCACTCCGGCGCTCAAGGCCGCCGAGGGCACCGCGATGGAGCTGGACGACTGCGCGTTCCCGCTCCTGCGCGGCATCGAGATCTCCGATGACCCCAACAAGGCCTTCGACGGCGCCAGCGTGGCGCTGCTCGTCGGCGCCCGTCCCCGCACCGCGGGCATGGAGCGCGGCGACCTCCTCCAGGCCAACGGCGGCATCTTCGGCCCGCAGGGCAAGGCGATCAACGACCACGCCGCGGATGACATCCGCGTGCTCGTCGTCGGCAACCCGGCCAACACCAACGCTCTCATCGCGCAGTCGGCCGCGCCGGACGTCCCGGCCGAGCGCTTCACCGCGATGACCCGCCTCGACCACAACCGCGCGGTCTCGCAGATCGCCGCCAAGCTCGGCGTCACGGTCTCCGACGTCAAGAAGATGACGATCTGGGGCAACCACTCCGCGACGCAGTACCCCGACCTCTTCCACGCCGAGGCCGGCGGCAAGATCGCCGCCGAGCAGGTGGAGGAGGCGTGGCTGCGCGACACGTTCATCCCGACCGTGGCCAAGCGCGGCGCCGCGATCATCGAGGCCCGGGGCGCCTCCAGCGCCGCCTCCGCCGCCAACGCGGCCATCGACCACGTGTACGACTGGGTCAACGGCACTCCCGAGGGCGACTGGACGTCGGCCTCGATCCCGTCCGACGGCTCGTACGGCGTGCCCGAGGGCCTCATCTCCTCCTTCCCCGTCGTCTCGAAGAACGGCAAGTGGGAGATCGTTCAGGGCCTGGAGATCGACGCGTTCTCGCGCGAGCGCATCGACGCCTCGGTCCGCGAGCTCGTCGAGGAGCGCGACGCCGTCAAGGAGCTCGGCCTCATCTAAGGGTCCCAGCGGAGTCCACAGACCCCCGCCGGTGTGTCACGACACATCGGCGGGGGTCTTCCTGTTTCGCGACACTCTTTCCACTGCTTTCGCGACACTGCGCGGAGGCGCAGTCATTGACACGATTTGCCATTCATGTGACAACGAGTTGAAGTTGATGCGGAGTCGTGACCAACCGGCCGCGGGACCCGCCTGTCTAACCAATGGGAAGAGAGGAGAGGCCCATGAAGACGATGATCCGGCCGGCCGCACGGGTGCCGGCCCGCCGCGCGATCACCGCGCTCGCCGCGGGGACCCTGGGGGCGCTGGCGACGCTGGGGGCGGCAGCCGTGCCGGCCCAGGCGCACACCCGGGCGCACGACATGATCAGGCACGTCTCCGTCAAGGGGTGCGACGACCGCGTGTACGAGAGGGTCCCCTGCGGGCCGTGGCGACTGGGCATGCACAGCGGGAAGACCGCGACGCTGCCCGACGCGCTCGTCTGGCCGCTCGACGCCAAGGGGAAGACGGTGAAGTACATGGCGGCGCCCATCGCGGTCAGCGGTGACGGCCGCTCCGTGGCGTACTTCCGCAAGAGCGACCGCCGGCTCGTCGTGCGCGAGTTGGGCGGGGCGGTCCACGTGATGCCCAAGATCAAGGGGCTGAACATGGAGACGGCCAAGCTCGACCTGTCGCAGGACGGCGGACACCTGCTCGTCGACTACTACAACGGCGCCTACAAGCGGCAGCCGACCCGTGTGTACGCCGTGTCAAACCCCGGCCAGGGTGCGGCCCTGCCCGCCGCGGCCTATAACGCGACCTTCAGCGGCGACGGTGAGACCCTCCTCACCGACTTCGACGCCGACGAGAACACCACCGCCCTGATCACTTACGACACGTCGGGGGCCGAGCTGGCCCGGGTCGACCCGCCCCAGGTCATCGCGAACAACCAGCCCCGCGCGCTGTCCTCCGACGGCCACACCGTCGCCGTCTACGCCGGATCGAGCCTCAAGCTGTACGACATGGCCACCGACCGGCTCATCCGGAGCCTCCGCGTCAAGCTGCCGGGCGGCACCCCGCCCTACATGATCGACTGGACCGGCGAGCAGCAGATCACCCTGCACGTCGACCGGGTGAAGAGCATGTGGATCGGCGAGTTCGACGCCGAGACCGGGGCGAGCAGGGTCCGGGACGCCTACCCGCTGCCCAAGGACGCGTTCGTCTTCGCGGCCTGCGGCGGCGGATGACGGCGACACCCCCGCGAGGAGCGCCACCACGAGCAGCACGCCCACCTCGGAGACGACCGTCAGCCGCTGGGTGAGACCCGCGGGCACCACCCCCGGGTCCAGGCCCACCACCCGCATCGCGTACGGCACCGTCACGAGGAGGAGCGACCCGAACGCGGTCAGGCTCAGGGCGCGGACGAGGCGCGAGCCGGTCCGCCGGGCGACGAGCAGGCCGGCCAGCGGCATGCAGACGAACGCCACGAACGCGGCGTAACGGTGGATCTCACCGGACATCGAGAGGGACATGCCCGGCCGATCGGTCGGGAAGCCCGCGACCAGCAGGATGCAGCCGGCCCAGCCGCCGACCAGCAGCGCCGCCCGGCGGTCCAGGCACGCGAGCCGTACGGCGTGGACGGCGGCCCCCACCGAGAGCAGCGACAGCGAGACGGGGAGCAGCCAGCCGTGCGGGGTGAACACGTAGTCGCTGATCATGTCCCGGAGGGGGTTGAGCTCCGAGAGGAGGTGCAGCAGCACCATCCCCGCCGCACCCGTGATGATCGCCATATATCCCAACACGATGCCCATGACTCATCACTCTGGCCAGGAGATCGACTCCGTCCCATCGGAGATCGACCGGACGCTTCCCCGACCTTTCCCCTAGGAACCCCTAGGGATCTCCGGGGTGATCCTCCGGGTCCGGCCCCGGGGCTGGGCAGTGTGCCTAGTGCCGTGACCGGCAAGGTTTGCCCGGAAGGAGCGGTGTCCAGGGCGGTGCATCGCAAGGCGGAGGAGGAGCTCGTAGCGGAGCCTACGAGCGACGACGACAACGCAGCGAGGTGCCGTCCTGGGCGACGCGACGGGGCAAAGATTGCCGGGAGGGGCACTAGGAAGTGGCCGCCATGTACCACCGGGCGTGGCCGTCGCCCCGCGTCAGCGAGTCGAGCCTGCGCGGCAGCTCCTGCCTGGAGAAGGGGTCGCCTGAGGCGTTGCGGATGTGGATGCCGACGGCGTACATGTCCCTGACTTCCATCAGGGTGCTGTATCCGGGCCAGCTCCGCAGATCCGAGCCGTACGCGTGGGCGAACGCGTCCACCTCGGCGGCGCTCAGGCCGAAGCGGCGCTGCCCGTGATAGGTGTGCACGAGGTCCCACTCGCGCGGCCCCACCGCGACGCCGTCCCAGTCGCACAGGACGACGTGGCCGTCCTGGCAGCGGAGCAGGTTGTCGATCCACGCGTCGCCGTGCAGCAGCACGGGCGGCCCGGTCTCCAGGGCCTGCCAGCCCCAGGTGAGGTGCTCGATCCGGTCGCTGAGCCAGGCCCGCTGGCCCGGGGTCAGCACCTCGGCCCAGTGCTCGACCGCGTGGCGCACCTCGGCCAGCGGGTCGGTGAGCCGGCGCAGCGCCATCGGCGGCACCGGCTCGTGGTGCAGGTTGCGCAGGACCCGGCCGAGCTCGCGCGTGGTCGGGCGGCCCCGCGACCGGACGTACCGCCAGAACGTGACCGCCCGGCCCTCGTGCACGATCGGCTGGCCCGGGATCTCGTCCACCGGACGTACGGTCGGGAAGCCGCGGTCGGCGAGCCACCGGGCGACGGCGAGCACCACGGGCAGCCGGGTCAGCGCGTCCGGGGCGGTCGCGATCCTGACGACCATGTCGCCCATGTCGCCGCGCAGCTTGAACACCGCGTTGCTGCGCAGCCGCATGAGCTGGGCGCCCCGGGCGTCCACCCCGATCCGCCGGCACACGTCCCGCAGCACCGTGTATGCCTCGTCGGACAGGCTGGACGTCGCGGACAGGTTCATAGGGCGAGCCGCGCCGCCGACTCGGCGAGCACCCGGTTCAGATGTCGTACGGCCGGTGTCCGCGGATCGACGTCGGCGAGCAGCGCCCTGGCCCGGGTGACCACGATCGAGGTGCGGTGCTCGGCCGGTACCTGGCTCAGCGCCTCGGCGGCGATCCGGCACGCCTCCTCCCCGTCACCGTGCCTGGCCAGGTGGGACGCCTGGTCCAGCAGGATCAGCGCGGGGTCGATCGTCTGGAAACCCGGCGGGAACGCGTCGATCGTCCGGAGCGGCTGGGCGTCGCCCAGCTCGATCAGTGTCCCGGTGCGGTAGAACATCATCCGCTTCTCGGTGAAGACGAAGGCCAGGTCGTCCTGGCTCAACCCCCGCATCCGGGCGAAGATCTGCTCGGCCTCGGCGAGGGCGATCCTGGCCGCCTTGCCCTTCCCCATGCGGGCCAGGGCGCGGGCCTCGGCCGCCGCCGCGAGCGCCGCCGGCGAGCTCGGCGCCGACCCGGCCAGCATCCGCGCCTCGCGCGCCAGCCGCACGGTCTCGTTGAGGTCGCCGTAGTAGTAGAGCAGCATCGTCTGCTGCGCCCGGACCAGGGCGCGCAGCCGCAGGTCCCCGACGTCGTCGGACGCCGCCCTGGCCGTGCCGTACCAGGCGTGGGCCTGCCGCGTGTCGCCGAGCTTCATCAGCGCGTCGGCCGACAGCAGGGCGAGCATCGTGGTCGCGGTGAGCAGGCGGCGCTGCGAGGAGGACGGCTGCCGCATCACGGTCAGCCTGCGCACGTCGGCGATCTCCAGCATGACCCGGCAGAGCATGGGCATCGGCGGAGTCGTCATGTACTCCCTGCGATAGCGCAGCACCTGCTCGTCCAGCCGGTCGAGCTGGTCCTCGGTGACGGTGCCGGTGGCGAGCGCCCGGTCGAGGTCGTGCCTGGTCCCCTCGACCTCCGCGAAGAACCGGCCGTTCGGCGTCCCCATGAGCTCGGCCTGGTGGAACAGCGCCCGCCGTTCGGTGTCGTCCGCAGCGTCGTCCGCAGTGTCGTCCACCGTGTCGTCGACGCGCACCGCCTCGGCGGGCCGGCCCGCCGCGACCACGACGACCTTCTGCCCGCCCGTGTCCTCGCAGTAGTCCGCGGCCAGGCCGAGCCGTACGGCGTTCGCCTGGTACAGGCGGGCCAGCAGGTCGATGGTCTGGGGGCGTGGCCTGGCCCGGTTGTTCTCCCAGGCGTTCAGCAGGTCGATGCTCGCCCGCGGCAGGCCGAGCGCGTGCCGCTCGCAGAGGTGTTCGAGCTCCTCGATCGCCTGCCGGGCCGACCATCCCCGTGCCAGCCGGTGGGCCTTGAGCATGCTCACGCCGCAGCATCCGTGGATGGCCTGGACCGTCTGCCACGGCGTCCACTGCCGGGCCGCGGCCTGCTCGCGCCAGCGACGAGCGCACGCGGGGGGATGCTCTCCTCGGGCCATGGTCCTGCCCTTCGCTGCTGCATGGAGTGTGTCGCCTGGTTACGGATATTTCCCACACGTTAACCGGCACGCACGCAACCCCTCGCACCGTTATGGGTTCGTGGCCGGGATCCGAGGGTGTTCCACGGATTTCCGGCGAGTTCCCTGGTTATCGCACGGTTTCGCGGATTGCGGCGGATTGCCGCTGGGTCCGCGGAGGTTCACGCTTTCCGGAGAAAGGTCCCGACGTCCCCGGAGAGACCCCATGCAGGCAGATCGCAACGAGGCGATGGACCACCTTGAGCGGCTGGCCGCCCAGCTCGAAGCCCACTCCTTCCAGGTGTGTCTGACCGCGCCGGCCGGGCTCGATCCGCGCCTGCGCGTGGTCAACCCCATGGAGCCCACCATCGCCGAGGACGTGCTGGCTTCGGATACCAACGACGGCGAGTGGTGGTACTGGCTGTCGTGGGCCGGTCGCATCGGGCACGCCTCCGACGTCGTCACCGCCGCCGAGCGCGTCGCCAGCGTCCTGCACGTGATCCGCCGATAGCGAGCCGCTATTCCCCCTTCGCCCGGCCGCACAATCCGCATTTCAGGATGCGCGGACCGGCGGCTATGCCGTGCGGTCGACAGCGGGCGGATTAGTCGCTTATCCTGGGCTAGGTGGGTCTTCGCCTTTACGATACACGCCGTCGCGCGGTCCGCGATTTCACCCCGCGAATTCCGGGAATGGCATCGATTTATCTTTGCGGTCCCACCGTGGTCGTGCCGCCGCATATCGGTCAGATCCGATCACAGGTGAATTTCGACATTCTGCACCGCTGGCTGCGACACAGCGGATACCGGGTCATTTTCTGCCGGAACGTCACCGACATCGAGGACAAGATAATCGGCAGGTCCCTTTCCGAGGGGATCCAGTGGTGGCGGATAACCGACCCCGTCCACCGGTCGTTCGACCGCGCCTACACCGCGCTGGGCTGCCTTCCGCCCAGCGTGGAGCCCCGGGCGACCGGCCACATCCCCGAGATGATCGAGCTCGTGGAGCAGCTTCTCGCGGCGGGCCACGCGTACGAGTCCGATGGCGACGTCTATTTCGAGGTCGATTCCTTCCCGGACTACGGGGCGCTTTCCCGGCAGCGGCCGGATAAAATACGGGTCACCGAGGAGAACGAACACGGAAAGCGCGACCCGCGTGATTTCGCATTGTGGAAGCGGGCGAAGTCGGGCGAGCCGATCTGGCACGCCCCGTGGGGCGACGGGCGTCCCGGATGGCACCTGGAATGCTCCGCCATGGCACGGAAATATCTTGGTCATGAATTCGATATCCACGGCGGCGGAGCGAACCTGATATTTCCGCACCATGAGAACGAACTGGCCCAGTCCCGGGCGGCTGGGGATTCTTTCGCGCGTTTCTGGGTGCACAACGGGCCGGTCACCCACCGCGGCGAGAAGATAAGAAAGCACGCACGCAATCCGCTCGCCGTGCACACCCTCCTCGACCGCGTACGCCCGATGGAACTCCGCTATTACCTGTCCGCCGCCCACTACCGGTCGCCGATGGAATTCTCCCCGGAGGCCGTCGAGGAAGCGGCGACCGCCTACCGGCGGATGGAGAGGTTCGTGCTCCGGGTCGGCACGGCCCCCGGTTCCGAGCTTCCCGCCCAGTTCAGCGCGGCCATGGACGGCGACCTCAACCTGCCCCAGGCCCTGTCGGTCGTACACGCGACGGTCACCGAAGGCCAGGCCGCGCTGAATCACGGCGACCAGGAAAGCGCCGCCGGGAAATGCCGGTCGGTGCGCGCGATGCTGAATGTCCTCGGCCTCGACCCGCTCGCCGACGACCGGCCGAGGGAAACGCGTCTCCACGACGTCGCGAGAGCCGTACTCCGCGTCGTGCGGAATCTCGCCGCGGCCGAAGGCGACCGCGAAAGATCAATGATCATGGAACGGCAGATCGACAGAGCACTCAAGAATCGCCGCGAATCGGCACTTATCCCGTAGTAAAGGCGCCTCCACCCCCGGCACGGCCCGCCACCGCCGCGCCATCCGCCCCGGTTCGCCTTCACCTCCCCCGGGAGGTCGGGGACCTGTCGCCGCCGTTCGGAATGCGATACCTACTAGTGACCATGAACGGGTGATCCTGACGTGTTCTTGGGAATCATGAAACCAAAAGGAGGGCCGGAATGAAGAGCATCCAGATCACCACGCGGCCTCGGCCGCCCAGGCGACCCCAGCCCATCGACCTGCGCACCCCTTCCGGGCGCGTCCTTCCCTTCTGACCATGAGCCTCTGACCCTGAGCTGACGAGCGGCCGCCGCCCGCGCCGCCCGATCCTCATGCTCCGCGAGCCGGCCACGTGCCGGTGGAGGATGGGGACGGCGCTTCACCCGCCGGCCGCGCCGGGCCGAGTTCCAGCGCGCGCACGCTGGCGGCGAGGGCGAGCGGCACCGCGAGCGCGAGCGTCATGGACAGCACCGCGATGCCGGAGTCGCTGGCCAGGGTGCCCACGACGCCGCTCACCAGCGCACCCGCCAGGCCGGCCCGCAGCATCGGAGCGCGGGCGAAGGCCATCGGCAGCGCCCCCGCGGTGACCTTTGCCGGATTGCACCACGCGAACACCAGGAACGCGAGCGCCGCCACCACGATGGGCAGCAGGTTCGCGTTGCCGAACGTGCGCAGCATCGCCTCCAGCTTCTGCTGGATCTGCGGGACCGCGTTGCCGTCCAGCGCCTGGCCGATGAAGCGTCCGAGGTGGGTCTGGTCGGCCGCCGGACGCAGGTGGTCGAGGAAGGCGACGGTCAGGGAGACCGTGGCTCCGCCCGCGCAGATCAACGCCAGACGCGGCGCGGAGAGCCTCCGGCCGGCCACCAGTACCGCCGTGACGACGATCGCGGACACGAAGCCGATGGTGCCGCCGAACTTGCTGCCCACACCCGGCCACGCCTCGAAGGCGACGCAGGCCGCGCCGAGAGCGACCACGGCGGCGACGGCGGCCCGGCGGTGACCGCGGCCGATCAGCCACTGGGCCATGACGGCGCCCAGGAACAGCACGGACGTGGCGAACAGCGCGTTCGGAATGTTACCCATCCCGTAGTAGCGGGCGCCGACCACGCCGGTGTAGCCCATGACGCCGTTGAGCTGGAGGGTCGTGCCGGTGACCAGGTCGGCGACCAGGACGAGGCCCGTGATCGCGGCCACGACGCTCCCCGGCCCGAGCAGCGCCCTCCGCCACGGCCCGGCGAGCGCGACGCAGACGATCGCCGCGTCGAAGGCCAGCGCTCCGGCGACGACGGCGAGCGCGGGCAGCGGGGCCCGCACCCACGGGAACATGTTGACCAGGTAGGTGGAGACCGGCAGCGCGGCCACCGCGAGCGCGGCCGCGCGCAGGACCGATCGGCCGCGCGGGTGGTTGCGGCGCAGCAGCAGGTACGCCGACACGTAGAACAGCACCTGGACGATCGCGAAGCCCGTGAAGAAGGCCCCGGTCATGTCGCGGACGGTCTGGCCGGCGAGGTCCGCCGCCACCAGCTCCCCCACCGCGTCGGCGGCCGGGGCGGCATGACCGGTGCTCGCCGTCCAGGGCAGGCCCATCACCACGCCGGGCGCGCTCAGACCGGCGACCGCGAGCACGGTCGCGGTGATGTCCGGCAGGGTGACCATGTCGTCGCGGCGGGTGGAGTCCGAGCCGACCCGGAGCCCGCCCGCGTCCGTCCGCTCCTGCCCGGCGGCGTCCGTCCGTTCCCGGGGCGTCCGCAGCATGGCGACCCGCAGGTGCGGCGTCCTGTCCCGGTCGCTGAGGCCCGCCACGAGCACCGTCGCGTCCGCCGGCAGCTTCGCCAGGACCTCGCCCACCTCGCGGTCGGCGGCACGCACGGCCTCCGCCCGGAGCGCCGCGGGCACGGACGCCTCGTCGGAGAGCCCGCCGGAGGCGAGGTACGGCCGGACGGCGGCGTCGACGTCGACCGCGATGACCGGGCACCGGCTCCAGCCGTCGGCGGGGAGATCCTCCGGGGTGGCGGCGTACGCGTCCACCCGGCCCGCGTGGTCGGCCAGGGCGAGCGCCGCGCCCGGGCCCACCGCCGTCGTGCACAGGCCCGCGTCGTGGATCGCCTGGCCGAGCCGCCCGGCGGCGTCCGCGTGGGCGTCGGCCCCGAAGGTCCGGCTGACGAGAGCGCCCTGTCCCTGCGCCTGCGGCGCCTCCGGCAGGCACCGCTCCCCCACGCTCGACCGGATGCCTGCGGAGACCGTCAGCCAGCCGTCGGCGGGGCAGGTCGCCGAGCCCACCGCGCGTACGGACAGGGAGCCGATCGCACTCTCGCCCGCCAGCTGCCACAGGTGGGGAGTCGCCTCCCGGTCGAGGTCGCTCCACCGCAGGCCGGGAACCCCGATCAGCGCGACGCGCGCCGCCTGGTCCCTCGACGCCGATGACGTCCCTGACTCCGGCGACGGCGTCCCGGCGTACGCGGCACCCGCCACACCGGCCGGTATCAGGCCGATGAGCAGCAGGACGAGTGCGCGGGTGAGGATCGCGATCGTACGCATGGACGCCGAGCCTAGTGCCGGCGGCCAGCTCGCTCACGCGGGCGGCGGTGACGTAGCCACCGGCAAGGTTTGCCTTTTGCCGGATGGCTAGGGACGGGCGCGGCGGACCAGTTCGTAGCAGCGCTCGAAGCCGTCGAGCACGGCCGGCCAGGAACACGCGACCGGCTCAACCTCGCGGTTGTGCGCGGCGATCGAGGTCCGCAGCCGCTCGTCCCGCACCAGCCGCGCGACCGCCGAGGCGAGCTCGCCGAAGCTCCGGCCGAGCAGGCCCTCCTTGCCCGGACGGACGAAGTCGGCGACCCCGCTCTGGGAGCGCGCGACCACCGGCACCCCCGCCGCCCTCGCCTCCAGGGCAGCCAGCCCGAACGACTCGCGCGGCGCCGGGGCGACGAACACGTCGGCCGAGCCGAGCAGTTCCTTGATCTGGTCCCGGGTGAACCTGCCGGGCAGCGACACCCAGTCCATCCCCTCGGCGCGCAGGTAACGTTCCATCGAGGCGCGCGCGGGGCCCTCCCCCACAATCGTCGCGCGCATCGCGATCCGGGCGGGCACCTTCGCGCGGGCCACCTTGAGCAGCTTGAGCAGGCGCACCGGCTGCTTGCGCGGCGCGAGTCGCCCGACCGCCACCACGTGCACGCCGTCCGCGCCCCCGCCCTCGCCCGCCTCCTTTGGGGCGGCGCTCCCGGGCGCGGTCCGCCAGGCGGCGACGTCCAGGCCGTTGGAGACCACCTGCACCGGGACGCCGGCCCCGGCCACGGCGCGGATGGGCCGGGCCGCCGCCTCGCTGACCGCCGTCACGGCGATGCCCCAGCGCCGCCACTCGAAGGCGGCCTGCAGGCCGAGGTAGAGGCCGGAGGTGACGGGATCCCACATGCTGTGCACCGTCACCACGACCGGCATCCCGGCCCGTACGGCGGCGCGCACGCCCTGCCACGCGAACGGCGAGACGGCGCCCGCGTGGACGTGCACGACGTCGGGCCGCCATCGGGTCATCAGCCGGATCAGGTGCGCGGTGCCCCGGGGGTGCACGGGGAGGTCGAACGGGAGCCCGGCCGTCAGGCGGCGCACTCCCGGGAGAGGCTCTCCGGGGGTCGCGGTCGCGACCTCGACGGTGTGACCCGCCTCTCGTTGCATCCCCACGAGGTCGGCCACCTGCACCTCGATGCCGCCGAGCCGCGGGAGGTAACAGTCACTGATGTGAAGGATCCTCACCAAACCAGACTGGCAGAGGCCGGGACCACCATCAAACCGTCGGTCCCGAGGCGTGGAATCATTGCGCTGTGTCGAGAACCGCGGTCTTCTTTCACGCTCATCCTGACGACGAGGCGCTGCTGACTGCCGGGACGATGGCGATGTTGGCCGCCGAGGGCCACCGGGTGGTGCTGGTGGTGGCGACCGCCGGAGAGCGGGGCCTCGCCGACCTGCCCCACGGCGACGAGCTGGGCAGGGCCCGAATGAGCGAGCTCCAGAAGTCGGCGGCGACGCTCGGGTGCGCGCGCGTCGTCCTGCTCGGGTACGGCGACTCGGGGCTGGCCATCGACGGCGGTGTGGCCGAGGAGCGCCCGGACAACGCGTTCATCGACGCGGACACCGAGGAGGCGGCGCAGCGGCTCGCCGCGGTCCTCAAGGAGGAGAGCGCCGACCTGCTGACCATCTACGACCCGGCCGGCGGGTACGGACATCCCGACCACGTCCAGGTGTACCGCGTCGGCACCCGGGCGGCGGAGATCGCCGGGACCCCCATCGTTCTCGAGGCCACGGTGAACCGCGACCCGCTCCTCAAGGGCGTACGGCTGGCCGCCCGCCTCTATCCCAAGATCGATGTCCGGAGTTTCGAGAGCTCCTACTCGCCGAGCCACGTGATCACACACCGGGTGAACGTCCGCAAGTACGCCCGGGCGAAGCGGGCGTCGATGGCCGCGCACGCCAGCCAGACGACCGGCGGCGACGGCGACCGCACCCTCGGCGTGCTGCTGAAGATCCCCTTCCTGGCGTACCGTCTGATCTTCGGCACGGAATGGTACGTCCGGCGCGACGTCCCGCAGGGGACCCGGCTGCGCCACCCCTTCGACTGATCCTTCCTCCTAGGGGCGGACACGACCCAGGTCTAAGGGGACGCTCCTCCCAAAGAAGGAGTCCCACCACTCGGCATTGCCGCCAGACTGGAACGCGGTCGCCGATGTGTTAGGGAGTTGACGGATGAGCAAGTGGTTGCGGGTCGTGCTGTCGATCGCCTCGCTCGGACTCGCGGCGGCTCTGATCGTCTTCCTCCCGAAGATCGTCGGGACGATGACCGGGGCGAAGGTGTCCTGGTCCGAGATCGGCGGCCTGTTCGGCACGCTGAGCTGGCAGATGGTCCTCCTGATGACGGCGGTCTGGCTGGCCAGCCTGCTGGCGTACACATTCGTGCTCACCGGCTCGCTGCCCGGCCTGACCCACGCCCAGGCGCTCACGCTGAACGCCGCGGGCAGCGCCGTCAGCAACCTGCTGCCCTTCGGAGGCGCGGCGGGTGTGGCGGTGACCTTCGGCATGACGCGCGGGTGGGGGTTCACCACCCGATCGGTCGTGGTGCTGACCCTGGTCAGCGGCATCTGGAACACGCTTTTCCGGTTCATCCTGCCGGCGGCCGGCATCCTCGCGCTGCTGATGTCCGGGCGGGCGCTGAGCCCGGCGGTCGCCGACGCCGGATGGGTGGGGGCGATCTCGATCCTCGTGCTGGTCGCCGTAGTCGCGTCGGCGCTGTACTGGGAGCGCGCGGCCCAGCTGCTCGGCCGCGCCCTCGACGCCCTCGTCCGGCTCGCCCCGCGGCGGATCCGGCCCGCGGAGCACCAGCTCTCCGACGCGCTCTTCCGGCTGCGCAAGGACACGACGGACGTCGTGCACAGCCGCTGGCCGACGCTCTCCCTCGGGATGATCGCCTTCCTCGTCCTCCAGTGGCTGATCCTCGTGCTGTGCCTGCACGGCACCGGCTCCTATCCGGGCCTGGCCGAGTCCGTCGCGGTCTTCGCGCTGTCGCGGGTGCTGACCAGCGCCCTGGCGACGCCGAGCGGGGCCGGTTTCATGGAGGCCGGTACGGCTCTCGCCCTGGTGGCGTTCGGCGCACCGGAAGCGGGGGCGACGGCCGCGGCCATCCTGTTCGGCTTCTGGACGTACACCATCGAGATCCCCTGGGGCGGCCTCGCGCTCGGCGGATGGGCGCTGTTCCGCCGCCGGGCCGGCGACCGGAGACCCGTCAAGGTCGACTGATGTGAACCCCTCAGGGGCAGGGTTTCCCGGGCGTGGACGCGATACTTTGTCCGCGGAGGATGACCGGGCTCGGCAGGCGCGAAACGAGGCCGTTGCTGCGAGCGACCCCCCGGCGCAGGCGACCATGACCACAGTGGCATTCCGGGTACTTGGACCGGTCGAAGCGTACGACGGCGGTCGGGAGCTCGACCTCGGCGGGTTGCGCCAGCGCGCCGTCCTCGCCCGCCTCCTGGTCGCCCGCGGCCAGGTCGTTCCGGTCGACACGCTGCTCTTCGACCTGTGGGACGACGCGCGGGGCGCCCAGTCCGGGCTCCAGGTCTACATCTCGCGGCTGCGCCGCGTCATCGAACCCGACCGGCCGCGCGGCGGACCGACCCGGCTGCTGGTGACCGTGGCGTCCGGGTACGCGCTGCGCGCCGCCCCCGAGCAGGTGGACGCGCTCCGCTTCGAGGCGACCGTACGGTCCGCCGGGGAACGGCTGGAGGAGAACCCGTCGTCCGCCAGGGCCCGGCTGGAGTCCGCGCTCGGCCTGTGGCAGGGCACGCCGTACTCCGACTTCGCCGAGCAGCCGTGGGCGGAGGCCGAGGTCGCGCGGCTGAGCGAGCTGCGACTGGTGGCGCGGGAGCGGTACGCCGACTCGGGACTGCGGATGGGCCTGCACGCCGAGACCGTCCCCGACCTGGAGGGGCTGACCGCGGAGCACCCGCTCCGCGAGGAGGGCTGGCGGCTGCTCGCCCTGGCCCTCTACCGCTGCGGCAGGCAGGGGGACGCGCTGGCCGCGCTCCGCCGGGCGCGGGCCGTGCTCTCCGACGAGCTGGGCATCGACCCCGGGCCGGCGCTGCGGAAGATGGAGGCCGACATCCTGGCGCAGGATCCCGGTCTGGACCTGGCGCCGTCGGCCCAGCGCCGGGTCCAGGAGGTGACCTCGTCCTGGCCGCCGCGACCCGTCGAGGCCGGGACCGTTCCCCCGCTCGAACCCGAGCCGTTCGTGGGGCGTGACGGCGAGCTGGCCACGCTCGCCGCGGCTGCGCCGCGCGCGCAGGCGGGCCGGTTCACGGTCGCGCTCATCGGCGGGGACGCGGGCGCCGGCAAGACCACGCTGCTCCGGCAGCTCGCCGCGCGGCTCGACGGCTGGGTCAGCGCCGCGGGCGGCTGTCCCGACAGCAGCGCGACGCCGCCGGGCTGGGCCTGGGTCGAGGTGCTCCGGACGCTGATCGCGCGAAGGGGCGCGGGCGAGTACGCCGCGCTGCTCGCGCCGCTGCTCGACGACACCGCGCCGGACACCGCCGACGACGAGGCGTCCGGCGGGTTCCGACTGCACCGCGCGGTCGGCGGCTACCTCTCCGCGGTCGCCCGCGAGGCGCCGCTGCTGATCACCCTTGAGGACCTGCACTGGGCCGACGAGCAGACGCTCGCGCTGCTACGCGCCCTGCCCAGCCTGCTGGCCGCCAGCCGGGTCCTGCTCGTGGTCACCTGCCGCGAGGGCGAGCTGAACGACCGGCAGCAGGACGTCCTGGCCGCGCTCGCCCGGCTGGCCCCCGTACGCGTCGGGCTGGACGGGCTGGACGACGCGTCGGTCGCCGAGCTGGTCCGGGCGACGTGCGTGCGCGACGTGGACGAGGAGGTCGTGGCCGCGATCGTCGAGCGGACCGGCGGCAACCCGTTCTTCGTCAAGGAGACGGTGCGGCTGTTCGAGGCCGAGGCGGACCTCTCGCAGGTGCCGTCCGGCGTGCGCGACGTGCTCCGCCGCCGGGTCGCCCGGCTGCCCGAGCGGGCGCAGCAGGTCCTGCTGCAGGCCGCGGTGATCGGCCGTGACGTGGACGTGGACGTGCTGGTGGACGTCTCCGGCGCCGAGGACGCGGTGGTGGACGCGGTCGAGGCCGGCCTGCTGGCGGGCCTGGTGACCGAGCCGGGTCCCGGGCTGCTCAGGTTCGACCACGACCTGGTGCGGGACACCATCTACTCCGACGCCTCGCGGCTGCGCAGGTCGCGGCTGCACGCCGCGGTCGCCTCGGTGATCGAGCGGCGCGCGCCCGCCGACGTGGCCGCGCTGGCCCACCACTACGAGGCCGCGGGCACCGTGGAGACGGCGGCGAAGGCGGAACGCTACGCGGGCCTGGCGGCGGAGCAGGCCGAGCGCCGCTTCGCGCACCGCGAGGCGGCGTCGCTGTGGCAGCGGGCCATCGCGGCGTTCGACCGGGCCCGCTCCGGAGGCGTAAAGGAGCGACTGGAGCTCCAGCTCAGGATGATCAGGGCGCTGGCGCTGTGCGGCGACATGACCGCGGCGCGGGCGCACCGCCGGGAGGCGATGGACGTCGCGCTGCCGCTCGGCGACCTGGAGCTGACCGCGCGGGTCGCGGCGGCGCTGGCCGTCCCGCACAAGGGCATCGCGCGTGACTTCACCCGGACCGCGTGGGAGATCGTCGACGTCACCGAGAAGGCGCTGGTCGAGCTCCCGGCCGGGGAGCAGTCCCTGCGCGCGAGCCTGCTGGCCACGCTGGCGCTCGAACTGGAGGGCTCCGCGACGCAGCGCGGCTACCAGGCGTCGCTGGAGGCCGAGGAGCTGGCGCGGTCGAGCGGCGACCCCGCGCTGCTCGCGACGGCGTTGAGCGGCCGGCTCCGCCAGTCGTACACCATGACCCAGGTGGACGAGCGGGAGACCATCGGCCGCGAGCTGCTGCGCGTCGGCGCCGAGTCCGGGCAGATCTCGGTGCGGACACTGGCGCACCTGGTCCTGCTGGAGTGCGCGGCGGCCCGCGGCGACTTCGCCGAGGCCGACTCCCATCTGGCGCAGGCCGAGCGGCTGGGACGGCAGTACGACCTGCCCGCTCCCGCCGCCGTGGGCGCCTGGTACGCGGGACAGCGCCTGATGATCACCGGCGACTACGCCGGGGCGGAGCGCGCCTACCGGAACGCGGCCCGGCTGACCGCGCGGGCGGGGATGCTGGAGGGCCGCCAGGACCTGCCGCTGATCGCCACGTTCTGCCTGCACCTCGTCGACGGACGCGCGGCCGAGATGGTCGAGCCGCTCGGGGAGGCGCATCTGCGAGGGGCGAAGTGGACCCCCGACGCGTACGCCCTGGCCCTCGCCGCGGCCGGGCATCTGAAAGACGCGCGGGCCGTCGCCACGTCCCGGGAACCGGTCAGAACCGACTTCCTGTACGAGCTGGCCCTGATCTGGCGGGCCCTCGCGGGCATGCTCCTCTCCGACACGGCCCGGATGCGGGAGGCGTACGAGCGGCTCGTGCCCTTCCGGGACAGGATCGCGGGAGCCGGCACGGGCGTGGTCGCGCTCTGGCCGGTGGCCCGGACCCTGGGCGATCTCGCCGTACGGCTCGGCCTGCCCGCGCGGGAGCACTACGAGAACGCGCTGGCCGTCGCGGAACGGGTGGGCGTCGAACGGTGGGTGTCCGAGGCCAGGGCGGCCCTATAGGCCTGTAAGGTAAGCCTGTCCTAAGCGAGATGTCCCAGAAGGGGTGGAAATGCCGGATCCGATGTCCGCCTCGCTCCTGGGCCTGCCCTTCTGGATCGTCGTCGCGATCGGCGTCGTGGCGCTGTTCGGCGTGTTCCAGGTCTACTACTGGGTCGGCCACAGACTCGGCCAGGCGCTCTACCGGTCGCGGCTCGGCAGGAAGATCGGCCAGGAGCGCATCCTCAAGGTCGAGAACGTCGTGCGCCGTTGGGGCGCGCTCGCCGTCTACGGCTGCTTCTGGGTGCCCGGCCTGCGACACTCCCTGCCCTGGGTGGCCGGGGTGCTCCGGATCGACTACCGGTGGTATCTCGTCGCCAGCGCCCTCGGCTGCCTGACGTGGGCGCCGATCACGGCGTTCGGGCTCTACGCCCTCCTGTGGGGGTGGCTCAAGCTCGCCGCCGGCTCCCCGCTCATCGCGATCGGCATCGCCGCGGTCGTGGTCGGCGCGATCGCCGCGTTCGTCATTTGGCGTCGTCGGCGCGCCAACGCGTGATCGTGTCATCATGTCGGGATGCGTATCGGGCTGATCGGCGCGCTGTCGGCCGCCGTCCTGGCATTCGGATCGGTCGGGCCGGCCGCCGCCACCGCGTCCGCCATCCCCTCCACCGCCTCCAGCGTCACCGCCTCCAGCGTCACCGTCCCCATGGGGATCCCCGCCGCCGCGACCGTGCGGGACGCGCCCACGGTGACCGCCCGCGCCGCGTACCTCGTGGACACGACGGCGGAAACGGTCCCGTTCGCCAAGCGCGACACGCGCCGCGTCCCGGTGGCCAGCCTCACCAAGGTCATGACGGCCTATGTGGTGCGCCAGGAGGCGTCACTCGACGACGTCATCACGATCACGGCCGCCGACGTCATGCACGCCGTCACGGGCGGCGCGACCAGCGGCGGCCTGCGGCCCGGTGAGCGGCTGACGGTTCGGGAGCTGCTCTACGCCCTGATGCTGCCCTCGGGGGCGGACGCCTCACACGCGCTGGCCGAGCGGTACGGCCCCGGCACCCGCGGCTTCGTCGACAAGATGAACGCCGCCGCCGCGAAGCTCGGCCTGAGGGACACTCGGTACGCCAACCCGGACGGTCTGCCCGCGAAGGGCGGCTACTCCACGGCCAGGGACCAGGTCGCCCTCGCCCGGATCGCGCTGGACGACCCGGTGATCGCCGTGATCGCGAAGAAGCGCACGCACACGGTGGCCGCGTCGAAGGTCCACCGCGCGCACGTCTGGCGCAACACGAACACGCTCCTCGGGTACGGCGCGATCGGGCTGAAGACGGGATACACCGCGGCCGCCGGGTTCTGCCTCACCTTCGCCGCGGTTCGGAACGAGCACACGTTCGTCGGCGTGGTCCTGGGCGAGGCCAGCGAGGCCAGCCGCCTCGCCACCGCACGCAAGCTCCTCGACTGGGCCGGCGAGGAGGTCTCGGACGCCTGAGCGCCGGCCCGCGCCGGTCGTGGAGACCCGCGACCGTCAGCCGGTCAGTGACCGGGGGCCGCGAGGAGATAGCAGGCGATCGCGGCCGCCGCGGCGACGTTGAGCGAGTCGACCTCCCTGCTCATCGGGATCCGTACGGCCTGGTCGGCCTCGGCCAGCCAGCGTGAGGACAGCCCGTCGCCCTCGGAGCCGAGCAGCAGCGCGTTCCGCCCGCCGGTGAGCGCCTCCTCGATCGGGATGGCGCTCTCGGCCGGGGTGAGCGCGAGCAGCCGGAACCCGTGGTCGCGGAGCTCCTCCAGGCCGTCGTGCCAGTCCTTCAGCCGCGCGTACGGCACGGAGAAGACGGAGCCCATCGACACCTTGACCGACCGGCGGTAGAGCGGGTCGGCGCATCGCGGCGACAGCACGATGGCGTCCACGCCGAGCGCGGCGGCGCAGCGGAAAATCGCGCCGACGTTGGTGTGATCAACCAAATCCTCCAGCACGACGACGTGCCGGGCGCCGCGCAGCACCTCGGCGACCGAGGGAAGCTCGCGCCGCTCCATCGAGGCGAGCGCGCCGCGGTGCACCTGGAAGCCGGTGATCCCCTCCATGACCTCGTCAGAGACCAGGTAGACGGTGACGTCCCCCGTGTCGCCGCCGGTGAGGTCGGCGAGCCGGTCCAGCCACTTGGCCGTCATCAGCATGGACCGGACCGGATGCCCGGCCGCGACCGCGCGGCGGATGACCTTCTCCCCCTCGGCGAGGAACAGGCCCCGGCCGCCTTCGAGGCTCTTGCGCAGATCGACATCGCGCAGCCGTACGTAGTCGGCGATGCGGGGATCCGCGGCGTCTTCGACGGGAATGACCACCCGCCAAGGGTACGGCGCGCGGCGCGCGATCCGCCCATTTTCCATCACCTACGGTGATCATCCCAGCAAGATGAGTATTTTGCCGCCTTAATCCTTACCAGTAGTGTTCCGTAAGCATTACCCAGGATCTCCCCTGAAAAGAGGACACCGTGGGCGGACGCCACCGCACAGACGAAACCGACGGCGGGTACGGCCCGCGCGAGCCGCGCCGCCGCCGCGCGAGCCGCGGCAAGGTGTTCGCACCCCTGGCGGGCGCGGTCGCACTCGCCGTTCTGTGCGGCGTGGCCGTGTACGTCGTGGTCAACAAGGACGAGGGCTGCGGCGGGGACAAGATCGGGCTCTCGGTGGTGGCCTCGCCGGACATCGAGCCGGCCATCGCCAAGGTGGCGGAGAAGTTCGGGAAGTCGGGCCGGACGGCGGGCGGCACGTGCGTCACCGTCTCGGTGAAGGCGGCGCAGTCGGCCGGGATCGCCAACGCGATGTCCAGCAGCGACCCCACCTCGGGGAAGGTCGATCCGGACGTCTGGGTCCCCGACTCCAGCCTGTGGCTGTCCGGCGCCGGCCTGGCCAAGGCGGGGCTGAAGGCATCCGGCAGCGCGGCGCGCTCCCCCGTCGTCCTCACCGCGTCCAAGACGGGGGCGGAGAAGCTCCAGGCGGCGTTCAGCCCGGCGAGCTGGACCGGCCTGTTGAGCGCCGCGAACGCCGCCAACCCCGACGGGCTGGCGAAGAAGGTCCGGGTGCTCGCGCTCGACCCGGCGCAGAACGCCGCCGGGCTCGGCGCGCTGCTCGCGGGCTCCTCCGTGCTGAAGGCGGGGGGCGGCAACGAGGAGCTGCTCGTGGGGGTGCTGCGCCAGCTCTCCGAGTCCACGGTCTCCTCGCCGGACAGCCTGTTCGCCACGCTCACCAAGGCGGCCGCGCGCATCCCGGTCGGCGTCGCCTCCGAGCAGTCCGTGTGGGCGTTCAACACGACGTCCCATCCGTCGGACCCGGCCGTCGCGCTCTATCCGGCCGAGGGCACCCTCAGCCTCGACTATCCGATCGTGATCACGTCCAAGGACCCGGCGGTGCGCGAGGCGGCCCATGCCTTCAGCACCGAGCTGACCTCGGCGTCGGGCCAGAAGATCGTGCAGGACCACGGCTTCCGCACGCCGCAGGGGAAGGGCGGTGGCGCGCTCGCCCCGGAGAACGGCGTCAACGCCAAGAATCCGGCCGAGCTGGCGCTCCCGGACGGCGCGTCGATCACCAAGCTGACCCAGGCGTGGCACCAGATCAAGCTGGGCACGAAGCTCCTCGCCCTGGTCGACATCTCCGGCACCATGGCCCTGCCCGCCGACAGCACGGGCGTGAGCCGCATGCGGGCCATCGGCAACGTCGCCATCGAGGGGCTGAAGCTGTTCCCGGACAAGGCCGAGGTGGGCACCTGGGCCTTCTCCGACAACCTCCGCGGCCAGGGCGTGGACTGGAAGGAAGTCGTGCCGATCGGGCCGCTCGCCCAGCAGATCGACGGCGTCACCCGGCGGGAACTCATCGCCCAGGCGATGCGGGACGTCCAGGCGATCCCGACGGGCAACACCGGCCTGAACGACACCCTGTGGGCCGCCTACCAGAAGATGACCAAGGACTACCAGGCGGACAAGGTCAACACGATCATCCTCTTCACGGACGGCGTCGGGAACGACGACCCCAACGGCGGGATCTCCAACCCCGGGATCCTGAAGAGGCTGAAGGAGGCCTACGACCCCAAGCGGCCGGTGAACATCCTGATCATCTCGTTCAACACCAACAAGGACGAGGACCGGGCGCAGATGACGGCGATCGCCAAGGCCACGGGAGGCGCGGCGTACTTCCCGCAGACCGTCCTGGAGATCCGCAACATCTTCCTGAAGGGGATCGCCCGGCGGCTGTGCGCGCCCAACTGCGGCGGCGCCCAGCCGTAGGGCGTGCGCCCGGTCCTCGGTCCTCATCCGATCAGAAGGCCAGACTCTGCCAGGTGGCCGCTTCGGCCGCGGTCAGCGCACGGGCGAAGATCGCCATCCGGTCCACGGCTCCGGACAGCCGCTGGCCGCCGCCCTGGTCGGCCGCGAACCGCAGCGGGCGCGTGGCGCACCCCATGATCCCATCGGCCGGGACCGAGGCACCGCCCACCCGGGCGCCGTCCACGTAGACGGTGACCGCGCCGTCGCGGCCCATCGTGACCACCAGATCGAGGTACCGCCCGGACGGCACGACCGCGTCGGTGATGACGTTCAGCCCGGCGCCGATGAAGCGCACCCTGTTGTCCGGAGTCAGATCGACGAGAACGCCGTCGGTGCCGGGGTTGCCGGACGGCTGCGAGTCGAACAGCCGCCGGTAGCCGGACGGCGCGGCCACCTTCACCCGGGCCGCGAACGTCGCCTCGCGCAGGAAGCCCAGCGTCGTCGGCGCCGTCGTCAGGTAGGTGGACCCGCCGAGCACGAGGCCGCCGTCCGCGTCGTAGGCGGCCGGGCCGGTGATGGTCGCGTCCCTGCCGTTTCCGGAGAGGTCGGCGACGGTCGTGCCGGAGGACGGGTCCCAGGCGACGAGGGGCGTCGCGGCGGACGGGACCACGCAGGGGGCCACCGCGAGCGCGGCCGTCCCGCTCGCCGACCAGCCGGATCCTCCGGTGAGCGTCGCGGCGATCCGCGCGACGCGCGATCCGTCGGCCGGCCCGGCCGTGACGGTGAACGTCTCGGTGCGGGTACGGCCGGGCGGCACAGCCGGGAGGTGACGCGAGGCGGGCTCGGCCGTCCAGCCCTCCGGCATACGCAGGGTGAGGTCGCCGGCGGGCACGGCGCGCTTGCCGGTCGCCGCGACGGTGACCTCCACGGGGAACGACGAGCCGGGTCCGGCCTCGGCGGGCGCCTTGACCGTGACGCGCGCGCCGGCCGCCACACGGTAGACGCCGCCGGCCTCCGCGGTGAAGGTGACCGCCGCGCCGTCACGGGTGTGCCGGACGGTGTGTCCCTGGTCGTCCACCAGGCGGTAGGGGCCGCTGAAGACCGCGTTGCGCACAGTCAGCGGACCCGCGGAGCCCGCCCGCAGGACGATCTCCGATACCGCTCCGTCCTTCCACGAGGCGTCGACGGTCACGTTGCCGCGGGCCCGCAGCCCGGCGTACGAGCCGGTCGGCCAGGCCGCGGGCAGCGCGGGCAGAACGTCGACGACGGAGTGCTGGCTCTGCAGCAACATCTCGGCGATGCCCGAGGTGGCGCCGAAGTTGCCGTCGATCTGGAACGGCGGGTGCGTGTCCCAGAGGTTGTCCAGCGTCGAGCTCTTCAGCTGCTCGCTGAGCATCTTGTGGGCGTGGTCGCCGTCGAGCAGCCGCGCCCAGAAGTTGATCTTCCATGCCTTGGACCAGCCGGTGCCGCCGTCGCCGCGCGCGGTCAGCGAGACCTTGGCCGCCTCGGCCTCCGGGGTGCCCACGACGATCTGGTTGCCCGGGTGCAGCGCGAACAGGTGGGAGACGTGCCGGTGGTCGTTGGTCGGAGAATCCCAGTCGGTCTTCCACTCCTGGAGCTGGCCCCAGGAGCCGATCCGGATGCCCGGGTCGAGCTTGGCCAGCGCGGCGCTCACCTCGTCCTGGAAGTCCTGGTCCAGATCGAGCTTCTTGGCGGCGGCGAGGGCGTTGGTGAGCGCCTCGCGCACGATCTGCTGCGACATCGAGGCGCCGGCGGAGAAGTCGCCCTGCTCCGGCGAGTAGCTCGGCGACACGACCAGCTTGCCGTCGCGCGGGTCGGTGTGCAGGAAGTCCAGCCAGAACTCGGCGGCACCCTTGATCACCGGATAGGCGGTGTTCCTCAGGTAGTCCACGTCACCGGTGAACCGGTAGCGGTCGTACAGGTGCTGCGTGGTCCAGGCCGCGGCCTCGGGGAACCAGAACGAAGAGGCATAGTTGTGGACGCCGGTGAAGCCGAACGGGTTGGTCTCGTTGTTGACGACCCAGCCGCGGGCGCCGTACATGTCCTGTGCGGTCTTGCGGCCGGGGGCGACCAGGGCGGAGACGAACAGGTCGTACGGCTGGGTGGTCTCATCCAGGTTCGTCTGCTCGGCCAGCCAGTAGTTCATCTGCAGGTTGATGTTGACGTGATAGTCGGCCGACCAGGGCGGGTTGGTCGAGTTGTTCCACACGCCCTGCAGGTTGGCGGGCAGGAGGTCGCCCTCGCGTGAGGAGGAGATCAGCAGGTACCGGCCGTAGGCGAAGAACATCGCCTCCAGCGCGCGGTCGTCGGCCGAGCCGCCGCCGGTGTAGTCGCGCCGGAGCTGGTCGGTCGGCACCCTTGGGGTGCCCTGCCCGAGGTCCAGCTTCACCCGGTCGAACAGCTTCCGGTAGTCGGCCAGGTGGGCCTGCCTGAGCTGGTCGTAGCTCTGGCCGGCCGCGGCGTCCACGGCAGCGGTGACCTTGGCGTGCGGGTCCTCGCCGCGGTAGGCGGGGTAGGCGTCGGAGTAGTCGGTGCCGGCTGACAGCACGAACACCGCGCTGTCCGCGCCGGTGACGGTGATCTTGTCCCCGGCGTCGGTACGGGTGCCGCCCTGGCTGACCACCTGCACCTGGGACTCGAACTTCATCTTGTTGTCGGCCAGGGCGCCGCGAATGGTGAGCCGGCCGTCGGCGGCGGTGACGGTCTTGTCGTTGCGCGGCGAGGTGTGCCGCAGCGTGAAGGAGACCTTGCCGCCCTGATCGGCGGAGAGGCGGCCGACGATCACGTTGCCGGGGTGGCTGGCGAAGTACTCACGAGAGTACGTGACGCCCTCAGCGGTGTAGGCGACCCGGGCCACGGCCTCACCCAGGCTCAGCTCGCGCCGGTAGCCGGTGGGGTTCTGCGGCGCGCCCGCGATGTCCAGGTAGAGGTCGCCGAAGGTCTGGTAGGCGCCGAAGCCGGTCTTGGGCTGTCCCAGCTTGGCCGCCACCGCGCCCGGCGACATCTTGCCGTCGCGGTCGATCTGCTGCTGGACCTCCGCGATGGCGTTCGGCCGCGGGGTCTTCCAGTTGCCGAAGTCGTAGTTCGGCGAGCCGGGACCACCGGTCCACAGGGTCTTCTCGTTGAACTGGATCTGCTCGGCGGCCACGCCACCGAAGATCTTGGCCCCCAGCGGACCGTTGCCGATGGGCAACGCCTGGGTCTCCCAGTTGGTGGCGGGCTTGTCGTACCAGAGGGTCAACTCATCGGGTGTCTGCTCGGCGGGTGCGGACGCCTGTCCGGCACGGGCCGGACCGGCCGCTCCGATCATTCCGGCGACCAGGGCGAACGCGGACAGGAAGGTAAGGCCTAAGCGTCGTTTGGGACGGACATGCACGGAAACCTCCGACGATCGGTCGATCTGGGCTCGTTCCTACACCGGAAACCTGACCGCAACAAGGTTTCCCCTCCGATGTTTTCTGGGTTGTGACCGTACGGCCGGAGCGAGGGATATCGGATGTGCGAGCGAAACAGCCCCGGGAGAGAATCGCTGACATTTCGGCATATATCCAGGTCACAGATCGGACTACCCGCCCTCAAAGTCTTGACATGAACGGGAACGCGTTTCAGCATCTCGATCGAGACATCCGATGTATGACCGAAGGATGCGGTGTGAAGCTGCTGCGAGTAGGACCTGTCGGACAGGAGAAGCCGGTGGTGAAGGATGCCGCCGGCAACCTGCGCGACATCGGAGCGCCCGAGATCGACGGGGCTTTCCTCGCTTCCGGGGGACGGCAGCGGCAGACAGTGGGCCGGGCGTGAGCCGCCGAATCGTGGCGCTTTCGACCCACGACATCCGCTTTCCCACGTCACGCGAGCTCGACGGCTCCGACGCGATGAACCCCGACCCCGACTACTCCGCCGCGTACGTGGTGCTGCGGACCGGCGACGGCGTCGAGGGGCACGGCTTCGCGTTCACGATCGGCCGCGGCAACGACGTGCAGACCGCCGCCATCAGGGCGCTGGAGCAGTACGTCATCGGGCGGGACACCGAGGACATCGGCGCGCTGTACAAGGAGATGGTCTACGACTCCCAGCTCCGCTGGCTCGGCCCGGAGAAGGGCGTCATGCACATGGCGATCTCCGCCGTGGTCAACGCCCTCTGGGACCTCCGGGCCCGGCTGGAGGGCAAGCCGTTGTGGCTGCTGCTCGGCGAGCTGCCGCCGGAGCGGATCGTCGACCTCGTCGACTTCCGCTACCTCAGCGACGCCCTCACCCCTGAGGAGGCCCTGGAGATCCTGCGCAGGGCCGAACCGGGCAGGCGCCAGCGGATCGCCCACCTGCGGGAGCACGGCTACCCGGCGTACACCACCTCCCCCGGCTGGCTCGGCTACGACGACGACAAGCTCAGGACGCGGTGCGAGGAGGCGCTCGACCAGGGCTTCAGGCAGATCAAGCTGAAGGTCGGCGCCAACCTCGACGACGACGTCCGCAGGTTCCGAGTCGCCCGCGAGGTGTGCGGCGACGACTTCCCGATCGCGATCGACGCCAACCAGCGCTGGGACGTCGACACGGCCGTCGCCTGGGTCAACGCGCTGAAGGAGTTCCGCCCACACTGGGTCGAGGAGCCGACCAGCCCCGACGACGTGCTCGGCCACGCGGCCATCGCGCGCGGCATCGCGCCGATCCCCGTCGCGACCGGCGAGCACGTGCAGAACAGGATCGTCTTCAAGCAGCTCCTCCAGACCGGGGCCATCTCCTACCTGCAGCTCGACTCGGCCAGGGTCGGCGGCGTGAACGAGAACATCGCGATCCTGCTGCTCGCCGCCAAGTTCGGCGTACCGGTCTGCCCGCACGCCGGCGGGGTCGGGCTGTGCGAGCTGGTCCAGCACCTGTCGATGTTCGACTACGTCGCGGTGAGCGGATCGATGGAGAACCGCATCATCGAGTACGTCGACCATCTGCACGAGCACTTCACCGATCCGGTCGTCATCGAGAACGGCTGCTACACCGCTCCGGCCTCGCCCGGGTTCAGCGCCCGGATGCGTCCGGAATCGATCGCCGCGTACAGCTTCCCCGGCGGCGCGGTCTGGAGGGAGTCATGACGCTCTCCACCACCGGCACGGTCCTCGCGGCCGACGGCGGCATGCACGGCCTCCGGCTCAGACCGGCCAGCTGAAACACCCCCCACCCCCTGAGGAAACAGAGGCAAACGATGCGGTTCGGCCCCGTGGTCGCAGGAGCGGCCCTCTTGACGATCATCACCGCGTGCGGCTCCACCACCGAGGACGCCGCCACGACCGGCGGCAGCGGCAGCGCCGGCGGCACGGCCTCGGGCGGGAAGGTCGGCATCGACCTCCCCCGCGCGGACTCCGACTTCTGGAACTCCTACAGCAAGTACGTCCCGCAGATGGCGGCCGAGCTCTCGGTCGACCTGATGAACCCGACGAACTCGCAGAACGACGTGGCCAAGTTGGTCGCCAACACCCAGGCGCTGGTCAGCCAGGGCGCCAAGGTGATCGTCATGGCTCCGCAGGACACCGGGGCCATCGCCTCGACCCTCCAGCAGCTGGAGAACAAGAAGATCCCGGTCGTCTCCGTGGACACCCGCCCCGACAAGGGCAACGTCTACATGGTCGTACGCGCCGACAACAAGGCGTACGGCACCAAGGCGTGCGAGTTCCTCGGCGAGAAGCTCGGCGGCAAGGGCAAGGTCGTCCAGCTCATGGGCGCGCTCAGCTCGATCAACGGCCGGGACCGGGCCGAGGCGTTCCGCGAGTGCATGAAGGCGAAGTTCCCCGGGATCACGGTCTTCGACGAGCCGACCGAGTGGGAGGGCAGCAAGGCGGCGTCCATGCTGCAGACCCGCCTGGAGCAGAACCCCGACATCAAGGGCGTTTACCTGCACGCGGGCGGCGTCCACCTGGCCCCGACGCTGCAGGTGCTGAAGGCCAAGGGCCTGCTGGTCCAGCCGGACGACCCCAAGCACGTGTTCGTCGTGTCCAACGACGGCATCCCGCAGGAGTTCGACGCGATCCGCAAGGGCGAGATCGACGCCACGGTCTCCCAGCCCGCCGACCTGTACGCGAAGTACGCGCTCTTCTACGCCAAGGCCGCGGCCGAGGGCAAGGCGTTCCAGCCCGGCCCGACCGACCACGACAGCACGATCATCTCGCTGCCGAACGGCCTCGAGGACCAGCTTCCCGCTCCGCTGGTCACCAAGGAGAACGTGGACGACAAGAACCTCTGGGGCAACCAGGTCCAATGAGCGTTCACGTCGAAGCCAGGAACGTCACCAAGCGGTTCGGGCCCACGGTCGCGCTCAACGGCGCGGGCATCTCCATCACCGAGGGCGAGACGCACGCGCTCATCGGCAGGAACGGCGCGGGCAAGTCCACGCTGGTGTCGATCCTGACCGGGCTCCAGGCTCCGGACGAGGGCGAGGTGCTGTTCTCGGGAGAGGCGGCGCCCGCCCTCGCCGACCGGGACGCGTGGCGGCGGCGGGTCGCCTGCGTCTACCAGAAGTCGACCATCATCCCCGCGCTGACCGTCGCGGAGAACCTCTTTCTCAACCGCCACCAGACGTCCGGCCGGCTCATCCAGTGGGGTGCGCTGCGGCGGAACGCCCGCGAGGTCCTCGAACGGTACGGCGTGGACGTGGACGCCGGGGCTCTCGCCGGAGACCTCGACGTCGAGCAGCGGCAGCTCGTCGAGATCGCCCGCGCGCTGTCGTTCGGCGCGCGGTTCATCATCCTGGACGAGCCGACCGCCCAGCTCGACGGCCCGGCCATCGAGCGGCTCTTCGAGCGGATGCGGGCTCTGCGCGAGCAGGGCGTGACCATGATGTACATCTCCCATCACCTGGACGAGGTGTACGAGATCTGCCAGAGCGTCACGGTCTTCCGCGACGCCCGGCACGTCGTCACCAAGCCGGTGTCCGAGCTGCCGCACGACGAGCTGGTCGCCGCGATGACCGGTGAGGCCACCACGGACTACCAGGCCAGGTCCCGCACGCCCGGTGCCGCGGTCGCGATCTCCGCGAGCGGGCTGTCCCTGCGGGACCGGTACCAGGACGTGTCGCTGGAGGTCCGCGTGGGAGAGCTGGTGGGGCTGGCCGGGTCGGGCAGCAGCGGCAAGGTCGGCCTGGCCGAGACCCTGGTCGGGCTGCGCAGAGCCGACGCCGGCACGGTCGTCATCAATGGGACCGCCGTCAAGCCGGGGGATGTGCCGTCCGCGCTCAGGGCGGGGCTCGGGTTCGTCCCCCAGGACCGGCACCGCGAGGGGTTCGTCCCGCTGCTGTCGATCGCCGAGAACGCGACCCTGCCGATCGCGCACAAGCTCGGCCGGTTCGGCACCGTGTTCCCGTCCAGGCGGCGGGCGCGAGCCGTACAGATGATCGAGGACCTGGACATCAAGACCGAGGGGCCGGACCAGCCCGTCGGCGACCTGTCCGGCGGCAACGCGCAGAAGGTCGTGCTCGCCAGGGCGCTGTCCGACTCGCCCGCCGCGCTGGTCGTGATCAACCCCACCGCCGGGGTGGACGTCAAGGCGAAGCAGTCGTTACTCGGCGCCGTCGAGGACGCGGTCGAGCGGGGCGCCGGTGCCGTACTGGTCTCCGACGAGCTCGACGACCTGCGGATCTGTGACCGGGTGCTGGTGATGTTCCACGGGAGGGTGGTCAAGGACGTGCCGCGCGGCTGGTCCGACCACGAGCTCGTGACCGCGATGGAAGGCATGGAAGAGTGAGCGCAGCGACCCCCTCGACGACACCTCCGACGACCCCTTCGACGGCGGCGGCACCGTCCGCGGGGCGCGCCCGCGCGGGTGGAGGACTGCGGCTCGGCCGCTTCAGGGACCTGACGCTGGTGCCGGTCATCGTCGTCCTGCTCGTCGTGGGCGCGCTCGTGGACCCGGTGTTCCTCACCGTGGGCAACCTCACGAACGTGCTCCAGCAGCAGTCCGCGCTGGCCCTGGTCGTGCTGGCGGAGGCGATGATCCTCATCGCGGGCAAGTTCGACCTGTCGCTGGAGTCGACCGTCGGCATGGCGCCCGCCATCACCGTGCTGGTGATCCCGGCCAGCGCTGGGCAAGGGGCGGGGAACACGGGGCTGCTCGCGATCCCGCTATGCCTGCTGATCGGAGCCGCGATCGGCGCGTTCAACGGCTTCCTGATCCTCAAGTTCCAGCTCTCGGCGTTCGTCGTCACGCTGGCGATGTTGATCGTCGTCCACGGCCTGCACCTCGGGCTGACCGGCGGCAAGAGCCTGTTCGAGCTGCCGGAGTCGATCATCTATCTGGGCGGCGCCACCTGGCTCGGCGTCCCCGCGTCGATCTGGATCGCGGGTGCCCTGTTCGCGGCGGGCATCGTCGGCCTCGGCTACTTCAGGGCCGGCCGCGCGCTCTACGCCATCGGCGGCAACGCCGACGCCGCGCGGGCGGCGGGCATCCGGGTGGACCGGGTGGTGTGGACGGTGTTCATCATCGGCGGCACGCTCGCCGCGCTCGCGGGCGTCCTCGAGACCGGCCGTCTCGGTGGCATCAGCGCCAACCAGGGCGTCGGCTGGATCTTCATGGTGTTCGCCGCGGCCGTCATCGGCGGCGTCAGCATGGACGGCGGCAAGGGCACCATCCTCGGGGCGCTCACCGGTGTCCTGGTCATCGGCCTGGTCGAGAACGTCCTCACCCTCAAGGGCGTGCCCGGCGAGTGGAAGCAGCTCGTCTACGGCGGCATCATCCTCGTCGCTCTCATGATCAGTCGGGTCGCCGGCGGGAAGGCGCAGGACTGATGTCAGGCCCGGATCCGGACCCCCACCAAGCGCGATAGCCGGAATTCCCCGAATTTCCACCAGTTTTCGCAGTTAATGCCGGTTGAGTATGACCTTTCATGTAGTAAACGACAGCCGTTGAGGCGGCGTCCTCCTCGTGTGGGGCCCGACAGGTTCTGGTTCCGTCCTCGGGGAGGAATGTCCGTTGCCCGCATGGCCGAACGTCAGCCGCGCCGACGACCGCCGTCTGCTGGAGGCACTGCGGCGCGGTGACTCGGAGGCGCCCGCCGGGCTCTACGACGCGTACGCCGACCGGCTGGCCGACTACGCCCACTCCGTGCTCGGCGACCAGGACCGGGCCGCACGGGCCGTACACCAGGCGCTCGTCGCCGCGCGGGCGAGCGCGCGGCGGCTGAAGGACCCGGCGCGCTTTCGCGCCTGGCTGTACGCGCTCGTCCGGTTCCAGTGCGCGGCTCGGCAGCAGGGCAGGGCGGCGCCCGTCGCGGTGCTCGACGACCCGGCGGACCCCGGGACCGCGGCGGTGGTGCGCGACGCGCTCGCCGATCTCGGGTCGGGCGAGCGCGAGATCCTCCACCTGTCCGTACGGCACGGCCTGACGCCCGCCGAGGTGGGATCGATCCTCGGGTTGACGTCGCGGCAGGCCACGGCGCGGCTGGCCCGGGCCAGGGAGCGCATGGAGAACGCCGCGGCGGCGGTCGTCCTGGCCGAAAGGGGGCGGGCACACTGCCCCGACCTGTCGGCGCTGGTCGAGTCCGGTACCGACGGCTCCCCCGGGCCGCTGTTGCGCAAGCGCCTGATCAGGCACATCGGCGGATGCGAGGTGTGCACCGAGGGCCGGCGCAGGCACGTGTCCGCAGACCACCTGCTCGACGCGATCCCGATCGCCTTTCCCCCGCTGTGTCCTGGGACGGTGGTGAAACGTCAAAAACGGACACGGACTCGGCGTCCGACGCATCGTCCGACTCGGCGTCCGGCTAACGGTCGGCACAGCGGTCGGCACAGCGGTCGGCACAGCGGTCGGCACAGCGGTCGGCACAGCATCCGGCGCGGTGGTCGGCACAGCATCCGGCGCGGTGGTCGGCACGGCATCGGTACGTCGTCCGGTGTGGCCTCCGATGTCGCCGGTAATAGGAGGACAAATGTGGCTAACGGTTATGGCAGGGCAAATTTCCCGATTGTCAGTTCTGACGGGTTGAGCATTCCCCCCGACGCCAGCGCCGCACTCAAATTCGATTAGCGCAAAAGTTGACCATTCAATTAACGCTTGTCGACATTTGGGATAAGATCCCCATTCCGGTGGGGCCGGGTAAACCGGGGGCCGAGGTAATGCGTCGCCATTGACGGACGCCTGTTGTGATTGGTCCCATAAATGGGCCCGCCAGCCGCGTCACAGTGACCTCTACCAGCCGGGAGACCAGGAGAAATGGGTAGGAATAATCGGACCATTCCGGTCGCCGTCCTCGGCGTGGCCTGCGCAGTTGGAGCTGTGCTCGCACTGGCCGACGTCGAGACGCCCATCCGGGTGATCCTCACCCCGATGTTCCTGTTCGTGGTTCCCGGAGCGGCGGTCGTCGGACTGTTGCGGGATCGTGACCCCCTCTCGGCACTTACGGTGGGCGCGGCCGCGAGTCTGGCTGTCAACGTCGTGCTCGCGGAAGCCATGGTGCTTTTCGACGCCTGGTCCCCCCGTGCCGGGGTGGCGACCGTCGGAATACTGAGCTTCTTCTTGTTGGTCATCCGGTTGCTGTACCGAGGAAACGCACCAGCCGAACGGGGGACGGGCACGAGGTGAAGACCATTCCGAAGCGGGCCGTACGACCGCTGGAATCGCTGGGATCGTTCCGCCCGCCGAACCCGCCGAACCCGCCGAACCCGTCGAATCCACCGAATCCGCACCGGAGCCGCCGAACCCGGTGAACACGCTCAATCCGCTGGAACCGCTGGAACCGCTGCCGCACGCCCTCGCCCGGCACCAGCGGGAGCCGCACCGCCAGTCCCTGCCCGTAAGACCGGGGTGGAACTCGCCATTCCATCCAGTCGCGCCGGTCCGTCGGGGTCTCCGCTCATGACAGACCGCCCGGAAGGACATCCCGCCATCATGAGTCCTGAGCACAGCGCCGCCTCCCCGTTCGCCGCCCTGCGCCCGCTGCCGACTGGCGGCCGCTTCACTCCTCTGGGGCCCCACCTGGCCATCGCCCCCACGGTGAGCGTCGTCGTCCCCGCGATGAACGAGGCGGAGAACCTCCCGCACGTGTTCGCCACGCTGCCCTCCTGGATCCACGAGGTCGTGCTGGTCGACGGCCATTCGACCGACGACACCATCGCGGTCGCCCGGCGGCTGCGGCCGGGACTGCGCGTGATCCGCCAGCGCGGGCGGGGCAAGGGGAACGCGCTCGCCGAGGGCTTCGCGGCCTGTACGGGCGAGATCATCGTGATGATCGACGCGGACGGGTCGACCGACGGCCGCGAGATCATCCAGTTCGTGAGCGCGCTGGTGAGCGGAGCCGATTTCGCCAAGGGGTCCCGCTACATCCCCGGAGGCGGGAGCGACGACCTCACGTTCACCCGCAGGCTGGGCAACACGCTGCTGCGCAGGCTGGTCAACCGCATCTACCGCACGCGCTACACGGACCTGTGCTACGGCTACAACGCCTTCTGGGCCCGCCACCTGCCGACGCTCGACCTCGACTGCGAGGGGTTCGAGGTCGAGACGCTGATGAACATCCGCGCGGCGCGGGCCGGCCTGCGCGTCCACGAGGTGCCGAGCCACGAGCGCTGCCGCCTCCACGGGGAGAGCAACCTGAACGCGGTGCGGGACGGCCTGCGCGTCCTGCGGACGATCCTCAGGGAGCGGCGGCGGCCCGCCGTACGGCCACACGCGCCGGCGCACGCCAAGGCAGCCGGCCAGACAGCCAACCAAGCCGCCAACCAGGGCGCGGCATGACGGCTCCCGCGACGCCACGGATCTCGGTCGTCATCTGCGTCTACACCGAGGAGCGCTGGGACGACATCAGGGCGGCGGTCGAGTCGGTCCGCCGCCAGCGCCGCGCACCGTACGAGCTGATCCTCGTGGTCGACCACAACATCGACCTGCATCTCAGGCTCACGACCGAGTACCCCGACGCCGTCGTGGTGGAGAACACCCACGAGCGCGGGCTGTCCGGCGGCAAGAACACCGGGGTGGAGGCCGCGCGCGGCGACGTCGTCGCCTTCCTCGACGACGACGCGGTCGCCGACCCCGGCTGGCTGGCCGCGTTCGAGCCCGGCTTCGCCGACCCGGCCGTGGCCGGCATCGGGGGGCTGACCCGGCCGCTGTGGGCCGCGGGCGGGCGTCCCCGGTGGTTCCCCGAGGAGTTCGACTGGACGATCGGCTGCACCTACCGCGGCATGCCCGTGGAGCGTGCCCCGATCCGCAACGTGATGGGCGGCAACGCCGCGTTCCGCAAGGAGGTCGTCGGCGCGGTCGGCGGGTTCAGCACGGGCATCGGACGCAACGTGCAGGGGCGCAGGAGCCGCCCGCTGGGCTGTGAGGAGACCGAGTTCTGCATCCGGCTCTCGCAGCGGCGGCCGGGGTCCGTGCTGCTGTTCGAGCCCCGCGCGGACATCGGGCACAAGGTCTCCGCCGAGCGGGCGCGGTTCGCCTACTTCCGGTCCCGCTGCTACGCCGAGGGCCTGTCCAAGGCGATCGTCACGAAGAGCGTGGGCGTGGGCGACGGGCTCTCCAGCGAACGCGACTACACCTTCAGGACGCTCCCCCTCGGTGTGCTGCGCGGCCTGGGCGACGCCGTACGCGGTGACCTCGCGGGCCTGGGCCGCGCGGCCGCGATCCTGATCGGACTGGCCTGGACGGCCTGGGGTTACCTGGTCGGCGGCCTGCGCGTGCGGACCCGCTCATGACGAGAGTTCCCATCCTGATGTACCACTCGGTGACGGACCGGCCCACGGCCGAGACCCGGCCGCTGGCCGTACGCCCGGGAGCCTTCGCCGAGCAGCTCGGATACCTGCGGGACGCGGGGTTCACGCCGCTCACGGTGGCCGACCTGGCGGCGGCGCTGCACGGCACGGGATCGGGGGTGCCCGACCGGCCCGTGGTGATCACCTTCGACGACGGGTACGCCGACTTCCACGAGGAGGCGCTGCCCGTGCTCGACCGGCTGGGCTTCCCGTCCACGGTCTTCCTCACCAGCGGCTGGGTGGCGGACGCCGGTTCCGAGGCCGCGGGCCGGCCGCTCGGCCGGATGCTGTCGTGGAGCCAGGCCCGCGAGGCGGCCGAGCACGGCGTGGAGATCGCCGGGCACAGCCACAGCCACCCGCAGCTCGACCAGATCAATGATCACGAGCTGCGTCAGGAACTTCGCCGCAACAAAGCGCTGCTGGAAGACCGGATCGGCCGCCCGGTGACCACGATGGCCTACCCGTACGGCTATTCGAGCGCCCGGGTGCGCCGCGAGGTGCGCGGGGTGGGCTACCGGGCGGCCTGCGCGGTGGGCAACGCGATCGCCGCCGACCGGCACGACCTGCTGGCCATCCCCCGGCTCACGGTGGGCCCGGCCACCACGATGGCCAGGTTCTCGCTGGCCGTGGAGGGCCGCGGGGTCCCCCTCGTCTACCTCAAGGAGCGCACGCTGACCAAGGGATACGCCGTGGTCCGCCGCGCGAGGTACGGCCTGCGCAAGATTGCCACTCGCCAGTAACAATCACGCGTCACGAGGTGTCAGCTCCGCCGCATAAGGGGAAAAACCAGGGCGATCGAGGATTGAGGGGGCACAGTGGCCCACGCATGGATGCCCGGCGCCAGCCGAATTCCCGCTCCCGAGGACTCCGGCCCCATGATCGGCGGAGTTCCGAGGGCCGTCTGGTTCATCTGGCCGACCGACCCTCTCGCGGTCTCGGCCAAGTCCGCCGCCCAACGCATGATCCAGCTCGGGTGCCCGGTCCACCTGGTCTGGAACCCCGTGACCGGAGAGATCGCCCAGTCTCTTCCCCCCACTCGCGCGGCCCGCGGACTGCCGGGCGACCGGGGACGTGAAGGACGGGTGTGCGTGCAGATCCGCGTGCTCGGCTCGGTGGAGCGGCCCTTCACCGACGGAAAGCTCGACGGCTTGGACGACATCCTGACCTGGCTGGACTCCTGGCGGGTGCCCAGGCGCTGGCCGGCCGGTCCTCCCCTGCCCGCGCCGCACTCGCTCACGGCCGAGCGCAGCCGCCGTCTCTGGGCGCGCGGCGGCCACTACGGCCACTCGCAGGTGCCGGGGACCGTCGAGGGCGACCCCGGCGGCATCGACGTGCACCGGATCACCGGCGAGAGCATGCCCGCGTTCGAGCTGCCCCGCCCGCGCGAGGAGTTCCGCCTGCTGGAACGGGTTATCTAGAACGCTCCCTGGTCACCCGCGACCAGTTCGCGGATGACGGCGCAGCCGCGCCTGACCCCGGAGAGCGAGGCGGAGCCGTACCCCAGGACGAGACCGTGGACCCGGACCGGCCCGTGGTGGTGGCGAGCGGTGGTGTCGAGCAGCACGCCCCGCGCCCGCGCCTGCTCCACCAGCGGGCCGACCGTGTCCGCCGGCAGCTCGACGAGGACGTGCAGGCCGGCGGTGTCGCCCTTCACGAGCGGTCCGAGGATCTCGACGACGGCCGCCCGGCGCCGCGCGTACTCCAGTCGCATCCTGCGCAGGTGCCGGTCCAGGTCGCCGCGCTGGAGCAGGGTCACGACCGCCCTCTGCAGCGGGCCGGAGGTGCGGTCGCCGAGCAGCTCCCGGCGCGCGACGATCTCCGCGAGCAGCTCCGGCGCGGCCACCAGCCAGCCGAGCCCCACGTCGGGGCTCAGCGACTTGGACAGGGTGCCGAGCAGCACGACCCGTGAGGGATCGAGGCCGTAGAGCGCGGGCAGCGGCGCGACGTCATAGCGGAACTCGGCGTCGTAGTCGTCCTCCACGATGATCGCGCCGGTGCGGCGTGCCCAGGCGAGGAGCCGCTCCCGCCGGGTGACGGGCAGCCGCCCGCCGAGCGGGAACTGGTGGGCCGGGGTCGTGTAGAGGACGTCCAGGTCGTCGGGCAGCTCCTCCACGATCACGCCCTGGTCGTCCACGGGGCAGGGGACGATCTCGGCTCCCCGCGCCCGCAGAACGTTCCTGGCCACCCGGTAACCGGGCTCCTCCACGCCCGCCCGGGCCCCGGGCGCGAGGAAGGTCGTGGCGAAGAGATCGAGCCCGTGCGCGGTGCCCCGGGTGACCAGCACGCTCTCCGGCCCGGCCGGTACGGCTCGCGCCCTGCGGAGGTGGTCGGCGAGCAGGGCGCGGAGGTCGGGATGCCCCCGGCAGTCCAGGGTGTCGCCGGGTGGCTCGTCTCCCGCGCGGCGCCAGGCCCGCCGCCAGGCGGCGGCGTCGTGGCCGGACGCCCACGGCCGTCCGGGCCGCAGGTCCACCACGTCCGCCGCCGGACGTGCCGGATCGACCGGCCCGCCCAGGACTTCCTGCCCTGGCTGGACTCCCTGCCCTGGCAGGCCTCCCCGCCCTGGCAGGCCTCCCCGCCCTGGCAGGCCTCCCCGCCCTGGCAGGCCTCCCTGCCCTGGCAGGCCTCCCTGCCCTGGCGCGACTGCCTGCCCTGGTAGGGCTCCCTGCCCGCCCATGCCTGCCGGATCGGCCATGCCTCCCGGCACGCCCCGTCCAGCTGCCACCCCGACCAAATCCGGAAATATCGTGATGTCCGCGACGTACGTACCGGATCCGCGCCTGCCGTCGAGCCAGCCCTCGGCGTAGAGCTGCTGGTAGGCGTCGGTCACGACGGTACGGCTGACACCGAGCAGCGCGGCCAGCGCGCGACTTGAGGGCAGCCGCTCCCCCGCCCGCAGCGCCCCACCGCGCATGGCGTCGCGGAGCTGGTCGGCCACCTGTACGGCGAGCGCCGCGGGAGCGAGTCGGTCCACCACCAGCGGCAGGTCGATGTGCGCCCGCGAAGCCCGCGAAGCTCGCGAAGCCGGCAAAGTGGTCCCCCGTTCAGGTGAGGAAGTGGCCATGTTCAGCGGTCCACTCGGCTCCTAACGTAACGGACATGCTTTCCACCACACCCCGGACCGCGCTGAACCGGGCCAAGGACCGCGCCCGCACCAACCGCGCCGACCTGCACGCCGTTCTGGACGCCGGGCTGATCTGCCATCTGGGCGTCCTGGTGGACGGGTCGCCGATGGTGATCCCCACCGGATACGGCCGGATCGGCGAGACGCTGTACGTGCACGGCTCCACCGGGGCCACCTCGCTGCGCGCCGCGCTCGCGTCGCCGGTCTGCGTGACGGTCACCCACGTGGACGGGATCGTGCTGGCCAGGTCGGCGTTCCACCACTCGGTGAACTACCGCTCGGCGATGATCTACGGCCTGGCACGGGAGGTGGAGGACCGGAGCGAGCGCCTCGACGGCCTGCGCGCGATCACCGAGCAGCTCGCCCCCGGCCAGTGGGACACGGTCCGCCCGCCCGACAAGAAGGAGCTGGCCGCGACGGCCGTTCTCGCCCTCTCGCTGTGCGAGGCGTCCGTCAAGGTACGGCAGGGCCCGCCGGTCGACGACGAGGAGGACTACGACCTGCCGATCTGGGCGGGCGTGCTGCCGTTGCGCGTCTCGTGGGGCACCCCCGAACCCGACCCCAGGCTCACCCCCGGCATCCCGGTTCCCGCGCACATCAACCGCACACCATGAGCGGTTCGTGAGTGAATCACATCACATTTGGGTTTATTTGGTGATCCGTCACTAAGCTACCGTCTCGTCATGCGCCGATGAGGAGACCTGATGTACGGGCAAACGGGCGCCTGGAGTGCCCCCGGTTATACCGAGATTCGAGAGCTGGGCACGGGGGGCGGCGGCCGGGTCGTGCTCGCCAAGCACGACGCCGACGGCATACAGGTGGCGGTCAAGTACCTTTCCGACGAGCTGCGCTCCGATCTCAACTTCGTCGGCAGGTTCCGGCACGAGGCGCACCTCCTCGCGCTCATGGAGCCCAGCCCGCACGCCGCGAGGTTCTACGAGTACATCGAGGCGCCGCTCGGCGCCGCCATCGTCATGGAGCTCGTCGACGGGGTGTCGCTGCGCGCGATGCTCCGCTCGGAGGGGCCGACCGGGCCGGAGGCCGCCCTCGCCGTGCTGAAGGGCTCGCTGCTCGGGCTGGCCGCCGCGCACTCCGTCGGGGTGGTCCATCGCGACTACAAGCCCGAGAACGTGATGGTCGAGGCCGACGGCATGAGCAAGCTGGTCGACTTCGGGATCGCCGCCCGGGCCGGCGAAGGGGTGAGCGCCTCCGGGACGCCGCCGTACATGGCCCCGGAGCAGTGGTCGGGAGGCACGGCGAGCCGGGCCACCGACGTGTACGCCGCCACCGTGGTCTTCTTCGAGTGCCTCACCGGCACCCGGCCTTTCCGGGCGCAGAACCTGCCCGCGCTCGCCCGCCAGCACCAGTCCACGCCTCCGCCGATCGAAGAGGTGCCCGTCGCGCTGCAGCAACTGATCGAGCGCGGCATGGCCAAGGACCCCGCCGATCGGCCGCCTTCGGCCGAGGCGTTCCTGCGGGAGTTGGAGGCCGTCGCCACCGAGGCGTACGGACCCACGTGGGAGGAGCGGGGACGGCGGCGTCTCGCGGCCCTCGCGGGCCTGCTGCTCCAGTTTTTCCCGCTGACCGAGGAGGCGCCCGAGGCCACCACGGCGCTCGCCGAGACACATCTCGGCGAGGGCCGGGGCAGCACATTCACCAAGGTCAGCGTCAGGATCGGCCTGGTGGCCGTCGCCCTGGCGGTGGTCGGAGGCGGCGCCGCCGCGCTGGTCGGGTCGTTCAGCGACGCCACGCCGCAGGCGGGAACGACGATCGAGACGCCGAGCGGAACGCCAGACCTCGGCATCGAGGATGACGTCGACATCGACCCGCAGACGGCCGAGCCCTCGGCGTCGCCGTCGCCAGAGCCGTCGAAACCAGCCGCCACCTCCCCCGCACCCAGCCCCACGCCGACGATCAAGAGCATCCCGCCGGTGGTCCCGACGGCGAAGCCGTCCCCGAGCAGGAAACCGACCCCCACGCGGACGCCGGTGTCGAGCCCGCGCCCCCAGCCGAGCCGGTCGACGCCGGAACCTGACCCCACGGTCGACATCGCCGACATCCCGTCGAGGCCGTCGTCCGCACCGACCCGGTCGCAGCCCCCCGCGACCACGCCGCCGGCGTCCACGCCGACGGACACCGGCCGGCCCACGGATCCCTCGACGCCCACGGACCCTCCCCGGCTGTCCTCGGAGCCCGTGCCGTCGGCCCCGATGGGGGTGTTCGCCCTCGGCCTGGTGACGACCGGCCTCGTTCCCGTCACACTTGCCGTGAAGAGGATGACAGGACGGCACCGAAGGCGGCGATAGATGGATGACGGCGGTTCCATCGCGGGGCATCGGCTGACCGGGCGCGCCCGGTCAGCCGAGGTCGGCATCTGGAGCGAGGCGATCTCCCCCGAGGGAACGCCGTCGGGAGTTCTGCGGTTCGACCCCGGGCTGGTCGCCGCACCGGCCGCCCGCGAACGGCTGGTCGCCGCGGTGACCGCCGACCGCCGCCTGTGGCAGGCCGGTCAGGGCGGCCTGCTCCCCGTCACGGACCTCGTCACCGCGCGGGGGGACATCTGGCTCATCACCGGGCGCGGGGCCATGCCCGTGCTCGCCGACCTGCTCGCCCAGGGCGGCCTGCCGCCCGGTCCCGGCGCGGTGGCGACGATCCTGACGGAGACCGCACAGGCCCTGCTCGCCCTACACGCGGCCGGGCTCGCCCACGGCGCGCTGCATCCCGGCACGATCGTGATCGCCGAGGACGGCTCGGCCGTGCTCGCCGAGCGCGGCCTGCTCGAAGCGCTCCGCGGGGAGCACGCGTCGCCGGAGCGGGACGTCGCGGCCTGGGTGACGCTCGCGCGCGGGCTCGCCGCGAGCTGGGCGGACGACCGCGCGGCCGGCGGCGGTGCCGGTACGGCCCGCCTGTTCGACAACGCCGCGGCCGCCGCCTCGGCCCACGGGCTCGCCGCCGCCCGCGACACCCTCCTCACCGGTCACGGCCTGCTCCCCCAGGGGTTCACCACCAGGGACGGGCTGCTCCGCACACTGCACCGGTGGTCGGTCTCCTCCGTCCCCACCTCTCCCGCACCCCCTGCCGCCGTGCCGGGGACGGCGCCGGCCACTGGGTCGGCCACTGGGTCGGCCATGGGCTCTGCCACTGGGGAGGCCGTGACCCTGCTGCATCTCCCGGACCCTGCGGCCCGTACGGCGCCGCCCCCGATGACAGGGCCTCCGACAGTGCCCCCAACAGGGCCCTCAATGGCAGGGCCCCCGATGACGAGTGAGTCCGCGACGGACGACGTGGTCATGCGCTTCGGACCCGGCGTGCCCACGGAGACGACGGCGGCCCAGATCTGGCGCTCCGGCGCGACCACGCACCTCGCCGCGGAGACGAACCGGAACAGCGGGCAGCGGAGGCGGGCCAGGCGCGGCGCGTGGGCCGGCTCGGTCCTGCTCGCGATGCTCCTCGCGGTGGTCATCCTGTGGCTGCGCTTCCAGCCGGCCGCCGACGTGCTCGTCCAGAAGGTGGACGTCCGTGGCCCCAAGAAGACCGTCGGCTGCGACGGCACGGCGTCGCTCGTCGGCACGGTCACGACCAACGGCGGCGGGGGCAGCATCCGCTACCTCTGGCTGCGCAGCGACGGGGTGCGGATGAAGGAGAGGGAGCAGAAGGTGCTCTCGGGGGACACCTCGGTGGAGCTTCCGCTGCGCTGGCAGGTCACGGGTTCCGGCGATTTCAAGGGCGTCGCCACGCTGCGAGTCCTTTCTCCCACGTCTTCGGGGAAGCCGCTCCAGGACAAAGCCTCGTTCTCGTATCGGTGCTGATCAGGGTGCTGATCAGCACCGGGCCACGCTGATCACGATTTGACCGCTGTTTCACAGGAACTCACAGCAACATCAGAGATGGTTGCCGATTTCCGCCAATCTCATGAAGAGTTCCGGGATTGCTAATGTGGCCCGCATGACGACGACGCCCGCCGGCTGGTACCCCGACCCGTACGGTTCTCCCCAATTGCGGTGGTGGGACGGCTCCCAGTGGACCGACGCGACGCATCCGATGGAGCAGAGCGGTTCCCAGCCGCAGGGCGGATTCCAGCAGGGCGGCTTCCAACAGCAGGGCGGTTTCCAGCCGCAGGGCGGCGACCAGTTGTGGGGGCCCTCGCCCCAGACGGCGCAGCTTCCCGTTCCCGACTTCGGGTCCCAGCCGCCGAAGTCGTCGTCGCCCTGGCCGTTGCTGCTCGGCGGGCTGGCGGTCGTCGTGGTCCTTGCCGTGGTGGCGGTCGGCGGATTGGTCTTCTTCAGGACCCAGAGCGCTGACGTGGTCGCCCGGCCCGGCACGGAGACGACGGCGCCGCCGCTCGACCACACCGTCCCACCGCAGGAGACGGAGTCGCCCCCGCCCCAGCAGCAGCTCACCGAGCTGCCGCAGCCGTCGGGCGGCCGGATCTCCGACTCGGTGACCGGGCTGTCGTACGCCTATCCCGGCCAGCAGTGGATCGTGCCGAAGGCCGCGGAGATCAACAACCCGAACAACGCGAAGATGCCGCTGTGGTCGAGCGGCTTCCAGGCCCTCTCCCAGCAGAACTTCGACGGCCGGAACGGCGACTGGGTCGCCTCGGTCTTCGCCGCGCCGCTGCCCTCGTTCTTCCCGTACAGCGGCCCGCAGGACCTGCGCAACCTCACCGGTGCGGTCCTGATCGCGTACGAGGGCGACTTCTACTCGCCCCAGCACACGCGGAAGATCCTGAGCAACAAGGCGATCAAGGTGAGCGACCGCGACGCCTGGATGACCGAGTTCGAGATGGATTTCACCGAGGAGTCCAAGCGCAACGGCTGGAAGTGGAAGACCGAGAAGGGCGTGTTCATCCTGGTGGACCGGGGTGCGGGGCAGCAGCCGGCCATGTTCTACGCCTCCGTGCCGGACAACCTCGACCAGTCCGTGCTCCAGCGTGTGGTGGACTCTCTCCAAGTGAGTTGAACGCCCTACTACCCTGGGTCTCATGACTGACCTGCTGGTCTGGATCGACTGTGAGATGACCGGGCTCGACCTCGGCCGTGACGCGCTCGTCGAGGTGGCCTGTGTCGTCACCGACGGCGAGCTGAACCAGCTTGACGATGGCGTGGACATCGTCATCAAACCCCCGCCCGAGGCGCTGGCCCAGATGTCCGAGGTGGTCCGCGAGATGCACACCGCCTCGGGCCTGCTGAGCGCGCTCCCCACCGGGGTGACGCTGGCCGAGGCGGAGACGATCGTGCTGGAGTACATCCGCTCCCACATCGGCGAGCCGAAGAAGGCGCCGCTGTGCGGCAACTCGATCGCCACGGACCGTTCGTTCATCGCCAGGGACATGCCGCTCGTGGACGGCTTCCTCCACTACCGCATGATCGACGTCTCCTCGATCAAGGAGCTGGCCCGCCGCTGGTACCCCCGGGCCTACTTCGCCTCCCCCGAGAAGCAGGGCGGCCACCGGGCGCTCGCGGACATCACCGAGAGCATCCGGGAGCTGCGCTACTACCGCGCGGCCGTCTTCGTCCCCCAGCCCGGCCCCGACACGGCCACCGCACGCGAGGTCGCGGAGGCCATCTCCACCGGCTGACCGGTCCGCACGCCGGCTCCGGGAGCGACAAATCGGTGAACGGCGCGCGGCGCGACATGACGACTCCGAAATACCGCTACACTTTTCTCGTACGCCGCCGAGTGCGGCGGACATGGTGGGTGTAGCTCAGCTGGCAGAGCGCCAGGTTGTGGTCCTGGATGTCGTGGGTTCAAGTCCCATCACTCACCCGGGAAGACGGCCGGTCCGAAAGGACCGGCCGTCTGCTTTTGTGGCGCGGCCACGAGAATGATCCACAAAACATGACCTACGCGCGTTATGCTCGCTCTCGACCGCTACGCCGGACGCGCGGGGGGCCTCGGCGATCTTGAGTCTGCCCGGGAGGCCAGATGAGAGTCGACGACCGCACCCCCCAGACGAGCCTGAGCAAACGCGAGGCCGAGGTCATGGACCTGATCGCCGTGGGCCACTCCAACGGGGAGATCGCACAGCGCCTCTTCCTCAGCGAGAAGACGGTCAAGAACCACGTCAACCGCATCTACGCCAAGCTCGGGGTCGAGTCGCGGACCGCGGCGATCGGCCGCTGGCGCGACTCGACCAGCGAGTGAGGGCCCGCCCGCTCACCTCGGGGCCAGGATCTCCCTGAGGCGGTCCAGGCCGTACTCCAGCTCGTCCGGCTGAACCGACAGCGCCGGGCGGAGCCGTACCGACCGCTCTCCGGACGGGAGGACCAGCACGCCGGACTCGCCCTCGTCACGCAGCCGCGCGATCACATCCGCCCGGTCGGGCACGTCGAAGGCGCACATGAGGCCGCGGCCGCGGGCGTTGGTGACCAGTCCCTCGGCTTCCAGCGTCTGGAGCCCGGACAGCAGCTTCTCTCCCAGGATCGCCGCCCTGGGGATCAGCTCGTCGCGTTCGATGATCTCCAGCATCCGGCGCGAGCGGACCATGTCCACCAGCCCGCCGCCCCAGGTGGAGTTGATCCGGCCGCTGACGTTGAAGACGTTGTCGGGAACCAGGTCCACCCTGCGGCCGGCCATCACCCCGCCCACCTGGACCTTCTTGGCGAAGACCACGACGTCGGGCGCCAGGCCGAGTTGCTGGTACGCCCAGGCGGTGCCGGTCAGCCCGACGCCCGTCTGGACCTCGTCCACGACGAAAAGCGCGTCGTTCTCGTGGCAGAGCGCCTGCATCGCCTGAAGGAACTCGGCGCGCATGTGGTTGTCTCCGCCCTCGCCCTGGACGGGTTCCGCGATGAAGCAGGCGATGTCGTGGGGGTTGCGGGCGAACGCGTCCCGCGCCTGCGCGAGGGCGCGCTCCTCGGCCTCCTCGACGTCGCCGAGGTGGATCGCGGGCACGTCGATCCGCGGCCAGGGGAACTTGGGGAAGCGGTCCGTCTTCACCGGGTCGGTGTTGGTGAGGGAGAGCGTGTAGCCGCTGCGGCCGTGGAAGGCACGGGTGAGGTGGAGGACCTTGGTGCCGAGGCCGGGGTGACGGCCATGGGCCTCATTCCAGCGGCTCTTCCAGTCGAAGGCGCACTTCAGGGCGTTCTCGACGGCGAGTGCGCCGCCCTCGACGAAGAACAGGTGCGGCAGGTCGGGGTCGCCGAGCACCCGGTGGAAGGTCTCGGTGAACTCCGCGAGGTGGGTGGTGTAGAGGTCGGGGTTGGCGGGCTTGTTCGCGGCCACGCGCGCGAGCAGGGCCATGAACGAGGGGTCGTCGGCGAAGGGGTTCATCCCCAGCGGCGACGAGGCGAAGAACGTGTAGAAGTCGAGATACCTCCGGCCGTCGCGCGCATCGACCAGCCAGGAGCCCGCGCTCCTGTCCAGATCGAGGACCAGCCGGAAGCCGTCGACGAGCAGGTGCCGGGCAAGGACATCGTGCACGGCGTTCGGGTCCATGTCGCCTCCACATTGAGCCGGGACAACACGATTCCCTCACAAGCGGTGTCAAATGTGAAGACTTTCCCGCCGTCTGACCGTCCTGGAGAACGTTTTACTACCACCTTGCTACAGCGCACGGAGGAAGCGCGCGGCGACCGGCACCGCCGCGTTGCGCCCGGTGCCGCCATGCTTCACGAACACGGCGAACGCGAGGTCGCCCTGATAGCCGATGAACCACGCGTGGTCCGGGCCGCCCTGCCAGTCCTCGGCGGTGCCGGTCTTTCCGGAGACGCCGTCGGGCAGCTCCGACCCGGCCGCGGTCCCCTCGGTCGTCACCGCGCTCATCAGCGCGCGCAGCCCGGTCACCGCCTCGCCGCTCAGCGGCACGCTCGCGGGCTGGGCGTGCCCCTCGATCCGCTCCGCCGTATCGGCGGGGAGCACCCGCGGCGGGCGCCAGGCGCCGCTCTGCACCGCCGCCGCGACCGTCGCCATGCACAGCGGGCTCGCCTCCACCGTGCCCTGCCCGAACGAGTCCTCCGCGAGCGCGTCCGGGTTCTCGGGCCGCTTGAGGCTGCCGCAGGTCCCCCCGACGCCGGTGGCGAGGCGGGTGCCGAAGCCGAAGGCCGCCGTCTGGTCCATCAGCCTGTCGGCGCTCAGGAGCTGGACCGAGAGCTGCGCGAACGTGGTGTTGCACGACAGCGCGTACGCCTGCCGGAGCGTGACGCTGCCGTGGTCCTTGCGCTGGTAGTTGTCGATGGTCCGCCCGTTCGGGATCGTGTAGGTCGCTGGGCAGGGCACCTGCGAGTCGGCGGTCAGTCCGGCGCTCAGCAGGGCGGCGGCGGTGACCGTCTTGAAGGTGGAGCCGGGCGCGTAGGTGCTGCGGAACGCCCCTTCGCCGCCCAGCCTGTCAGCGACCGCGAGCACCTCCCCGGTGGACGGCCGCACCGCGACGAGCGCGGCCGGCTGTTCGACCGGGTCCAGCGCCCGGGCGGCGGCCGCCTGCGTGAACGACTCGATCGTGGTCCGGGTCCCCTCCGGCTCGGACACGTCCTTCTCCAACAGGACCCGCTCCGGCTGCTGGGGGTTCCTGGCCATGATGGTCCACCCCACCTTCGTCCCGGACGGCGGCTGCGGAATCCTCGTCCCGAGCTCCGAGAGGTACTGCTCGGCGTAGCTCTCGTGCGGGAACGGGTGTCCCTCCTTGGTGAGGAACCGCGCGTCGGCCACCGGCTTGTCGACCCGGATCAGCTCGCCGCCCTCCGCCAGGGCGGGGTGCATCACGGCCGGGGTCCACAGGACCTTCCAGGTGAGATCCCGTACGGCCAGGCGCAGCGTCGAGGTGAAGTCCCAGGTCCCGCCGTATCCGGCGATCTTCCGTGAACCGGTGAAGCGGACCTCGGCCGTGTCCTCGCCGGTCATGGTGAGCTTGCCCGGCGTGAGCCGTACGAGCCGGGCGGCGAGCGCGTCGTCGAGCTGGCGGTGCTGGTCGGCGAAGCCGGCGGGCGGCTCGTCCACGAGCTCGCGCATCGACTCGTAGTCGCCGGTCGCCCAGTCGCTCAGGTAGGTGGCGGCCGTCTCCTTCGGCGTGCCCTCGACCTGCCGCTCCTCCTGGGGCGGCGACGGCGAGGGCACGAACACGAGCTCCGACGGTCTGCCGGCCCTGGTCTCGCCCCTCCCCGAAAGGAAGAGACCGGTGACGCTCGTGACGATGATGGTGACGACCAGCCCCACGAGGGCGACCAGCGCTCGTCTGCGCATACGGTTTCTCCTGGGGGGGTCGGAGTGCTCCCCCCGATATACCACGCATAGGGGGCAAAAGGTTGAGAGAACCGGTACAGGGCCGCTATCCGGTGACGTACGGCGAGGTGGAGCTCCTACGGGACCTCGACCGGCCCGACGGGTGGATGCTCGTGATGAGCGGCGTCGCCCAGTCGTACGTGGACCTGGCTGATCCGACCTATCTCGACTTCGACTACGTCCGGCTGATGGCGGAGGTGATCGACTGCCTCCCCGAGGGGCCGCTCGACACCGTGCACGTCGGCGGCGGGGCGTGCACGCTCCCCCGGTACCTCGCGGCGACGCGGCCGGGCTCCCGGCACATCGTGATCGAGCCGGACGCCGGGCTGGTCCAGCTCGTCCGCGAGCAGCTCAGGCTGAAGTCGGTGCCCCGGCTGAAGGTGCGTGTCCTGGACGGGCGTGCGGCCGCCTCCGGGCTGGACGACGCGTCGGCGGATCTGTTCCTCCTCGACGCGTTCTCCGGCGCCGTCATGCCGGCCGAGCTGGCCACCGCGGAGTACATGGCCGAGGTGGCGCGGATCCTCCGGCCGGACGGCACCCTGCTGATCAACGTGGCGGACGGCAAGGGCCTGCCGTTCGCCAGGCGGTTGCTCGCCACCGTGCTCGGCGCGTTCCGCCACGTCGTGCTGCTGGCCGAGCCCGGCATCCTGCGCGGGCGGCGCTTCGGGAACCTGATCGTGGCGGCGTCACGGGCGGAGCTGCCCGTCGGCCCGCTCACCCGACGGGCCGCGGGCGGCCTCACCCAGGCCCGCTGCCTGTACGGGAAGGAGCTGACGAACTTCGTCGCCGGCGCCGCCCCCATCCGGGACGGCGAGCCGGTCGTCACGCCCGTGCCGCCGCCCGGACTCTTCGATTGACGATCAGCTCGCTCCGTGGGCGGTCACGATCCCGTCGATGCGGGCGGCCAGCGTGTGGTCGAGTTCGGTCAGGCCGCCCGCGTCGTGGGTGGTGAGCGCGAGGTGCAGGGTGCGCCACCTGATGTCGATGTCGGGATGGTGGTTCATCGCCTCCGCCTCCTCCGCGATCGCGTCGACGATCGCGATGGCCGTACGGAAGTCGGGGGCGGTCACGGTCCTGCGGATCGTGTCGCCGTCGGTCTGCCATTCACTTGACTCACGCATGCCCCCAGGACATCACGAACCGGGAGCGACGCGCTATTTGGGGGACTAGGTTGGCGGCATGTGGGATCTTCGTCGGGAACTGTGCGAGTACGGCCGGAGAGCCGCCGACCTCGGCCTGGTCATCGGGACGTCCGGCAACCTCAGCGTCCGGGAGGGCGACCTGGTCGCGGTCACCCCCTCCGGTGTGGCCCTCGACCGGCTCAGGCCGGAGGACTGCCCGGTCGTGGACATGAAGGGCCTCCTCGTCGAGGGCGACGTGCGGCCGTCGTCGGAGACCCCCATGCACCTGGCCGTGTACGCCTCGACCGACGCGCGGGCGATCGTGCACACCCACTCGGTCTTCGCGACCGTGGTGGCGACGACCGCGACCGAGCTGCCGCCGATCCATTACAACGCCCTGCTCCTCGGCGGGGCGGTCCGCGTCGCCCCCTACGCGACGTACGGCACGCCGGAGCTGGCGGAGAACGTGCGCGCGGCGCTGGTGGGGAAGCAGGCCGCGCTGCTCGCCAACCACGGCGGGGTCACCATCGGCCCGACCCTGGAGAAGGCGTTCGAGGCGACCCGCCTGCTGGAGTGGCTGTGCGAGGTCTACGTGCGCGCGCTCGGCGTCGGCACCCCCACCGTCCTCACCGACGAGCAGCTCGCGGCCGTGGTCGAGCGCGCGTTCAGCCCGGGATGACCGTACGGCGGGCCAGGCCAAGGGGAAGGCCGCCGCTCCCGGCGATCTCGTCGTGGAACTTGCGCAGGTCGCCGGCGTAGTCGTCCCGGATCCGCCGGATCTCCAGCGCCCCGGTGAGGTACGACGGCGCCTGGGTCGGCCAGGCGCAGTATCGGTTGACCTCGCCCTTGGCGGTGCCCGGCGACAGCGACGCCTTGGTCGCCATGAACGTCTCGGCCTCCTCGATCGTCATGTCGCCGCAGTGCAGGGCGGTGTCCACGACGATCCGGGCGGCGCGGAAGATCCGGCAGTCCAGGTGGGCCAGCTCGGTCGCCGGGGTGTCGAAGTACCCCTGCTCGTGCAGCACGCCCTCGACGTACAGCGCCCAGCCCTCGGTGAAATAGGGCGTGCGGAAGATCTTGCGCACCTTCCTCGGGTTGGCCGCCATCCAGCTCAGATGCCAGTGGTGCCCCGGGTACGCCTCGTGGACGGCGATCGACGGCATCTGCGCCCGGCAGTTGGTGCGCAGGCGCTGGCGTACCTGCTCGGGGGTGAAGCCGTCCGGCGTGTACGGCACGAAGAAGACGCCGGCCCTGGACGCGCTGAGCGGCGGCGGCGCCAGATAGTTGGCCACCGCAAGGATGGGCCGCTGGAACTCCGGCGACGGGAGGACCTGGCACTCCTCCCCCTCGGGGAAGGTCACCAGGCCACGGTCGCGGACGAAGTCGCGGGCGCGCAGCGTCTCCGCTTCGTATTCGGCGCGCATGTCCGCGAGGGTCTCGGGGTGGTCGTCCATGAGGAACTCCATCGCGGCCCGCCAGTCCGCGCCCCACTCGCCGGAGCCGACGCGCGGGGCGACCTCGCGCATCCGCGCGTCGATCTCGTCCCAGGCCTGACGTCCCTTCTCGTGCAGCTCGGCCGCGCCGTACCCGAGCAGCTCCCGCTCGCGCAGCAGCGTGGAGTAGAGCTCCTCCCCCATGCGCCAGGTCCCGCCCGCGGTGAAGCCCTCAAGGAAGGTGACGAACGCGTCGAACGCGGCCGCGGCGGGCTCGGCGGCCGCCGCCAGCCGCGCGCGCAGGACGGGGTCGGCGACCTCGCCGGGAACCGTCTCGGTGAGGAAGCGCCGGGCCGTACGCGCCTGGTTCAGGCCTCGGGTGACGAGCAGGTCGGCGGCGAGGTCCGGGTCGAGGTTGTGGCGGCAGGCGTCGAGCACGGCGGGCACCTCGGCGAGTCGCGCGACCGCGTTCTCGACCAGCTCTGCCTCCGGCTTCAGCCGCTGCTGGAATGGTGTGAACATGGAGCCGAAGATCGCCCCGAGGTAGGGCGCGGGGTCGCGCCGCCACTCCGGCCACCGTGCGCTCGCCACCGCCCCGCGCAGATGGGAGACGACGAGGTCGCGGTCGATCTCGTCGTCCACGGTCCGGTCTTGCATGGTCCGGTCTTGCACAGTCCGGTCTTGCGCGGTCGCGGTCGGCTCGGCGGAGAGGCGTTCCAGCCAGCGCTCCGCCGCGCGCTCCCTGGCCGTGAACCCGGCCTCGCTGAAGTCGCCGAGCGTGTGGTCGTACCCGTCCGCTCCGAGCAGGGCTGCCCGGACCGGGTTTTCGGTGAAGTACCAGCCGATGAAGTCATCCAGCAGCGTCATGCTCAAGGACTCTATCCGCGAGACTGGATCACGAATCCCCGCAACAAGGAGCAAACGGTGCCCCTGCAGATGATCGGTGCCCCCGGCGACCCCGACCTGATCCGGCTGCCCTGGGACATCCCGCTGGAGGAGTGGCCCGACCATCACTTGGTGACCCTGCCGCGCGGCATCTCGCGGCACGTCGTGCGGTTCGTCCGGCTCTCGGGGCGGGTCTACGCGATCAAGGAGATCAGCGAGCGGTACGCCAAGCGGGAGTACAAGCTGCTGTGGGACCTGGCCCGGCTGGACGCCCCGTCCGTCGAGCCGGTCGCGGTCGTCACCGGGCGCACCGCCGCGGACGGCACCGAGCTGGACTCCGCGCTGATCACCCGGCACCTGCAGTTCTCGCTCCCCTACCGGGCCGTACTCTCCGGCGCGGTGCGGCCCGACACGCTGACGCGGCTGCTCGACGCCCTCGCCGTGCTGCTCGTCCGGCTCCACCTGGCGGGCTTCTACTGGGGCGACTGCTCGCTGTCCAACACGCTGTTCCGCCGCGACGCCGGAGCCTTCGCCGCGTACCTGGTGGACGCGGAGACCGGCGAGCTGCACCCGATGATCAGCGAAGGCCAGCGGACCCACGACATCGACGTGGCGCACGTCAACATCTACGGCGAGCTGCTCGACCTGGAGGCGGGCGAGCTGCTGCACCCGTCGATCGACCCGCTGGTCTTCGCCGGGCAGATCGTCGAGCGGTACGAGCGGCTGTGGAGCGAGCTGAACTCCGACGAGATCATCGAGGACGTCGACTGGCACATCGTCGAGCAGCGGATCAGGCGGCTCAACTCGCTCGGCTTCGACGTCGCCGAGATGATGGTCCGCAGGAAGGCGGGCACGGGGCGGCTGATCGTCCGGCCCAAGGTCGTGGACGCGGGGCACCACCAGCGCCGCCTGCTGCGGCTGACCGGCCTCGACGTGGAGGAGAACCAGGCCAGGCGGCTGCTGAACGACCTCGACTCGTTCCGGGTGTCGAACGGCCTGCGCCACGAGGACGAGGCGATCGTCGCGCACCGCTGGCTGGCCGAGGTCTTCCAGCCGGTGGTGAGCGGGATCCCGGCCGAGCTGCGGCGCAAGCTGGAGCCCGCCCAGCTCTTCCACGAGGTGCTCGACCACCGCTGGTTCATGTCCGAGGCGGCCGGGCACGACGTGGGCCTCGACGCCGCCGTCCGGTCGTACGTCGACAACGTGTTGGTGTTCAAGCCGGACGAGAACGCGGTGATCGTCGGTGACGACCCGCTGTCCCCTTGATCACCGCCTCCTGATCACCCGTCCCGGAGGTGGCGGGCGGCCTCGGCGATGTCGTCCTCATTGAAGACCCGGATGCCGTTCTGTTCGAGGAGGGCGGTGGTCACCCCCTGGCCGGGCGTCGTACGGCCGGCGAACGTGCCGTCGTAGACGCGCAGCGAGCCGCAGGACGGGCTGCCCTCCTTGAGGATCGCCACCCGGGCGCCGGAGGCCCTGGCGGCGTCGAGCGCCCGCCGCGCGCCCTCGACGAACGCCTCGGTCACGTCGTCGCCGTCCGGCGTCAGGATGCGCGCCGTCTCGGCCAGCACGGCCGCCCCGCCCGCGCCGCCCTCGATCTCCGCCGGGGGCCGGGGGACGGGAAGCCCGCCCGCCACTTCCGGACAGAACGGGACAAGTCTCCCCTCGGAGTTCCAGGTGGCGAGCAGCTCGTCCTCGCTCGTCTTGGCACCGCCGTCATAGCGCACCCGCCGGCCCAGGAGACATGCGCTGACCAGGACTCGTTCCATAACCCCTATTCTCCCCTATCCATAACCCAAAATATCCGAACACTCCTCACAATCGCTAGTAAAAGTAACTCTTCTATGCAGTTGGTGAATTTTCCTCCTTAAACGACTAATCCTTATAACTCACCTACTACCGGGATCGAAGGTGCGAGGTCCGCGCCCACCGGCTTCTCTAATGTTGGCCGCGCCGTATCGACGACCCGGCGAGGGAGTTGCGCGTGATCGGGATAGAGGACTGCCTTTCCGAGGCCATGACGATCCCCGGAGCACTTGACGCGATTCTCGTCGATCACACCAGCGGCATGGCGGTGGCCGCCGAGGGGGTCCCGTACCCCGAGGGGTCGGCCGCCGGGCTGAGCGAGGCGTTCCGCGCGACGCTCGACGGGCTCGCCCTCTCGACCCCCGACGGAACGATCCGAATCGAGGACGTGATCGTCACCACGGACCGGGCCTACCACCTGATCAAGCCCATGGAGACGATGTTCGACGGGCCGCTGCTCATCTGCCTCCGGCTGGATCCCGACCGCGCGAACCTCGCCCTCGCCATGCGCCGCCTCCAGGCCATCTCCCACCGGCTGATCGCCTCGTGATCCATGGCCACCACGACACTCGACTCCGTACTGACCGGACTCGCACAGGAAAAGGCCACCGGATCACTCCGGGTGGGCCGGAACGGCACGATCTTCCTCACCCGCGGCCAGGTGTCGTACGCCGAGAGCACTGGCACACCCGGCGTGGAGGAGCTGCTGACCGCGTCCGGGCGGATCAGCGCCACCGCGGTCAGGAAGGCGCGACAGGCCGCCGGCGCGGAGGGCGGCCAGGCGAACGGGGGCGATCTGCTGGTCGGCAAGGGCGTCCTCACCCGGGGCGAGCTGGAGTTCTGCGTCCTGGGAGCCACGCTCGACGCCTCGTACTTCCTGCTCGACCGGGCGCTCGATTCGGGGCTCGATGCGGCGGGAGCCCGTCCGGGGCCCCGGTCCCGGTTCAGGGACGGGGAACGGCACTGGCTCGGCACGCACTGGTTCTTCGACGTGCCCGGCCTCTTTCGGGAGTGCCGGCGGAGGAAGGCCCGATTGGACCGAGCATGGCCGTCGAGCGAACTCGACACACAGCCGGTGATCCCCGTCCGGCGTATCCCCGGCAGGCACGTGGTGCTGACCGCGCTGCAGTGGGAGGTGCTGCTCGGCGCGGACACCACCGCCACACCCGCCGAACTGGCCCGCCGCCTCGGGCGTCCCGCCTACTCGACACTGCTCGCCGTACGGGAACTGGGCGCGGCCGGGCTGCTCGCGACGCGGGGGGATCCACCCGCGCAGTCACCGCCGGTGCTGCCGAAACGCGGCGAGCGGTCCGGGCCGAGCTCCGGGCAGCGCTCTGGACCGAGCTCCGGACCGAGGGCCGAGCTGCGGCCCGGGGCCGGGCAGGACGCCGCGCAGCCGTACCTGCCGCCGGTCAGTGCCGACCCGACCGACGTGAACCTGCTCATCAGGCTGCGTGACGCACTGGAGGCGCTGCAGTGATCACCTGGCTCAAGCGGGCCGGAAAGGGCATTTCGATGGATCTACGCGGCGAAATACACGAGGAGATGCTCCTCCTCAGGGAACGCGCGCCCGAGATCACCGGCACGCTCACCTGCACGGTGGACGGCTTGCTCATCGCCACCGACATCGGCGGCCATACCGAGCAGACGGCGGCGCTCTCCTCTGCCCTGCTCTCGATGGCCCGAAGGATGACCGACCTCGTCCAGGTCGGCGCCCTCGAGGAGACCCTCATCTCCGGCATCCGTGGCCACGCCGCGTGCTACGCCGCGGGCCCCAAGCTCGTCCTCACCGTACTCGCCGGGCCTGGGGCCAACCTCGGCCTGCTCCGGATCGAGGGTCGTAAGACGGCGGCCAAGCTCGCCGCCATCGTCGAACGCGAATAGGAGAAACGCACATGGGGAACATCGACATCTCTCTCAAGGAGATGATGGCCGTCGAAGGCGCACTCGGCGCGGCCGTCGTCGACTACGGCAGCGGCATGGCACTCGGCACCCTCGGCGGCTCCAAGGACCTCGACCTCCAGGTCGCGGCCGCGGGCAACACCGAGGTGGTCAAGGCCAAGCTCCGCACGATGGAGTCGCTCCAGCTCAAGGACGCCATCGAGGACATCCTCATCACCCTCGGGTCGCAGTACCACATCATCCGCCCGGTCACCGGGCGCAGTGGCAAGGGCCTGTTCCTCTACATGGCTCTCGATCGGGGCAGGTCGAATCTCGCGATGGCCCGGCACCAGCTCAGGGCCATCGAGGAGCGGCTGGAGATCTGAACGTCCCCGGGAGGCCGCCCGTCCGGGAGGGCGGCCTCCCGGGGAACTGCCCACCCCGAGCCCGCCGCGCCAAAGGCGCGGCAAATCAGACACCGCGAGGGGCGCGACGGCGGTCTGACGAGGAGCGAGCGGGCGAGGCCGGGCGGAGCTACGGTGTTCCGCCCGGCCTTGGGTTGATTGGTTCAGGTGGGTTGGGTTATGGGCAGTTGCCGATATCGCTTTCGGAAGAGGCCAGGACGACGTTGGTCTTGGCCAGGCCGAGGGCGTCGACGGTGATGTGGGCGGCGTTGACGGTCAGGCCCTTGTCGGGGGTGGTGAATGGGGTCTGCTCGTTGAGGACGAGCTTGACGACGCCGACGTTGACCGCGGTGTTGGGTTGGATATTGGTGGGTTCTGCGATGACCACCGTGTTGCCGACCTTGAGGAAGGCGATCGTGGTGGTTCCGGTGGATCCAGCGCAGGTGGTGGTGGAGCTAGAGTTGATGGTCTTGACGGTGATCACCGGGATTCCGGTGATCCCGATGGTGGTGTCGTCGATGGAGGCGGTGGCCACGGATTTGCCGGGGAATTCGGTGGTGGCGACCTGGGCGCACAGGGTGTGCGCGGTGATCAGTCCGCTGAGGGTGGCGGTGCAGGGCACCGAGGTGGTGCTGGTCGAGGTGGTGGAGATGTGGCCAGTGTCGGGGGTGGGTGCGATGTTGACCAGTTGGATGCCGGCCAGGGAGGCGTCCGCGGTCAGGCCGTAGGCCCGTCCGGTCAGCCGCTGCGGCGTGACGGTGACTTGTTCGGCGCTGCACGGTGAGGTGACGGAGTTGTTGTGGGCGTCGCCGCTGTAGGTGGCGGCCCACCGGTAGGTGCCGGCCGCGCCGATGGTCACGTTGCCGGATACGGCGGTGCCGCTGCCGGACACCGTCCCGGCACGAGTCGCGATGGGCGTCGCACAGCCGGTGTCACCGGGCCCGAACAGCTGGAACGTGACGGTGCCCGTCGGTTGGAACCCGCCGGACAGGGTCGCTGTGTCAGAGACGTTCCCGCCCGCGGGCACCGGGCCCGATGGCGTCGTGGCGATCGATGGGGTCGCCTTTGGGACGTGTTCGGTGATCGTTTCAGTGAAGCCTGGTGACAGGACGCCGTTGAGCAGGAAGTCCACCTTGCAGGTAAGGGTGCTTCCCGGTACGGCTCCGGCGCCGACGGAGACGGTCTCAGTGAAGGTGGCCTCATCGCCGTTGGTCACCGTCCGACTGCCCGGGGCCAAGGACACCGACAGGTTCGGGTCGCAGTCACGCAGCTGGTGGGTGACCGTGACCGGCAGGTTGTGCAGGGCCGCCAGGATGGTGTCGCTGACCTCCGAGGGGTTGATGCCGGTGAACAGCCGTCCACCCGTGGCGTTGGTGATCGCGGTCGCTTGCCCGGTCGAGTCCAGCCCGTACGGGTCGTTCAGGTCGAACGCGAGCACGGTGATGTCGGCTGCCTGCAGGGCGCTGATCGCATCGCCCAGCGTATGGCCGTTGCTGGGGTCATGGCTGGGGGCGTCCCCGATCAGCAACACGATCCGAGAGCTGTTCGGCCGAAAGTGGACCGCCCCGGACGCGACCTGGAACAGACCGTTGATGCCGTCCTCGGGGAAGTCGCCGCCGCCCGTCGCGACCAGCGAGTTGAGACCATTGGTGACGTCGGTCTGGTTGGCGGTGAGGTTCTGTGCCACCCGGAACGCCGTCGCGTCCGCCGACACGTCCCTGTACTCGGCAACCGCGAAATGCGCGTCCGGCTGCGCCGAAGCGACGTTGGACAAGATGGTGTTCGCATTGGTCTGCACGTTCGAGATGACCTCGCCCATGCTCCCTGTTGTGTCGATCAGGACCGTGATATCCGGCTTGGGCGGGATCGCCGGAGTGGACACGGTCTTGGCGATCGTCGTCGATCCGCCCGGGGCCAGCTTCAGCGTCACGTCCGCCGGGGTGACCCCGGGCGCGGCGGACGCCGTCCCTACCCCGGCCACCAGCATTGCACCGGCCACCACCACGCACGCGGCGGCCCGTAATCTTCGCGTCATTCTCACGGTGTCATTCCTTCTGGTGTGGCGTTATGCCATACCGAATTCGGGATCGCTGGCCGTGCAGAATTGCTATGATTTCACCACCCGGGACGCCCTCTCCTCACGTGTTGGCGCGAGCGGATTACAAATCGCATTGGTTGACAACCTCGGCGACCTTTTCAGCGCCAGTCACTGACCAACGAGGCGGGGTGTGGCCACGGCCATATGGTGACTGGTCGGCGAATAGATGTAAATAGGCCACTTACGGCAAGTTCCCGACTGGCCGCAGTCGGCCACTCCGTGCCGATGAGAGGCGCCCGCGAGAAGCGATCTTTGCCGAGATCTTTTTAGGTATGCCCGATGAAATGAGTGATCCGCAGTTTGCCGCTTCAAAAAGAGTGGCCGTTTCCAGTCCTCCGGACCGTCTGAATTGCGGTTATGAGCATCGCCGCAGAGTCGACCGACGGCCTCCCACGCCCATTCGGCATCGGTCAGATCCGACGGATACGACGGCTTCCGGTCATGACTCCGGCACCCCGGCAAGGCACAACCGCTGGCGTCCAAAGCCGCGGGCGTGTAAACAGACACCACGGGCTCCTGGCTGCCGAGTTGCGTAGACAACACCTCAGCTACCAGGAGCCCGCTCCCGTCCGTAGGTGATCACTCAAAGACGACCTCAACCAGAGCATCCGCGGCCCCGGCTCCAGCGACCAAACCCTTTATCAGCAGGCTCTAAGGCGCCCCGAGCCCGCCGCGCCGAAGTCACGGCGAATCGGACGCTCTATAGTGCGACTAATGAATCGCCGGCGGCGGATCCTGGTGCTGCTCATCTGCTGCACCAGCCTGCTGATCGTGTCCCTGGACAACACGATCGTGAACGTGGCGCTGCCCTCCCTGGGACGGGACCTGAGCGCCCCCGTCTCCGGGCTGCAGTGGACGATCGACGCCTACACGCTCACGCTCGCCAGCCTGCTGATGTTGTCGGGGTCCACCGGCGACCGCGTCGGGAGGCGGCGCGTCTTCCAGATCGGGTTGCTCGTCTTCACGGGCGGGTCACTGCTGTGCAGCATCGCGCCGACCCTGGAGTGGCTGATCGCGTTCCGCGCCCTCCAGGCGGTCGGCGGGTCGATGCTCAACCCGGTGGCGCTGTCGATCATCACCAACACCTTCACCGACCCCCGCGAGCGCGCCCAGGCGATCGGCGTGTGGGGCGGCGTCGTCGGGATCAGCATGGCCCTCGGCCCGGTGGTCGGCGGCCTGCTGACCGACGGCGTCGGCTGGCGGGCCATCTTCTGGATCAACGTGCCGATCGGCCTGGTCGCGGTGCTGCTCGCCTGGCTGTTCGTCCCCGAGTCCAGGTCGGAGAAACCACGCAGGATCGACCCGGTGGGGCAGGCGCTCGTCATCGTCCTGCTGGCCTCCCTGACGTACGGGATCATCGAGGGGCAGGGGGTGGGCTGGACGTCGGACCTGATCATCGGCTGCTTCGTCGTCTCCGCGCTCTCCCTCGCGGCGCTGATCGTGTACGAGCCGCGCCGCGAGGAGCCGCTCATCGACGTGCGCTTCTTCCACAGCGCGCCGTTCTCGGGGGCGGCGGCCATCGCCGTAGCGAGCTTCGCCGCGCTCGGCATGTTCCTCTTCGTCAACACGCTCTATCTGCAGAACATCCGCGGCCTGTCGGCCCTGGACGCCGGGCTGTGCATGCTCCCCACCGCGTTGGCGACGCTGATCTTCGGGCCGTTGTCGGGACGGCTGGTCGGCGCGCGCGGGCCGCGGGTGCCGCTGCTCGCGGGCGGCGTCTGCATCGCCGTGGCCGGCGTGCTGCTCGCGCAGGTCACCCTGGTCACGCCCATCCCGGTCCTGCTGGGGATCTACCTCGTCTTCGGGCTCGGGTTCGCGGTGGTCAACCCGCCGATCACCAACACCGCCGTCTCCGGGATGCCGCTCTCCCAGGCCGGCGTCGCCGCCGCCGTCGCCTCGACCAGCCGCCAGGTCGGGCAGTCGTTCGGAGTGGCGATCGCCGGATCGGTGGTCGCCTCCGCCGTGCACGCCCCCGGTTTCATCCGGGCCGGCCACGTGGTCTGGTGGATCGTCGCCGCGTACGGACTGGTCGTCCTCGTCCTCGCCCTGGTCACCACGACCGGCTGGGCCAGGGCCACCGCCGAGCGCACAGCCGCGCGCCTGGCGCCGCACGAGCCGGTGGGGTCACCGTGATCGGGGACCGTCGGCCGGCCCCGTGTTTTCCAGCCCCGTGTCGTCCAGCCCCGTGTCGTCCAGCCCCGTGTCGTCCAGCCCTGTGTCGGCCAACTCCGTGAAGGAGTACGGCGGCCAGGGGCCGCTGAGATCCACGTCCGTCCCCGGCTCGCGGAACTTCGCGACCGCCGCGGCGAACTCCGGGCCGCGGTCCTCGTCGACGAGGTACGCGCCGTTCAGGACCATCCACTCGTCGCGTCCGGACAGCCGCGGATCCTGCGCCCGGTGCCTGCGGCCGGTGACGGCCAGGTCCAGCAGGGCGGTGTGGATGCGTTCGCCGCGGTCGGCCGCCTCATCACCCGTCGCCGCCGGGGACAGGGCGGCGGACAGGGCGGCCGGATCGACGTACACTTTCACACCCCATTCACTCCGGCCACTCACGTGGGAGAGCGCCTCGGCGAAGTCGGCGGCCCGCCGTCGCAGCAGATCGCGCACTTGCTCGTCCCCGCTGTACACGGTCACGAGCCGGACGGGGGCGGTCGGCCCGGTCTCGGCGACCGCGGCCACGACGCCGTGGTGCGCGCGGGCGGTCTCGCCCAGCCAGTCCGGGTCCTCCATCGAGCGGCGCAGTGACTCCTCGCCGAACTCGTCCAGCGGGACGGTGCTCACGTAGGCGGCCAGGCCACAGTCCGCGATCACCCGGACCGGCGCGCCCCCCACGCCCGTCAGACCGCCAGGAGGCCGGCGGCCCGCGTCCCCGGCGACCGCGTAGAGGTAGGTGCCGACGTCACCCACGGCCTCCTCCCGCTCATTCGAGCACCTCCCTCCCCGAAGACCGGACATGGAAACCCAAATAGCGAAGCATTGGACAAACTTGACGTCCGTCAAGGCCGTGCGGGGTCGCGGGTCTCGCGGCCGGGCCGGGCGGGGCCGGTCCCCCTAAAACAAATCGGGGCATACCGTGACGCAGTCTCTCCCTGCCCCGCACGCTTCCCATCACCGACGGGGGTACTGGGGAACCTGGACGTCAAGAAGTAACAAGGCTCCGAGAAAGAGGCCAACGGGGGGTTTCCCATGACGGAGACGAACACTTCATCGGTGCAGGGCGTGCCCGCCCAGCAGAGGGGCGCATCCGGCCGGACGGAAGCGGGCCGTACGGGGGGCACCAGCCTGATGACCGAATCGGGCCGCACCACCATCGCCGAGGGGGTCGTGGCGAAGATCTCAGGTCTGGCCGCCCGGGAGATATCCGGGGTCCACGACTTCGGCACCGCACCCGCCCGCGCCTTCGGCGCGCTCAAGGGCAGGATGGGCGTGGAGGACGCCATCACCCGCGGCATCTCCGTGGAGGTCGGCGAGCGCCAGGCCGCCGTGGACATCGATCTCGTCATCGACTACGGCGTGACGATTCCCGACGTCGCCGCGGCCGTCCGCGAGAACGTGATCAAAGCCGTCGGGCAGATGTGCGGGCTCGAGGTGACCGAGGTGAACGTCACGGTGGACGACGTCTACCTGCCGGCACAGGACGAGTCCCAGGGCACGGGGGAAGGAGCGCGGGTCCGGTGACCACCGGATCGAGTCCGGTGACCACCAGGTCGGGTCCGGTGACCACCGGATCGGGTCCGGAGACCACCGGATCGGGTCCGGAGACCACCGGATCGGGTCCGGAGACCACCGGATCGGGTCCGGAGACCACCGACGCCGGACGGGTCGACGCCAGGCGGATCGCCGAGCGGGTGACGTCCTGCCCCGACGTCGCCGGGCTCTCGGCCGGTCCGTTCGGAGCGATCGCCACCTATCTTCCCGGCGAATCCGTGCCGGGGATCTCCCTGCGCGGCGAGGAGATCGAGGTTCACGTGATCGTCCGGTACGGGAGGCCGATGCCCGAAATCGCGGCCGAGATCCGCGACGCCATCGGCGACCTCGCTCGCGGCAGGCGGGTCGACATCACGATCGACGACGTCACAGGCATCGAGGAACCCAGGAAGGTGAGGTCATCATGAACCAGTTCCCTGTTTGGTCCGTCGTCGGGCTCACGTTCGGCACGGTCCTCGGGATCGTCGGCGCCTTCGGCGGTCTCACCGCCTTCCTCGTCGTGCTGGTCCTCGGGGTGGTCGGCTTCTTCGTCGGCCTCGTCCTCGACGGCGGCGTCCAGATGCCGACGCTCCGGGCCGGGCGGCAATGACCGTCCAGACCGGGCGCGGCGTCACCACGGTCTCCGACCGCGCCTTCCTGAAGATCGCGAGGGAGGTGGCCGCCGACGACGAGCGGCTCGCGGAGCGGCCGCGGGTGACGGTCTCCGTCAGCGGAGGCATCGCCGCCGTGCGACTCGGTCTCGCCGTCCGGTATCCGGCGCCGGTGGCGCGGGTCGCGGCGGAGGCGCGCGAGCGGCTCAGGCGCCGGATGCGCGTCCTGACCGGCATCACCGTCGAGAACGTCGACGTCGACATCGTCCGGCTCGTGCCGTCACCGAGGAGCGGTCATGACTCTCCAAGGGGCGCAGGCCCCTGAACCTCCAGCGTCCCCCGCACGCGCGTCCGCGAGGACGCGGACGAGGGCCGCGCGTTACTTCCGTACCAGGCGGAAGGTCCCGGCGGCGATCGCCGCGATCGTCCTGTTCGCGGTCGGGCTGCTGACCGCCGTCGAGGTGATCTCGGCGCTGGTCGGCCATCCCGCGCTGATCGTGCCGTACGGCCCGGTGGTGGAATGGGCCCGCACCTCGGTCTGGCGGGACGGCACCGTCATGGCGTCCGCCGGCGTCATGGGGATCGTGGGACTGCTGCTCATCCTGCTCGGGACGGTGGCCGGACGGCCGCGGCTGGTGCCGTTGCGCAGCGGCGACCCCGACATGGTCATCGGAGTGTCGCGGCGCGTGCTGAGGCGGCTGCTCGGCGCGGTCGCGGGCCGGGTCGACGGGGTACGGCGGGCCCGGGCGGGCATCCGTGGACGGCGGGTGACGATCCACGCGGGCAGCGACCTGCGCGACACCGCCGCGGTCGAGGACCATGTGCGGGCCGTGGTGGAGGACGAATTGGCCGCGCTCGCGCCGGTCGGCCGGTTCACCGTGCGGACCAAGGTGAGGGGTGCCTCGTGAGACGGGGAAAGGCCTTCGGCCGGGGCATCGCGTGGTGTAACCGGCTGGGCCTGACGCTGCTCGGCCTGATCCTCTTCGCGGCGGGAGGAGCCGCCCTGGCGCGCGGCCTGGGCGTTTTCGGCGCGAGCGCGGCCCGGCAGCCGCTGCTGGCCGGTCCCGTCGCCTCGTTCGCCCGGACGACCGCGTGGTTCTGGCCGGCCGTCGCGGCCGCGGGCGTCGTGGTCGCGGTCATCGGCCTGGTCTGGCTGGTCGCGCTGCTCCGCGCCGACCGGTTGCGGCGCATGCGCCTGGAGTCCGGCCCCACAGGCGTCACCGAGATCGACGCCAGGGAGGCCGGTGCGGCGCTGGCCACGCGGGTGAGCGCCTACGGCGACGTGCAGCGGGCGCGGGCCGCGCTGCGCGGGACGAACGACGCGCCGGCCCTGGACCTGCGGGTGACCTCGCGGGATCCCCACCCGGACGCCCTGCTCGCGCGGCTGCACGACGAGGCGGTCCCCGACCTGCGCTCCGCGCTCGGGCTGGAACGCCTGCCCGCGCTGGTCCGGGTGGACTTCGTCACGGGCAGGCGGATCCGGGAGGTCCGCTGAGCCGCGGGTCAGGCGAGCGTGACGGTGACCGGGAGCTCCTTGATGCCGTTGACGAAGTTGGAGCGGACCCGGCGCTCGATCACGCCCGAAGGCGTACAGGCCGCCGAACTCGCCGAGCGCATCCTCGGCACACCGCCCGCCGCACTGCTCGCCCTGGATCCGGCCGACCTCGACGCCCTCGACCGCGTCATCTCCCGTCTCCTCGCCACCTGATGAACGGTTGCGGGGAGACGTGGTACTCACCGTTGATAAGTGCGCTGCGCTGCGGCGGTTGGCTGCCTCGGTGCGCGAGAAGCCCGCCCATGGTGATCGCCGTCGGCGCACTGCTCAGTGCCGTCCGGCAACCCCGTGCGTGGTTCGCACTGCTGGTGTCAGCGGGATCGTCGGCCCGCTCGCCTTCACCGCGCTCTACGGCGCGACCATCGATGCCGGGGACGGATGGGTGTGGGTCTGCGGCACGGTGCTGTATGTGCTGTGCGCTCCGGCGTTCGAGAGGGCTGCCCGCGAATGTGCCGGGCCGACTCGCTGGCGAGATCGAGCCGTCCATGACTGATCTCCTGGGGCCAAGGGGTCAGGCGGTGCGCTGAGGTGATCAGTGTCGCGCCCCGGGCCAGGCGTCGAGTGCCAGTTCGGCGGTTTCGGTTATGAACAGCCCGCATGGCTGCCCGACATGCGCAGATGAGACGTACGACCCGGCTTTCCCCTACCAACGTGCCCTGGCTCCCTGCTCAACGCTGCGCCGACTCGCCCACGGCCTACCGCAGCCGGACGACCCCAGACTGTCAGCAAAATTTGCTGACAGTCTGGGGTGTCTACGCGCGTGCTCGACACGAGGATTCGTGCTGATCCTCGAGGGTGGTTCTCGTTGAGAATCCACCCGGTTCATTTCAGAAGCAGAAGTCCCCGTAGTAGTCGAAGGCGCAGTCGCCGACGACAACTACGCCGCCGCTCCAGGGCCGACCCCAGGACCCGCCCCACGGGTTACCCCAGGGCCGACCCCAGGACGGGTTACCCCAGGGGCGACCCCAGGAGCCGCCGCCCGGCCGACCCCAGCCGCCCGGTCGGCCCCAGTCGCTGTGGGTGGTGTTGACTGCGGCGCTGTCGGCCTGCGCGACAGTAGCTGAGCTCTGCATTGTGAACGTCTCCGCCGAAGCGGCGACTGGCGCCATGACGGCGAGAGCGACGCAGGCGGAACTGGCCAGAAGTACGCGGTGGAGCATGCTTGTGGATCCTCTCCTGTCCAAGTGAAGTCACTAACTGTGACCGCTGCCACGCTACCCATCTGTTGATCATGGATCTGGACGGAGACACATCAAGGGACGGCAATTATGTGATCCTGTCGGCGGCTTGCCCCGTGGGAACGAGGCGATCCGATGGCCCGCCACATCCGACGGAACAGTCTGGCCGAATCATGAGTCTGATTTCCGACCTGCGGCGAGAAGGAGGCCAAGGACGAGACGGGGCGCCTACGGCCGGCAGCCGGGGCGGCGGTGAGCGGAGCGGAGTGCGGGTGGTTGCTCCGGCGCGCGTAAGACCGTGCCATGTACCACCGCGCCCGAAGCCGCGAAGCGGTGTCGCCAGAAATCAGCTATCACGGCGCGCCGGGGCAACTGCCCGCCGCAGCGCAGCGGTCACCATTCAGCGACGCGCACCAGGCACGGCTACGCTCCCCCACCGGCCTGGACCTCAAGGAGAGGTCCAGGCCCGGGGCGTCGCCGACGCGCCGGTACCGGTCAGGCGAGGGTGACGGTGACCGGGAGCTCCTTGATGCCGTTGACGAAGTTGGAGCGGACTCGGCGGATGTCACCGGCGAGCTTGATGTCGGCGAGGCGCGGCAGCAGCTCCTCGAACATGATCCGGATCTCCAGCCGGGCGAGCGCGTTGCCCAGGCAGAAGTGCGGGCTGCCCTTGCCGAAGGTGATGTGGTCGTTGTTCTGCCGGGTCACGTCGAAGGTGTAGGGCGACTCGAAGGCCCGCTCGTCGCGGTTGCCGGAGGCGAACCACATGACGACCTTGTCGCCTTCGGCGATCTTCTGCCCGTGCATCTCGACGTCCCGGGTCGCCGTACGGCGGAAGTGGTAGACCGGGGAGGCCCAGCGCAGGAACTCCTCCACCGCGTTCGGCATCAGGGAGAGGTCCTGCCGGAGCTTCTCCGCCTGCTCGGGGTGCTCGATCAGGGCGCGCATCGTGTGGGAGATCGCGTGCCGGGTGGTCTCGTTGCCGGCCACCACGAGCAGCAGGAAGTAGTTGTCGAAGTCGGTCGGCGAGAGCGGCACGCCGTCGATCGGGGTCTCGTTGACCAGCTTGCTGACCAGGTCGGTGCCGTTGCCTCCGCGGCGCTGCTTGGCCAGCTCGCGGCCGTACTCGAAGACCTCGACGGAGGCGGGGCTGCGGAACGGCAGGTCGCGGTACTTCTCGCTCTCCTCGCTGTGCAGGAGGACGTCGGCGTAGTCCGGGTCGGTGTTGCCGATGATCCGGTTGCCCCAGTCGATGAGCTGCTGGGTGTCGTCCGAGGGCACGTAGAGCATCTTGGCCAGCACGTTGATCGGGAAGTCGGCGGAGACCTCCTTCACGAAGTCGAACGTGCCCTTGGCGAGGGCCGCGTCCAGGGTCCGGGCGGTGAGCCCGCGCAGGAAGACCTCGTACCCGGCGACGGCCCTGGGGGTGAACTCCCGCTGCAGGATGCGGCGGAGCACGCTGTGCCGCGGCCCGTCGGTCTCCAGGATTGATCGCCGGATGGTGGCCTGCCGGTCGTCCACCTCTTCCAGGTTCACGAACTTCATCGAGGTGAAGGTCTCGGCGTCCCGGTCGGCGCGGACGATGTCGGCGTGACGGGTGAGCGACCAGAAGCCGCTGCCGTGCGCGCCCTCGTCCTGCCAGTGCACCGGGGCCTGTTCGCGCAGCACGTCGAACATGCGCCACGGGGTGTCGCCGTCGAGGAACTTGTCGTTGTCCGCCAGGTCGACGTCTTCCAGGCGCATTGATCCTCCAGAAGGGGTTGAAGAAATACCAGGTGGCTACAGGTGGTAGGCGTACTCGCGGAACTCCCAGTCGGTGATGAACTGGGAGAAGCGCTCGACCTCGTTGCGCTTGTAGGCGAGGTAGGCGGTGGTGAAGTCGTTGCCGAGGACCTCGCACAGCGCCGTGTCGGCGCTCAGGGCGTCGAGCGCGACGGGCAGCGACATCGGCAGCACGGGGGCCTTGCTGGTGTCGTAGCCGTAACCCGACAGCGGGGCGGGCGGCTCGACGCGGTCGCGGATGCCGAGGTAGACGGCCGCGAGCAGGCCCGCGATGCCGAGGTAGGGGTTGGCCGAAGCGTCGCCGAGCCGCAGCTCCAGGCGGGCGCCGGCTCCGCGCTCCGGCGGGACGCGCAGCATGGCGCTGCGGTTGTCCAGGCCCCAGTCGATCAGCCAGGGGGCGAGCGTGTCCGGCCCGAACCGCTTGTAGGAGTTGATCGTGGGGTTGAGCAGGGCGGCGAGCGCGGGCGCGTGCGCGATGATCCCGCCGATGGCGTGCCTGGCGCTCTCCGAGAGCCCGTACGCCCCGGAGGGGTCGTCGAAGACGTTGCGCCCGCTCTCGTCCGCGCAGGAGACGTGGACGTGGAAGCCGGAGCCGCCCTCGTCGTTGAACGGCTTGGCCATGAAGGTCGCCAGCATGCCGTCGCGGCGGGCCAGCTCCTTGATGGCGGACTTGAAGCGGAACGCCCGGTCGGCGGCGTCGACCGCGTCGGAGTGGTCCAGGTTGATCTCGAACTGGCCGCCGGAGAACTCGTGGTTGCCCATGGTGACGCCGAGGTCCATCCCCCGGAGTGTGCGCAGGGTGCGCAGCACGTGCCCGCCCTTGTCGCCCTTGGCGCCGACGACGTAGACGTTGCCGAGCGCGTCGTCGTAGCGCTTCCAGCCCGCGCCGTCGGGCTCCATCAGGAAGTACTCGAGCTCGGGGCCGATCACGCCGGTCAGTCCCAGCTCGGCCAGCCGCGCGGCGGCGGCGCGGACGACCTCGCGCGGCGACTCGGGGAACGCCTCCCCGGTGGCCGGGTTGACCGCGTCGCCGAGACAGTAGGCCACGCCGGGCTCCCAGGCCAGCGGGACGAGCGTGGACAGGTCGGGGCGGATCGAGATGTCGGGAAGCCCCTCGTCCAGGCCGCCGGGCACCGGGACGACGTCGCCCTGGGGGGAGGTGTAGTAGACCGCGCGGCAGAACGCCACGCCGCTCTCGCACACGTCGGGAAGCCGCTCCACGAGCACGTCCTTGCCGCGGTCGGTGCCGATGAGGTCGGGATAGCCGATACGGATGACGTCGATGCCCTGCTCCTGCAGGCGCTGGACGGTCCGTTCCGCAGACTCCGCGCTCACGTAGCCTCCTCGATAGTTCCAGGACATGGGGGGTTCATTTGGGTGCAAACAATACGCGCGAATTCGGCGGACAACAAGAGCCCATCTATCGAAGATATCTGCGACACCTCGTGACAACCCGCAGCTCAGCGCATATCGTATGGGTCCAAATGAACTGTGTTACCCCCAAGGAGGCGCCGTGGCGAAGCTGCGCGGTTTCTACACGCCCAAGACCGTGACCGGCCGGTCCTCGCTGGTTCCCAGCCCGCCGTGGTACTACTCCGGCGACCTGCTCACCGTGGAGTACCGCACCGACCCCGCCAAGGTGGCCGCGCTGCTCCCCGAGCCGCTCGCGCTCGCCGAGGAGGACCCCGGCGCGGTGGCGGTGATCTGGGCGGACTGGCAGTCGTGCTCCGGCGGGCAGGAGGAGCTCCTCGACCCCGTCCGGTCGCAGTACAAGGAGTGCTTCGTCGTGGTGCGCTGCTCCTACCAGGGGCAGACGTATTCCCGCTGCGTCTACATCTGGGTGGACAAGGACTTCGCCATCGCCCGCGGCGTGCACCAGGGCTACCCCAAGAAGCTCGGCTCCATCCACATGACCCGCCCGCACCCGTTCGGGCAGGCGGCACCGCGGATCGGCGAGGGGGGCGTCTTCGGCGCCACCGTCGCCGCCGCGGACCGGCGCGTTGCCCAGGCCGTCGTACGGCTCCGCGAGCCCAGCGAGACGAACGGCTTCGTCAACGGCCACCCGATGGCCCACAACCGCTGGCTGCAGTCCATCGAGCCGGGCAAGGGGCTGGCCCTGGACGAGCTGATCGTCACGGGCGGCGCGTCCTTCGAGGGCGGCCAGGCGTGGGCCGGCGACGCCGAGATCGAGCTGTTCGACTCCCCCACCGAGGAGCTCGCGGACCTCACCGTGGACGAGGTCATCGGCGGCTACTACCGCCAGGTCGGAGTCGTCTGGAACGGCGGCACCCTGCTGACGTCGGGCGCGTCCGGCGCCGAGTAGTGGCCGGTTGAACGGAAGTCGGTCGAACGGAAGTCGGCTGAACGGAAGTCGGTCGAACGGAAAAGGAGGGCCGGGTCACCCGGCCCTCCTTTTCCATGCTTTCTCCGGTTCCGTGCTTTCTCTGCTCAGGCCGCTACTCCACGGGAGCGCCGTGCCCGATCCGGGCGTAGGTCTCCGGGTCGCGCGCCTTGATGCGCAGGCCGTACCCGATGCCGATGACGCCGGCGAGCAGGACGAGGCCGGGGATCAGCCAGTTCAGGATCGAGTCCGGCGGGGTGCCGAGCAGGGCGTGGAAGTTCACCACGGCGAGCACGAGGATCACCGCCAGGGTCGCGCCGGCCAGCGCGGGGGCGATCACGCGGCTGAAACCGTTCTCACCGCGCCGGTCGCGGCGGAAGAACCCGATGACCGACACCGAGGTGACCACCAGCAGCAGGATCACGCCGAGCGCGCCGAGGTTGGTGAACCAGTTGAACAGCGTGTCCGTCGGGTTGCCGCCGAGGACGCCGAAGCCCGTCACAACCACGGCCGCGAAGATCGTCTGGGTGAGCGAGCCGGCGTACGGGGAGCCGTGCTTCGGGTGGGAGTCGCCGAGGCGGCTCGGCAGAACGCCCTCGCGGCCGAGCGCGAAGAAGTAGCGCGCCACCGCGTTGTGGAAGGACAGCAGGGCCGCGAACACCGCGGTGACCATGAACACCTGGGCGATGGTGGAGAAGCTGGAGCCGAGCGTGTTGCCCCCGAGGATGAACACCAGGTCGGGGCCGTTCTTCGCAGACTCGTCGACGATCTTGTCGACGCCGGTGCCCATCGACATCGCCCACGCGGTGAAGGCGTAGAAGACGCCGATCACGGCGACGGCGATGTAGGTGGCGCGGCTGACGGTGCGGCGCGGGTCGCGGCACTCCTCGCTGTAGATCGCGCCGGACTCGAAGCCCATGAACGAGGCCATCACCCAGCAGAACCCGGCGCCGACCGCTCCGGTCGTCAGGGCGCTCCAGGTGAACGGCTCCGCGGACAGCCCGGAGGGGGCGTTTCCGATCTGTGCCAGGTCGAAGATCAGCACGGTGAGGCTCTCGCACACCAGCAGGATGGCGAGGACCTTGGCGTTCAGGTCGATCCTGCGGTAGCCGAGGAACGCGATCAGCGCGAGGGCCACCAGCGAGGACACCCACCAGGGCACGTCCACGCCAAGATGCGCCGAGACCAGCCCGGACGCGGCGAACCCGAACAGGCCGTAGAGGCCGACCTGCATGGCGTTGTACGCGACGAGGGCGACGAACGAGGCGCCGACTCCCGTGACCCGGCCGAGCCCCTGGGCGATATAGGAATAGAACGCGCCGGCGTTGGAGATGTGCCGGCTCATCGCGGCGTACCCGGCGGAGAAGGTGGCGAGCACGGCCGCGAGGATGAGGTAGATGAGCGGGACGCCGGTCACGCCGGTCGTGCCGTAGCTCATCGGGAGGCCACCGGCCGCGACGGTCAGCGGGGAGGACGCGGCCACCACGAAGAAGACGATGTCCGGGACACCGATGCGTCGGCGGGAGAGCGCGTGCGTCGCGGACTGTTCACCGGCTGAAAGCCGTCCGGTGGCGATTGCCTCATCGGCCATGGCAACCTTCCATATTGGGGGGAGCGGGGTCATTCCTTGCGTGATCCGCCCGCTCACCGGTCCGACCACAGGACTTCGCGAGATCGTTTGCATGCGTACGACCTGCCGTTTGGCGGATCGTATGTGTACAAATGAACTTGACGCAAGAGTTGACATGAAAGGAGCCGGGGTGCCCGCGCATTATTCGCTGTCGGAGACCGAGGAGGCGGTGAAGCGTCGACTGGGGTCCATTCCGGTCCGGCGCGAGGCGCTCGCCGCCGTCTCCAACCTCTATCGCGCGGCCGCCGCCGTCCGGCAGCACCTGGAGAACTCCGCACTGCGCTCGGCGGAGCTCACCTGGAGCGCGTTCGTCGTGCTGTGGGTGGTGTGGCTCTGGGAGGAGATCGAGACCCGCCACGCCGCCGCGGAGGCGGGCATCTCCAAGGGCACCCTCACCGGCATCATCAAGACCCTGGAGTCGCGCGGCCTGGCGGAGCGCCGCCAGCACCCCGACGACGGGCGGCTGGCGCTGCTGCGACTCACCCCCGAGGGGCTCGCACTGATGGAGAAGTTGTTCCCGGCGTTCAACGACGAGGAGTCGTTCGTGGTCGGCGCACTGGAGGACGAGGAGTCCCTGCACCTCGCCGACACGTTGCGGCGCATCGTCACGCACCTGGAGGAGCACGGCGAGGAGCGCAGGGAGAGCCTGCGCCGCGAGACCCCCGCGCCGCCGCGCCGCGGGGGCCGCCGCAGGTCAAGCTGACGCGGCCGCCGCAGGTCAAGCTGACGCGGCCGCCGCGACCAGGCCGTCGAAGATGCGCTGGTTGACGGGGTCCGTCGCCGCCGTGTCCTCCGGATGCCACTGGACGCCGAGGAACCAGCCCGCGCGCTCGAACGCGCCGGTGGACGGCCGCGCGGCCAGCTCGGCGGCCTCGACCGTGCCGTCCTCGGCGTGGGCGGTGGCCACCAGGCCGTGCCCCAGCGACGACGCGCACTGGTGGTGATAGCAGGAGGACTCGACCTTCTCCGTGCCGGTCACCTGAGCGAGCAGCGAGCCCGGCCGTACGCGCACCGGGTGGACGAGGTGGCGGTGGTCCGGCTCCATGTGCTGCTGCAGCCGCCCCCCGAGCGCGACGTTGACGACCTGGAGACCACGGCAGATGGCCAGGGTCGGCAGGCCGGTGTGCAGCGCGTGCCGGGCCGCCGCGAGGTCGAAGGCGTCCTGCTCGGCGTCCACGTCGTATACGCTCTCGTGCGCCGTGGCGTCGCCGTACGCCGAGGGGGCGAGGTCGCCCCCACCGGGGAGCAGCAGCCCGTCCACGGCGGCCAGCCGGTCGCCGGCCTCGTCCGCGCCCACGGGATGCATGAGGAAGGGCTCGCCGCCGGCACGGTAGACGGCGTCGGCGAGCGCCCTCGCGGTCACCACGGCCGAATAGCGGAGCGCGGACGTGGTGGCGGCGAACCGCGAGGGAATCGCGATGATCGGCCGGCGATCGGGCATCCCAGTCTCCTTGCAAGTTGTTTGACTCCAAACGATAGCGTCATATTGACTCGCCGTGAGGGCGCGACCTAAATTGTTTGGAACCAAACGACTTGGAGGGGCGGATGGCCACTGTCGGGGATGTCACGATCCAGGAAGATCACTGGATCGGGGGCGAACGAGTCTCCTCACCTGCGACGTTCGACGACGTCTCACCGATCGACGGACAGGTGATCGCGCGCGTCGCACGCGGCGGCGCGAAGGAGGCCGACGAGGCGGTCCGGGCCGCGACCAAAGCGTTCCCCGCGTGGGCGCGTACGAGCCGTGAGGAGCGGGCGCGTCTGCTGCACGCGATCGCCGACGGAGTCGAGAAGCGGTTGGACCAGCTCGCGATCGTGGAGACGACCGACAACGGCGCTCTGCTGCGTTCGCACCTGCGCGGCGTGATGCCCCGGGTGGCGCACAACTTCCGCTTCTTCGCCGACTGGCTGCTCGGGCTCGGGCACGACGACTTCGAGACCCGCGGGCACCGCAACCACGTGTCGTGGGACCCGGCCGGGGTCTGCGCCCTGATCACGCCGTGGAACGCCCCGCTCATGCTGGCCACCTGGAAGATCGCCCCCGCGCTCGCCGCCGGGGACACGGTCGTCCTGAAGCCGGCCGAGTGGTCGCCCCTCACGGCGTCCCTGCTCGCCGAGATCACGGTCGAGGCCGGGCTGCCCAACGGCGTCTTCAACGTCATCCAGGGCTACGGCGAGGAGGTCGGCGCCCCCCTGGTCGCCAACCCCGACGTCCGCCGGATCAGCTTCACCGGTTCCGTCCCCACCGCGCGGCACATCGCCCGGGCCGCGGCGGCCAACCTGACCCCGCTCTCCCTCGAGCTCGGCGGCAAGTCCCCGCTGATCGTGTTCGCCGACGCCGACCTCGACCTGGCCGTGAACCTCGCGGTCGAGCAGTACGACAACGCCGGGCAGGTCTGCCTCGCCGGGACCCGGCTGCTGGTCGAGGAGAGCATCGCCGCCGAGTTCACCGAGCGGTTCGTCGCCAAGGCCGCCACACTTCGCCAGGGCGACCCGCGCGACCTCGCCACCGACATCGGCCCCAACATCCACCGCGAGCACGTCGAGCGGATCGACGGGTTCGTCCAGCGGGCCATCGCCGCCGGAGCCACCCCCGTCATCGGCGGCGGCCCCAACACCGACCTCGGCGGGCTCTACTACCGGCCGACCCTGTTCACCGGCGTGGCCGCGGACAGCGAGATCGTCAACGAGGAGGTCTTCGGGCCGGTCCTCACGCTCCAGACGTTCCGCACCGAGGAGGAGGCCGTCGAGATGGCCAACTCCACCAAGTTCGGGCTGGCCGCCACCCTGGCGACCGGATCGCGCGAGCGGGCCGACCGGGTCACCGAGCGGCTGGTCGCCGGCACCGTCTGGGTCAACTGCTTCTTCGTCCGCGACCTCCAGGCGCCGTTCGGCGGCGCGCGGCAGTCGGGCGTCGGCCGCGAGGGCGGCGACTGGAGCTTCGACTTCTACTGCGACGTCAAGAACACCGTCACCGCGCCGGGAGGCTGGAATGGGTGAAATCGTCGGCGCGGGCATCCTCGCCCACGCCCCCACGATCATGCTGCCCCTCGAAGTCCGCAAGGAGCTCAACGAGGGTAAGGAGATCAGCATCGTCCCCGGGCTGCGACGCCTGCGGGAAGAGGTGTTCGAGACCGTCGACTACGACACCGTGATCGTGCTCGACTCGCACTGGGCGACCACCGTGGAGTTCGTGGTCACCGCGCAGGACCGGCGTTCCGGGCTCTTCACCTCCGAGGAGCTCCCCCGCGGCATGTGCCGGATCCCCTACGACTTCCCCGGCGACCCCGAGCTGGCCCACCTGATCGCGGCCCAGCAGGAGAAGCACTCCACCTGGATCACCGCGATCGACGACCACCACCTGCCGATCTTCTACGCCACGGTCAACCTGTGGAAGTACCTCGGCGTCGAGGGCAAGCGGTGGATCTCGATCGGTATGTGCCAGACCGCCGAGACCGAGGACAACCTCCGGCTGGGCCGCGCGGTCGGCGACGCCGTCGCGGCCAGCGACCGCAAGGTCCTGCTGATCGCCTCCGGCGCGTTCTCGCACACCTTCTGGCCGCTGCGCCACCTGCGCGCCCACGAGTCCAGCGACCCCGTCCACGTCTTCTCCCCCGAGGCGCGGGCCGCCGACGAGGAGCGCATCGAGTGGATGCTGGCGGGCGACCACGCCCGCGTGCTCGACACGATGGACGAGTTCTACCGTTTCAAGCCCGAGGCCCGGTTCGGCCACTACCTGATGATGGCCGGCGCCCTCGGCGAGCGCGACCTCACCGCGCCGGGACGGCTCTACAGCGAGTACGAGAACGCCACCGGGACCGGCCAGGTGCACGTCTGGTTCGACCGCCCCGAGGCCGGGTTCGCGGCTCCGCACGCCACGGACGACTCCGGTGACCCGTACCCCTACCCGTTCACCCTCGAAGGGACCCGTTGATGCCCGAGTACCGCAGGATCCTCCTGGACGGCGCCGCCACCCAGGTACGCCGGGAGGGTGACGAGCTGGTCAGCGCCGACGGCCGCGTGGTGGGCGTCGACGACGCCGTCCACCTGCCGCCGAGCGTGCCGAGCAAGATCGTCGCCGTCCACCTGAACCACCGCAGCCGGGTCGAGGAGTTCATGACCTCGCTGCCGCCGGCGCCGACCTACTTCCACAAGCCGACCTCGGCGCTGAACGGCCACAAGGGCGCGATCGTCCGTCCCGAGCGGTGCAAGTACCTCAACTACGAGGGCGAGGTGGCCCTCGTCATCGGCCGCACCGCGCGGGGCATCTCGCCGCAGGAGGCCGGGGACTACATCGCTGGCTACACCATCGGCAACGACTACGGCCTGCACGACTTCCGCGACACCGACGCCGGATCGATGCTCCGCGTGAAGGGCTCGGACACGCTCTGCCCGCTCGGCCCCGGCCTCGTCACCGACTGGGACTTCCACGGCAAGCGGCTGCGCACGTACGTCAACGGCAAGGTCGTGCAGGACGGCTCCACCGACGAGATGGAGTGGGACATGCACTACCTCGTCGCCGACATCGCCCGCACGATCACGCTCTACCCGGGCGACGTGCTGCTGTCGGGCACCCCGGCCAACTCGCGGCCGGTCCAGCCCGGCGACGTCGTCGAGGTCGAGGTCGAGGGCCTCGGCAAGCTGACCAACCACATCGTCCAGGGCCCCGCCCCCATCCGTGACGACTGCGGCGCGCAGCCCACCGAGTCCGAGGAGGTCATCTCGACCACCTTCGGCGGTGACTGGGAGTTCCGCGGCATCCGCGCCCCGAAGCGATAGAGCGTTAGAAGGAGTAGTAACCATGAAGGTCATCGTCGACATGGACGTCTGCAAGGACCACGGGCAGTGCGTCTTCTCCGCCCCCGAGGTCTTCCAGATCAACGAGAACGGCCGACTGGTCTACGAGGCCGAGCCCGACGAGTCGCTGCGCGACGCCGTCGAGGAGGCCGCCGACGTCTGCCCGCTCCAGGCCATCACGATCGAGGGCTGACGACCGTGGGCCAGCGCATCGTGATCGCGGGCGCCTCCATGGGCGGCCTGCGCGCGGCCGAGCGGCTGCGTGCCTCCGGCTACACCGGAGAGATCGTCGCCGTCGGCGACGAGACCCACATGCCGTACAACCGGCCGCCGCTCTCCAAGGAGGCCCTCGCCTCGGAGGTGACCCACGAGGCGGTCGCGTTCCGGCTGCGTCCGGCCGTCGCCGACGTGACGTGGCGGCTCGGCGTCCCGATCGCCTCCGCCGACCTGGAGGCGCGAGCCGTACGGCTCGCGGACGGTGCCGAGCTGGCCTACGACGGCCTGGTGATCGCCACCGGGATGCGGCCTCGGCGGCTGCCCACGCCCGGCCCCACGGCGGGCCGGCACGTGGTGCGGACGCTTGAGGACGCCTGCGCGCTGCGGAGCGAGCTGGGCCCGGACGCCCGTGTGCTGGTCATCGGAGCCGGTTTCATCGGATGCGAGGTCGCCGCGACGGCGCGGCTCCTCGGCGCCGACGTGACCGTGGTCGCGCCGGAGGCGGTGCCCATGCGCCGCCCGCTCGGCGACGACCTGGGCGCCGCGCTCCAGCGCCGACACGAGCAGCAGGGAGTCCGGTTCCTGCTGGGCCGTACCGTCGCCGCCTTCCTCGGCGAGGACCGGGTCACCGGCGCCGAGTTGTCGGACGGCACCCGCCTCGACGCGGGCGTCGTCGTCGAGGCGGTCGGCTCGGCCTCCAACACCGAATGGCTGGACGGCAACGGCCTCGACCTGTCCGACGGTGTGCTGTGCGACAACGCGCTGCGCGTCGAGGGACGGCCCGGCGTGGTGGCGGTGGGCGACGTGGCCCGCTTCCCCAACCCGCGCTACGACGGCGTGGCCCGCCGGATCGAGCACTGGAGCATCCCGACCGACACGGCCAAGCGGGCCGCCGTCACGCTGATGACCGACCTCGGGCTGTCCGGGCACGACCCCGCGCCCTTCGCGCCGCTGCCGACCTTCTGGAGCGACCAGTACGACCTGCGCATCCAGTCGTTCGGCGCCCCGGCGCTGGGCGCGGACGACATCCGGGTCCTGGAAGGCGACCTCGACGGCGAGGTCGTGGTCGGCTACCACACCGACGGCGCCCTCGTCGGCGTCGTACTGATCGGCCTCCCGTCCGCCGTCGCGCGCTACCGCGCCGAGCTGATGCGCAACTCCGTCGCCGCCTGAACCCGGAGAACCCCATGGACACGCCGCTGGACACGCCGCTGGGCACGCTGCGCAATGTGATCGCCGGGGAGAGCCGCGACCCGGTCTCCGGCGAGTGGATGGACCTCGTCGATCCCTCCACCGAGAAGGTGTACGCCAGGGCCCCCCGCTCCGGCGCCGACGACGTCGCCGCGGCCGTCGCCGCCGCGACCGAGGCGGGCCGTACGTGGCGGCGCACCACCCCGGCCGAGCGGCAGCGCCTGCTGCTCGAACTCGCCGACCTCATGGAGGCCGAGCGCGACGCGCTCGCTGACGCCGAGGTGCGCTCCACCGGCAAGCCGCGCGGCACGGCGCTGCGCGTCGACGTGGACGGCTCCGTGGACGCGATCCGGTACTTCGCCGGAGCGGCCCGCGTCCTCGAAGGCCTCGGCGCGACCGAGTACGCCGAGGGCCACACCTCGTTCATCAGGCGGGAGCCGGTCGGCGTGGTCGCCCAGGTGACGCCGTGGAACTACCCCCTGATGATGGCCGCCTGGAAGATCGGACCGGCCCTGGCCGCCGGGAACACGCTGGTCATGAAGCCCTCGGACACGACGCCCGGCTCCACCGTGCTGCTCGGCGAGCTGTGCGCCCGGGTCTTCCCTCCCGGCGTGGTGAACGTCGTGTGCGGCGACCGGGACACCGGCCGGGCGCTCGTCGAGCACCGGGGCGTGGAGATGGTCGCCATCACCGGCTCCACCCGGGCCGGAGCCGAGGTGATGGCGTCGGCCGCCGCCGACCTCAAGGACGTCCACCTGGAGCTCGGCGGCAAGGCCCCGGCCGTGGTCTTCGGTGACGTGGACGTGGCCGCCACCGCGCGTTCCATCGCCGAGGCGGCGTACTTCAACACCGGGCAGGACTGCACCGCCATCACCCGCGTCCTGGTCGAGGACCGGATCCACGACGCGTTCACCGCCGCGCTCGCCGAGGCGGCCGCGTCACTCACCGTCGGAGCCCCCGACGAGGAGGGTGTCTACGTCGGCCCCTCCAACAACGCCGCGCAGATCGAGCGGGTCGCCGGGTTCGTCGACCGGCTGCCCGCGCACGCCCGCGTGGTCACCGGAGGCGTACGGCTGGACCGGCCCGGCTACTTCTTCGCCCCCACCGTGGTCGCCGGGGTGCGGCAGGACGACGAGATCATCCAGCAGGAGATCTTCGGCCCCGTCGTGACCGTCCAGCCGTTCGCGAGCGAGGACGAGGCGATCGAGCTGGCCAACGGTGTCGACTACGCCCTCGCGGCCAGCGTGTGGACCAGGGACACCGGCCGGGCCATGCGGCTCACCTCCGCGCTCGACTTCGGCGCGGTGTGGGTCAACTGCCACCAGGTGATCCTCCCGGAGATGCCGCACGGCGGCTTCAAGCACTCCGGCACCGGCAAGGACCTGTCCCGGTACGGCTTCGACGCCTACACCCGCGTCAAGCACGTGATGATCAGCCACGCCTGAAGTGCTCGGCGAACCAGTCGCGGGCGAGCTCGGCCACGGCCTCCAGCGCCCCCGGCTCCTCGAACAGGTGGGTCGCGCCCGGCACGATCCGTAGCTGGTTCTCGCAGCGGAGCCGCTGCTGGGCGGCCTGGTTGAGGCCCAGCACCACGTGGTCGTCGCCTCCGACGATGAGCAGCGTCGCCGCGCGCACGGCGGACAGCCGCTCCCCCGCGAGATCCGGCCGCCCGCCGCGTGACACGATCGCCGCGACGTCGCTGTCCGGTTCCGCCGCCGCCCACAAGGCGGCGGCGGCGCCGGTGCTCGCCCCGAAGTAGCCCACCGACAGGCCGTCCGCCTCCGGTCGGCCTCGCAGCCAGGCCGTCGCCGCCGCCAGCCGTTCCGCCAGCAACCGGATGTCGAACACGTTGGCCCGGTCGATCTCCTCATCCGGAGTGAGCAGATCGAACAGCAGCGTGCCCAGCCCCTCCCTGTTGAGCGCCGCCGCCACATAGCGGTTGCGCGGGCTGTGCCGGCTGCTGCCACTCCCGTGCACGAACACGACGATCCCCTGCGCGTCCTCGGGTACGGTCAACCGGCCCGCGAGCGGAACGCCCGCGGCGTCCAGCTCGACCTCCCCGGCGAACCCCGGAGGGGTCTGGGCCCGGTGGAGCAGCTCCACCACCTGCTCATCGCTGGTCTGCGGAAAGTCCGAATACCACGCGCCGATCGCGTACAGATCGTGCGGAGCCTGAAGGCACACCACCTCGTCGGCGTCCTTGCGCAGCGACGCGATCGTGTCCGGCGCGCCCACCGGGACCGCCAGCACGACTCGTCCCGCGCCCTGCGTTCGGGCTACCCGGCACGCCGCCCGCGCCGTCCCTCCTGTCGCGACTCCGTCGTCCACCACGATGACCGTGCGGCCGGTGAAGTCGACCCGGGGCCGTCCCCCTCGGAACCTCTCTCCCCTGCGACTCAGTTCCTCCCGCTCGGCCTCCTCCACTTCGGCTATCTGTTCCTTGGTGACGCTCGCGAGCCGTATGATCTCGGGGTTCAGGACGCGCACGCCCCCCTCCCCGATGGCTCCGAACCCGAGTTCCGGCTGGTACGGCACGCCGAGCTTGCGCACCACGATCACGTCGAGCGGAGCGCCGAGGGCTCTGGCCACCTCGTACGCCACCACGACACCGCCCCGGGGCAGTCCCACGACGACCACATCGGCACCGCTGAGCCGGTCCCGCAGCCGCTCGCCCAGACGGGTTCCCGCGTCACGCCGGTCAGCGAACACGACCGCTCACCTCCTCACCGCGTGAGGTCCTCCTTTCCGCCCTTCCCTGTCATCGAGGTCCGATGCCGCCCTGCGCGTTCCTAACCTGAACGATCTCCCTCCACCGGCCGCCTCTCCGTGTCAACGCGTTCGGCCGCGAACGCATGCGGTCCCCCGTCCACGACGCGTGGGTCCCGCTCCCGCCGGCGATGACGAGATATGGCGTGATGTGCAAGTCGCTCGCCTGACGGAGACGGTCACACCGACCGACCTCACGGAGGCTGACTCACGGAGGCCGACGGGCATTCGGCGCGGCACGATGCGGGAACGGCGCGGCACGATGCGGGAACGGCGCGGCACGATGCGGGAACGGCGGGGCGTGGTGCGGGAACGGGGCGCGGGCGTCCACGGTCGTCTGAGTGGACGGCCTCCCGATTCCTGCCACTGTCGCAATTGGGGCTTCCCGGGCATCTGGCGCCGCGGGTGTGGATCGCTGCGCTGCGGTGGGTGGTTGTTCCGGCGCGCCGTGATAGTTGCGTCCTGGTGATGCCGCTCTCGCGGCCATCGCGGGCGCGGTGGTTGCTGGCACGGTCTCACGCGCGCCTCCACAACCACCCACCTCCGCTCCGCTCGCCGCCGCCTCCAGTTCGCCGCCGCCTCCAGTTCGCCGACACCGCGCCGGCAGTTTGCCCGCCGACCAGGAGGCCGGACAGCAAGGGCGAGCCGTTTGGCGGGCGGACGAGCGCAACGGGGGCGGGGGCCCGTGCCCCCGGCACCACCCCGCACGATCCCCTGCCTCGCTGCCATGAGTGCGACTGATCCAGGTCACATGTCCTGGTGCGCTTTGGATGACCCGCCCGTGTCGGCCCGCATACTGCTGTTTCCCCTGAAACGGGGTGGTGTGGAAGATCCGGATCAGAAGGGCGGGATGTCGTCCTCCGGGGCCGGCGCCGCAGCCGGTGACGCCGTGGCCACCGCGTCCAGTGATGCCGTGGCCACCGCGTCCGCTGTGACCGGTTCGTTGAGGGGCTCCTCCCACCACGCGGGTTCGTAGGTCCAGGTCGGCAGGAACGGGAGTTCGTCGTTGGCGGGGTCGGTGATGCTGCCCGCGCCGTACCCGACAGCCGCGAGCCCGCCTACCCCGCCGGTTCCCGACCGGCCGGGCATGGCCCAGCCTCCGGG
>NZ_BSSE01000007.1 GCF_030268965.1 Microtetraspora sp. NBRC 16547 | reverse complement strand
GAGCTCAACACCGGCCTTGGTCTCAAGCACTTTGAGGGGCGGAGCTTCTTCGGCTGGCACCGCCACGTCACCCTGGCCGCGGTAGCGCAGGCATTCTGTACCGAACTGCGGCTAGACCCAAAAGCCCTTGCGCCGGCCTGACCTTGTATGAGGTTCTCGGCGAACTCCAGGCTTTACTCGCCACCTGGACCGGCGCTTGCCACGTATGCCACCAAATGTACACACCCCATGACACTTCGTAACATAACAAAGTACTACTAGAGAATGTCCTCTTCCCAATCCGGCTCATCGGGGTTGCGCAGCTGCCGGACGCCGGAGGGACCAAGGTCGTGTTGGTTGAAGGAGTAGGTGCCGATCACGTTGATGTGCTGGCGGACGAAGGGCGACAGGCGTGCGACGTCTTCTTCAACCAGGGAGTAGCCCTCGGCCTTGAGCTGATCAAGGGCCCGGTCCATGTAGAAGGTGTTCCACAGCGTGACGCAGTTGAGCACCAGGCCAAGGGCGCCGAGCTGGTCTTCCATGCCCTTGTAGTAGCGCTGGTAGATCTCGCCTTTCCTGCCGTGGAAGATCTTCCCCGCCAGCGCATGGCGGGATTCTTGCAGGTTGCGCACGCCCTTGATGTCGCGCCGGTAGGGCTCCTCCACGGCGTAGGTGAGGATGTAGAGGGTCTTGAAGATCCGCCCGTAGTGGGCGATCGCCTCCCCGAGCGGGGTCGGGTTGCCATCCCGCTGAATCATGCGCATCACGTCGTAGGCGCGGATCTCACAGGTGTAGATCGACACCACGACGCGCAGGATGTCGCTCCAATGCCGCTTGATCTTTTTCCAGGTCGATCTTCCCGCGCGCGAACCGGGACAGGCTGCCGTAGTCGGCGTCCTGGATCCGCCAGCCCTTCTGATCGGGGATATCGGCCAGCGCGGGCCGGTACTGCATACCCAGCAGGTGAACCAGGCCGAACACGACGTCACTGTAAGATCCGGTGTCGGTCACCAGAACCTCAGGGCGCGGTCCGCCATCCCGCCGGAACGCCACATCGATCATGTGGAGCGAGTCACGCACCGCTCCGGTGACGACCTTCGCCCCGAGCCCCACCCCACGATCATTGATCATGTTGAGCCACGTGACACCGCGCGAACGGCCGAAGAACTTCTTGTTCGGGCGGGTGTAGATCGAGGGCACCGGGACCACGAACCGCATCCCGTCGATCGCCGCAACCAGCCCGCCGCCGAGCGCCTGGGCGAAACCGATTTTGCCCTGCTCGTCGATGAGCGGGCCGTTGGCCAGAGTGTAGGTCTCCGCCGACAGGTAGTTCTGCACCACGTGCGACAACCGGCCGCGTTCCAGCGCGGGCGTGCCCGCCTTCACCACCGGCGCGTACCCGATGTTCAGTGCTTGAGCCGTCAGGCAGGCCGCAACCGAGACGTGGAAGTCGGCGAGCTTGCTCACCCCGCCGGCCACCGAGGTGAACGCGGCCTCGAACTCCGGAACACGGCCCATCACCTCCAGCAGCAGCTCAGGCAGATCCACCCGCGGCAGCATCGCGAGCACTCGCTTGCGCAGATCGATCAGGGACAGCGGTTCCGGAAGGGCGGCCAGCTTGGCCACGTGCAGCCGTCCCTCGCCATCCACGCTCACATCTACACCGTCCTGCCCTGCCCGGCCCGCGACATCGTTGAGCGCCAGATGCAGCACCCGCGCGTGCTCGGCGAGCAACCGCCCGGGATCCTCAGGTAGCTGCAAGTCCACCAGCGCTGGCCCCTTGGCCGCCTCCCACTTCGCACCGTCCAGCAGTTGCCCGCGTGGATCCCGCCACCGCGCCGAGGCCTCGGCGTAGACGTCGCGGCGCTTGAGGTGCCGGTGGAACTGGGTGAGCACGCACATGGTGTAGGCGTTCTTGTCCACGGTGCTGCCGTTCGGCAAGCTCTTGAACACCAGCCGCTTCCAGGACCCGGTCACCAGCTCGGGGTCGATGTCAGCCTCGGTGACCTTCTTCGTGCGGCCGTCCAGCAGCCGGGGCAACTGCTTCATCGCCGCGAGCGCCCGCGTGCCTTCGGCGTTGGCGCCGAATTCGATCACCGTGGTCAGCGTTTTGAGGAACCCCGACACGGTGGCGATGCGCGAAGCCAGCAGCGCCCGCATCTCCCCGTCGGCATCGGCATCGGGCGGCGGCACCATCTCGGTCACCGCCGCGACCGCCTCCCGCAACTCCCGCCTGGGCACGATCGCGTCGATCGCCTCCCACACCTGATCCAGCCGGAGTTCCTCGCCGTACTCGGTGACCTCCAGCAGGGTCTCCACCGCCGCGGCGAGCGTGGCCGAGTGCTTGGCCAATTTCGGATGCTGGCGTACCCGCTCCTTTTCTGTCGCGGTCTCGGCCTTGCCGACCAGTTCGGTGGTGACCAGCAGATCCAGCATCTCCAGACAGTCGTCAACCGCCTTGCCCTCCAGATAGATCACCGTGGCCAGCAACGTGGCGAGTTGGCGGGAGGGGCCATGGCGGCGCAGAGCGGTCGCCGTAGCCTGCATGCCGTACCGCGCCAGGTCAACCATCCGCCGGTGCGGACCTCCGGCGGCAGCGGCATAGCCCCCAGCCCCACTCCGAGGATTTCCGCGGCGAGCTCCAGCGCCTTCTCCAGATTCCTGCCCGAGGGCGCCGCCGGGCCTTTGCGCCAGCGTTCCAGATCCGAGGCGCGCCGGCCTTCGGGCACTTCCAGCAGTGTCTCCAGGATCACCCACTGCCGCGGCGACAGCACCCCGCGCAGCGTGTCATGGAGACGGTCGGTGGCCTCATCCCGCACCCTCGCGACCAGCCGGGCCAGCATGGTCACACCCGGGAGCAGCACCTTGTCGGTGCGCAGCCACGTCACCCCGTCATAGAAGATCGTCTTCTTGCCGTCGCCGGTGTTCCACGCCCGCGCGCCCGCCCACACGATGAAATCCGCCTCCGCCTGGGAGAACTCCTTCAGCTCGTATGCCTTGCGGATCACTTCCTGGTGCTCGAACGGCGTGCTGCGCCGCTCGGTGTACTGGTTGATCTGCGAGACATCCTCGACACCGAGTTGGTCGCCGAGATACACCAGCACTTCGTCGGGCACGTCCAGCGGGTCGGTCAGAAAGCGCCCGACGTAACGGGCTGTCGTTAGCTGGAGGGCTACGCCGAGGCGGGCGTGTGCCCCACGCCGTTCGGCGATCAGCGCCCGATCCGCGTCGTCCAGGTAGATGAACCGTTCCAGCTCCGCCTGCGACGGAGCACACGAGAAGCGGCCGTACGCGGCCGCCTCACCATCACTCAAGAACTCAACCGGCATAGACGCCGAAGGTAGGGCAGGCCCGGCAAGCAGGACGAGCGGAAGATCAAATAGCTAGCTGTGGCCACCCGCTAACGGGACTTTTCGTTCGGGTGCTCGTCATGCCCCGACGCTGACCTGGGGGATCACCGCGATGGGCACGCGGGAGCCGTCGAACGCGAGCGGGAGCACCGGACCATCGTCGTCACGAGTGCGCCGGTCGGCAAACGGTTTTCAGGCCCCGGCGGGGCGGGCACCGTACATGGCGGAGAGCTCGGCCGCCGCCTCGGCCATCATGTCCCGCAGCTCGGGCGGATCCAGGACCTCGACCAGGGCGCCGAGCCGGAGGAGTTGCCAGCGCGCGTGGCGAAGCGACTCGACCGGCAACGTCAACCGGGTCCAGCCGTCGCCGCCGGAGACGCCCTCGCGCACCGCCTTGTCGGCCACGTCGCCGAAGGTGTAGCGGAGGAGCCCCTCGGCGTCGGGCGAGACCCGTACGACGGCGTCGGAGGTGTACATGCGTGCCGCGAACCCGGCGGAGAACTCACGCCAGAACGCCACAAGATCGAAGTCCTCCGGCCGGTCGAACCACTCGTCCAGGACGTCCACGCCGATGATCCGGCTGACGCGGTACGTGCGGACGCTCTCGCCGCAGGCTGCGGCCAGGTACCAGGAGCCGCCCTTGAGGACCAGGCCGTACGGATGGACGATCCGCTCCACGTCCTCCGGGCCCCACCGCCGATAGTGCAGCCGCAGCACCCTTTGGTCCCACACCGCCCCGGAGACCTCGGAGAGGAAGGGGACGTCGTCGCCGGCCCGGTACCAGCCCGGCACGTCGAGGTGGAAGCGCTCGCGCATCCGGGCCGCCTGCGAGCGTGGCCCGGGAGGCAGCGCCGCGAGGAGTTTCAGCTCGGCCGTGGCCGCGACGTCCGCCAGACCGAGCTCGGCGGCCGGCCCCGGCAATCCGGCGAGGAAAAGCGACGAGGCCTCCTCACGGCTCAACCCGTTCAGCTTGGTGCGGTATCCGTCGAGGAGCTGGTACCCGCCCGCCGGGCCGCGGTCGGCGTACACGGGGACGCCGGCCGCCGAGAGCGCGTCGATGTCCCGGTAGACCGTCCGGACCGACACCTCCAGCTCGGCGGACAGCTCGGGGGCGGTCATCCTGCCGCGGGTCTGCAGGAGGAGAAGGAGGGACAGCAACCGGCTGGCACGCATGTCGCCCATCCTGCCACCTTTACAGCGTAGATTTATTTGAGCGCGCACACGATCTATGTTCAAATGCACACATGGAAAGTTCGGACAGGGTGCGAGCGATCATGAGCACGCTGCGCACGGCCGACAGCGTCTCCGTCGCCGAACTGGCGGTCGAGCACGGCGTCTCGGAGATGACCATCCGCAGGGACCTGGACGAACTGGCCCAGCAGGGCGTCGTCCGCCGGGTCCGGGGCGGCGCGCTGAGCCTGCTGCTGCGCGGCGAGGAACCGCCTTTCGGGGTACGCGAGCGCGAGGCCGTCGAGGCGAAACAGCGCATCGCCGCCGAGGTCGCCGCGCTGCTCACGGATGGGGAGGCGGTGCTCTTCGACGGTGGCACGACCCTCCTGGAGGTGGCCCGAGCCGTACGCGACCGGCGCCTCACCGTGCTGACACTCGCCCTCCGGTCGGCGCAGGAGCTCGCCACCGCGCCGCGGATCCGGCTCGTCCTCCCCGGAGGCGAGGTACGGCAGAGCGAGATGAACTTCGTCGGCCCGCTCACCGAGGCGTCCATCAAGGCGCTGCGATTCGACACCGCGGTGATCGGCTGCTGCGGCCTGTCCGCGGAGCACGGCCTGACCGCGCACGACCTGCCGGAGGTCGCGATCAAACAGGCCGCCATCGCCTCCGCGCGGCGGGTCGTCGTCGCGTGCGACTCGGGCAAGTTCAGCCGCACGGCCTTCGGTGCCGTCTGCGGACTGGACCGGCTCGACATCGTCGTCACCGACGAGGGCATCCCCCAGGACCAGCACGACGCCCTCACCGCCGCCGGTGTCACCGTCCGCATCCCCCGTCCGTGACCTCACCCCGCCCCGCCCGCGACGTCCCCTGATCAGCCGATCGACGGGGCGTTCCCCGTGAACCTTTCCGTGCCCACCTCCCATCGGAGCGTCCCATGGTCCTTCTCGCCCGCGACCGCCCCGCGCTGCTGCGCGCGCGGCTCGCCGTGTACGGGCTGTTCCTGCTCTCCGGACTCACCATCGGCACCTGGACGGCCCGCATCCCCGCCATCAAGGAACGCCTCGCCCTCGGCGACGGCGAACTGAGCCTCGGCCTCCTCGGCATCGCCGCGGGCGCCATCACCGGCATGCAGATCGTCGGCCGGCTCATCGACCGGTTCGGCAGCCACCGCGTCATGATCCCCATGGCCGTGGCGCAGGGGTTCGTCCTCGTGCTCCCCGCGTACGTCCCGAACCTGCCCGCACTCGCCCTGGCGCTGTTCGTCCTCGGACTGGCGCAAGGAAGCCTCGACGTCGCGATGAACGCCAACGCCGTCGTGGTCGAGCGCGCGTACGGCAAGACGCTCATGGGGTCGTTCCACGCGGTGTTCAGCATCGGCGGGTTCCTCGGCGCCGCGATCGGCGGCCTGTTCGCGCACGCGTCGGTCGACGCGGGCCGCACGTTCCTCTCCGCGGGCCTGCTGATCCTCGTGCTGGCGGTGGTGTCGGCCAGGTGGGCCATGCGCGACGCCCCCGCAGAGCCCCCGGGTGCCGCGGCCGTACCGGACGGCGTGGCGGACGGCGTGGCCGCACCAGGAGGAGTCACCGCAGGACAGGCCGCCGGGGCGCGGTTGCCGCGAGGCGTGCTGTTCCTGGGCGTGCTCGCCTTCTGCTGCCTGGTGGGCGAGGGCGCGGCGGCCGACTGGAGCGCGGTCTACCTGGTCGACTCCCTGGGCTCCTCCCCCGGAGCCGGCGCCACCGCCTACGCCGCGTTCGCCGTGATGATGACCGTCGGGCGGTTCGCCGGTGACCGGCTGGCCGGCCTGCTCGGCCCGGTGCCGCTGGTGCGCTGCTGCGGGATCCTCGCCGCCGGCGGACTCGCGCTCGCGGTGCTCGGCGGCGCGCAGATCACCGGCGTGATCGGGTTCGGCCTGTTCGGAGCCGGTCTGTCGTGCACCATCCCGCAGGTCTTCTCGGCGGCCGGGCACCGTGACCCGGCCCAGGCCGGACGTGCCCTGGCCCGCGTGGCGAGCCTCGGCTACGCCGGGTTCCTCGCCGGTCCCGTCCTGATCGGCGGTGCCTCGGAGCTGACCACCCTGCGCCACGCGCTGCTAATCCCGGTCATCCTGTCGCTGTTCGTGGCGTTCGCGGCGCCCGCGCTCCGTGCGCCACAGCCGGCGGACGCCGACGCGGCTCCGGAAGCGGCCGAGGACGCTGCGGGAGCCGGAAGTGCCGTCCAGGCCGCTTCCGCCGCCTCCGGGGAGAGTGTCATGCCTTCGTGAAGAACTGCTCGTAGCCGAGCTTGATAACCAGGCCGGTGACCACGCACAGCAGCACGATCCGGACGAAGCCGGAGCCCCGCTTGAGCGCCATGCGCGCTCCGAGCTGGGCTCCGGCGATGTTGCAGACGGCCATGCCGAGGCCGAGCCCCCACAGCACGTGCCCCTGCCAGGCGAAGACGATCAGCGCGCCGAGGTTCGTACCGGTGTTGAGGATCTTCGCGGTGGCGGAGGCGTTGACGAAGTCCATGCCGAGGATGGACGTGAACGCGATGAGCAGGAACGTCCCCGTCCCGGGGCCGAGCATCCCGTCGTAGAAGGCGATCACCACGCCCGCGACCGCGATCGCGGCCAGCAGCCGTCCCCGCGTACGCAGGTGAGGGCGCGAGACCGTGCCGAACGCCGGTCGCATCGTCACGAACAACGCCACCCCGAGCAGCACGACGAGGACCAGCGGCTTGAGCACCCCGGCGTCCAGCATCGCGGCCGAGGCCGCCCCCAGCCCCGCGAAGGCCACCGCCAGAGCGCCCGACGGTACGGCGACCGCCCGATCGAGCTTGGTGTTCCGGGCATACGTCACGGCGGCGGACGCCGTACCGAAGATGGCCGCGGACTTGTTCGTCGCCATCGCCTGGACCGGGGACAGCCCGGCCAGCAGGAGTGCCGGGAGCTGGAGCAGCCCTCCCCCGCCGACGACCGCGTCCACCCAGCCCGCGGCCAGCGCCGCCGCGAGCAGGATCACGACCTCCCCCGCCCCCATGCGGCGCCCCTTCCCTTGACCGTCTGTTGACCATCCGAGACTAGCCAGAGTCCCTCAGCCGTGCAGCACCGGCACGGGCGGGCCTCCCGACGCCCCGAGGCCGCTCCACCTGACGGATGCGGCGCCTTCAGCGGCGATCGCGGCTCACCCAGCCGAGCGCGGTGAGCACGGGCGGCAGCACGGCCGACCACCCCCAGTGGACGATCTCCCAGTTCTCCTCCTGCGGATAGAGCCACGGCCAGTACGGCCCCCGCAGGACCAGGCTCACCGAGACGATCACCAGCAGACCGCCCGTCCCCGCGAGCGCGGCCGCCCTTCCCTGGTGCACCCGCCCGGCAACGGACGCCGCCAGCAGGCCGACCGTGATGCACACAGCGGCCTCCACTGCCATCCCCGCCACCCTGAGTCCTCCGTTCTCCGGCAGCCTGGCCGAGGCGACAGCGCAGGCGACCGCCCAGGACAGCCCCGCGGTGAGGCCCCCGAACCCGCAGCGCAGCCACTGACGGAGCCAGCGGGGCACCGGGGTCGCGGCCGTGCTCGCGGTCATCTCGTCGATCACGGCGAATCCGGCGGCGGCACCCAGCATCACCCCCATCATCCTGAGCAAGGTGAGAGCGGTCCCGGTATTCAGCGGGGAACCGGCGTCGATCAGCCAGGCCATGACGACCGCGAGCGTGCCGGTGGCCGCGAGGGGGATCCAGTCGATCGCCCGCACGATCGGCTTGATCAACTGGATCACGAGCATGGCTGCCCCTTCTCCGGCTCGGCGGCGAACTCAGGGCGCAGGCCCAGCAGCGGAAGCGCCTGCTCGACCGTCGTGCCGGGATTCAGCAGCGCGTCCCAGTTCGTCCAGATCCGTTCCCTGGCACCGGGCATGGCGAGCAGCCTGCGGGCGTATCCCAGTTCGGCCGCGCCGTACCGGACCATGCCGAGCGGAGACTGATCCCGCGTGAAGAGGGAGGAGCCGATCTGGATCTCCCGGTCCTCGGGCGGAGTCAGCGGGACAGCCTGGCCGAGCAGCCACAGTGCCACGATCACCCTGCTCTGGCCCCGCGCGTCGCAGCCCTCCGCCGGCGGTCGCAAGCCCGCGACGGAGCGGACGACCCCCGAGGCGAGCACGGCGCGATGGGTGTCCTCGGCTCCGGCCCGTCCCCACATCATGAACGTGCGGATTTTCCGCTCCTCATCGTCGTCCGCGGGCCACCAGGTGTCGGTGAACTGCCGGACAACCGGGAACCGGTCACGTTCCGCCGGGGGCAGCGCCCGCACCACGGGATCCACCGCCGACACCCACGACGGGATCCAGGCGACATAGTCGCGGAAGGCGCAGTAGGTGACGGTGCCGTGCTTCTCGCACCGCCGGGCGTCCGGCCCGAAATAGCGCTCCCGGACGCGAGCGTCCATGTGACCGAGCAACGCCGTCGGATCTTTCTGTACGGCCTCGAACCGGTAGTTGATCTCCTCCCTCGGAGCGGCGGCGGTCGCGGCGGCCCCCACGGGCACCGCCACCGCCGCGGCGGCCAGGGCTGCGACCAGGCGCACCGGCCTGACTCCGTGCCGCAGCAGGGCCAGGGTCGCGAAAAGCGCGATGGCGGCCAGGAGATAGACGACGTGCAGCGCCGACGGGCGCTGCGGCCAGTCGGGCCCGTGGAAGAGCACGACGGGCAGGAACCAGCCCCCGTAACCGCTCTGATTGCCGTTCAACCAGGTGAAGGCTCCGATCAGGAAGGCCGTTGCCGGAACCGCCACCAGCCACGGGACCCACCGGCCGAGCATCGCTCCGAGAGCGGCGGCGAAGGGCACGGCCAGCACCCCGCCCAGCGCCTCATAGGGATCGAACACGCCCGCTACCGGGCCCATGGCCAGCCGCGCCAGCAAGTAGCCGATCATCACCGGCAGCGCGATGGCGGCTCCGACCACCACGGCCGCCAGCGTCGCGGCCGTGGTCCGCTCCGCTGCCCGGCCGGGCAGCGCTCCGAGCGTCTCGGGCATGCCTCCCCGGACATCCCGGGACGTCGCGAGGTTGGCGGTGAGCATCATGGCCGCCGCCAGGAGCAGCATGGCGCCTGACGTGCTGGTCGGCTCGACGCTCATGTCGGGCAGCCACTCCCAGGTCGCGACCAGTCGAAGTCCCAGGCAGAGCGCGGCGGCGCCCCACGGGACAGGGCTGCGCAGCAGCCGCCGAACCTCGAGCAACATCAGCGACCGGATCACGTATTCTCCCGTCCGCCCGAAGCACGGCCCGAAGCACCACCCGAAGCACCCGCCGGGGTGCCCGCAGAGCCGTCCGCAGGACCACCGGGCAACCCACCCGGCAGCCCCCCGGGCGGTTCGCCGGCCCCCTCGCCGAGCAGCAGCAGGTAGCCGTCCTCGACACCCGGGTCGGCCGGGACACCCGACGACGGACGGGGCCCGAGCGTGCGGTACCGCCCGTCGGCCGTCCGCCAGAACAGGCCCTCTCCCGCGGGCGGGTGGTCCGACAGCCACACCCGCCCGGCGGCGGTGGCCGCCAGATCGCCCGGCGTGCCCTGGAACACCGCCGCGCCGTCCCTCATCACGATCACCCGCTCGCACAGGGCGGCCACGTCCTCCGTCTGGTGGGTGGACAGCAGCACGGTACGGCTCTCGCCGAGCCGTGACACGAGGGCGCGGAACCGCATCCGCTGCTCCGGGTCCAGCCCCACGGTGGGCTCGTCGAGGATGAGCAGGCCGGGGTCACCGAGCAACGCCTGGGACAGCGCGAGCCGCTGACGCATGCCGCCGGACAGCTTGCGCACCTTCGTCCCGGCCAGATCCGCCAGGTCGGTCTCGCGCAGGACCCGGCGCACCTCCTGGTGGCGTCGCCTCCTGTCGGTCAGCTCCTTCAGGATCGCGACGTACTCCACCAGCTCGAACACCGTGAAATGCGGATAGAACCCAGGACTCTGCGGGAGGTAGCCGAGCCTCCTGCGCAGGTCCGTACGCCTGCCGGGGTCGGACGGGTCAAGCCCCAGTGCCCGCACCTCGCCGCCGTCGGGGGCGAGCGTGGTCGCCAGGCAGCGCAGGAGGGTGGTCTTGCCCGCGCCGTTGGGCCCGAGGAGCCCGGTCACGCCCCGGCCGAACTCCAGGGTGACGCCGTCGAGCACCATTTTGCGGCCGTATCTCTTGGTCAGGTCGCGCACGGTCACCGTCGCCGTCGCGGGCGCCGACGTCGGAGGTGTCGTGGGAGTGGTCATCGGGGGTCTCCGGGGTCGAGGCGGCCGCGCCGCAGGTAGACGAGGGGGACGAGCGCCAGCGCCGCCGCGCCGTACAACGCCTGGGCGCCGGGTGAGAAGGCCAGCAGGCGGTCGTCGGCGAGCAGGGGGCCGGCGGCCACCGCCCCGAACCAGGCGGCGGCGAGCACCGCCACCGAGAACGGCGGCGCGAAGCGTGTCGACAGGGCCAGCGCGGCGGCGGTCAGCGCCAGGGAGGGCAGCAGCCAGGCCACGGCGAGCCCCGGCGGCGCGGGGAGCAGCGGCGTGGCCGCGCCCGTCAGCCCGACCGCGCAGCACAGCACCGCGAGCGTCCGCAGCAGCAACGCCCGCCACCCGGCCATCGGGGTGGCGGCCTGCAGCTCGTACGCGGGGTCGACGTGCCGGCCGTACGCCATCGCGATGCCGGCGACCGGCAGGATCGGGGCGGCCACCAGGAAGGGGAGCAGCGCGTTCGCCTTGTCCGGCCCGCCGTGCGCGCCGAGGTGGGCCGCCGCGACGGCGAAGGCGAGGACACCGGTCACGGCGACGAGCCAGCCGCGGGCCAGGGCGGGAGTGGCCGCGAGGAACGTGGCCACGTGCTCGGGCACGCCGAGCCGGCGCAGGACGCGCGCGGCGGCTCTCGGCCGCGGCATGTCGACCAGGTCCTCGATGCGCTCCCAGCTCGCCGCGAGCCACCCCTCCTCGTACGGCACCGCCGCCCGGCAGCGCGGGCAGCCCGCGAGGTGGCTTTCCACGGACATCACCTGGGCGGGGTCGAGACGGCCGCGCGCGTAACGCTCGACGAGATCGGCGGGCAGGTGCCAGGTCATGCCAGATACCCCCTGAGCCGGGCCTTGGCCCGCATGACGCGGGTCTTGACGGTGCCCTCGGGAACGCCGAGAAGCCGGGCGGCCTCCCTCACGGTGAGGCCGTCGAGCACGGTCGCCTGGATGGCGGCGCGCAGCTCCGGTGAGAGCCGGGCGATGGCGGTGCCCAGGTCGCCGTGCTCGACACCGACCAGGACGGCGTCCTCGGCGGACTCCGTGACCAGGTGCGCGTCGTCGAACGAGGTGACGGACGGCGCCGTACCGGTCCTGCGCAGCGCGGAGATCAGGCGGCGGATCGCGATCGTCCAGATCCACGCCGCCGCCTCGCCCTCCGCGGCGCGATAGCGGTGCGCGTCCCGCCAGACGGCGACGAACGTGTCCTGGATCGCGTCGTCCACCATGTCCGGGTCGGCGCACCGGCGGGCCAGCCGTACGCGGAGCCATGGGGCGTGCCGCTGGTGGAGGAGACGCAGCGCGTCCGTCCTGCGGGCCGCCGCGGCGGCGAGGAGTTCCGCGTCGTCGCTGGCCGGGCCGATCGGAGGAGGCTCTCTCCGCCGGGCAAGGAATCCGTACACACCCCCATCTATCGCGGCATCCGCCCCCGCCGGTTCCCCAAGAGACGGAAAACGTGGAAACGCCATAGATTGCCCACATGATCAGCGCATGGGCGACGCAGGCGATCGGCAGGCTGGACGAGGAACGGGAACGCGCGGGCGCCACGCCGCTCCGCGAGTTCCCCCTCCCAGCCGGATGGGGAGTGCGGCTGCTGCTGAAGGACGAGTCCGCCCAGCCCACGGGCAGCCTCAAGCACCGGCTGGCGCGCGCCCTCTTCCACGACGCGATCATCGCGGGCCGGATCTCCGAGGGCACCACCGTGGTGGAGGCCACCGGAGGTGCGATGGCCACCGCCCAGGCGTACTTCGCCCGGCTGCTCGGCCTGCCGTACGTCGCCGTGATGCCGAAGAAGTCCTCCGGCGCCGAGGTCGAGCGGCTGGGCGGGACGTGCCGGTACGTCGATCCGCCGCTCGCGATCTATGAGGAGGCCCGGCGCCTGGCCGACCGGGTGAAGGGCCACTGTCTCGATCACTACGCGGCGGCCGCGGCCGTGGACTGGCACGGCGGGAGCCTGGCGGAGGAACTGTTCGAGCAGGTGGCCGAGTGTCCGCGCTGGATCGTGGTCGGCGCCGGGACCGGCGCCACCTCCGCCGCTCTCGGCCGTCACCTGCGCGATCGCGGTCTCCCCGGGCGGCTGGCCGTGGTGGATCCGGAGAACTCCGCCTACTTCCCCGGCTGGGCCTACGGCACGCCCGACTACACCACCGGAATGCCCTCCCGGATCGAGGGCATCGGCCGCCCACGCGTGGAACCCGGGTTCGCCGCCGATGTCGTCGATCTGGTCGTCCCGGTGCCCGACGCCGCGAGCGTGGCCGCCGCCCGCCGCGTATGCGAGGCGACGGGACTGGCGGTCGGGCCCGCGACGGGGACGAACCTGTGGGGCGCGCTCGAACTCATCGGCCGCATGCGCGCCGAGGACGTGCGCGGCGACGTGGTGACGGTGATCGGTGACGCGCACCCTCGCCACCTGTCCACCTGCCACGACGACGCTTGGGCGAAGGGCAAGGGGCTGGACTGGGAGCCCCACGCCGCCCGCCTCGCTCGCGTACTGGATCACGGCGAATCCTGGTGACCGGGCGTGGATCTCCCCCACGCGGGGGAGGCCGCTCACCCTGGCTCGGGAAGACCGGAATCCACGGGCGCGGGAGCGTGGATCCATGAACTCGCAGCAAACGAACTCGCGCATCGAGGCGCGCCCGGAGGCACCGCCGTACCGTCCCCTCATCGTCGCCGGCGGATGGACGGCCACCGCGCTGCTCATCGGCTACTCGGCCACCGGTGTGGCCTTCGACATCCTCCTGGTGATCATGAAGGGAATCTCCCTCCTGACCGGCGACCCGGGCGTGCTCAGCTTGGACATCGACTGGGTGCTCAGCGGCACGCGTGTGGCGTCCCTCATCGCGGGCACGGTCGTCGCCGTCGCCACCATGCGCTACCGGCGGCGCGCGACGGGCGCCTGCTCCCGATGCGGCCGAACGGGACACCACCCGCATCCGGAGAGCGATCACACCGGCGCCGCCGGACAGGACGAACAGCACGAACGGAGCGCTTGGAGCGGTCTGAGCGGATACACCCGCCACGCGGGATACGCCAGCGCCCTGCTCGCCGCCGCGTACGGCGGGCTGAAGGCCCAGTGGGGACTGGGCGGCACGTTCGGTCTCGACGATCCGCACGCCTTCGGGGATGACGTGCACCTGTGGACGCCGGGGCTCGGGGACACGGCCGTGCTCGGCCTCATCGGGGTCGCGCTCGGCATCGGTTTCGCCCGCACCTGGACTCCCCGGTTCATCCCGCGCTGGATGCCCCTGACCGCCGCGTTCGTGGGTTCGGTGATGCTGATCTCCACCGGCCTCATCAGCACCGGCATGATGGTCGCCGCCGAGCTCGGGCTCCTTGAACCACAGATATCAGGCGACCTGGGAGGGGTCTCCGCGTGGGTGTTCCAGGGCATCTATCCCCTGTTCCTCACCTGGGGCCTGACCATGGCGGCGGCCGCGATCGGCTATCACTACCGGACCAGAGGACGTTGCGCGGCCTGCGGCCTCGGGTGACCACCCCTACCCCGGTCTCCCCTCCAGATTCCCCTCCCCATCCCGCTTCTCGTTCCCGCCTCCGGGCCCCTCGGTTTCGACTGGCCGCCCGCTCCCCCAACCCCCATCCCTCCCCGCCAGAGGAAAGGCACTCCACGGGCAGGGCACCATGGGGTGCGACCGAAGCGGCGAACCGACCGGCAACGGTTCGGCGAGCGGGACCAGTGAGCGGACCCGGAAAGGAGCACAGGTGAAAGGCGTCGTCGCCACACTGCGCAGCGCGGTCACCTACCGCCGGTGGGCCTGTCTGGTCGTCGGCGGCGCACTGCTGATGCCGTACATGATGGCCGGTGGGTTGGTGGCGGCGATCTGGCGCCCATCCCCCGTCGTCGGCGACCCGCTGCTGTCGGTCGAGCCGCTGGTCTTCTTGGCCGTCCTGCCGATCATCGCTGTATCCGGGCTGTTCCTGCCGGTGCGGGCGTTCGAGATCGCGGCGGCGAGGGCGCTGCTGGGCGTGTCCATCGAACCGCCCCCTCCCGTGGCGCGACGGACCTGGACGGAACGCCTGCGGACCGCCGCGTGGTTCACCGCCCATCTCGCCTTCGGCGGCATCGCGAGCGGCCTGGCGCTGGCCCTCGTCCCGTTCGCGATCTGGACGACGGCGCTGCCGCTGATGGACCGTCCGATCAGCATCGGTGATCTCACCGTCGAAACCGGGTGGGCCGCCGCGTGGGGGCCACCGCTCGCCGTGCTGACGCTCGTGTCCCTCTTCGGCGCGCTCGTGGGAGCGGGCAGCCTGCTGGCCGCGCTCGCGCCCGCCCTGCTGGGCCCCTCGCCCGCCGACCGGCTGGCGACGGCCGAGGCGAACGCGCGCCGGCTCGCCGCCCGCAACCGCCTGGCCAGGGAACTACACGACTCCGTCGGCCACGCGCTCAGCGTCGTCACCGTCCAGGCCGCAGCCGCCGGCCGCGTCCTCGATCGGGACCCGGCCACGGCGCGGGCCGCTCTGGACGCCATCGAGCAGTCCGCCAGGTCCGCCCTGGCCGAGCTCGACCACGTCATCGGTGTGCTGCGGGAGGGCGCGAGCCGCACCGATCCGGAGCCGACCCTGCACGACCTGGACCGGCTCCTGGACTCCTCGGGTGCCCGGATCACTCGTAATATCGGGGATCTGTCCGGCGTCCCCCCGGTGGTGTCCCGTGAGGCGTACCGGATCGTGCAGGAGGCGCTCACCAACGCCCTCCGGTACGGCACCGGCCCGGTCGAGGTGACGATATCCGTACGCGACGAGAACCTGGAGCTGGATCTGCGGAACGCGACACGGGCACGGCGGGACGCGCACGCGAGCGGACGGCGGGCGGGGCGTGGGCTGGCGGGCATGCGGGAGCGGGCAGACCTGCTCGGCGGCGAGTTCGAGGCGGGCCCGGCGGACGGCGGCTGGCGGGTCCGCGCCTCCCTCCCGCTGCCCATCGAAGGAAGGTGGCGGTCATGACCGTGCGCAGCCGCATGAAGATCCGAACTCCATACACGCCTAGATGACGCCCGCGCGGGCGGCGGCGACAGCGGCGTCGGCCGCGCGTTCCGCGTCGCGTTCGGTGACCGGCTCGTGGGTGATGAACAGCCGGTAGTAGATCGGGGCGACGGCCATCCTGATCACGTCGGCGCCGTCCGTGTCCGCCGGCAGTTCGCCCCGCTCGACGGCTCGCCGCACCACTTCGGCCGCCTGCTCGTGGCGGGCCATGAAGAAGTCGTGCAGGGACTGCGCGGCCCCGCCGCTCTGTACGGCCGCCGTCACGAACGCGGCGGAGATCGGCCCGGCGACGGGATCGGCGAACCCGCTCTGCACCAGCCGGACGATCTCCCTCAGATCATCCTGGAGGGAACCGGTGTCGGGCATCGGCCACGGCTCCTCCCGCGCGAGCTCCAGCGCGTCCGCGATCAGCCCCTCCACGCTTCCCCAGCGGCGGTACACGGTCGTCTTGTGGACACCTGAGCGGATCGCCACGTTCTCCACCGTCAGTCCGCTGTAGCCATGTTCGGCCAGTTCGGCGATTGTCGCCTGCCGTACGGCGTCGCGCACGCGAGCACTTCGACCACCGGGTCGCTTGTCCAAAGTCTACTCCAGTTGCGTTAATTTTCATGGTCATGGTAGCTTAACGCTACACAAGTTGTGATTGGAGTCTTTCCTGACCACTCAGCTCTCCCTCAAGGGAGTCTCGAAGTCGTACGGCGAGCGCCGAGTCCTCAACCAGATCACCTTCAGCGTCCGCCCCGGCGAGCGCGCGGGGATCGTGGGCGAGAACGGTTCCGGCAAGTCCACGCTGCTCCGGATGATCGCCGGGGTGGAGAGGCCGGACGACGGCGAGGTGACGGTGTCGGCGGCCGGCGGTGTCGGCTACCTGAGCCAGACCCTCGACCTACCCGGCGACCACACCGTCCAGCAGGCCGTCGACGCCGCCCTGGCCGAGCTGCGCGCGCTTGAGCGCGGCATTCAGGAGGCCGCCGAGGCGCAGGACATGGACAGGTACGGCGAGCTGCTCACCGCCTTCGAGGCCAGGGGCGGATACGAGGCCGACACCCGCGTGGACAAGGCGATGCACGGGCTGGGCCTGGCTCAGATCGAGCGCTCGCGCGTGCTGTCGAGCCTGTCCGGCGGCGAGCAGGCGCGGCTGGGTCTGGCCTGCGTGCTGGCGGCCTCGCCGGAGATCCTGCTGCTCGACGAGCCGACCAACCACCTCGACGAGGCGGCGATGACCTGGCTGGAGGATCGGCTGCGCGAGCACAAGGGCACGGTGGTGACGGTCTCGCATGACCGGATCTTCCTGGACCGGGTGGCGACGGCGATCCTCGAAGTCGAAGGCGGCACGATGACCAGGTTCGGCGGCGGCTACACCGGCTTCCTCGCAGAGAAGGCGGCGGCCCGGCTGCGCTGGGAGGAGGCCCACGCCGACTGGCAGGAGGAGATCCGGCAGGTCAAGGAGTTCGCCGCGACCACGGCGCACCGCGTCGCCGTCGGCCGGGCCATGAAGGACAACAACAAGATGGCCTACGACCGCAGCGCCGGGCGCGTGCAGAGTTCGGTGGCCTCACGGGTACGGCAGGCCCAGGAGCGCCTGCGCCGCCTGGAGGAGGACCCGGTCCCGCGCCCGCCCAGGCCGCTGCGCTTCCGCGGCGCGTTCGCGCCCGCCGGTGCCCGCACGGGCACGCTCGTACAGCTCGACCGGCTGCGGATCGCGGCGGGCGACCGGCTGCTGATCCACGGGCCCAACGGCGCGGGCAAGTCGACACTGCTCGGCGCGATCGCGGCCGAGGCGGGCGCGCGGGCCGGATACCTCCCGCAGGAGGTGACGTTCGATCCGGACAAGACGGTCATCGAAACCTACGGCGGGGAGTCGGCGGCGCTGATGGCGACCGGCCTGTTCCCCCCGGAGGCGCTCGAACTCAAGGTCGGCGCGCTGTCGGTGGGCCAGCAGCGGCGGCTGGCGTTGGCCATGCTGCTGGCGGGCGAGCACGACCTGCTGCTGCTCGACGAGCCCACCAACCACCTCTCGCTCACCCTGGTCGAGGAGCTCGAACAAGCGCTCGACGGCTTCGGCGGCGCGCTCGTGGTGGTCACGCACGACCGGGCGCTGCGGCGCCGTTTCACCGGCACGGAGATCTCACTTTCAGGGGGCAACGTATGTTGATCAATGGTTCGCCTTACGGCGTCGTCACCGGTCCCGACGGCGCGCTGTGGTTCACGCTCGTCCATCAGGGACAGATCGGGCGGGTCGTGCCGGGCGAGGACCCCACGATCTTCCAGCTCGATCCTGCCGACGGCCAGCCCACGGTGATCACCGTGGGGCATGACAGATCGTTGTGGTACACCGAGTTCGCCGGTGGCCGGATCGGGCGGATCACCCCGGACGGCACGATCACCGCCTTCGAGGTGGCCTCGCCGTACGGCATCGCCGCCGGCCCCGACGGGGCCATGTGGTTCACGGGGCTCCAGGGTGACCAGATCGGCCGCATCACTGCGACGGGCGAGGTCACCCTCCACCCGCTGCCCACCGAAGGCGCGATGCCGTCGGCGATCGTGACGGGGCCTGACGGCGCGCTCTGGTTCACCCTCAACCAGGGCAACGCGATCGGCCGCATCACCGTTGACGGCGAGGTGACGCGGTACGCGCTGCCCACGGCGGGCGCGGCCCCGGTGGGCATCTGCGCCGGACCGGATGAGGCGCTGTGGTTCGTGGAGATCGGCGCGGGCCAGGTGGGCCGGATCGACACCTCCGGTGCGATCAGCGAGTTCCCGCTGCCTGATCGCGCCGCCAGGCCGCACGCCATCGTGACCGGCCAGGACGGTGCCCTCTGGTTCACCGAGTGGGGCATCGGCAAGCTGGGCCGGATCACCACCGAGGGCAAGATCGACGAGTATCCGCTGGAGGGCGCCGAACCCCACGGGCTCACGGTCGGACCCGACGGCGCGATCTGGGTCGCGATGGAGTCCGGGGCTCTGGTGAGGAGTTAGCCAGGCGACCTGTCGCTCGCGACCCATCCACGCGTCCTTGCCATGCTGTGGCGCCTCGTCAGCCCGTCCCCCTACCATGCGCGCCATGATTTTCAGATACTTCCGGAAACGGATGGATCCGGCCGTCCACGACGCGGGCAGGGGCGACCCCGCCCCACCTACGGGGGACCCCACTGCGGACCGCCTGTGGCGGACGCTGGCGAGACGTGATCTGCGCTCGGCCCGCGAAGTCTTGGAGGAGGTGAGCGACCCTGATGATCTCGCGTTCTACCTGTACGTCTGCTCACTGGTGCCCGGAATGCGGAAATGGGCCGGGGAGTGGATCAAAATGCAGCCGGACTGGGCCGTTCCCCTGCTCGTCAAAGGCCTGTGCGGCATGAGGTGGGCGCTGCAGGCGGCGGAGCCCTCGGGCGGAGGATTCCGGTACTTCCGTCGACTGGAGGCCGCTGAAGACTGTTTCACTGCGGTGCTCACCCGCGATCCGGACAACTCCGCAGCCTGGTCGTATCTCGTCGGCACGTCCTTCCGGCGGGAACTCCCGCTCGCCGAGACTCGGCGGCGGTTCGCGGAAGTGGTGGCCCGGCATCCGCTCCACCTGCACGCCCACGACGAGATGTTGCGCGGCCTGTCCGCCAGGTGGGGCGGCAACGAGGAGGAGATGTTCGACTTCGCCCGCGCGACCGTCGCAACGTCACCGCCCGGCAGTCCCCTCGGGCGGCTCGTCGCGAGCGCGCATCTTGAGCGCTGGTTCTGGGAGGGGATGCCGGACGGCTACCTGAACCGGCCGGATGTGCTGGCCGAGCTGCACGCAGCGGCCGACCGCTCCGTCCGCCATCCCGCCTACCGTCGCCGGCCCGGCTGGCCGATCACGGACAACCTGTTCGCGTACGTCTTCGTCATGGCCGGGGACTACACGGCGGCGAGGGAGCTGTTCGGCATGATCGGCGACCTGGTGACGGGGTATCCGTGGTACCGCCACGGCGACCCGATCGCCGTCTTCGACCAGATGCGCGCCCTCGCCCGCGAGCATGTGTGACCGCGACCGAAATGGTCACTGGGCACCGGCCCGGACGGCATTCAGGCCACCCGCCGGAACCTTCTAGGGTTGGGCCATGATGCTGCGTGTGGTGATCGTCGACGACGAAGATCTGATTCGTACCGGACTGCGCATCATCATCGGGGCCGAGCCGGACCTCAGCGTCGTCGGCGAGGCGTCGGACGGCGCCGAGGCGGTGTCCGTCGTCCGGGAGACGCGGCCCGACGTGGTGCTCATGGACGTGCGCATGCCCGCCGTGGACGGGATCCAGGCGACCCGGACGATCCTGGCCGGTCAGGCGCCGCCGAAGGTGCTGGTCGTCACGACCTTCGAGAACGACGACTACGTCTACGACGCGCTGCGGGCCGGAGCGAGTGGATTCCTGCTCAAGCGCGCCCGGCCGGAGGAGCTGGTGCACGCGATCCGGCTGGTGGCTTCTGGGGACTCGCTGCTCTTCCCGGCCGCGATCAGGTCGCTGGCCGCCGCGCGCGGCGTGGACCGCACCGTGCCCGGGATCGGCCGGCTCACCGCACGCGAGGCGGAGGTGCTGCGGCTGATGGCGCGCGGCCTGTCCAACGGCGAGATCGCGGCCGAGCTGGTGGTCGGCCCGGAGACCGTCAAGACCCACGTGGGAAACGTGCTGGCCAAACTCGACGCCCGGGACCGGACCCAGGCGGTGATCGCCGCCTACGAGTCGGGCTTCGTCTCCCCCAGCTGACCGTGAGCGACGGGCCGCTACCAAGAAATCACACAGCGCGACTTCTACGGCCCTCGGCCAGCGGCTGCCGGGACTCGCATCAGGACGCGTCCGAGACGAAGATGGCGGAAGTGCGATCCCCGTCGTCCGTCTCGATGAAGCCGAATCCGTAGAGATCTCCGGTTGCGGCCACCCGCGCGAAGGAGGACAGGAACGGTTTCGCACCCTGGGGGCGCGGAAGGTTGGAGATGGTCCAGGAGCCGTCTTCCCGGTGAGAAAGCACCGCTGAGTAGTCTGGGTTTCCCTCCTGATCCATCTTTGTCGCGGCCACGTGAACGGCACCGCGCGTACCGCCGATCACCGCACCCAGTTGCCAGCCGTGCGGCACCGGGACCTGGCTCCAGAGGCGACCGTTCCAGTGCGCGGCAACGGGAATCTCCTGCCCGTCGGAGGCGCCCTCGCCCATGTGGTCGATGCCTGACCCGGTTTGCGTTCCGAAGACCCAGACGTCATCCCTTGCCGCGGCGTGCACGCTGGTGAACTGGGTGAACGCCTGATCGTTGGGCGAGCCGAACGCGGAACCAAGGGACACAGTCCCCCACGTTCGACCGTCGAAGTGGGCAACCGCCGCCCGATCCCCGTCGGCATCATCACGCCAGCCGATGGCCCACACATCCTCTTCGGAAGCGGCGCTCGTCGCGGTGACCCGGAGCGGTAAACGCACCCGCCGCCAGCTGCCGTCGTCGAAGAACCAGTTGTCCCCGGCGTAGCCGCCGAACAGCCATGCCCGGTGGCGGCCAACGGCCTGCACGCCGCTCACGTCCTGCTGGACCCGGCGGGCGAGCGTCCACCGGCGACCATCGAAGCGGAGCACATTGGCGAATCCGGTCTCGGAGCTGGACACAGCCCAGACGTCGGTCCGTGACGAGCCACTTGCGGACAGAAACGCGCCCTCGAACTTGCCTGGGAGCCGGACCGCGCGCCACGATGCCCCATCCCAGCGCAGCGTCACGGGGAACTGCGGCTCCAGCTCGTCACCCACATTGGTCTGGCCGAACGCCCATCCTTCCGTCGAGCCGACCATGACCCCGACATTCATCGAGTCGAACTCGCCGTAGTCGTGCGCATGTGCGATTCGCCATGGCGGACCAGCGGCGACGACCGGCTCCGCCCCGGCAGGCGTCTTCCCGATCGTGGCCGCGGTCACCACGGGGGACGACCTCGCTGACGGTGCCGTGGCAGGCCGCCGAACGGACTGGCAGCCGGCCAGGACCACCACCGTAACCACCACGCCCGCCCCTACGGCAACTTGCCGCAGCTTGCCCGGCTTTAGGAGTTCGGCAGCGTTCATTGCATCTCCTGGAGCGTCCATGTCGATGGAGGAACGTTAGAGGGACGGAGCACGGCGATCCAGGCGCTAGGTCGTGTCTGACAAATCAAGCCCTGCTGCGGGCAGCATTTGTCAGACACTCCCTAGATCTCCCCGTCGTAGAGCGTCGCCATGGCCCGTGCCGATGCGGCGACGCGCTCCCGAAGCTCCGATGGTGCGAGCACCTCCACCTCCGGGCCCAGCCGCAGCAGCTCTGCCTCCGCGTGGGCGAGGCTCTCGATGGGGATGACAGCCCGGCGCCAGCCGCCGGGCTCCAGCTTTCCCTGGTTCACGCCATCGAGCACCGCCTGCGCCGCGACGTCCTGGAGGCGGGTGATGCCGACCGGTGAGATGCGTATGTCCGCTTCGCCCTGCCACAGCCGCTCCTGCAGCCGCGCCGTATGGGCCTGCCAGTGACGAGCCAGGTCGAACCGGACCGGTGGGTCGAACACCTCTTCCAGCGGCTCCAGGTCAAGGATCTGCCCGATCCGGTAGGTGCGCAGGTCATCGCCGGCACGGGCGACGGTGTACCAGCGTCCGGCCTTGAGCACGATCCCGTAGGGCTCCAGACGCCGCTCAACCACCTGCGGGGCATGCCACCGGCGGTAGCGCACGCGGATGGCCCGCCGCTCCCACACCGCGGCCGCCACCGCCGGAAGATGCGGCACCTCGTCCGCCTGCCGGTACCAGCCCGGGGCGTCGAGGTGGAAGCACTCACGGATCCGCCTGACCTGGTCCTGCAGCGCGACCGGCAGGGCCGCCTCGAGCTTGAGCTCGGCCGCTGCCAGGACCGAGCCCATCCCCAGCTCGGCCGCCGGCCCGGGGAGACCGGCCAGGGGCAGGGCCTGCGCCTCGGCCGCGGTCAGTCCGGTCAGCCGCGTGCGGTAGCCGTCGAGCAGGGCGTAGCCGCCCGCGTGCCCTGCCTCGCCGTAGACCGGCACGCCCGCCGCGATCAGCGCCTGCACATCCCGGTACACCGTACGCACCGACACCTCGAGTTCCGCCGCCAACTCATCGGCGGTCATCCGGCCGCGGTTTTGCAGCAGGAGCAGAAGCGAGAGGAGTCGACTGGCGCGCATGGTCGGAAATCTACGGCCTGTCCACTGACACTGGATGTCAGGGGACCGGTCATAGCGTCTGGGGCATGACGAACAACGACTTCGCGTTCCTCACCGGCACCTACGACGTCGCCAACCGCTGGCGCAAGGACTTCCTCGACCCGACGGAGGGTGACGACCGTTGGGAGGAGTTCCCCGGCATCACCCGCGCCTCCTGCCACTTCGACGGCGCCGCCAGCTTCGACGAGATCGAATTCCCGACCAAGGGCTTCTCCGGGCTGACCCTGCGGCTGTTCAACCCAGCGACCGCACAGTGGTCGCTGTACTGGGCCAGCAAGCGCACCGGCACCCTCTTCCCACCCGTCACCGGCAGCTTCGGCGCGGACGGCACCGGCGTCTTCCACGGCGACGACGAACACGACGGCCGCGCGGTCAAGGCGCGCTTCATCTGGTCCGGCATCACCACCGACCGCGCCCACTGGGAGCAGGCGTTCTCCCTCGACAACGGGCAGACCTGGATCACCAACTGGCACATGGACTTCGCCCGGCGCACGGCCACCGACCGCGTCACATAACGGCGGCTGCCACAACCGCAAGACCGGACAGCAGGTCTTGCGATCCCTGATCGCAAGACCACTGATCACATCGGAATGACTCGTCTATTGCGGAGCGGTGTACTCGATCGCGGCATGCTCGATGTAGGCGTCGAGCTCCGGGAGATTGACAACCACCGGGTTCACGCCGGAGCGCACCACTGCCCAGACCGTCTCAAATTCGGCGGAGGCGTTGATCTCCTGGTGAACGACGTAGGAGGGGACGAACACGAAATCTCCCGGGCCCGCCTCGGCCACGTGCTCCAGCCGGTCTCCCCATCGGAACCGGGACGTGCCGCTGACGACGTAGAGGACGGTCTCCTGGTCCCCGTGATGGTGCGCTCCAGTTACCGCGCCGGGCTTGACGGTGCTCAGGAACGCCGACAGATGGGCCGCGTCCGGGTTGCGGGCGTCGAAAGCGACGTCACGGATGAGCCCGGGTGTCTGCGCCGTATCGCCGTCGAGAGCGTCGCGGCGCGCGACCCTGATCTGCTTGCCGGCGGAGATATCACTCATGACCGTGGTTCTCCAGCGTCAAAGGTGCTGTTCGTTCTTGCGACCGCCCGCCAGGACTTGCCTCCGCCCGCGAAAACGGAGCAGCCGTACGATCGCCAGATCCATGAATCCGAGTGCGTTTTATGCCACTCTATCCCGGTTACTGGCGGTTCACCCGACCGCAGCGCCCGCGCCGTCCGGCTGCTCCGCCGGCGACCGAAGCGTGCCCGGGCCGCGGGTCGGAGACCTCGTCGTTCAGCGATCGACGACAGGCCACGACTCGCAACGCGCCTCTGATGAAACGCGGCTCAGATATCCCTGCCGAGGTCGTCGTCCCTGCCGGGGACTCTCGTCCGGTCGTCCGAGCCTCCGTCGGACGGCTTGGGCGACTGTTCCCCGGGTCGCGGGGACGCCGGGGTGGGCGGCGGCGTGGGGACGATGACCGTCGGCGGCAACGGCCGGGACGGCTGCTGGTCGCCGTCCAGACGGAACAGCAGCAGCAAGATCATCAAGACCGTCATCGTCAGAAGCGTGGCCAGCAGCGCCGAGGCGAGGCCGACGGAGCGCCCGGTCGCGACAGGAGGGGGTCCCGGAGGCGCCGGCGCGGGCAGCGCCGGGTCCCGGTCGCCCAGCCAGTACGGCACGAAGTCGGGTCCGTTCCGGTCGCCGAGCAGCATGCCCGACACCATGACCGGCTCGAGGAACCGCTCCGCGCCCGCTCCCCCCGGCACGTACGGCACGGCGACCCACGGCGCCCGGCCACCGTCCATGCCGATGACCTGCGGGGTATCGACACGGCCGCGCACCATGCCGAGGAGGGGGACACCCCGGCCACGCCGTCCGGCGCGGTGCCGTTCGGCCTCCTTGATCGCGGTGACGAACCGCTCCCTGGCCGCCGCGTCCAGCGCGGCCCCTCTGGTGAGGACGGCCACGGACACGGCACGGCCGTTGGGCCCCTGGCCGAGGTAGACCAGACCGGCGGGCGCGGTCAGCAGGCGGGCCTGCAGCACGAAAGGCCCCAGGCGGGGCGGGTCGCCGTACTGCAAAGGAGTGGCCATCCAGCTCATGAAAACACACCCGACGGTTCCGGCCCCCGACGCCGGGCACGGTCAGGGCATGGATTCTGCCACGGAGTCACGATTGAATAACGCGCATGACCGTTGCGGATGAGCGCAGTGAGCCGGATCGGGACCGGGCGAGGGGCGGCAGCACAGCGGCCGGCACAGCGGCCGGCACTGGAGGCGGCACTGGAGGCGGCACTGGAGCGTTGCGGGAGACCCTCGCCGAGGTGCGCCGCGTCATCGTCGGGCAGGACCACATGGTCGAGCGGCTGCTGGTGGCGCTGCTCGCGCGGGGGCACTGCCTCCTGGAGGGCGTTCCCGGGGTCGCCAAGACGCTCGCCGCGTCGACGCTGGCCACGGTGGTCGGCGGCTCCTTCGCGCGGATCCAGTTCACCCCCGACCTGGTGCCGAGCGACATCGTGGGCACCCGCGTCTACCATCCGGGCAGCGAGCGGTTCGACGTCGAACTCGGTCCGGTCTTCGTCAACTTCCTGCTCGCCGACGAGATCAACCGCGCCCCGGCGAAGGTGCAGTCCGCACTGCTGGAGGTGATGGCGGAGCGGCAGGTCACCCTGGCGGGGAAGACCCACCCGCTGCCCCGGCCGTTCGTGGTGCTGGCGACGCAGAACCCGATCGAGTCCGAGGGCGTCTATCCGCTGCCCGAGGTTCAGCGGGACCGGTTCCTGTTCAAGGTACGGGTGTCCCATCCGAGCGCCCACGAGGAGCTGGAGATCCTCCAGCGGATGAGCGTGCGGCCGCCGGTGCCCGAGCCGGTGCTCGATCCCGGGCGGCTGATGAAGCTGCAGGACATGGCGGAGGAGGTCGCCGTCCACCACCTGGTCGCCGACTACGTGGTGCGGCTGGTGATGGCCACCCGCTCCCCCGCCGAGTACGGCCTGCGCGAGCTGGAGGACACGATCGAGATCGGCGTGAGCCCGCGTGCCACGCTGGGCCTGATGGCGGCCGGCCGGGCGCTGGCCCTGGTACGCGGACGCGACTACCTGCTGCCCGACGACGTGCGGGACGTGGCGGTCGACGTGATGGCGCACCGGCTGATGCTCACCTTCGACGCCCTCGCCGACGACGTGGACGCCGAGGACGTCGTGCGGCGCATCGTCGCCGCCGTCCCCCCGCCCGTCGTCGTGTGGAACCAGGGCACCCGGTGAGCGGGGCATGAGCGCCGGATCGCCGGAGCTCGCCCTGCGGCGGCTGGAGCTGACCGTGGTCCGCCGGCTGGACGGCCTGCTGCACGGCAACCACCAGGGGCTGCTCCCCGGACCGGGCAGCGAGCTGGGCGACACCCGCGTCTACGTCCCCGGCGAGGACGACGTCCGCCGCATGGACTGGGCGGTCACCGCGCGCACGACCACGCCGCACGTCCGCGACCTGATCGCCGACCGCGAGCTGGAGACGTGGGCCGTCGTGGACCTGTCCGCGAGCATGGACTTCGGCACCGCCGACATGGAGAAGCGCGACCTGGTCGTCTCGGCCGTGGGCGCGATCGGGTTCCTGGCCGGCCGGGTCGGCGACCGGTTCGGCGCCTACGTCCTGAACGGCGACGAGGTCCACCGCTTTCCGGCGCGCGGCGGGCGGCACGCCCTGTACGCGCTGCTGCACTCGCTGGCCGGCGCCCGGCGCGGAACGGGGTCCGTGGACCTGGCCTCCGCCGTGGAGATGATGGCCGCGGCCCATCATCGGAGGGGCCTGCGGGTGGTCGTCTCCGACTTCCTGGACACTCCGGAGTCCTGGGAGCGGCCGCTGCGCCGCCTCGCGTCCCGCCACCAGGTGCTGGCCGTCGAGGTGATCGACCCGCGCGAGCTGGAGCTGCCCGACATCGGTCTGGTGACGTTCCGCGACCCCGAGACCGGCCGGACCCGTGACGTGCACCTGTCGCGCAAGGTCCGCGAGCGGTACGCCGCGGCCGCGGCCGCGCAGCGGGAGGCCAACCGGGCCGCGCTGCGACGGAGCGGCGCCGCGCATCTGGTGCTGCGCACCGACCGGGACTGGGTGGCGGACATCGTCCAGTTCGTCCTCCGGCAGCGGCGCACCGCCCACCTGGCCCGGCGGCATCCGAGCGGAGGACGCTGATGACCTTCCTTTCCCCCGCCTGGCTGTGGCTGTTCACGCTGGTCGGGGTCCTGCTGGGCGGTTACGTCGCGCTGCAGTTCGCCCGCCGCAGGTACGCCGTCCGGTTCACGAACCTCCGGCTGCTCTCGGTCGTCGTCCCGGAGCGGCCCGCGTGGCGGCGGCACGTGCCCGCGGCGATCTTCCTGGTGATGATGAGCGTCCTCGTCCTGGCCGCCGCCCGCCCCGCCGGCACCGCACGCGTGCCGAGGGACCGGGCCACCATCATGGTCGCGGTGGACATCTCACTGTCGATGGAGGCGCAGGACGTCCCGCCGAACCGGCTGGCCGCGGCCAAGCAGGCCGCCCAGAAGTTCGTCGCCGACCTTCCGGAACGCTTCAATGTCGGCGTGGTGTCGTTCGCGCGGTCGGCGTCGGTGGTCATCTCCCCCACGGCCGACCACGCCGCGGTGATCAGCGCCATCTCGAACCTGAGCACCCGGCCCGGCACCGCGATCGGCGAGGCCGTTTTCAACTCGCTCGACGCCATCAGGTCGTTCGACCAGCGGGCAGCGACCGATCCGCCGCCGTCGGCGATCGTGCTGCTGTCCGACGGCGACAACACCTCGGGCCGGTCCGTGAACGAGGCAACCCAGGCCGCCCTCGCCGCCAAGATCCCGGTCTCCACGATCGCGTACGGCACGCCCGAGGGGACGGTCACCATCGACAACAGGCCGGTCCTGGTCCCGGTCAACAAGGCTGCCCTGCGGTCGCTGGCCGACGGCACGGGCGGCCGGGCGTACGAGGCCCAGTCGGGCAGCGAACTCCGGGACGTCTACGCCCAGATCGGCACCTCACTCGGATACAAGATCGTGAACCAGGAGATCACCCAGCGGTTCATCCTCATCGCATTGCTGCTCGGCGCCGGGGCGGCCAGCGCGGCCATGCTGCTGGGCTCGCGGATCCCCTGAGCGGTCAGCGGCCGGAGCGTGCGACCGGGCGGCCGATGATCCCCGCACGCCGGCATTGGTAACGTCTCTCCATGTGGCACATTACTTCGAGGAGCGCCCACGCGCGGCCAGCAGGCCGGGCGTGGTTACCCTGCTCCTCCCCGATCTGCATCTGAGGCTGGAGACCGACCGCGGGGTGTTCTCACCGGACCGGGTCGACGCCGGGACCCGCGTCCTGCTGGAGAGCGTGCCACCACCGCCCGCCGAGGGCGACCTGCTCGACCTGGGCTGCGGCTACGGCCCGATCGCGTTGACCATGGCCTCGCGCGCGCCGGGCGCGACCGTGTGGGCCGTCGACGTGAACCGCCGCTCCGTGGAGCTGTGTGAGCGGAACGCCAAGGCCGCCGGCCTTGACAAAGTAAGGTCGGTCCATGTCGACGAGGTGCCCGGCGACGTGCGTTTCCGGGCGATCTGGTCCAATCCGGCCATCCGCATCGGCAAGCAGGCGTTGCACGACATGCTCACCCGATGGCTGGACCGGCTCACCCCGGACGGCGTCGCCTACCTGGTCGTGCAGAAGCACCTCGGCTCCGACTCTCTGCAGAACTGGCTGAACGACCAGGGCTGGCCCACCACCCGTGCGGCCAGCCGGTCCGCCTACCGAATCCTCAAGGTGGAAGCGCGATGAGCACCCCGAACCCGCGCAGGCAGCTGCGGCCGACCGACGTCAAGCGGCTCAACCGCACCTGGCGCCGCGCCACCGAGTCCCGCCTCGCGCTCATCCTCGAATCGGTCACCGGCCCCTTCAACGTGGGCTCCGTGTTCCGCACGGCCGCCGCGTTCGGGGTGGAGACGATCTGGCTGGCCGGGAACGCCACCCCGCCGACGAATCCCAAGGCGCAGAAGACCGCGCTGGGCACCGACCGGCTGGTCGAGTGGCACGAGCCGGTCCCCGCCGCCGAGGCCGTACGCGCGGCGAAGGAGGCGGGCTACCGCGTCGTCGCGGTGGAGCTGACCGCCGACGCCGCGCCGCTGCACGAGGCCAAGCTCGGCGGCGACGTGTGCCTGGTGGTCGGCAGCGAGGACCACGGCTGCTCCCCCGCCCTGCTGGAGGCGGCCGACGGCGTCGTCTACATCCCCCAGGTGGGCCGGGTCGGCTCGCTCAACGTGTCGATCGCCGCCGCCATCGCCGTCGCGGAGGCGCGGCGGCAGGAGTGGACGTCGACGGCCCATCCGTAATTCGCTTGTTCATGGAGCGCTCACTGACGACCTGGGCCTCCAACCGGCATACTCCTGGTCGTACACGGGAACTGATCCGAGGAGCGGTGACCAACGAATGGCCCGGCGGCGCTTCGCCTTTCTCGACCACCCGGGGCCGCTCGCCTTCGCCCACCGGGGCGGGGCGGCCGAGGGCCGCGAGAACACCATGACCGCTTTCTCGCGGGCGGTCGATCTCGGGTACACGTACCTGGAGACCGATGCCCACGCGACGGCCGACGGAGTGCTGCTCGCCTTCCACGACCACACCCTGGACCGGGTGACCGACAGCAAGGGCCGGATCTCCCAGCTCCCCTACCGCGAGGTGCGCAAGGCCCGCATCGGCGGCACCGAGGAGATCCCGCTGCTTGAGGAGCTCCTCGGCACCTGGTCGGACATCCGGTTCAACATCGATGTGAAGGCGACCCAGTCGATCCTGCCGCTGGCCCGCGCGATCCGCCGTACCAACGCCTACGACCGGGTCTGTCTGACCTCGTTCTCCGACCTGCGCCTGGCCCAGGCGCGCCGGGCCGTCGGCGCCCCGGTGTGCTCGTCGCTCGGACCGCGCGGGGTCGCCGCCCTGCGGGCCGCCGCCATGGGGTCGGGCTACGGCCGGCTGCTCGCCGCCCTGGCCCGCGCCGGGGTGCCCTGCGCGCAGGTGCCGATCGGCGTCCGCGGGCTGCGTGTCACCACCCGATCCTTCGTCCGCACGGCGCACGCGCTCGGCATGCAGGTGCACGTGTGGACGATCGACGACCCGGCGGTGATGCAGCGGCTGCTCGACCTCGGCGTCGACGGGATCATGACCGACAACATCACCGGCCTGCGCGACGTGCTCGACGTGCGCGGCCAGTGGCATCCCCGCACATAACCCCACCCCGACCCCTGCGGCAAGCGCCCGGCGAGGAGACCATATGACCGCCCCCCAGGTCATCGACGAAACCCCGAAGGCACGTCTTCGGGAGCAGCGCGGCTGGTACTGGTACGACTGGGCGAACTCCGCCTTCTACACGACGATCATCTCCGTCTTCCTCGGGCCCTACCTCATCCCGGTCGCCAAGGCGGCGGCCTGCGGCAAGGACTTCCCGGGGATGCCGGTGGACGCCTGCGTCGCCGACTTCGACCGGCTGGCGACCGACCGGCTGGGCTTCGTGGACGTGCTGGGCGCCGACATCCGGCCCGCCGCCTATTTCGGGCTGACCATGACGGTGGCGGTGCTGCTGCAGATCGTCATCCTGCCCGTGGTGGGCGCGCTGGCCGACCACACCGGCCGCAAGAAGGAGCTGCTCGGCGGCTTCGCGTACGTGGGCGCCCTGTCAACCATGGGGCTCTACTTCGTGGCCGGCGACCGCTACCTGCTCGGCGGTGTGCTGTTCATCGTGGCGAACCTGGGCTACGGCGCGTCGATCGTGGTCTACGACTCGTTCCTGCCGCAGATCTCCACGCCGGACGAGCGGGACCGCGTCTCCTCGCGGGGCTGGGCCATCGGATACCTCGGCGGCGGCCTGCTCCTCGCGCTCAACCTCGTCCTCTACCTCGGCAGGGACGGCCTCGGCGTCAGCGAGGGCATGGCGGTGCGGATCAGCATGATGTCGGCCGGGCTGTGGTGGGCGATCTTCACCGTCGTCCCGCTGCTCGCCCTGCGCAACCGGCCCGTCCCCGCGCACGAGACGACCGCGCTGAGGTCGGTCGGGGGCAGCTTCCGCCAGCTCGGGCGTACCATCGCCGAGCTGCGCCGCTATCCGCGCACGCTGCTGTTCCTGATCGCCTATCTCGTCTACAACGACGGCGTGCAGACCGTGATCGGCAACTCCGCGGCGTACGCGTCCGAGGCGCTGAAGCTCAGCAAGGACGTGCAGATCAGCACCATCCTGATGGTGCAGTTCGTGGCGTTCGGCGGCGCGCTGCTGCTCGGCTGGCTCGCCGGCAGGTACGGCACCAAGCGCACCATCCTGGCCAGCCTGGTCGTCTGGACCGTGATCGTGGTCGTGGCGGTCTTCCTGAATGAGGGCGCGGCAACGCAGTTCTACGCCATGGGCTTCGCAATCGCCATCGTGCTCGGCGGCACGCAGGCGCTCTCCCGCTCGCTGTTCTCGCAGGTGATCCCCCAGGGCAGGGAGGCGGAGTATTTCAGCCTGCTGCAGATCAGCGACAAGGGCTCGGCCTTCATCGGATCGCTGACGATCACCCTGGCGCTGCAGTTCTCCAACAGCTACCGGATCGCGATCGTCTCGCTGGTGGTCTTCTTCGTGATCGGCTTCGGTCTGCTGCTGGCGGTGAACATCCCGCGGGCCATCCGGGACGCGGGCAACGAGGTCCCGGAACGCATCTGAGGAACCACACGCCGCAAAGGGCGGTTGGATCACGCCTCCTGTGGGAATCCCCACACGGTATCAAGCGTTGAACGCGGTGGAGACCGACCCCTCTCAGGCGGGACCTCAGGAGGCATTAAGACATGGGCGAGCGTGCACTTCGCGGTACCCGGCTCGGCGCGACCAGCTACGAGAACGACCGCAACACCGATCTGGCTCCGCGCCAGGAGGTGTCCTACACCTGCCCCAAGGGCCATCGCACCACCGTGCCGCTTGCCGCCGAGGCCGAGATTCCGGCGAGCTGGGAGTGCCGCAGCTGCGGGGCCGCCGCTCTCCGGGTGGACGCCGAGCAGCCCCAGCAGAAGAAGGCCAAGGCGCCCAGGACGCACTGGGACATGCTGCTGGAGCGGCGCACGATCGAGGATCTCGAGGAGGTCCTCAATGAACGGCTGGCGATCCTGCGGGCTCAGCGGCGTAAGAGCGCATAACCGGCACGCGACGAAACGGCGACGCCCTCGGAGGGATTCCTCCGAGGGCGTTTCGCGTGCCCGGGCCCCCGCGTCCTGGAGCCCCGCGTCCTGGAGCCGGCCCGGCAGCCCCACAGTGGAGATCCTCCTGCGTCAAACGGTCATTACTCCACACAACGGTCTTCGCCAGACGCTCCACGAGAAAAGTTGAAAGTTCAAATATTTCGCTAGACTGGAGGCATGTCCGGGACACGATGGCTGAGCGACGACGAGCAGCGGACCTGGCGAGCCTACCTCGCGAGCACCCAGCTGCTGCAGGATGCGCTGGAGCGGCAGCTCCAACGCGACTCGGGCATGCCGCACGCCTACTACATGATCCTCGCCATGCTGTCCGAGGCGCCCGGCCGTACGCTGACGATGACCCGGCTCGCCCGCGTCACCCGGTTCTCCGCGAGCCGGCTCTCCCACGCCATGGCCCGCCTGGAGGAGAAGGGTTGGGTCCGCCGGGTCAAGCACGGGCAGGACCGGCGCACGACCATGGCCGAACTGACCGGCGAGGGGTTCGCGGTCCTGGAGGCCGCCGCGCCCGGTCATGTGGAAGAGGTGCGGCACCGCCTGTTCGATCCGCTCACCGGCGAGCAGGCGCGGCAGTTCCGTGACATCCTCGCCACCCTCACGGCCGCGTACGCCCGGGACGGGCACGAGAGCGACCTCACCCCTCCCTGACGGCGACGGCGGCGCCACACGTCATCGAGTCACTCCTGGGGCGCCTGGATCCCTTCCAGGACCATGGTGAGGTACCGCCTGGCGATCTCGTCGGCGGCCAAGCGGCCGCCGGGGCGGTACCAGCTCGCCGCCACCCACACGGTGTCGCGCAGGAAGCGGTGCACCAGTGGAACGTCCAGATCGGAACGGAAGGCGTGTTCCTTGATCCCCCGGTCGAGCACCTCGCGCCACATCCGCTCGAACCGGTCCCAGGACTCCCCCAGGTAGGTGAAGCGCTCCCCCTCCGACAGGTGTCTGGACTCGTTCTGGTAGATCACGACGGCCGCCCGGTGCCGGTCGATCGCGCGGAACGACTCGATGACGAGGCTCTCCATCGTCTCCCGCGCCCCGAGCCCCGAGCCGAGTACCTCGTCGTACCGGGCCCACAGGTCGTCCAGGAAAGTGGAGAGGATCTCGTCGACGATCGACTCCTTGGAGTCGAAGTGGTAGTAGAGGCTGCCTCCAAGGATGCCGGCCGCGTCCGCGATCTCCCTGACGGTGGTGGCGGCATACCCTCGCGCGGCGAACACCTCGGCCGCGGTGGCGAGCAGCTCCGTACGTCGCCCCGCCCGCGTGGCCGCGGTGCCGCCGTCGTCACGCCGTCGTGGACTCATCTTTCGTGGCTCCCTGGACGCCTGCCGGAGACGGAGCCGGTCCGCTCCGTCTCATGTGTACGAGGACTAGTGTCCCGTCTCCCGCCGGATGGCGACGCCGCGGCGGTAGGTCACGGAGCGGAGACCGGCATGACCACCGGCGCGGAGACCCGCGGTGGTAGGCCCGCGGCGGGAGGCCCCTGGGGGATGGCCTAGGGAGTGTTTCGTGGATCTTTGCCGTAGCGAGGATCGGCCAGATGGATGCCGCGCAAGGCGGAGGAGGAGGTCGGAGCGGAGCCTCCGGCCGACATTCCCGGGCCCCGCGGAAAGTCCGAGCTTGCGAGGAGTTTTCGTGGGTGGGGCGACAACGAAGCGAGGCGCCATCTGGGCGACCGCAGTAGGCCAAAAAGATCCACGAAACACGACCTAGGACCATCGTCCGATACCGGTGTCACCACACTGGGATCTACAACAGATGGCACGGGGCCGCGAGGCCACGACGAGAGCATCGACACCCGACTTGGGAGAACCACCATGCGCGCCATCCGCCTGCACGCCTTCGGACCCGCCGAGAACCTCCGCTATGAGGAGGTCGAGGACCCCAGTCCCGCCGCCGGGCAGCTGCGGATCGCCGTACGGGCGGCCGGGGTGCACCTGGTGGACACGGCGATCAGGGCGGGGGTCTATCACGGCGGCCCCATCCCCGCGCCGGACCTGCCCACCATTCCCGGGCGCGAGGTCGCCGGAGTCGTGGACGCCGTCGGCGAGGGCGCCGACCCCGGCTGGCTGGGAAAGCGGGTCGTCACCCACCTGGGCATGGTCCCCGGCGGCTACGCCGAGCTGGCCGTACGGGACGCCGGTTCGGTGCACGAGCTCCCGGACGGGCTGGGATACGAGGCGGCGATCGCGATGATCGGGACCGGCCGCACCACCATGGGAATCCTGGACGTGGCGGCGTTCGCCTCCGACGACGTCGTGCTGGTGACGGCCGCGGCGGGCGGGATCGGCAACCTGCTCGTGCAGGCGGCGGTCGGCGCCGGCGCGACCGTCGTCGGGCTGGCGGGCGGCGCGGCCAAGGTCGAGCGGGTCCGCCGCCTCGGCGCCACGCACGCCGTGGACTACACCGCACCGGACTGGCGGGAGGCGGTACGGGCCGCGCTCGGCGACCGGGAGGCGACCGTGGCGCTGGACGGCGTCGGCGGCACGCTGGGGCGCGGCGCGATGGAGCTGCTGGGGATCGGCGGCAGGCTGGTCCTGTTCGGCTGGGCCGACTCCGCGGACGGGCCGACCGAGATCACCACCGAAGACCTGTACGCTCGCGGCCTGACCGCCTCGGTCGCGGTCGGCCCGCGGATCCTGAACCGGCCCGGTGGGCTCCGCTCCCTTGAGGAGCGGGCGCTGGCCGCGGCGGCGACGGGCGCGCTGGTCCCGCTGACCCAGAGCTTCCCGCTCAAGGACGCCGCGGCCGCACACGCAGCGCTGGAGACCCGGGCCACGATGGGCAAGGTCGTCCTCGTGCCCTGAGCGACCGCTCCGGGGAGCCGGTCGAGGGAAGCCGTCAGGGAAGACCGGCCAGGGAGCCGGCGAAGGGAAGCCGGCTACAGGGAGCCGCTGAGATAGCGCTCGGCCAGCTCGCAGCTCCCGTCGGTGTATCCGGCGCCGAGCTCGCGGGCGATGTCGACGGCCGAGTGGGTGCCGATCCAGGCGACCAGGAGCAGCCGGCGGAACAGGATGAAGGTCCAGATCTCCTGCTCCTCCTCCTTGGGCAAGGAGAGAACGGTCCGGTACCCCCGAACCCAGGAGTCGATCATCTCGGGCACCTGAGGGTAGTGCTCGATAAAGCTGACGGCCGCGCCGAGGTCGTACAGGTACCAGCCGAAGCCGCAGTCGTCGAAGTCGATGACGTTCGGCGCCCGCGCGCCCTCGACGAGCAGGTTCGCGAGCCGCAGGTCGGCGTGGATCAGTCCGTAGCGGTCCGTCCCCCGGCCGAACGCCGCCAGCCGCTCGCGCAGAACCTTGTCGAGCCGCTCGAGCACGGCTCTCGCCTCACCCTGGACGCCCGTGCCGTCCTGCCAGCGTCCCCAGCGGGCCACTTTGCCGAGGGCGGCGTCGTAGTCCCAGTGGAACCGCCGGAAACCCGGAGGCCGTCGCCAGCTCCGGGCGTGCCGGTGCATCCGCGCCGTCACCGCGCCGAGCCGTTCGAAGTCGTCAACAAGTCGGTCCTCGGACGGCTCGGTTCCGGGCAGGTACTCGAACATCACGCAGTTGCGCCGCTCTCCGCCCGGGCCCTCGACCGCGAGGATGCGGGCGCCTCCGGCGGAGGGGATCACGCGTGGGGTGCGCACACCCGCCTCCTCGCGCAGCGCCTCCAGCCAATCGAGCTCGGACGCGATCGCCTGCTCCGAGTGGTAGCCGAGGCGGTGTACGCGCAGGATCGACCGGTGGCCGGTGGCCGGCTCGTCCACCCGGTACGTCGCGTTCTCCGAGACGTTGATCAGCGTGGCGGTCGCGTCCGGCGATAGGTCGTGGTGACGCAGCGCCAGGCCCGCGATCCGGTCGGTCCGCGCCAGGACCTCGGCGCCTCCGGAGAGGTCGTGTTCCCGCATGCGCTGTCCTCCGAAGGCTGGAAAGGTCATCGACATTCTGGACCACGGCCGATCACGGCATCACGCGGGCCGGACCATCCGGGCGAGATATTTTCCAAGTAAATTAGAGGCTAATCTGTTACCCATGCGGGAGGGGAACCATCACGACACGTCCGTACGCCCACGGACGGGCGCACGCGTCCAGCCGCTTCCGCTCAAGGGCATGCTCCGCCTGAGACCGTACGGGGACATCTGGCACAAGCCCGCGCTCAGTGTGGTGGTCGCGACCGCCGTCCCGAGCCTCGTGCTGCTCGTCCTCGACCGGCTCGACCTCGCCGTCTACGCCTCCGCCGGCGCTCTCTGCGCGCTTTACGGCCACGGCCTGCCGTACGCGGCGCGGGCCAGGACCCTGCCGTGGGTGGTGGCCGGGATGCTGGCGGGCACGGGCGTGGCGCTGCTGACCGCGTCGCTCACCGACTCGACCGTCATCAGGGTGGCCGTCGCCGCGCTGATCGCCGCCGTCCACCGGATGCTCTGCGACGCGACGCGCATCGGACCACCGGGCAACGTCGTCCTCACGTTCGTCGCCGCGAGCTGCGCGTTCATTCCCCAGCCGTTGGGCGACATCCCCGGGCATCTGGCCGTCGGGCTCGCCGGAGGGGTCATGGCGCTGCTGGTCTGCCTGGCCCCGGCGCTCGTCCGGCCGCACGGCCCGGAGCGCGTCGCCACCGCTCGCGCGCTGGAGGCGGCGGCCCTGCTGCGCTCCGGCGCGCGGGAGAAGGGGCACGCGCGCGCCGCGGCCCGGCACGACACGGCCGCCGCGGTGAACGCCGCCTGGCACACCCTTCTGCTGCTGCGTCCCAGGACCGCCGCCGGGTTCCGATCGCGTGCCGTGCTGGAACGGCTCGTGGAGCACGCCGAGGCCGCGCTCGCCGGTGACCGGGCCGACCACGCCGAGGCCGTACGGCTCCGCGCGTGGGCCCGCGCGCTGCGCGGGAACGGTCCGCTGCCCGCGGTGGAACCGGAGCCCGGGCCCCATGTCGCGTCCCGCCTTCCCGCGCGCGAAGGCCCGCACGGGTTCCGTGCCGTGCTGTCCGAGCTGCGGCCAGGATCCCCGCTGCTCCCGATCGGGGCGCGGGTGGCGCTGGGCTGCACCCTGGCCGGATGGGGATCCATGGCCGCCGGGGTCGGTCATCCGTACTGGGCGGTCGTCACCGCCGCGTCGGTCTTCCAGGCCAACACGTCGCTGAGCTGGCAGCGGGCCCTGCAACGGGTCCTCGGCAACCTGGCCGGGCTGGTGCTGTTCACCGCGATCCTGCCGGTGTCGCGGATCGGGCCGCTCGCGCTCATCGCGTCGATGCTCGTCTGCCAGTTCCTGACCGAGGCGGCCATGACCCGCAACTACTGGGTGGGCAACGTCTTTCTCACCCCGATGGCCCTGCTCATGACGGAGTTCGCCGTGCGGCAGCCCGCCTCGGTGCTCGTCGCCGACCGCTGGCTGGACACCTGCGTCGGAGCGGGCCTGGGCATCCTGAGCTGCCTCCTGGTGACCAACCGCCGGGCGGGCGGCAGGGTCGAGTGCGCGTTGCGGCGGGTGGCACGCGCGGAGGCCGCCGCGCGCCGCCTGCAGGCCGATCCGAACGCCGGTCCGAATGCTGATCTGAATGCTGATCTGAATGCTGATCCCGACGCGGATCGGGGCGCGGATCGGGGCGCGGATCGGGACGGAGCTCAGGACCCGGCGGGCACGCGGGAGGAGGCGCGGGTCCGGCGCGAGCTGGCCGTGGCGCTGGTCCAGCTTCGGGAGGCCGTCGACGTCGCCTCCGGCGAGTGGTGGCAGCGGGCCCTCCCGGAGGAGGAGGTCGCGCTCGCGGAACGCGACGGCCACCGGCTGCTCGCCGAGCTGGCCGCCGGGCTGCCCCTGGCCCGGGCCGCCTGATCCGGCGCCGTGCTCGCCCGATCGCCGCTGCTGCCAGACTGGCAAGCCAGACCATCGAAGGGAAACCGGTCGTGGAGGACGTCGTCGCCGGAGTGCTGCGCCAGTGGCAGCAGGTCCATCCGGAGCTGGATCTCGGGCCGATGGCCGTGATCGGCCGGCTGAACCGTTGCTGCGCGCTGCTCCGCCAGGCCTCCGACATCCTGCTGGGCGAGGAGGGCCTGACCCGGCCGGAGTTCGACATCCTGGGGGCGCTGCGCAGGGTTGGCGGCGAGCTGACCCCGAGTCGCCTCGCCAAGGAGACCTTCGCGTCCGGAGCCGCCGTCACCAAGCGCGTCAAGGTCCTGGAGCACAACGGCCTGGTGTCGCGCCGCGTGGACGATCGGGACCGGCGGGTGTTCCATCTCTCGCTCACCGACCGCGGCCGCGAGCTCATCGACCGGCTCCTCCCCGAGCAGCTCGCGGCGGAGGTCACGCTGCTGTCCGGTCTCGGCGGCGACCGCCAAGACGAGCTGGCCGCCGCGCTCGGGGAACTGCTGGCCACCCTGGAGGGACGGCTGGGCGGGTTGATCGGCTGACCGGCTCGTCACCGCTGCGTGGGAAACCTGCTGTTGCGGCGCCACCACGCGGCCGGGTGACCTCACGGCTCGCTTCGCCGGGATGACCGCCGACCGCTTACCGGAACCGTTCACCGGGGTGACCGCGCGGCGGATTTCACCTCGTCGGTCGATCCCTTGCGACGGGAGACCCGGATCAGCGCGGCGGACAGCCGGGCGAGGTCGTCGTCCGATCCGACCAGGGCGGCCAGCGGGCCACCTTGCCGGGGCAGGCCGACAGTGCGGGCGGCGTCAAGGACACGGTCGTCGACATACGGTGCGACCTGCGGCCACACCACCTGAACCTCGCGCAGGAATATGTCGGCTCCCGTGGGTCCGATGCCGGGAAGCTCGGTGAGCAGAGCTTTGATCCGTCGCGGGTCGCAGCCGGACTCCTCCCGCAGCCGGCGCAGATCGCCTGACCACCGGTCGATCAACATGTCGGCCGCGCGGCCGAGCATCGTCGACGTACGCTCGTCGTACCGCCGATAGTGGCCCCGCCCCAGCGCGTCCACCCGATCCTGCCAGCTCGCCTTCCGCATCGACCGCGGCGTGCGATAACCCGCGGCGAACAACTCCCGCGCGGCGGCGACCGCGATGTCCGACGATATGCGGGCGCTCAGCAGGGTGGTGAGGACAAGGAGCTGGTACAGCGGGCCCGGCTTGTCGGCGAGCCGGATGCCGGCCTCCTCCGCGTAGGTGCGGCCGTACCGGTCAAGCAGGATGCCCACCAGGGCCCTGTCCGTGTCGGTGTCCGCATCGGTGTCCATGTCGATGTCCGTGTCCATGCCCGTGTCCGCCCATGTCCGCCCATGTCACGGATTTCCGCTACCCGCGCGCTGCCGCGGCATTCACGAAACACCCCGGCGATAGCACGGCTACCCGCCCAAGGACCCAGCAGGTACGCCTAACGGCCATGTCACCAACCGCCAAATGCGGCTGATCCCTGGTCTGTCGGCATGGAGCATCCGCCGTACACATCATGATCTGTACGGTAGAAAGGCATCATGATTGACGATCAGCGGCATGGCGGTCGACAGCGGGACCGCTCGCGTGTGACCCGTCCCGTGGAGATCCTGGTGAGCGCCCTGGCGGTCGGAGCGGGATTCGGCGCGGCAACCTCCCTCGTGAACGCCCTCTCCCACAGCTCCGCCGACCTTGAAAGCCGTGCCTATACCACCAGCGGGTGGTCGATCGCGGAAATCATGAGCGTGCTGCTCGACTCCGGCTAGGGAAGACGATCGTATGGACGGCGGCTGCCGCGAGTATCGGCTTCATCGTCGTCCGCTTCCTCCTCGTGGAGCGACGTCGGCGCTCTCTGGCAGCTGCGGAGTCGCCGCAGGAAGGGTGAAGCGCGTCCGCAAGGAGGTCCAGAACCGCCTGTGTGTGCCACTTGGCGGCAGGTGTCACATTGGTTAACGACACCCGGACCCGCTCCAGCGCCGCCCATCCGGGCAACGTGGTCGGTCCACCTAGGCGAGCCGCCCGAGGCCGGCGTAGACCCACATTTTCTCGGGCTCGACGGGCCGCGCGACGTGGGGGTGCCATTCGGGAGCGGTCACCAGGCCAGGATCGACGAGCTCGAACCCGTCGAAGAAGCGCATGATCTCGGCACGGTCGCGAGCCACCCACGGCGCGCCCGCGCGCCCGGACACGGCGACGAGATTGCCGATCTCCTGGGGCCGGAACTCGCTGGTGACGTGGGAGATCGCCAGGTGACTGCCCGGGGCCATGAGGTCGCGGAGCCGGGTCACGACCTCGGCCGGGCCGTCCTCGTCGGGCACGAAGTGCAGCACGGCCACCATCAGCACCGCGACCGGCTCGGAGAAGTCGATCAGCCGCTGGAGGTCGGGGTGGCCGAGGTAGTCGTCGGGGGCGCGCAGGTCCGCCTGGACGAACGCGACGTCGCCGCTCGTGGCCAGCAGCGCGTCGCCGTACCTCGCGACGATGGGGTCGTGGTCGACGTAGACGACCCGGCAGCGCGGATCGACCTCGTGCGCCACCTCGTGGACGTTCCGCTGGGTCGGCAGGCCGGACCCGATGTCCAGGAACTGCCGGATGCCCGCCTCCTCGGCGAGGAACCGTACGGCACGGCCGAGGAACTCGCGGTTCTGCCGGGCCATGGAACGCATCTCGGGGGCCAGCGCGAAGACGGTCTCCGCCACCTGCCTGTCGACGGCGTAGTTGTCCTTGCCGCCGATGGCGTAGTCGTAGATGCGGGCCGAGCTGGGACGATTGGGGTCCACTCCGGCCGGAACGGAACGTTCTGCGGTCACCGCACACTCCTGGTCAATCCTGGAGAGACAACTATCGCACAGATGATCACATCCGTGGCTCCCCGATCAGGCCCCACTTTCCCCGCATGACCCGTATGCCGACAGGCCGTTGATGATGAGGTCGACGGCCTCGTCGAATGCCTCGTCGTCCGGCTCGGGGAACACCCCGTTGATCTCGGTGAGCAGGAATCCCGTGGTGAACGCGAAGAGCACGTTGCGTATCCGGGGCCGACGCTCCTCGGGCACGCCCGCGGCTGCCAGCACCCGGTTCTGCGCCTCCCACACAGTGTCGTGACGCATCAGCCGCGGGCGGGAGACCAGGTACGGGTACAGCGCGGGATGCGCGAGCGCGATCGCCCGCAGGCCGACGCCGAGTGCCTTGAGCTGTTCCTGCCAGGGCGCCGCGTCGTCCGCCGGAAGCTCGATCCCGCTTATGACGAGGTCGCACACCCCTTCGAGCAGCGCCTCCTTGTTCGGCACGTGGTGGTAGAGCGACATGGGGTTGACGTCGAGTTCGGCGGCGAGCTTGCGCATGCTCAGCGCCTCGACCCCTCGCTCGTCGATGAGGCGCAGGGCCTCACCGTAGATCTCCCTGGATGAGAGGGGGGATCCTCTCCGCGCACTGGCTGCCATACACCGTATGGTAGCTTTCCATACGGTGTATGGCTGACCGAACGAGGAGTGCCAGGAGAAGAGATGGACGAGCTCAGCACCATTCCCAGCCACCCGGGGCTGCCCGTCGTCGGAAACTCATTGCAGGTTCCGCGGCACCACCCCAACGCGTTCTTCGTGGACCTCGCCGAACGGCATCCCGAGGGACTGTTCCGGCTGGAGCTGGTCGGTCACGACGTCGTGTTCGTCTACGATCCCGACCTCATCGCGGAGCTCTCGGACGAGACCCGCTTCTACAAGCCGATCGACCCGCCGCTGTCCATCGTCCGCGACTTCGGCGGGGACGGGCTGTTCACCGCCCGGAGCGATGATCCGGTCTGGGGGCAGGCGCACCGGATCCTGATGCCGGCGTTCGGCCAGCGGTCGATGAAGGCCTACTTCCCGCAGATGCTGGAGGTCGCCGAAGCGCTGGCCGCCAAGTGGTCGAGCGTCACCGGGGTCACCGCCGAGGTCGCCGCCGAGGTCAACGTGCCGGAGGACATGACCCGGCTGACCCTGGACACGATCGCCCTCACCGGGTTCGGCTGCCGCTTCGACTCGTTCGCCGAGGAGCGGCTGCACCCCTTCCTCGCGTCGATGGGCAACGCCCTCACGGAGGCCATGGCGCGCAACCGGCAGCTCCCGTTCGTCACCCGGATGAAGAAGCAGGCCGACGCGGCGTACCGGGCCGACATCCGGCGTATGCAGGAGCTCGTCGACGAGGTGATCCGCGAGCGGCGTGGGGACGGTGCGGGCGGCGCGGGAATCGGCACGGGGAGCAGCACGGGGAGCAGCGGACGCGACCTGCTCGGGCTGATGCTGGAGGCGGCCGACCCGCGCACCGGCGAGCGGCTGTCCGACGAGAACATCCGCGACCAGGTGCTGACCTTCCTCATCGCCGGACACGAGACCACCAGCGGCCTGCTCTCCTTCGCGATCTACAACCTGCTGCGCAACCCGCACGTGCTGGCCCAGGCGTACGCCGAGGCCGACCGGCTGCTTCCCGGCGACACCGTCCCGACCTACGAGACGATCATGAAGCTGGACGTCATCCCCCGGATCCTCGACGAGACGCTGCGGCTGTGGTCGCCGATCCCCGCGATCGGGCTCACGCCGTACCGGGACACCGTGATCGGCGGCCGGTACGCCCTGGCGAAGGGGACCAAGTGCGTGATTCTGCTGCCGCCGCTGCATCGCGCCGCGAAGGCCTGGGACCGGCCGGACGAGTTCGACATCGACCGGTGGCTGCCCGAGAACAAGGCGGCCCACCACCCGCACGCGTACAAGCCGTTCGGCAACGGCGAGCGGGCGTGCATCGGCCGCCAGTTCGCGCTCACCGAGGCCAGGCTCGCCTTGGCGCTCATCCTGCAGAGGTTCGCGCTCTCCGACCCCGCCGCCTACCGGATGGAGATCAAGCAGACCCTCACCCTGAAGCCGGACAACTTCACCATCCGGGTACGGCCCCGCAAGCCGGCCGAGCGTATGAGCGCCCTGGCCGCCCCTCCCACCGCGGAGGAGGGCACGAAGGAGGCCGGGAAGGGCGCGGAGGTCCGGGTCCAGGGTGTCGGCCTGACCGTCGCCTACGGCTCGAACCTCGGCACAGCGCAGGACATCGCCGAGCAGGTTGCCGACCAGGCCCGCCGATCCGGCTTCGCCACCACGCTGACCACGCTCGACGCGCTGCAGCCGCCCGCGGACGGGCTGCTCGTCGTGGTGGCGGCCAGCTACAACGGCAGGGCCCCGGACAACGCCGCCGCCTTCGACGCCGCGGAGAGCCTCGGCGACCTGTCCGGGGTGCGCTTCGCCGTGCTGGGCTGCGGCAACACGCAGTGGCCGACGTACCAGGCCTTCCCGAGGAGGATCGAGGCCAAGCTGCTGGCGGCGGGAGCCGTACCCTTGGTGCCGCGCGGCGAGGCCGACGCGTCCGGCGACTTCGACGGCGACGTGCGCTCCTGGACCGCGGAGCTGTGGTCGGCGCTCGCCTCCGAGTACGGCGCGGCGGCCGAGCCCGAGGGCCGACGCTACCGCGCCGAGCTGCTGACCCAGGCGGAGGTGCGGCCCGCGGTCGTGTCCGACCAAGCGTTCCCGCTCACGGTGTTCTCGAACGAGGAGCTGGTGGCCGACCCGTCGGGCCTGTGGGACTTCGGTGCGGAGCGGCCCCGGCCCGGCGTGCGCTCCATCGTCGCCGAGCTGCCCGAGGGCGTGACGTACGACGCGGGCAACCATCTGGCGGTGTACGCGAAGAACGATCCCGAGCTGGTCGCGTGGGCGATGCGCTGCCTGCGGCTGCCCGCGGGCCAGGTGGTTCGGCTGAGCCAGGACGGCGAGCGATCGACGCACCTGCCGCTGGGCGTCCCGGTGCCGACGGAACTGCTGCTGGCCGAGTTCGTCGAGCTACAGGAGGTCGCGACCCGTTCTGACCTGGAGACGCTGGCCTCCTTCACGGAGTGCCCGTGGACCAGGGGCGAGCTGGCCCGGCTGGAGTACGCCGAGGACGTGCTCGCCAAGCGGGTGTCCGTGCTGGCGCTGCTGGAGCGGTTCCCCTCGGTCGCGTTGCCGCTGGACGCCTTCCTGGAGATGTGCGGTCCGATCCGGCCGCGTTTCTACTCGATCTCCTCCTCTCCGCTGGCCGGGCCGCGCCAGGTGCGGATCACGGTGGGACTGGTGGAGGGGCCCGCCTGGTCGGGAACCGGGCAGTACCGGGGCATGTGCTCGGCTTACCTGGCCGGTCTGACGCCCAGGGACACGTTCTACGGGTACGTCCGGGTGCCGTCTCCGCCGTTCCACCTGCCCGACGACCCGGCCACCCCGGTGATCCTGATCGGTCCCGGTACGGGTTTCGCCCCGCTGCGCGGCTTCCTGGAGGAGCGGGCGCTGCGGGCGGGTTCGGGTCCGGCGAAGGTGTTCTACGGCTGCCGCCACCCCGAGCACGACTGGCTGTACCGGGACGAGAAATGGGACGCGGACGTGCACCTGGCCTTCTCCGCGCTGCCCGGCCACCCGCACCGGTACGTCCAGGACGCGCTGCTCGCGGACGCCGACGGCGTACGGGATCTGCTGGAGCGCGGCGCGTACGTCTACGTGTGCGGCGACGGGGTGCGGATGGCCCCGGCGGTGCGGCGGGCGCTCGCGGAGATCTGGGGCGAGGAGGGTGTGCGGCGCCTGGAGGAGGAGGGCCGCTATCAGCAGGACGTCTTCGGTGCCTGACGGGCCGCCTCGTGCCATCGGGAGAACCCGGGATCTCGGCGGCGATCACGACATTGGGGATACGTACGACCTGGGAGACCTCGCGATGGGGGCGGACCACCCGATCGCCCGGACCCGGGAGTTCGCCGGAGCCGGGACGTGGTAGTCCGCGCTCGGTCGCACGGCCGGAGACATACGATGACCCCGCCTTCCGCCGGTATCTCCTCTGCGAGGTCCGAACGGTGCGCCACGGAGAGTGATCTCCGGGCGCGGGCGGGGCCGTGGCCGGGGCGGGACTACGCCGCCTGGAAGTACACCGGCCCAGGCCCACTCGTGGTACGCACGGTGGACAGGATCAGGGACTGGACGATGCGCATGACGAGGGCCTCGAGGGCGATGAAAGCCGCCTTGGCCAGCACGGAAGCCAGGAACTCGGTCATTGGATACCTCACGGGGGCGAACCAGCACTTAAGGACAGATTTCACCATATAAACGACTACATCCGGACCATTCAGGTGAACAGCAGGTGAACAGCCAATGGCTATTGCACTATTCCGATGGCCGCCGACCTGCCCGAATGACTGGTGATCTGTCCCGAAGACCGCTGATCCGCCCCCCGATGAGTACTGACCAGAGTACTGACCCGTCCCGATAACTACTGACCTGCCCCGAAGACCGCCGATCCGCCCCCCGATGTGACTGACTGCTAGAGGAGCGCCGGGGCCGCCTCGACGGCAACCGGAGCTGCCGCGATGGCCGACGGGGCGATGCTCCGCTCGATCAGTTGCCCCAGGGCACTCGCCACGGCGGAGCAGCCGAGCCCGATGGCCCATCCGAACGGGCCGATGGGGCGGCACCCAAAGAACTGGCTGAGCCCGGGCACCGAGATGATCAGGGCCAGGCCCGCGAACGACGACATCGCGGCGATCACCACCGTGCGGTCCCTGCCTCCCGTCATGAGCGTCTGCAGCAGCTGGGTCGCCACCAGCCCGATCAGCCCGACGGTGTCCGCGCGGCCACGGGTTCCGGTCATCCGGGCGAGCCCCCAGGCGAGCCCGGCGCCCACGGCCGTCGTCCCCGCGCGCAGGTAGATGTCGCGCGTCAGCGCGGCCCCCAGCGACACCTCCGGCCCCTCCGCGAGCAGCTTCTCCGGGCTGGTCGCGCTCGGAGGGCGTACGGCCACCGCCATAGCGGGGAGCATGTCGGTGAGCATGTTGACCAGGAGGAGCTGGCGGGCGTTCAGCGCGCTGCGCTGGGTGAGCAGGTTGGATCCCACCGTGAAGAGGATCTCCCCGACGTTGCCGCCGAGCAGGATGCCCAGCGAGTCGCGGACCGATCCCCACATCGCCCGTCCCTCGACGATCGCGTCGATGATCGTCTCGATGCGGTTGTCGGCCACGACGATGTCGGCCGCCGACCGGGCGGCGGGCGTGGCCCGCTCCCCGAGCGCCACGCCCACGTCCGCGAGCCGGATCGCCGGCACGTCGTTGGCGCCGTCGCCGGTGACCGCGACGATCTTCCCGGCCTGGCGCAGGCAGGACACGATCCGCGCCTTGTGCGCCGGAGTGACCCGCGCGAAGACCGAGACCTGGGGCAGCACCTCCACGAGCGCGGCGTCGTCGAGATCGTCGACCTGCGGGCCGGTCATGATGTGCAGCCCGTTCAGCGCGCCGACCTCGGCCGCGATCGCTTCGGCGGTGCTCGGGTGGTCGCCGGTGATCATGACGACCCTGACCCCGGCCCGGGTCAGCCCCTCCACGCTCCGCTTGGCCGTCGGCCGTACGGGATCGGACAGGCCGAGGTAGCCGAGGAAGCACAGCCGGCTGATCCTGGACTCGTCCAGGTCGGCGCGGCTGGAGGCGCGGCGTTCCGCCACGGCGAGCACGCGGTAGCCCTGGCGGGCCAGCCGGTCCACCTCCTCGGTCAGCTCCTTCCGCGTCACATCGTCGAGGGGCACGGCACTGCCGTCGCGCTCGACGGTGTCGCAGCGGGTCAGCACGATCTCGGGAGCGCCCTTGACGCTCAGCAGGTGACCGGTCTCGGAGAGCCCGAGCACGGCGTGGTAGCCGCGGGCCGGTTCGAACGGCATCTCGTCGACGCGCTTCCATTCGCGCAGGCCGTCCTCGGGTGTGATGCCGACGCCGGTCGCCCCCTCCACCACGGCGCGGTCGGTCGGATGCGGGATGGCCCGGCCGCCCCCGAACCTCGGGCTGGCCCGCAGCGCGGCGGCGACGATCGCGCGGAGCTGGGGCGTCAGCGCGTCCACGTCCTGCTCGGTCCAGCCGTCGGACACCCGGCCCAGGCTGATGTGCCCCTCGGTCAGGGTTCCGGTCTTGTCGAAGCACAGGACGTCCACGCGGCCGAGCGCCTCGATCGTCGCGGGGTTCCTGACCAGCGTGTTTCGGGCGGACAGCCGCTTGGCGGCGGCCAGCTCTGCGACGGTGGCGATGAACGGCAGCCCCTCGGGGACCGCGGCGACGGACAGACTCACCGCGGTCGACACGGCGGTGGCGGCGGGTGAGCCGCGCAGCAGGTCGATCACCATCAGCAGCGCGCCGGACCCGAGGGCGATGGGGAGGATGCGCCGGCTCAGCTCGCGCAGGCGCAGCTCCACACCGCTCGGCGGCGGCCCCTCCCTGCCAAGCTCCGCGGTCCGGCCCACCTCGGTCGCCTCGCCGACGGCCACCACCACGGCCAGGCCGTGCCCCGCCGCGACGGTGGTGCCCTGGTAGACCATCGACGTACGGTCCGCCACGGCCTGCGCCGCCGTCGGCGCGCTCGTCTTGACCACGAGCTGGGACTCGCCGGTCAGCGTGGACTCGTCGACCTCCAGGCCGACCGCCCGGAGCAGCCGGGCGTCCGCGGGCACGGCGTCCCCGGCCCGCAGCTCGATCACGTCGCCCTGGACCAGGTCTTCTGCGGTGGCTCCCCCTCGGCCTCCGCCGCGTCGCAGGAGCCGTACGTGGACCTCCGTCTCCTTGGTGAGGTGGCGCAGCGCGCGCTGGGCGTCCCTGCGCTGGGCTCCGCCCAGGACGGCGTCCACCACCATCACACCGGCGATCAGCACCGCGTCCAGGACGGAGCCGACCATGGCCGACACCCCCGCCCCCGTGGCGAGGACCGGTGTCAGCGGGTTGGCGAGCTCTTCGACGGACGCCCGCACCAGCGACGGCGGCGCCTCGGCGGCGCGGGGCGGGGCGATCCCGCGCCGTTGGACCGCATCCTCGTCGGCCAGCCCGGTGTCGGAGGTGTCCAGCCGGGCCAGCACGTCGGACGTCGCCATCGCGTGCCAGGGCGTGCGGTCGGCGCCGGACGGCGGCACCACATGCCGGATGCCGCGGCCCACCAGCGCCCCGGCCACCATCGACGCCAGCGCGGTGGCGTCGCCCACGAGGACGGCGCTCCTGATCGCGCGCGCCGCCGGCCCGAGGGTCGACAGCCCCGCGCCGATCACCGCCCCGCCGAGGGTCACCCGCACGCTGTGCTCGCTCGCCTTCCTGGCGTACGGCAGGCCGCGCAGCAGCAGATAGACGCCCTCATGGTCGGCGATCACGTCGGCGTCCCAGGGGACGTGGCTCGACCCGCTCCGGAACACACCGATGCCGATGTCGGCCTCGGCCAGCCCGTGCGGGGAACGGCGCGACACCAGGGCGACGCCGTGCCCTTCACGCTGGAGCGTCCGCACCGACTCGACAAGGTGGGCCGCGCCCACGGCCATCTGCTCCACACCCAGCCGGCGGCCGAGCCCCGGCTCGCCGCCGGCCACGAACACCCGGGCGGTCCCCTTCGCCGCGGCGGCGAGCGCCTCCGCCAGCGGGTGCAGCTCGGGGGCCAGCCCCACCAGCGCGACCCGTGTGCCGTCCCTCGTCACCTCGATCGGCCGCACGCCGCGCTCGCGCCAGCGCGCCACCCGCTCCCTCTCCTCGGCCGCGGGGCCGGTGAGGGGCTCGGCGATCCATCCTGCTTCGGCGCGCCGGGCAGCGGGGTCCTTCAGGTCGAGGAGCGTGTAGAGCCGGGCGTGCAGGGCGTCGAGATCCCCACCCTCCGCGAGCGGCACCACCTCCTCGATCGTCCACCCGCCCGTCTCCAGCACCCGGGCGTCGAGGAGCACCGCGTCGATCCGGTCCATGCGGCGCAGCGCGGTCCGGTGCAGCACGATCCCGCCCCGGTCCGACACCGCCTGCACGACCGCGCTGGCGAACCCGTCCCGGCCGAGACGCGCGGCCTTGGGCGTCCCCGAGATCAGCATGGCCAGCCCGCGCTCCTGGCTGCGGCTGGCCACCGAGGTGACGCCCTGCGCGGCCAGCGCGGCGAAACTCGCCGCATCGCCGTACCGCTCGATCGGACCATGGGGCAGCGGGGCGGAGCGGGGCTTCATCGGCACCCGGATGTGGCGGTAGGCCCCGTCGTGGGCGGCGAACTCCTCCTCGCGGCGCTCCCAGGCACGGCGGCCGGCCCGGGAGTCGGCGAACCGCCCGGCCGCCGCCGTCGAGTCCAGGAAGAGGGCGATGGGCCGCACCGCGAGCGTCTGGGTGACGATCCGCGTCACGGTGAAGAGGGTGTCCGTCGCCGGCACCCCGACATGGCGTTCGAGCGCCACCCGCACCCGAGGGGTGTGCTCGACGAGCTGGACGAAGGCGGGAACGGTCGGCGGCAGCCGCCGCGAGCGCGTGAGGAAGCCGGCCAGCGCGAGGCCGGTGCCGGCGAGCCCGCCGAACAGGGCGATGCCGGCGTGCACCTCCTGCTCCACGCCGTCCCGCGCCCACCGGACCCCGCCGGCCGGTTCGGTCTCCTCCTCGTCCTCGTCCTCCTCGGCAGCGACCACCTCGGCCATTTCGACGGCCTGCTCGTCACTGCCGGGCGGCGCGACGTCGTACTCCTCGACGACGGCCAGCAGACGGTCCATGTCGGCGGTGTCCTCGGCACAGGTCACGAAGACGCAGCCGAGCGCGCCGTTCACCTCCGCGCGATCCGCTCCCGCCGCGCGCAGCTGCGCCTCAAGCGCCTCGACGGCGTCGCGGGTGTCGGGTCCGCCGATCTCGCGCAGTTCGATCCGTACTCCGCCCGCGCACGCCTGGACGCGCCGCGGGCGCGGTAGGAAACTTCGCAGCGGCTCCGGCAGGATGCTCAGCACGGTGTCGAGGGAAGGCAAACCGAACCGCATGTCAGCACCCACCTGTCGTGTGGGCGCGGCGGTGGGCCCAGTGGCCGGCCCTGTGGTCGGCCCTGTGGTCGGCCCGGTGGCAGGCATGATGGCCGGTCCGGACGGCGGACGCGCCGTCCGGACGGGATGGCGGGGTCACCTGCCCGCTCGCGCGGTCCGGGCGGCGGTCGCCACTGGGGTCGGGCGCCGCTCCTGCGACCAGGCCTTCGACTCCTCCGTGCGGCCGCGCTGCGCGAGCACGGTCCCGACGCCGATGGCGGCGGCCACGGGCCAGTCGATCACACCCAAGATGGCGAGGGCGCCGAGCCCTCCGTAGTACGCGACACGCTCGGGCGGCGGAAGGAACGACCGCGCGACGTCGACGGCGTGGCCGACCTCCTGACGGCCGACGTGCGGCATGTGCGGCATGTGCGGCATCTCGAGGTGTGGCATGTGCGGCCGGTGGAACTGGAGACTCACCATGGGCAGGTTCAGCGTGAACTGCCCGTTGTGCTGCTCCGCCACGGATATGGGCTTCACGGCGGACGGGACCGCGGTCTCCGCGGTCGGCTTCGCGGCGGCCCTCGTGGGCTGCTTCCTCGTCGCCGGCTTCCGCGTCGTCCGGGGCGTGGTGGCCGCACCTGTACGAGTCGCGCGGCCCGTCTGGGGCGTCTGCGTCACGATCGTGTTCCTCCTCACACCCGGGGAGGCGGTTCCCCGGAAAGACGGTGTGGAGGACGGCACCCGCGGTCGACGGGCCGGTCCCTCCCTCCTCTACATACTTGGCCCGGCCGTCATTAACGGAAAGCCCTAATCGCGTCCTTTTACGGTCCCATTCTCGATCCGGGACGCTCCGTCGCCCGAACCGCGGATCACCGCGCCGCGGTCACGCGGACACGCGCCGGCGGCTCCGCGAGGGGCGCGGGGAGCCGCAGCGGCTGCCGTCCCGGGGTGACGGTGCCGAGCACCCGCGCCCCCGAGGCTCCCGTGCAGGTGGGAACCGTCCCCGGCAGTCCGTGCGCGGTCAGCCAGCCCAGGAATGAGAAGGCGATTGCCTCCTTGGCGTCGGAGGGCACGCCCAGCTCGTCGCTGGCCAGGAACCGCGCGCCGGGCGCCCGTCGCTCCAGCTCTCCCATGAGGACCGGGTTGCGCAGGCCGCCGCCGGACACGACAACCGTGTCCAGCCGGTGCCGCCGGATCTCCGCCGCCGCCGTCTCCCCTGTCAGCGCGGCCAGCGTCGCGAGCAGGTCCTCCAGCCCCAGCCCGTACGGCGCCGCCACCCGCGCCAGGTATCCCTCGTGGAACAGCTCCTTGCCGGTGCTCTTGGGCGGCGTGCGCCGGTAGTACGGATCGGCGAGCAGCTCGGCCAGCAGCCCATCGTGGACCTTCCCCGCCGCCGCGAGACGGCCGTCCTCGTCGTACGGCCTGCCGGTCGCGGCGAGGACGGCCGCGTCCAGCAGGGCGGAGGCCGGACCGGTGTCGTAGGCGACGGCCCGGTGGATTCCGGTGGAGTCAGGCACGGCGGAGTCAGGCACGGTGGAGTCAGGCACGGCGGAATCAGGCACGGCGGAATCAGGCACGGTGAGGTTGGCGATCCCTCCGAGGTTCAGCGCCCCGGTGCGGCCCGGCAGCCCGGCCAGCAGCGGGAGGTCGAAGGCGGACACCAGAGGGGCGCCGTGGCCGCCCGCGCTCACGTCGCGGACGCGCAGGTCGGAGACGACCGGGACGCCGAGCCGCTCGGCGATCCAGGCGGGCTGGCCGAGCTGCAGCGTGCCCCGCGCCCGGCCGTCCTCCACCCAGTGGTAGAGGGTCTGGCCGTGGGAGCAGATCAGGTCGGCGGCGGGGCACTCCTCGGCCGCGCGGGCGAACGCCTGGCCGATCAGGGTGTCGAGGCGGCACACCTCGGCCATGTCGATCCGGTGCGGCGGCAGCGCCGCGACGACCCTGGCGCGCAACTCCGGCTCGTACGGCCGGGCGCCGATGTGCTCGATCACGCCGGTGAGCACGCCGTCCGCCATGGTCCAGTCCACGACCGCGCTGTCGATCCCGTCGTGGGACGTCCCCGAAATCAGCCCGAGCACCCGCACGCCTGCTCCTTGTCGGGATTCTTCATAGGAATATAGTTCTTGGAAGATTATCTACACATGGAGAGCGTGTGACGACTCTGGTCATCGGCGTCGACGGCGGCGGGACGGGCACCCGCTGCGTGGTGGCGACACGTACGGGCCAGGTGGCCGGAAGGGGACGCGGCTCGGGCGCCAACGTGCTCTCCGCCGCCGATCCCGTCGGCAGCCTGCGGACCGCGCTGGAGGACGCCCTCACCGGCATCGCGCCGGACCGGGTCGTGGGCGGCGTGTTCGCCCTCGCGGGCGCGGGCTCGGCCCCGGAGCGGGCCGAGCGCCTCGCCACCGAGGCGTGGCGGGCCTGCGGGCTGTCCGGACGGCCCGTGGTCGTGCCCGACATCCTCGCCGCGTTCGCCGGCGCCACCGAGGAGCCGTCGGGGACGGTCCTGATCGCGGGGACCGGCGCGATCGCCGCCAGGATCCACGAGCGCGCCATCGTCGCGCGCGCCGACGGGTACGGCTGGATCCTCGGGGACGAGGGGTCGGGGGTGTGGATCGGACGGCGGGCGGTACAGGCCCTGCTGGCCGCGCTCGACGGCCGGGGCGCGCCCACGGCGCTGCTCGACGGGCCGCCGGAGTGCTCGCTCCGCGACGCCCTTGTCGACGACACCCTGATCGACGTTCCGGGCGAGCCCGGCGCCAGAGGAGGGGCCGTGCGCCTCTCGCCGGACCGGGTCGTGCGTGCGGTCCAGGCCGGGGTCACGGAGGCCGGTCCCGCGTGGCTGGGACGGTTCGCTCCCGCGGTCGAGGCCGCGGCGCGCCTGGGTGACGCGACCGCTCTCGCGATCCTCCAGGAGGCCGCGGACCGGCTCGTCGCCACGGCGGAGTCCCTGGGCGAGGAGACCGGGCCGACGGTGCTCGCTGGGTCGCTGCTCACCAACCCCACCGTGCTGGCCGAGCTGGTCAGGTCCGGGCTCGGCCGCCCCACGCTCGCCGCTCGTGACGGCGCGGCCGGGGCGGCCGCCCTGGCCCTGCACCACGCCGCGCCGGACGCCCCTGATGCCCGGGAGGTCATGGCCGCCCACCGGAGGCTCATCGCCTGACCGGCGCGGGTCCCGGTCCCCGGCCCGGCCGGCACGGCTCCCTGCGGGGGCGGGAGCCGTACCGGCCGGGTGGGTCATCCGGGGGTGGATGGTGCGGGTCGTCCAGGTGCGCGGATCAGCGGACCGTGCGGCCGTCGCTCGGCTCGCTCATGCGGTTCGCCCGGTCCACGGCCGCGACGTAGTAGGTCACGCCCTGGCCGCCTTCGGGATCCACCCAGCGCACGTTGCGGTCCGCCGGGACGAGCGCGACCAGGTTGCGGGCGTCGGCGAAGTCGCCCGCCCCCGCCTCCCGGTCCAACCGGAAGACCGCGAACTGGAACGGGATGGTGCTGCCGGTCGCGACGATGTGCAGTTCGGCGCCTCCGGCCGCCCGGCGGGCGGTGGCCAGGACCGGACGCCGCGGGGCCTGGCCGTTCGCGAGGCGCGGCAGCAGCGGGCCGAGGGCCGGTCGGGTGTAGTGGTCGGTCGCGACCGTGGAGAGGGAGCCCAGCCGGTTCTCGCGCACGTCGGCGGCGCTGAACCAGATGTCCCCGCCGACCTCCGGATGGTTCCGGTTGAGCGTGAGGTGCCGGGTGAGCTCGTCCGGCTGGAACCACTCGGCAGGCTGCCCGTCGACACCGGCCTTGTAGGCGGCCTGGCCGATCCACAACTGCACGTCGGTACCGGCCGCCACGCCGGACCACCAGGGGATCAGCTTCGCGTAGTCGGCGTTCCACTGGCCGATGTACCAGTAGATCTGCGGCGCGATGTAGTCCAGCCAGCCCTTCCTGACCCAGCCCCGCGTGTCGGCGTGCAGGTTGTCGTAGGACTGGCCGCCGGCGGTGTCCGAGCCGAGGGGGTCGGTGGACTTGTTCCGCCAGATGCCCGACGGGCTGATGCCCCAGGCGACCTCCGGCTTGGCCTGCCGTACGCGCTGCTGCATCTCCTGGACGAGCAGGTCGACGTTGTGGCGCCGCCAGGAGGCGAGGTCGGGGAAGCCCGCGCCGTACTGCGCGAAGGCCGCACTGTCGTCGAACGCCGTGGAGTTGACCGGGTAGAAGTAGTCGTCGAAGTGCAGGCCGTCGATGTCGTACCGGGTGATCGCGTCCATCATCGCGTCCTGGACGAAAGCCCGTACCTCCGGAATTCCGGGGTTGTAGTAGAGCTTTCCACCGTACGAGACGATCCAGTCCGGGTGCTTGCGGGCCGGGTGCTCGGGGTGGAGCTTGGCCGGGTTCGACTGCATCGACACGCGGTACGGGTTAAACCAGGCGTGGAAGGCCATGCCCCGCCGGTGCGTCTCCTCGACGAGGAAGCCCAGCGGGTCGTAGCCCGGGTCCTGTCCCTGCACGCCGGTCAGCCACTCCGACCACGGCTCGAACGACGAGGGCCAGAAGGCGTCGGCGGTCGGCCGGATCTGGACGAAGACCGAGTTCAGCTTGCGGACCTGCGCCAGGTCCAGCCAGGCGAGGTATTCGGCTTTCTGCTGGTCGACGGTGAGTCCCGGCTTCGACGGCCAGTCGATGTTGACCACCGAGGCGATCCACATCCCGCGCATCTGGCGCAGCGGGGGGATGTGGCCGTCGGAGCTCCCGGCGGCGAAGGCGGGCATCGAGGTTAGGCCCGACACGGGGAGAGCCGTCGCGGCGGCGGCCAGAGCCAGGCCACGCAGGACAGAACGTCGGGTAGGTGAACTCATGCGGACCTCCAGGGGGCATGAAGAAGAAGGCACCGACCGCGACATTGGCAGAAACTTACTTTCAGATCAATGATGATGAAAGAAAGTGTCATCGATGTGTAACCTGCTTCAAGACGTCCACACAGGAGGGTGAGCTCATGTCCGCAAGCAGCTCCAGCCTGGACCGGCTGGCCATGACCGTCCTCCAGCCCGGCTTCGACGGCGTCACACCGCCCGACTGGCTCCGCCGGGCGCTCGCCGACGGCCTCGGCGGCGCCGTGCTGTTCGCGCGCAACATCGTGGACGTCCCGCAGACCGCCGCGCTCGTCGCCGCGCTGCGCGAGGAGAACCCGGCCGTGGTCGTCGCGGCCGACGAGGAGGGCGGCGCGGTCACCCGCTTCGAGGCCGGGCCCGGCAGCTCATGGCCCGGCAACCGGGCGCTGGGCGTGGTGGACGACGTCACCCGGACGGAGCAGGTCGCCCGGGCCATCGGCCGGCTGCTCGCCGCGGCGGACGTCACGCTGAACTACGCGCCCGTGGCGGACGTCAACGCCAACCCGGCCAACCCGGTGATCGGCATCCGCTCCTTCGGCCCCGATCCCGAGCTCGTCGCCCGCCACACCGCCGCCTGGATCACTGGCCTCCAGGCCGAGGGGGTGGCCGCGTGCGCCAAGCACTTCCCCGGCCACGGCGACACCGTCACCGACTCGCACCTCGCGCTGCCGACCGTCCACGCGTCCCTTGAGGTGCTCCGCGAGCGTGACCTGCCGCCGTTCCGCGCGGCGGTGGAGGCCGGCGTCCAGTCGATGATGTGCGGCCACCTGCTGGTGCCCGCGCTCGACCCGGACGGCCCCGCCACGCTCAGCCGGCGGATCCTGACCGGGCTGCTCCGCGAGGAGCTGGGCTTCCGCGGGATGCTCGTCACCGACGCGATCGAGATGCGCGCCGTCGCCGCCCTCCACCCGCCCGGCGAGGTCGCCGTACGCGCGCTCATGGCCGGTGCGGACGCGATCTGCGTGGGGGTCTCCTCCCCCGGCGGTGAGAGCGTCTACGCGCTGCGTGACGCGATCGTCGCGGCGGTCCGCGACGGACGGCTGCCCGAGGAGCGCCTCGCCGAGGCCGCGGCCCGGGTCCTCGCCGTCGCCGACTGGCACACCGCCCAGGCGGCCACGCGGCGCGCGGCCCAGGAACGTCCCGGTCGCGGATACGCCGAGGGGACGGACGAGGAGAGCGTCGAGGAGGGCGCCGAGAAGAGCGGCGAGCAGCTCGGCCTGGAGGTGGCCCGCGCGGCCATGCGCGTCGTCGTACCCGGCGCCCCCACCACCGGCGCCCCCACCACCGGCGCCCCCACCACTGGCACTCCCCAGCCGGTCCCGATCTCCGAGCCGCCTCTGGTGGTCCACATCGCACCCCGGATGAGCCGGGCGGTCGAGTCCGGTGCGCCGGTGGGCCTCACCCGTGAGCTGAACGAGCTGCTTCCGGGCACGGAGGGACATACGATCACCGCGGAGGCCACGACGCTTCCCGATCTGAGTGGTGACCGGCCGGTCGTGCTGGTCGTCCACGACGCGGGCAGGCACGCGTGGGTCCACGAACTGCTGGCGACGGCCGTACAGGCCCGGCCGGACGCGATCGTGGTGGAGACTGGCATTCCCGCTCAACCGGTTGGCGCGGTATATGTCACTACACACGGCGTCTCGCGGGCATCTGAGCGCGTTGTCGCCCGATGGCTCACCGGCAGCGAACGAACGCGACCCCGACAGGAGAAGGCAGAAGGGTGAACGAACACGAGGGCCCAACCCCGGTCAACCTGGTCGCGACGGTGCGGGCGATCCTGCCCTCCCTCACACCCGCGGCCCAGTCCGTCGCCCGGCTCATCCTGGACGATCCCGCGATGGTCGCCGCCAGCACCATCACCGAGTTCAGCGCGGCCTCGGGAACGAGCGAGGCCACGATCGTGCGCACCGCCAGGGCCCTCGGGTTCGCCGGTTACTCCCAGCTCCGCTTCGCCCTCGCGGGCGCGGTCGCGCGGGCCAAGCCCGAGCGCCTGGTCCCCGGCGACCTCGGGCCGGACGATCCCCTCACCGACGTGATCGCGAAGGTCACCCGGGCCGAGTCCGAGGCCCTCGCCGACACCGCCGCCCAACTGGCCCCGGAACGGCTGGCCGCCGTCGTGGAGGCCGTGGCCACCGCGCGCCGGGTCGACACGTACGGGGTCGGCGCCTCCGGCCTCGTCGCGGTCGACATGGCGCAGAAGCTGATGCGGATCGGGCTCCCCGGCCACTCCTTCACCGACGCGCATCTCGCCCTCACCAGCGCGGCGCTCGTCCGATCCGGTGACGTCGCCATCGGAGTGAGCTGCACCGGCGAGACGCCCGACGTGTTCGGCCCGATGCGGGTGGCGAGCGCGGCCGGGGCCACCACCGTCGCGATCACCAACAACCCCCGGTCCTCGCTGGCCGAACTCGCCGACCACGTACTGGTCTCGGCGGGCCGGGAGACGGCCTTCCGCCCGGGATCGCTGGCCAGCCGGATCAGCCAGCTCCTCATCGTCGACTGCATCTTCGTCGGGGTCGCCCAGCGCACCTTCGACACCTCAGACTCCGCCTTACGCGCCACCCGTGCCGCGGTCAACGGCTACCTCGAGGACTCCCGCCGGCGTACCAAGACGGGATGAGCCCGTGGTGGCTCGCCGTCGATAAGTGACGCCGCGGCGAGCGGCTGCTCCGGGACGCGTGGTGCCCGCCGTCAATGAGCGGCGGGCCGCTGTTCCGGTGTGCAACCTTCCGTGTTCGCGCCGCGTGATGCGGCGCGGGACTCCTACAGCCGCGGTTACTCGTGCGCCGCTGTCTTCAGCCGTCAAGGCTGATCATCACCCGCCGAGGGGAACTCGATCTGCGATGGTCCGCGACACGCTGTGACCGTGTTTTGCCGGGATCCGGCAGGGCAGGGGGCAGTCATGGCTGATCACGTAGGCGGCCGCGGGCACCGATGTTTCGCAAGGTTCTACGACACCATCACGCGGACCGCCGAACGAGCCTGGCTGGGGGCGGTGCGCGACCATCTGGTCGGGGACCTGAGCGGGCAGGTTTTAGAGATCGGCGTCGGCACGGGCGCCAACCTCGCTCACTAACGTGCGGCCGAACGGGTGGTCGCCGCCCCTGAGCGCCGCCTTGCATCGGGGCCGGAGGTCGGCTACCGCGGTCCCAAGCTGCACAAGAACCCTCGGGTAACACCTGTCGTGCGAGCCAGCGACATTCCTTCTGGTCATGAGGGGCTAACGGGTGAACAGCGCAAGTGATCCTGAAGCCGATATCCGGGCTCGGCTCCAGCAGCACTGGGAGGCATCCGAACGCGGGGACGTCGACGCTGAGCACGCGATCTACGCTGCAGACGCGATCCTGGACTACCCGCAGTCGGGCGAGCGCTTCAGAGGCCGGTCAAGGATCCAAGCGCAACGCGGCGGGCACCCGGCCGAACGCCACTTCACCATCCGCCGAATCCTGGGCGGCGGCGACCTTTGGGTGAGCGAGTGCGTGATCACCTATGACGGCGTGCCCACATACTCGCTCAGCGTTATGGAGATCACCGATGGTCTCGTAACGCACGAGACCCAGTACTTCGCCGACCCCTTCCCCGCGCCTCCCGGGCGCGCTGCGCTAGCTGAGCCGATTCCGGTCCGCGACCAATAGCCGATTGAGCTGTCGGGTCGATGGACGACATCGACCGGACGTCAAGGTGTCCACGCTCCAGGGGGAGGCTCCAAGAACAGCACGCACGGAATCAAACACCGCGATCGACTTGTCTTGGAGTTGGTCCGGGTGGCACAAACCGTGGCGCTGACGGGATTACGGTGTGCTCAGCGCCGCATCGATGGCCGCGCCATGGCGATCCAGCCAGGCCTCGCGCCGCTTGATCTCATTGCCGATGCCCTCATCCCACATCCTCGCCCAGCCGCCGCCCTGCTCCTCAGCTCTCTGCTTCATCAGGAACCACGCCCGCCGGGTCCCCAGCGCGAGCACCTCGACGACCCGGGAACGGTCGACCTCCGACATCCCGTAGGCGTCGGCCAGGATCCGGCAGCGGCGCGGCACGTCCACCTCCCGCAACAGCGGGTCGGCGTCGACGGGGTCGCACAGCGGCGCCCAGTACATCATCGCGTTGGCCACCTCATCTGCCCGGGTGGTCGGCTTGGCGAGGTCGAAGTCGATCAGCGCGGCCGCCTCACCGTCCCGGAACACGATGTTGTCCGGCGTGTAATCCCTGTGCCCGACCACCTCAGCCGGGTAGGGCGGCGCGGGCGGCATGCCCGGCGGCTCCGCGAGCCCCCGGCTCGGCCGCACTCCTTCAGGGATGACGAACCCCGCGACGGCGTCGTCGTAGTCGCGGACGAGGCGCCCGACGGAGGCCAGCCGCTTCTCGTCGGCGAGCCACGCCGGCCTCGGCCGCCCCGCGACCTCGCCGGGAACGAAGGTCAGCACCTCACGCCCGGCCGCGTCGATGCCGAGGAACCGCGGCGCGCCCGGGAACCCGGCCTCCTCCAGATGGCGCAGTAGCGCGTGGACAAGCGGGGCGTTGGGGCCGACCGGCCGGCGCACAGTGTCGCCGACCCGCACCACCCCCTCGGTGACGTCACCGCCGACGAGCGGGATCTCGGGGTGGGACTCGGACGATTCAACGTAGCTGAAAGAGTTCATTTTCCCTGGGGGTAGAGGCCAACGACTCGGTCCGCCGCGGCGAGTGCAGTCATGATCTCAAAGCACACGCCCCGATGCCGGATGAATTCGCGGCCGAGGCGAACCCGGTCGGCCACAACGGCGCGCCCGCCATCTCCGCGGACACCCTGCGGCACACCTTCGCGACGGAGCCGCGCGTGTGCGCCAGAGCCCATGCGCCCCGCGTGCCGGCCTCCTTCATGCGAGCATTCGGGTCTCCGGGTGCTGTTACTTCTCACCGGCATTCCAGGCTCGATCGGCCCCGGAGTGCTGTCGAAACCGACCGGCAAACACTGCTGCCGGTCACCCGCAGAATCAGCCGTGGGCAAGACCTGCTGGACTAACGGAATCGGCCTCGGATTCTTGTCTCAGCCGCCAGCGGCAAAGTCGCCGCGCACGGGTTCATCCACCGACTCGGCCGGCCATGGCGCATGGTTTCCCTTGCCCATGAGTCAGCTGAGGGTGTTGAACGTCGCTTCTGGGCGACGGCGGCCGTCACGGCCATACGGAAGGCGGCGGCCCTGCCGGCGTAGGTCATCGTCCGGGATGACAACGGAAGCGCACCCAGGACCCTGGCTGTCCTGGTCGACCCGGTCGACCCGGTCGCGACCGGCCACGCACGTGCTGCCGGGAGCGAGGCGCTTGACCCTCACGTGCCGTCAGACTGCATAGTCGGTGGCGTGGAGGAGCACTTGACCGTGGGACGCGTGGCCGAGCTGGCCGGCGTGACCGTCCGCACGCTGCATCACTATGACGAGATCGGGCTCGTGCGGCCGTCGGCGCGGACCGCAGCCGGGTACCGGGCCTACTCGGCGGGTGACGTGGAGCGGCTGCGGGAGGTGCTGGCCTACCGGCGGCTGGGCTTCGGGCTGCGGGAGGTCGCGGACCTGGTCGGCGACCCGTCCACCGACGCGGTCGCGCACCTGCGCCGACTGCGCGGCCTGCTGTTGGAACGGCGTGATCGCGCTGATGCCATGGTGGCGGCCATCGACAGGGAACTCGAGGCGCGGGCGAAGGGAATAAAGATGACGCCGGAGGAGCAACTGGAGATGCTCGGCGCGCGGCTGTACGACGCGATCGGCGGCGCTTACACCGCGACACGGCGCACCGAGCTGCGGATCGCCGCGCAGATCTGGGAAGCGCTTGGGGACGCACAGACGGTGCTGAATGTCGGGGCGGGTACCGGCTCCTACGAGCCCTCCGACCGCGACGTGATCGCAGTAGAGCCGTCGGCGGTCATGCGGGCGCAGCGGCCCGCCGGCGCGGCACCGTGCGTGGCCGCCGCCGCGGAGAGCCTGCCGTTCAAGGACCAGTCCTTCGACGCCGCAATGGCCGTCTCCACCGTTCGCCACTGGCGGGACCCGATCGCCGGGTTACGCGAGATGCGGCGTGTGGCCCGCCGCGTGGTGGTGCTCACGTTCGACGCCAGCGAGCCTGGATGGCAGCGCCGGTTCTGGCTTACTCGCGACTACCTGCCCGAGTTCGTCGGCCTCTTTACGCAATGGCCCTCGCTTGCCGGGATGGCCGACGCGATCGGCGCCCGCGCGGAGCCGGTGCCCATTCCGTGGGACTGCACTGACGGCCTGTTCGAGGCATACTGGCGCCGGCCCGGGGCGTATCTGGAGGATCACGTGCGCCGTGCGATGTCGGCGTGGACGAGGGTCGGGCCGGAGGCCGAACAGCGGGCGGTGCGAAGCCTCAGCGATGACCTCGCCTCCGGCCGGTGGGCCGAGCGCAACCGCGACCTCGCCGACCTCGACGCGGCAGAGCTTGGCCTCCGCCTGCTCATAGCTTGAACCGCGTCGCAACCCCAGCATCGTGATGGCTCGGCTCCCGCTGTGGTCGGCCGCCGAAGTTCGACAAGACCGACGACAAAGAGCACCACGCGGTGGAGTGCGGGATCAACCGCCTCAAGCACCAACGCGCGGTCACCACCCGCTACGAGAAACTCGCCGTCCGCTACGAAGCGACCGTCCTCGTCGCAGCCATCACCGAGTGGCTGTGACGCGGTGTGCCGTGGTTGTAGCGGTCACGCAGGCGCGGCGTAGCAGCGCACGGTCACTGTCTGAGCCGGACTCCACCGCTGGTCGACCGTGGCCAGCAAGCGCCAGCCCAGACGTTCGTACAAAGCGGCTGCCGCCGTGTCAGTGGCCACGACGTCGAGAACCGGGTACAGATCACGCTCCTGTGCCTCCCTCACAACCTCGGCCATCAGCAGGGCGCCGATTCCGTATCCACGAGCCGTGGGTGAGACGAACAGACGGCTGACCACCGCGGTGGACTGAATAGGCTTGCCCTCCAGACGGCTCCAGTGGATCGGTGCCACGTCCCCGGCCCCGCTACGGGACAGACCGATGTGTCCGACGACGCGCCCGTCCAGTTCCGCCACCCAGGACGCGAACTGGGAGGGCTCCATCAGCCACTCGCTGGGCCGGTCCGGCCAGTTCACCGGATAGCCGTCACGGTCATGGACCTGGGCGAGCACTCGGACGCACTCATCGACGTCAGACGCATCACGCGGCCTGACAACGCAGGCCGCCGGAGATCCATCAGCCGTGGAAACAGTCAGTCGAATCACCGAAGCATCGAAGCACACAGGGGCGCCTGCATTGCCACTCCCAACCAGCACTTCCGATACACGTCGGTGCGGCGGGAGAGCGGAGCGGAGTGCGGGTGGTTGTGGAGGCGCGCGTAAGACCGTGCCCTGTACCACCGCGCCCGCGACGGCCGCGAAAGCGGCATCACCAGAGCGCAACTATCACGGCGCGCCGGAACAGCCACCCGCCGCAGCGCAGCGCCACTCTCGGACGGCGAGTCGGCGGGCGTCGCCGGAGCAGCGACTGCCCTACCCGCTGCTGCCCGAGGCGGAGAAGGAGAAGGACCGGCTCGTGGTGCGCCTGGCGGTCGAGCTCTGGTCGTGAACGCCGGACGGCGCTCCGGTCAGGACGCGATCCGGAGCGCCTCGGCGGCGACGGCGTGGCGCAGGTCGCGGATGCCCGGCCGGCCACGTACGGGGTGGACATTGTTGGTCAGCAGGACGACGGTCAGCGCCCGTTCGGGGTCGACGACGAGGGCGGTCCCGGTGAACCCGGAGTGGCCGTAGGCGCGGCCGAGTGGCCCCACGATGGCGGGGTCGCCGATGCGGACGCCGAGCCCGTGGTCGAACGCCGCCCCCGTGACGCCCTGGTCGCGGGCCATCTCCGCCACCGTGTCCGGGCGCAGGATCGGCCCGCCCCCGGTGCGCAGGGTTTCCCCGAAGCGGACGAGGTCGTCCGCCGTGGAGAACAGCCCGGCGTGCCCGGCGACCCCGCCGAGGCCGTAGGCGGTCTCGTCATGGACCTCGCCCCTGATGCAGCCGGGACCGGGGCGGTCGGCCTGGTACTCGGTCGCGACGACGCGCGGGAGCAGCGCGGCCGGAGGGCGGTAGCAGGTGCTCGTCAGGCCGAGCGGCCCGATGACACGGGTGCCTACGAGCTCGTCGAGGGGCGCTCCCCCGGCGATCTCGGCCACCCGGCCCGCCGTCACCATGCCGACGTCGGAGTAGACGTACCGCTCCCCGAGGGGGTGGTCCGGCCGGGTGGTGAGGATCAGCTCCATCCGCGCGGCGTGCGCGGCGGGGCCGTCGCCGGGGATCTCCTCGTGGGCCCGGCGGCTCGGCGGCAGACCGGCCGTGTGGGTGAGCAGATGCCGCAGCGTGGTCGCGTGGTGCCCTCCGTACGCCGCGGGGAGCCAGGTGGCGACCGGCTCGTCGAGCCCGAGGAGGCCGTCCTCCACCAGCGACAGGATGGCAGCGGTGGTGAACAGCTTGGTGATCGAGGCGAGGTCGAAGACCGAGTCGCGACGGGCGGGGGGACGTTTCTCCAAGAGCGCCTCCGTGGCTCCTGAATAACGTACGGCCTCGCCCGCCGCGGCCGCGGCGACGACGGTTCCCTCCACGGCGATCACCGCGACCGCCGCCGAGCAGGCCGCCGGCACCGCATCCTCCAGGATCCGGGAGAGTCCGGCGGAGGTCTCCGGTGTGGAGACGTCCCGGACCGGATTCCCCGGGACGTCCGGCATGGCCCCGGAGGGATCGTCACCGGATCCGATGTCGGTGCGGTCGCCCGGCCTGTCAGGCACCCAGCGCTCCCCCAGACGCGGCCTGCCGCGCCGCCTCCAAGCGGTCGCCGTTGGCCTGGAGCAGCGCCTTGGCGTCGTCCGCCCCGAGGTCGTGCTCGATCATGAGCACGGCCGCCTTTACCTGCCAGCCCGCCGCCTCCAGGGCCTCCTGGGCGGTGTCCAGGCCGGCGCCGGTGATGTCGCCGACCATGCGGGCGGCCCGGTCGGCGAGCTTGGAGTTGGCCGCGGAGACCTCGATCATCGAGTTCCCGTACGTCCGGCCGAGCCGGACCATCGCGATCGTCGAGATCATGTTGAGGACGAGCTTCGTCGCGGTCCCGGCCTTGAGGCGGGTCGATCCGGTCACGATCTCGGGCCCGACGATCACCTCGATCGGGTGCTCGGACGCGGCGGAGAGCGCGGATCCCTTGTTGCACGACAGAGCCGCGGTCAGGGCGCCCCTGCGGGACGCCTCGCCGAGGGCTCCGAGCACGTACGGCGCCCGCCCGCTGGCGGAGACCCCGACGACGGAGTCGAGCGGGCCCACCTCCTGGGCGCGGATGGCCGCGGCTCCGGCGGCGTCGTCGTCTTCGGCTCCCTCGACCGAGCGGGTCAGCGCGGGCACGCCGCCCGCGATGATGCCCTGCACGAGCTCGGGGTCGGTGCCGAAGGTGGGCGGACATTCGGACGCGTCGAGCACCGCGAGGCGGCCGGAGGTCCCGGCGCCCACGTAGAAGAGCCGTCCCCCCTGCTTCATGCGGGCGACGATCGCGTCGATGGTGGCCGAGATCTCCGGGATCGCCACGGCGACCGCCGCAGGGACCTTGGCGTCGGCCGCGTTCATGAGCCTGGCGACCTGTTCGGTGGGCAGCCGGTCGATCTCGCTGTAGCGTGGATCGCTCTGCTCTGTGGACAGGTCGGCGAGTGGATCAATCATCTCGTTCCATGTCGCTAATTTTCACCGGATGGTTCCATTATGCAAAAATTCTTCGGAGAATGGGATCATGTCACATGTACGAACCGGTGCCGAGCGGCTCGCGGCCGATCCCGATCTCCTGCGAGGAGGCCGGATCGGCCTCGTCACCAACCCCACCGGGGTTCTTCCCGATCTGACCCCGACCGCCACGGCGCTGCGGGCGGCGGGTGTGCCGCTGACCGCCCTGTTCGGTCCCGAGCACGGGATCCGCGGCACGGCGCAGGCGGGCTTCAGCGAGGACTCGGGCCGTGACCCGGCGACCGGGCTCCCGGTCCTCGACACGTACGGCAGGCACGGCGACGCCCTGGACGCGCTGGTGGCGTCGTCGGGCGTGGACACGCTGGTCTTCGACATCGCCGACGTGGGGACGCGCTTCTACACCTTCGTGTGGACGATGCACGACCTCATGAAGTCGGCGGCCCGGCTGGGGCTGCGCTTCGCGGTGCTGGACCGGCCCAACCCGCTCGGCGGCACCCGCGCCGAGGGGCCGCTGCTCGACCCCGCCTGCGCCAGCTTCGTGGGCCGGGCGGCCATCCCGGTACGGCACGGCCTGACCATCGGCGAGCTGGCGCTCCTCCTCAACGAGTCGATCGGCGTGGATCTGACCGTGATCGTGAACGAGGGCTGGCGGCGGCACATGCGCTTCGCGGACACCGGCCTGCCCTGGATCATGCCGTCGGTGAACATGCCGACCACGGAGACGGCGCTGGCCTACCCGGGGACCGGCCTGTTCGAGGGCACGACCGCGTCCGAGGGCCGGGGCACCACCCGGCCGTTCGAGCTGGTCGGCGCACCCGGCCTCGACGCCCGGTTCGCCGCGGAGCTGAACCGTCTCGGGTTGCCCGGCGTGCGGTTCCGCGACACCTGGTTCACCCCGGCCTTCGGCAAGCACGCGGGAACGGCGGTACGCGGGGTCCAGCTGCACGTGCACGACCCGGTGGCCTTCCAGCCGGTGCTGACCGGGGTGTCGATGCTGCACGTCTACCACTCGCAGCACCCCGAAGGGTTCGCCTGGACCACAGCCGACGCCACCGAAACGGATACCACGGGCGGGCAGCACTTCATGGACCTGCTGTGGGGCTCCCCGTCGCTGCGCGAGCGGCTGGACGCGGGGGCGGACCCCCGCGACCTGTGCCCCTCCCCCTGCCACCCGGAGGCCTGGCTGTCCGGCGGGAAGCTGCTCTACCCGTGACATCCGGCCGTCACCGCAGGTCCCGCCGGTAGAGCCAGAAGACACGCTCCGCCCGCGCACCGACCGCGCCGGAGTAGAACCGGAGCGGCCCCACCCAGGAGATCTGCGCGCTCGACAGGCCCGCCGCGTGCATCTCGGCCAGGCAGCGACGCAGCAGCACGCCGCCGACGCCGAGCCCGCGCGCGGCGGGTGCGGTGCCCATCGGGCCGAACCAGGCGGGCCTGGCCCCCCAGGCGGCGAATCCGATGATCTCCCCGTCGCGGGTGGCGTAGTGGCAGCCGGTGGCCTGCTCGGCCTCCCACGCCCAGCTCTCGTTCCACTCCTCGCGGACGAACGCCGTCACCGCGGCCCGGTCGCCCGGCTCCGCCGCGTGTATGGCGACGCCCTTGGCGGCCAGCCGTTCGACGTCGTCCGCCGTGGAGTGACCGCAGGACAGGTCGGCGGTCATGTTCCAGGCGACGCCCTCCCGCTCGTAGCCGAGCGACTCGACCAGGCAGGCGGCAGGGGTGTAGCGCACGTCGATGCCCGGCCAGGCGTAGGCAGGCGGGTTGCCGGCGACGCGCACGGTCGTGACGCCTTCGGCTCGCAGCCACTCCTCGGCCGCCGCGACCAGCGCCCGCCCGCGTCCCTCGCCCCGGGCGTCCGGATGTACGGCGAGCAGATCGAGGTGGCCGACGCTGGGGTCGCGCGTGGACACGGAGGTGAGGACGACCCCGTCGAGGCCGTCCGTCGCCAGCGCGGTCCAGCGGCGGTCCGCCGGCGGCGTGGCGAGCCGGGCGACCAGCAGCGGCGCGTCGGCGGCGTCGAGGGTGAGCGCCGCCGCGGCGAGCTCGCCGAGCGCCTCGATCTCTCCGGACGCCTCGCGGATCCCTGCGGCGACCTGCCGGGCGGCGTCCCCGGTGAGCCCCTTGGCGGCGGTCACGAGGCCACCGCCGGGGTGGCGACGACGCTGCGGCGCTGCGGGTGGAAGCAGGCGTGCTCCTGGAGCGTGCCGCCGTCGTGGCCGAGCACGGGCAGCTCGGACGTGCACCGCTCGGTCCGGAACGGGCACCGGGCCGCGAACAGGCAGCCCGCGTCCGGCTGCGCCGCGTCGATGGCCTCGGTCGGCACCACGCGCTCCGCGCCCGGGACCTCGAGGCCGTGCAGCACCGGGATGGCCGACAGCAGCGACTGCGTGTATGGGTGCACCGGGTCGGAGATGACCGTCTCCACCGGGCCGCGCTCGACGACCTGGCCCCGGTAGATGACGTACAGCTCGCCGTCCAGGCCGATGTAGCGCGCGGTCGCGACGTCGTGCGTGATGAACAGCACGCTGACGCCGAGCCGGTCGCGCAGGTCTTTCAGCAGGCCCAGGATGCCGAGGCGCAGCGACACGTCGATCATCGAGGTGGCCTCGTCGGCGACGAGCATGTCGGGGTCGACGGTGAGCGCGCGGGCGATGACCACGCGCTGGCGCATGCCGCCGGAGAGCTGGTGCGGGTAGCGCGGCAGCACGTAGCCCGGGTCGAGCCCGACGAGGCCGAGCAGCTCCTCGGCCCGCTCGTCGATCCACGAGCGCGAGCGGCCGGTCTGCTTGGCCCGCAGGGTCAGCGGCGCGTCCAGCGTCTGGTGGATGGTGCGCGCCGGGTTCAGCGCGGAGTACGGGTCCTGGTGGATGAGCTGGACCCGCCGGAAGTGCGGCTGGCGCTGCTTCGGGCGGAGCGACGACATCGGGACGCCGTCGATGACGATCTCACCGGAGTCGTAGCTCTCCAGACCGGCGAGGATGCGGCCCAGCGTCGTCTTGCCGCAGCCGGACTCGCCGATGAACGAGACCGCGCCGCCCTTCTCGATGGAGAAGTCGACGCCGCGCAGCGCCGGGACCTCCCGGGCGCCGAGCATGCCGCCGCGCTGCCGGAACGTCTTGGTGATGCCCTTGCCGGTGATCATGCCTGCTCCTCCCCTCTCGTGGGTCCCGTCGTGACGGTCTCCTTCTGCTCCCCGTCGCCGGCCGCCGTGTGGCAGGCCACCACGCGCGGTCCGATGGTGAGGACGGGCGGCTCGCCGGTCTCGCACACGTCCATGCGGACGGCGCAGCGCTCGCGGAACACGCACCCGTCGGGCGGGATGGTGCCCAGCGTCGGCGGGCGGCCGGGCAGCGCCCTGGCCTCGTCGATGTCGCCGACCAGGCGCGGGATCGCCTGGAGCAGGCCCTGTGTGTACGGGTGCTTGGGCGCGCCCAGCACCTCCCTGGTCGGGCCCTGCTCGACCAGGCGACCGCCGTACATGACGGCGAGCCGGTCGGCGATCTCGGCGACGACGCCGAGGTCGTGGGTGATGACGAGCGTGGTGAGGCCGCGCTCCTCGTGGACCTCGCGGATGATCCGCAGGATGGTCGCCTGGGTGATCATGTCGAGCGCCGTGGTGGGCTCGTCCAGGACGACGACGTGGGCGTTGAGCACCAGCGCGAGCATGATGCCGACGCGCTGGCGCATGCCGCCGGACAGCTCGTGCTGGTAGGAGTCGAGAACCCGTGCCCCGTCCAAACCCATCCGGTCGAGGAGGCTCCGCGCCTCCTTGACCAGGCCGGGCAGGTCGTCAACATCGTGCGAGCGGCCCAGGTCGAGGAGCTGCTTGCCGACCGTCTTGAGCGGGTTGAGCGAGTTCTGCGCGGCCTGGAAGACGTAGCCGACGTGCCGGCCGCGCGTCTTGCGCAGGTCGTCGCCGCCCAGGGTCACGACGTCGCCGAGGCCGTCGATCTCCACGCTTCCCGACCTGATCCGGCCGGGCGGCTGCACCGCGTTGAGCATCGACAGCGCCAGGGTGGACTTGCCGGAGCCGGACTCGCCGACCACGCCGGTGATCGTCCCGGGTTCGAGCTCGAGGTCGACGCCCCGGACGGCGGGTAGCTCGCCCGCGCCGGTGCGGTAGACGACGGACAGGTCACTGATGCGGACGCCCGGCGCCCTCTTGTCAGAAGTCACGGACACCGGTCACTCCTCACGCAGACGGGGGTTGAAGATCTCGTCCATGGCGTCGACGACGAGCACGATGCCCAGGGTGAGCAACAGGATCGCCAGCAGCGGCGCCAGAAGGTACGGCAGGGCCGCGGTCGTGGTCAGCGCGCCGCCCCCGAACACGGCGAGGTTGAGCATCACGCCCCAGTTGTTGGCCTCGAACGGCAGGACGCCGAGGAAGAAGAGGCCCACCTGCGCGTACACGGCTCCGGTGACCGCGATGAGCATGTTCATCGCGATGTACGGGGCCATGCTGGGCAGCAGTTCCCTGCCGATGATGTGCGGCGTGGACAGACCGAGTCCCCTGGCGGCCTCCACGAACCCGCGCTCGCGCAGGGAGAGGGTCTGGGAGCGCACGGCGCGGGCCACGCCGCCCCAGCCGAGCAGGCCGAGCACGAGGCCCATCTCGATGGCGCTGGTGAACTTCCAGATCGTGGACAGCACCAGCATCAGCGGCAGGCCGGGGATCGTCAGCTTCATGTCGGTGATCCGCATGAGGACGCTGTCCCAGCGTCCGCGCCTGAACCCGGCGAACAGCCCGATGCCCGCGCCGAGCACGACCGTGATCACCGCGGTGACCAGGCCGGTCAGCAGGACGTAGCGCGATCCGGTGATGACGAGGGCGAGCACGTCGGTGCCCTCGAAGTCGGTGCCGAACGGGTGCGCCCAGCTCGGCGGCGCGTAGAGCGCCGACGTGTCACGCGGCAGATGTTCCGGGTAGAACATCGGCCCGAAGACGCCCATGAAGGCGAACCCGGCCATGATGACCACGCCGGCCATCCGGCTGGGCTTGCGCTTCATGACCCGCCAGACGCCGCGCCAGAAGTTGCGGCGCAGGGTCGCCGAGGCGCTGCGCGCCTCCGGCATGATCGTCGTCGCGGTCATGCCGCCTCACCTCCGCTTCTGACCCGGGGGTCGATGACGGTGTACAGCAGGTCGGCCGCGATGTTCGCGATGATGATCGCAACCGTGATGAGCAGGAACGCGCCGCCCATGAGGGCGTAGTCGCGTCCGGTGATGCTGTCGATGAGCATCAGCCCGAGACCCGGATAGTTGAAGATCCGCTCGATGAAGATGGCCCCGCCGAACAGCATGCCGAGCGACAGCGCGAGGATCGTGAAGAGCGGCAGGATCGCGTTGCGCGCGATGTACCTGAAGATGATCGAGCGCTTCATCCCGCGCAGTTCGGCGGCGAGGATGAAGTCGTCGCCGAGCACGGTGACCACGCTGGACTTCATGGCCAGGATCCAACCGCCGTAGCTGGACAGCGCGTACGTCACGACGGGCAGCGTGGCGTGCTGGATCAGCGAGCCGATGTAGCCGGCGTTGAAGCCCGGCTCGAACATGATGTCGGCGGTTCCTCCCGCGGGGAGGATGGGGATCAGCGTGGTGAAGATCGCCGCGAGCAGCAGCGCCAGCACGTACTGCGGCAGGCCGTGCAGCAGCGATCCGGAGATCGCGAGCAGGTCGCCGACCTTGCTCTGGCGCTTGATCGCGGCGTAGACCCCGAGGATGATGCCGACCAGGAAGCTCAGCAGGGTCCCGGCGAGCACCGGGATCAGCGTCCACTTGGCCGCGGACATGAGCACAGTCCCCACGCCGGTGCCCGGCACGTTCAGCGACTGGCCGAGGTCGAACCGGGCCAGCCCCTTCATGTAGTCGAGGTACTGCTCCCACATGCTGCCCGTCGGCATGAAGCCGTACAGAACGTTGACCGCCTGCTGGGCCGCCTCGGGCGACATGCCCTGCTCGACGAGCTTCTCGTACTTGGCCGCCATGGGGTCACCGGGAATGTTCCTGATGATCAGGAAGCTGATCGTGGTGACCACCAGGATCATGACGAGCCCGCGGGCCAGGTGGCCCGCGAGTCGTCGTGCGACAGCGATTACCCCGGAACGTCCCGGGACCCCGATGAGCGTCATGAACCTACTTCTTCTTGATCATTCCGAGCTGGATCCACACACCGGAGGTCTCCCGGAGCAGGTCGCTCTCGTTCTCCGGGAAACCGGTGAACCGGTTCGTGTTGATGAACTGCGTGTTGACGTAGTCCCACAGCTGGATAACGGGCAGGTCCTGGTTGGCCGCCTTGGCGAGCTGGCTGATGATCGCCTTCTGCTCGGACTCGGGAGCGGTGTTCAGCTTGCCGGTGAGCTCGCCGGGGTTGACCTTCCCGACGCCCTTGACATCGATCGTCTCGGGGCTGCCCATCCAGTTGCCGTCCTTGCCCGGGGCAGAGTGCTTGATCTTGCCGCCGAGGATGGACCAACCGTTGGAGGCGCCGTAGAGGCGCTGGTAGATGTTGTACGGCGCGGGGCCGAGGGCCACGAGCCAGAAGCCGACGTCGTACTTGCCCGCCGCCAGCTCCGAAAGGTAGAGCGGGTAGTCGGCGCTGGTGAGCACCTCGGCGCTGACGCCCGCCTCGTTGAGCTGGCTGGTCACGGCCTTGGCCGCGGACACCCAGTCGGAGAACGGCGCGGGCACGTTGATCGTGAACTTCCACGGCTTCCCGTCAGGAAGCGTCCACTTGCCGCCGGTCTTCTTCAGACCGGCTTCCTTGAACTCCTTCTCCGCCTTGGCCACGTCGAGCTTGTACGGCTCGAGCTCGCTCAGTTCGGAGCCCAGCCACGCCTCCGCGGGCTTCTGGTGGATGCCCGTGGTGGTCAGCGCGGGGGTGCCGCCCTCGGGAGAGGCGATCTTGGTGATCTCGTCCCGGTTGATGAGGTAGGCGAGGCCCCTGCGCACGTGGACGTTGTCGTAGGGCTTCTTGGACTGGTTGAACGCCATCGCGACCGAGACGGGCGAGAAGCCCTTGACGACCGCGTTTCCAGGCGTCTGGCCGATCCGCTTCATCACGTCGGCCGGCACCGCGGTGAACGGCGCATTGTCGAGCTTACCCGAAATCAGGTAGTTCCAAATCTGCTCGTTACCCGTGTAGTTGAGCAGCTTGACCTGGTCGGGGCCGACGTTGGCGGCGTTGTAGAAGTTCTTGTTCTTGACGAGAAGTGCCTCGCCCGGGTTCATCCGCTCCAGGGTGAACGGCCCGGCGGAGACGTCCTTGGCCGGCGCGAAGGCGAGCACCTTGTCCGCCTGGGCGGTGATCTCGGCGCGGGCCTTCTCGGCCTCGGCGCCCTCACCGCGGGCGGCCTTGAGGGTGTCCCAGAAGTTGGCGGGGACCGCGTCCTTCCAGATGTGGGCCGGGACGACGAAGCTGTCCATTACGCCACGGACGAACGTGACACTGGGGTTGCTCATGTCCTGAGAGATCTTGACCGTGTGGTCGTCGATGATCTCCACGTCGGAGGCCGCGCCCGCGGCTCCGGGGTCGACGGAGAAGGCCGTGCTGCCCTGCGTGTACGCGAGGGCGATGGAGAGCTTGACATCCTCGGCGGTGACGGGCGTGCCGTCGGACCACTTGTTGTTCGGCTGCAGGTGCAGCGTGATCGAGGAGTTGTCGGGCGCGATCTCCCAGCTCGCGGCGATGCCGGGATAGAACTGGTTCGGGTCGGTCAGGTGGTTCTTCTTCCACCCGAGCTTCATCGCGTTGTACCCCTGGAACATGTTGCCCTTGGGGTTCCACGGGTTGATCGGCCCGTTGACGTCGAGACCCGGCTTGAAGCCGTCGATGGTGGTGAAGACGCCGCCACCGGCTGAACTTCCACCCGTACTGGTGCTGCTGCACGCCGTCACAGTGACGGCGGCAAGGCTGAGCAACGACACAACCGCTGCTACACGCTTCATGGACCGCTCCGTGGGGGTCTATATATCGAGGCTGGACAGAGGGAACTTTTTCCGGACTTTATGGTGAAGCAGCGATGACGTCAATTATCTCCACAAGACGTGAAGCTTCTGTAACTTTCCTTCATTGAGTCACACGCGAAACCGATCGTCAGGCCCTGAAGTCCATGGTCAGGAGAGTGCCGCGCGGAACGCCCGGGCGAGGTCGAGCAGGTGGTCGTCGTCCCGCGCGGTGAGCTGGAGATCGAGCAGGATCTCGTCCGCGCCCGCCTCGGCCGCGGCGGCCAGATAGCCCGCGATCTGCGTGACCGTACCCGAGTCGGGGACGTCCGCCTCCGGCGCGGGCGCGGCGGTGACCTTCGGGTTGGCCCGCAGAACCATGCGGAGCGCGGCGGGATCACGTCCCGCGTCCTCCGCGGCCCGGCGGATCGCGGCCCACATCCCGGTCAGGACCGGGAGCGGCAGGGCGACGCCGAGCCAGCCGTCGGCCCGGCGACCGACGCGCTCAAGTGCGCTTGGAGCGAAACCGGCGAGGTAGACCGGCATCCCGCCGGGCGGTTTGGGGAAGACGCGGCTCGGCGGGACCTGCCACCGCTCGTCGGCGTAGCTGACCGGATCGTCGGTCCAGGCGGTGAAGTCGCCGGCCAGCCCCTCGGCGAGCTGGATGTGGCTGTACGACGACTCCATCGCTCGCGTGTCTGCGTCCTTCTGAGGGAGGTCACGGCCAGCTGGACGGAAGACGGCTGCCAGGGGCATCCGGCCGGCGAAACGTCCAGCATCGATTGCGAACTCCGGACGGATCGGCACGATGCGGGGTCATGGACGACAGAAATCTCAACGGCCGCAAGTTCGTGATGGTCAGCTCCACCGCGAGCGAGGTGGACCCGGACGGGCCGACCGAGTTCGTCTACACGGAGGAGGACGGCATCGTCTGGGGCAGCTACGTCGGCGACACGGTGGTGCACGGGCATTTCGTGGGTACCCGGGAGGACGACCGCCTGGAGATCACCTACATCCACCAGCTCAAGAAGGGCGGCCGGGCCGGCGGGAGGAGCACCAGCCGCATCGAGACGCGGCCCGACGGGCGGCTGCACCTGATCGAGGAGTTCCAGTTCGAGGGAGACGACACGACGCACGTCAGCGTCTGCGCCGAGGTCTCCTGAGCCGACGCCCGGCGTCATCATCCCTGTCGACATCATTGTCGACAATGATGTCGACAGCACGTCATCACCCCTGGTCCCGCTGCAGGCCGGCCCGGCTTTCGGAGACCCCTTCGAACCGCATCTTGCCCAGCGGGACCCCGTCACCCGATGCCTCGGCGGCGGGCCTGCGGGCGGCGGGCCTGCTGTCGGTCGGCAGGATGTACGGCCGCTTGATCACCTCGTCGAGGATGAAGACGGTCTCGGTGGCCTTGACCGCTGGAATGTTCGCCAGCCGCTCGGTCACCAGGGAGTGCACGGCCGCCACGTCCGCCATCCGCACCTGGATCATCGCGTCGTGCTGGCCCGTGGTGATCGCGCAGTATTCCACCTCGGGCATCTGGGCGAGCTGGGCGCGGAACTGCCGCCACATCTGCTGCCGTACGGTGACGAAGACCAGCGCGGTGATGCCCAGACCCGCGCGGACGTGGTCGATCTCGGCGGTGAAGCCCTTGATCGCCCCGTCGGCGCGCAGGGCCTCGAACCGGGTGTAGGCGTTCGCGCGGGAGATGCCCACGCGCTCGGCGAGCGCGGCCACGGAGATCCGGCCGTTCTCCCTGAGCACCTCAAGGATCTTGAGATGTGTCGAGTCGAGCTCCAGGCCGATGCCGATACGTCCAGAAGGAGTAGCCCCAGGAGTCGGGTAGCTTGACATTTCGGTCACGGCAGCTTCTCCCTCATCAGATTTGTCTCAGCATCCCGGCACACGCTGGACTTTCTGTCGGACACTCCTGCACCATCATCGACTAAACGTCTCACATGGCACATTTTCGGAGGATACAGATATGGCGCTCCGTTCGCGGCGCCGGCGGGCGACCACCGCCCTGCTGCCGGTCGTGCTCACCGGTGCTCTCGCCCTCGCCGCGTGCTCCAGCGGCGGCTCGTCCGCCACGCAGGGGCAGAGCAGCGCGGGCAAGACCCTCGTGATCGACACATCCTTCGATCTCAAGACGGCCGACCCGGGCCGCACGTACGAGCCGACCGGTCTGGTCGTGGACAAGGCGACCTACGACACGCTCCTCACCTTCGAGGGCGCGGACGTCACCAAGCCGGTCCCGTCCCTCGCCGAGTCGTACGAGATGTCGTCCGACGGCAAGGAGCTCACGCTCAAGCTGCGCAAGGACGCCACGTTCGCCGACGGCACCCCCGTCACCGCCGACGACGTCCTCTTCTCGCTGACCCGCGTGCGCGACATGAAGGGCACCCCCTCCTTCCTGCTCGACGGCGTCGAGGTGGCCAAGACCGACGACAGCACGATCACGCTGACGTCGAAGGCGCCCAACCCGGCGCTGCCGTACATCCTGCCGAACCCGGCGCTGGGCATCCTCAACTCCAAGGTCGCCAAGGAGAACGGCGCGACCGAGAACGCGGACGACAAGGCCGAGCAGTACCTCAACTCCGCCTCGGCCGGCTCCGGGCCGTACACGCTCGAGTCGTTCAACGTGAGCAGCCAGGTCGTGCTCAAGAAGAACGACAAGTACTGGGGCGCGAAGAAGCCGGTCTACGACAAGGTCGTCATCCGCAACGTCGAGTCCGCCACGCAGAAGCTCAACGTGCAGCGCGGCGACAGCCAGGTGGCGCTGAACCTGTCGGGCGACCAGGTGGCCGGCATGGGCGGCGGCCTGCAGGTCAAGCGGACGACCTCGGCGTACGTGTTCTTCCTGCTGGCCAACCAGGACCCGGGCGTCAGCAAGATCACCTCCAACCCGAAGTTCGTCGAGGCGCTGCGCAAGGGCGTCGACTACACCGGCCTGCTGGAGCTGGCCGGTGAGGGCTCGACCCAGGCCGCGGGCATCATCCCGTCGATGTTCCTCGGCGCACTCCCCGCCGACCAGGCGACCCAGCGCGACGTCGAGGGCGCGAAGGCGGCGCTCAAGGAGAGCGGCGTGGCCAACCCCACGGTCAAGCTCGAGTACCCGAGCGAGCTGACCGTGAACGGCCTGTCCTTCCAGCCGCTGGCCGAGCGGATCCAGGCCAACCTCAAGGAGATCGGCATCACCGTGGAGCTCACGCCCGCGCCGGTCACCACGGCCCTGGACAACTACCGCAACGGCAAGGAGGAGCTCGGCCTCTGGTACTGGGGCCCGGACTTCCCCGACCCCAGCAACTACCTGTCGTTCCTGCCCGGCAAGCTGGTCGGTCTGCGCGCCGGCTGGAAGGCGGGCGCGGACAAGGAGCTGGAGGCCGCGGGCGAGAAGGCGGCCGCCTCGGTGACCGACGAGGACCGCAAGCAGGCGTACACCGACGTGCAGACGAAGCTCAACGCCTCCGGCCCGTTCATCCCGCTGATCCAGCCGGGTCAGAACATCGTGACGGCCGGATCCGTCACGGGCCTGGAGTACCACCCGGTGTGGACGATCAATGTCGCCGACCTCGGTGCCAAGTAAGGACCAGGACGGCGGCGCGGCCCTGCCCAGCGAGAACACGCGGCGGGGCCGCGCCGCGCGTCGGCGTCCGTTCGTCCGGTTCCTGGTCCGCAGGATCGTCACGGCGCTGCTGCTCGCCCTGGGCATCACGCTCGTCACGTTCCTCCTGACGAACCTGGTCCCCGGCGACCCCGCCGCGGCGAACCTGGGTCAGCGCGCCATCGGCGATCCGGCGATCGTGGCGCAGTGGCGCGCGGACCACGGTCTGGACAAGCCGCTCCCCGAGCAGTACCTGATCCACCTCTCCGGGGTGCTGCGCGGGGACTTCGGCCAGAGCCAGCAGAGCCACCGCCCGGTGGCCGACGACCTCGCCGAGTTCGTGCCCGCGACGCTGGAGCTGGCCGGCGCGGCCATCCTGATCTCGCTGGTGCTGGGGGTCGCGTTCGGTGTCGTCGCCGCGCTGCGCCGCGACCGGCTGTCGGACCACATCCTGCGCGTGACCAGCCTGTTCGGCATCTCGGTGCCGACGTTCTGGCTGGCGCTGGTGGCGTTCTACGTCTTCTTCTACCGGCTACAGATCACCCCGGGCAGCGGCAGGATCGACCCCGGCATGACGCCGCCGCCGCACGTCACCGGTCTGTACACGATCGACGCGGCACTGTCCGGCCAGTGGGACGTGTTCGCCTCGGCGGCCGGTCACCTGGTCACCCCGGCGCTGGTCCTCGCGCTCTACACCATCGGCCTGCTCACCCGGTTCACCCGGTCGGCGGTGCTGGAAGTGCTCGGCCAGGACTACGTCCGGGCGGCCCGTGCGAAGGGCCTGCCCGCCCGGGTCATCCTGTTCCGGTACGTCCTGCGGTCGGCGCTGGTCCCGGTCATCACGGTCGCGGGCCTCGCCTTCGGCAGCCTGCTGTCCGGCACCGTGCTGGTCGAGGCGATCTTCGCCTGGCCCGGCATCGGCCAGTACGCCTACAAGAGCGCGACCTCCCTCGACCTGCCCGCCGTGATGGGCGTCGGCCTGGTGGTGGGCGTGGTCTACCTCGTCATCAACCTGATCGTGGACGTTCTGTACGGCGTCATCGACCCCAGAGTGAGAATCTCGTGAGACGACGACTGACAGGGGGGCCGGCAGGAGGGCGGACAGGAGGGCGGACAGGGGGGCTGACACGGCGGCTCCCCGAGGCGTGGCGGCAGCCGCTGGCGATCGTCGGCGGCGTGGTCGCGTTCGCCTGGATCGTGATCGCGCTGGCCGCGCCGGTGCTGGCCCCGCACGACCCGCTCGCCCAGGAGCTGCCCCGGCTGGCCCCGCCCGGGCCGGGTCACTGGTTCGGCACCGACCAGCTCGGCCGCGACATCCTGAGCCGCGTGCTGTACGGCGCCCGCGTCTCGATCCCGTTGACGCTGCTGCTGGTGGTGCTCTCGGTGCTGATCGGGGGCCTGCTCGGCGCCTGCGCCGGATATTTCGGCCGATGGGTGGACGAGACGATCATGCGGCTGGCGGATCTCGTGTTCGCCTTCCCGACGATCATCCTCGCCATGGTGGTGGCCGCCGCCCTCGGCGCGAGCCTCGGCAACGCGGTGATCGCCGTGCTCATCGTCGCCTGGCCGGCCTACGCCCGCGTGACGCGCGGCCTGGTGCTCGGCATCCGCGAGCGCGAGTTCGTGCTGAGCGGGCGGCTGCTCGGCTTCTCGGCCTGGCGCTCGCTCCGCGTGGACGTGCTGCCGAACGTCACCGGCCCCGTCCTGGTGCTCGCGACGCTCGACATCGGCACCGCGCTGCTGCTGCTGTCCGGCCTGTCCTTCCTCGGTCTCGGCGCCAAGCCGCCGTCTCCGGAGTGGGGCGCGATGGTCGCCTCCGGCGTGGAGGTCTTCGACAGCTGGTGGGTGGCGACCTTCCCCGGTCTCGCCATCCTGACGGTCGTGCTCGCGTTCAACTTCCTCGGGGACACGCTGCGCGACGCGCTCGACCCCCGGACCGCCCGCGCCATCAAGGAGCGTGCCATTTGACCGAGCGACAGACAGGGCGACAGACCGGGCGACGCGAGGAGAGCGCCGTGGAAACCGCCGGGGAGACCTCCGCGAACGGCGTCCTCACCATCTCCGATCTCACCGTCGCCATCCACGGCAAAGAGATCCTGCGCGGAGTGGACATCGCCCTGCGACCGGGCCAGGTACACGGCCTGGCCGGCGAAAGCGGCTCCGGCAAGACCATGACCGGCCTCGCCGTGCTCGGCCTGCTCCCCCACGGAGCCCGTACGACGGGCCGGATCGAGTTGGCCGGCCGTGACCTACTGTCCCTCCCCGCCAAGGAACTCAACGCCGTACGGGGCGCCGAGGTCGCCATGGTCTTCCAGGACCCGGCGACCAGCCTGCATCCCATGCTGTCGGTGGGGCGGCAGCTCACCGAGCACATGCGCCACCACCTCCGGCTCGGCCGCCGCGAGGCGCGGGAGCGGGCGATCGACCTGATGCGCAAGGTCCGCATCCCCGGGCCGGAGGAGGCGATCGACCGCTATCCGCACCAGTTCTCCGGCGGCATGCGCCAGCGCATCGCGATCGCGGTCGCGCTCGCCTGCTCGCCGAAGGTGCTCATCGCGGACGAGCCGACGACCGCCCTCGACGTGACCGTCCAGGCGGGGATCCTGCGGCTGCTGCGCGGCCTGTGCGACGACCTCGGCCTGGCCGTGCTGCTCGTCACCCACGACCTCGGCGTGATGTCGGCGGTCGCCGACGAGGTGAGCGTGATGAAGGACGGCCTGGTCGTGGAGACCGGACCGCGCGGCCAGGTGCTGCGCGAGCCGCGTCACGCCTACACCCGCGCGCTGCTCGACGCCCTCCCCGAGAACGCGGGTGCCGAGACCACAGGGACCGAGCCTTCCGAAGGGGAGCCGGCATGACACTGCTGACCGTGGACGACCTCGTCGTCGAGCACCGGACGCCCGGACGCCCCGTGGTGCGGGCCGTGGCCGGGGCCAGCCTGAGCGTCGCCGCCGGGGAGGTGGTCGGCCTCGTCGGCGAGTCCGGGTGCGGCAAGTCGACGCTGGCCCGCGCGGTGTGCGGAATCGGCCGCCCGGCCTCGGGGACCATCGCGTTCCAGGGCCGTCCGGTGGCACCGCTCGGCCTGCGCCGCAGGGACCGGTCGTTGACCGGCATCCAGATGGTCTTCCAGGACCCGTACGCGTCGCTGAACCCGCGGCGGCGGGTGGGCGACCAGATCGCGGACGGGCTGCGCGCCGCCGCGGACGCCTCGACCACGCCCGCCGACCTGCTCGACCGGGTCGGCCTGCCGCGCGAGTTCGCGACCAGGTACCCGCACGAGTTCTCCGGCGGCCAGCGCCAGCGCATCGCGATCGCCAGGGCCCTGGCCGCCCGGCCGTCGCTGCTGATCGGCGACGAGCCGATCTCGGCGCTCGACGCCTCGGCGCAGGCGCAGGTCGCCCGCCTGATGCGGGACCTCGCGGTCGAGTCGGGGGCGGGCCTGCTCTTCATCAGCCACGACCTGTCCGTGGTACGGCTGATCGCCGACCGGATCGCGGTGATGTACCTGGGGAAGATCGTGGAGATCGGCCGCACCGACGAGGTCTGGGCCGACCCCCGGCACCCGTACACGCGGGCGCTGCTCGGCGCCATTCCCGCGCCGGACGGGGCCGGCGTGCTGCCGGCCGAGCTCCCGGGGGACGTTCCCGATCCGGCGGCGCCGCCGCGCGGCTGCCGGTTCCACCCCCGCTGCCCGAAGGTGATGGACGTCTGCAGGGAGCGTGAGCCCGAGTTCGGGCCGGTCGCCTGCTGGCTGCACGAGCCCGCCTGACCGGTTCGCCCGGTCAGGCGGGCGGTCAGGCGGGGCCTGATGACCAAAGTCCCGGCGGCGCGGGGGCCGTCGGCACTGGTCTCCCCGGTGGATACGGCGAAGTCTGGCTCTGTGCGAGATCCGTCTATCCCGAGGAGGCCCTCGATGCTCTCGCCCCTGGCGTCCGATCTCGGCGTGCAGTACCTGCTGGTGGCGGCGGAGCAGGCTCCGTCCGTGCTCAACACCCAGCCCTGGCGCCTCCGGACCGTCGGCGACGACGTGGCCGAGTTGCTGTGCGATCCGAGCCGCCGGTTGCGGGTCAGCGATCCCCGAGGCCGGTCGATGCACGTCAGCTGCGGCGCGGCCCTGTTCAACCTCAGGCTGGCGGTCAGGATCGGCGGCTACCGCCCCACGGTGTCCCTCCTGCCCGACACGGACGACCCGACGCTCCTCGCCTCGATCAGGATGACCGAGTCGACGCCGGCCAACGCGACCGAGCGTTCCCTCTACTCGGCGATCAGGGTGCGGCGGACCAACCGGGAGCCCTTCGACGACCGCCTGGTCCCGCCCTCCGTCCTGGCCGGCCTGCGCATCGCCGCCAGCCGCGAGGGCGCCAACCTGGTCCCCCTCGACGACGAGGCGGCCGGAGAGCTCCTCGAACAGGTCGCCGTGGCTAGCGACGAGCTGGCCGGCGACCGTGGCTACCTCGCCGAGCTGGCGGCGTGGACGGCGGGCCGCGCGCTGTTCGACGGCGTCCCGCGCCACGTCCACGGGCCGCGGCCGGACCGCGATCCCGCCCCCGTCCGCGACTTCGGGATCGGCCACCGGGGACAGAGCCGCCGAGTGGACCGCTTCGAGTCGCGCCCGCAGCTCGCCGTGCTCACCACCCGGGGAGACCGGCCCGTGGACTGGCTGCACGCCGGCCAGGCGCTCCAGCGGGTGCTGCTCATGGCGACGTGCCGCGGCATCTCCGCCTCGTTCCTCAACCAGCCGCTCGACCTGCGCGACATGCGCCGCCGTACGGACCCGAGGCACGCCCGCGGCCACGCTCAGATGATCATCAGGTTCGGGTACGGCCCGGTCGTGCCGCGCGCGCCGCGTCGCCCGGCGGGCGAGCTGCTGCTCCAGGACTCACGGAAGGAGGAGCGGCTCATGCCGCTCCTGCGCGTCTGAATCTCCCGGACCTCTGCGGCCTCTCCGGATTCTCCGGATTCTCCGGCCTCTGCGGCCCGCTGCGCCCTCGGGGAACCGAACGCAGAGGACCGAACGTAGAGGAACCGTCAGCTCTGGGGGATGACCGCGACGGGGCAGAGCGCGTCGTGCAGCACGGACTGGGTGACCAGGCCGAGCGTGACCCGCGCCGGTTCGCGGTGCGCGCGGTTGCCGATGACGAGGAGAGCGGCGTCACCGCTCACGGTGAGCAGGGCCTCCTCCGCCGGCCATTCGGCGAAGGAGGTGAAGACCTGCACCTGCGGGTACTTCTCGCACCACGGCGCCACGATCCGCTGGAAGCGGGCCGCGGCCTCGCGGGACGGCTGGTCCCCCTCCGTCCACGCGTGCACGGCCAGCACGTCGCTGCGGCGCAGGCTCGCCTCCTCCAGGGCGAAGCCCAGCACCCTTCCGCTCTGCGGGGAGTCGTCCACTCCGACGACGACGCGCCCGGCCTCGGGGATCGGCCCGCTCACGAGGATCACCGGGCAGGGCGCGTGGCCGGCGACCTGGGCCGCGGTCGCGCCGACCCTGAGCCGCTCGAAGCCACCCGTCCCGCGGGTGCCCAGGACGATCAGCTCCTCCGCCGCCGCCTCGGTGAGCAGGACCGACGCCGCGGAACCCCGTTCCAGCCGGGCCCTGACCTCCAGATGGGGAGCCAGCGTGGCTGCCAGGGTGACGCCCTTGCCTATGACGAACTCGGCCGTGTGCCGTACGGTCTCGATCACCGAGGGGTCGCTGGGCTTGACGGCGAACGGCCACTGCCAGGCGTGGGTCACCACGAGAGGCGCGTACCTCAGCTGCGCCTCGCGCACCGCCAGGCGCAGGGCCCACTCGCTGCAGGCCGATCCGTCGTATCCGACCACCACAGGCCGCTGGGACTCATCGGCTCGCATCGCCGTCTCCTCCTCACCGTCGTTCCCCGGTCCTGGGCGGTCCTCTTCCCTTTAAGGGCGCGGTCACGCGTCGGCCCCCGCTGGCACGTCTGGCACGCTGTCAGCTCGCCCGGCGCAGGAGCGCCAGCCGTACCATCCTGGACAGGTCCTGTGCGGTGACCATGCCCGCGACGTGTCCTCCCTCGATGACGAGGGCGACCATCGGCCCCATGGTCGGCCGTTCGAGCAGCGTGGCGGCGTCGTCGTCCGGTCCGAGGATCCGGTCGGGCGGCAGCGGCCGGGCCAGGCGGTCCAAGCGGGTCGAGCCACGCTGGGAGGGCGGCACGGCGGCCAGCGCCTCCAGGTTGACGTAACCGATGGGCTCGCCCCCGAAGGCGACCACGGGGAACACCGACTGGTGCGACCGGGACGCGACGCCGGAGACGAACTCCTCCACGTCCAGCCAGGCGGGGGCCAGGTCGGGCAGCGGGGTCATCACGTCCCTGATCCGCACGCCCCCGAGCCCCTCGCGGGCGGATCGCGCGGCCATCTCGGTGCCGGCCGCACCGGCGAGGAACCATCCGATGATCATGAGCCAGAGGCCGCCGGCCCATGAGGTGAACAAGACCTCGGCCATGCCCAGGCCGACCAGCAGAAGCCCGAGCCCCTGACCGGCGCGTGCGGCGGCCCGGTCGGCCCTGGCCCGGTCACGCGTGCGCCACCACAGCACCGCGTGCAGCACCCGGCCGCCGTCGAGCGGCGCGCCGGGAAGCATGTTGAAGACGCCGAGCAGGAGGTTCATCAGTGCCAGCCACATGAGCGCGGACAGCACCAGACGCGGCCCCGGCATGAACGCGGCCATGACGAAGGCGAGCCCCGCGACGGCCAGGCTGGTCAGCGGGCCGACCACCGAGATCTCCAGCTCGTTGCGCGGAGTCCGCGCCTCGCCCTGCATCTGGGTGACGCCGCCGAAGAGCCAGAGCGTGATCGACTGCACCGGAACGGCCCGCCACCGGGCGACCAGCGCGTGCGCCAGCTCGTGGGCCAGCAGCGAAGCGAGGAACAGCACCGAGGTCGCCACGGCGATCGTCCAGTACAGCCCGGGCACCTGACCGGGAGCCGCGCCGGGCAGTACGCCACCGCCGAGACTGGCCGCGATGAGGGCGGCGATGACCAGCACCGACCAGTGGACCCCCACCGGGATGCCGGCGACCTGCCCGAGGCGCAGACTCTGCTTCATATATCCACCATCCGCCCGAAGGGCCCGTCCCGGCAGGGACATTTCGTCCCTTTTTAGGAGGACCTTCGACTGCCCGGCGCGGCGCGGATGTAACCGATCAGGTCGCGGGGCGGCCTGATCGGCTCGCGTACGCTCCCCGTCAGATCGCGGAGGCGCTCTCGATCAGCTTGGCGGTGGCGACCAGGCGCACGCAGACCGCGAGGCCCTCGATGGCGAGATCGAGCTCCTCCAGGTCCGGATACGTCGGCGCGATGCGGATGGTCCGGTCCTGCGGGTCGTTCCCGTACGGGTGGGTGGCCCCGGCGGGGGTCAGTGCGATGCCGGCTTCGGCCGCCTTGCGCACCACGTCGCGCGCGCAGCCCTCGGGGACGTCGAGGCTGATGAAGTAGCCCCCGGCCGGGCTGGACCAGGACGCGAACCCGGTGCCGCCGAGCTCCTTGTCCAGGATGCGGCTCACCGCGTCGAACTTCGGCCGGATGAGGTCACGCTGGCGGCGCATGTGGGCGGCGACACCCTCGGCGTCCTTGAGAAAGCGCACGTGCCGGAGCTGGTTGATCTTGTCGGGGCCGATGGTCTGCTTGCCCGCGTTGGCCATCCACCACGCGACGTTGGCGGGCGAGGACCCGAAGAACGCCACGCCGGCGCCGGCCCAGGTGATCTTCGAGGTGGAGCCGAAGACGAAGGCGCGGTCCGGGTTCCCGTGCTCCGCGCACAGCGTCAGGACGTCGGCGATCTCCACCGGGGTGTCCGTGAGGTGGTGCACCGCGTACGCGTTGTCCCAGAAGATCCGGAAGTCCGGGGCGGCGGCCGGCATGGCGGCCAGGCGCCGCACGGTCTCGTCGCTGTAGGAGACGCCGTCCGGGTTGCTGTACTTCGGCACGCACCAGATGCCCTTGACCTGGGCGTCCTCGCGTACCAGGCGCTCGACGACGTCCATGTCGGGGCCTTCGGGCGTCATCGGCACGGGGATCAGCTCGATACCGAAGCGCTCGCACAGGGCGAAGTGCCGGTCGTATCCGGGCACCGGGCACAGGAAGGCGACGCGCGGCTCGTCCACCCAGCGGCGCTCCGCGCCGGGAAGCCGGCTGAGCAGCGCCTGGACGACGGTGTCGTGCATCATCGCGAGGCTGGAGCTGCCGCCCACCACGAGCTGGGCGGCGGGCACCTGCAGGGGCCCGCTGAAGATCTCCCTGAGCTCCGGCAGGCCCTGGAGCCCGCCGTAGTTGCGGCAGTCGGTGCCGTCGGCGGCCGTGTGGTCGTCCGCGCCGGGCAGCGCGAGCAGGCCGTCGGACAGGTCGAGCTGCCGGGCCGACGGCTTGCCCCTGGTGAGGTCGAGCGACAGGCCGCGCGCCACGAGGGCGGCGTGGTCACGGACGGCGCGGTCGTGCTCGGCGACGAGCTCGTCGAGGTCGCCGACGTTCGATGAGGTCACGGATCTTCCTTAGGAATCGGCCATGGCGGCGGGATATCGCGGCGGATCTGGCGGATCTGGCGATTTCGAGAATAGAAGGCCGCCGGGTCCGTCCCTCGACGCCCCCTGGGCTCAGGCCCGAGCGATCAACGGATCAACGCCCGGCGGGCGGGATCCCGAGATCACCGCCCCGCCGCTATGACGCCGTGACGCCGTGATCCGCGCTTTACGGCCGTTGCTTTCAGTTCGGCGGCCCTGGCGGCCCTGGGGTCCACACCCGAGGGCGGAGGACCCGTGGAACCGCGCCCGGTGACGGCTCTGACTTCAGGCCATCTCGAACCAGACCTGGTTCCGGCCGGCCTCGCGGATCATGCCCCATCGCGCGGCCAGCGCGTCAAGCAGCGGCAGGCCGCGCCCGCTGGTCCCGTTGGATACGGCATGGCCCGCGCAGGGCGGGTCGGCCGACCCCTCGTCCTGAACGCAGACGCGCACCCGGTCCTCCGTACAGGACACCGTCAGCGTGAAGGATCCCCCCTCGCCCGAACGCGAATGGACCACCGCGTTCGTGGCGATCTCACTGGTCAGCAGCACGCAGTCGTCGTGCAGCGGATGGTCCCTCCCCAGGGCGGCGGACACGAGCCTGCGGGCCCGCACCACCTGCTCCTTACCTCCGGCGAGCCGAGCCACCCGATCCCCCGCGACCTTCATCAACGACCTCCGCTCTCCGCGCCCCTACAGAGTGGACGCTTGACGATCTATCGGAGATGTCATGAGAAAGCGGAAGACTTCACACCACCCGGAAGTACGGCGTCCCGATACCGCCGGCGTGATCCCGAAACAGCGGACGAACCAGCGGGTGAGGTGGCTGTGGTCGGCGAATCCCACCTCGGCGGCCGTGTCGGCGATAGGCCGAGGCGAGGAGCCATGATGATCACTGTCCTGACCGGCGCGGACATCTCCACCGAGTCGGGCATCCCTGACTGTCGCGGGCCGAGCGGCCGGGCCGTTCTCGGACTGCTGGCCCGGCTGTCCGGGTGAGGATCAGGTGATGTCCAGCATCATCAGCAGGATCAGGCCGAGCAGGTGGCCCAGGACGACGAACACGATCAGGAAGACGAAGATGAACTTGGCCGGGCCGTGCTCGAAATGCTTGCCCTTGCCCTCCAGAGCCCCTCGCTGCGCCTGGCGCTCGGCGATCCGCTCTTCGATGCTCTTCCGCCTCAAGGGGGCCACGACCTTACCTCCGGCCAGGTGAGTCATCCCAGCGCGCCCGGTGGGCGAGCGCCGGAGGAGCTCACGATCTCAGGATTACTTGGTACACAAACCATTTGTATACTAACTTTTATAGCACGCCGATACGGAGGTGCTTGTGAGAGGCTTCGCCGACATTGACCCATTGTCCCTGGAGCGACAGGTGTGCTTCGCGCTGTCCGTCGCGTCCAGGAATGTCGTCGCGGTCTACCGCCCGCTGCTGGAGCCCATGGGCCTGACCCACCCGCAGTACCTCGCCATGCTCGCCCTCTGGGAGCACGCGCCTCTGGCGGTGAAGGACCTCAGCCGGATGCTCCAGCTCGACCCCGGCACGCTCTCCCCACTGCTCAAGCGCCTGGAGGCGAGCGGGCTGATCCGGCGCGAGCGGGACGCCAACGACGAGCGCGCCCTCGCCGTCGTCCTCACCCCGGCCGGCAAGGACCTGCGGTCCGACGCGGAGAAGATCCCCCCGGCCATCGTGGCGCGCCTCGGCATGGAGCTGGACGAGCTCCAGCACCTGCACGAGTCGCTGATGCGGGTGATCGCCGCCGCCAACAGCGCCAACGGCCACGGAGCGGGATAGTCCCGGCGCACCGGCCACCTGCGGCCACGCGTCGGCGCGGCCCTGGCCACGCGGGGCCGGGTCACCGATGTCGTGCGGAAGGAACCGGCCCGAGCCGGTTCCAGGACGGTGACACCGCGGCGGGAAATCAGGGACCGGCGAGCATGTCGAGCAGGCGAGGCACCACGGTTCCGGCCCCGAAGACGGCGGAGGGGACGAGGAACTGCAGGCAGAGGGCGAGGACGCATCCCCGGCCACCTCCCAGCCGGGACGGCGGTGGCTCCTGCGGTCCGAGTCCGCGCCATACCGACCGCGGTTCGGAGAGCAGGTACATGACGGCGCCGATCTGGCCGACGGTGAACAGCCAGAACCACGCCCAGCGGTTACCCAGCCGGGGCCGGGCCGTGCCGACCATGACGATGAACGTGGCGATCCAGGCGACCGAGACCGTCCAGCTCCCGTGCGGAACCGGCACCGTGGACGGCCAGGCGGGGAACAGGCCGTTGCGGCCGTCGCGATCCGTCGCCTTCCGCAGCACCGGGCGCGGGTCGACGTCGGCGACGTCCGCGTCGGTGATGTCTGGGGCGGCGTCGGCGACGAGCGCGGCCATCGTATAGGGACGGTCATCGTGCCACGGCCGTAGCGCCCGGTACCAGAACAGCGGCCCCGTGGACCAGCGCACCTCCCTCAGCTCGCCCCGCTCGTCCTCGTGCCCCTTGTAGATCACGTAGGTGACCCGCCCGGCGGCCAGGTCCGCGCGGAGATCCGCGAGTTCACGCTCCCGGGGAACGGCGCTGAGAACGGTGACGAGACCACCCCAGAGCAGGACGACGAGCAGGAGCACGCGCACCCACAGGCCCGCGATGCGGTACGGCTCCCGCAGCGCCGGCGACTCCCGGTACGGATGCACCGCTCTCCCCCATCGTGTAGCCCCGCCACCCCGTACAGGGATCATCCCGTACGACGGAACGGCGGAGGCATGAAATGTCCGCATCCGGCCGGAATCTCGGCACGCATCCGCGAGCGAGCCGCTGTGGCGGCGTGCTCGCAGGCAAGTACGGCGGCGCACCAATGGAGCAGGAGCTCCGGCTCAGTCGTCGAGGTCGTCGGAGTCGTCAGGGTCGAAGGGAGGGTCGTCGACCGCCTCGGCCATGCTCTCGATGAGCCGCAGCACCGCACGGCAGTCGCCGACCGCGTTGTGGTCGCCACCCGACAGCGCGTGCCGTCGCCAGTCGGAACGCCGGTCGTCCCACGCGCCCCTGAACCAGCCGTACACGGTCATCGCGCACTTCCACGAGAAGCCGTTCGACCAGGCCATGGCGTAGTCCAGGCTGCGGATGCGGGCGACCTCGGCGCGCAGGAGCCGGCCGTCGTAGCGGCTGTTGTAGACCACGACCGGCCGGGCCGGCCCGGTGAGCACCGCGCTGAGCTGCGGCAGGACCTGCGCGAACGTGGGCCACCCGGCGACGTCCGCGTCGAGGTAGCCGTGGATCGCGGACGCCTCCGCCGGGATGGGGACGCCCGGGTCGATGAGCGTGTCGAGCAGCACGTTCCCGCGCATGTCGACGACGCCGATCTGCACCGCGCGGTCGGTGTTCGGGTCGGTGCCGGTGGTCTCGGTGTCGAGGATGACGGCGTTCGACCGGAGCATCTCGTCGGCCCACCGGATCGCTCTCCAGCGTTCGGCCTCGAGATCGATCGTGTCGCAGTCGCGGTAGAGTTCGAACTCGCGTCCGTCGATGACGACAAGCGCGACCGGCGGCTTGACCGGCAGGTGGCGTCGCTTCGCGAGCTGCCCCTTGGTGCGGAGGTCGCGGGCCTTGGCCTGCCGCCAGGTGAACCGGGGCAGCCCTTCGGGCGCGACCGCGGGGGAAGTGGTCATGATCGCGATATAGCAGGCACCACCGACACTTTCCACCCTTCACGCTTCGGCACGTCACCCGAGACGGGCCGGGACGAGCACCAGAGAGGCGGCCGATGGAACAGGGCGCGGGCACGGGTTCGGACCTCGCCGAATGGCCGGAGAGCGTCGCCGAGGCGGAGGCGGTCCAGGAACGGCTGCGCCCTCTGGTGGACCTCGCGGACCCGGGACCGGAGACGGTCCGGCACGTCGCGGGGCTCGACGTCGCGTACGCGACCGAGGGCGACGAGCTCACCGCCGCCGTGGTGGTCCTCGACGCGGACACGCTCGACGTGGTCGACCAGGCCGTCGTCCACGAACGCGCGCGGTTCCCGTACGTGCCGGGGCTGTTCGCCTTCCGGGAGCTGCCGCCGCTGCTCACCGCGCTGGAACGGCTGCGGGTCGCGCCCGAGCTGCTGGTCTGCGACGGGTACGGCCTGGCCCACCCGCGCCGGTTCGGCCTGGCCTGCCATGTCGGTGTGCTGACCGGCCTGCCCGCGATCGGGGTGGCCAAGACGACGTTCATCGGACGCTACGACGACCCCGCTCCGGAACGCGGCTCGTGGACCCCGATCGTGGACGGCGGCGAGGTGGTCGGGCGGGCGCTGCGCACCCGTGACGGGGTCAAGCCGGTCTACGTCTCGCAGGGCCATCGCGTCGGCTTGGACAACGCGTGCCGCCACGTGCTGCGGCTCGCCCCGGCCTACCGGCTGCCGGAGCCGATCCGCCAGGCGGACCGGCTCTCTCGGTCCGGGGCGCGGACCGCCTGAGCGACCCCGGGCACCCCGGGACGAGCCGGCGTCGGGAACGCGTCCCGGCGCCGGACGGGCTATCCGGCGCAGACGGCCTTGCTCAGCATTCCGTGCGGGTCTCAGGCAGGCGGCGGCGGTGGACCTGGTCAGCGGGGCGTACGGCACCGCCGATGCAGTTCGTCCACGCGTTCGGTGAGTCCGCTCCGGTCGAGGTGCTCCAGCAGCGGCACCATGACCCGACGGCTGCTGTCCAGCGCCCTTCTCGCCTCGCTGACGGTGAACGGCTGGGGCAGGCGGGCCAGCAGCTCCGCCGCGCGGACGTCCGCCCCCGCTGGGAGCACCACGCCGTCGGCCACCCGTAGCAGCGCGCCCGTCCGCACGGCCGCCGCCACCTCCTTGGGACCGAGCCCCAGCTCGGCCAACCGTCCCGCCTCTGGAGCGAGGAAGGGCCGGGCGGCGAGCTCGGCGCGCAGACGCTCCACCGCCGCCGCCACGGGCGCGGGCAGGCCGGAGGACCCGCTGACGATCCGACCACCCGCGACGGCCAGCGGCGGTTCGACCAGGGCCGTGACGAGATGGCGGTCCGGCAGGCCGAGCTCCTGCCGTGCCACGTCGACCGGCATCCCCGGCTCCAACGGGTGCGCCGCCGCGTACCGCCGCACCGCGCCGGACAGCCGCTCCCGCAGCCCGGACCAGTATGCGGGATCAGCGTGCCAGTCCCCGGACACCGGCCTCCCCTGAGGTGCGCATCCCATTGCCCGCAGGTCACCCCCGCGCAGCAGCCGGTGCGTCCGCAGCAGGGATCCGGCGTCCGGCGTCGCGGCGGTCAAGTCGACGGCCCTCTCCCTGGCCGCGCCCCGGCGGCGTAGCCCGGGCGGCCGTGCGTCGAGCACGGTCGCGCCCGCCAACACCCTCACACCGGTTCCCACGCCGGTTCTCGCACCGATTCTCGCGCCGATTCTTGGGCCGGTTCCGGGGCTGTGGCCGGGGTCGCGCAGCAGCAACACGTCCCCCACGTGCAGCGGCAGCGGACGGGCCAGACGAAGCCTGGCGATCCGCCCGCCGAGTGGCCGTACTTCGCACACCACGGCAGCGGAACCGATGTGCGCGGTCAGTCGCGGCGGCAGACCCTGTACGTCGGACAGATGCTCGACCGCACCCCCGACCGGAGAGATCCGCACGTCGACGGCAGCGGTCCAGGTCCACGCCCCCGGGGTGACGAGGGCCTGGCCCCGTTCCGGCGCGGCGGGGGCGCGCAGGTTGAGCGCCACCCGGGCGACACCGGTCGCCGAGGGCACTGCCTCGTTCAGGCACTCGACCGCGCGGATGCGCACCGTGCCGGCCGCCAGCGCCAGTTCGTCGCCGGTCGCGACCGTTCCCGCCGGCAGCGTCCCCGTAACGACGGTGCCACTGCCTCGCACGGTGAACGCGCGGTCGATCCACATCCGCACCGGCGCGCGGGGATCGGGCGTGGGCAACCCGGCCACGAGGCGGTCCAGCGCCGCCCGTAGCCCCGTCAGCCCCTGGCCGGTGCGTCCGCTCACCGCGACCCGCTCCACGGATCCGAGGCCGCTCTCCGCCAGCCGGGTCGCCGCCCGTACCATCGCGGGCCCGGGGTCGGCGAGGTCCGCGCGGGTGACGGCGAGCAGGCCGTGCCGTACGCCGAGGGCTTCCAGTGCCACCAGATGCTCCTCCGACTGGGGCATCCAGCCCTCGTCGGCGGCCACCACGAACATCACAGCGGGTGCCGGACCCACCCCGGCCAGCATCGTCGCGAGGAACCGCTCGTGCCCGGGGACGTCCACGAACGCCAGCCGCTCCCCCGAAGGCAGCGTCGTCCAGGCGTATCCGAGCTCGATCGTCAGGCCGCGCTGCCGTTCCTCCTCCAGCCGGTCCGGTTCCATGCCGGTGAGCACGCGCACCAGCGTGGACTTCCCGTGATCGACATGCCCTGCCGTGGCCACGACGTGCATCAGCCCTCCACCGCCAGAACCGCCCGCGCCACGTCGCCGTCCCGCGTCCCCGGGACGGCGCGCAGGTCGATGAGGAGCCGCCCGCCCTCGATCCTGCCGACGACCGGCGGCTCGCCCGTGCGCAGGGGGCCGGCGAACCGCTCCGGCAGGCTCACCGCGGCGCTCGGCAGTGTGACGCCGGGCGCGCCCCCGCCGCCCACGTTCGCCTCGCTGGGCACGGCCCGCGCGTCGAGCCCGGCCTCGGCGAGCGTGCCCGCGAGGACGGCGGCGCGCGCCGCGAGCGCCTCCGGGTCGGCGTGCAAGGCCTCGCCGAGCGGCGGCACGGGTCCGCGCAGGGTGGCCTCCAGGGCCGCCAGGGTCAGGACGAGGGCGGCGGCGTTGTTGTTGACGACATGCACGTCCTCGGCGTCGGGCACGGCCTGGGCCAGCGCGTCCATCGCTCCGCGCCCGCGCCTGGCCCGCGTCCCGCGTACCAGGTCGAACTCCACATCAGTCGGACCCGCGGCCGCCGTCACCGCGTCGATCGCCGCCGCCGACAGGGGTGCCCGACCCAGATTGGTGTGCAGCAGCACCCCGGTCGCGTTGATCACCGGACGGAGGCTCGTGGCGCGCGGGGGCAGCGCGGCCACCGCCGCGCCGACGACCTCGTCCGGGCCGAGTTCGCCCTGCCGTACGCGCCGCTGAGCGGAGGCGACGGCCTTCTTGACCGCCGCCCGCCCGAGCCTTCCCTGCGCCGCGACCAGCTCCGGAGCCGCGAGGACGGCGTCGGTACGGGGCACCCGTCTGCGTTGATCCACTCACGGAACACTAGAACGGAGCCCGACGTGATTCGAAGCCGCCGGGCCGGGAGCGGATGACACCGTCCCGCCAGGAAGTCAGGCAAGTCGTCGCAGGTCGGCCTGTACGTCGACTCGCGCGTCAGCGGTTCGCCGAACCGTCCGTCCCGGTGTCACCGGCGCTCTCAGCGGCCGCTCCCCGGTCGGCATCCCCGGCACTGTTGCCATCGTGGGCATGGTCACCATCATGGACACGGTCACCATCATGGGCACCACAGTCACCGTCGGCCTGGTCACCATCGTGGACACGGCCACTGCGGGCGCGGTACAGGCGCACCAGGAGGACGGCGAGGACGACCGTCACCACGCCCAGCAGCAGTGCGGTGTCGGGCACGTGACCGGCCACGGATTTCAGCCACACCTGGAGCGAGAACTGGTCGTCCACACTGGAGATGCTTCCGAGGTTGGCGGTGCCGTCGGTGACCAGGAACAGCACGCCGATGCCGACGAACAGCAGCCCGGAGATCAGGCTGGTGCTGTGCGTGCGCAGCGGGCCGAGGCGGATCCGCTTGCCCCGCAACCACGTCTTGCGGCCGAGGTCGAAGCGGTCCCACAACAGCGCGAGGAAGAACAGCGGCATGGCCATGCCGAGCGCGTAGAGCGCCATCAGCGCGCCGCCGTAGATCGGTTCACCACCGGCGGCGGAGACGGTCAGCACGCTGCCGAGCAGCGGCCCCGAGCAGAATCCGGCCAGGCCGTAGACCGTGCCGAGTGCGAACACCGACGCCGTTGAGGAGATCCGGATGCCGGCCGTCGCCCGCTGTGCGGCGGCCAGGCCGAAGCCCTTGCCCAGGATCGCGGCGGCGCCGAGGACGATCAGTACGATCCCTCCGACCGTCGTCGTGACGTCGCGATAGCGGGTGATCAGCGCTCCGACGGCGCCGACCCCGGCGCCGAGCGGCACCAACACGACCGCGAGCCCGGCATAGAACACCATCGTGCGCCGGGCGAGCGTGCCGACCCGCTCGAAGGCGTACGCGAAGAAGGACGGCAGGAGCAGTGCGGAGCACGGGCTGACCAACGACAGCAGCCCGCCGAGGAAGGCGCCCAGGAACCCGATCTGGCTCATCCGTGCCCGGCCGCCTGGTCGATCATGGCGGTGAACTCCTCCAGCGGCTGCGCGCCGAGCAGGGGCTGTCCGTTGATGAGGAAGGCCGGGGTACTCGGCACGCCGATGGACTGCCCCTCGATCATGTCCTTCTCGATGGCCTCGTCGAACGCCTTGCTCCCCATGTCCTTGACGAAGCGGTCGAGGTCCGGCACTCCGGCCTGCTCGGCGAACTTCCGCAGCGCCTTGGATGTGTAGTCCGGATGGCCGGTGGCCGGTGCCGCGGCGTACAGCGCAGCACTGAACTCCCTGAACTTGCCCTGTGCTCCCGCCGCTCGCGCGGCCCTGGCGACGTTGATCGACGGCTCGCCGAAGATCGGGTAGTCGCGCCATTCGATGCGCAGCGTCCCCTTGCCGGCATAGCGCTTCACGAGCTCAGGCTCGATGTCCCGGCCGAACTTCGCGCAGAACGGGCACCGGAAATCGGAGTAGACGACCATCGTGACCGGAGCGTCGGGACGGCCCACGGCAAGCGGATCCCCCGACACGCGACGGGCGACCGAGCTGAGCGGCCCCGTCTCGTCGGCGGACGTTCCGGACGGCGAAGCCCCGTCGGCATCGGTCCCGCTCCCCGCGGTCCCGTCCGACCCGCCTGGAGATGCCGCACTCGTCCCGGGTCCGCCCCTACCCGCCGCAGTGGCATCATTGGACGGGCGGGTGACCAGGGACCCCAGCAGCCCCACGGCGACCACAAGTAGGACCACGACCAGCACCGCATCACGCTTGACGGTGTTTTTCTGGTTGTTCGTCCCCATGGAGCCTCCGCGGTCCCGGCAGCACTTACTACTATCCACCATAGTAGTAAGTGCTGCCGGGACCGGATCCGCCCTACGGAGACGCACTCGCCCCACACTCACCTCACCGGGCCACACGAGGCCGAGCAACGTCCCCGAGGTCGTTGAGACCGGTCGGGCGCCGAACCGAACCAATGCCCGACGAAGCGCGGCGACCATCAGCCAGTCGAGGTGTTTGTCCACTAACAGCGACGACCGAACGGCGGCCGCGATAGCGCCGCGACCGTAACACCTCACAAGAACCGCCTGCCCGAATGGAACTTTTATTACATTGCGGACGAACGGTAAATAGGTGACTACTCAGAGTTGCCTATAGAACGTGTGAGCGATATCTTTACGGTGTGCTGATCGGCTGGAGGCCGGAGGGAGGCGTTCCGGGATGATGCTTTCGGGTGCGATATTGCTGCGCCGCCCAGTCCCGCAGGCCTCGCCTTCCTCACCTTCCTCGCCCTCCTGGCCGCCTTCTCCTTCGGCCGGTTCGGTCGGTCTGGCTGGTTCGGTCGGTCTGGCCGGTTCGGCTCGTCCGGGGCGGCGTGCGCCCCGGCGCTATGAGCCGTTGCGATGCGAGCCGTTGCGGTACGAGTCGTTGCGGTACGAGCCGTCGATGAGGTCGCGACGCTTCGCCGGTGATGCTTACGGGGCTGTGCTTCTCGATCGTGCTCGAGTCCATGTGCCCGGTATGGTCCAGCCCGTCATCGGGCAGTTCGACCACGCACCAGTCCAGATGGTGGACCCCGAGGCCGGACAGTTCGGCAAAGCGCCGGCCCAGATGATGCAGCCCGAGGCCGGGCAGCGTGACGGCGAGCCACGCCAGACAACGCGATCGCCGGATGCTGCGGAGGGGGCAGGCTTCGCGGGAGATGTGACCACGGGACAGCAGGGCCGGTGGTCGCGGACGGTGAGGACCGAGCGCGAGGACGCATCCGCCTGGGACGGGATCTGGCAAGGCCGTCCGGCCGGCCCCGCCGGGGGGATGTCGGGTGAGGCTGGGCGGGAATCGCCCGGGCGGCGTCGTCCGCGGCAGGGGCCGCGGCAGGCGCCGGGGCCGGGGCAGGGGCCGGGGGAGGAGCCGGGGGAAGCGCGGAAAGAACCAGGCCGGAAAGAACCAGGCCGGGAGGGGCGCGCCGGTAGCGGGCCCGGGTGTGGGGACTGGCCCGATCCCGGCCTGGCCGCAGCAGCGGTGACGGAGCTGCTGCGCCGCGCCGGACAGATCGCCGCCGCCGGGGATCAGGTGCCGTGCGACACCGAAGCGGCGATGGCGGAGATCGTGGCGTTGGCGCGGGCGATTGATCTGGCCGAGGCCGCGCTCGCCGCCAGGCTGGTGGTGGCTGAGGCCGGGAAGGGCCACCACCTGTTCGGGCGGCGTTCGGTCGGCGCGTGGCTGGCCGCCGCCACCGGCTCGCGCGCCGCCCGGGCCGGGGAGCGCATCACTCTGGCCCGGCAACTGTCCCGCCTGCCCCAGACCGCTGCCCGGCTCGCCGAGGGCAGCCTGTCTTTCGGTTACGCCGCCACGATCTCCTCCGCGGTGCGGCATCTGGATGACACCGAGACCGCTTTGGCCGAGCCGATCCTGGTCGACCTGGCCGACGCTTCCGCCAGTACGGTCGAGGATGTCGCCCGTGCGGGGCAGGCGATTTTCGAGACCATCGATCCTGAGGGGCGTCTGGCCCGGGCCGCGGCCAAGACCGAGCGCCAGCACCTGACGATCGCCGACACCTTCGACGGGATGGGCCGCGTCAGCGGCCTGCTGGATCCTGAGCTGAAGATGCAGCTCAAAACGTGGCTGGAGCCGTTGGCCGTCAAGACCGGCAGCGCCGACACCCGTAGCCACGCCCGGCGGATGGCCGACGCCCTGGCCATCCGCCTCTCGGAGGGCGGACGCCGCACGGTCATGCATGTGTCGGTTACCGAGCAGACTCTGACCGGTGAGTCCGATCAGCCCGCCCATCTGGAGGACGGCACCTCGATCCCGGCTGCTGACGCCCGCCGGATGGCCTACAGCGCCGAGTTGCGCCGGGTGTTGCGTGACGCGCGGGGGATCGTCACCGACTTCGGTCGTTCCCGCCGTCTGGCTTCGGCCGACCAGCGGGAGGCGATCATCGCCAAGTACGGCACCTGCTGCCGTGAGGGGTGTGACGTTCCCGCCTATCTGACGGAGATCGACCACATCGAGCCCTGGTATCCCACCGGTCGCACCGATCTGGACAACCTGGCTCCGTTGTGTGCGCCGGACAACAAGTGGAAATCCCGTCATCCGGACAAGGTCGAGATCATCGATCAGGGCGACGGCACCGTGTCCATGCGGTTCCATCGCTATCCCAAATTGCGTGCCCGGCCCTGGGTGAGCAGACGCTGATCACCAACCACCACCGACGCCGGCAAGCGACCACCACCACCACCACCGTCGACCACCACCGACGCCGACGCCGACGCCGGCAACCACCACCGACGGCCACCGTCGACGCCGCCAACGACAACCACCACCACCAACGACAACCACCAATGACCAGCGCCAATGACCAGCGCCAACGACCACCGCCGACGCTGGCAGCCAATGACCACCGCTGAGCACCACCGATGGCCGCTGACCAATGCCGACCAAGGGTGACCAGCGGCGATCAACTATGGCCAGCAGACCAGTGGCGACAAACGGCCACGACGCCGAACTCCGACAAGGCTCGTCCGGTGCGGTGGTACAGGCCTGGGCACATGCCTTGCGGGAGACGAGCAGTACGTATGCCGTCGGCTGTTGTGCGGTACCGAACGTCAGGCCGGGCGGACACCGAGGCAGTAGACCAGCACCACGAGCGTGACAATTGCGATCGAGACGAGCGCGGGCGTCAGGGCGAGCACAGCCGCGAGGGCATAACCGACCCGTGCTGGCAGCCATCCCAGCGCCACCCGCTCGTCGGCGAGCCAGCGGAGCCGGGCCTCGACCGCATCCCTCGACATGGCGAGCGCGGTGCTGGGGGTGCCGTGGCCGACCACGGCGAGCAGCCCGGCACGGACCGGTCCCGGACCGTGCAGGCGCGCGGCAGCCGCGTCAGCGGCCAGTTCGACAAGGACCCTGATGGCACCCGGCGCGCGGCGGCACAGCGGCACGAATGGCAGCGCCTTCGCCATGACGTCCGCGACCAGTAAAAGGAGATGGTGCCGGCCGCGCATGTGCGCGTGCTCGTGCGCCAGGATCGCGTCGCGTTCGCGGGGGCGCAGCCGGGCAACGCCGCGGGTCGCCACGATGGCGCCGCGCCGACCGCCGACGCTGTATGCGACGGGCGTGTCCTCATCCATCCAGAGGATCGAGCGCTCGCACCGGCAGACCGCGCGCAGCAGCGCGAGGTGTTCCCGCCGCCACCGCCTGCGGTGCCACGACAGGCGCGCGGCCACCACGGCGACCCATCCGGCCGCACCGAACACGGCCGCGGCCCCGGCCGACCGTGCGACGTGTCCCCACGCCACCTCCCCGCTGGCGCGGATGACGTTGACGCAGCTGTGCCTCATCCCGATCAGCCCGTCGAGGACGTACGCGTGTGGTGCCACGAGCAGCACCGCCGCCACCAGGGCCGCGACGACCATCAGCGCCATCGAGGTGACCCAGCCGACCAGGGCGAGCCCCGGCCGTACGCTCGGCTTCACGGCGATGCACAGGTAGGCCGGACCCGCAACACCGATGACGACGGCGGCCATGAGCAGCCCGAGAGCGAGCGTCACCCACGGCCTCCCCGCCGGTCCAGCGCGCGGCGGAGAATGTCCGACTCCTCCGGGGTCGCGGACCGGGCAAAGTGCAGCAGCACCTGTTCGGCGTCTCCGCTGGAGTGGAGCACGTCGCGTAGCAGCTTCGCGCCCGCCTCCTCGCGGGTCTCGCTGGCGGTGTACTCGTAGGCCCGGCCGGCGCGCTCCCTCCGGACCCATCCCTTTCCGTGCAGGTTGTCCAGCACCGTCATGACGGTGGTGTAGGCCAGCGGGCGGGGAGTGTGCAGCCGTTCGAGCACCTCGCGGACCCGCAGCGGTTCGCTCGCCGACCACAGCACGTCCATGACCTTGGCTTCGAGTTCGCCGAGACCGCGCATTGACCTCTCACCCTTCCGAATCAGGGGCTCGACCGAGCACCGGCCGGGCGAATCGGCCACGGGGCGCGGCCGCCGCGCGGGCAGGCATGGCCGCCCCCATCACCGACCGACACCAACGACAGTAACGGAGCACCGTGGCAGGACGGCTCGCCGAGCTTCCCGCGGCCGTCTCGGTGCCGGGCACGGCGTACGGCCGGGGAGGCCGCCAAGGGTATCGCGAGCGTCTTCGGTGGTGTCCGTTTCGGCGCGGGAACCGGTCAACCCTGCCTACGGGTCCCGGGTTCGGCAGTGGAATCAGCAGTGGAATCAGTATTGGCACGAGAAGCGGCATCAGAGGCGGCACCAGAAGCGGCATCGGCAGCGGCGCGGAGTCGGTCGGACAGGGTACGGAGCACCGGGACGAGCTCGGGCGGGTCGAGGACCTGGAACTCGAAGCCCTTGACCGCGACGTGGAGCGCCAGCTCGTCCAGCGAGTCGGCCCCGGTGTGGAACACACAGGAGCCCGCGTCACGGGCCTCCAGCCGTCCCGCCGCCGGCGAGCAGCGCTGGGCCACGGTGTCGATCGGCGCGTGGAAGAGGATGCGTGCCCGGTAGCGGTATGGCGCGGACGAAATGGACTGCGACACATATGCGACCACGTCGTCAGATGGAGGGGTGCGCGGCACGAATCGGGCGCCTGGCGGCCCCGGCGGTCCCTCGATCCGGTCGAGGCGGAAGGTCCGCCAGTCGGCGCGGTCCACGTCCCACGCCAGCAGGTACCAGCGGCGCGGTGTGTGGACCAGCCGGTGCGGCTCGATATTCCGGACGGTGACGCCGTCGCGCCCCGGATAGCGCAGTCGCAGCCGGCGCTGGTCCCGGCAAGCCGCGGCGACCGCGGTCAGCAACTCGGGGTCCACTGCCTCGGTGGCCGAACCCGGTCCGACCAGCGGCACGGTCGTCGCCAGGAAGGCGGTCACCCGGTGCCGGAGGCGGCGCGGAAGCAGGTGTTCCAGCTTGGCCAGCGCGCTAACCGCGCTCTCCTCCAACCCGGCCACGCCGCCGGTCACGGCCGTGCGCAGCCCGATCGCCATCGCCACCGCCTCCTCATCGTCGAGCAGCAGCGGCGGCAGGGACGCCCCCACCGCGAGCCGGTACCCGCCCGCGACACCCGGCGTGGCGTCCACCGGATAGCCGAGGTCGCGCAGCCGGTCGATGTCACGCCGTACGGTCCGCAGGCCGACACTGAGCCGCTCGGCGAGTTCGGCGCCGGTCCAGTCGCCGCGTGACTGGAGGAGGGATAGCAGGCGAAGCAGGCGGGCGGACGTCTCGAGCATGTGCTCCATCGTGCCGCACAATTGGTGCCAGAACTTGACACCAATGGTTCATACGATCAACTCATGACGAACAGCGACATGACCGCCCCTCGACCGGCCTCCGACGACACCGAGATCCGCCCATACCGCATCGAGATCCCGCAGGACGATCTCGACGATCTGCGTGAGCGACTGGCCCGGACCCGGTGGACCCCCGACCTGCCGGGGACCGGCTGGGAGCGGGGCGTTCCGACCTCCTACCTGCGCGGCCTCGCCGACTACTGGGGCGGCGAGTACGACTGGCGAGCGCAGGAGAAGGCGCTCAACGCCCTTCCGCAGTTCATCACCACGATCGACGGCACGGACGTGCACTTCCTGCACGTACGCTCCGCCGAGCCGAACGCCACCCCGCTGATGCTGCTCCATGGCTGGCCCGGATCCGTCGTCGAGTTCCTCGATCTGATCGGCCCGCTCACCGACCCGGTGGGGCACGGCGGCGACCGCGCCGACGCCTTCCACCTGGTGATCCCGTCGCTCCCGGGTTACGGGTTCTCCGGGCCGCTGCCCGACACCGGGTGGACCGACGGACGCACCGCCGCGGCGCTCACCGAGTTGATGGCCCGGCTCGGATACGACCGGTACGGCGTGCAGGGAGGCGACGTGGGGGCCTTCATCGCTCCTCTGATGGGCCGTGCCGCGCCGGAGCGGGTGATCGGAGTCCACGCCAATGCCCTGGTCACCTTCCCGACCGGCGACCCCGCCGACATGGCCGCGCTGACCGGGGCAGAACGTGACCGGCTGGCGGCGATGAAGGAGTGGCAGGATCGGTCGGGCGCGTACATGCAGATCCAGGGCACCCGGCCGCAGACCATCGCCCACGCCCTGCTCGACTCCCCCGCCGGGCAGCTCGCCTGGATCGTGGAGAAGTTCCGCGAGTGGACCGACCCGGCCGCCGAGCTGCCCGAGGACGCCGTCGACCGCGACCGGATCCTCACCGACGTGAGCGTCTACTGGTTCACCCGTACGGCCGGCTCGGCCGCGCACACGTACTACGAGCGGTTCAACGATCCGAGCATGTGGGCGCCGAAGGAGCGCTCCACCGTGCCGACCGCCGTCGCGGTGTTCACGACCGACTTCTCCATCCGCCGCTTCGCCGACAAGGTTCACAACGTGGTGCGCTGGTCGGAGTTCGAGCGCGGGGGCCACTTCGCCGCGTTGGAGGCTCCCGACCTGCTCGCCGCCGACATAAAGGAGTTCTTCCGGACGCTCCTCGCCTGAACGGCGTGGCATGGATGAGGGGCATGGATGAGGTGCATGGCTGAGCGGTGTCGGTGAGCGGTGTCGGTGAGCGGCGTGGGCACGCGGAGCGGGGAGGGGCGGGCAAGCAAGCGCGGCAGCGTGGATGAGCGGTGCGGCTACGCCGATGAGCGGCCGAGCTTTTACCAGCTCAGGGGAATGAAGGGGAGGCGGCGCACACTCTTCCCTGTTACGAAGGAGGCATACCCCCGCATTCATCAAAGCCGACGCACAGGAGGTCGTGATGGTGTGGCTGGACGTCGCGGTGGAAACCGAAGGCCCCCACGCTGTCATCCATCCGTACGGTGAGATCGACCTGACGACCACGGGCATCCTGTGGGACACGCTCGACCGCGTCATCCACCAGGTGTCCGTCCCGAAGATCGAGGTCGACATGGGCGATGTGTCCTTCATGGACTGCGCGGGCGTGCGCGCCCTGATCCCGATCAAGCAGCACGTCAGGGAGCAGGGCGGCACCTTCGTGTTGACTCACGTCCCACCGGGGGTCGAGCGGCTCCTGTCCGCGGTGGGGCTCGACCACGAGCTCGAACCGTGCGAGAAGCCCGGCTGGACGCCGCTCCGCTCCATACCCTCCCAGGTGGAGCGCCTTGGGTGGCCCTGGACGATATCCCGCCTCTGACAGGCGGCGGGGCGGCGCCTCTCCCCTGATCGGCCAGTTGGGGAGCCCGCCCGTGCACCGAGATCCGGCACACCTTCCCGAGGATGGCGGAACGCGGGCCTCAACCATGATCAACCATGCCTGTTGGGCACCCCTAAACGCACCGCTTGTTGCGCAAGCTTTTGGGCGAGCATTCATTGCGCAGTCCGCACATTTACGGGACGCGCATATTTGCGGAACACGCAAGAACTGCTAGAGTCTTGATCATGGGCACAGAAGGTGAGCGCCTGGGGCTGCGCGAGCGCAAGAAGCAGGAGACCCGCATCGCGCTGAGCTGGGCCGCGATTCGCCTCGCCGTGGAGCGCGGGCTGGACAACGTCCGTGTGGAGGACATCGCGGCCGAGGCCGGCGTCTCCCCACGCACTTTCAACAACTACTTCTCCAGCAAGGGCGAAGCGATCGCCGCCCGGCATCTCGACCGGGCCCGGCTGATCGCCGATGAACTGCGCGCTCGTCCGGCTTCGGAACCGCTGTGGGAGGCCATCGCCCACGCGGTGATGGCCCGGTTCACGCTGAGACAGGGCGCCGAGGGACAGGGCGCCGAGGGTGCCGGGGGCCAGGACACGCCCGACCGGCAGTGGCTCGACGGGGTCCGCTTGATGACGACCGATCCGGCGCTGACGGGCGCGTTCCTCCAGGCCGCCACCGCCGCCGAGACCGAGCTCGCCGCGGCGATCGCCGAGCGCACGGGCGCCGACGTCGACCGCGACCTCTACCCGCGGCTGGTGGCCGGCGCGGTGGGAGTCGCCATCAGGGTGTCCATGCAGCAGTGGCTGCACGCGGACCCGCCCGTCCCGATCAATCAACTACTCCGTGACGCGCTCCGCCAGCTCTCCATGGGACTGCCGGTTCCTTAACCTCCCGGGAAGGCCGCCAGAGCCCCCTCAAAGAAGACGCGGAGCCCCGCACCGTCTGAGAAACCAACCCGAGTGCCCTCGCGCCGCCGGGTCGATCGCCCATGCGCTTCGCCCGGCCGCTTTCCGCTGTTTCCCCGCCGTCCGAGGAGCACTGCCATGTACGTCGACGTCGTCATCGCCGGAGCCGGACCGAACGGGTTGATGCTCGCCTGCGAGCTGAGCCTGGCCGGAGTGCGCCCGCTCGTGCTGGAACGCCTGCCGGAGCGCACCGAGGAGAACCGGGCCAACGGCCTGGTCGGCCAGGTGGTACGGATGCTCGACCGCCGGGGCCTGCACCGCCGCCTCAGCGGCAGCATTGAACCCCCACGGCCGGGGCCGTCCTTCGTGTTCGGCGCGCTGCCGCTGGACCTGAGCACGCTGGAGGACAACCCGCTCTACAGCCTGCCCGTACCGCAGCGCCGCATCGAGCAGGTCCTGGAGGAGCACGCCGTCGAACTGGGCGTGGAGATCCGTCGCGGGCACGAGCTCACCGGGCTGGCCCAGGAGACCGACGCGGTCACCGTCGACGTCGCGGGCCCCGCCGGCTCCTACCGGCTGCGCGCCCGCTACCTGGTCGGGGCGGACGGTGGCCGCAGCCTGACGCGCAAGCTGGCCGGCATCGGCTTCCCCGGCGTGACCAGGGACAACACCATCTCCCGCACCGCGCAGGCCGTCGTGCCGTCCTCGCTGGTCGATCCGGTCACCGGCGGGCTGAACGTTCCCGGACACGGGCTCGTCCCGCCGTTCAGGCACCATCGCACCGAACGCGGCCTGTTCGTGTACGCGCCGTTCCCCTCCCGCCCTCCGCTGGTGAGTACGACGGAGTGGGACCCGGGCGAGGCCGGTGACGGGCCCCTGACCCTCGACGAACTGCGCCAGAGCGTACGCCGGGTGCTGGGGGCGGATCTGCCGATCGACCCGCCCGAGGGGCCGGGACCGCACATGGTGCGCCGGCAGGTCGGCGGCAACACCCGGCTCGCCGACCGGTTCCGCGACGGCAGGGTGCTGCTGGTCGGCGACGCCGCCCACGTGCACTCGGCGATGGGTGGGCCCGGGCTCAACCTGGGCCTGCAGGACACCGTCAACCTGGGCTGGAAGCTCGCCGCCGAGATCCACGGCTGGGCCCCGCCCGGGCTGCTGGACACCTACGAACGCGAGCGGCGGCCGGCCGCCGAGCGGGTGATCATGCAGACGCAGGCCCAGTCGGCTCTGGTCGCCCCCGGCACCGAGGTCACCGCACTGCGTGAGCTGTTCACGGAGTTACTCGCCGACCGGCGAAACGTCCAGCGCATCGCGGACCTGATGGCGGGAGCGGACATCCGCTACGACCCGGGATCCGGCGACGCGCATCCCCTCGTCGGCCGGTGGGCGCCCGACCTCTCGCTGGACACCGGGAACGGTCCGGTCCGGCTGGCCGAGCTGACCGAGAACGCCCGGCCGCTGCTGCTGGACCTGACCACGGACGCGTCACTCGCCATGGAGCTGTCCGGCTGGCAGGACCGGGTGGACGCCGTCACCGCGAGGTGCGATGACTCCCCGGCCGGCGCCCTGCTGCTGCGGCCGGACTGCTACGTCGCATGGGCCTCGGTATCCCCCAACCCCGGTTCGCGGGACCGAGCGGCGCTCCGCGCGGCGCTGGAGCGGTGGTTCGGAGCCGCCCGCTGAGCCGATGATCGGGGCGTCCGCTACCGGCCACTCGTGTCGCGTACGCGGTTTGTCCGCGGCCTGGGCCATGGCGGCGTAGGCCTGGAGTGCGGCGGACACGGTCGATCCCTGGTGATCCTTGGTCGCGCCGGCGGCATCGGGGAGGATGCGTTCTCAGACGGTCGAGCCCGCACGATCACCTGTCGTGCGGGCGTTCTGTGGGTGGGCCTGTGAGGACGGCCTCGCCGCCTCGACGTCACAGTCACATGGTCCACACATGGTCCACATGGTCGTGTGATCCGCGGGACATCGCCGTGAGGAGGTAGCGCGTGCTGCTCAGCCGCCTGCGCGTTCCCGGTCGTGTACCGGAGGAATGGCCGTTCACCCTCCCGGCCGTGCGCACGGAGAGGGCTTCTTCACGGTCCTGGACCGCATGGTGGCCGGACCGGGGCTCTATCTGATGGACGAGCCCGAGGCCGCCCTGTCGTTCACCTCGTGCCTTCGGCTGATCGGCCTCATGGACCGCGTGGCCAGGGATGGTGGGCAGATCGTGTGCGCCACGCACTCGCCGATCCTGGCCAGCCTCCCCGGCGCGCAGATCCTGGAGCTCGACGACGACGGGATCCGCATCGCCGAGTGGGAGAACCTGCAGGTGGTGGACCACTGGCGGCGCTACCTGGCCAAGCCGGACTTCTATCTCCGGCACGTCCTCTGCCCCGACGACGACTGATCGGCGCGGCAAGCAGGACCTGCCATTTTGCCGACTTACCCCCCTCTCATATGGATCTTCGTGAAATTTGGCGGCACAAGCCCGCATCGGCGTCTCTGCGAAGAAATGTTGAGAAGGAATCTTTGCATTGATATCTTCTCAACATGACGGAGATCCAGCGGAGACAGTTGTCCGATCCGGAGGCGTTGAAGGCGCTGGCACATCCGCTGCGCCAGCGCCTGCTCACCCACCTGCAGCGATACGGCCCGGCGACCTCCGCGACCCTCGCCGCCGAGTTCGATGAGGATCGCGGCGCCACGAGCTACCACCTGCGCCAGCTCTCCCGGTTCGGCTTCATCGAGGTGGACGTCGATCGTTCGGCCGGGCGGCGGAAATTCTGGCGCGCCATCCCACTGGACCTGCGGCTGCCGAGCCGCGCGGTGAACGCCGAGGCCGAGGCCGCAGCGACCGAGATCGACCGGCAGTGGCAGGAACACGGCGAACGGGAACTGGCGGCGTTCCTCGCGAACGAGGACGACTTCGGCCCGTTCGGCGACGCGGCACTCAGCTCGATCGGCGGCACCACCCTGACGGCCGCGGAACTGGCCGCCTTCACCGAGGAGTACGTTGCGCTGCTCACCCGGTGGCGGCGCGAACCGGACCAGGCGCCCGATGGGGCCCGGCACATCACGGTGATCTTCCATGCCTTCCCCACCCCCCGAAGCAGCGAGGCACGATGACCACCACCGTGGGCCGCAGGCCCTCCCTGTGGCGCAACCGCGACTTCCTCGTCATCTGGAGCGGCCAGATCGTGTCCACCCTGGGTTCCCGGGTCAGCGCGATGGCCATGCCGCTGCTCGTGCTCTCGATCACGGGGTCCGCGGCCGACGCCGGCGTCGTGGCCGCCGCGGCCTCCCTCCCCTACCTGGTGGCGAACCTCCTCGCCGGCACGCTGGTCGATCGCTGGGACCGCCGCCGCGTCATGCTGGCCGGCCAGCTCAGCGCGGGGGCCGCTCTCGCGAGCATCTGCGTCGCGTGGTGGCTCGGCGTCCTCACGCTGCCCCATCTGGTGATCGCCGCGTTCGTCCAGGGCGTCTGCTTCGTCTTCTACGGCCTCGCCGAGGAAGCCGCCCTGCCGCAAATCGTGCCCGCCGTGCTCCTGCCCGCCGCGATCGCGCAGAACGAGGCCAAGACCCGCGGCGCCGGTCTCGCCGGCCCTCCCGTCGGCGGCGCTCTGTTTGGCGTCGGCCAGGCCGTCCCGTTCCTGGCGAGCGCCCTTTCCTATCTGGTCGCCGCGTTCGCCCTGCTGTTCGTTCGGTCCGACCTGCGAGGCGAGCGCGCGGAGCGGCCCGGATCATTCTGGCACGACACCACGGCGGGCCTGCGGTGGCTCTGGGGGCACCCGCTGATCCGCGCCGCCGTACTCCTGGTCGCGGCGAGCAACATGATCTTCGCCGGGCTCGCCCTCGTGCTCGTCGTGCTCGCAGAGGAGCTGGGCGCCTCCTCGGCCGAGACGGGTGTGATGATGGGCGTCTACGGCGGGGGCGGGCTGCTCGGCGCGGTCGTCGCCGGCCGTCTGCACCGCCGGTTCAGCCCCAGAACCGTGATCATCGGCGTCAACTGGGTCTGGGCTGTGCTGCTCCCGCTGATCGCGGTCGCCCCTCACCCGCTGGTAGCCGGTTTGATCGCCGCGGGGACCTCCTTCGTCGGCCCGATGTGGAACATCGTGATCGGCACGTACCAGATGACACTGGTGCCGAACGGGATGCTGGGGCGGGTCAGCAGCGCGGGCATGACATTGAGCTGGGGTGTCATACCGGTGGGCTCCCTGGCGGCGGGCCATCTCCTCACCGTGGTCACACCTCGCGTCACCATGCTCGTCCTCGGCGCCGGCATGCTGGTGACCGCGCTGGCCGCGACGGCGAGCACGGCCGTCCGGCACGCCCCGCCACTTCCCGCCGGCGACACCCCACGGTGACGCGGCCGCAGTCCCGGCGTTCTTGGAGACGTCCACCGAGGCGAACGTACGGTTCTACGGGCGGCTGGGGTTCGAGGTCACCGCCGAGGTCGAGCTGCCCGGCGGCGGTCCGCGCACGTGGGCGATGATCCGCCGTCCGCACTGAACCGACCGGATTTACGACCACCTTCCGAGGCCCGCCAGGACCGCACCTCTTGACCGTTTCTGAACTCTGTGCGATCGTCCTAATCATGTTAGGAGAACCGATTCGAGATAGGAGAGCCGAACGTCACGAGAGGACGAAGGCCGAGATTCTCGAAGCGGCTTGGGACATCGCGCGCGCCGCTGGGCTGGCCGGGCTGACGCTGCGGGATGTGGCCCACAGGGTGGGGATGCGCCCTCCGTCGATGTACTCCTACTTCGACTCCAAGAACGCCGTCTACGACGCCATGTACGCGCAGGGCTGCCGCGAGTTCCTGGATCGCGTGACCCGCCTCGCGCTGACGGGTGACGCACTGCGCGACCTCAAGACCGGCAGCCGGATGTTCGTCGAGTTCTGCGTCGAGGATCCGGCGCGCTACCAGTTGATGTTCCAGCGCACGATTCCCGGGTTCGAGCCGTCCGCCGAGTCCTACGCGCTGGCGGTTCAGGCGCTGCGGACGATGGGCTCGCACCTGGCGAAGATCGGCATCGCCGCACCCGAGGCGCTGGACATGGTCACCGCGCTCACCACCGGCCTGGCCGACCAGCAGATCTCCAACGACCCGGGCGGCGATCGCTGGCTCAAGCTGGTCGACGAGGCCATGGAGATGTTCTTCGCCCACATGAGCAACCGCACGCAAGGGAGGCTCGGCTGATGCCCGACACCTCGACGGCGATGGAATCGCTACCCACACTCGATCGCCGGGAGGCCGCGGTGCTGGCGGCGGCCGAGAACGCGCGCTTCGTCGATCTGGTCCGATCATTCGATGCCGAAGACTGGACTCGGCAGACCGACTGCCCGGCCTGGGACGTGCGGGCGCTGGTCGCGCACGTCGTGGGCATGATGGAGTTCACCGCCTCGCCGCGCCAATTGGTCCACCAGCTTCGAGCCGGCAGCAAGGCCGCGGGCGACCGTCCCCTCGTCGACGGCATGACTCAGGTCCAGGTCGCCGAGCGAGCCCACCTGAGCACGTCCCAGCTCGTCGAACGGCTCACCGCCGTCGCGCCCCGTGCCGCCCGTGCCCGGCGCAGGATGCCCGCGCCGCTGCGCCGGATGCCGATCAAGACCGACGTCGGCGGCGTCATGGAGCCCTGGACGATCGGCTACCTGTACGACGTCATCTACACCCGCGACACCTGGATGCACCGCGTCGACCTCAGCCGTGCGACCGGCCGTCCCTTGAGGCTGACCGCCGGCCACGACGGCCGGATCGTGGCCGACGTCGTCGCCGAGTGGGCCCGGCGCCACGGCAGACCCTTCCGGCTCCACCTGGAGGGACCGGCGGGAGGCACCTTCGTCGTCGGCGACGACGGTGAGGAGATCACGCTCGACGCCGTCGAGTTCTGCCGGATCCTCTCAGGCCGCGACGGTGGCACGGGACTGCTCGCCCAACCGGTTCCCTTCTGAGGATCCGGAGACCCGCTCCTGAACGGCGCCGCCGGCACCGGATTTCGACGCTTGCAGTGACACCAATGCCGTTCACCCTCTTCGGAAACGCCAGTGGGAGGCGAGATGGGACCGAGTTCGGCCCCGGCGGACACGCGAATAATGGGGATCGTGCATGGCGCGCTACGCCGCGACCTGGACCGCTCACATGCGGCGCTGACCACCAAGCCGTATCCGCAGGGCCGGCAGCGGCGCGCGCTCGGCGAGCACGTGATGTGGCTGATGGGGCTCCTGCACGCGCACCACACCGGCGAGGACGAGGGCCTCTGGCCGCTGGTGCGCCGACGCAACCCGGCCGCGGGCCCGCTGCTCGACTCCCTGGACGCCGATCACCGTCGGATCGCCCCGGCGATCGTGACGTTGACGACCGCCGGGCGGCGGTACGCGGCGACGACGACCGACGAGGCGCGCTCCCGGCTCGTCGCGGCGCTGGAAGCACTGACAGGCGTGTTGGTGCCCCATCTGGAACGCGAGGTCGCCGAGGCCATGCCGGTGGTGTCGGCGAGCATCACGCAGGCCGAGTGGCACACCTGGGACCAGGCGTACAACGTCAAGCCCAAGTCCTTCCGCCGGCTCGGGATCGAGGGGCACTGGCTGCTCGACGGCATCGACCCCGAGGGCTACCAGGTCGTCGTCCGGCAGGTCCCGGCGGTGCCCCGGTTCATCCTGCTGCACGGTTTCGCACGCAGCTATCGACGCCAGACCGCGGCCCGCTGGCAGCCGTAGATCCCGACACGCGCCTGCAGCCCGGGCTGGTCGCGACCAACCCGGCATCGGAGATGCGGCCGCTACTACGCGCCCGCCACCACCGAAGTCCCGCCACACCACCTCCAGGTGTGCCCTTTATCGTGGGCTGAATCCAACCTTCTGTTACCCCCGTGTTTCTCGTCAGGGACGCCCGCCGCGCCGTTCCGTACCCGCACCGGATCCCGCAGACAGACACGCGAGCGGTCGAACTCACAGTGAGACATCCCGCATGGCCGGCCTCCCCGCGCGCCCGCCGCCACTGTGACCAGCACCCCCGCATCAGAACGGGCGATGCGCCCATTGGACGGCCAGAGCCCTAGACCATACAGGCAACCGACCACCGCACGGTGTACACCGTTCACTTCTGGTTTGTCCGATTCCGAAATGGTGCCCTGCGTAGCCGGAGCGCGATCTCTGCTCCGGCGGAGAGAAAGGGCACGCTATGGGTCACGGGCACCCCCACACCCACGACCACCATCACGATCACCACCACCATGGCCACGACGGCGGCGACGTCGCTCCCGCGGCCGACATGTCGATTCCGGACGGGGAGCTGTCGCCGCGCGACCTCTCCCGGCGCCAGATGTTCCGCCGCGCCGGACTCCTCGGCGCCGGGCTCACCGCCGCCGGCGTCCTCGGCGCCATGTCGCCGGCCACCGCGGCCGCGGCCGCGGCCAGCTCGCGCAGCGGTCCCGAGCGAAGGGACGGCTACCTCTGGCTCGCGGGCGACCACCACATCCACACCCAGTACAGCTCCGACGGCATGTACAAGGTCATCGACCAGGTACGCCACGCCAACGCGTACGGGCTGGACTGGATGGTCATCACCGACCACGGCAGCGTGGCCCACGCGAAGATCGGCGTGGAGAAGGTCAACCCCGACATCGTCGCCGCCCGGGAAGCGGTCAAGGAGACCCTCGTCTTCCAGGGCCTGGAGTGGAACATCCCGGCGGCCGAGCACGGCACGGTCTTCGTCGCGCCGGGCAAGGGCGAGGTCGCCACGCTCAAGGAGTTCGAGAACTCCTTCGACGGCGTGGTCAAGGGCGCCACCACCGGAACCCCGCAGAACGAGGCCCTCGCCATCTCGGGCCTGAACTTCCTCGCGGACGCCGTCAAGCGGCGCCGCGTTCCCGACGCGCTGTTCCTCGCGAACCACCCCTCGCGCAAGGGCATCGACTCGCCGCACGAGATCCGCGGCTGGCACGACACCCAGCCGGGCATCGCCGTGGGCATGGAGGGCGCGCCCGGCCACCAGGCGGCGGGCATCGCCAAGCCGTACGGCCCCGGCTCCGGCCGCGGCTACTACGACAACGGCCCCAGCGCCGACTCCTTCCCCGGCTACCCGGCCGAGAGTTACAAGACCTTCGGCGGCTTCGACTGGATGACCGCGACGGTCGGCGGCCTGTGGGACAGCCTGCTCGCCGAGGGCAGGGGATGGTGGATCACCGCCAACTCCGACGCGCACACGATCTACGGCGACACCACCGACCGCGGTCCCGGCGGCGACTTCAACGCCAACGGCAGGTACGAGGACCCGATCTACAAGGGTGTCCCGAACCTGACCAACGGCGACTTCTGGCCGGGGTACTACAGCCGCACCCACGTTGGGGCGGCCGACTTCTCCTACGGCGCCGTCATGGAGGGCATCCGCCAGGGCCGGATCTGGGTCGACCACGGTGGCCTGATCAGCGACCTGGTCGTACGTGCCCGGGCGCAGGGCAACCACGGTGTCACCCTCGGAGACACCCTGTACGTACGCAAGGGCGCGAAGGCCGAGGTCTCCATCCAGATCACGCTGGCGAACACCCCGAACTGGGCGCAGGTCGTGCCGACCCTGGCCCGCGTCGACGTGATCCAGGGCGACGTGACCGGCCCGGTGTCGGACCAGGACGCGTTCACCACGCCGAACACGAAGGTCGTGCAGTCCTTCGAGGTCGGCAAGAACAGCGGCACCGTCACGTTCACCTACCAGGTGGGCGCCGTCGACCGGCCCATCTACGTACGGCTCCGCGGCACCGACGGCAAGCGCTCCGCCCCCGGCCTGCTCGGGGCGTCCGTCGACCCCAACGGTCCGGCGATCGACGTTTTCGGCGACGCCGACCCGTGGAGCGACCTGTGGTTCTACACCAACCCGATCTGGATCCTGCCGCGCCGATGATCCTCGGTGTCGACTCGGGATCACGTACGGTCGCCGAGGCCGAGCGTCTTCTCCACTCCGTGGTGGAGGCGCTCGGCCTGCCGTCCGCCGTGATCGGCTGCACGCACTTCGTCAGGACCGGGGCGCTCCCCCACGTGGCCTGCTCGGTCACGCTGGAAGGAGACGCCGACCTGTCCCTCCTGCCCGATGGCGTGTCCGCCGCGCTGGGCGAGAGCCGTACCGGCCCGGACGCGGAGGGCGCGGCGCTCGCCGCGGCGGAGCACGCGGCCGGGAGGACGGGCAGGATCGTCCTCTTCCCCGGCCAGGACGAACTGACCGGGACGCTGCCCGTGCGCGAGGTCCTCGCCCGCTCGGCCATCGACCGGGTGGTCGTACTGGCCCAGGCTGACGAGCCGGACGCGGACACGGACGTGGTCACCAACGACCACGTCCGGCCGGAGTGGCGCGACGGCCTGATGACGTTGGTCACCATGCCCGCGTCCGGCGGGTGCCTGACCCCCGCCGAGATCCCCAATCCCACGCCCTGCTGCGCCGATCACGCCTGACCTCCAGGCCCCCCCGGAGCGGCGCTCGTCTCCAGTTCACGGCGACCGTGCAGGCCGCCGTGAACGTCGGTCAGCGTCCGTGATGGGCTGGCTACCTGCGGCCGATCCGGTGGACCGTCCATCCGGCTTCGGCCCACCACCCGTCGTGTAGGGCGTTACGGGCGTCGATCACCACCCGCTGGGCTACCGCTTCGGCCACCGTCTGCGGGTGGATGCCGCGGAACTCCGGCCAGGCGGTCATCACCAGCAGCACGTTGGCGTCGGCGACCGCGGCGACCGGGTCGGCCGCGTACCCGAGTTCGGGGTGCGCGGCCCGGGCGGTGTCGATGGCCATCGGGTCGTACACCGTGATCAGCGCGCCCTGGGCGTGCATGCGCGCGGCAACGTCCAGAGCGGGCGAGTCCCTGATGTCGTCCGTGCCGGTCTTGAAGGAGGCACCCCACACGCCGACCCGCTTCCCGGCGAGGGTGCCGCCGCACGCCTTACTGGCCATGGTGACCACGCGGTCCCGGCGGGAGGCGTTGATCTGGTCGACGATGCCCAGCAACTCGACGGCTTCGTCCACGCCGAGGTCGCGGGCGCGGGCCGCGAACGCACGGCCGTCCTTGGGGAGGCAGCCGCCGCCGTAGCCGAGCCCGGCGTCCAGGAATGCGCGGCCGATTCGCGGGTCCAGGCCGACGGCGTCGGCCAGGTGCGCGACGTCACCGCCGGCGACTTCGCACAGGTCGGCCACCGCGTTGATGAAGGAGATCTTCATCGTCAGGAACGCGTTCGCGGCGCCCTTGACCAGCTCGCAGGTGGCAGGGTCGGTGACCACCAGGGGCACTCCGGCATCGGTGATCGGCTTGTACGCGTCGCGGATCATCCGCTCGGCCTCGGGCGAGGTGACGCCGACGACGATCCGGTCCGGGCGGAGCGTGTCCTGTACGGCGTGGCCCTCACGGAGGAACTCGGGATTCCAGATCACCTCCACCTGATCCCCGGCCGGGGCGAGCTCGCGGACCAGCTCCTGCACGGCCGCTGTCGTCCCGACCGACACCGTGCTCTTGCCGACGATCACGCATGGCCGGTTCAGGTGCGGCGCCAGCGCGGACACCGCCGCGTACAGCTGCGTCAGGTCGTAGTCGTCGCGGTCGGCCATCCCCGGCGTGGCCACGCCGACGAAGTGCATGTCGCCGAACGCTCCGGCCTCGGCGAAGTCGGTGGTGAACCGCAGCCGCCCGCTGGCCACGTGCCGGGCCAGCATCTCGTCCAGCTCGGGCTCGTGGAACCACGCCCGCCCGGAGTTCAGCGTGGCGATCTTTCCGGGGTCGATGTCCACGCCCACGACGTCGTGGCCGATCTCCGCCATCGACGCCGCATGGGTGGCACCCAGATGGCCACACCCGATCATCGTCATCCGCACGTTCCGTTCGTCCTTCCTGTTGGAGGTGCACAGTGAAACGCGCTCGGGCGCGGCTAGTCCGAGTCGACGTACCCGGCCGCTGCGGGGCTGTCCACGGGCAGCCCCCACTCGGACTCCGCCACCCGCGCGGCTGCCTGCGCCTGCGCCGCTGCGGGTTCGCCCCAGCCGAGCACGTCGGCAGCGTCTTGCAACGGCACCATGAGCCTGCGGCAGATGTGCCCGTTGCTGTCGGGGTCAGGGCAAGGCGGGTCGAAAGCGCGAATCACGCCTGCCATGCGGACCTGCGCGTACGGCGGTCGGCCAGGCTCACGGACCTCCTGATACCCGAGGTAGACGACCGGCCCGACCTGAACGTCGTTTTCCTCCATCGCCTCACGGACGAACGTCTCTGCGAAATCCTCATCCTCAGGTTCGGGTGTTCCCCCGGGCAGACCCATCGTCCCGCCGACGTCCTGGATCAGCACCCGCCCGCTGGACGGACACACCAGGTAGCCGTGAACTTTCGCCACCGGCAGATCTGGAGGGACGGGCGCCTCATGCCATAGATAAGTCACCTGCGTCTCATCTGTCACGGCGCCCGAGCCTAGCCACGCACCGGGGCTGCTGTATCCGGAATCCGATTGGGGGGTACGTCAGCGATGAAGCGCTGGCCGCGGCTGTAGGCGTCCACCCGGGCCCCCTACACATGGCGGAACGGTGTGACGTCAGGCCCTCATTCAGGAACAGGCTCGCCTCAGCTGCGTTCGTCGAGCGGCGCGTGGCGGCCGTCGAAGAGGTCGGCAAGGTCATTGCCTGGCGTAGCCCCTTGGCAGATCGGCTCGTCCCCGTGCGTGAGGAGCCTCATAGGTGGGCCAGCAGTCCGTCGAGCGGTCGCGGCACGCGATCGAGCTCCAGTGCCGCGACGAGCGGGCCTGAGTAGCGGATCTTGCGGCCGCTGCCTGATCCCATGAACCGGCGCAGCTGGTCGTGAGCGCTGCGCCCGCGCCATGTGGGTTGCTTCTGGAGTGTGCGAAATGACCTGAGCTCGCCCTCGGCATCGACGACGCGTTCAACCGTGGCGGTGCCGAGGGCCCGGATCAGCTCGTCTTCCAGGTCAGCCACGCACACGAAGAATCCGAGCGCCTCCAGATCGCTTCTGTTGAGATTGGATCCAAGGCCAGCGCGCTCGAGACTCCTCCGGAAGGCGCCTTCTTCGCCGGCGTCACACAGACCGGCCAGCCGGAGATTGCGACCAGGAGGGCCGAACTTGCCGATATACGTCCAGATGTTCGTGGCACCGCCCATCGCCACGAGGGAGATTCCTTCGGCCGCGAGGTTTCGGCCCCGGCGCTCGGCCAACGCTTTGATGGCCGACTCATCACTGATCCCCTCGACCAGGACCACGGTGTGCGTATGGTTCACGCGCTCAGCCTTGCACCGAATCCGGCGAGGTTTGTACCCATTTTCCTGCGTTGAAGGAATTCACGATCGGCGGGAGCAATAGTCAAGACCTGGGATCAAGATCTTTTAGGCTGCCTCGGGTTGGGGTTCGTCGTCGGGTCTCTCGACGAGCTTGCCGCCCGCGTCGTGATGACGCAGCCGAGAGAGTCGTGGCGCTCCTCACGGGACGGACGGAATCACAGGAACACGGCCGTGACGCGATGTTCCCCATTTGTTCCCATCGGGCCTCCGAGAAGATCACTTCTGCGGGGAAATGTGATCAGCGGACATGGCTTCCGGAGTACCTTGCCTGGTAGCGGAGGCGGACGGGAATCGAACCCGCCAGGCCGAGATTCTCGACCTCAACGATTTTGAAGATCGTGGGGGCCACCAGGCGCCCAGACACCTCCAGGGGAGAACGTATCGGCAGGCGGGTAAGGGGCATCACGAACTGCACCCATGAACTCTCCCACTTATGTCCAGATCGATCCAGGTGAGGCGGCATGACCGGAACGACCACGGAGCACGGATCCCCCACGTCGGGACACGGCACGGAGAACAACCAGGGGACCGACGAGCACAGCCCGGGGAACGGCCCGGGAGGCGCCGGGAACCCGGAAAGCTCCCCGGCTGCCGGAGCGCCACACCCGAACGGGGCCGTACGGCTCACGCAGTACGCCCACGGAGGCGGCTGCGCCTGCAAGATCCCGCCCGGAGAGCTGGAGGCCATCGTCTCCGGCCTCATCGACCGTCCAGGGCACACCAGGCGGCGGGGTGACGTTTTCTCCCCCATCGGTGAGCTGCTCGTCGGGCTGGACGACGGGGACGACGCCGCCGTGGTCCGGATCGAGGACGGCCGGGCGGTCGTCGCGACAGCCGACTTCTTCACCCCCGTCGTGGACGATCCGTACGACTGGGGGCGGATCGCCGCCACCAACGCCCTGTCCGACGTGTACGCGGTGGGCGGTGAGCCGCTGGTGGCCGTCAACCTGCTCGGCTGGCCTCGGGACACGCTGCCCATGGAGCTCGTCAGGGAGGTCTTGCGCGGCGGCCTCGACGTCGCGCGGGCGGCGGGCTGCCACGTGGCGGGCGGTCACAGCGTGGACGACCCGGAGCCCAAGTACGGTATGGCCGTCACCGGCCTGGCCGACCCGGCCCGGCTGCTGCGCATCGACGGCGGACGGCCCGGCCTGCCGATCTCCCTCACCAAGCCGCTCGGCATCGGCGTGTTGAACACCCGGCACAAGGCGACCGGCGACGTCTTCCCGCAGGCGATCGACGCGATGACCACGTTGAATCGGGACGCGTCACGGGCGGCGCTCGCCGCCGGGGTCGAGTGCGCCACGGACGTGACCGGCTTCGGTCTCCTCGGCCACCTGTACAAGCTGGCCAGGGCGAGCGGCCTCACGGCGGTGGTCGACGTGGCGGCCGTGCCGTACCTGGAGGGGGCGAGGGAGGCGGTGCGGGACGGCCACGTGAGCGGTGGCACCCGCCGCAACCTGGCGTGGGTGCGGCCCCATCTCGACCCGGGCCGCTGCGACGACGCGGAGCTCCTGCTCCTCGCCGACGCGCAGACCTCAGGGGGGCTGCTCGTGGCGGGCGAGGTTCCCGGCGCTCCGGTCGTCGGCGAGCTCGTCGCCCCCGGCCGCGCCGCCCTGCGGCTGCGCTGAACGGGGCTCATCGACACGGGACTCATCGGCAGCGGGGCTCATCGGCCGGAGGACGGGGCGGGCGCTCCGGAGTCGAGGCGCTCCCGCTGCGGCACCACGGTGAACTTCGGATCGGCGGCGGAGGCTCGGCCCGCCTCCAGCACACCGAACCGGGTGCACAGCGCCCCGGCGGTGAGGGAGAGGCCGGAGGCGACGGTCGCGACCCGGCTGCGTCCGGCGAGCAGCGTGAGCAGGCCGCCGCCCACCGTCAGCGCGCGTGCCGCGCGCAGTAGCCGACCCGCCCTGCCCTGCCGGTACGGCTCACCGACCAGCCCGAGCCGGTGTTCCAGGGCGGATGCGGCGGCGGTCTCGACCGCGGCCCCGATCAGGGCCACGGCACGGGCGGGGCCCGCCTCGGTCCGGGGCGCCGCCAGCATGCCCACCGCTCCCGCGCTTGCCAGCGCACTTCCCGCGAACAGGAACGGCAGTTCCCGGTACCCCTCGTGCCAGGCGGGTACGGCGGTGTCAGCGACCAGGACCGCCGTGTACGTGGCGGTCAGCGGCCCGGTCACGCCGGTCGCGAGCGCGGCGGCGTCACCGGCGGCCGGGAGGATCCCCGTGACGGCCGAGGCGGCGGCGACCGCGGACAGCCCGCCCTGGGCCGCCAGGATCCAGGACCCCACGCTCATCGGGGAGGTCGGCTTGAAGACGCGCAACATGTTGAGGAACCGCATGGGACGGCCCAGCTCGGCGACGAGGAAGCCGGTGCCCAGGGCGGCCCCGGCGGCGGCCGCGATCCGTGCGGTACGGGCCAGGTGAGGGCGCCCGGTGAGCCCCGCCATGATCGCCGTGAGCGACGACGCCCCGGACAAACCACCCAGATAGAGATAGACCGGCATGTGCGGTACGTGCCAGATTGGCCTCTTGATCACGGGACGTCCGTAGTAGGAGCGGAACTCCGCCTCCGGCGCCACGGCCCGCTCCCGAGTTCCCCTACTCATCGACGTCTCCCCCGAGATCCCTGAAGCTCCCGAAACCGACAATGGTCATAAACCCAGCTATATCGGTGACATTGCGCCATCCATGCCAACCGGGGCTCGTGGCTCGCCCGCGCTTCGACCCCCTCGCCTCACCGCCGCTCGGTCTCATCACCGGGAGCGTCCGCCGAGGAAGGAGGCGGCGACGGCTGCCGCCATGGTGGCTATGGCGGCGCCGGCCCAGCCCCACATCGCGGGCAGGTCCCGCGTGGGCACCACAGGGTCGGGCGGCAGGCCGTAAACCTCGGGCTCGTCCAGGAGCAGGAAGAACGCCCCCATTCCTCCCACCCCGTCGCCGGGGCTCTCGCCGTACAGGCGGGCCTCGGTATGGCCCGCGGCATGCAGGGTGTCCACCCGGGCCGCGGCCCGCTCGCGCAGCTCGTCGAGGGGGCCGAACTGGATCGAGTCGGTGGGGCAGGCCTTGGCACAGGCGGGTTCCAGCCCACCACGCAGCCGGTCGTAGCACATCGTGCACTTCCACGCCCGGCCGTCGCCCTCCCTGCGGTCGATCACCCCGAACGGGCAGGCCGGCACGCAGTAGCCGCAGCCGTTGCAGATGTCCGGCTGGACGACCACGGTGCCGAACTCGGTGCGGAAAATCGCCCCGGTCGGGCAGACGTCCAGGCATCCGGCGTTCGTGCAGTGCTTGCACACGTCCGACGACATCAGCCAGCGGCCGTCCCGCCCGACCTCGAACACGGACTCGCCGCCATGAGGCATCGAGCCGCCGTCGGGCATCGGGCCGCCATGAGACATCGGACCGCTATGAGGCACAGGGCCGCCATGAGACATCGGGTCGCCGTCCGGCATCCAGACGGGTTGCTGCTCGATGAAGGCGACGTGCCGCCACGTGCTCGCCCCGAGCGCCGCCGTGTTGTCGTAGGACGTCGCCTCGAACACGAACCCGTCGTCGGGAAGCTGGTTCCACTCCTTGCAGGCCACCTCGCACGCCTTGCAGCCGATGCAGATGCTCGTGTCGGTGAAGAACCCCATCCGCTCAGCCATGCCGGTACTCCTCGATCAGGGCGAGCAGGTCCCTGCCCCGTGGCCGCCGGCCCGGCCGGACATCGCAGGTCGTCGCCTTGCTCTCCTGGATGTAGACGTTGGGGTCGAGCGCGAGCGGCATCAGGTCGTTCGCGATGTCGCCGGTGACCAGACCGCCGCTGCCCCACCCCCAGTGGTACGGCAGGCCGATCTGGTGAACCGTACGCCCCTGGATCCGCAGCGGCCGTACGCGCTCGGTGACGAGGACACGCGCCTCGATCGCGGTCCTGCTGGTCACGATCGTGGCCCAGTCGCCGTTCGCCAGGCCCAGCTCGGCGGCGAGCGTCGGCGACACCTCGCAGAACAGCTCCGGCTGCAGCTCGGCGAGGTAGGCGAGCGGCCGGCTCATGCCGCCTGCGGTGTGGTGCTCGGTCAGCCGGTACGTGGTCAGCACGTACGGGAAGCGCGGCGCCCCCACCGGGTTGTACGGCGACTCGGGCCGCGGGTAGATCCGCCGCGCCGGGTTGTCCTGCTGGGCGTACAGCGGATTGCGCACCGGCGACTCGAACGGCTCGTAGTGCGCGGGGAGCGGCCCGTCGACCAGGCCCGCCGGCGCGTACAGCCAGCCCTTACCGTCCGCCTGCATGATGAACGGGTCGGTCCCGGACAGCGCCGCCTCGGCCAGGGCGCCCTCCGGCGGCCGGTAGCCCGGCGGCTTGGTCTTCTCGAAGTCGGGCACGTCGGGACCGGTCCACTCGCCCTTCTTCTCGTCCCAGTAGATGTACGCCTTGCGCTCGCTCCATGGACGGCCCTCGGGGTCGGCCGAGGCGCGGTTGTAGAGGATGCGCCGGTTGGCCGGCCACGCCCAGCCCCATTCGGGTGCCTCGGGGCTCTGTTCGCGCCCCGGCCTGCGCCGGGCCGCCTGGTTGACCTCGTCGGCGTACACCCCGCAGTAGATCCAGCAGCCGCACTGAGTGGACCCGTCCGGCTTGAGCTCGGTGTAATCCGACAGGGCGCGCCCGTCCGGCCCGACACCGCCGATCTCCCGCAGCACCGCCGACGCCGACGGGTCCCCGTGGACGCCCTCCTCGGGATAGTCCCAGGTCAGCTCGCGCAGCGGCCGGTCGATCTCGCCGGAAGTGATCCGTTCCTTGAGCAGCTTGCCGAGGTGGTAGAAGAACCACAGGTCGCTACGGCAGTCGCCGGGCGGGTCGAGCGCCTTCTCCCGCCACTGCAGCAGCCGCTGCGTGTTGGTGAAGGTCCCGTCCTTCTCGACGTGGCTGGCCGCGGGCACGAAGAACACCTCGGTGCCGATGTCCTCGGTGCGCATCTCCCCGGTCTCCAGCTCGGGGCCGTCCTTCCAGAACGTCGCCGTCTCCACCAGGGTCAGGTCGCGGACCACGAGCCACTCGAGGTTCGCCAGGCCGAGGCGCTGCGCCCGGCCGCCCGCGGACCCGACGGCGGGGTTCTCGCCCACCACGAAGTAGCCCTTGACCGTGCCGTCGATCTGGCCCATGACCGTGCTGTAGTGGCCGTGGTCCCCGGTGAGGCGCGGCAGGTGGTCGAAGCGGAAGTCGTTGTCCTCGGTCGCCGCGTCCCCCCACCACGCCTTGAGCAGGCTCACCATGTAGGAGCGCTTCCTGCCCCAGAACCCGGTGTCGCCGCCCGCCCTCGCCAGGTAGTCGTCGAGGGTCTCGTGCTGGTGCGCGTGCGGCATCGGCAGGTATCCCGGCAGGATGTTGAACAGCGTCGGGATGTCGGTCGAGCCCTGGATGCTCGCGTGACCGCGCAGCGCGAGGATGCCGCCGCCCGGCCGCCCGATGTTGCCGAGCAGCAACTGCAGGATCGACGCCGCCCTGATGTACTGCGCACCGACGGTGTGCTGGGTCCACCCGACGGAGTACACCCACATGGTGGTGCGCTCCCTGCCGGAGTTCGTGGTGACCGTCTCGGCCAGTTCGGCGAAGTCCTCCGGGGAGATGCCGCACAGTTCCGCGACCAGTTCCGGGGTGTAACGGGCGAAGTGCCGCCGCAGGATCTGGTAGACGCAGCGCGGGTGGCGCAGCGTCGGGTCCTTCATCGGCCGGGGATTCGCCGACGCGCCGCCCGCGCCGTACTGGTCGGGCCCGCCCATGTCCGCGTGCTCCCGGCCGTGATCCATCTGCTCGGCGCGCTCCCCCGCCGCCGCCTCCTCGGGCGCTCCCTCGTACGACCAGGTCGCCGGGTCGTACGTGCGCGTCTCGGGGTCGAAGCCGGAGAACAGGCCGTCCAGGTCTTCGGTGTCGCGGTACTCCTCGGACACGATCATCGACGCGTTGGTGTAGGCCAGCACGTACTCACGGAAGTCCAGCTCGTTCTCCAGGACGTGGTTGATCAGCGCGCCGAGCAGGACGATGTCACTGCCCACGCGGATCGGCACGTACCGGTCGGCGAGCGCGCTGGTCCGGGTGAAGCGCGGATCGATGTGGAACACCTTCGCGCCGCGGTACCTGGCCTCCACCACCCACTGGAAGCCCACGGGGTGGCACTCGGCCATGTTGGAGCCCTGGATGACGATGCAGTCGGCGCGTTCCAGGTCCTGCTGGAACGTCGTAGCGCCGCCGCGCCCGAAGCTGGCCCCCAGACCGGGGACGGTGGAGGAGTGTCAAATGCGCGCCTGGTTCTCCACCTGGATCGCGCCGAGGGCGGTGTAGAGCTTCTTCATCAGGTAGTTCTCTTCGTTGTCGAGCGTCGCCCCGCCCAGGCTGGCGATGCCCAGGGTGCGGCGCACGACCCTGCCCTCGTGCTCCTGCTGCCAGGTGTCCCGCCGGGTGCGCAGGACCCGGTCGGCGATCATGTCCATCGCGGTGTCGAGGTCGAGCGGCTCCCAGTCCGTGCCGTACGGCCGCCGGTACAGCACCTTCGTCTGGCGGCCGGCGTGGGTGACGAGCTGCTTGCTGGCCGACCCCTTCGGGCACAGTCTGCCTCGCGAGATGGGCGAGTCCGGGTCGCCCTCGATCTGGCTGACCTTGCCGTCCTTGACGTAGACGAGCTGGCCGCAGCCGACCGCGCAGTAGGGGCAGACGGACCGGGCGACGCTGTCGGCCTCCTCGACGCGTGGCCGCAGGGCGTCGGTGCGCGCCGACCGCGCGGCCTCGCCTCTGCCGTCCTGTCCACGGAGCTGCCGGATCACCGGCCACCGGAGAAACCACCCGCCACCTGCCATGATGCGAGTCTTGCCCGACTTCGTCGCGTCTAACCGCTCGCCCGCGCGTACGTCGTGACGGGCCGGGGCACAAGTCCCGGACCTGCGTGAATGTGCCGAGTGTCGTCCCCGGGCCGGGCCGGTCCCCCGGCTTACGCTGGGGCGATGGACTCCGGATTCGGCTACTTCGCCACGCACGACGCCGTCGATCCCGCCACGCTCGCCCAGGTGGTCGAGGAGCGGGGCCACGTGGCGCTGATGTTCAGCGAGCACACCCACATCCCGGTGACCGGCGCCACGCCGCTGGGCCCGGACGGCGCGCCGCTGCCCCGCAGATACTGGCACACCCTTGATCCGCTGGTGGCGTGCACGGCCGCGGGCACGGCCACGACCCGGCTGCGGGTGGGCACCGCGATCTGCCTCGTCCCGCAGCACGAGCCGATCGCGCTCGCCAAGGCGGTGGCCAGCGTCGACACCCTCACCGGCGGGCGGTTCGAGCTGGGCGTGGGCGCGGGCTGGAACGAGCCGGAGATCCGCAACCACGGGGTCGATCCCGCCCGCCGGTTCGCCGTCATGAAGGAGCACATCGAGGCGATGCAGCGGATCTGGACGCACGCCGACGCCGAGTACCACGGCGAGTTCGTGTCGTTCGGCCCGATGTGGTCGTGGCCGAAGCCGGCCCAGCGGCCGTACCCGCCGATCCTGGTGGGCGGGACCGGGCCCCGCGTCTTCGACCGCGTCCTCGCGTACGGCGACGCGTGGCTGCCGAACTACGGTCCCGGTGTCCTGGAGCGGGTGCCCGAGCTGCTCCGCCGGGCGGACGACACGGGCCGGCTGATCCGGATCGTGATGCTGTCGGCCCCCTCGGACCCCGCGGTGCTGGAGGAGTGCGAGAAGGCCGGGGTGTCCCGCGTGATGGCGTGGTTGCCGTCCGCCGGGCGCAGCCGGATCGAGCGCGAGATGGACGCCTTCGAGACGGCGCTCGCCACCATGCGGGGCGAATGACAGGCGGAATGCGGGCTACGGCGCGATCTTGTCGAGCTCGGCCAGCGCCTCCGCGTCCGGCCGCCAGGCCCCGGCGGCGGCGTTGGCCTTCACCTGCTCCGGCCGGGTCGCTCCCGCGATGACCGAGGCGACCGCGGGCTGCGCGAGGAGGCCGCCGATCGCGACGTCCAGCAGGCCGACGCCTTGCCGTTCCGCGAACGCCGTCAGCCGTTCCACGGTGTCGAAACGGGCGTCGGTGAGGTACTCGGGCCGGGCGGCGAGGCGGGTGCCCTCCGGTGGCGTCGCACCCCGTCGGTACTTGCCGGTCAGAAGCCCGCTCGCCAGCGGGAAGTACGGCAACACGCCGACGCCGTAGTGCGTGGCGGCGGGCACGAGCTCCTGTTCGATCCGCCGGTTCAGCAGGCTGTACTCGTTCTGCGCGGAGATGAAGCGCTCGTACCCGGCGGCGCGGGCGATGTGCTCGGCGTCGGCGACCTGCCACCCCGCGAGGTTGGACGACCCGATGTAGCGCACCTTGCCCTCGCGGACCAGCTCCGTCAGCGCGGCGAGGGTCTCCTCGATCGGCGTCACCTGGTCGGGAAAGTGCAGCTGGTAGAGGTCGATCCAGTCGGTGCGCAGGCGGCGCAGCGAGCGCTCGATCGCCTTGCGGATGTAGCGGCGCGAGCCGCGGGCCCCCCAGTCGGGGCCGTTCGCCCCGCCGGTGTCCCCACCGAACTTGGTGGCCAGGACCACCTCGTCGCGCCGGCCCTGCAGCACCTCTCCGAGGAACGTCTCGGACTCGCCGTAGGTGTCGGCGGTGTCGATGAGGGTGATTCCCGCGTCGAGGGCGGCGTCGACGACCGCGCGGGTCGCCTCGATGTCGATCCTCCGGCCGAAGTTGTTCGCTCCCAGGCCGACCGCCGAGACGACCAGGCCGGAATCGCCGAGACGGCGGTAGGACATATCAGGCACGGAAAAGCTCCTCTTGTCGTCGTCTGTTCTCATCGCACACGGCCGATCCCCGGCCGACCGGCGGCCGGTCCCGCCGCCCCGTAACCGGCTCGCGCCCGCGTCCTCTCCGGATCATTCCAGGCCGCGGCCGTGTGGCCAGGGTGTGTCTGACACTCGCTAGCCCTCGTCGGGTACGGCGTGGCGTTTCCGGCCGCCCGTCGGCATGAGCAGCTCGACGACGGCGCCGATGTCGGCGTCGGACCAGCCGCGCTCGGCCGCCTCCTCGAAACGCCGTTCGACCAGCTGGGCGATCGGCAGGTCGATCCCGGCCGACCGGGCCACATCGACGGCGAGCCGCACGTCCTTGGCGCCGAGCCGGGTCGTGAACCAGCCGCGATGATCGCCGCTGAGGATGTCGTCGATCCGGTTGTGTACCGCGGGCGGGACGGTCGGCCAGCCGAAGAGGAAGTCCCGCAGCAGCATGTCGTCCACCCCTGCCGCGAGGCCCGTGGCGACCACCTCGGCGACGACGGCGACGCTCGACATCAGCAGATAGTTGTTCAGCAGCTTGAAGATGACCGCGCTGCCCGGGTCGGCCCCGCAGTACCGATAGGCCGAGAACGCCTCCGCCCAGATCGGCCGGAGGTCGTCGACGAGCTGCCGGTCGCCCCCGACCAGCGTGAACGCCTGCCCGGAGACGACGGCCTGCGGTCCCCCGATGATGGGCGCGGCCACGAAACGGCCTCCCGGCGCGGCCTCGCGCAGCGCCCGCGACGTGTCCGGGGAGACGGTGCTCATGTCGGCGACGATCGGCCCCCCGACCTCGGCGAGGCGGACCATGACCTCGCGCACCGCCTCGTCCCCCGCGAGCGAGAGCAGCACGGCGTCGGCGTCGCGCGCGGCCTGCGCCGGGTCCCCGGCCTCCGCCGCGCCGAGGGCGGTCACCTCGTCGGCCCGGCCCGGCGTGCGGTTCCACACCGTGACCGCGAAGTCCCGCGCGAGCAGCCGCTCGGCCAGCGCCCGCCCCATCCTGCCCATTCCGAGCACCGCGACGCGCATACGGCATCCCCCCTCCCGGCCATTGTCCCCACCGTTCCGGTGCGGGAACTCTCCCAGGTCGGTCGGTAGGAAGGAAAGCCGACGTGTGAAGGTTGGAATCCCATTTATCCGGGGAGGGGAGGATCTCGAGTCCTTCCAGTACGACCGCGCTCGTCCGACCGAAAGGGAGCCGACGAATGCCGGAATCCGAGACCACGACCTGCGCCATATCCGGCGGCGGCCCCGCCGGGGTGATGCTGGGCCTGCTGCTGGCCCGCGCCGGAGTCCAGGTGACCGTCCTGGAGAAGCACGGCGACTTCCTGCGCGACTTCCGCGGTGACACCGTCCATCCCTCGACGTTGCAGGTCCTGGACGAACTGGGGCTGGTGGACGACCTGGAGCGGATCCCGCACCGGAACCTGACGACGCTCCGCATGAGCACGCTCACCCGGACGCTGGTCGACGCGGACCTCCAGTGGTTCCCGTCCACCCGGAAGTACCGCCACATCGCGATGATCCCGCAGTGGGACTTCCTCACCCTGCTGGTGGAGCACGCCCGCCGCTATCCGGCGTTCCGGCTGCTGATGAACGCGGAGACCCTCGGGCCGATCGAGCACGGCGGGGCGATCCGCGGCCTTCGCTACCGCGACGCGCACGGGGAGCACGACCTCCGCGCGGTGCTGACCGTGGCCGCCGACGGCCGCCGCTCCGACCTGCGGCGCGCCGCCGGGATGATCCCCGTCGACTTCGGCGCGCCGATGGACGTGCTGTGGCTGCGCATCTCGCGCCGCCCGGACGACGAGGGCAACGGCCTGACCGGTCACATCGGCAAGGGCGAGATGGCTGTGGCCATCGACCGGGGCGACTACTGGCAGATCGCCTTCCTCATCCCCAAGGGCACCTACCAGCGGATCCGCGAGCAAGGTCTGGAAGAGTTCCGGCCGCGCCTGGCCCGCCTGCTGCCGTTCCTCGCCGACCGGGTGGACGAGATCGACGACTGGGGGACGGTGGCGTTCCTTTCGGTCGGCGTGAACCGGCTCAGTCGCTGGGACCGGCCCGGTCTCCTCGCGATCGGCGACGCCGCGCACACCATGTCGCCGATCGGGGGCGTGGGCATCAACCTCGCCGTGCAGGACGCGGTGGCGACCGCCAACCTGCTGGCCGAACCGCTCCACCGCGCCCAGGCCGATCCGGACAGGTTCCGTAAGACGTTCAACCCTCGGCTCGTACAGCGGGTGCAGCGGCGCCGTACGATCCCGACCGCCGGCACCCAGTACGTCCAGTTGCTGGCTCAGCGCAAGCTCGTCGGCCGAGTCCTCGGCGGGAAGGAACCGCAGCTGCCCGCGATCCTGAGCGGCGAGCGCGGCCGCCGGCTCATGTCCCAGATCCTGATGCGGATCATGATGTACGGCATCCTGCCGGAGCACGTGCGGACACCCGACCGGGCGGGAGTGGTCTCCCCCAGCCCGGCCGTCCACGAGCCGACGACCTGAGACACGCGGACCCCTCACCGAGGCGGCGGCCACATCACCGGAACGCGGACAGCTCACCACCGTCCATGGCCTGTGCGCGCGCTGGATAGCATCGGCTGGTGCGCGCGTTCCGTGACGAGTTGTGGCGGGCGATGGACGGGATCTACCACGAGATCCTGGCCCATCCCTTCCTCACCGGGCTGACCGACGGGTCCCTCCCCAAGGAGGTCTTCCGGCACTTCGTCCTCCAGGAGGCGCACTTCCTGCCCGACTACGCGCGCGCGCTCGCCGCGTGCGCGGTCAAGGCGCCCGACCCGGCCACCGTCCAGCGGTTCGCCGCGGACGCCGCCCGCACGGTCGAGGTCGAGCACAGCCTGCACGTCGAGTTGCTCAACGCGTTCGGCATCGGCGAGGAGGAGGCGCGCCGCCACCCCGCCCCGCCCACCGCGCTCGGCTACGGGTCGTACCTGCTGCGCGCCTGCCACCTCGGCACCTTCGCCGAGGCGCTCGGCGCGATCGTGCCGTGCTACTGGATCTACGCCCGGGTCGGGGAGACCCTGCTCCGCCGCTCCTCCCCCGACCCGCTGTACGCCTGGTGGATCGAGACCTACGGCGGCGAGGAGTACCAGGAGACCGTCGCGGGCGTGCTCGACCTGCTCGACGCGGTCGCGGCGGACCTGACCGCCGACGAGCGCGGGCGGCTGCTCGCGAACGCGACGACAACCGCACGCTACGAGTGGATGTTCTGGGACGCCGCCTGGCGGCGGGAGGTCTGGCCCGTCTGAGCTGCCGATACTCTCGATGGGGGGATTCGGACGGCTACGGGATCGGGAGAGATGCGACTGCGGGACCTTTGCCAGGTCGACCATCTGGGGTTGAAGGTCCTGACCGGGCACGACCTGCTGGACCGGCGGGTGCGTGGCGTGGCCACGACCGACCTTCCGGAGCCGGCCAGGTTCGTCAAACCCGGAGAGCTGGTCCTCACCGAGCTGACCTGGCACGACGGGCCCGCCTCCTCGCGCCGGTTCGTCTCCGCGCTGGTCCAGGTGGGGGTGACCGCGCTCTGCTCCGGCACCGCGCTGAAGGTCCCGCCCGCCGATCTGATCGACGCCTGCGCCGAGGCCGGGCTGCCGCTGCTCTGCCTGTCGGTGGACGTGCCGTTCAGCGTCGTCACCGAACACGTCCTGCGCCGGCTGATCGACGAGCTGGGCGCCGCGCCGCGCCGGCCGCAGGGGTCGCGGCGCAGGCTCGCCAGCGTGCTCGTGGACGGCGGCAGCCTGAACAAGCTCGTCACCGCCGTCGCCGGAGAGCTGGACGTGCCGTGCTGGGTGATGTCGGCCACCGGCCGGGTGATCGTGGGGTCGCAGCCGCTCGCGCCCGGGGATGGGACCCGGCTGGCCCACGCGTTCCTGTCGGCGCGCTTCCTGCCCGGCATGTCCACGCGGAAGGACGGCACCGTGCTGTCGGTCTTCCCGGTGAGCAAGGGCGCGCCGCACCGCATCGCCAACTGGTTCCTCGCGTACGCCGGGGAGCAGGCGGGGGCGGGCGGCGAGCACGAGGACCTGATCGTGGAGCTGGCCGCGCTGGTGGCCCTGGAGCGGTCCCGGTTGGAGGCGGCGCAGCGGATCGAGCGGCGCGTGCTCGACCAGTTGCTCGATTTGCTCGGCTCAGGCGAGGCCAACCTGCCCGGTGTCGTCTCGCGGCTGCACACGCTGCACGTGGAGACCGAGCACGGGCTGCTGGCGGCGGCACTGCGGGTCGAGGGCGTGGAACGGGCCGACGAGGTGGGCGCCGCCGTGCTCGACGAGCTGCTGCGGCCGCTCGCGCCCGGGGTGGCCACGGCGCGCGAGGACGGCGAGGCGATCGCGCTCGTGCCGCTGGCGGGGAACACCGCCGCCGAAATCGCCGGACACGTGCTGCGCGGCGCGCGGACGCTGGAGGCCGGTCTCACCGACGCCCGGATCACGCTCGGGCTGAGCAGCGTCACCACCGGTCCGGCCGGGCTGAGCAGCCTCATCGAGGAGGCACGGCACGCGCGCACGCTCGCGGCGCTGGGGCAGGACCGGGTGAGCGCGATGACCGCGGACGACGTCAGCTCGCACCGGTCGCTGCTCGCCGCCATCCCCGGCGACCTGCGCCGGTCGTTCCGCGCCCGACTGCTCGGCCGGCTGGAGGAGTACGACGCCGCGAACCAGACGGACCTGATCGAGACCCTGGAGACTTTCCTCGAGGAGTCCGGCTCGTGGGCGACGACGGCCGACCGGCTGCACGTCCACGTCAACACGTTGCGCTACCGGGTGAAGCGGATCGAGGAGCTGACCGGCCGGTCGCTCACCTCGCTGGACGAGCAGGTCGACTTCCTGCTCGCCCTCAGGATGCGCTGACCCCGCAGTCGCCGGAGCGTCCCCTCCAGGGACGCTCAATCACGGAGAAGGGACCCGAACCGGCATAACGCAGCACCTCTCGGGTCTTTTCGCCGGCCGCGGTCGTTCCGGCGAAAAGACCCGAGAGGGGCGCGCCGTCTCTAGGAGGCGGCGTAGGCGTCCAGCTCGGCCAGGTAGGCGTCCTTCACCTGGCGGGGCAGCCAAGTGATCTCGAAGGCGTTCCGCTGGAGCCGGACCAGCTCCTCGCGGGACAGGTCCAGCGCCTCCTGGATCGCGACGAGGTTCTCCTGCACGTAACCCGGGAAGTACGCCGGGTCGTCGGAGTTGATCGTGACGCGCAGGTCCAGGTCAAGCATGCGCCGGATGGCGTCGGCCTTCATCGAGTCGGTGACGTACCGGTTGGAGATCGGGCACACGGTCAGGCCCAGCCCGCGCTCCTTGATGGCCTCGACGAGCTTCGGATCCTCCAGCGCGTTGACGCCATGGTCGATCCGGTTGACGCCGATCTCCTCGACGCACTGGCGGATGTGCTCGGTGGAGTTCTCCTGGTCCACGTCGCAGTGCATGGTCAGCAGGTAGCCCTCCTCCCTGGCTCGGGCGAACACCGCGGCGAACTTGGCCGGCGGGTTACCCTTCTCGTCGGAGTCCAGGCCGACGCCCACGATCCACTCCCGGTACGGCAGCGACTCCAGCAGCGTCGCCATCGCGTACTCGGCCTGGAAGTCACGCAGGAAGCACATGATGAGCTGGGCGCGGACGCCGAGCTGGTTCTCCGCGTCGATCAGCGCCCGGCGCAGGCCGCGGACCAGCACGTCGAACGGCACGCCACGAGAGGTGTGTGCCTGCGGGTCGAAGAAGATCTCCGCGTACCGCACGTTCTGCGCGGCGGCCTTGCGCAGGTACGCCATGGCGAGGTCGTAGAAGTCCGGCTCGGTGCGCAGGACGTTCATGCCCTCGTAGTAGACGGACAGAAACGACGGCAGGTCGTCGAAGTCGTACTCGGCCCGCATGTCCTCGACCGTGTCGTACGGCAGGGCCAGGCCGTTCCGCTTCGCCAGCTCGAACTTCAGCTCGGGCTCAAGGGTGCCCTCGATGTGCAGGTGCAGCTCGCACTTGGGCAGTCCGGCGATGAAGTCCTTCATGGTCTCAGGCATGGTCAGGCCTCCGAGATGATCGGGTCGATGACGTCCAGTGCCACGCAGTCGACCAGGCCGAGGTCGGTGATCGCGTAGTCCGGGATCGCGGTGATCGACAGGAAGAACAGGTACATCAGCGGCGCGGGCAGCGCGCAGCCCAGCTCCCGCGCCAGGTCGTCGAGCCGAGTCTCGGCGGCCGCCATCTCGGCCGCGGGCAGGTCGGAGACGATGCCGCCGACCGGCAGCGGCAGCAGCGCCGCGACCTCGCCGTCCACCACGACCGCCTGGCCGCCGCCCGCCGCGACGACCGCGTTGATCGCGACCGCCATGTCGGCGCGCGAGGCGCCCACGCAGATGATGTTGTTGTCGTCAGGGGCGGCGCTGGTGGCGATCGCGCCCTTGCGCAAGCCCATGCCGCTCACCATGGCCACGGGCATGTTCCCGGTCTTGCCGTACCGCTCGACCACGGTGACCAGCAGCGCGTCCTCGGCCACCGAGGGCTCGACCAGCCCGCCGGTGACGGGCAGCGTCACGTCGCGGCGCTTGCGCACGAACACCTGCTCCGGCGTCATGTTCATGGTCAGCACGGTCACCTCCGAGGCGCCCTCGGGCGCACGGAGCACGAGGTCCTCGGCGAGGATCTCGCGGACCGGCAGCGGCCGCACGTCTCCGCGCTCGGGCGGCGCGGTCGGGGTGATCATGGCGCCACCGCGCGCCACCAGGCTGCCGCCCGCGACGACCTCGCGGACGCGGAAGTCCTCCAGCGAGTCCACGATCAGCACGTCCGCGAAGCGGCCGGGGGCGATGCTGCCGACCAGGTGGTCGATCCGGTACATCTCCGCGCAGTTGATCGTGGCCATCTGGACGGCGGTCACCGGGTCGACGCCGGCCTTGCCGGCCATCCGGACCAGCTTGTCCATGTGGCCGCCGGCCAGCACGTCGGCGGCGTGCACGTCGTCGGTGCAGAACGCCACCCGGCGCGCGCCGACCTTGGAGACGACCTGGATGTTCTCCTCCAGGAAGTGCGCGACCGACGACTCCCGGACGATCGCGTAGATGCCGAGGCGCAGCTTCTCCAGCATCTCCTCGTGCGAGTAGGACTCGTGGTCGAGCCGTACGCCGGCCGCCGCCAGCCCGCTGATGCGGCGGGTGTCGGACAGCGGCGCGCAGCCGAAGACGGGCATCCGGTGCCGTTCGGCCAGGTCGAGGGCGTCCATGACGGCGGGGTCGCCGTGCTCCACCATCTCCTGGACGGTCTCCCACACGCCGACGCACTCGGGCCAGGTGTGCGCCTCCGCGTGCTGCTCCGGCCCGAAGGTGTGGCCGACGTTGGACTCCGGAACCGTGTACGGAGCCTTGGCAGGAGCGCCCCACCAGATCCGCATGCCGGTGTTCTTGGACTCATCCAGGAAGCGCCGCACGCCGGGGAGGCCGTCCACGACCAGGATCTGGTCGAGGCCCGACACCACGCTGGTCGTTCCGAGCGGGACGACCAGGTCGGCGAAGCTGGTCACCGAGAGCTTGCTGCACTCGATGTGCAGGTGGCCGTCGATCAGACCGGGCACGAGGTAGCCGCCGCGGGCGTCGATGATCTCGGTGTCGGGGCCGCGCATCGTGTCCGGCAGGTCGCCCACGGCCGCAATCCGGGTGCCGCTGATCGCGACGTCGGCGGGGTAGATCTCCCCGGTCAGCACGTTGACCAGCGTGCCGCCCGTGATGATGCGGTCGGCGGGGCGCCGCCCGTAGGCGACGTCGAGCAAAAGGCGGTCTGCCATGAGGTGTGCGTGCCTTTCGTTGTCAGGCTGCGTTTGCTGGGCGGCCCTCAGTCGGAGCTGCCCTGGATTCAGGCTGTCCTTGGTTCGGGCGGCTCGTGTCAGGCGGCGACGGGGACGGTCTCCACAGCGGTACGCCGCTCCAGCGCCAGGTAGGTGACGCCCGCCACGATGACCCCGGCGAAGATGCTGAAGTCGGTGCCGCCGGTGGCCTGGGAGATCCAGCCGGTGAATGCCGTGGAGTTGATCCACAGTGCGGCGGCGATCATGCCCGCGACCTGGGCCAGGATGCCGGACCAGCGCACGCCGCCGCTGCCCCAGTACGGGCTCGCCGGGCTCTCGTCGAACAGCGCCGCGCCGTCGTAGCTGCCCCTGCGGCGCAGCCAGTCGGAGAGGTAGACGCCGGCCCACGGCGCCAGCCAGATGATCAGCAGGCCGAGGAAGGTGTTCAGCATCGTGTTGAACGAGTCGGAGACCACGGCCACGTAGGTGATCGCAACGCAGATCACCAGGTCGGCCACGACGGCGACCCAGCGCTTGACGTTGATCCCGGCCGCCTGCAGGTTCAGGCCGGAGGAGTACAGGTCGGTGGTGTTCACCGCGAACAGCGTCACCATGGCGAGCACGAGGTAGGGCACCGTGAACCAGCCGGGCAGCGCGCCGGGCAGGCCCGAGATCGGGTCACCCGCATCCTTGACCACGGTGGCCACCGCGGCGCCGAGCGTCATCAGCAGCACGTACGGCACGAAGCCGCCGAGGGCGGCGTACCCGAAGACCGCCTTCCTGCTCGCGTCCGCGGGGAGGTAGCGGGAGTAGTCGCTGCCGAGCGGGGCCCAGGAGAGCCCGCCGGCGGACATGACCAGCGCCACCGCGCCCGTGAACGTGGCGAAGTCGGCGCCGCCGGTCGCGGCGAGGTCCACCTTCGGGCCGACCAGCACCGCCATGATCCCGAACATGGCGACGAACACCCAGGTGAAGTACTTCTGCGCCTTCATCACGGCCGCGTGCCCGACGAGCGGGAGCACGAGCTGGATCAGCGCGGCGACCAGGATCACGGCGACCTTCAGCCCGATGCCCTGGTCGTGGACGCCCGCCTTGTCCAACAGCGCGAGCGCGGCGAAGGTGATCAGCACCATGCCGCCCGCCTCGAAGCCGACCATGTTCAGCCAGCCGAAGAAGCCCAGCGCGCGGGCGCCCTTGGGGCCGTAGGCCGCGCGGGAGACGGCCATGGTGGACGTGCCCACCGCGGGTCCCTGCAGGCTGGTCAGGCCGACCAGCGGGAACGCCAGCAGGTTGCCGATGATGATCGCGGCCACGGCCTGCGGGAAGCTCAGGCCGAGCGACACGACGACCGTGCCGTAGACCAGCGTGAAGATGCCGAGCGTGGTGCCTGACCACAGGAAGAGCAGGTCGCGGGGCCTGCCGTACCTCTCCTGCGGCGAAACCAGCTCGATGCCGCGTTGCTCGACGGCCACGGGCCCCCTCTTTACCTTGAAGTCGACATTTGGTGCGGTCCCAGGAAAACAGCCCACGCCTGACCCGTCCATTGGCGAACGCCACGAGCCGTGGCGCCGCCTCCTGTAGTCGTCTCCAAGCTGATCACATGCTGATCACATGGATGATCAGATGCCGATCGCACAGCCCCCGGACCGGTCCCGGCCCCACCAGAATGTAGCCCCGCCCCGGCAGAGGTCCGGCCCACCCATACGGCCTTGGACCCGCCACGCGGGCGGGTCACGATGAACACGCAAGGCCATATTGATCACGCGCGAATCACCGCAAAGGCCGCAGTTGCCTGGCCTGTGTGTTCATCGCGGATGGAGTGATCGCTTTCTGCCGCGGTCAGACCACCTCGATGTCGGCCATCATCGCCATGTCCTCGTGTTCGAGGTTGTGGCAGTGCATCATGTAGCGCCCGCGATAACCCTCGAAGCGGACCAGGACCTCGATGACCTCGTACGGACGCAGGTCCACGGTGTCCTTCCAGCCCCCGTCGGTGGCCGCGGGCGCCTTGCCGTTCCGGGTGAGCACCTGGAAGTGCGCCAGGTGCACGTGCACCGGATGGTGGAAGTCGCTGGTGAGGCGCCAGACCTCGGTGGTCCCCAGGCGGGGTCGTACCAGCGGGGTGCCCGGATTGAAGGGCCTCCCGTTGATCGTCCAGGCGCCGGCCCATTGCCCGGACTTGCGGAAATCGAAGACCCGCGTGGTCGCGGCGGCGGAGCGGTTGAGGCGCTCCGGCCGGGACAGCCGGGCCGGGACCGCGCTGTCGTCGGCGGCCTTCCTGGCGACGCGGAAGCTCATCACGTTCCGCGCCGGTCCGGTGCCCAGAGTGTTGACCAGCGTCACCCGGCTGCCGACGGGGTAGCCGGAGAAGTCCACCACCACGTCGAACCGTTCCGCCGGGGCGATCGTGATCGCGCCGTGTTCCACCGGAGCGGGCAGCAGCCCCGCGTCGCTGCCGACCTGGACGAACCGGCCGCCGGGCTGCAGTTCCAGCCGGTAACGGCGGGCGTTGGACGCGTTGAGCAGCCGCAGCCGGTAGCGCACCGCGTCCACCTCCAGCTCCGGCCACGGCGCACCGTTGACCAGGATCACGTCCCCTTCGACGCCCTCCATGTACGGGTCGTGCACGCCGGCCCGGAGCAGCAGGCTCGGGTCCCGCGAGGGATAGCGGAACGCGCCGTCCTCGTCGAAGGCGCGGTCGCAGATCATCAGCGGGATGTCGCGTTCCCCCTTCGGCAGCGGCAGGGCGTCGTCCTCGTCATCGCGTACCAGCAGGAAGCCGGCGAGGCCGCGCCACACCTGCGGCCCGGAGAAGTCCATCCGGTGGTCGTGGTACCAGAGCGTGGCCGCCCGCTGCTCCAGGGGATAGACGTACTCCCTGGCCCCGGAATGGAACGTCCACTGGTCCGGGTCGACCCGCATGCCGGCGTGGGAGTGCCCGCCGGGCGGCCGGAAACCCCGTCCGGCGGCGACCACCAGATCGGTCGGGTAGCCGTCGGAGTCCGCCGGGGTGACCCCGCCGTGCAGGTGGGTGGACGTCGGGACCGGAAGCTCGTTGCGCACCCGGACGACCGTGCGGCTCCCGCGCCGCAGGTCGAACGTGGGCCCGGGAAAGGTGCCGTCGAACCCCCACACCTCGGTCGTCGTCCCCGGGATGATCTCCACCTTGGCCGCGCGTTGGACGACTTCGTAGTGGCCCGGCCGTACGGGGCGGGCGACGTTGGGAATCGGCAGCGGCACGGTGAACGGCGCGGGCAGCGGCAGCGCGCTGGCCAGTGGCCGGCCCGCGGTCTCGGCGGCGAGCGAACCGCAGCCCGCGAGGGCGAGCCCGCCGCCGCCGAGCAGGAGCGTGCCGCCGCCGAGTACGCCCAGGAAGCCGCGCCGGGAGAGCGAAGACGGCGGCACCACGCCGCGCCGGGAAGGCGAAGAGGACGGCGTCACGTGGCACTCCCCCGCCTGGCCCGCAGGCCCCACCAGGTCCAGGCGGCCATCACGGCGGAGACGCCGAAGATCGTCACGCCGAGGGGGAAATGTCCCGCGAGGACGCGGTTCAGGCCGAGCATGACCTGCACCGTCTCCAGGGCGACGAGCGCCGCGCTCGCCCAGGCGGGCCAGCTCGGGCCCCTGCCGGGACGCCACAGCAGGATCGCGGCGACGAGCTGGAGGTACAGCATGGTGTGCGTCAATCCGGCGTTGTCACGGTGCTGGACCAGCATGTCCACGTTGCCGGTGACGAACAGCCCGGCCAGCACGGCCTGCCCGAGCACCCCGGCCAGATGCGCGGTGGTGGCGATCCGCAGCCACCAGACGATCCAGCCCGGCGGGCGCGTGCGAGGGGCACCGGCCGGTCGGCCGGCCACGAGGGGTGGGGTGTCCATACGGGTCATGTTTCCGCCGGGGAGCTGCAAGATCGTCCTTCCTCGGACGGTATTTCGCGTACTTCGTAGGCGGTAGGCCGTGCCGCGCGTACCACCGGGGATGTACGCGCGGTCTCCGTCGCGCGGGTGTCGGCCGGCCGGAACCGGTGACCTACTGTGTCGATGGTGGAAGCCCGGAAGATCGACGCACTGATGGCCCTGGGCGCGCTGACGGGGATCGTCGCGGGCACGTACGGCGGGTTGTCGAGCTCGGGGGCGTTCGAGCGCCCCTTGGACCCCCTCGGCCTCGCGCTGATCACCGTGGCCGCGCCCGCGCTGGTCTTCCGGCGGCGCGCTCCGCTGGCGGTCGGTGTGGTCACGGTGGTCTGCGCGGTGGTCTACTACGCCTGTCACTATCCGGGGGTGTTCGCCGCCGCGCCCGCTTTGGTGTCGATCTACACGGCCGCGACCCTCGGCCGGCGCCGCCTGGCGATCGTTCTCGCCGTCGCGATGGACATGGGCATCTACGGCCTCATCGCGCTCTCGGATACCGACCCCTCGCCGAGCGACGGCTTCAACCTGCTCGGCGGGTGGCTGGTGGCGATGGTGGTGCTCGGCGAGGTGACGCGGAACCGGCGCGCCTACCTGCACGAGGTGGAGCAGCGGGCGATCGAGGCCGAACGCACCCGTGAGGAGGCCGCGCTCCGCCGGGCGGGCGAGGAGCGCCTGTGGATCGCGCAGGAGCTGCACGACTCGCTCACGCACAGCATCTCCGTGATCAACGTCCAGGTGTCCGTCGCCATGCAGCTCCTGGACCAGCGGCCCGAGCGCGCCCGGGAGGCGCTGGTCGCGATCAAGGAGTCCGGTCACGAGGCGATGCGCGAGCTGCGCGCCACGCTCGGCGTGCTCAGGCAGGCCGAGCTGGACGCCCCGCAGGCGGGTCTCGCGCGGCTCCCCCGGCTGGTGTCCAGGGCCGAGGCGGCGGGGCTTCCGGTGCGCAGCTCCATCGTCGGAGACCGGCGGGACCTGCCCGAGGAGATCGACAGGACGGCCTACCGCATCGTGCAGGAGGCGTTCACGAACGTCCTGCGCCACGCGGGCCCGGCGACGATCACCCTGACGACCGAATACCATCCGGAGAAGATCGTCGTACGGGTGGTGGACGACGGACACTCCGGCGGCGGTGCCGCCGGTCACGGGATGGGGCTGATCGGGATGCGCGAGCGCGTGGTCGCTCTCGGCGGGTCGCTCTCGGCCGGGCCGCGCCCGGAGGGCGGGTTCGGTGTTCACGCCGAGCTGCCCTTGGGGGAACGGCCGTGATCCGGGTCCTCCTCGCCGACGACCAGCCGCTGATCCGCGCGGGCTTCCGCGCGCTGCTCGAACTGGCCGAGGACATCGTGGTCGTGGGCGAGGCGGGCGACGGCGGCGCCGCGGTCGAGCTGGCCCGCACGCTGCGGCCGGACGTGGCGCTGCTGGACGTCAGGATGCCCTTCCTCGACGGAATCCAGGCGACCAGGAGCATCGGCTCCGATCCCCAGCTCGACGGCGTGCGCGTGGTGATCCTCACCAACTACGCGCTCGACGAGTACGTCTTCGCCGCGCTGCGCGCCGGGGCCAGCGGCTTCCTGGTCAAGGACATCGAGCCCGCCGAACTGCTCCGGTCGATACGGGTGGCCGCCCAGGGGGAGGCGCTGCTGTCGCCCTCGGTGACCCGGCGGCTGATCGAGGAGTACGTCTCCACGCCGCCCCGGCCCGTGGCCGTCCCCGGGCTGGAGCGACTGACGGATCGGGAGCGCGAAGTCGTGGCCCTGGTCGCGTCCGGGAGGTCCAACGAGGAGATCGCCGCGCATCTGGTCATCAGCCACGCCACCGTCAAGACACATGTCAGCCGGTCGATGACCAAGCTGGGCGCGCGCGACCGCGCCCAGCTCGTCGTCTTCGCGTACGAGTCGGGACTGGTCATGCCGGGGACGTCGGATCGTCCGGGGCAGCCTTCCCAGGGCTGACGTCGGGTTCACGGTCATCGGTCGGGTCATCGGTCGCTCTACTTCCAGATGCCGGTGGCGGCGGTGTCCCGCGCGTAGTCGGTGTCGGCCGGTCAGGGTCGCGCCCAGACGTAGAGGCCGAGGCCGGCGAGGAGGAGGCTGATCAGGCAGAACACCGCGCGCGAGGTGTTCCAGCGGGTCCACCGCCCGGAGAACTCCGACCAGAGGCGCGCGGCCTCGGCCGGGTCCGCGGGTACGGTCGCCACCGCGAGCGCCTGGTTCATCGGCACGTTGACGGCGGCGGTGGGCACGAAGGCGCCCAGCACGTAGGTCGCCGCGGCGGCGAAGAAGAGGACGGCCGCCGCTGGCTCGCCGAGGGCGAGGAGCAGCCCGCCCGTCACCGCGGACGCGACCGGCGTGCCGAGGAAGGACGCGAAGAACCGCGGGTTGAGGATCTTCTCGTTGATCCGGCGCATCGCCGGAATGGCGTGCTCGGCGGCGATCCCGTCCAGGCCCGGCATCACCGACACCGAGTAGCCGTAGAAGAGACCGGCGATCGCGCCGGTCAGGAGGAGGGCCACGGCGGCGGAGACGGCCGTCAGCGCGAACAACATCGAGACTCCTTCAGTCGTGCGGGGAGCCGGATCTCGATCCTCCTCCTCGCGGTGATCTCAGTGAACCGTAGTGCCGCGAGACGGAACATGGTTGAGACGCTCGGTTTCATGTTCGAGCGTCTAGGCTTTCACCCATGGACGCACTCGCGAGACTCGTGGACGGCCCCAGGGCCCAGGGCGCCTTCCTGCTCCAGACGATCATGACCCCGCCGTGGTCGGTGCGGATCGAGGACCGGGCCCCGCTCTCCCTGGTCACCATCGTGCGCGGCGAGGCGTGGGTGATCCCCGACCACGGCGATCCGCTACGGCTCCGCCCGGGCGACGTCACGATCACGCGCGGTCCGGACGCGTACACCTTCGCCGGCGATCCGGCCACACCACCACGGGTGGTGATCCACCCGGGACAGCGCTGCACCACGCCCGACGGCGAGGACGTATCCGAGGCGATGCACCTGGGCGTACGCACCTGGGGTGACAGCCTGGACGGTCCGGTCGTGCTGCTGATCGGCACCTACCGGCCACGTTCCGAGATCAGCCGGCGGCTGCTTGACGCGCTCCCGCCGCTGCTGGCGCTGCCCGGCGACGCATGGGAGAGCCCGCTGATCGCGCTGCTGGAGCAGGAGATCTCCCGAGACGATCCCGGCCAGGAGGTCGTCCTGGACCGGCTGCTGGACCTGCTTCTGGTCACCGTGCTGCGGGCCTGGTTCTTCCGGCCGGAAGCGGGTACCCCCGGGTGGTACCACGCGTCCGGCGATCCGCTGGTGGGACCGGCACTGCGGCTGCTGCACGACGATCCGGCGCGCCCGTGGACGGTGTCCACCCTGGCTTCGGAGGTGGGCGCCTCCCGGGCCGCGCTCTACCGGCGGTTCACCGAGCTGGTCGGCGAGCCGCCCATGGCGTACCTGACGGGCTGGCGGCTGGCGATAGCCGCCGACCTGCTCCAGGACTCCGACGCCACCATCGGCGCGGTGGCCGGGCAGGTCGGGTACGGCAGCGCCTTCGCGCTGAGCACCGCCTTCAAACGGGTGCGCGGCATCAGCCCGCGGGAGTACCGCAAGAGCACCCTGTCGCCCCGGCCCGACCGGCACTCCTTTCAGGAATACCTATGAGGGGTATACGGTGCGGGCTCGACGAGGGCCGGACCAACGTGATCGCCTGCCAGGCGCGGCACTCCGGCCGGCGCTACGAGAGCGAGCGGGGGAATTGTCGGAGGCGGTCACTACGATCACGCTCGACCGATCACATACCGGAGGTTTGACATGGGCGCGTGGGACATCGGGCCGTTCGACAACGACGGGGCGCTCGACGCTCTCGGCGACCTCGACCAGATGGAGGACGTGCCCGGCGGGCTCGCCCTGACCATGCGCGAGATTCTCGCCCAGGAGGATTACGTCGAGGCGCCTGAACTGTCCGAGGCCGTGGCCGCGGCCTGCCTCGTCGGCGCGCGGCTGATCGGTTCCGAGCCGAACATGATCGCCACCAAATGGCTCGACCGCCATCCCTTCACCGTGACCGACTCGCTGCGCGACCTGGCCCTCGCCACGCTCGACCGAGCGGCGCGTCCCGACGACAACGAGCTGTACGACCTGTGGGACGAGTCCGGCGCAGTGGCGCAGTGGCTGGACACGCTCGCGCCGTACCGGCAGGCCCTCACCACGAAGCCATGACGGCGACCCCTCTCCGGCCAGGTTCACGGTGTTGTTCCTCGCCGGCGCGCCCGACCGGGCGACGCTGGAGGGCATCGACCCGGCGGCCTGCGCGCCCGAGGAGATGCGCGTCGGGAGGCGTGAGCTGTACATGTACTTCCCCGACGGCCTGCGGCGCACCCGGCTGCAACCGCTGCTGGACAAGCGTCTGGGCGTCCCCGCCACCGCACGCAACTGGAACACGGTCACCAAGCTGGTGACCCTCGCGGAGGGGTGACCGGTTGACCGAAGCCTTGTCGCACCGCACTCGCGGCGCCTCCAAGCCCTTGGCGCGTGTGGTCGCGTTCGCGAACAGCCGTGTTCTGCATGATCGGCATAGGATCGGGTCCGCGATGAGTCTTGAATCCACACTGCGCCATGCGGTCGCCGAGCACATGATCGGAATTCCTGCCGGAGAGATCGTCCTGCGGGACGAAGGCACGAAGACGAACTGGAAGGTCGAGGTTGGAGCCTTCCGGCTGGCGTCGTGTCCCGTGACCCGCAAGCTGTACCACGCCGTTCGAGGCGAGGCGCCCGCGAGCTCGGCGGGGCCGCGGACGCCGGTGACCGAGGTCTCCTGGAACGATGCCGTCCGGTTCTGCAACCTGCTCTCGGAAGCGACCGGGCTGGACCCCTGCTATTCGATAGGCGACGACCCCGACGGGCAAGACGTGGTCTGCGACTGGGAGGCCGGCGGCTATCGCCTCCCGTCCGAAGCGGAGTGGGAGTACGCGTGCAGGGCCGGGACCTCCGGCGTCCGCTACGGAGAGCTGGACGAGATCGCCTGGTATCGCGACAACTCCGGCGGCGAGGTGCACGATGTCGCGACCAAGGCACCGAACGCGTGGGGCCTCTACGACATGATCGGCAACGTGTGGGAGTGGTGTTGGGATCTCTATGATCCCGGGGTCTACGGTCCGTACCGCGTGTTCCGTGGCGGAGGCGGGTTCGATCGACCCCGAGGGTGCCGGGCGTCGTGCCGCCGGAAGAGTCACCCGACCTTCCGCGTCGACGACCTCGGGTTCCGGCTCGCCCGATCGGTCTGAGTCGGGGGACGCGCCAGGTCACCGTACCGGGTGATCACACATTTCGCCGAATGAGCCGACGGGCCGTAACGTGCAGACCATGACCGGACACCACACCCTGCGCCAGACCGAGGACGCCATCGGCGACCGGCTCGGCGGACTCAATATCGACTTCGAGGCGATGTGGGCGGTGTCGAACATTTACCGGGCTTCCTCGGCGATCCGCAACCACCTGGAGCAGACCGTGCTCCGCGACACCGGGCTCACGTGGACCGGCTTCGTCGTCATGTGGGTCGTGTGGATATGGGGTGAGAGCGAGACCCGGAACGTGGCGGCCGAGGCGGGCATCTCCAAGAGCACGCTCACCGGCGTCCTCAAGACCCTGGAGTCCTACCGGCACCTGCGCCGATTCCCTCACCCGACGGACGGGCGCCGGGTCATGTTGGAGCTGACCTCGTCGGGGGAACGGCTGATGCGCACACTGTTCCCCGACTTCAACCGGCAGGAGGCCTTCGTGGTCAAGGAGCTGGACAGCGAGCAGCGCCGCGGACTCGCCGACTCCCTCAGGAAGGTCGTCCAGCACCTGGAGACCACGGACAGATGACCTTTCACCGCGCCGCGTGGCGCGTGGCCCATCCCAACCCGTACGGGGGCGATCTGCTTGTGGTGCCGGGCCGTTCTCGGTTGTCGCGGAACGGCCCGGCATCCGTTCGTCGGTCCAGCTCCTGAAGGAGCGAGACCGCGAACATCAGGCCCCTATCGCAGGTCATTCACGATGTGCGCGTCCGCCGACTACTGGCGGAAGGCGGGGGTACCGGTCAGGACCTGGCCGAGGTTCAGAGCGTGGACCTCCTCCGTGCCCTCGTACGTGGCGACCGATTCGAGGTTCACCATGTGCCGCATGACCGGGTACTCCAGCGTGATGCCGTTGGCGCCGTGGATGCCACGGGCGAGGGCGGCCACGCGCTGGGCGGCGCGTACGTTGGCGAGTTTGCCGAAGCTGATGTGAGAGTGGTGGCTCTGACCGTCGTCCTTGAGGCGGCCGATCCGTAGGGCCGTCAGCATGGCGTGGTTGACGTCGATGAGCATGTCGGCGAGCTTGCGCTGGGTGAGCTGGAAGCCGGCGACCGGCCGCCCGAACTGCACGCGGCTGCCGGCGTAGTCGAGCGCCGACTCGTAGCAGGCACGTGCCGCGCCCGCCGCTCCCCAGACGATCCCGTACCTGGCCTCCGACAGGCACGACAGCGGGGCCTTGAGCCCCTCGGCGCCGGGCAGCAGCGCGTCGGCGGGCAGGCGGACGTCCTGCAGGACCAGCTCGGAGGTGATCGAGGCGCGCAGGGAAAGCTTCTTGTGAATCACGTTCGCCGAGAAGCCGGGGGTACCGCGAGGCACGAGGAAGCCGCGGATGCCCTCGTCCGTGGCGGCCCACACGACGGCGACATCGGCGACGGAGCCGTTGGTGATCCACATCTTGGCGCCGTTGAGCACCCAGTCAGAGCCGTCGCGCCGGGCCCTGGTCCGCATCGATCCAGGGTCGCTGCCCGAATCAGGCTCGGTCAGGCCGAAGCAGCCGATGGCGTCGCCGGCCGCCATCGAAGGCAGCCACTCCTCCCGCTGGGCCTCGCTGCCGTACCGGTGGATCGCCGTCATCGCCAGCGAACCCTGGACGGACACGAAACTGCGCAACCCGCTGTCGACCGCTTCCAGCTCGCGGCAGGCCAGGCCGTAGCTGACCGCGTTCGTGCCGGCGCAGCCGTACCCCTCCAGGTGCATGCCGAACACGCCGAGCGCGCCCAGGCCCTTGGCGAGCCCACGCGGGTCCGGGATCGTGCCGGCCTCGAACCAGTCGGCGACATGCGGAAGCAACTCGGCGTCGGCATAGGCGCGCACCGTGTCGCGGATCGCGCGTTCCTCCTCGGTGAGATCGCGGTCGACGGCGAGAAAGTCGTGAGGGTCGGGGGTCTTCACTGGTTTATACCTTTCTGGGCGGGGTACGCGGCGTCGCGGTCATGGGGGTGTTGGCGGACCACGCCGTCCGCCTCCAGACGGCGGATCTCGTCGTCGGTCAGGCCGAGTTCGGCCAGCAGTTCCCTGGTGTGCTCGCCGTGCAGGGGCGGGGGCTGGGTCGGCGGAACGTCGCCGGTCAGCGTGAAGCCGGTGCGCAGCAGCTCCAGGAGCCCTGCCGTCGGATGCTCGACCGTGACGGTCGCAGGATCCTCCGCGGCCCGGATGCCCTCAAGCACGCCGCGGATCTTGCCGACGGGCACGCCCGCGTCGAGCAGCACCTGGGTCCATTCGGCGGCTGGGCGGGTGCGGAAGACCGCGCTCAGTTCGGCGACCAGCGCCTCCCTGTGCTGAACCCGCAGCGGGTTGGTGGCGAAGCGGGGGTCGGCGGCGAGGTCGTCGCGTCCGATCGCCGCGCACATGGCGCGGTAGAGCGCGTCGTTCCCGACCGCGACGGTGACGCCGCCGTCGGCCGCCTCGAAGGTCTGGTACGGCACGATCGTCGGATGCGCGTTGCCGTACGGCTTCGCCTCCTGGCCCGAGATGAGCGCGCTCTGCCCGACGTTGGTCAGCGCCGACAGGGCGGAGTGCAGCAGGGACACCTCCACCCGCGCCCCGGTCCCGGTGAGCGCCCGCCGATAGAGGGGGCCGAGGATGGCCACCGCCGCGTTGAGCCCGGCGAGGACGTCGACGATGGCGACGCCGACCTTGCTCGGGGAGTCGCCGGTGATGTGCATCAGCCCGCTCTCGGCCTGGACGGCGGCGTCGAAGCCCGGCCGGTCCTGCCTGCCGAAGCCGGTGATCGAGCAGTAGACGACGCCGGGGTTGCGCGGCCGCACGGACTCGTACCCGATGCCGAGGCGGTCGGCGACACCCGGACGGAAGTTCTCGATGATCACATCTGCGCGCTCGCACAGCAGGGTGGCGATCCGGCGGCCCTCCGGGTGTTTCAGGTCGAGGGCGATGTCGCGCTTGTTGCGGTTGACCGACAGATAGTAGGCGGCCTCGCCGCCCGCGTACGGCGGCCCCCATGCGCGGGTCTCGTCTCCGTGCCCGGGATGCTCCACCTTGACAACATCGGCGCCCATCTCGGCGAGCAGCATCGTCGCGTACGGCCCGGCGAGCACGCGGGAGAAGTCGGCCACCAGGACCCCGGCGAGCGGTCCACTCATCGGGGTTCCTCCTGCGGCCGGTGTCGGAGTCTCATGCTGATGATCTGCTCCATGGTCGGGGTTCGGAGGGGTCGGGGAGGGGGGTTGGGGTTCGGAGAAGTCTCGGAGGGATCGGAATGGATGCTCGGCCAACCGAGCCGTCATCCGCAAGACCTTCGGCCCAAGATTTTATTTTGGATCCAATATTGATTGTACGATCCTAGGTGCCTAGCCTCGGAGTCACCCACCACTCGACCCCCTAGAGTCATGGGTGTGCAGCGGCCCTCGCCGCGCCCCGGCTCCGGTGGTCGTGGCTCATCGCGGCCGATCACGGCGAATCGTGGCTGGTCGTGGCTGGTCGCGGCGGGCAGCGGACGGTGCCGACGAGCGCCGATGGGCCGGTCAGGCGAGACCACGAGGCGGAGTAGAAACGGTGGACATCGAGGCCAGACCCCCGCAGACGACCCAGCAATATGTGCTGGACCAACTGCGCAGGGCCATCCTCACCGGGCAGTTGGCCCCTGGCTCGGCGATACGGCAGGACGCGCTGGCCGACCAGCTCGGCGTGAGCAGGGTCCCGATCCGCGAGGCGCTGAAGATCCTCGAGGGCGAGGGGCAGGTGATCTACCGGCCCCGGCGTGGCTACATGGTGGCAGAGCTCGCCCTGGAGGATTTCCTCGAGGTCTACCGGATCAGGCAGATCCTTGAGGACGAGGCGGTGCGACGCGCCGTCGAGCGGATCACCGACGAGGACATCCAGCGGCTGCAGGACGCCCATGCCGACGTCGTCGCCGCAGGACAGGCCGGGGAGATCACCGCGATGGCCGCGGCCAACCGGCGCTTCCACTTCACCCTGATCGACGCGGCGGGAATGCCCCGCCTCCGGCGGTTCCTGAGCATCCTGTGGGATGCCAGCGACGTCTACCGCTCCCTCTACTACAGCGAAGAGAGCAATCGGGAGAGGGTGGACCGCGAGCACAAGGGCATCATCGACGCGGTCCGCGCGCGGGACACCGACGATCTCATACGCCGCCTGAGCGAGCATCGGGCGGGCACGGTGGCTACCTTCCGCGAGTTCATGGCGAAGCAGGAGTCCTGAAAACCCGGGGCCGCACCGACAACCGGCTGAAGGGTCGGGTCTGTCAGTCCTCTCCGGCGGTGCCACGGGCCCCGGAGGAGACCGGCCGCGAGCCGCCGGCGAGGGCGCCCACGACGGGGCACGACCATGAACGCGCGGGCGAGCCCGACGGAGTCGGCCAGCCAGCCGAGCAGGACCGGCGAGATCATGCCCGCGCCGTGGTGGCCTGCGCAACCGCGGGCCGGGCGGTGCGCAGGGTCAGCGGTGCGACGACCACACACAGCAGCACCGCGTGGAAGCCGCCGAACCCCCGCCAGCCGAGCCCGGAGTCCTGATCGGCGGAGGCTCAGATGAAGTCGTGGACTGTTGCGGCGAACTCCTCAGGGGTGGCGATCCGTACCCCCAAGCTCTCCGCCTTGGACCGCTTGGAACCGGCCTTCTCACCGGCCACGAGCAGGGAGGTACGGGCCGAGACACTGGAGGACGCCTTGCCTCCGGCGCGCTCGATCAGCTCGTTCATCTCGGTCCGGGACAACGCCTCAAGAGGGCCGGTCATCGCGCCGGTCACGACGACGGCCATCCCCGTGAGCGGGAGATCGACGGCGGGTTGCCCGGCGTCCGTCTCCGTCGCGCCGCCGGCCCCGGTCGCCCCCGGTGCGGTCGCGCCCGGCTCGGTCATCGTCACTCCGGCCGCCACGAGCCGGTCGATCAGGGGCGCGAGCTCGGCCAGCTCCTCCACCACCGCGGCCGCCTTCTCCGGTCCGATGCCGTCCACGGCCTGCAGCGCCTCGGCGTCGGCGGCGCGGATCGCGTCCATCGAGCCGAAGTGGCGGGCGATCCGCCGCGACATCGACCGGCCGGTCCCCCGGACGCCCAGCGCGCAGAACACCTTGTTCAGCGGCTTCGCCTTGGCCCGCTCGATGGCGGCCAGCAGGTTGTCGGTGCTGGTCTCGCCCATCCGGTCCAAGCCGAGGATCTGCTCGCGGGTCAGGGTGAACAGGTCGGCGAAGTCGGCGATCAGCCCGGCGTCGACGAGCTGGACGATGCGAGTCTCCCCCAGGCCCTCGATGTCGAGCTGGTCGCGGCCCACGGCGTAACTGACCGAGGCGACCGCGTGGCAGGCCCGGCCGCGGGCGCACCGCCAGCGCTGCTGCGTGGTGTCGATGTCGCCTCCGCATCTCGGGCAGGCGTCCGGGAAGGTGATCATCCGCTCGGCTCCGGTCCGCAGATGCACCACCGGCGCCTCCACTCGCGGGATCACATCGCCCGCCTTGTAGACGGTCACGTGGTCGCCGAGCATGAGGCCGCGCCGGGTGATGTCCGCCGGGTTGTGCAGCGTGGCGTAGGTGACCACGCTGCCGTCCAGTCGCACCGGTTCGAGCACCGCGCGCGGCGCGATGACGCCGGTGCGGCCGACGTTCCACTCCACGCCGACCAGCTTGGTGACCTTCTCAACCGCGGGCAGCTTGTACGCGATGGCCCACCGGGGCGCCCGGGAACTGAAACCGGCCTGCTCCTGGTCGGCGGCCAGGTCGGCCTTGACGACGATGCCGTCGATGCCGAACGGCAGCTCCGCGCGGACCGCGGCGATCTCCTCGACACGGGCCTGAACCTGCTCGACCGTGGCGACGGCGATCACGCCGACGGGCGTCGCGCCTGTGGTCTGCACACCGAGGTCGGCGACCAGGTCCATGATCCGGCTGTGCGGCAGCTCCCGCAGCCGACCGGCCAGGTCGCCGTCGTCGTCGGGCGGCAACGGCAGCGCGCCGTATCCGAAGAACGTCATCTCGCAGCGGTATGGCCGGTCCTTGGCGCGCAGTGTGCCGGCGGCGGCGCTGCGCGGGTTGGCGAACGTGGTGCCGTCGTGGGCGGTGCGCTTGGCGCACGCCTCCTCGAACTGGGCGGCGGTCATCAGCACCTCGCCGCGGATCTCCACCGTCACCGGCTCCGGCAGCGCCTCGGGCAGGCCCTCGACGGTGCCGATCGCGTGTGACACGTCCTCGCCGGCCACGCCGTCGCCGCGGGTCACGAGCTGCACCAGCCGCCCGCCGTGGTAGCGGGCCGACACCGCCAGCCCGTCGAGCTTGGGCTCGACGCTCCACATCTCGACCGGGCGGCCCAGCCGCCGCTCCAGGCCGGCCGCCCACCCGGCCAGATCCTCGGCGGAGAACACGTTGTCCAGGCTCAGCATCGGGACGGTGTGCGGGACGTCTCCGGTCACGGCACCGCCCGCCACCTTTCCCGTGGGTGAGCCGGGCAGCACGTGCTCAGGGTGGGCGGTCTCGTACGCCTCGATGCCGCGCACCAGGCGGTCGTAGGCGTCGTCGTCCAGAGCGGAGTCGCCGGCGCCGTAGTACGCGGCGGCCGCGTCGACCGCCACCCGCACGGCCTGGGCGTATTCGGCCTGGTCGGCGAGGGGCGTGGCGTGGAGTGCGTCGGTCATGCGCACATAGTGCCGTGCCCGACCGACAAACGAGGACGGCGGTGCCGGCACCGCGCCGGGCCCCGACCGTAAATACCCGCGGCTATTATTGACACAATCATGACGCGACGGTGCGCATTCGTAGCATGTTAGGCGAAGGAGAGTCCCCTGAACGAGACATTGAAGATCGATGAGGGGCAGGGTCGGATGCTGGTCCGGCTGGACCGTCCTCACGTGCGCAACGCGATCGACGCGGCCATGGTGGCCGATCTTCACGAGGTGTGCGCCGAGCTCGAGAGGCGGCCCCGGCTGCTGGTGCTCACCGGGGCCGACGGAGTCTTCGCCGCCGGCGCGGACATCCGCGAGCTGCGCGAGCGCCGCCGCGAGGACGCGCTCGCGGGCATCAACAGCGGCCTGTTCGACCGGATCGCCAAGCTGCCGATGCCCACGATCGCCGCCGTCGACGGTCCGGCCTTCGGGGGTGGAGCCGAGCTGGCCTACGCTTGCGACTTCCGCATCGCCACGCCACGGGCCCGCTTCGGCAATCCGGAGGCGGGGCTCGGCATCATGGCCGCGGCCGGAGCATGCTGGCGACTGCGTGAGCTGGTCGGCGAACCGCTCGCCAAGGAGATCCTGCTCGCCGGACGGGTCGTGTCGGCCGAGGAGGCGCTGGCCTTCCGGCTGGTGAACGAGCTGGTCCCCGAGGAGGACCTGTTGGCCGCCGCGGATCGGTTGGCCGACCGCATCGGCAAGAACGCGCCGCTGGCGTTGCGCCTGACGAAGCTCGCCCTCGCCGCTCCGCCTGGCGCGCATCCCCGCTTCGACGACGTGGCACAGGCCGTACTGTTCGAGACCGAGGAGAAGCATGACCGCATGACCGCGTTCCTGGAGCGCCGCCGCTGACACCGGGCGGACGGACGGCGGGCCCGTCGTCACTCATCGTCTCGTTCCGTCCGCGTCGATCCTGCCCGGGTCATCCCTGCCCGGGTCGATCCGGCGCAGTTCGAGCCGATAGCGCTTGGCGTTGCCGAGGTACTCGCGTACGCCGTAGTCGATCCACTCGGCCTGCACCGCGCTGTCCATCGGCCGGGTCCGGGCGGGCACGCCGAGCGCCATGTGGTGCGTGGGGACCTCCAGGTCCTCGGGCACGAGCGCCTGGGCGCCGACGACGGATCCCGCGCGCACCACGGCTCGGTTGAGGACCACCGAGCCGGAGCCGATGAGGCAGCGGTCCTCGACCGTGCAGCCCTCGAGATGCGCGTTGTGCCCGACCACGCAGTCGCTGCCGATCACTGTCGGCCACTCCTCGGTGGTGTGCAGGATCGTGCCGTCCTGGATGGAGGTGCGTTCACCGATCTCGATGCGCCCGAAGTCTGCTCGCAGCACCGCGGTCGGCCATACCGACGACTCGGCGCCGATGGTGACGTCGCCGATGACGACGGCATCCGGGTGCACGTAGGCGTCCGGATGGATTCGGGGCACCTTGGGCCCAAGCGCGTAGACGGCCATCGGTCACCCGCGCGTGAACGGGGCCGCGGACGGAATCGGCGGCAACCCGGCGTACACCCGCATCGCGTTCCCGCCGAGCACGGCGGCGGCGACGTCGTCCGGCAGCAGGCCGGCGACGGCTCGCGCGTTGGCGGCCGTGCCCGGCACACCGGGCCAGTCGGTGCCGAAGATCCACCGGCGGGCAAGGCGGACGAGGTCATAGTTCGCGTAGTACTCGGGGAGCCGCTTCGGCGGCAGCCCGGAAAGTTCCAGCCACACCGTGTCGTTCGACAGCGCCAGGAAGGCGGCCGAGTCGTACCACCAGCCGCGCCCGCCGTGGGCCAGCACGACGTTGAGCCCCGGGAAGTCCCGCACGACCGGGATGAGGAAGCGCGGGTCGGCGTTCTCGTTCGCCGAACCGGGGAACGAGCTCGTGCCGCAGTGCACGACGAGCGGCACGCCCCGCTCCTCGAGCACGTGGTAGGCGGGGTAGAGCGCCGCGTCGTCGCAGCGGAACCCGCCGTGCACCGGGTGGAGCTTCAGCGCGGCGGCCCCGAGGTCAAGCTGCCGCCGTACCTCGGCCGCGATCGGGAAGTGCAGGTGCGGGTTGACGTTGGCGACCGGACGGAACCGCGCCGGGTTGTACTCGACGATCGACAGCAGGTCCTCGAAGGCCTGCATGCCCGTCGCCTTCGGGCTGTATTCGCAGAACAGGAGTGCGACGTCGACGCCCTGGGCGGCGAAGATCTCGTCGAGGCGCGCCGGCAGCGGCCTGCCGTCCTCGTCCCAGGCGTCCTCCATGATCCCGTCGACTCCGAAGTCGCGCGCCCACTGGAGCCAGGCGGGACGCAGCGTCTCCAGCAGCGGCACATGGACGTGCGCGTCGATGAGCGGGGTGCCGTCGAGCATGCTCACGTCTCCTGACGGTCCGCGACCATGGGGGTGTCCACGCCGATGCGCCCCGTCTTGTGCGCGCCTCCGGGCGCGCCGAGCGGCACGTCGCGGCCCGCCAGCGTCTCGACGAAGAACCGGCGGTTGTCCTCGACGAAGTCGACGTGCTCCGCGGCGACGCGCCTGTCCTGGCTGATCGCCTCAACGGGGCACACCGGCTCGCAGGCACCGCAGTCGATGCACTCCTTGGGGTTGATGTAAAGCTTCCTGTCCCCCTCGTAGATGCAGTCGACCGGGCATTCCTCCACGCATGACTGGTCCATGACGTCGATGCACGGGGCGGCGATGACGTACGGCATTGGATCTCCTGATGTGCGAGAACTCGGAGCTGTCGGGCTGCCGCCTCAGACGGGGACCGGCTGCGGCGCCGATGCCGGGTTGTCAGTCGAGTGGCCCGGGAATAGCTGGGCATTCGGATCGATGTGCACCGCGGCGTTGTTGACCGCGGTCGCCACCTCACCGAAACCGACCGCGATCAGACGGACTTTGCCGTCGTAGTCGGTGATGTCACCGGCCGCGTAGATGCCGGGCACATTGGTCCGCATCGCGGAGTCGACCACGAGGTGGCGGTTGTCGTGCAGGTCGATGCCCCACTCGCGCAGCGGCCCGAGGTTGGCGGTGAAGCCCAGGGCCGCGACGAGTTTCTCGCACGGCAGGGTGCGCTTTCCCTCCTCGCCGGTGACGGCGACCTCGATCCGCTCCAGCCGGCCGTCGCCGGTGGTGGCGGTGACCTGAGCGTTGACGATGACCTCGACGGGCGAGGCCCTGAGCCGCTCCACCGAGCCGCGGTGGGCCCGGAACGCCGCGCGGCGGTGCACGAGCGTCACGCTTCTGGCGACGGGGTGGAGCATCAGCGCCCAGTCCACCGCGCTGTCGCCCCCGCCGACGATGACGACGTCCTTTCCGGCGTACTCCGCGCTGTCCGGCACGAAGTACTCCAGGCCGTTGCCGAGGAATTCCTCCCCGGCCGGCAGCGGTCGCGGCGTGAAGGTGCCGATCCCGCCGGTGACGACGACGGCTCCGGCGGCGATCTCGGTTCCGGCGCTGGTCTTGACGACGAGCAGGTCGGGCCCGCCGTCGCGGGGGACACGGTCGAGCCGTTGCGCCTCCTGGCCGAGCAGGTACGTCGGGTCGTACTGCGCGGCCTGCTCCACCAGGTTGGCGACGAGCCGGCGGCCGGAGACGGCGGGGAAGCCGGCGATGTCGAAGATCTGCTTCTCCGGGTACATCGCGCTGACCTGGCCGCCGACCTGGCTCAGGGAGTCGACGACGGCGGTCCTGAGGCCGCGCACGCCGGCGTAATAGGCGCCGAACAGGCCGACGGGCCCGGCCCCGATGATGAGGAGGTCGACTTCGGGGGCGCTCACTGGTGCGCTCCTTCGCTGGTGGGTGCCGCCTCGGCGGTGTGGTCCGCGGACGGTGCCGCGGTGATGTCCGCCACCATCTGACGGACCTTGAAGCGCTGCATCTTGCCGGTGGCGGTCTTGGGCAACGCGTCGACGAAGACGATCTCGCGGGGACGCTTGAACGAGGCGAGGCCGTCGCGGCACCACTGGACGAGCTCCTCGGCCGTGACCTCGCCACTGGTGACGACGCACGCGACCGGCTTGTCGAGCCCGTGGGCGTCGGAGACGCCGACCACCGCGGCCTCCGCGACGGCGTCGTGCTCCAGCAACCGGCTCTCGACCTCGGCCGGCGAGACCCAGATGCCGCCCGCCTTGAGCAGGTCGTTGCTGCGGCCCATGCAGGCGTAGAACCCGTCCACGGTCCGCACGTAGGTGTCACCGGTGCTGAGCCACTCCCCCGCGAAGACGGTGCGGCTGGCGTCCGCTCGGCGCCAGTAGCCCAGGGCGATGGATTCGCCGCGGACGTAGAGCGATCCCGGCTCGCCGTCGGGCACCTTCTGGCCGTCGGCGTCGCGCAGCTCGATGTCGTAGCCCGGCACGGGGCGGCCCGTGGTGCCCGGACGGATCTCGCCGGGCCGGTTGGACAGGAAGATGTGCAGCGCCTCGGTGGAGCCGATGCCGTCGATGATCTCCACGCCGAAGCGCCGGGTGAACCTCTCCTGGAGCGCCGCCGGCAGCGCCTCTCCAGCCGACGCGCCGAGCCGCACCGGCGCGAAAGCGTCGTCGGGGAGGTCGCTGACGACCAGCGCCGCGTAGAAGGTCGGGACGCCGAAGAACAGCGTCGGCCGGTCGGCGGCCACCCGCTCGGCCACCACCGCGGGGCTGGGACGGCGCGGTTCGAGAACGGTCGCCGCGCCGACCGAGAGCGGGAAGAACATCGAGTTGCCGATGCCGTACGCGAAGAAGAGCTTCGCGATTGAGAAGCAGACGTCGTCCGGCCGGATGCCCAGCACCTGGTCGCCGTAGGTCTCGCAGACGTGCCGGATGTTGGCGTGGCGGTGCATGGCGCCCTTGGGCGATCCGGTGGTGCCGGAGGTGTAGAGCCACAGGGCCCACGAGTCCTCCGACGTGGCGGCGGGCGCCCGCCCCTCGACGGACTCCCGCTCCCCCGCCGCGACGAGCTCGGCCCACGTGCTCGACGTGGCCCAGGCCGGAGCGGTCAACGCGGCGTCCCCGTCGCACACCAGGTGGCGCAGCTCAGGCGCCATGGCGACCGCCTGCTCGATCTGGGGTTCGTATTCGGCGCTCACCACGACCACCGAGGCGCCGGAGTCGGCGATGATCTCACCGAGCTCCCTGGCCCCGAGCATGGTCGACACCGGTACGGCCACGAACCCGCCGCAGAAGGCGGCGAGGATCCCGGTGAACATGGGCACGTCGTCGTTGGTGACGAACACGACGCGGTCGTCGCGCCGTAACCCGAGAGAGCGCAGGCCGGCGGTGACGATCCCGACGAGGTCCGACAGCTCGGCATAGGTGAGCCCGGCGCCGCCGCGAACCGCGGCCCGGTCGCCACGTCCCTCCTCGACGTGGCGGTGGGTCAGCCAGGAACCCGCGTTGAACTCCACGGCGCTCATGGATCACACTCGCTTCAGGTCGTAGTCGCCCTTGCGGCCGGAGCCGTAGCGTGGCAGGGCGCCATTCGGGCCGGAGGCGTTGGGACGGATGAAGATCCAGTTCTGCCAGGCGGTCAGCCGGCCGAAGATCTTGGTCTCCACGGACTCCGGACCGACGAAACGGTGGTTGGCCTCCATGCCGGTCAGCGCGTCGGGCGACAGTGAGGCCCGCTCTTCGAGCACGATCCGCAACTCGTCCTCGAAGTCGATGTCGTCGAGGGCCAGGGTGACCAGACCGACGTCGACGGCGGCGGCGGCGTCGAGCGGCTGACCGATCCTGCCGCGGGCGGTGTCGAGGTCGTCCTGCTTGCCCCAGAAACGGGACTCCAGGCGGGAGAGGCCGTTGCCCATCGGGAAGGCGCCGTTGTTCGACTCGCTCAGCTGGATGGCGGCCGGCGCGGCGTCGGGATCGCGGTCCTCGTAGATGCCCTCGAGCATGTACTGACGGTCGGACGCGAGGGCGAGCTCGAGCAGCAGGCCGGCGAAGGCGGTGCCGGGCTCGATGACGGCGATGAGGCTGCGGCTCGTGACGTCGAGACGCTTGAGCGTGCGCTTGTAGAACTGGGACACCTCGTTCACGAACCAGTCGTCGGCGAGTTCGCGGAGCTGGGCGTCGTAAGCCAGGACCTTCTCGGTGTCGCCGACGGCACGGAACACCCAGATGCCGAGCTCCAGCTCGTTGGTGCGCAGGTGCAGGATCAGGTCGTCCAGCGCGCGGGTCAGGGCCAGCGGCCAGTAGTCGACACCCTGCGCCAGCACGGCCGCGGCGTCGGCGGGCGGGGCGTCCTTCGGGCCTTCGACCGTGATCTCGACGCGGCGGCCCGCGCGGTCGATCTTCGCCGACACGTACGGGTAGGTGATGGTGTCGGCGTCGTCCGTGCGGTCGAGGGGCGTCAGCCGTACGCCCTTGGCGGCGGACGGGCGCTTCGACAGGGCCGCCGCCTCCCGCGCACGCCTGCCGATCTCCTCGTTCCAGGCGTTGCGCGGCACGGCGGCGTCCACCAGGCCCCACTCGACGGCGGTGCGGCCGCGGTAGCCCTCGGACTTGGTGGCGAAGAGGTCGGCGCGGTCCTTGCGGACGTGGCGCTTGTCGACGACGCGGGTCAGGCCACCGGTGCCGGGGAGCACGCCGAGGAGCGGAACCTCGGGGAGGGAGACGGCGGATGAGCCGTCGTCGACGAGGACGATCTGGTCGCAGGCGAGCGCGAGCTCGTAGCCTCCGCCGGCCGCGGTCCCGTTGAGCGCGGCGATCCAGGTCTGGCCGGAGTTGGCGGTCGCGTCCTCGATCCCGTTGCGGGTTTCGTTGGTGAACTTGCAGAAGTTCACCTTCCACGCGTGGGTGGACTGGGCCAGCATGCGGATGTTGGCCCCGGCGCAGAACATGCGCTCGAGGCCGCCGGTCATGACGACCGACTTGACCTCGGGATGCTCGAAGCGGAGCCGCTGCACGAGGTCGTAGAGCTCGATGTCGACGCCGAGGTCGTAGGAGTTCATCTTGAGCTCGTAGCCGGGGACGAGGCTGCCCTGCTCGTCGACGGTCAGCGTGGCGGTGGCCACCTCTCCGTCCACCTCGAGCTTCCAGTGACGGTACCGCTCAGGGGATGTCACGAAGCCGACCACCGGAGGCGTCACCGTCGTAGCCGGCTCGGCATCCGCCCTGCTGTGCACGGTTTCAACGTTCTCGGTGACGGTCAATGCGCACTCCGTGGGGGTTGGGGAGGGACCTTATATCGAACAATAGTCGACGCATTCAGAGTCTTACGTCAAGTATTTGTAGTACTTATTCTCGACGTGAGGCGGATCCCGCACGCCTTGCCAACGGTTACCGCGCAGAGGTTCCCACCTGGGAGAATGCGCCTCACCGAGGGTGTCGAGCGACAGGAGAGTGATGTGGCCACGCGCGAGAGGCGCAAGCCGGCCGGTCCGGCGGCCGAACCTTCCGAGGGGCGGCGGGAGCCTTCCGAGCGCCATCGGGAGACGTCCCCGAGCGCGCGCTCGCTCCTGCTGACGATCCTCGGCGAGTTCGTCCTCCCCCGCCAGGGCGAGGTCTGGACGGGCACCCTCGTCGACGCGCTGGGCGCGCTCGGCGTCGAGGAGAAGTCCGCGCGCCAGGCGCTGTCCCGGACCGCCGCCGAGGGGCTGCTCACCTCGACCCGGCACGGCCGAAAGGTGCGCTGGAATCTGACGCGGGCCGGGGAACGCCTGCTCCAGGAGGGCACCGAGCGCATCTACGGCTTCATGCGCAAGCCACACGGATGGGACGGCCGTTGGCTCGTCGTCACGGTGGGAGTGCCGGAGACCCAGCGCCAGCTGCGGCACCGCCTGCGCACCAGGCTGACCTGGCTCGGCCTCGGCTCTCCCGCCCCCGGTCTGTGGATCATCCCTGACGCTTCGAAGGAGGACGCCGTCCGCGCGATCATCACCGAGCTCGACCTCGACGACCGGGCCTTCGGGTGGACCGGCCCGTCGGCGGGGATCGGCGACCCCGCCAAGCTGCTCATGTCAGCCTGGGACCTCGACGACGTCGAGCAGCGCTATGTCGGCTTCATCGACCGCTTCGAGGGGCTGTCGGCCGCGTCAGACCGGGAGGCGTTCGTCAACCAGGTTCAGCTCATCCAGGAATGGCGGCGTTTCCCGTTCCTGGACCCCGACCTCCCCGCCGAGCTGCTCCAGCACGATTGGCCCGGCCCGCGAGCGGCCGCCACGTTCCACGATCAGCACGACCGCTGGCATCGGCGGGCACAGGACGAATGGGATCGCATGAGTGCCGAGGCCGGCGCCCGCAGCTGAGCACCTCGCCCGCCCGATGGGCGTACGGCCGCCCCGCTCCTCAGTTCCAGATCCAGCGCGAGCGCGGCGGTGAACAGACGCGCGCCCGGCACCGCCACGCGGGCGGTCAGGCGAGTCCTTCGTCTGCCAGGTGCACGTAGTCGAACTCGACCGGCTGCTCGTTGGTGCCCGTCAGCGGCGGGGCGATCCAGCCGGCGAACTTGCCGTACTCGTACTCCGGGATCATGAGCGCCCGCACGTCTTCGCGGTCCTGGGCGCTGGGGAGCCACTCGTCGACACGGGCCACCCAGGTGGCCTCGTCGACGACCTCGCCGTGCGGGCTCACGCGATGGCCCGCGTACACGCCGACCTTGCGGTTGAAGCCCTCGTGCGGCAGGTACAGACGCTCCGGCAGTCCGGCGTCCTCGAGCGCCTGGTTCCAGCGGCGGACGCCGTTGGCGCAGTCGGCGACGTACTCGTCCCGCAGGTCGAGGTTGAGCGCGCTCAGCAGCGGCACCGTCTTGGTCCTGATCTGGCCGTCTTCGACGTAGTTCATCTCGCGGGTGGCGTCGAGCAGGACATGGTCGTCCTTACGCCGGGCCTCCATCCAGCGGCCCTTCAGGCCCGAGGAGTAGTAGTTGCCGGCATTGGTCGACTGCTCCGAGCCGAACAGGTCCATGGAGACCGAGAACTGGAAGTTGAGGTACTTCTGGATCACCTCCAGCGGGATGCCGCCGTGCGGAAAGATGTCCTTGGTGTCGTGCTGCTTCATCAGCTCGGCAGTGCGCTCCACGGTCCGCTGGACACCCGTGGTGCCGACGAACATGTGGTGGGCCTCCTCCTTGAGCATGAACTCACAGGTGCGGGCCAGCGGGTCGAAGGCCGACTCCTTGAGGGTGCCGAGCTGGTACTTCCCGTCACGGTCGGTGAAGTACGTGAACATGAAGAACTGCAGCCAGTCAGTGGTCTCCTCGTTGAACGCGCCGAGGATGCGCGGAGCGTCGAGGTCGCCGGAGTTGCGCTTGAGCAGCTGCTCCGCCTCCTCGCGCCCCTCCCTGCCGAAGTAGGCGTGCAGAAGGTAGACCATCGCCCAGAGGTGGCGGCCCTCCTCGACGTTGACCTGGAACAGGTTGCGCAGGTCGTAGATGCTCGGGGCGGTGTTGCCGAGGGTGCGCTGCTGCTCCACCGAGGCCGGCTCGGTGTCGCCCTGGACGACGATGAGACGCATCAGGTCGGCGCGGTGCTCGCCCGGCACCTCCTGCCAGGCCGGCTCCCCCTTGTGCTTGCCGAAGTTGACCTTCCGGTCGGGGTCCCGCTCCGCGAGGAAGATGCCCCAGCGGTACTGGTCCATGGGCACGTGGTCGAAATGCGCCCAGCCGTCGCGGCCCACGGCGATCGCGGTGCGCAGGTAGACGTCCTTGGTCGGCAAGGCCGGGCCGAGCTGTTTCCACCACTCGAGGAACTTCGGCTGCCATCCCTCGAGCGCGCGCTGCAGGCGGCGGTCACTGGCCAGGTCGACATTGTTGGGGATCCGCTCGCTGTAGTCGATCTGGCTGAGCGGTCCGGTGGGCAAGGGTGCGGTGCCGGTACGAGAGTCGGTGCTCATCACTGCTCTCCTGTCGCTAGGGATACTGCTACTCTTTGACGTTCTACACTTCTTTTGCGTTCTTGCATATATTCTGTCGACTATTTCCGCGACCGGGCGCCCACGATCGCCTCCAGGACGGCAGGGCCGCCCTGTACGGCGGTACGCCGCAGGTGGGCATGAACGGCACGCAGACCGCCCTCCTCCTCGCCACCCCCGGCACGGCCGGGGCCGCCGTGGACGAGCTGGGGCATGGGCGTGCCGTGGCCAGTGGACTCCACGGCGCTGTCGCGGTCCAGGACGAGGATGCGGCCGTGATGCGCGGCCGCCCCGAGCACGACCTCACAGACGAAATCCGTGTCGTAGGAGACCACGGAGCCGGCCAGGGACCCCTCTCCACGGGCGATCAGATCGTGCAGCCGCGCGGTGTCGCCGTACGGCATGAGTGTGCTCACCGGGCCGAACGCCTCCACCTCGTGGGGCTCCGGCCGGTCCACGTCGTCGACGCGCAGCAGCAGCGGCGAGAGGAAGGCGCCGCGCTCGGCGTCCGCTCCCACCACTTCGACCGCGTCCGGATCGCCATGGACGACGCGCCCGGCCGAGGCGAGGCGCGCGGCGGCCGCGCGGACGTCCTCACGCTGCGGGAGGCCGACGAGCGCGCCCATGGTCACGCCGTCCGCGCCCGGGGCCCCCACGACGACCTCGGCGAGCCTGGCCTCGATCGCCTCCGACACCGCGTCGATCCGGGCCGCCGGGACGAACGCGCGGCGGATGGCCGTGCACTTCTGCCCCGCCTTGACCGTCATCTCGGTGACCAGCGCGCCGACGAACAGGTCGAACTCCGGCTGCCCCGGAACGGCGTCCGGACCGAGTACCGAGCAGTTGAGCGAGTCGGCCTCGGCGTTGAACCGCGCCGAGCGCCGGGTGACGGCCGCGTCGGCCCGCAGCCGGGCGGCCGTGGCCGCCGAACCCGTGAACCCGATGTGGTCCTGTCCGCCGAGGAGGTCGAAGAGGCCGGGGATGCCGCCGCAGACCAGCTGAATCGCCCCCGGCGGCAGGGCGCCGGACTCCTCGATGATGCGCACCGCGCGCGCGGCGATGTACGCCGTGGGCGTCGCCGGCTTCACGATCGTCGGCAGGCCGGCGAGCAGGGCGGGCGCGAGCTTCTCGAGCATGCCCCAGACCGGGAAGTTGAACGCGTTGATCTGCAGGGAGATGCCGCGCGGGGTGGTGAGGATGTGCTGACCCGCGAAAGTGCCCCCCTTGCCCAGCGGCACCGGGTCGTCCTCGACGATGACCGTGCTGTCGGGGAGGCCCCTGCGGCCGAGGCCGGCGTAGACCAGCGCGGTGCCGATGCCACCGTCGACGTCGACCTTGGCGTCGCGCCGGGTCGCGCCGGCCCGCGTGGAGAGGTCGTACAACTCCTGCTTGCGCGCCTCCAGCGCCAACGCGGCCGCCTTGAGCGCGGCGGCCCGCTGCGGAAAGGTCAGCTCACGTAGCGCGGCACCGCCGGTCTGGCGCGCGAAGTCGACCGCCCTGCCGAGGTCGAGCCCGTCGCTGGTCACCCGGGTGACGGTCTCCCCGGTCACCGCGTCGGCAACCGGGACGCCGTGGCCGTCGCCGGCCCGCCAGGCGCCTGCCAGGTAGCTCTGCAGAATCTCGGTGCTCATGCCTGATCCTCGCTCCAGTCGTAGAAGCCCTTGCCGGTCTTACGCCCCAGATGCCCCTGCTCGACGAGCTCGACGAGCAGCTTCGGCGGCGCGAACCGCGGGCCGAGCTCGCGCTCCAGGTACCTCGCGATGCCAAGGCGGACGTCAAGGCCCACGAGGTCGGTGAGCCGCAGCGGCCCGGTCGGATGGCCGTAGCCGAGCGTCATCGCGGCGTCGATGTCCGCGGCGGAGGCGACGCCGGCTTCGACCATGCGGATCGCCTCGAGCCCGAGGGCGACTCCGAGCCTGCTGCTGGCGAAGCCGGGCGCGTCCTTGACGACCACCGCGGTCTTCTTGATCTGCTCGACCCAGGCGACGGCCCGCGCACGCAGTGCGGGGTCGGTGGCACCGGCGATGACCACCTCGACGAGCTTGCTCGCGGGTACGGGGTTGAAGAAATGGAACCCGAGGAGCCGCTCGGGCCGGGCGAGCGCCTGGGCGAGCGTGTCGAGCGAGATGCTGCTGGTGTTGGAAGCGATGACCGCGTCGGGGGACACCGCGTCCTCGACGGCGCGCAGGGTGACGAGCTTGAGGTCGAGGTCCTCGGGCACCGCCTCGACCACGAGGCCGGACCCGGCGAGATCTCCGTAGTCGGCCACGGCGGCCAACCGGGCCATCACCGTCCCCGCGTCGTCGACCTGGCCCCGCTTCGCACTGCCCTCGACGGCGCGCTCCACCCGGCCCCTGGCGGCCGTCACGGACTGGGCGTCCCGCTCCACGAGGGTGACGTCGCACCCGGCGAGGAGCAGGGCGTGCGCGATGCCGGCGCCCATCCGGCCGCCGCCCACCACGCCGCAGCGGACGGGCAGCCGGGGGCTTCCCGTGACGGCGCCCGTGCTGTCGGCATCGGTCATCGCAGTCCTCCTGTGGCGTCGATGACCGTCCCGGTGACCCAACCGGACTCCTCGGCGCAGAGCATGAGCACGGCGCCGGCGATGTCGTCGGGGGTCCCGAGCCGCTTCATGGCGTTGGACCCGGCCATCGCCTCGATGGCGCGGGGTGATGTGGTCTCGTGCAGTAGCGGCGTGTCCGTCGCGCCGGGGCGTACGACGTTGACGGTGACGCCCCTGCCGGCGACCTCCTTGGCGGCGACTCTGGCCGCGGCCTCCAGGCCGGCCTTGGCGGCGGCGTACGTGCTCTGCCTGGCGGGGGCGACCGCGGCGGCGGCGCTGGAGAGCAGGACGACCCGGCCCCCATCGACGATCCGGCGCGCGGCCTCGCGCAGGGTCAGCAGCGCGGAGCGGAGGTTCAGGGCCAGCGTGGCGTCGATGGACTCCTGCGTGAGCTCGGTGACGCGGGGGTAGTCCCAGCCGCCGACGCAGTGCACCACCACACGCAGCGGGCCGAGCGCCTCCGCGGCGTCGAATGCCTCCACGACGCCCTCATCCGTGGTGGCGTCGGACTTCACGAGGGCGACCGTCCGGCCCGCCGCCCGGAGCCGCTCCGCGAGGGACTCGGCGCGGTCGACGTGATGGAGGTAGCCGATGGCCAGCGCGTGTGTCTCCGCGAGCCGACCACTCACCGCCGCGCCGATTCCTCCGGCTCCTCCGAGCACCAGCGCACTGGATGCCGTCATGACGATTCCTCATCTCGATGCGTGAACGTGGACCCGCCCTAAACTTGCCACACTTCTATTGCGTATCGGAAGACAAATGTAGCAAGTCTCCCTCCGTCGGCACGGTGAGCCGGTCCCACGATGGCCTGCCGCCCATCGCACCGGCGAGGAGGTCTTTCCGTTCCGGGCACGGTTCACCCCGGACGGGAAGGAGATGGCCTACCTGGATCAGGACGGCGCGCTGTGGGTCCTCAACGTCACCACCGGCGACATCCAGAAGATCTTCGACGCGACCTTCGAACCAGGGCGGCCGACCTGGTCGCCGGATGGGAAGACGATCGCCTTGGCCGCGGTCGTCCCGTACTCGCGACGCTACCGCGAGGGCCTGTCCAAGATCCTTCTCGTTGACCGGGCAACAGGTGCCGGTACGTACGTCGACCCGACCCCGCACTGGTCTCTGCAGACCCGTGGCGACGACGGCCCCGTCTGGTCACCAGACGGCACCATGCTCGCCTTCGCCATGGAGTCGCTCCTGTGGGTCCTGCCGGTCGACAAGACCGGACGGCCCACCGGCCCGGCCCGTCAGGTCACCCGAGAGCTGTCCGACGCCCCGACCTGGGCCGGCGACTCCGCCACCCTGCTCTACTTGAACGGCGGGAGGGTCAGCTTCTCGGCCCTGAAGGACCGAGCTTGCAGCTCCTCGCCGTACCTGGCAGGTACAGGTCAGGCCGCGTCGTCGGCAGCGTGACTCACTGCCCAACCCGCGACACCGCGCGAGGCGATGTTGCGGGCCGCGTTGACGTCGGCGTGCTCAGCGAAGCCGCACGACGTACAGGAGAAGGTTGCCTGGCCCGGCCGGTTGGCCTTGTCCACATGCCCGCAGGCCGAGCAGGTTTGGGAGGTGTAGGCCGGATCCACATGGATCACGGCGACCCCGTGCCGGGCCGCCTTGTAGACGATGAAGCTCCCCAACTGGTGGAAACTCCACGAGTGCAGCGTGACCCGCTGGGGCTTGCGGAGCCGTACCCGGTCACGGATGCCGCCCAGGTCTTCCAGGGCGATGCCGCGTCCGGTGCGTTCTGCCTCGGTCACGATGCGTTTGGCGATGCGATGATTAGTGTCGGCGGCGAACCGCGCCTCCTTGCGGCGGCGCTTCTTCAGCAGCCGTTTGGCGGACCTGGTGGCCTTGGCCTGCAACCGGCGGCGTAGCTCCCGGTTGCGGTGGCGGACCGCGTTCAGGCCCTTACCGCAGTGGCGGGCGCCGTCGCTGGTGGTGGCGATGTTGGCGATGCCCAGATCCACCCCTATGAACCCGTCGGGTTCGGTGACCGGAACATCAGGGATCTCGCAGGTCGCGTACAGGAACCACATGCCGTCCCGGCAGACCAGGTCGGATTCGCCCTTCCGGTGGAAGGCGAGCGTCTTGAGCTGGTCGGCCGACCCCGTGAACGCGACATTGCGCACCCGGCCGGCCGTGGTCCAGATCGACACCGTGTGGGCGGTGTGGTCCCAGGACAGGCACCGGTCATCGAACGGCTGCGCGGCATCGGCGCGGAAGGCGATCGGTTTACTCTCGGCCCGCGTACGGCGCCGGGAGCCTCCCGGTCCCAGGTTCCCGGCCCGGATGTTGGCTTTCAGTGTGGTGTAGGCGTCGGCGACCTTCTTGATCACATGCTGGGCGGCCTGCGCCCCCAACCCGCGCGCTTTCACCTCGCGATAGGTGTGCTTGCGCAGCGCGTACTCGCGCCGGTCGCCGGTTGTGAACGCGGTCATCGAGGCGAAGTTGGCGGCGTCGTTGCAGGCGCGCAGCGTCGCCTCCAGCGCCGCCGCCTGCTCGGGCGTCGGCCGGAGCCTCACCTGCACCACCAGCTTCACATCGAACACATTATCGGTTGGTTCATGTCGCCGTGATGGAAACCGAAAACCGGATATCCGCCAAGGTCGCGGTGTGGTCTATAGGTCTACAGCCTCCACGCGCATTCGGTCTTCCCTACCAAGTAGCGGAGGCGGCCGTTTCTGGTCACCGTCGCCCTTCGCGGCGTCCTGCGGCGATGGCCCACTGTCGATCATCAAGGAGTACATCGAGAACCAGAAACGCCCGGACTAGCGTCCTGGTGGGGAGAGGGAAGCGATTCCTCCCGGGCGTGAACGCCCGGGGTTCCTCGCTATACACCGCTGAAGACCGTCCGCGTCGACGGCAAGTCCGGCCGGTCCATCCCCGTCCAGCTGTCCTGGCGGAACGACCCCGGCCCCGACCAGATCGTCGTCCACGCCGGCCGTATGTGGGACGGCGTCTCCGCGACCGTCGCCCGCGACGTCGACATCGTCGTGCGTGGCCAGCGCATCGCCGCGGTCGAGCCGCACAGGGAGGGACGGCCCGGCACCCTGATCGACGCCAGCGACAAGTTCGTCATGCCCAGCATGATCGACATCCACCACCACCGCGAAATGCAGGGCTACGCCTACGGGTCCCGGCAGGGGCCGCTGTGGCTCGCCCTCGGCATCACAACGACCCGTTCACCCGGCTCGCCCGCCTACCACATGGTCGAAGAGCGGGAGTCGGTCCAGTCTGGCGCCCGGCTCGCGCCCCGCTACCTGGGCACCGGCCAGGCCGTCGACGGGCCGCGCATCTACTACAACTTTATGCGCCCGACGTTCTCCCACGACCAGCTGCGACTCGAACTCGAACGGGCCGCCAACCTCGCGACGTCTCCAGCACCCTCTACAAGGAGGACACCTCGCTCGTCACCGACGAATGGGTCCGTCGGCTCTACCCGAACCGGCGGATGGCGAAGCTACAGGAGTCGGTCACCTCCGCGCAGACCACCGACCAGACGGCGCCACCACACGGTCGAGCAGCTGCTCGCGCCGTACCCGTCCTCCACGACCACCGACCAGGCCGCTCCCGGTGCCCCGGCACCTCGCGGCAAGGTCAAGGCCCGCGTCCCGGCCCACCCGAGCACCGCGGGCTTCTGGTGGAACAATCCTGCCGAGTTGGAGAGAGCCCGCGTCTCCTGCGACCACGACCACTGACATCCCCGGTCATCCCTAATGCCGTGACCGGCAAGGTTTGCCCGGATTGACGGGAGGGGCACCAGCACACGAGGGGCGGCTTCCCAGTATCGCGATGCGTGAGGAAGCCGCCCACATCTCAGATACCCCAACTGACGCAATTCATCCCAGATGACACGTTCTATTCCATTAAGTGCAGCGTTGCGCACGCGCCGCCACGGCGACCGAGGCGGACCACGTCCTTGCCGTCGAGCGGACCGATACGTGAACACGTCCGCGTGGCCGGGGCCACGTAGGCGGAAGGCGGTCAGATCGTTCCGGTGTACGTCCAGGCTCCGGCGTGCCGGACGAAATGGCTGTGCTCCTCCATCTCCCCCGGGGTCCCGTGGTCCCGGTAGTGAGCACGGAACCGCACGGTGCCCTCGGCGTGGAAGGCGCTGCCGCCGGTCGTCTCCAGGATCTCCAGGCGGACCCATCGCGGCCCGCCGTCGAGGTCGACCCGTTCCGGGCGGGTCGAGGGATGCCAGGTGCGCAGGAGATAGTCGGCGTCCCCGACGCTGAAGGCGCTGAACCGCGACCGCATCAGCGCCTCCGCGGTGGTCGCGGCGGCCTCTCCCCGGTGCAGCCGCCCGCAGCAGTCGCGGTACGGCGCGGCCGTCCCGCAGGGGCATGCGGAAGCGGCGGCGGGACGGAGCTGGGAGCGTGCGCGGCTTCGGGACATCTCCTCATTCTGCCCGGTGCCCACGTGGCGGGCACACGCCCGCACCCACAACCAATTACGTTCAGTAGCCAATTGGTTACGGTAGGTTTTTGGCGGGCTTCCTGCTGTAGCGCCCAAGCCCGGCGCAGATCGACAAGGACCAGTGATCTCATGTCCAAGCGAACCCGGATCATCACCCTGCTGTCCGGCGTCCTGACCGCCACCGGGACGGCAGCCCTGACCGCCGCCCCCGCTCACGCTGACACGGTTGGCAACCTGCTCGGTGGCCTGCCGCTGGTCGGTGGACTGCTGAGCGACCGCAACATCAAGACCGCTGTCACCCCCATCCGCTGGGACCGGTGAGAGCGCCCCGCGCCTGGCGGAGTCGCCGGTGGGGCCGGACGGCCCCACCGGCGACTCCGGCTTACGCACCGCCCCCGCCCCCCATCGGCCCGGCTCCGGAACAGACGGTGCCCGCCGATCCGGTCAACGGATACGACATCCTGGACAAGGTCGCCGGCCTGCCCATCAGCACCTGGCGGTACGAGTGGGAGCCCGGCCACGTCCGGCACCTCGGGCCCATGGCCCAAGACTGGTCTGCCACCTTCGGCCTGGGCGACACCGACACCCTGATCTACGGCGTCGACGCCAGCGGCGTCGCCCTGGTGTCCATCCAGGCCCTGCACCGCCGCATCGCCGACCTCGAACGGAGACTCGACGCGCTGACCGGCACGCCACCAGCCGGGTCCCCCTCATCGGTATAGCGGGCCAGGGGTCAGAAGCCGAACGGCACGCTCGCTCTCGCGGCGCCTCCCATGCCGGCGGCTGCGAACAGGGCCCGTACGCGGCCCGGCGGGCAGCCCGTCTCCCGGCGCACCGTCCTGGCCATGTGAGCCTGGTCGGCGAAACCGAGTTCGGCCGCCAGCCGGGCCAGGTCGGTCTCGCCCTCCTCTATCCCGGCCAGCGCCCTGCTCACCCGCACCCGGTTGCGGTAGCGGCTGAACGTCATGCCGCAGTGGAAGCGGAAGGTGCGGCTGAGGTGGCCGGGAGAGACGCCGAGCGCACGCGCCAGCCGTACCTGGTCGGCGGCCTCGGGGTCGCCGGACAGCACCGCCTCGCGTGCCAGCGCGGCCAGCTCCGGCCGCCCCTGGACGGCGGGCACGGCGGCGACGATCTCAAGCGCGCGCAGCACCAGCGGCTCGGGGTCGGCGCCGCATAACAGCAGCCGGTGGGCCAGTTCCAGGCGGCCGTCCACGGGGACGCCCGCGCGCACCGGCCGGCCGCCAGTGACCTCGTGCCACAGCCGCTCGCCGACGGCGATCGTGGTGCAGACGTCTCCCCCCATCGGGTGGGAGACGCGGTGGTCGCGGCCGGGGATCAGCAGGTAGCCCAGGCTGGGGTCGGCGGTCAGCCGCTCGCCGTCGCTGTGCACGCGGAAGCCGCCGCTCCTGACGAAGACGATCTGGTGGACGTCGATCGGCCGGGGCGGCGACCACCCGGGGCCCGTGTCGGCGCAGGTGACCACGCGTACGGCGAACTCCACGGCCGGGGATCATATTCGTTCAAGACGGCCCGGATCCCGGCGGGGGATGGTGGCCGCCATGAGAACCGCCCAACGGACCGTTCTGCCGATCCTCCTCGCCGGGCAGGCCATGGCGTCCCTGGACGCCAACGTCGTCACGGTCGTGCTCCCCTCCATCCAGCGCGCCTACGGCGCCGACGGCGCGACCGTGCAGCTGATCGCCACCGGATACGGGCTGACGCTGGGCGTCCTGATCGTCACCGGCGCCCGGCTCGGCGACATGATTGGCCATCGCAGGGCCTTCCTCTCCGGCGTCGCCCTCTTCACCGCGGCCTCCGCGCTGTGCGGGCTCGCGCCGTCGGTCGCCGTCCTGGTCGCGGCGCGGGTCGCGCAGGCGGTCGCGGGCGCGCTGCTCATCCCGCAGGTGTTCTCGCTGATCCAGCTGCGGTTCGCCGGGCGGGCGCGCGAACGGGCCGTCGGGCTGTACTCGATGGTGCTCGGCCTGTGCGTCGCGGTCGGCCAGCTCTTCGGAGGCCTGCTGGCGGGCGCCGATCTGCCCGGCCTGGGGTGGCGAGCCGTGTTCCTGATCAACCTGCCCATCGGCCTGTTCGTGTTCGCCTCCGGCCGGCGGACGTTGCCCGCCGACGAGGGCGACCGGTCGGTGCGGCTGGACCCCGCGGGTGTCGCGCTGCTCACCGCGGCCATGCTCGCCCTCACCGTCCCGCTGATGCTCGGCAGGCAGTACGGCTGGCCGGCCTGGACGTGGCCGGCCCTCCTGACCGGGGCCGGGCTGCTGGTCGCCTTCGCCCGCCACGAGAGCGGGGCCGCCGCTCCCCTGCTCGACCTGCGCCTCGTCCTGCGCGCGGGGATCGTGCCGGGGCTGGTGAACTGCTGCCTGGTGGCGGCCGCGTACGCGGGCCTGATCTTCTCGCTCACCCTCCACCTGCAGGGAGAGCTGGGGGTGGGACCGCTCGGGGCGGGGCTGGCCTTCCTGCCGTACGCCGTCGGGTTCGGCGGCACCAGCCTGCTCGCCCACCGGTTGCCGGGACGCCACCTGCCCGCCGTCGGCACCGCCGTCTTCGCCGCGGCCGTCGCGCTGCTGGCGGCGGGAGGCGGCTGGCTGGGCGCGTGGTCGGCGCCGGTGTTGCTGGTCGCCTCGGCGGGGCACGCGGCGGGCTACACCCCGCTGATCGCGAGGCTGACCCGCCGTGTCGGTCCCGAGGGCGCCTCGGCGCTGACCGCGCTCAACTCGACCGGGCCGATGCTCGCCCAGGTCACCGCGGTCGCCGTCTTCGGCGGCCTGTACCTGAGCGGCGGGCTGGTCTGGGCCGAGATCGCGATCGTGGCGACGCTCGCCGTCGGAGTCCGCTGCTGCCTGCCTTACCCGGACTAGAGACGCTCTCCCACAGCACCCGCACTCGCCTGAGCCGCTCTGACGGAAGCGGTCCTGCTGGGAGAAAAGGCACCCCAGCGCGGGGCGCCGTTTCGTCGTGGCCCATAATCTTGCCCCCAGGGCCGCACGCCGGGACCCGGAGGCCGGGCCCACGTCGCTCCGCGCCGAACCGGGAAAGGATCTCCCTTGCGACCTGACCAGTCCGACAACCACGCCGACTCCCCACAGACCCCGTCCGGCCGTCGCCTGCCCGCCCGGGACCTGGCGCTGATCGCCGTATTCGCCGGCCTCATCGCCGCTCTGGGCCTCGCCCCGCCGGTCTACCTCTTCGGCGGCAGCGTGCCCATCACCCTGCAGACGCTCGGCGTCATGCTCGCCGGGTCCGTCCTCGGCGCCCGCCGCGGCTTCCTCGCCTGCCTGGTGTTCCTCGCCCTGGTGGCCATCGGCCTCCCGTTGCTGTCCGGCGGCCGCGGCGGCCTCGGGGTGTTCGCGGGACCGAGCGCCGGCTACCTCGTCGGCTGGCCGCTCGGCGCCTTCGTCACCGGCTGGATCGTCGAGCGGTCGCGGCGCTACTCGATACCCGTGGGGTTGCTGGCCAACGTCGTCGGCGGCGTTCTCGTGGTCTACGCCCTCGGCATCCCGGTCCAGTCGTGGCGGATCTCCACCTCGACGTTCGTCGGCACCCTCATCGCCGCCGCGGTCTATCTGCCGGGCGACCTGACCAAGGCCGTCGTCTCCACCCTGGTGACCCGCGGCGTGCGGCGCGCCCTTCCCACGCCGGCCGGGCCGGGCCGTACCGGATCGGATCGGACATGACCCCGCGCGACCGCGCGCTGGCGGTTCTCGCCGAGGCGGGCCTGCTGCGGGTCCGCGACGGGCGCGAGTGCCTGGTCCTGCGCACATCGGGGAGCACCGACGTTCCGCGCGCCGTGGTACGCACCGTCGACTCGTGGGTGGACAGCTTCGACTCCTTCTCGGAGATCATCGGGATCCGGCCCCAGGACCGCGTGCTGATCCCGGCGCCGCTGTCCTCCTCGCTGTTCGCGTTCGGGGCCGCGCACACGGCGGCGGCCGGAGCCGCCGTCCTGGCCCTGCCCCGCTGGCACCCCCGGGAGGCGGCCGCCGCGGCCGAGGAGTGCACAATTGCCCACGTGACTCCCCCGATGCTCACCGCGCTGCTGGACCGCCTCCCACCCGGCGTACCCCTGCGCACAGTGGTCTGCGGCGGGGCGGACCTCCCGCGGGCCACGCGCGAGCGCGCGGCGGCGGCGGGCATACGGGTGGTGGACTACTACGGCGCGGCGGAGTTGTCGTTCGTCGCGATCCGCCACCCGGACGCGGCGATGCGCGCGTATCCCGGCGCCGAGATCGCGCTGAGGGACGAGGTCATCTGGGTGCGGAGCCCGTTCCTGTCCGACGGTTACGACGGGCCGACGGCCGGCCCGCTGCTGCGGGACAAGGAGGGCTGGGCCAGCGTCGGCGACCGCGGCGTCTGGAGCGACGCCGAGGGCCTGACCGTGCTCGGCCGCGGCGACGACCTGGTGCTGACCGGCGGCGCGTCCGTCCTGCCCGGCGACGTCGAGCGGGTGATCGGCGACGCGCCCGGGGTGGCGGGCGTCGTGGTGGTCGGCATGCCGCACCATTCGCTCGGCCAGGTCGTCACCGCCGTCATCGTCCCGGACGCGGAGCTCCCCCCGACCGGATCGATCCTGCGTCAGCACGCCGCCGCCCGGCTCGCGCCGGCGCACCGCCCCCGCCGCTGGTACAGCGTGAACCAGATGCCCCTCACCCCGGCCGGCAAGCCCGCCCGCGGGCGGGTACGGCAGGGCCTGGCCGACGGCACCCTCGGCGCGCGGACGCTCTCCTGAAGACCATCATGGATCCCCTGACACCCGTCATCGTCGCGGCCCGGCGCACCCCGATCGGCAGCGCCGGGCACGCCCTGCGCGAGGTGACCGTCGAGCGGTTGGCCGCGCCGGTGCTGCGGTCGGTCCTCGGCGACCTCGACCTCGATCCCGGCCAGGTGGCCGACGTCGTGCTCGGTAACTGCATGGGCCCCGGAGGCAACGTCGCCCGGGTGTCCGCCCTGGCCGCCGGACTCCCCGACACGGTGGCGGGACTCACCGTGGACCGGCAGTGCGGAAGCGGCCTGACCGCCATCACGGTCGCCGCGTCCTTCGTCCGCGCCGGACAGGGAGACGTCTACATCGCCGGTGGCGTCGAGAGCGCGAGCACCGCGCCGTGGCGGCACTGGCCCCCTTCGGCGGACGGCGAGGCGCCGCGGCGTTACTCGCGGGCGCCGTTCGCGCCGCCCGAGGTCGGCGACCCCGAGATGGGGCTGGCCGCCGAGGAGGTCGCCCGCCGGGCCGGCATCGGCCGGGCGCGCCAGGACGCCTACGCCGCCCGCAGTCACGCCCGCGCGGCGGCGGCGCAGGACGCCGGCCGCTTCGCCGCGGAGCTCGTGCCCGTGGCGGGTCTCGAACGGGACGAGCGGGTACGCCGCGGGATCACCGTGGAGCGCCTGGCCCGGCTGCGTCCGGCGTTCGCGGCGGACGGCACTGTCACCGCGGGAAACTCCAGCGGCGTGAACGACGGAGCGGCCGCCGTCGTGATCGTGCCGGAACGGGTTCGTGCCAGGTTCGGCTGGCCGGGACTCGCCATCCTGGGCTGGGAGACGGCGGGGGTGAGTCCCCTCCTCCCCGGGCTCGGGCCGGTCCCGGCGGTGCGCCGGCTGCTCGGCCGGAGCGGGCTGAGCGTGGACGATCTCGGGGTCATCGAGGTCAACGAGGCCTTCGCCGGTCAGGTGCTGGCCTGCTACGACGCGCTCGGCCTCGACCCCGACCGGGTGTGCCGCGACGGCGGGGCGCTGGCGCTGGGGCACCCCTGGGGCGCGTCGGGTGCCGTGCTCGCGGTCCGCCTGTTCAGCCAGATGGTCGTCCACGGCGAGGCCGGCCCCGGGCTGGCCGCCATCGCCGTCGGCGGCGGCATGGGCGTGGCCCTCCTGGTGGAGCGGGTCGCATGATCAGACTCGACGACGTCGGTCACGCGTACGGCGATCGGACGGTGCTCCGCGACGTCTCGCTGCGGCTGACCGAGGCGAGGGTCGGCGTGATCGGAGCCAACGGCTCGGGCAAGTCGACGTTCGCGCGCCTGCTCAACGGGCTCGTGGTGCCCACCACCGGCAGGGTCACCGTCGACGGGCTCGACACCCGGACCAAGGGCCGCGAGATCCGGCGCCGGGTCGGCTTCTGCTTCACCAACCCGGACGCCCAGATCGTCCTGCCCACGGTGGCCGAGGACGTGGCCTTCTCCCTGCGCCGGTCGGGGCTGTCGCGCGCGGAGATCGCCGCCAAGGTGACGGACACGCTGCGGCGGTTCGACCTGAGCGACTTCGCGGACGCTTCGGCGCACCTGCTGTCCGGCGGGCAGAAGCAACTGCTCGCCCTGGCGGCCATCCTCATCATGGAGCCGTCGATCCTCGTCTGCGACGAGCCGACGACGCTGCTGGATCTGCGGAACGCGTCAATGGTCAGCGAGCTGCTGGCCTCCCTGCCGCAGCGCGTCGTGCTCGTCACCCACCACCTCCACCTGCTGGACGGCTTCGACCGGGTGCTCGTCTTCGACCAGGGGCGGGTGGTCTGCGACGCCGCGCCGTCCACGGCGATCGACCACTACCGGCGGCTCATGCGATGAGCGCCCTCGGCGTCTACCTTCCGGGTGACTCCCCACTGCACCGGGCCCCCGCCGGAGCCAAGCTCCTCGGCCTGACGCTGGCCGAGGCGGGCGCGGTGCTGCTGCCCGGACCGTGGAGTGTCGGAGCCGCCCTCGCCGTGGTCGCCGGTCTGTACGCGTTCGCACGGGTCCCGTTCCGGGTCGCCTGGGCGCAGACACGGCCCATCCTGCTGATCGCCCTGCTCGTGGGCGGGTTCCAGATGTTCGGCGCGGGAGTCGACCGCGCTCTCGTCGTCGCCGGGCAGCTCGTCCTCTCCGTTTCCCTCGCCGGTCTGGTCACCCTCACCACGCGCAGCGCCGACCTGCTGGACGTGATCGAGCGAGGGTGCCGGCCGCTGCGCTTCGTGGGCGTGGACGGGGCACGGGTCGCGCTCGTCCTCGCCCTCGCGATCCGGGCCGTCCCCGTCGTGGCGGCGCTGACGCAAGAGGTCCGGGAGGCCCAGCGCGCCCGCGGGGTCACGGGTGGTCTCACCGCGTTCGCCGTCCCCCTCCTGGTGCGCACCCTGCGGTACGCGGACAACCTCGGCGAGGCGCTCGCCGCCCGCGGCGTCGACGACTGACGGCGAGTTCTCCGTCAGCGGCCCGCGAAAATAGAACATGTTCTTGCCAACTGTACGGCGGGCGAGCATGCTGGGGCGCATGGATCTGATCACCCTGGAAGAGATCCGCCAGGCGAAATACCGCTACGTGCGCTGCCTGGACCTCAAGCTCTGGGACGACTTCGCCGAGGCCTTCACCGAGGACGCCGTGGCGGAGTACGACACCCCCATGCTCCGCGACCCGCTGCGCCTGGTCGGGCGCGACGCCATCGTCGACTACATGCGCTCCAACCTGGGGCCCGGGATGATCACGGCGCATCTCGTCAGCCACCCCGAGATCGAGGTCGACGGCGACCACGCCACGGGCACCTGGTGTCTCGAGGACACCGTCATCGTCATGGCGTACCGCCTGCTGATCCGCGGAGCCGCCTACTACGAGGACAGTTACCGGCGCTGCGCCGACGGGCGGTGGCGGGTCAGCCGCACCGGACACCGGCGGACGTACGAGTACAGCGTGTCTTTCGACGACCTGCCCAGCCTGACGTTCACCGCGAACCGCTGGGCGCCGCCGGCCGCGACCTGACCGGCGCCTCGCCGCCGAGTTCGGCGGTGACGGCGGCGGCGGCCGCGACGAGCATCGCCATTGACCATCCCTTAGAACGAGTTCTACTCTCCTGGGAGACAACCTATCGCTTGGGTACATACTTGTACCGCAACCCGAGGGAGTCCGGTGGCCACGCAGTCATTCGCCGAGGCGATCGCCGAAGCCGAGCGGATCATCCGCTCGGCGCCGCACGTGCGGACCGATCAGGATCTGGCCGAGGGCCTGGACTACCTCGCCGGCAGCATCAAGGCCACGCTGCACATGGTCTGGGCCTACGAGCGCGACTTCCCGTTCTTCGCGGCCTCTACCGGGCCGTACACCAAGCTCGGCCTCGACAATCCCGACACGCTCTACTTCCACGCGTACATCCGCGACGACGCCGAGTACGTCGTCACGGGCCGCCGTGGCACCACCGCCGACCTGAGCTTCCAGGTGCTCAACGGCGACTACTCGCCGGCGCGGTCGCCCGACAGCCTCACGGCGTTCGACGACCGCGACATCGAGATCGCCGCGGACGGGTCGTACGAGCTGCGCTTCGGGCCCGCGCGGCCGGACGCGGGCCCGAACCACTTCACGCTCGGGCCGGGTGCGGCGATGCTGGTCGTACGCGAGGTCTTCAGCGACTGGGAAACCGAGCGGCCCGGGGAGATCCGCATCCACCGCGCCGACACGCTCGGGTCGGCTCCCCCGCCGGTGCCGGCGGAGCGGATGGCCAGGCGCTATGACGTGGCCGGCAAGATGCTGGTCTCGCGGCTGCGCACCTTCCTCGCGTTCCCGGAGTGGCACTACCTCACGCTGCCGGTCAACACGATGACGGAGCCGCGGCCCACGCCCGGCGGCCTCGCGACGCAGTACTCGTCCGTCGGCCACTACGACCTCGACGACGACCAGGTCATGGTGATCACGGTCCCGGCGGCGGCCCGCTCGGACGCGCCGTACCAGGGCTTTCAGCTCGGCAGCATGTGGTACATCTCGCTCGACTACATCAACCACCAGACCAGCCTCACCGCCGACCAAGCGCGCGTCGATCCCGACGGCAAGATCCGTTACATCGTCAGCGAGCGTGATCCCGGCCTGGCCAACTGGATCGAGCGCACCGGGCACCGCCGCGGATATCTGCAGATTCGCTGGCAGCGGCTCGCACGCGAGCTCAAACCGGACGACGGTCCCGAGGTGGAGGTGCTCCCGTTCGACGAGCTGCCGGAACGGCTGCCCCACTACGAGCGGCAACGAGTGAGCCCACAAGAGTGGGCGAGCCGGATCGCCGCACGCCAGACCGCCGTCGCGAAAAGGATGCTGGGCTGATGTCACTACAGAACCGGGTCATCGTCATCTCCGGCGTCGGGCCGGGCCTCGGCCGCGGCCTGGCGCTGCAGTGCGCCAAGGCCGGCGCCGACGTGGTGCTCGCGGCGCGGAGCGAGCCGCGGCTGGCCGAGGTCGCGAAAGAGGTCGCGGAGCTCGGCCGTCGCGCGGTGCCGGTGCCGACCGACATCACCGAAGAGGCGTCCTCCCAGCGGCTGGTCGAGACGGCGCTGGAGTCGTTCGGTCGGGTCGACGGCCTGGTCAACAACGCCTTCGCGATGCCGCCGATGACCGATCTGACCGCCGTGGACCTCGACGCCGTACGCGCCGCCTTCGAGACCAACGTGCTCGCCGCGCTGCGGCTGACCCGGCTCCTCACGCCGGCACTCGCCGAGAACGGCGGCTCCGTCGTGATGATCAATTCGGCGGTGCTGCGGCACTCGCGGCGCACCTTCGGCGTGTACAAGATGGCCAAGACGGCGCTGCTCTCCCTCGCGCAGAGCCTGGCCACCGAGCTCGGGCCGCGGGGCGTCCGGGTCAACTCCGTCGCGCCCGGATACATCTGGGCGGACAACCTGAAGTGGTACTTCGACTTCCTCGGCAAGCAGCGCGGCGTCCCGGCCCGGCAGGTGTACGACGAGACCGCCGCCACCTTGGATCTGGGCAGGCTGCCCGAGCCGGACGAGGTCGCCGACGCCGCGGTGTTCCTGCTGTCCCCGCTCGCCCGGGCGATCACCGGGCAGTGCCTCGACGTCAACTGCGGCGAGTGGCACCACTGACCCGGGAGGAGCTGCGGGATGACCACAGGACGTGACAGCGTGGGCACGGCCGAGGATCTCCACGCCACGGCCGTCAAGATCACCCGCCTGACCGATTTCGGCGAGCACGACTACCGCGACGGCCTCTACGTGCTGCTGGAGTCCTACGCCCGCGACGCGGAGCTCACGCCGCTGGGCAACAAGGCGACGCGCGCGTTGCTGCGGGGCTCGCTGACCGCCCGGCTGCTGTCCGAGGCGGCGTGGAAACAGCACCCCGAGCACGCGGACGTACGCGTCGAGCGGCCCATCTTCGTCACCGGCCTGCCACGCACCGGCACCACGGCGCTGCACCGGCTGCTCACCGCCGACCCCGCGCACCAGGGTCTGGAGGTCTGGCTGACCGAGGTGCCCCAGCCTCGCCCGCCGCGGAAGACATGGGCGCGGAACCCGGTGTTCCAGTCCGTCCAGGCGGGCTACGAGCGGCACAACGTGCGGAACCCGGAGTTCATGGGCGTGCACTACATGTCGGCCGACATGGTCGAGGAGTGCTGGCAACTGCTGCGCCAGTCGATGCGGTCGATCTCCTTCGAGTGCCTCGCCCACCTGCCGGCGTACTCCGCATGGCTGGACACGCAGGACTGGAGACCGGCCTACCGTCGGCACCGGCGCAACCTGCAGCTCATCGGGCTCCACGACGCCGACCGGCGCTGGGTGCTGAAGAACCCCAGCCACCTGTTCGCCCTCGACGCACTGCTGGAGGTCTATCCCGACGCGCTGATCATCCAGACCCACCGCTCCCCGCGTACGGCGATGGCGTCGATGTGCAGCCTCGCCGCCCACGCGACCGCGGGCTGGTCGGAGGTGTTCACCGGCGCCGTGATCGGGCGGGACCAGCTGGAGCTGTGGAGCCGCGGCCTCGACCGGTTCCGCGCCGAGCGCGCGAAGCACGATCCGGCGCGGTTCTTCGACGTCGACTACGACGATTTCGTACGGGACCCCCTCGGCACGATCGACGCCGTCTACGCCCATTTCGGACTGACTCTCGACGGCGCCGCGCGTACGGCCATGACCCGCCTGCACGATGACAGCCGCTCGGGCGCGGGCCGGCCGGCGCATCGGTACGAGCCGGCGGACTTCGGCCTGACCGGCGAGGAGATCGACGAGCGCTTCGCCGACTATCTGACGAGCATCGCGCGGTAATCCCCGCGCCCCGCTCCACCACCCGGCCGCGGATCAGAGGCGGACGACGGCGACGGGGCCGCGCGCGTGATGCACGACGGCGTGGGCGACGAAACCGAGGCCGAGCAGTGAGCGGCCTCCTCCGTGCGCTCCGACGATCGTGAGATCGTGTTTCGCCGACGCCTCGATCAGGGCCTTCGCCGGATGCTCGCGCACGACCTGCTGCACCAGACGGACGTCGGGCCGGCTCTCGCGCCACCCGGCGACGGCCTCGGCGAGCAGGGTCTCCTCCTCCTGCCCGACGGCCTCGACGTCGTACACGATAGGGAGCATGTCACCTGGACCGGTGCTGGTGGGATGGGTCCACGCGTGGAGGACGCGCAGGACCGCTCCGCGCAGCTCCGCCTCGCGGAACGCGAACTCCAGGACGGCGTCCTGGTCCGCCAGGCCCGTGATGCCCGCGACGATCTCCCCACGCCGCTGCTCGTGCGGCTCCCGGACGATGACCACGGGGCACGGCGCCCGGGAGGCGACGTACCGGCTCACGGAGCCGAGCAGCAGCTCGGCGAAGCCGCCACGGCCCCGGTTTCCGACGACCAGCAGTTGCGCTCCCTCCGCGTTGGCGACGAGTGTCTCCCCCGCTCCGCCATCGAGGATCTCGGTGGTGACCCGTACGTCCGGGTGACCGGCCCGGACCTGGTTGGCCGCCCGCTGGAGCAGCTCCTCCACGGCTTCGGCCCGCTCCGGGCTCCAGCGGCTCGGCTGCGGGGCCAGCGGAACGTGGTAGGCCCACTGCGGGGTCACGTGGACGATCCGTACCGGCGCGCCGCGCAGCGCGGCCTCCCGTCCGGCCCACTCGGCCGCCTCGAGCGAGACCTGCGATCCGTCGACGCCGACCACGATCGGATCCCTCATCGAACCCACCTCTCCTCCGGCGCCGCATCCCGAAACCCCGGCTCGTAGAGCATGTGCCCCGGCTCCGAACCACATACCTCCGGTCGGGAACCGCGTGCCCCGTATCGAGAAGGGCATGCCCCCAGTTCGGCGACATTTGTCCTCGACGATCCGCGAACCGTGTTCTCGTGTTCTCGTGTTCTCGTGTTCCCCTGGACACGCCCCGGGAGAACGTCTGGGAGCACTCCGGCCGGCAGTGCTCCCGGCCAGCCGAGGACGGCCGCCTCACCGAGGTACGGGTGACCTCGATCGACGCCACGCCGGCTACCAGGGGAAATAGCCTGCTTTATGGTGTTTTTCACCGCGAGTTGCGGGCACCCGGACAATAAGCGGACGTTGAGGAACGGCAGCGAGCCGACGATTTCGCGATCGACAGCGGCGGGCCGGAAGCACGGGCCGGGTACGCCGGGTCACGAGCCGACAGGCCAGGAGCAAACGAGTCAACAGCGTGGAGCCAGCCATGGCCGAGAGCCGGAGCGAAACCCTGTGTGTCGAGTGGCATGGCGGTGGCCGCTTCGACATCCATATGCGCGGGCACTCCGTGCGGGTCGACGAGCCGAAAGACTTCGGCGGAAGCGACACCGGTCCCACACCGACCGAACTGTTCGTCGGCAGCCTCGCCGCGTGCGTCGCGCACTGCGCCGAGCGCTACCTGCACCGATGCCAGCTGCCCGCCGGTGTCACGGTCACCGTGCGTTACGACTTCGGCCTGCAACCCGCGCACCTCAGCACGGTCGTGATGGAGATCGCGGCTCCCGGCCTCCCGGAGGGGCTGCGGGACTCCTTCATGGCGGCCGTCGGCCACTGTCCGGTGCTCAACACCCTGTACAGGCCGCCTGAGGTGACGTTCCAGGTCCTGACCACAGGCCAGGAGGCCGTCTGCCACCGGAACTGACCGGCCGGCGCTGTGCCCGAGATCATTGACCGTTGACGTTCGCGTCCGCGCCCCACCCCCGCCGGTCACGGCACGATCGGCGGCCGGTCGCCGGACACGAGCCAGGCCCTCGCCCGCCGCGGGCTGTCACCGCTGTCGTCAGTGGCACCCCATGTCGCCCGCGACCTTGTTCAGAACGGCGCGTTTGATCGCCGCGTACTCGGCGTCGGAACCTGAGGCGAATACATGCACGAATCTGGCGGTGCCACCGTCTCCGCACACCAGGCGCGTCGCGGCGTCGCGGTCGTAGCGGAGGTCCTCGCGGGTCAGCTCCACGGGCCTGCCAGGCGATACCCGCACCGTGGCTCGAACGCCGTCCGGTGAGAGGGCGTTCAGAATCGCCTCGTCGTGCAGGACGACAGCCGAGAACAGACCCAGGTCGTGCGCGTCGTCGCCATTGCCGAGGGCGGCGCACCTGGCGACAGGGCCCTCGCCGAGGGCGCCGAGCTGTGCCAGCTCACTGTTCTTCTTCCGTACGGTCGTGGGTAGCTCCACACCGCAGGGTGATTCGCCCGGGGCGAGGCGTACGGACTCCATCCCGGACCAGTCGAAGGTCCCAGGATCGGGGAACGGCGTGCCGCCACACTTGGCGATCCTCGCGTTGCCGACGGCGAGCAGGGTCTTCGCGGCGAAGTCAGCGGCGCCGCGCCGCTCCGACGCCGCGCCGGGGACGTTGACGTTCACGAGTTCGTTCCCGCACGGGGGCAGATAGAGCCAGCCGTCGACGCGCTCGCCGCTGGGCTTGATCATCCCTGGCAGGCCGTGGCCCAGCGGGACGATGCCGAGCCTCCACCACAGATGGGCCTTGAGTGGCGTCTTCATCACGGTGGTGCTGAGCCGCCAGTCGCCGGTCTTGACGGTGCACTCCGCGTCACCCCATCGGTCCTCCCCCTCGGTGACCTCCCAGGACGTGTCGCCGGGTGGTGCCGCGTCCGACAGCAATGATCGGTCGATGGAGTTCCAGCACGACCGGACCGGCAGCGCGCCGCTCCACGGCCACGCCCGGTTCACCGTCGCCCAGGCCGCCACGAGCAGCGCCACCGCCCCAAGCGCGACGGCGGTCCACAGGGCTTTGGTACGTCTTCTGCTGCGGTCCATATCTCCCCATTGATCGATTCGCGTAGACACGTGAACCTAACGCGCGGGGCATGCCGCCGGCGCGTAGGGAGCGGATTGCGGGCATGGGGGCGCTCAGCAGGGCGGTGTGGCCTCGGGCCGTGGTCGGTCCATCACCGGGGTCGGGGTGCCGTGGTCGTTCCACCCGATCAGCCCTTCACCACGCCGAGCGGCACCAGCTTGGCGACGTTGCCGCACAGACCCGCGCCGACACCGGCCGCGACGACGGCGTCGACGTCCTTGTACGCGGTGGGGGTCTCCTCGGTCAGGCCGCGCCACGACGACGCGCGTACGGCGATGCCCTGCGCCTCCAGCCGGTCGCGCAACTCCCGGCCCCTGACGGAGCGGGCGGCCTTGTGGCGGCTCTGGACCCGGCCGGCGCCATGGCAGGTGGAGTGGAAAGCATGGCCCTCGGTCACACCCGTGAGCACGTAGGAGGCGGTGCCCATGGTGCCGGGGATGAACACGGGCTGGCCGTAGGGCGCCAGGTCGGCCGGGAGGTCGGGATGGTGGGGCGGGAGCGCCAAGGTGGCGCCCTTGCGGTGCACGCACAGCCGTCTGCCGTCGTGCTCTTCCAGCTTGGCCATGTTGTGTGACACGTCGTACACGAGGTCCAGAGGAGCGTGGGTGACGTGCTCGAAAACGCGCCGGGCGGCCTGGGACAGCAGCTGGCGGTTGGCCCGGCCGTAGTTCGCCGCAGCGGCCATCGCACCCAGATATGCCCGGCCTTCCGGTGAATCGACGGGGGCGCAGGCCAGTTGCCGGTCGGGAACGTGGATGCCGTACCGCGCCATGGCCTTGTCCATGCTGCGAACGTGATCGCTGCATATCTGATGCCCGAGGCCGCGGGATCCGCAGTGGATCATGACGCATACCTGCCCGAGCCGGAGGCCGAACGCGGCGGCCGCCTCGGAGTCGTAGATTTCGGCGACCGCTTGGACCTCGAGGAAATGGTTTCCCGAGCCGAGGCTGCCGACCTGGACCGTACCCCGTTCGACGGCACGTGTGCTGACCTGCGCCGGGTCGGCGTCGGCAACCGCCCCCTGATCTTCGCAGCGAGCCAGATCGCGAGGCACCCCATGCCCCTGTCCCACGGCGTAGCGTGCCCCCTCGCGCAGCACCTGATCGAGCTGGGCGAGCCCCGCCAGCCGCCATACACCGCCCCTGCCGAGCCCGCGCGGTGTGGCGAGGTCGAGCTCGTCCATCAGCCGATTCAGCCGGGGCGCGAGCTGATCACGCTGGAGATCGGCGGCGAGAAGGCGCACCCCGCAGGAGATGTCGAATCCGACCCCGCCGGGAGAGACGACTCCCCCTGCCGCCACATCCGTGGCGGCCACGCCACCGATCGGGAAGCCGTATCCCCAGTGCAGGTCGGGCATCGCGTACGACGCCCCGACGATGCCCGGCAGGGTCGCCACGTTGACGACCTGCCGCAAGGCCTCCTCCTCAGGAAGGAGGTCCTGCGAGGCGAAAACGATCCCCGGCACCCGCATCGACGCGTGCCGCTCGATCCGGAATCGGAAGGGTGTCTCCTGAATGAGTTTCACGGCAGGCCTGATTCCGTCATGCCCGTGATTCGACCGACCGGGGCCGCGCGGGGCGGCGGCCGACCGGCGTTTCGGCGGTCACGGTCGGCTCCTCGGCCGCGGACCAGATGTCTTCTCTCCATGCCGTCTCTCTGCCGACCTTCTCCATCGATCCTCCGCCGGGACAAGCGCCCCGTCCGCCGACCAGAGGCCCGGATCGGCGGGACGAAAGTCCCTCCGCCGGAGGCGGAGGGAACCGGAGTGCGGGAGTGGACCGCGTCGAAGGGACCTTCGCCTCTGGGGAAGCAGGGCCGTCCGGGCATGGGATGGAGAACGTGGAAGCCGTGACGTCGTCGTGCGGAGGCACACCGTCCGGCGGGACGGCTCGCCGCCATCCAGGGAGTACGCGCATGACCGACAAACGCTGGAACGTCACCATCGATATCACCGAGCACGGCGACGACACGCATGCCCGTGCCGAACTGGCCGTCGCGGAAGGCGTCAGCGTCTCCGGCACCGGGCACGCCCGCCGCAGTCCGGACGACCACCTGGTTCCGGAGATCGGCGACGAACTGGCCGCCGCCCGCGCCCTGGCCAGGCTGAGTCATTGCCTTTATCAGGCCGCGCTCAAGGAGATGACCTCCCGTCAGGCGATGATCGGGGGCACGGCCGACCTGGACCTGTCGTGACGAGAAGGGGCACTCACCCAGGCCGTCTCTTGATCACGACCCGCTACACGCCCTGGCGCAGCCACCGCACAGCGGCGTCGGCGCAATCCTCGGGGCTGCTGTTGAAGGCGATGGCGGCGTCGGGCGCGTGCTGCCGGACCAGGTTGACCACCTTCTCGAAGAATTCGAGCAACGGCTCGTGCGTGCGGATGCCGCCCCCGATCACCACACAGGCGTAGTCCTTGCGGGTCAGCGCCTCAACGATCGCTCCTTCGGGGTCCTCGTCGAGTGCCACCAGGCAATAGTCGGCCTCGATGCCCTGATCGTCGAAACGGGCCTGGCCGCGTGCTATCGCCGCCTGAACCGGCTCCGGGTCCCAGCCCTGGATCTTGGCGGGATCAAGACCGATTACCAGTACTCGCGCCACTGCCCCTCCTTCTTGGAACGTCTCCACGCCAGTGCGATGGTCGAAGGTGGTGCCTGGCGCCATCGTCGCACACGCGTCACGCAAGACGATCTAACAGCCCAAGCCCCGCCGTGAGGACGAATCCCGCACATTGATCACGACTCGATACGCGCCCTAGCGGCCATCACGACCGGAAGGTGGTACCAAAAAGTGGTACCACATGGGGTATGGCTGAGACCAGGCTGTGTCTCCCCGATGAGATTTACGAGCAGATCAAACAGATCGCCGGCGGGGACGCGCAGAGCGTGAATTCCGCGATGGTCGTCGCGATCGAGGAGTACATCGCCCGGCGTCGACGTGAACGCTACGAGGCGATGGGCAGGAAAATCGCACAACGCGATCGGGAACTGCTGGATCGCCTGGCGCGATGACCTCCTTTCCGACGACGGAGGACCTTCTCGCTCTGGCTGGAACCATCCTCCCTACCGTCGACGTGCGTGACGGCGGTCAGTTGCATGCGGCCGTGCTACGCCCTGATCCGAGGTGGCCTCACTGCCGCTGGGCCGCCGGCAGCTCGGCCTTCCCTGCCGCAGGTCACTGAGGACATGCGGTGCGTGCGGTGATCTACCAGCCCGTTGGTCGTCAGGTCAGTGCAGCGCCTTTTTCATCACGTGCTCCCTGGTCACGCCGTCGGCCAACAGGTCCCCGAGTTCTCCGGAGGCGACGAACCCGTTGCGCTGGTAAAGGGCGATGGCGGGTTCGTTCCCCGGGATCACCGTGAGTCTCAACACCGTTGCCCCGGACTGCAGCGCCCAGGTCTCGACCGCCGCTATCAGCCGTTCTCCGACCCCGCGGCCTCGCACTTCGGGACTGACCCACACGGACTTCAGCTCCCTTGTGCCGTCGTCGCCAGGAACGCCGTCGGCCATTCCGACGGCTCGACCATCCAGCAACGCGACGACATGGTGAGCGTCGGGCATCTCCCAGCGGGCATGCCACCGCTCTTCTCCGCCCCTGTGCCAGTCGGCGAGCCGAGACTTGAACGCATGCGGCGCCTCGGTCAGCGCAGCAAGGCGAACGTCTCTCCACAACGGCCAGTCATTCATCGTGAGAACCCGCAAGGTCAGCATGCCGGCGATTCTGTCGCAAATGCTCGCCAGGTGGTCCACGGCGCCGCCGGCAGGTCACGATTTGAGCATGGCTCATGTTTTTTCTGATCATCGTTCCTACTCTTGGGCCATGCGCCCCCAGCCCATCCTCCTGATCGCGCTGATCGTCGCGCCCGCGTTCGAGACACTGCGGTTCGCCTTCCCGAGCCTCGCTCACCTGGCCGACACCGCCGGATACGTGACGCTGAGCGGCGTGGTCGCCGCCCTCGCCCTCACCCCTCTGCTCGCCCTGCCGGTCAGACGGCTGGCCGGGCGGCGAGGTCTGCTGTACACCGGGGCCGCCGCGCTGGTCGCCGTCCGGCTCGCCGTGCTCGTCCACGGCCCCGCCGTACCCCTTGGCGTGGCGGCCGGAGCGGTCGCGCTGTTCGCCCTGACGTGCCTGCTGGCGGCGGCCCCGGCGCCGGCTCTGCCGTACGGCCTGCAACTCGGCGTGGCGATCGACCTGGCGGTCCGGCTCTGCTTCGTGACGTGGGATCCGATGGGCCAGCGCTCGGCGCCCGCGCTGGTCTTCTCCGGCATGGTGTCGGTCGTGCTCGCCCTCGCGGCGGTCAGGCTCGCCGGCGACTCCATGTCGAACACCTCCGTGTCGAACGGCGACGGCGCGGCGTGCGCCGACGGCGGTGCCGGATCAATCGGCGAGGTCGCCGGACGCGGGCTGATCGCCGTCGGCCCCTGGCTCGCCGTGCACCTGCTGATCCTCACCAATCCGGCGGCGCTGGCCGCGGCGACGGGACTGCCGCTGCGGGGCGCGGGACCACTCTTGCTGTCCGGGCAGGTGATCACGCTGGTGGCGATGAGCGCGGTGGCCGGGCTCCGTACGGCGGTACCGCGAGCCGTCGTGGCAGGAGTCGCCTCGCTCGCGCTACCGGTGATCACCTGGACGCTGACCGGTCCGGAGGGCGTCAGGGGACCGGGCGCCGCCCCGCTGGTCGTCCTGGGGGGCGTGCTCGCGGGAGCGGCGCTCGTCATGTCGGTTCGGCCGGGCGGCACAGGATCAGGGGTACCCAGCGCATGGTTCGGCCTGTTGGCCTTCGTAGTGCTCGTGTTCGGCTACCAGATGTCCTACCTCGTCCCGCTCGGCCTGCCCGCTTCCGCGTTCGCCGCGTTGGCGGCGGCCGTACCGGGCGTGGCCGCCCTCGGAGCGGTACGCGGCGACGCGGGAATCCGGCCGCGGTTCTGGTGGCCGCTCGGAGTGGCCTTCCTCGCGGTGCCGGTGCTGCTCGCGACACCGGAGGACGGAACGCTGACCGGTTCCGGCGGGCCGATCCCGGGAGAAGACCTGCGGGTGATCTCCTACAACATCCATGAGGGAGCCGACCCGGGCGGCCTCTTCAACCCCGAGGCGATCGCCGCCACGCTCGAACGACTCGCCGACGGACCAAGCGTGATCATGCTCCAGGAGGTCGGGCGCGGTTGGCCGACCTCGGGCACCACCGACCTCGCGACCTGGCTCGCCGACCGGCTGGGCATGCGGATGGCGTACACCCCGGAGGCGGAGACCTGTTTCGGACTGGCGGTGCTGACCAACGTCCCCGTGGTGGACGTGCACGGCGAGCGTCTCCCCCGTCATCCCGACGCTCTGCAGCATCGCGCGCTCCTCCAGGTGACCGTGCTCGGCGCGGACCGGCGGAGGTACGTGATCGACGGCACGCACCTCAGCCACGACAGTTCGGCCGCGCGACTCAACGAGATCGACGGCCTGCTCGGCCGCGTAGGGGACACCACCCTCCTGATCGGCGACCTCAACGCCGCACCCGAAAGCCCGGAGATCGCCCGGCTCACCGGCAGAGGGCTCAAGGACGCCGGTGGAGCCGGCCCGGCGACCTTCCCCGAAACGGGCAAGCGCATCGACTGGATCCTCACCGGCCCGGCGGTGGAGCTCGCGCCCGGGAGTTATCGAGTCACCGAGTCGGCCGCCTCCGACCACCGACCGATCTCCGCCATTCTGCGCACGCGCTCTCCGTAGCCGATCGCCCGACGGAAGCCCGAGGAAAGGCCGAGGAAAGCCCGAGGGAAGCCCGGGGGAAGGCCCGCCTGCTCGCCGCCGGAGCCGGCGGCGACGGTGGGACCTCCGGACGGCGGTGGCACTTCTCTCACGCCGAACAGCGGGCGTCGACGCAGGTCAGCAGGTGGTACGCGTCAGCGCCGGCAGGACCGAGGCGGCCATACCACAGGAGGCGCGGCCGGCCGTCGGGACCGGTGGCGAGATCGAAATAGCCGAACCCGTACGCGGGCACGAGCCGGGCGGTCGACCGGCTCGTGCAGGCGTCGTCCTCGCAGGCCAGGATGGACACAAGCGGATAGACACGGTCATATCCGACCAGCAGGAGCCGGCCACGCGGGTCCAGCGTGAGCCCGGGTGTGCCCAGCGCGACCACTTCGGTGACCCGCGCGGCGCGCGGAGTCCCCGAGCACATCCGATCGCGGCAGACCACGATCGTCGTGGAGAGATCGTGCGGATCGTTGCGCACGATCACCGGCCGGCCGTCCGGCCGGACCGCGACCTGCACACGCAGCGGCCCCCAGGACCAGGCGCCCTGCCGCCACTGAGCCGGATCGAAGGTACGGGTCACCGGGTGCGCGCAGGCGGCGGAGTCGCAGATCGCCAGGGTCGTCTTCTGCGTGTACCTGTCCGCGTACGCGACGATCGGGCGGCCGTCCGGTGACGCGGTGACGGCGAGGGTGCGCTCGTCCACCGTCACGTCCGTGACATCCGACAGCAAACGGCCCAGCCGGACGGTGGCCGGGTGCGCGCACGTGATCTCCGGACACGTCGTCAGCTCGACGAGCGCGTTCCGGCCATTCCGGCCGTCCCGGTCATCGGGGTCGGGGGCGATCGAGGCGATGACGATGCCGTTCCGCGTGGCGACGGCGGCGGCGCGCACCTCGAGCTCGGCATCCTTCGCGACCCGCAGCGGCGAGCCGGACCGCCGCGCGCAGCCATCGGGACGGCACGAGAACGTCTCCAGCTCCCTCCTCCAGCCAGGCTTGTGCGTCCACCCCGCGACCGCAAGCGAGCCGTCGGCTGCCATGGCGACGCCCGGATGGATGTCGAAGTACTCCCTCAGCTCGGTGGTTCGACGCCCGGTGCAGGCGGCGTCGTCACAGAAGATCAGTTCCGGGTAGCCCGAGGCGCGGAAGACGACCGGCCGCCCGGCGGGGTCGAAAAGGACCTGGGTCGTCGCGGCGCGCTCATGGAAGCCGATCACACCGATCTCGTCGTCCAGCACGCTGACCAGGCCGAGCGGATTGCCCGCCGCGTAACTCCCGTACAGCAGGCCCGGAAGCAGGGCACACGCCAGGACGAGGGCGATCGGCCACCGCGCGGCCCGCCGCCGATTCTCAGCGACACCCGGGTCCTGCACGGGCGCCGCCTCAGGCAGGGGATCCTTCTGCCCCGCCTGCCGGAGATAGGCGTAGCAGCACGCCAGCGTGGCGGCCTGGACCGGGGCGAGCAGCACCGACGCGATCATCCGGACCGCGTCGACGATCGGCGCACCGGCCGGAGCGGGGAGTTCCACGCTCGCCCAGAACAGCCCCAACTGGACCAGACCGGGAAGGCCCGCGAAACCCAGCGCCGTCATCCAGACGGCTCCGCCGTAGTCCCGCGAGAACAGTTTCTCGACCGTACGCAGCGGAGGGACCCGGTCGGCCAGCGTGGCCCAGGCCGTCATGGCGGGCAGCAGGAGGAAGATGCCCACCCCGAGCAGCAGAATCAGCCCAGGAATGACGGATCGCACCGTGACCGACAGCCACAACGCGGCGCCGACCAGGGCGGTGAAAGCCACGCCGAACTGAACGGCGAGCAGCAGGAACGAATGCGGTCGGCGGAGGATCGCCCACAGGGCGCGGGTGGCCGACACGGGCCGTCCGCCGATGTGGTCCAGCACGACGCGGCTGCCGGCGACCAGGAAGAGCAGTCCGGACAGGATCGCGGCGAGCCCGGCGGCGGCGAGGGCGCCGATCCCGGCGAGGGTGTAGTGGACCAGATGCGGCGACCCGTTGACGATGACGATCCGGTGTCCCATGGCGACCAGCACGATCAGCGGCAATCCCACGCCGGGGGCGAGAGTCATCGCGCCGACTGCCAGCAGGTCTCGGTACACCCGGCGGGCTGTGCGGTAAATGATTGGGAGCTGGTGGGGGCCGTCCGCCATCTGGGCGAATGTCTCCGGCGGCCATCCTGGTGATTCCACCGTCGTGCTCACAAACCGTTCCAGAGGCACTTTCTCTCCTCCCGGGAGTCCTGCGGCGACGTGGAGCACTTTCCGAGCGAAGGCCGTGCGTGAGCGATTCCATCCTCGATGAAGCAGATCTCACAAGAGTCTCGGGCGGCAGTCCGATACGGTATGGCGTATACGAGATCGTCCCGTCCACGCTTTCCGTCACGTCCAGACTGGAATTACGCATTTATTGCGCTTTCCGGGGCGCGATTCGCCTCGATTCGATACAAAGAGCCGATGATCTTCATATCGGCGTCCAGGAATCTCCGTCGGGCTGCGACGCTGCTGTGCGTCGTCGCCGCCATCGGGTGCAGCGCGAGCGGGGCGGGCGACCTGCCCGTGCCGCGCGTGGCGTCCGATCTCGTCCTGCCGCTGGACGCCTACCACCTCGCCCCCGAGGATCAGGCCCGGGTCCAGCGTGCGCGGTTCATGCTGGTCAAGGACTGCATGCGACGCTTCCGAGTCGACTTCCAGGGCCCCTCGCCTGGAAGGACCCGAGGATCCGCGCCGCCGAGCACTCGTGGAGCGCATGCATGAAGCGGGCCGGTTTCGACTACGCGACGCCCGCTGACGCACGCACCCCGATGTGCCGGCACGGACCGATCGGGGCGCTTCGGCGGGCGGTTCAGAGGCAACCCCACCACCCGTTGCCGATCTGTACGCGTGGCTGGCTGCTGTATCCGCGCTTGCTTTCGCCGGGGTAGAGCCACAGCAGGCCGGTTTGGCCGTCGACAGCCAGGATGTCCTGGTGACCGTCACGGTCCCAGTCCGTCACCCCGCAGACCGCGATTCCTGGCCATGCGTTCCACCCGTTGCCGATCTGTACGCGCGGGTACCAGCCGTAGCCGCGCTTGCCTGTGCCGGGATAGAGCCACAGCAGCCCGCTATTGTCCTGGGCCAGGAGGTCCTGGTGGCCATCGCGGTCCCAGTCTGCGATACCGACGACCCAGATGTCGGTCCAGCCGTTGCCGATCTGTACGCGTGGCTGGCTGCTGTAGCCGCGCTTGCTTTCGCCGGGATAGAGCCACAGCAGCCCGTTCTTGTCCCGGGTCACAATGTCTTGGTGGCCGTCGCCATCCCAGTCTGCGGTGTGGCCGGTCGCGAAACCTCTACCGATCTCCACCCGCGGCTGGCTGCTGTAGCCGCGCTTGCTTTCGCCGGGATAGAGCCACAACCGATCGGTGCTGTGTTCATAAGTCACGATGTCCTGGTGGCCGTCGCCGTCCCAGTCCGTGACCGAGTCGTGGAGGCGATAGTTCCACCCCCACCCGTTCCCGATCTGTGCGCGTGGATACCAGCCGTAACCGCGCTTGCCTGTGCCGGGATAGACATATAACAGATCGGTAGTCAGGTCTCTGGCCACGATGTCCTGGTAGCCGTCGCCGTCATAGTCCCCCACCCCTGCTATTTGGTACTGGAATCCATCAGAGGATGCACGTGCGGGCGCCAGAAACCCCAGGACGGCGGTTGCTGCGAGGCCGAGAGCCATCGCGATGCGGTAGCGCGTCAACAGACGCGACTTGTATTTCACGGAAATACTCCTTATTCTTCCCTTTTGGTCGAACAGAGAGTATTCTCCTCAGCTTTCACCCGGCAAGTATCCCCATGGCGCCAAGAAGGTGGCGGCAGCCCTCGTGTGGGTCTACGGGCGTTTGGCTCCGATCCTCATAGCTGTCCGCTGAGGGGAAGGGCTGTCGATATGCCGGCGAACCGGTGGCGACGGCTCGGCATTCGGAGCAGCGCCTTTACGTTGTAGATTTCCAAGCATGCAACGGGGCTACCGAGTCGGTCCCGCCATCAATCCGCCAGGGGCCAGGCCGCCCGAAGTGCCGTGCGCGTCCGCCCCAACACGCTCCCGCCCGGACAGGCGAGCCGAAATCGCAGCCCCTGAAGCTGACAGCACATAAATCACGCCAACCGCAATAGCGCCTGTGAGGCAGATTTATACCGGTTCGGCACCAGATATGAGACATATCATCGACTAGTTGATCATTGCTGTCTAATCTCAGCCCCCGTGACCATTCATGTGGCGGTGACGGCCCAGGCGAAGCGGACACCCGACGCGATCGCCTATGTGGCCGGTGACCTGCGAATCTCCTACAAGGAGATGGATCGGCGCGCGAACCGGATCGCGCACGTCCTCCTGCGGAGCGGCGTGACCCGTGAGGAACCTGTCGGCGTGCTGCTTGACCGGGGCGAACATCTGATCCCCGCGTTGCTCGGCGTCCTGAAGGCGGGAGCGGCATACGTGCCGCTGGACCCGGCCTATCCCTCGGACCGGCTCCGGCTGATCGCCGCCGACAGCGGCCTGAAGTCGTTGATCACGCTTCCCGGACTCGATCACCCGCTGGATGCGCGCGTGATCCTCGCCGGGACCGATGACGCGGCTGCTCCAAATAGCGATCCCGGCACGGCGGTGTCTCCGGACGATCTCGCCTATGTCATCTACACGTCCGGATCGACCGGCCGGCCCAAAGGTGTGGCCGTCGAGCACCGCAGCGTGATGAACCAGCTCGCCTGGATCACCGAGACCTGGACGCAGGAGGCGCTGGCCGGCATGCTGGCCGCCGCGTCGGTCAGTTTCGACCCCTCGGTGATGGAGATCTTCGCTCCGCTGCTGGTCGGCGGCACGGTGATCCTGGCGGACAACCTGCTCGCGCTGCCGCATCTGCCCGCGCGCGACGAGGTGACGGCCCTCGGCGGCCCCCCGTCCGTGCTGGCGGCGCTGCTGCGCTCGGGCCCGCTGCCGCCACGTACGCGCTTGGTGCACTACGGCGCGGAAGTCGCGTCGGCCGAGCTGATCGACGCGATCTACCGGAATCCGCAGGTCGAGCGGGTCTTCAACCTGTACGGACCGACCGAGTGCACGATCCAGTGCCTCGCCTTTGAGATCCCACGCGGGACGACCGGTGTCCCACCGATCGGGCTGCCCATCGCGGGCGCCGTGGTGAGCGTCAGGGACGCCGACGGCGCCGAGGTCGCCGAAGGCGAGACCGGCGAGCTGTGGGTGAGCGGCCCCGTGGTGGCGCGCGGCTACCTGAACCGCCTCACGGGCGACCGCCACGCGCGGAACCGCCCATCGGAAAGCCTCACCGAGGGGACCCGCATCGCCGGCGGCCGCCCTTCCGGTGACTCCCCCACCGGTGCCCGGCCCGAGGACCGGCCCGAGGACCGCTTCGTCGAGCTTCCCACCGCCGGTCGGACCTACCGGACCGGTGACCTGGTGAGGTTCGACGGAGGCGTCTACCACTTCGTCGGACGGGCCGACGACCAGGTCAAGATCCGCGGCCACCGGGTGGAACTGGGCGAGGTCGAGCGCGTCCTCGCCGCACATCCCCACGTCACGGCCGCCGCCGTACTGGCCCTGCCGGACGCGGACGGCACCCGGCGGCTCGCGGGCTACGCCCAGGCGGAGGCCGCGGACGAACGGGAGCTGCTCGGCTACCTGCGCGAGCACCTGCCCGGATACATGGTGCCCGACCGCCTGACCCTGCTCGACCGCCTCCCGCTGACCCCGAACGGCAAGATCGACCGCCAGGAGCTCGGCGCCGTACGGGCCGCCGCGCGCGAGGCGACGACCGCGCCCCGTGACGACGTCGAACGGCGGCTCGCCGCGATCGTCGCCGACGTGCTGGCGATCGCGGCCGCGCAGGTGGGCGTGGACGACCGTTTCCCCGATCTCGGGGGGCACTCGCTCGCGGCGGCCCGGGTCGTGGCGCGGGCGGGTTCGGAACTGGGGACAGAAGTGCCGTTGCACGAGTTCCTCGCCGAGCCCACGGTGGCGGCGCTGGCCCGGCGCGTACGCTCCGGAGACGGCGGGCGCGCTCCCCTGGTCCGACACGCCGGGCGTGACCGCTACCCGCTCACCGACATGCAGCGCCAGTTCTGGGCGCTGCGGCAGATCGCGCCGGGGACGCGCGCCACGACGATCGCCATCCGGCTCCGCGTCTCCGGGGCGTCGAGCGCGGGAGCCTTCCGGTCCGCTCTCGACGGCATCGTGCGCCGCCACGAGTCGCTGCGCAGCGGGATCGAGCACCACGACGGAGAGCCGGTGGCCCGCGTCCGCGTCGCCGCACCCGTACGCGTGGACGAGCACGACCTACGCGGCCTGGAACCGGCGGCGCGGGAGGCCGAGATCCTGCGTCTCGCCGACCTGGCGGCGACCCCGTTCGATCTGACTGAGGATGTGCCGTTGCTCCGCGCGGTCCTCGCCTGGACGGGAACGGCCGAGGCCGAGCTGATCGTCATCACGGATCACATCGCTTCCGACGGCTGGTCGACGCGGGTCCTGATCGACGAGCTCGCGGCCGGACTCGCCGGGCTGCCGGTGCCGGAGCCGGACCTCCAGCTCGGGGACGTCGCACTGCGTGAGGAGGAGCGCCGGGAGGCGGCGCTGGAGCGCGAGACGGCCCACTGGCGGGAGGCGCTCGCCGACGCGGCCGTGCCGTACGACCTGCTGGGCGCGGAGCACGCGGCGACGCACGAGGGGCGCCGGCTCAGGCGGCCGATCGACCCCGCGCTCGAAACGCGGATCCGGCGGGTCGCCGCCCGCCATGGCGTCACCCCGGCGGCGGTTCACCTGGCCGCGCTCTCCACCGTGGTCGGCGGCCTGACCGGCCGCGCCGAGACGGTGATCGGCCTGACCGCGGCCGAACGCGACCGGCCCGGACTGGACCGGATCATGGGACCGCTGCTCGGCGTGCTGCCGATCCCGGTGCGGTTCGGCGACGATCCGGCGTTCGGAGACCTGGTGACCGCGGCGGGCGCGGCGATCACGGCAGCGCTCGCCCACCAGGAGCAGGCCGGGTCGGCGGTCTCCGGCGCGGTGCCCCGCCCTCCGGGGGCCAGTCCCTTGCCGATCGTGCTGTCGGTGCAGCCCGAGGACGTGCCCACCGTACGTGAGGTCGCCCCGGAGCGCGGCCACACCGGCCGGGAGAGCGGCCCGGAAAGCGGGACCATCCGGATCGAACTGGCCGGCGAGCTGGACTGCGGCGGCGCGGTGGCGGAGCTGACCGTCCTGGTCAACGCCACCGCGGAGGGGCCGGAGCTGCAGGTCGAGTACGCCACCTCGCGTTTCGGCGCGGCCGACGCGGAGCGGGTCGTCGACGCGCTGCTCCACGCGCTTGAACACGGTCTGGACGACCCGCGCACGCCGGTCTCCGCGCTGCGGCTGATCTCCGAAAAGGAGCGTACGGCCCTGCTCGCGGCGGGGACCGGAGCGGAGGTCCGCCCGCCCGCCACGATCGTGGAGGCGATCCTCGCGCAGGACCGGAACCGGATCGCGGTCGAGGCAGCCGGGAACCGGCTGACCTACGGCGAACTGGAGGAGAACTCCGCCAAGGTCGCCACGGGACTCGTCGCCGCGGGTGTCACCGCGCAGGAGCCGGTCGGCGTGAGCCTGCCCCGCGACCACCGCCTGCCCGCTGTCCTGCTCGGCGTGCTGCGGGCGGGAGCCGCGTACGTGCCGATGGACCCCGACCTGCCGGCCATGCGGCTGGCGGCGATCGCCGAGGACGGCGGGGTACGGCGGGTGCTCGCGCTCGGTGACGAGGCGCACGCCGCGATCGCACCGCTCGACGGCGTGACGGTCCTCGACGCGGAGGCGTTGACGGCGGTGCCGAGCGGCGAGATTCCGGAGGTCGATCCCGACGGCATCGCCTACGTGATCTTCACCTCGGGCTCGACCGGACGCCCGAAGGGCATCGAGATCACTCATCGCGGCCTGGCCGCGTTCGTCGCGTCCATCCAGGCCGATCCGGGGATGACCGGGGACGACGCCGTGCTGGCCGTGGCTCCGCTGGTGTTCGACATCTCCGCGTTCGATCTGTGGGCCACGCTGACGGCCGGGGCCCGCGTGGTCATGGCCGACACCGCGACCTCCTTCGACGGCCGGGCGCTCGCCGAGCTCTGCGACTCTGCCGGGGTCACCCTCGTGTTCACCACACCGAGCCGGATGCGGCTGATGGTGGAGGCGGGTTGGCGGGGCCGTACCAGCATGCGAGTCCTGACCGGCGGCGAGCTGCTCGACTCCACGCTGGCGCGGGAGCTCCAGGCGCGGGCCGGGAAGCTCTGGAACGGGTACGGCCCGGCCGAGGTGACGGTGGCCTCCACCTTCCATCCGGTGACCGGGCCGGTCGGGGACAGCGTGCCCATCGGCCACCCGATCCCCGGCGAGCGGCTCTATGTTGTCGATCCGCTCGGCCGGCTGCTCCCGCCCGGTGCGCCCGGTGAGCTGTGGCTGGGCGGTCCCGGCGTGGCCCGGGGCTATCGCGGACGCCCCGAGCTGTCCGCCGCCGCGTTCGTCCCCGATTCCGAAGCCGCCGGTCCCGAAGCCCCCGACCCCGAAGCCACGGCCGCCGAGCCCGCTCGTCTCTCGGCCGCCGACGTCGGCGCGGAAGCCGCTTCCGCGCGGCGCTACCGGTCCGGCGACATCGTGCGCTGGATCTCGGACGGCGCGGGCGGGCTGGTGCTCGACTTCGTCGGCCGCAGGGACGGACAGGTCAAGGTACGCGGATACCGCGTCGAGCTGGGCGAGATCGACAGCGTGCTGCGCGCGCACCCGGCCGTCGCCGATTTCGCCGTCGTCGCCACGACCGGTCCCGACGCGCACCTGATCGGCCACGTCGTCTGGCGCGGCGAAGCACGATTCACCGAGCTGGAGGAGTACGCCCGGGACCGGCTGCCCGGCTACATGGTGCCGCGCCGGTGGGCCGCGCACGACACGCTCCCCCGCACGGCCAACGGCAAGCTCGACCGGCGCGCTCTGGAAGGCGTCGAGGTGGCCTCCGCGCCGCACACCCCGCCGGAAGGCCCGATGCAGGAGTTCACCGCCGAGATCTGGCAGGAGGTGCTGCGGATCCCTCTGGTCGGGGCGCGTGACGACTTCTTCGCGCTCGGCGGCACGTCGCTGCTGGCCACCCGGGTGACGGTCCGGTTGCGCGAGGCGCTCGCCTGCGACCTGGCCGTGCGCCTGCTGTTCGACCATCCCGTGCTCGCCGACTACGCCGCCGAAGTGGAACGACTGGTCATCGCCGAGATGGCCGGACAGGAGGCTCGTTCATGACTGTCGTCTCCGGCGAAGACCGGCTGCGCGAACTGCTGAACCGGCGCATCGCCCAGGCCCGCCAGACGGCCCCGGCGGGCATCCCGCGCCGCACGGACACCGGCCCCTGGCGCCTGTCTCCCGTGCAGCGGCGGATGTGGCTCGCGTCCGAGATGGAGCAGGACAGCCCGGCCTACAACGTGCCCGTGATGCTGCGGCTGCGCGGCGAGCTGGACGTGGCCGCACTGCGCCAGGCCGTGGTGGACGTGGTCGAGCGGCACGAGGTGCTGCGTTCGACGGTGGAGGTTCGCGACGGCGAGCCGTACGCGGTCACCGGCCGCGCGGACGGGATCGACGTCACGATGGAGGACGTCGATCCGGAGGCGCTGGAGGAGCGCATCACGGAGCTGTCGCGGGTGCCGTTCCGGCTGGCGGAGGAGTATCCGCTGCGGGCGACGATTCTCGCGACCGGCCCCCGCGAGCACGTGCTGCTCCTGCTCATGCACCACATCGCGATCGACGCGTGGGCGCAGCCGCTGCTCCTCGACGACCTCGCAGCGCTGTACCGCTTCCGGCTCGGGACCGGGCCCGCTCTCGACCCGCCGGCTACGCGCTACTCCGATGTGGCCGCGTGGTCGGTCGCCCGTGCCGCCTCCCCGCAGACGGAGCAGGCCCTGGATTGGTGGGAGGACCATCTGGCCGGGCTGGAGCCCGTGCCCGGCCTGCTTCCGGACCGTACGAACCTGGCGGATCCGCCGACCCCCGACGCGGCGCCGGGGTGGCGTGGCGACGTGGTGGACGTCGTACTCGCACCCGAGACCGTCGAGCGGTTGCGCGTCCTGGCCGCGGAGAGCGGCGCGACCGTGTTCATGGTGCTCCTGGCGGCGCTCCAGGTCACGCTGGCGCGCGTGGCCGGCGGCCCGGACATGAGCCCGGACATGAGCGCCGACGTGAGCGCCGACGTGACCGTGGGCGTTCCGGAGTCCGGCCGGAGACATCCGGAGACCGAGTCGCTGGTCGGCTGCCTGGTCGAGACCCTGGTCATGCGCGGAACCGTCGACGGCGGCCGCACCGGCAGGGACCTGGTCGGGCAGGCCCGCGCCCGGGCCCTCGACGTGTTCGGGCACGCCGACGTGCCGTTCGACCGCGTGGTGGAGCGGGTGCGCCCGCAGCGGTCCGGTACGGCGGCGCCGCTGTTCGACGTGCTCCTCAACGTCTACGACGCCGCCGCCGAGGTCACCGGCTTCCCGGGGCTGACGGCCGAGACGGTCGAGGTGCCGCCGTTCGCCGCGAAGTTCGATCAGACGTGGACGTTCGTCGACGACGGCACCGCCCTGCGCGGGAGCCTGACCTACCGGTCCGACCTGTACGAGCCGGACACGGCGGTCCGCCTGGCGGGCTGGTTCGGCTCCCTGCTCGCCCAGCTCGTGGCCGACCCGGAGCGCCCGGTGGGTGAGCTGGAGCTCGAACCGGGCGCGGACCTCGTCCTCGCCGAGCCGGCGCCGCCCGTACTGGGCGAGCCGACCCTGCACGGACGGATCTCCGCGCAAGCGGCCCGTACGCCGTCGGCCACGGCCGTCGTGGCGGCGGACGGCACGCTCACCTACGCGGAGCTGGAGGAGCGCGCGAACGCTCTCGCCGCCCGGCTGCGCGAAGCGGGAGCGGCGCGCGGCGACCGGGTCGCCCTCCTGATGGAACGGACCCGGGACCTGCCCGTGGCCCTGCTCGGCGTGCTCAAGGCCGGGGCGGCCTACGTCCCGATCGACGACGCCGCGCCCGCCGACCGGGTCGCCGCCATCGTGACCGGTGGCGGGGTCCGCGTCGCGGTCTGCGCGGCGGAACTCGCGGACCGCCTGCCCGCCGACGTCACGGTGATCTCTTCTGGCGACCACGCGTACGGACCCGCGGGCGGGCGCCAGGACGGCGACGGGCACGGCGATGACGGGCACGGCGATGACGGGCACGGCGACGGCGCGGGCGGCACGGCGGGCGCCGGCGACCTCGCCTACGTGGTCTTCACGTCCGGTTCGACCGGCGCGCCGAAGGGCGTGGCGGTCGAGCACCGTCAGGTGACCGCCTATCTCGACGCGGTACTCTCCCGGGTCGGCCAGGACGGCACGCCGCTCCGCTCGTACGCGCTCATGTCGACGATCGCCGCCGACCTCGGCCTGCTGAACGTCTTCGGCGCGCTGACCACGGGCGCGGCGCTCCACGTGCTCGGCCGGGAGACGGCGGTCGATCCGGAGGCGTACGCGGCCTGGCTGGGCCGGCACGAGGTGGACGCGGTGAAGTGCGTGCCCAGCCAGCTCGAACTCCTGGCGGCGCACGGAGACCTCGCGGCCGTGCTGCCCCGCCGGCTGCTCGTGCTCGCCGGCGAGGCCACGCCCTGGACACTGATCGACCGGATCGCGGGCGTACGGCCCGACCTGGAAGTCCAGGTCCACTACGGTCCGACGGAGACCACGGTCTCGGTGCTCGGCTGCGTCGCCCGCGACGCCCCGCGCGCCGGGTCGGTGGCGCCGCTCGGCACGCCCTTCGCGGGAGTGCGCTGCTTCGTCGCCGATCCGGCCGGGCGGGCTGTGCCGTACGGCGTGGCGGGCGAGCTGTGGATCGGCGGCCCGCAGGTCGCCCGCGGATATCTGGGCGATCCCGGCGGCGACGCACGTTACGCGGAGCGCGCGGACGGCCGCTACTACCGGTCCGGTGACCGCGTACGGATCACCCGGGACGGGTTCGTGGAGTTCCTCGGCCGCGTCGACGACCAGGTGAAAATCCGGGGGTACCGGGTCGAACCGGGCGAGGTCGCCGCCGTGTGCCGGGCGCTGCCGGACGTCGCGGAGGCCGTCGTCCTCCCGGCGGGCGAAGGAACGGCACGGCGGCTGGTCGCGTGGCTCGTGCCGCGCTCCCCCACGCCCCCGGCCACCGGCGTCACGGTCGATGCCGTCCGCGCGGCGCTGCGGCGCGTGTTGCCCGACTACATGGTGCCCTCGGCGATCATCTTCGTGGACGCGCTGCCGCTCAACGCCAACGGCAAGGTGGACCGCGGGCGGCTGCTCGACCTGCTCGCCGCCGACCCGTCCGGAGGCGTACCGGCGGGCGGTACGGGACCCGCGCCGCAGACGGTCACCGAGCGCCTGATCGCCCAGATCTGGGCCGAGCTGCTCGGAACTGACACGATCGGCGGAAGTACTGTCGGCGTGACGAGCGCGAGCCACTCCGACCACTCCGACAGCGGGACCGACACGATCGGTGTGAACGCCGACTTCTTCGCGCTGGGCGGCGACTCCTTCGCCGCCGTGCGCGTGGCCGGGCGGCTCTCCGTCGAGCTCGGGGTCACGGTCCCGCTACGGCTGCTCTTCGAGCGTCCGGTGCTCGCCGATCTGGCCGCCGCGCTGGACGCGCTGCCCCGGAGCGGGGCGGCTCCGGCGCCCGCCACGATCCCCCCGCGCGAGGGCACCGGTCCGGTCCCGCTGTCGCCGGTCCAGCGCCAGATGTGGCTGGCCGGGGAGGTGGACCCGGACAGCGCCGCCTACAACGTGCCGGTCGTCATCCGGCTCGACGGCGAGCTGGACGTGGAGGCGCTCCGGCTCGCCGTCGTGGACCTGGCCGAGCGGCACGAGGTGCTGCGCTCGACCGTCGAGGTCCACGACGCGGAGCCGTACTCGGTGACCGGTCCGGCGTCCCGGGTCGTCGTGGAGCTGATCACGGACCTGAAGGACCGGCCTGCGGAGGAAACCCCACCGGACACCGCCCGGCATGACCACGCGGCTGACCACGCGGCTGACCACGCACCCCAGACGCACGGCGCCGGAGAGCACGCCGCCGAGGCGGGAACGCCTGACGAGACCCCGGTGGGAAGACGGCTCGCCGAGTTGGCCCGGCTGCCGTTCCGGCTGGCGGAGGAGTATCCGCTGCGGGCGGCGATCCTCGCCCTCGGCCCGCACGCGCACGTGCTCGCCCTCGTGCTCCATCACATCGCCAGTGACGCCTGGTCGCGGGGCGTCCTCCTCCGGGATCTCGCCGATCTCTACGCGGCGCGTACGGGAGCCCGGTCCGCGCCTCCGGCGCTCGACCGCCAGTTCGCGGACGTCGTGGAGTGGCAGCGGTCGGCCGCCGAGGCCGCGGATCCCGGCTGGTGGACGGCCAAGCTGGACGGGTCGCCGACCGAGATCGCGCTTCCCGTGGACCGCGTACGGCCCGCCGCCCCCGGAACCGGGGTGGGCCTGCTCGACCTGGAACTGCCGGACGAGCTGGCCGCCCGGGTGCGGGCGCTCGCCTCCACGAGCGGCGCGACGGTGTTCATGGTCCTGCTCGCGGGGTTGCAGGCCATGCTCGCGCGAGTGTCGGGCGGCTCCGACATCGCCGTGGGCGTGCCGGAGTCCGGCCGACGGCACCCCGAGGCCGAGCGCCTCATCGGCTGCTTCCTCCAGACGCTGGTCATCCGTACCTCGGTCGAGGACGACCTCACCGGCAGAGAGCTGGTCGAGAGGGCCCGCGCGGAATCGCTGGACGCCTTCGCGCACGCGGGCGAGCCACTGGGGTCGGTCTCGCCGCAGGTCCTGCTCAACGTGTACGACGCGCCCGGCCCGATCACCGGCTTCCCCGGCCTCGACGCGCACGCCGTGGAGATGAAACCGGTCACCGCGAAGTTCGACCTGAGCTGGACCGTCCAGGACACCCGTGCCGGGCTGTGGGGTGGCCTCGCCTACCGTCCCGAGCTGTTCGACGAGGCGACGGCACGGCGGATCGCCGGATTCTTCGTCGCGGTCCTCGACCAGCTCACCGCGGATCCCGACCGCAGGATCGGCGACCTCGACCTCGATCCGGGCGTGGACGCGCTGCTGACCGGGCCGCGAGGAACGCCGGTCGGCGGGCCGACGCTGCACGGGCGGATCTCCGCCCACGCGGTACGCACCCCGTCGGCGACGGCGGTCGTGGCGGCGGACGGCACGCTCACGTACGCGGAACTGGAGGAGCGCGCGACACGGCTCGCCCACCGCCTGCGCGCGGCGGGAGTGGAGCGCGGGGACCGGGTCGCCGTCCTGATGGAGCGGACGCGGGACCTGCCGGTGGCCATGCTCGGCGTGCTGAAGGCGGGGGCGGGCTATGTCCCGATCGACGACGCCGCCCCCGCGGACCGGATCGCGGCGATGCTGGCCACCGCCGGGGCCCGCATCGTGGTCTGCGCCGCCGACCTGGCGGACCGGCTGCCGGAGGACGTCACCGCCGTCGCCCCCTGGCTCCCCGACGAAGACCCTCCACATGGCAGCGCCGCCGCCGACGTAGAACCGGGCGACCCAGAACCGGTGGGCGACACAGAACCGGGCGGCGTCGTGGTCGGGCCCGAGGACCTCGCCTACGTGATCTTCACGTCCGGCTCGACCGGAACCCCCAAGGGCGTGGCGGTCGAGCACCGGAATATCACGACCTACCTGGACGGGATCCTGTCCCGGCTCAGCCCGGCGGGTCCGCTCGAATCGTGGGCGCTGGCGTCAACGGCGGCCGCTGACCTCGGCATCCTCAACGTCTTCGGCGCGCTGACGACGGGCGCGGCGCTGCACCTGCTCGACCGGGACACGGCCACCGACCCGCCCGCCTTCGCCGCTCACATGACCGGGCACGGTGTCGACTTCCTCAAGTGCGTGCCCAGCCACCTGGAACTGCTGGCCTCGCACGGTGACCTGTCTGCGGTGCTGCCGCGCCGCGTGCTCGTCCTGGCGGGCGAGGCCGTCCCGTGGACGCTGGTGGACCGGATCGCGGACGTACGGCCCGACCTGGAGGTACAGGTCCACTACGGCCCGACCGAGACGACCGTCGCCGTGCTCGGCTGCTCCACCGGGAACGCGCCGCGCGTGACCGCGAACGTGCCCCTTGGACTCCCGTTGCCGGAGGCACGTTGCTTCGTCGCCGACCAGGCCGGGCGCGCCCTGCCGTACGGCGTGGCGGGCGAGCTGTGGATCGGCGGCCCGCAGGTGGCGCGGGGCTATCTGGGGCATCCCGAGGATCCGCGCTACGTGACCCGGGACGACGGGCGTTGGTACCGGTCGGGCGACCGGGCCCGGGTGACCTCCGAGGGGTACCTGGAGTTCCTCGGCCGGATCGACGACCAGGTGAAGATCCGGGGATACCGGGTCGAACCGGGTGAGGTGGCCGCCGTGTGCCGGGCACTGCCGGGCGTCGCGGAGGCCGTGGTCCTCCCGGTGGGCGAGGGGACGGGACGGCGCCTGGTCGCCTGGCTGGTCCCGTCCGCGTCCGCGGTGGCGCTGACCGTGGAAGGGGTCCGCGCGGCGCTGCGGGACGCGCTTCCCGACTACATGGTGCCGTCAGTGATCGCATTACTCGACGCGTTCCCGCTGAACGCCAACGGCAAGGTGGACCGTACGCGGCTGGTGGCCGAGTTGGGCGCGGTGAGCGCGGGCGAGCAGGTGGCGCCCGCGACGGACACCGAACGGCGGGTCGCGGAGATCTGGGCACGGCTGCTCGGGGTGGCGTCCGTCGGCGCGACCGACGACTTCTTCGCGCTCGGCGGAGATTCCTTCACCGCGGTCAAGGCCGTACACGAGATCGACGAGGGACTGCGGGTCATCGACCTGTTCACCAACCCGACCGTGCGCGAGCTCGCCGCCCACCTCGACGGCCGTTCCGGCGGTCAGGGCGGGCTGCTGCACCGGCTCGGTGGCCCGAAGGCGGGCGCGAAGGCGACCGCCACCGTGGTCTGCGTGCCGTACGGCGGAGGCTCGGCGGCCGTCTACCGGCCGCTCGCCGAGGCGCTGCCGGACGGGGTGGAGCTGCTGGCGATCGAGCTGCCCGGCCACGACCCCGCCCGCCCCGACGAGGCGCCGCAACCGCTGGAGGAGGTGGTCGAGCGGTGCGTGACGGAGCTGGCCGCGCGAGAGAACGGCCCCATCTCGGTCTACGGCCACTGCGTCGGCACCGCGCTCGCCACCGCACTGGCCCTGCGGCTGGAGGAGGTCGGCGTCCCGGTCACCAGTGTGTTCCTCGGCGGGAGCTTCCCGACCGCGCGGCTCCCCGGACGGCTGTCCGCGTGGTTCAACCGGCATCTGCCGGCCGACCGCTGGTTGTCGGACCGCGCCTACCGTGACGTCCTGCGCGCGATGGGCGGCCTGCCCGAGGATCTGGAGGGCACCGCGGTCGACACCGCCGTCAACGCGCTCAGGCACGACGCCCGGCAGGCGCAGGCGTGGTTCACCCGCCGGCTCGCCGACCCGGCGCACAGCAGGTTGCGGGCGCCGGTGCTGGTCGTCATCGGCGGCGCCGACCGGGCCACGGAGCTGTACGAGGAGCGCTACCGGGAGTGGACGGCCTTCGCGGACCAGGTCGAGCTCGCCGTGATCCCGAACGCCGGACACTACTTCCTTCGTCACCAGGCGGACCAGCTCGGCGACCATCTGGCCGCGGCGCTGCACCGCTGGGCGGAGCCGTACGAGCGATCGGACGGGCCACCCGGCGGACAGCCGGACGGGAACCGGCCCGGGCAAGACGACGCGGATCGGCCCGGGACGGACGCGTCGGCGAACAGCGCACCGGCGAACGGGGCATCGGTGAACGGCGCGTCGGCGGCGCCCAGTCCGCGTGACCTGCGCGGTTTCCCCACCGTGGCGGTCGGCCAGCTCGTGTCGATGGTCGGCAGCTCGCTCAGCTCGTTCGGCCTCGGCGTGTGGACGTTCCAGCGCAGCGGCGCGGTCTTCGACTTCGCGCTGGTGACGATGCTGGCGCTGCTGCCCACCGTGCTGGCGGGACCGGTGGGCGGCGCGTTCGCCGACCGGTACGACCGGCGGCGGATCATGCTGGTCTGCGACGCGCTCAACGGGCTCGGCATGGCGGCCGTGGCGCTGCTGCTGTGGTTGGACCGGCTGGACTTCGTCGTGGTCTGCGCGGTCGTGACCCTCACGTCGGTTGTCACGGCGTTCCACCGGCCCGCGTACCTGGCGGCGATCGCCCAGCTGGTGCCGAAGCCGTACCTGCCGCAGGCCAACGCGCTGGCGCAGGCGGGGCTCGGCCTGGGCAACCTGGTCGCCCCGCTGGCGGGAGGCGCGCTCGTCGCGCTCGCCGGGCTGCCCGTCGTGGTGGGCGCCGACGTGGTGACGTTCGTGATCGCGTTCCTCTCCCTGCTCGCCGTACGGATCCCGAACCGGATGTTCCGGCGCAGGGAGGAGTCGTTCCGCGCGGCGGTGGCCGGTGGCTGGCGGTTCTTCGTCCGGCGGCCGCCGCTGATGGTGATGGCCGGCTATTTCATGGTCGTCAACTACTTCACCGCGCTGACGCTGGCCGTGGTGTCGCCGATGGTGCTGTCGCTCGGGGACGCCACCGACCTGGGCGTGGTGACGGCCGTGGGCGGGCTCGGCGCGGTGCTCGGCAGCGTCGTGATGATGGTCTGGGGCGGCACGCGGCGGCTGGCCGACGGGATGGTCGGGTTCGTGGCCGTCGCGGGGCTGGCAACGGTGCTGGTCGGGCTGACCGGCGCGCTGGCGGTGATCCCGATGATCGCCGTCGGGCTGGCGCTGCGCTGGGGCGCGACCAGTGTGATCAACGCGCACTGGTTGTCGATCATCCAGCTCAAGGTCAGGATCGAGCTGCAGGGCCGCGTGCTCGCCACGAACCAGATGCTGGCCACCACGATGACCCCGGTCGGCTACCTCACCGCGGCGCCGCTCACGACCTGGTCGGAGTCGCTGACCGGGGCCGCGACGGGTCCGGCGATCGGGGTCATGCTGGGCGTCTCGGGCGTGCTCCTCACGCTGTGGGGTGTCGCCGGGTTGCGGATCAGACGGCTGCGCCACATCGAGGACGAGCTACCGGACGCCCTGCCCACCGCGGTGATCAGCACCGACCTGGACGATCTCCAGGTGGAGGCCGACCGGCACGCCCTGGTCCGCTGATCCGGGGGCGGGTCACATGGCGGTGCGGGCGGACCACAGCTCGGGGAAGACGTCCCTGGTCATCGAGCGTTCGAGCCAGCTCGCACCGCTGGAACCGCCGGAGCCGATCTTGGCGCCCATCGTCCGCCGCACCGACATCAGGTGCCGGTATCGCCATTCGGCGAACCGCTCGGCCACGTCGGTGAGCGTCTCGGCCAGCTCCCACAGGTCGTCTCCCGGCCCGTGCTCGGTGTAGACGCGCACCCAGGCGGCCTCCACCGCGGGGCTGGGCGCGTACGGCTCGGCCGGGTCGCGGGCGAGCGTCCCGGCGGGGATCGGGTGGCCCCGCCGGGACAGCAGGGCCAGCACGGCGTCGTAAAGGCTCGGCGTGCGCAGGGCCTCCAGCAGCTCCCGGTGGGTCTCCGGGCTGCCCCGGTGCGGCCGGGTGAGCGGCTCCGACTTGTTGCCGAGCAGGAACTCCACATGGCGGTACATCGCGGACTGGAACCCGGACGCCTCGCCGAAGCTCTCCCGGAACGCGTTGAACTGGATCGGGGTGAGCGCGCCCAGCGCCGACCAGGCCGCGTTCAGCACGTCGAGGTAGCGCGTGACCCGGCGGAGAACGGCGGTCGCGGCGACGACGTCGTCCTCGTCCAGCCGCCTTACGGCGAGGCGCAGCTCGGTCCGCATCAGCCCGAAGTACAGCTCCATCACCTGCGTGGTCACCAGGAAGGCGGGCTCTTCGGGGACATCGGTCCGCGGCCTCAGCAGGGCGTGCAGGACGTCGGTGCCGACGTACTCGTCATAGGGCGTGCGGTGTGCGAAGTCCACCGTAGGTGATCTCATGTCCCCTCCTCGTTCCTCCTTCAATGATCTGCGATCATGACAAAGCGTGAAATAGCATGAGTAAGGCGATGGGGCGGTTTCACCTTCCGATCGGAAGCCAGATCGGCCGATCACCTTTCATGCCGGTCACCTTTCATCTCGGCGGGCTCCACAGCTCGTCTCTACGGCTCATCTCAGGGGGCGTGGTCATGGACACGATGGACTGGGCGATCCTGGCCGAGTTGCAGGCCGACGCGCGCCTCTCGTACAGCGAGCTGTCACGCCGGGTGCACATGTCGGCCCCGGCCGTGGCGGAGCGGGTCCGGCGGCTGGAGGAGACGGGGGTGATCGCGGGCTACCACGCCCACGTGGACCTGGCGCTGGCCGGGCGGACCGTGCGCGCGCTGATCCGCATGTCCTGCTACGGCGCGCGCTGCGTGCTCCGCGACGAGGAGGCCCTCGCCTGGCCGGAGATCCTCCAGGTGTACCGGGTCACCGGGGACACCTGCTGCCTGCTGCTGGTCGCGGTGCCCTCGATGGGCGCGTTCGAGACGCTGATCGACCGGCTCGCGCAGTACGGATGGCCGTCCAGCACGATGGTCCTGTCCAGCCCGGTGCCCTGGCGGCCCGTCACCGCTCCGCCCCCGCCCGCCCCGCACCACCGTGACCGCCACAACGCGGCCGACCCCGGCTGACGCCCAGCCCAGGCGCCGCCGCCGGTCGCGCGGCTCTCTCAGGCGACCGGCAGCCGAGCGGCGCGGGCGTGGAGGTAGCGCTGCTCGGGCAGGCTGGCCGTACGGCGTGCGGCCAGCAGGTAGCACTCGCGCGCGGCCGCGTGGTTCCCGGCCATCTCCAGCAGATGGGCGCGCACCGCGTGCAGGCGGTGGTGACCCGCCATGCGGTCGTCACCTTCCAGGGTCCGCAGCAGGTCGAGCCCCGCCTCCGGCCCGGCGGTCATCGCGACGGCGACCGAGCGGTTGAGCGTGACCATCGGGTTGGGCGCCACGCGTTCGAGGATCTTGTAAAGGACGGCGATCTGCCTCCAGTCGGTGTCCTCCGGCTTGGCGGCCTGGACGTGGACGGCCGCGATGGCGGCCTGCAACTGGTACGGCCCGAGCGGGGACCGGGCCATGGCACCGGCGACCAGCGCGGCGCCCTCCTCGATGGACGCGGCGACCCACAGCGCGCGGTCCTGCTCCGCCAGTGGAATCAGGGTGCCGTCGGCCGTGGTGCGGGCCGGGCGCCGCGCGTCGGTGAGCAGCATGAGCGCGAGCAGCCCGGCGACCTCTCCGTCGTCGGGGAGCAGCCGGCGCACCGTTCGGGCCAGCCGGATCGCCTCGCCGGTCAGTTCATGGCGGTGCAGGTCGGGGCCGGAACTGGCGGCGTAACCCTCGTTGAAGATCAGGTAAAGCACGTGCAGCACCACGCGCAGCCGCTCGGCCCGCTCGCCCTCCGGCGGCATCGCGAACGAGGCGCCCGCGGTCCTGATCTGCTTCTTGGCCCGGCTGATGCGCGGCGCCATGGTCGCCTCGGGAACGAGGAAGGCGCGGGCGATCTGCGCGGTGGTCAGGCCGCCGACGGCCCGCAGGGTCAGCGCGACCTGGGAGGCCGGGGTGAGCGCGGGGTGACAGCACAGGAACAGCAGGGTCAGCGTGTCGTCCCCACCATGCGGGAGTTCCTCCTCGGGCCCCGGCACGAGGTGGTCGTCGGAGGGGGTTCGGGCGGCCACGGCGGCCTCCCTGTCCCGGCGCGCCTGCTCCCCGCGCATCTGGTCGATCACCCGCCGGGTGGCGACCGTGGTCAGCCAGGCCTGCGGGTTGCGGGGCCCGCCCTCCTCCGGCCACTGGAGCGACGCGGCGAGCAGCGCCTCCTGGACGGCGTCCTCGCAGGTCTCGAACTGGCCGTACCGGCGGACGAGCAGGCCGAGGACCCGCGGCGCCAGCTCGCGCAGCAGGTCCTCGATCTCCACGCTCGTCGTCACATATCCATCCCGGCCGAGAACATGACCGGCCGTACCTCGATGCCCAGCCCGGGAACCGCGGCGTCCGGGATCATGGCCGCCAGCTCGACCGCGCGTTCCTTGCTCTCGCAGTCGACCAGATAGAAGCCGGCGAGATACTCCTTGGCCTCCAGGTACGGTCCGTCGGTCACGGCGGGGTTCCCATCACGGACGCGGACGACCGCGCTGGTGGACGGGTCGGCCAGCGCCTGGGTGCCGATCATCTCGCCGGACTCCTGGATCGTCTTGATGAACCCGCCGTGGCCGTTCATCACTTCCTGGCGCTCTTCCTCAGTCAGCGCGTCCCAGATCTGGGGGTTCATGTGCATAAGAAGCAGGAACTGCACGTTGTTCTCCTCGTTGTCGCTCGTACGACCTGTCGTGACCTGTCGTGACCTGTCGTGGCATGTCGTGGCGCCCCGGATGGGCGCCCTCGTGAATGAGTCGTGGCGGGCGGCGCGGTTTTGACATCCCCCGCGAAATCTCCCGGCCCATCCTCGTGTTCCTCGCCGCATCCATGGCGGCATCTCTCCGAACGTCCTCGGTACATCTCCCGGAACAGCACCTCTCGCACGTCCTGTGAACCCGCACGTCACACGCCACGCTTCCCGCGACCGCGTGCAAGATCCGGCGTCCCGCTCCGACTCCATACGGGGGACCGCGTAATCCCCCGGACCATTCGAGTCAGCGAGGAAGGACATCTCATGTCCCACGTTCCGAAGGCGGGCCGCCGCGAATGGGCCGGACTGGCGGTGCTGACGCTGCCCACGTTATTGGTGGCGTTGGACATCAACTCGCTGTTCCTGGCCCTGCCGCATCTGAGTGCGGATCTCAGGACCAGCGGCACGGAACAGTTGTGGATCACTGACATATACGGGTTCATGGTCGCCGGTCTCGTGGTCACGATGGGCACCCTCGGAGACCGGATCGGGCGGCGCAGGCTGCTGATGATCGGCGGGGCGGCCTTCTGCCTCACCTCGCTCCTGGCCGCGTTCTCCGTCAGCCCGGCGATGCTGATCGGCGCCCGAGCCCTCCTGGGCGTGGCCGGGGCGACCCTGATGCCCTCGACGTTGGCGCTGATCGGCTCCATGTTCCGGGACGCCCGGCAGCGCGGTACGGCCATCGCGGTGTGGGCGACCTGCCAGTTCGCCGGGGCGGCTCTTGGACCCGTCGTCGGCGGGGTCCTGTTGGAGCACTTCTGGTGGGGATCGGTGTTCCTGCTCGCCGTACCGGTCATGGTCCTGCTGCTGCTGGCCGGGCCCTTCCTGCTGCCCGAGTTCCGCAACCCGGCCGCCGGTCGGCTCGATCTGGCGGGTGTCGTCCTCTCGCTGCTCGCGATCCTGCCGATCGTGTACGGCATCAAGCGGCTCGCGGCCACCGGCGCCGGTCCGTCTGTCGTGCCGCTGACCGCGATCATCATGGGAGCGGCCTTCGCGGTGGCCTTCGGGCGCCGCCAGATGCGGCTGGACGATCCGATCCTGGACCTGCGGCTGTTCGCCCGGCGTTCGTTCCGTCTGGTCCTGGCCGCGCTGGCGCTCGCCGGAGTGGCCATGGCCGGGATCGGCCTGCTGGTGACCCAGTACCTCCAGAGCGTCCAGGGGTTCGCCCCGGCGGAGGCGGCGCTGTGGTTCGCGCCCATGGGGCTGGCCGTGGCGCTGGGCACGACGCTCACGCCGGTCGTCGTCCGTTCGGTCTCCCCGGCCACGGCCATCGCGGGCGGGCTGGCGCTGTCCGCGGCCGGAGCCGGGCTGCTCGCCGTGGTCACCCGGACCGCCGGCGACGGGCAGGGTCCCGTCCTGATCGTGGTGGGCATCGCCGTACTCGCGCTGGGCACCGGTCCGCTGTTCGCGCTCGGCACCGACATCGTGGTCGGGTCGGTGCCGCCCGAGCGGGGCGGTTCGGCGGCGGCGATGTCGGAGACGAGCAACTACCTCGGGGGGACGCTCGGCGTGGCCGTCCTCGGCACCGTCGGCGCCGCGCTCTACCGCGACCGCATGGCCGGAGCCGTCCCCGCGCGGGTCCCGGCCGAGGCGGCACGGCTCGCCCGCGAGACCGTGGCAGGCGCGAACGGCGCGGCCGCGGCACTGCCCCCGGACGACGCGGCCCGGCTCCTGCGCGCCGCGCACGACGCGTTCACCGGCGGGCTCGTCACCGTCGGCCTGATCGGCGCCGTGCTCTTCGCCTTCCTCGCCGCCCTCATGACGCGCCTGCCGCGGCGGCCCGGGCACAACGACGGCGAGCAGGAGGGCGTCGTCCAAGACGGCACGGTTCACGACAGCACGGTTCACAACAGCACGGGTCACGACAGCACTGCGTACGGTGCGCCGCGCGAGCCCGCTCCGGCTACCGGGCGGGGACGGGGCGCACGCCGGGACGCTTGACGGCCCGGCCGACGATCATTTGGAGGTGCCGGGGCCGGTGTCACAGCAGCGGATGCACCTCGGGGTGCGCGCGCCACCAGCGTCCGAAGTCGGGATTGTCGTCCACATGGTCGGTGAAGGCGGCGGCCAGGCCGCGATAGAGGGCCCCGGCGGTCGCGTCGCCCAGGCGGTCCCTGCGCCACGCGACGAGCAGCCGGCCGACCTGCGGCTCTCCGGCGAGGGGCCGTACGGCGGTCCCCTCCGGCGCGGGCCAGGAGGGATCGACCAGGCGCACGCCGTACCCGTCCGCGATCAGGGGCCGGGCGGCGCCACTCGGGGCCTCGAAGCGCACGTCGGGCTCGAAGCCGGCCGCCCGGCACGCGGCCCGCAGCGCGGCGAGGGAACCGTCGTCGGCGCCGGGCGGGCTGATCCAGGACTCGTCCTTGAGGTCAGCAAGCCGGATCTCGTCGTCACGCGCCAGCGGGTGCTCCGCCGACAGCGCGACGAATATCGGATATCGGGGAACCAGCGTGCGGCTGACGACCGGTGCCGCCAGCGTGACGTCGAACCCCTCGATGACGCCGAGCAGCGCCGCGTCGAGCCGGCCGTGCGTGAGCGCCTCGGCGAGCAACACCGCGGAGGGCTCGATGCGCAGTGAGATCTCGTGTCCAGGAAGCACGTCGCCGACTCGGTTGACGATGCTCCCCACGCAGGCCACGTGCACCGAGCCCAGCCGGAGCGAGCCGCCTGTGCCGGAGGGCCCGCGCAGGTCACCGAACAGCGCGTCGACCTCCGACAGGACGATCCGGGCGCGGGCGATGACCTGGTTGCCCAGCGGCGTCGGCTCCACGCCGGAGCGGCTGCGGACGAACAGCTGGCCCCCTACGAGATCCTCGACCCGGCGCAGCAGGTTCGTCATGGCCGGCTGGGAGAGCCCCACCTGGGCCGCCGCCCTGGTCAGGCTGCCCGACTCCGCTATCGCACAGATCATACGGAGATGCCGGATATCGAGATCCATAACGAGGAATTATGCGACAAGTAATAGCTGGCGGCCTGATTCTCGGGACAAACTTCCGGCTGTCTCTCCCTTTGCCCGCCACTTGCCCGCCACCGTTTCGCCCCGCCCCACTCCCGGCCCGCCGATTCCGGCCCCGGCGGGGGTCGCCCGGAGATGTGGGCCTACCGGCTGCTCGACGGCGCGGCCGTCCGGCTTCCCGCCTCGGACGTGATCGAGGTCGTCGAGCGGACCGTCCGGCACACCGAGGAACGCGCGACGGTCTGCTCCCTGTGACCTGCTCCCTGTGACAGGCCCGCCGCGTGCCCCCTACGAAAGGGCACGCAGGGGCGGGCGGCGACCCCAGGTGGCCCAGCGCCAGAGCCACTCAAGGGGGCCGAAGCGATACCGGCGCAGCCAGAGGGTGGACCACACCCACTGGAGCGCGAGGATGACGCCCGCGGTCAGGAACATCGCGGTCCACGACCGGCCGACCGGCACGCCGAACAGCCGCGCGGCCACCAGGACGAGGACCGTGGCGGTCAGGTAGTTGGTCAGCGCCATCCGGCCGAGCGGCGCGAAGACGACCTGCAGCGCGGCCCGCAGCGGCGTCCGGAGCAGGACGAGGATCGCGCACACGTACAGGCCCGCGAGCAGCGTCCCGGACACGGAGAGGGCGGAGGACCACAGGCCGCGCGTGCCGTCGGTCCGCGACGTGATCTGCCACCAGAGGGCGGGCGCCGCCGCGACAGCGAAGACCAGGCCGAGCGCGGCGGGCACCCGGGTCGACCGCTCGATCCGGTCGACCACCCCGTACCGGGTCAGCGCCGAGCCCACCAGGAACAGCCCCGCGATCAGCAGGAATCGGTCGCCGTGCATGACCCACGACGCCGCGAAGAACACGGGAGAAAGGGCGGCCACGGCCCATCGGGGCAACCAGGTCGAGGGCAGCAGCACCAGCAGGCCCATCACGGCGTAGGTGCTCAGGATGTCGCCCCGCCACAGCAGCAGGAAGTGCGCCACGCCCATCGCGAGCAGGATCAGGAGCCGGCGCAGCAGGAGCCGGCGCGGATGGGCGACGCGGCCCCCGGCCGACTCCAGTAGCAGCGAGAACCCGATCCCGAACAGCAGGGAGAAGATCGGGAAGAAGCGCTGCTCGACGAGTAGGCCCATCCACTCCTCCGCCAGGCCGCCCGCCGACCCGGGCGCGGCGAGGTCGACGACGCTCGCGATCGGCTGAACGTTGGCGAGCAGGATCCCGCACAGGGCGACCCCGCGCACGACGTCGAGCGCGGCGATGCGGGGACGCCCGGGAGAAGCACCGGGAGAGGCGCCGGGAGGGGCGGGCGCGGGGCCGTCCTGTGCGCCGGCTCGGGCGGGGTCCGCCGGACGCCCGCCGCTGTGAGCGCCGCTACCTTCGATCCGGATGCTCGAAGAACGATCTACATGGGACATGGCGCTCATCCTGGGCGCGCCGGACCGGCGGCGGCACCGGCCGAAAGGGCGGTTCTCGGCCCCGGGATCGTACTTTCGGCCGGTACGGCCGACCGATGATCATCTCGTAGCCTCGACGCTTGTGAACGTTCCCGAGTGTCTGGCCAAGCGGGCCAGGAACGCGTCCGATATCGGGCTCGCGGTCGTCTTCGCCGCGGTGCTCGCGTTCTGGGCGTCCCGGATCGCGGAGAGCTGGGGAAGCGGCTACTGGCAGTTCAGCTGCGTCGCCGGGGCGGTGGTGTGCCTGATCGCGCTGCTGCGCCGGCGTGAGCGGGCGTGGGCGGCGATCGCCGGGCTGGCCGTGGCGGCGGTCGCGATCCCGGCCGCCCTCTTCGGCGGGCTGCCCGCCGAACCCGGCCCCGCCATGGCCCTCGGCCTGTGCGTGCTCGTCGGTTCCGCAGTCAAAACGCTCCCGGCCCGCTCGGCGGGCGCGATCGCGGCGGGCGGGCTGGCGGTGGTCGCCGCGAGCGTGTTCAACGCTCGTACGCTCGCCTTCGGCGTCCCGGCGGTCACGATGCTGAACGGCGCGGGATGGCTCGCCGCGGTCGCGGCCGGGCTGGCGCCGCGGCTGCTCGCCGCCCGCCGGAGAGCGGCGGCGGACAAGGTGCGCCGCGACGAGCGCCTGGCGCTGGCCAGGGAACTGCACGACGTGGTCGCCCACCACGTCACCGGCATCGTGCTCCAGGCGCAGGCGGCCCAGCTCGTGGCGCGCAAGCGCCCCGAGAAGGTGGACGCGTCGCTCGCGGGCATCGAGGCGGCCGGCTCCGAGGCGCTCGCCGCGATGCGCCGCGCGGTCGGCCTGCTGCGGGACGCCGACGGCGCGGCCCCCGCGACGCGCTCCCCCGAGCGCCTGGAGGATCTCGTCGAACGCTTCGGCGGCGACGGCCGGACGGTGCGCCTGCGACTGCCGGACGACGACGAGGCGGCGGCGTGGCCGCCCGAGGTGGCGAGCACCGTCTACCGGGTCGTACGGGAGTCGCTGACCAACATCGCCCGCCACGCCCCGCAGTCCCGCACCGTCACGGTCGGCGTCGCGCGGGATCGGGACGCCGTGACCGTCGAGGTCACCGACGACGCGCCGCGTCCGTCCGCCCGGTCCCCCCGTCGCCGCGGGTACGGCTCGTCGGGATGCGGGAGCGCCTCGAGGCGCTCGGCGGGACGCTGCGCGCCGGACCGCGCGAGGACGCCGGCTGGTCCGTACGCGCCACCCTGCCCGTCCCGGCGCGGGAGCGGCGATGACCATCAGGGTCCTGCTGGCGGACGACCAGGCGATGGTCCGCGGCGGCCTGCGGCTCATCCTGGAGGACCAGCCCGACATCAGCGTGGTCGCGGAAGCCGCGGACGGCGCCGAGGCGGTCGAGCTGGCCCGGCGGCTGCGCCCCGACGTGTGCCTGGTGGACATACGGATGCCCCGTCTGGACGGCATCGACGTCACCCGCGCGCTGGCCGGCCCCGGCGTCGCCGACCCGCTCCGGGTCGTCGTGGTCACCACCTTCGACCTCGACGAGTACGTCTACGGCGCGCTGCGCGGCGGCGCGGCCGGCTTCCTCCTGAAGGACGCGGGCCCCGCGCTGCTGGTCGAGGCCGTACGGGCGGCGCACGCCGGCGACGCCCTGGTCTCCCCGTCGGTCACCGTCCGGCTGCTGCGCCATCTGACCGCCGGCCCGGCCCCCGGAGCGGTGAGATCGGCCGCGCCCGACCGGCCACTGTCCGACCGGGAGATCGAGGTCGTCCGGGCGATCGCCCGGGGCCGGACGAACCAGGAGATCGCCGCCGAACTGTTCATCTCGCTGAGCACGGTCAAGAGCCACGTGTCCGCCATCCAGGCCAAGCTCACGGTGCGCAACCGGGTCGAGATCGCCGCCTGGGCCTGGGAGCACCGCCTGATCGGCCCGAAATAGCGCCGGGACGTACGCCGCGGGGCCGGGCGGCGACCCCCTGGAACGGGCCATACCGATCGGTCCCGGCCCTCACGGCGTGGCGGGCCGGGCGGTCTCCCCCCTGATCAGCAGGCGGTGCCCCTCCTGCAGCTCTTCCGGGAGGTCGTCGGGCGAGAACCACCCGGCCTCCAGGATCTCGAAGCCGTCGGTCCTGAGCGTGCCGCCGACGAACTCGGCTTCGTAAGCCACCTCCACCCGCAGCCGGAAGCCGCTGCGGAGACGGACGAGCCGGTTCGCGCGGACGACCAGTCCGGTCTCCTCGCGCACCTCGCGGGCGACCGTCTCCTCGAAGGTCTCCGACCGCTTCGCGTAGCCCGAGGGCAACCCCCACTGGCGGCCCTCAGGCCACAGGCGGTGCTTCAGCAGGAGCACCCGCCCCTCGGAGTCGCGTACGACACCGGTGACACCGACCATGAACGTGGCATGGACCAGCCACAGCAGGCGCCATTGCATCGGGCCGCGGATGGCCCGCCACAGGCGGGCGATGATCCTCTTCACGACGTACACCTCAGGTGGTCCGGACGATCACGGGCGCGTCCACGATGGCGTAAGCGCCGCGCGTTTTCCACTCGGCGCTTACGGAGCCGTGAGCCGGACGACCTCCTGATCCCCAGGTCGCGTCAGGCGTCCACCGATCGGGGGAACCCCGCCGGCAGCGGGCGGGAGTGCAGCACGTCGAGCCGGGACACCGCCCGGGTCAGCACCACATAGAGCCGGTTGAGCCCGCGCTCCTCCGCTTCGACGATGTCCGCGGGCTCGGCCACGATCACGTGGTCGTACTCCAGGCCCTTGGCCAGCGACGCGGGCAGCACGGTGACCCGGGCATGACCGTCCGCCGCGTCGGCGGGTCCCGCTACACCGGCGGGATCGGTCGTACCCGGCGGGCCGGGCGCGGCACCGTCGCCCGTCAGCGCGGTCGTCAGCGCGGTCGTCAGCGCAGTCGTCAGCAGGCCCACCAACGCGGTGGGGGCGATCACGGCGATCGATCCGTCATGGTGCAGTGCGTCACGCACCGCGGCGACGGTCGCGTCCGGAAGATCGGACACGCGGGTGACGCGGACACGGCCGTCCGTCCGGAAGGAACGCGTCGGCGGCACGTCCGCCTCCAGCGCGTCCAGCAGGTAGTTGGCGAGCCGGGCCACCGCTGCGGGCACGCGGAAGCCGGTCGTCAGCGCGATGACCCGCGCCTTCGGCTTGCCCAGGTGCGCGAGCAGGTCGTGCCAGTCGCGGGCGGCCCACGGCGTCGTGCCCTGCGCCAGGTCGCCGAGCACGGTGATCGAGCCGTACTCACTCCTGCGTGCGATGACCCGGCACTGCATCGCCGACAGGTCCTGCGCCTCATCCACGATCACGTGGCCATAGCCCTGCGTGCGCTGGAGCAGTCCGGCGACCTCGTCGATGAGCACCGCGTCGGCGGTGGACCATCGGGCGCTCTTGAACGTGCGCGGCGGCCTCGTCCGGCGGATCGCCGCCTGCTCGTCCGGGGTCAGGACGCCGTCGGCGGCCCGCATCAGAACGGCGGGGTCGCCGAGGACCTCCGCCACGACCTCCTCCGGCCGTACGGCGGGCCACACCGCGTCGACGGACGGCTCGGCGGCGCGGGACATCCGGCGCGTCCAGGCCGCGTTGAGGTTCTGGCCCCGGGCCTCGGCCTGCCGTCCCAGCACGGAGACGACCCGAGACAGCACCCGCTCGCGTCCCACGGCGTACGGCGTGGCCTCGCGCCGGGTGTCGTCCACGATGCGACGGAACTCCTCCACGGTCACCCGCCAGCGGTATGAGCCGTCGGGAACGGTGACCGGCTCGACCGGCTTGCGCACGCGGCCGTAGAGCGCCCGGCGCAGCACGGCCGCCATCCGGACGTCGTGCTTGACGGCGGCCGCCGCCGCGCTGTCGTCGGCCCGCGCCGGGCTCCCCGCGAGCAGGTGCTCCAAGGTGGTCTGCTCGACGTCCACCTCGCCGAGCACGGGCAGCACGGCCGAGATGTACCGCAGAAACGCCGGGTTGGGACCCAGCACCAGGACTCCCGAGCGGGAGAGCCGCTGCCGATGGGCGTACAGCAGGTACGCGGCGCGGTGCAGGCCGACGGCGGTCTTCCCCGTGCCGGGAGCGCCCTGCACGCAGATCGACTCCTCCAGTTCGGCGCGTACCAGATCGTCCTGCTCGGGCTGGATGGTGGCCACGATGTCGCGCATGGGACCGACGCGGGGGCGCTCGATCTCCGTCGCGACGATCCGGCTCGCGCCCGCCAGGTCCTCGCCCTGGTCGAGGTGCTCGTCCTCGTATCCGGTCAGCTCGTCCTCCGCCCAGCCGAACCGGCGGCGTACGGCGATGCCCTGCGTGGAGCGTGCGCCGGCCCGGTAGAACGAGCGGGCGACCGGGGCGCGCCAGTCGATCACCATCGGCTGCTCGCCGACGCCGCCGGAGATGTGGCGGCGGCCCATGTAGTAGCGCCGGCCTCGATGATCGCCCGCGTCCGCGCCGGCGCCGAAGTCCATCCGGCCGAAGAACGGCGGCCCTCCGGTGTCCTCGGCGAGCTCCTTGGCCAGGCTTTTGAGGTGGCGTCCGAGCCGCTCCGCGCTGTACCGGTCGCCCGCCACCTGCTCACCGATGACGACGTTCAGCCGGGCACCGTCCAGCATCGCGCGCAACGCGGTCCCGCATCGCGCCGCGTAGGCCCTCTCCTTTTCGAGTTCGCTCATCAGGCCAGCTTAAGTTAACTCAGTTAATACATTAACCGGGTTAATAGTTTGGTATGCTGGGTGGGTGACAGGACTTCGTCGGCTCAAGCGACAGCGCATCCATGAGGCGATCTCCGCGGCGGCGATATCGCTGTTCCTTGAGCGGGGCTTCGACGAGGTGTCCGTCGCCGAGGTCGCGGCGGCGGCGGAGGTCTCCAAGCCCACGCTGTTCAAATACTTCGCGACCAAGGAAGACCTCGTCCTGCACCGGATCGCCGACCACCAGGGCGAGGCCGCGCGCGTCGTACGGCAGCGCGCTTCCGGGGTGGACCCGCTGACCGCGCTGCATCATCACTTCCTGGACGGGCTGGCGCGACGCGATCCCGTCACCGGCCTCAACGACCACGAGGAGGTGATCGGCTATCACCGGATGGTCTTCTCGACTCCCAGCCTGGCGGCCCGGCTGTTCCACCACATGTCCATGGACGAAGAAGCGCTCGCCGACGCGCTCCGCGAGGCCACGGACGATCTCACCGCGCGTGTCCTCGCCGGTCAGGTGATCGCGGTCCAGCGGGTGCTGGCACGCCGCAACTGGTCGGCGATCGCGGAAGGAACGAGTACGGAGAAGCCAAGCACGGGGGAAACGAGCACAGGGGTAGTGAGCACAGGGGTAGTGAGCACAGGGGAAACGGGCGCCGAGGGGACCGGCACGGAGCGAGCAAGCGCGGGAACAACGAGCGCGGATGAGGTGTACCCGTCGGCCGTCGCCGCCGCCGACCGCGCGTTCGCCCTGCTGCGTGACGGGATCAAGGACGTCGTGTGGACGTGACCGCACTCAGGCGGGCGCCCGACGACATCTTCGGCTACGTGGCCGACCGGCGGGCTGACCTGTAGGCGCGGTGACCGACTCGGGGACCCGCGGCCCGGCACATGTCAGCGGCGGGTCTGAGACCGGGCCGTGTGACCGCCGGTTATCGGCCGGTGGTCGGCGGGGCGATCAGCCGACGTCGCGTGCCGCGCGGGCGGCAACAAGGTCGGGGACGCCCGCGCCGTCGAGCACGACGGGGCGGTAGCCCTCGCGGGCCAGGAGCGTGGCGGCGATGGAGGACCGGCGACCTGAGCCGCAGGCGACCAGTAGCGGCCGGTCTTTGTCCAATCCGGCGGGGACGCCGTCGGTGACGAGCTCCGTCTCGGTGGGGCTGGCGCTGCTGGTCGTGCTGGAGTCCCTTACCCCTGCCGAACGACTGGCCTTCGTGCGGCGCGTCTCCTGACATGAAAGGGGGCCGGCCCGGCGACCGGCCCCCGATGTCGGCAGTGCTAGTGAGCGTCCGGCTTGACGATGATCGGCAGCTGGGCGTCGAACAGGTTGGCGAAGGTCATCGAGGGCATGATGTGGCCCTGCTTCCGCTCGTCCTGCGCCAGGTCGACGGCCCACGACGAGCTGGCCAGCCGCTGGTTCGGCGTGCCGTGGTGACCGTCGCTGGAGAAGGAGCAGTCGCCCACCTCGAAGAAGGACTGGACCGCGGGAAGCAGGCGCTTGGCGTTGAGTGTTCCGCCGCGCTTGTGGGTGAGGAAGTACCCGGCGAAGGCGTCGGCCATGAGCTCGGTGCGGCGGGTGGCCTCGGGGCCGGTGAGCGGGCTGTCGAAGAGGCCGTCCTCGAACTGGACGTGGTGCCCGAACTCGTGGCCCAGGATGGACTTGGTGGCCACCTCGCCCAGGCCGATCCCGTCCATGCCCTTCATGATGCCGTCACCCATGACGATCTTGTCGGGGATGCCTTGCACGATCGGGTCCGGGTCGCCCTCGGCGGTGAAGGCGAAGGCGTTGAACGTGAAGATCGGGTTGTCGGCGTTGAGCACCGGGTCGGCGGCCAGCACCTCGATCAGCAGGTCGGCCAGGTCCTTGCCCTCACCGGCGGGCAGTCCCCACAGCACCTCGAGGACGCGGGCGGTGCGGTCGGCGTCCTTGAGCACGTCGCCGTGCATCGCGACGCCGCGGATGTCGTCGGACTTGATGTCCCAGAACTTCTTCAGATCGCGCAGCTCGTGCGTGACGGTAGTGGTGTATTCACCGTTCTCGCCGTAGCTCTGCGGGGTGTCGCCCGAGTTGAAGAGCAACGCGTCGTACGCGGGGATGTCCAGGCCGCCGAGTATCACCACGATCAGGATCGTGAAGAAGTCCGCGCCCTCGAGCCGCTCGTCGAGCCACGCGCTCAGCCTGGTGTCCGCGCACTTGTAGTCGTTCGGATCGATGGCGCTGAGCGCCAGCTCGTTCCAGGCAGAGCCGGTGACGCCCAGCCCGGCCTTGAACCGGGCGGCCCGCTCCTGCCAGTCGGCCGGCAGAGCCTTGATGGTCTCGAGGTAGCGCGCCTTGGTGGCGTCGTCGACGTGCAGAGAGTTGATCGCGCTCTCGAGCGCGGAGGTGGGGGATGTCGCCTGCGCCGAGGCCGGGGCGCCGATCGTGAGGGCGGCGGCGACGGCGGCGGCGGCCAGCAGGGCCAAGGGCTTACGCAAAAGGGCTCCTTCGACGTGAAAGCACTTGGCGAAAGTCTCCAGACTATTGACATCGATTGTGAACGGTCCTGACGTGTCATGATCCGGCATGTCCGGAATATGACAGAAAACGGAAAGACGAACCCACCAGGGAGCGCCCTCGGTTGCGTCCGCGATCTCCTCGGGGCTCCTCGGGGCTCCTCGGGAAGGTGAGCGACACGGTGAAGCCCTTACAGGCGCTCGGCCTCTCGCCGACGGCCGAAGCGATCTACTTCTCCTTGGCCCAAGCCGGCCAGAGCCCCGTGGAGGCCCTGCCCGCGCTGCGTGAAGACCTCGAGCGGGCGCTGGCCGAGCTGGAGGCACTGGGGCTGGTCACCGTGGCCGACGGCCACGTGTCCCCGCTGCCCCCGCTCAGCGCCCTGGAGTCCTACGCCGAGCGCCGCGCACGCGAGGCGCTGCTGGCCAGGCAGAGCGCCGCCGTACTGGCCAGGATCTGGCAGGATCACCAGCGGTCGGCGAGCTACCTCGAAAGCGTGGCCACCGCGGACGGCACGGCGGCGATGGAGCGCCGGCTGCTCGACCAGGCGGAGCGCGAGGTACGAGCGCTGGTTCTCGGACCGGTCGAGCGTCCCGAGGAGACCCCGCGGGTGGCGGCGGGCACCCTCGAGGCGCTGGCCCGCGGTGTCGTCATCCGTGCGGTCTACGGAGCCGAGATCCTGCGCCGGCCCGCCGCGCTCGCCGCCCTGCGCGCCTGCGTCGAGGCCGGCGAGCAGGCCCGTGTGTTCCCCGACATATCCCTCCACATGCTCGTCGGCGACGACCGCGAAGCACTGCTGATCTTCCGGGGAGACGGCGAGACGCGCCACGCCATCGCGGTCCAGCCGTCGGGCCTCCTGACAGGACTCGCCGGGATATTCGAGTCGTTCTGGAAAATGGCGGTGCCGCTCGCCGCCACCGTGGAGGCCGACGACCTCGACGCCGGTCCCACCGCCGGGGAACGCAGGCTGCTCAGCTACCTCAGCGCCGGGCTCACCGACGAGTCCATCGCCCGCGAGCTCGGGGTCAGCGAGCGCACCGTCGCCCGCAGGATCGCCAGGCTGCAGGAGGTCCTCGGCGCCCAGACGCGCTTCCAGCTCGGCGTACAGGCCTCCCGGCAGGGCTGGATCTAGGGAGTGTTTCGTGGATCTTTGCCGTAGCGAGGATGCCGCCGAACAGGAAAAGGGGCTGCGCCAAAGGGGCAAACCCCCCAAGACGACAAAGATGGGGACGAGGACCGAGGCGAACGGCGGCGATTACGACTGCGACGCCGGATCTGGCTGACGGCAGCCAAGCCGGGCCGCTCGCGGGGTGGGCCGACCAGCAAGGTCCACCTGTCCGCCGATCGGCGATGTCGTCCACTGCCCTTCGTCCTCATCCCCGCATCCGGCACTGCGGACGCATCCGGGGCGCCACGGACGCGGCTCTCGCACCGCCGAAGGCTGGCGACCGACTGCTCGTAGCTTCGCCCAGGGATCCCGCGAGAACCTCGCGGACGGACACGCTGAAGATAACGCCCGATATTTCCCGACATAGGATATCGATATTCACTTCGAAATTATTTGCGAATTCGACTTGCCTGCGACAGGCATTCCTGACATCATTCATACAGGCGTTCTAATTATTGATCGGGGGTGGAGCGTGGCCAAGCTCTTTGGACCTTCCGGGTTCTTTTCGGACGAGCCACCAGCCCGCTCGGAGTCCGGCCCCTGTAATTCCGACTGGTGGGATCGAGTGACCATACCCGGAGCAGCCGAAATTTCCGGAATGCCCCACTGGAGTACAGGCCTCGCAATTGACGACTTTCTTCCTCATGTTCGCGACATCGACCATTCGATCCCGCCCAGATCAGTCGCGCCCGAAATATCGCTTTCCCTCCCTGGACGGCCAAGGGAAAAGCCAAACTCTTCGGACCGGAACGTCGCGCCCCTATCACCCGAGTCAGGTGCCACGACGTCGCGCATGAGCGATTCCACCCTTAGTGGGGCAGAATTCGCCGCCACCCCGGGCGTTTCCCTCACGAACGACAGCACCACAAAGGATCACAGCGAGCGCGGTCGCTCCCAGATGAGCGGCGCTGCCGATTACCGACGCAAGCCCCGCATGTCACGCAGCACCGCCAACAGCACCGGTGAGCCCGACACTTCGGACCCGAGCGACACCGCCAGTGATCGCAATGAGCGCGATGCCACTGCCATGGGCGAGGTTCCCGGTGCCGGAAATGCGCCAGGTGCGGGGAACCCGTCTGACGGGCCGTCACCCTCCTCTTCCTCCAGCACGGGTCGGGTGTCGTGGCCGTTGGTGGCCTCGGTCCGGGAGACGGCCTCTGCGCTGGCATTGGCGGTGGTGCCTGACTCGCCGGGGGTGTGTCTGGCCGAGGCGGAAGACCTGCTGTTTGCGCGGGATCGGCTCATCTCCGCGATCGCGGCGCGGGTGGAGCGGGTGCATGCCGCCGGTGAGGCCAAGGCGTGCGGGCATGCCTCCACCAAGTCCTGGCTGCGTACCGCTGCCGGGATGAGTGTCGCGGGCGCGGGCCGGATGCTGGCGCTCGCGGTGGAGCTGGCCCGCCTACCCACGGTGCGGGCCCGGTTCGCCGACGGCAGCCTGGCGGAGGGGTATGTGACGGCGATCTGCGCGGCGACCGGCCGGTTGACCGATGAGCAGGCCGCGCTGGCCGAGCCGATCCTCCTCACGCTCGCCGAGCAGGCGACTCCGGCGGAGATCGCCCGGGCCGGCCGCTACCTGCACGCGGTGCTGAACCCTGATGGGGAGGCCGATGACGCCGAGGCCGACTACCGGCAGCGTTTCCTGCTCGTGCGGGAAAGCTCCACCGGCGGCCTGGAGGGGGAGTTCCGGCTGCCCCGGGAGGCGGGCGCGCGACTGCGCGCACTGCTGGATGCCTACGCCAAGCCCAAAGCCGAGGGTGATGACCGGCCGCTGCGGGTGCGGAACGCAGACACGCTGATCGCCCTGCTGGAACACCAGATCGGCACCGAGTTGCTGGTTCTGATCAACGCCGAGTCCCTCCCCGACGACCCCCCAGCCGCCCCCGGCAACGACACCCCGGCCCGGCGCACCGACACGCAAGAGGCGGCCACGCACGACATGGCAGCCCCGGACAGTGCCGACCACGACAGCATCGGCTCCGAGGAGGCTGCCCGCGACTCGGCTGCCGATGACACCCAGACGCATCACACGGCTGCTCACCTCAGCGACGCAACCACCACGGCCGCGAGTGCGGCTGGCGCCAGGACCGAGAGCGGACCTCCCGCTACAGCCTCGACATCAGACACAGATGAGCCGCCCACAACACGACAAGAGCCGGTCAAACCACGGCGCGAACGGGAGCCGTCCACAAGCGGGCGGAACACGCCCGGACAGGAACGCAGGCCGTCCCGCAAGGGTCGTGGCACGACCCGGGATGAAGCGCGCGCGACAGCGGACGAACGAGACCGGACGCAAGCCACGGGCGGCCCATCGCGAGTTACAGCGAGTACGTCACGGGACAGGCGAAGCACACCGCAAAACGCAGGCGGCGCGCCGCGGGATAGGCGAAGCACGTCACAAGACGCAGGCGGCCCATCGCGGAATACAGCGAGTACATCGCGGGACAGGCGAAGCACGTCACGGGATACGGCGAGTGGGCCGCACAGTAGGCGGAGCACGTCGCGGACGGGGCGGGTGTCTGACTGGGTGACCCCTGGCGGGCTGATCTCGGGCCGGACGCTGCCCGGCCTACTGCTGGCCACCGGACAGTTCCTCCCCATCACCGACATCCACCGCCTGGCATCAACCTCCAGCCTCACCCGCCTGGTCATGAACGCCGAAGGACGGGTCCTGGACGTCGGACGCACCGTCCGCCGCGCCACCAGAACACAGCGGCGAGCCATCCTCGCCCGCTACACCACCTGCATGGTCGACGACTGCCACCTACCCGCCCACCTCTGCCAGATCGACCACGTCCAAAACTGGAGCGACGCAGGAGCCACCGACCTCGACAACCTCGGACCCACCTGCCAATTCCACAACCGCGACCGCTACCAACACCCCGACCGCTACCAACTCCACCGCGTCGGCGACAACCGATGGGCATTCACCTACATCGGCCCCCGCCCCGGACGCGTATCACGCGCCAACTGATCACAGCGGCCCGGCCGCGCCGACGACTGGCAGGCGTTCCTCCGGCCGGAGGCTCGCGCCAGACATGTCATCTTTCGCTACGGTCGGAGCAAGCCGTGTGAGAGGAGATCACCGCTGTGGCCGACAGCGCGACGACGGATACCGGAACGGGCGAGCTGTCCTTCGGGGGCAGGGTACGCGGCTGCCTTCTGGGCGGGGCGATCGGCGACGCGCTCGGCGCGCCGGTGGAGTTCGACTCGATCGCTGCCATCCGGCGCGTCCACGGTGACGCCGGACTGACCGACCTCGTCCACGACTGGCGCGGCGCCGTCGGTCTGATCACCGACGACACCCAGATGACGCTGTTCACCGTGGAAGGGCTGATCCGCGCACGCCTGCGCGCTCGGAACAAAGGCATCGGCGGTGCCGAGGTGACGATTGTCCGCAACGCCTATCTGCGCTGGCTGGACACCCAGAACCACCGCCTGCCGCCACCTGGAGACGATCTCGTGCGCACCGGCCGGCTTCGTGAGGAGGCGTGGCTGTACTCCCGCCGCGCTCCCGGCAACGCCTGTCTGTCCGGTCTGCGTACCGAGATGGGTCCTCTGGCCGCGCCTGGAATGCCGGGACCGGTCAACCCCGATTCCAAGGGCTGCGGCACCGTCATGCGGTCAGCGCCGTTCGGTCTGGCCGCTTCCGACGCACGTCACGCCTTCCGGCTGGCGGCGGAGTGCGCCCAGATCACTCATGGGCATCCCACCGGTTACCTCGCCGCCGGAGCGTTCGCTGCGCTCGTCTTCTTCCTCCTGCGGGGTGCACCACTGGAGCGAGCCGTACAGGACACCGTGGACCTGCTCGCCGAGCAGCCCGCACACGAGGAGACCACCACCGCGATACGGGCGGCCGTCGCGCTGGCGGCCAAGGGGAACCCGTCGCCCGAGGCGGTGGAGTCGCTCGGTGGCGCGTGGATCGCCGAGGAGGCGCTCGCGATCGCCGTCTACTGCGCTCTGCTCGCCGGAGACTTCGCCGCCGGGGACGACGTGGAGCGTTCGCTGCTGCTGGCCGTCAACCACTCCGGTGACAGCGACTCCACCGGAGCGGTCTGTGGCAACATCCTCGGCGCGCGGTACGGCGAAGCCGCCCTGCCTCGACGATGGCTGTCGCGGCTCGAAGGCAGGGAGGCCATCTCCCGGCTCGCCGACGATTTCGTCACTGCGTTCACCGGCGGCGACCTCCCGTCTGACGCGTACCCCGGCTGCTGACACCGCCCACCGCACTGAAGACCCGGGACCCCTGGGAACCCTGCAGGCCCTCGGGGCCTCGGGGCCTCGGGGCCTCGGGGCCTCGGGGCTGAGGATCGTCAGAAGCACGAACGACGGCCCTCGGAACACTCCGAAGGCCGTCGTTCACTTGCTGCCTCGTATCGCTCCCGACCGGTGGGCAGATTTTACTTGAAGCCGCGCAGCCGGAGGCTGTTGCTGACCACGAAGACCGAGGAGAACGCCATGGCGGCGCCCGCGATCATCGGGTTGAGCAGCCCGGCGGCGGCCAGCGGCAGAGCGGCCACGTTGTAGGCGAACGCCCAGAACAGGTTGCCCTTGATGGTGCGCAGGGTCCGCCGCGACAGCCTGATCGCGTCGCCCGCAGCCCGCAGGTCACCACGGACCAGGGTGAGGTCGGACGCCTCGATCGCCGCGTCGGTGCCGGTGCCCATGGCCAGGCCGAGGTCGGCCTGCGCGAGCGCCGCGGCGTCGTTGACGCCGTCGCCGACCATGGCGACCGTACGGCCTTCGGACTGCAGGCGCTTGACCACGCCCACCTTGTCGGCGGGCAGCACCTCGGCGATGACCTCGTCGATGCCGACCTCGGCGGCGACCGTACGGGCGACGGCCTCGTTGTCGCCGGTGAGCAGCACCGGGGTCAGTCCGAGCGCGCGCAGCTCGCGGATGGCCTCGGCCGAGGTGGCCTTGACCGTGTCGGCGACGACGAGCACGGCACGGGCCGCGCCGTCCCAGCCGACCGCGACAGCCGTACGGCCGGTGGCCTGGGCCGCAGTGAACGCCCGCTCCAGCTCGACCGGCAGGTGCTGAGACCACTCGGCCAGCAGCTTCGGCCGTCCGACCAGCACCGCGTGGCCGTCGACGACCCCCTGGACACCGAGTCCCTCGACGTTGGCGAAGTCCTCGGGCGTCGGGAGCGTGCCGACCCGCTCGGCCGCGCCCCTGGCGACGGCCTGCGCGATCGGGTGCTCGGAGGCGTGCTCCAGCGCTCCGGCGAGCCGGAGCACCTCGGCCTCGGCCTCGCCCTCGGCGGTGTGCACCTCGACGAGGGTCATCCTGCCCTCGGTGACCGTGCCGGTCTTGTCCAGGACGACCGTGTCGATCTTCCTGGTGGACTCCAGCACCTCGGGTCCCTTGATCAGGATGCCGAGCTGGGCTCCCCTGCCGGTCCCGACCAGAAGCGCGGTGGGCGTCGCCAGGCCGAGGGCGCACGGGCAGGCGATGATCAGTACGGCGACCGCCGCGGTGAACGCCGCCCCCACGCCGTCCCCGGTGCCGAGCCAGAAGCCGAGCGTACCGAGGGCCAGAGCGATCACGACCGGGACGAAGATCCCGGAGATCCGGTCGGCCAGCCGCTGGACCTGCGCCTTGCCGGTCTGTGCCTCCTCGACCAGCTTGGCCATCTGGGCGAGCTGGGTGTCGGCCCCGACCCGGGTGGCGCGGACCACCAGGCGGCCGCCCGCGTTGACGGTCGCGCCGGTCACCGCGTCGCCGGGCCGTACCTCGACGGGTACGGACTCGCCGGTCAGCATCGAGGCGTCGACCGCGGAGGTGCCCTCCTCGATCACGCCGTCGGTGGCGATCTTCTCACCGGGCCGGACCACAAACCGGTCCCCGACCACGAGCTGGTCACTCGGGATCCGGACCTCGCCGCCGCCCCGCAGCACCGCCACGTCCTTGGCGCCCAGTTCGAGCAGGGCCCGTAGCGCGGCGCCGGCACGGCGCTTGGACCGCGCCTCGAAGTAGCGCCCGGCGAGGATGAACGCGGTCACCCCGGCGGCGGCCTCCAGGTAGATGTTTCCGGAGCCGTCACTGCGCTGGATCGTGAAGTCGAACGGGTGCGTCATGCCGGGGGTGCCGGCGGTGCCGAAGAACAGCGCCCACAGCGACCATCCGAGCGCGGCGATCGTGCCGAGCGACACCAGCGTGTCCATGGTCGCCGCGCCGTGGCGCAGGTTGGTCCAGGCCGCCTTGTGGAACGGCCAGCCCGCGTACACCACGACCGGCGCGGCCAGCGTCAGCGACAACCACTGCCAGTTGGTGAACTGCAGCGGGGGGATCATCGCCATTGCGATCACCGGAACCGCCAGAACCAGGGCGGTGATCAGCCGGGTGCGCAACGGCTGGAGCTCGTCGTCCGGCTCCTCCTGCCCGCCGCCGCTCTCGTCCTCCTCGCGGGGCGGTGCGGGCAGCGCCGCGGTGTAGCCGGCCTTCTCCACCTCGGCGATCAGGTCCTGCGGGAGGATCCCGTCGGCGAAGGTGACCTTCGCCTTCTCGGTGGCGTAGTTCACCGTCGCGGTCACGCCGTCCATCTTGTTGAGCCTGCGCTCGATCCGGTTGGCGCAGGACGCGCAGGTCATGCCGCCGATCGAGAGCTCGACCGAACTGTGGACCCGGTCGTCGGTGATGGAAGACCCGGTGGTGGAAGACCCGGTGACGGAAGACCCGGTGACGGAAGACATCGTCTCTCCTTTCTCGCGTCGCGCCCGCGTCAGTGCGTGTGCTCGCCGTGCCCGCCGGACCCCGACTGGGACTCATCGTGGTCACCGGAGTGGCCGCCGGGCCGCTCACCGGACGCCGGGGCGTCGTTCGCGTGGACGGTGAAGTCGGTGGTGCGCACCTCGCCGTCGTGCTGGAAGTCGAGGAAGAACCGGTAGTCGCCGCGGCTGGGGACCTCCGCGTAGAAGACGATCTCCGGGCCGGGCCGGGTCTCGCCGTCGCCCGGCTCTCCGTCGGGGTGCACGTGCAGATAGGCGAGGTCGCCGCCGCGCAGCGCCACCAGGTGGCCGTACGCGCCGAGGTAGGGCTGGAGGTCGGTGACGGGCTTGCCGTCCTTGCTGATCGTCAGGGTGACGCGGCTCGCCCGGCCGGGGACCAGGTCGCCGTCGAGGGTGACCGTGTATCCGTCCACCGTCGCCGTACGGCCTGCGCTCGGCAGGGCCTTCGGAGCGTACTCGCCCGCGGCGTACAGGTCGGCGCCGAGGGTCATGCCCTTGCCGCCTTCGGGGGCGAAGTCGGCAAACATCCGGTACGCGCCGGCTGAGGGAAGGGTCAGCGGAACCGACCACACGCCGTCCCCGGCCTCGACCGGGTGCAGGTGCTGGAAGTGCGCGAGATCCCTGGAGACGAGGATGAAGTGGAGCTTCTTGTCGTGCTGCACCTGGTAGCCGGTGACCGGCTTGCCGTCGGGCCCGGTCACCGTGAACCGGAAGTCCACGCTCGTGCCCGGCTCGACCGTCGTGGTGAGCGGAGTGAGCGTGTAGCCGTTCTGGGACACCTGAAGCCCTCCCGGGATGGACGCGCCGGCCGGGGTCGCCTGCGCGGAGGGGGTAGGGGAGCCGCCGGAGTCTGAGCCGCCGGAGTGACCAGCGGCACCGGTTTCGCCGTGGGCGGTGTGCTTCTTCGCGACCGGCGGGGTGCCGACTCCGCCCACGGCGGTGCCGACGCCGAAGGTCGCGCCGAAGACCACGGCGAGGCCGAGGGCATAGGCTCCGAGCTTGGCGGGGGTGTTCATCATCAATCCACCACTTCGTATCCGGCCTCTTCGACGGCGGCCGCGATCGTCGCCGCATCGATGGGGCCGTCGCTGTCGACAGTCACCAGGCCGGTGGCCAGGTCCACCTCGACGTTCTTGACGCCGGCGACCTCTCCGACCTCCTCCTTGACCGAGCTGACGCAGTGACCGCAGGTCATGCCCTTGACGGTGTACGTGGTGGTGGTCATATCGATCACTCCTGTCATCAGAGATCCATGTGGAACGTTGTTCTGTTAGAACTGTGCGATTAGAACTGTGCTGGCAGGCCTGTGCCGACGTGACCGCTCCGCCGAGGCCGACGCGTCGCGGAGAAGTGACACGGATCAGGAACGGACGAGGCGGGCGACGGCCTGGGAGGCTTCCTTGATCTTGGCTTCCGCCTCAGCGCCGCCCTTGGCCGTCGCTTCGGCCACGCAGTGTGCCATGTGCTCGTCGAGGAGGGCGAGGGCGAAGGACTGCAGGGCTCGGCTGGCCGCCGACACCTGGGTGAGGATATCGATGCAGTATTTGTCCTCTTCGACCATCCGTTGCAGGCCACGGACCTGCCCCTCGATTCGGCGCAGCCGCCGGAGGTGCTCCTGCCTGGTGTCGCTGTATCCGGCCATCTCTCCACCCCTCTCACTCGCACTGCACCGACTATAACACCATACCCCCCTATGGTATTTCCGCGGGTGTCGGAGCCTGTGCCTTTTCCGCCGCACTGGGCCGGCGCGAACACGGCGAGGGCAATGCCGACGCAACATACCCCCTGGGGGTTTACAAGCGGCAGCCGATCAGAGCTCGATCGCCCAAAGGTCTCCACTCTGGGCCCGGCCGTCGCCGTAGCCGCGCCAGTCGCGACCGACCTCCGATACGACACCTGGCGACACCTGGCCGAAGTGGGCGCCACGGCCCCTTTCCAGCCGGCGGCAAAGTTTTACCAATAGGGACACGCTTTTCGTCAAAGGCACTGTCAAATGCATGGCAACCTGGGGAAATGCACAACGGGAAAGTTCGACTCACCGTCTGCGCAGCCCTCCTCACCTTCGCCGGCGGGCTCGCCACGCCCGCGGTCGCGCAGGCCACTCCGACACGGATTCCGGTCACCGAGACCGCGTACAACGCTCCCGCCGTCTACGGACGCGCGGCATATCTGATCGACGCCACGACCGGCAAGGTCCAGCTCAGCAAGCAGGCCTCCAAGCGCATGCCGGTGGCGAGCCTCACCAAGGTGATGACGGCATTCGTCGTCCTCAAGGAAGCCAAGCTGACGGACACCGTCACGATCACCTCCGCCGACGTCGAGCACGCCGATGACAACGGCGCCACGAGCGCCGACCTGCGGCCCGGCGACAAGGTCGCGGTCAAGGACCTGCTGTACGGCCTGATGCTTCCCTCGGGCGCCGACGCGGCTCACGCGCTGGCCCGCACGTACGGCCCCGGGCTCGACGGGTTCGTCGCCAAGATGAACGCCACCGCGCACCGGCTCGGCTTGAAGGACACCCGGTACGTCAACGCCGACGGGCTGCCCATGTCCGGCGGCGACGGCTACTCCACCGCGCGGGACCAGGCGCGGCTCGCGGAGGTGGCTCTCCGCGACGCGACCTTCACGGCCGTCACCTCCTCCCGGAGGCACCACGTCCCGAGCACCGCGGATCACCGTTCCTACACGTGGATCAACACCAACAAGATGCTCGACACGCCGGGCGCACTCGGCGTGAAGACCGGTTTCACCCAGGCGGCGGGCTTCTGCCTGACCTTCGCCGCCGACCGCGACGGGCACCGGCTGGTCGGCGTCATCCTCGGCGAGTCCGTCTCCAACCGGCGGTTCGAAACCGCTGCAAACCTGCTCGACTGGGCCAGGACGGCATAGCCGGGAGTTCCAGCACCACGGTCGACGAAAGGCGTCGTCGGGGCCCCGTTACGGGGCTGCCCCGGCGACGCCTTTTGTACGCGATCACAGGAGGCGGGCGACGCCTCCGAGTACAGTGGGCCTGCTCAGATCGACCTCGGCGTCCCTGCCCCGGCCCGGCCGCCAGGCGCCCACCGGCACGAGGCCGGGTTCGAGCAGGTCCATGCCGTCGAGGTAGGTGGCGATCCCCGTTCAAACCAGCTCCCGAAGCCGCCGCTGCCCTGTCGTGCGGCTGGACTCTCCCACTGTGGGAGGCCTCATGCTACTCCCAGCGGTCCCCAATGGTTGATCATGAAGGTATCTGGGACGGGGACGGCGTGACCGTTTGCCACGTCAGCATGAGGAGAGCGACGCATGACCATCGTGAAGGACATCGAGGCTCGCGGTATGCACCACTGCGAGACGACGGCGCTGGGGGTGCTGTTACGGCATGAGGGACTTGATCTGTCCGAGCCCATGCTGTTCGGGCTGGGCTCGGGCCTGTCCTTCATCTATTGGGACAGCAAGAGCATGGCGTTCCCCTTTCTCGGAGGCCGCGTCAAGCCTTTCGACCTCACCAGGAACCTGGCCGCCAGGCTGGGGCTGACGTTAATGGTCGAGGAGACCACCTCGCCGCGCAAGGCGTGGGAGAACGTGGCCGCCCCCATCGATGCCGGTCGGCCGGTCGGCCTCCAGCTCGACTGCTATCACCTGGACTATTTCCGGTCCAAGGTGCACTTCGGCGGCCATGTCGTCGCCATGTACGGCTACGACGAGCACGACGTCTACCTCGTGGACACCGACCAGCAGGGAGGAGCGGTGCGCACCAGCCGGGCCGGCCTCGCCATGGCACGGGCCGAACGCGGCCCGATGACCGCCAGGAACCGATCCTTCACCATCACCCTGCCAGCTCACCCGCTTTCCTGGCAGGACCAGATCATCCCCGCCATCAAAGACTGCGCCGACGCCTTCCTCGCCGCTCCCATCGCGAACCTGGGCCACCGCGGCATCGAGAAAGCCGGCAAGCAGGTGCCCAGATGGCTGCTACGCGCCGGCGAGCCGCAGCAGGACCTGCCGCAGGCCGCCCTCCTCATGGAGAAGGGCGGCACCGGCGGTGCCCTGTTTCGCTCCCTCTATCGCGACTTCCTCGACGAGTGCACCCGGCTGATCGACGACGGCAACCTCCGCGCCGGTCACAGGCTGTACGCCGAGGCCGCCGTCCTGTGGACGGACGTGTCCACCTTGATCACGAAGGCTGGAGAGAGCGGCGACGCGGGGTACCTGGAGCAGGCCGGCGTCATCCTCCACGATCTTTCGCGCCTCGAGAAGGACGCCATGCAGGCGCTGCGTCAGTTGTAGAAGCCGTTCTGCTGCCGCAGGTCGTCCCGCATGTCGATTTCGCCGGGGTACGCCGCCGTTACGAGGGCGAGGCACAGCTCGGCCGGGTACGGCGGGCATAGGAACGCGCGGCCACGATCAGCCAGATGCCGTTCCCGCTCCGGCGCGGAGGCCGCGGCGTAGGCAGACGGCCCGGTCGAGGTAGTCCCTGGCCAGGCCGGTACGGCCCGCCGAGCGGTGCAGCTCGCCGAGCATCTGGCTGCTCGCGGCGGCGCCGCTCAGATCGCCGAGCTGCTGGAAGATCGTCAACGAGCGTTCGAGCTGGATGGAGGCGTGCCGGAAGTCGCCCCGTGCCGCCTGGATGCCGCCGACTCCCTGCATCGCGTAGGCCCCGCAGTGCCGGTCGCCGAGACGCTCGAAGATGTCCAGCGCCCGCCCGTGGAAGCGCATCGCCGCGTCCGCGTCTGCGGAGAGATCGTGCAGCCGTCCGACCTGCATGGAGACGCACCCCTCGCGGTGGGCGTCACCCATGTCCCTGGCCAGCCGCATCGCGCCGTCCAGCCATTCCGCCGCCTGCGCGAGATCGCCGGACCTCAGCAGGACACGGCCGACGGCCTGGCGGGCGTACGCCTCGCCCTGCCGGTCGTCCAGACGGAGGAACATCGCGAGGGCCTGCTGGAAGTAGCGGAACGCGGTGGCGTGGTCGTTGCGGAACTGGGTGACCGCGCCCAGCCCGCAGATGGAGATCGCCTCGCCTCGGGTGTCTCCCACCTGCCGGAACATTGCGCGGGAGCGCCGGAACATCTCGGCCGACTCACGGTAGCGGTCCTGGTAGAGGCACACCTGCGCGAGCCCGCGGAGCATTGCCGCCTCACCGTGCCGATCCCCGGCGGCGCGGGCGGCGTCGAGGGCCGCCTGGTGCGTGCGCTGCCACGCGTCGAGGTGGCAACGCAGGTCGAAGAACGGCACGAGGACCGCGGCGAGTCCCCAGGCTGACCCGGCCAGCCCGGCCTCGGCGGCCAGCTCGACCGCCCGCAACAGGGCGTCCTGTTCCTGGTCGAACCAGGAGAGCGGGTCCTCCGCGAGCCGCCCGAGCGCGTCATCGGCCGGGGTCCAGCGCGCCGCCGCGGTGGGCGTGACACTGAACAGGGTGGTGGGCAGTCCCGCCGCGGCCTGCTCCGCCGCCACCAGCCAGGCGCCGACGACACGGGCCAGGGCGTGCGGCTCCGGATCGCGTTCCGCCCGTTCCCTGGCGTCGCAGCGGACCAGGTCGTGCAGCCGGTACCGCGGCCGGCCGAGCGTGTCGACGCCGACCGGCCGCAGCAGGCTCTCGTCGACGAGGACGTCCGTCACGTCGTCCGCGTGATGCCGGTCGAGAATCGCGTCCACCACCCAGGCGGGGAGGGGGTGCGAGCCGAGCGTCCCGAGCGCCCGCAGGGCCCGCGCGGCGTCGGCGGGCAACAGGCGGTAGCTCCGGTCGAGGCTCTCCCGTACCTCAAGATCCCCCACGCACAGCTCGCCCAGCCGGGTGGACTCGTCCGCCAGGCGCTGTTCGAGCACGCGCAGCGGCCGGCCGGGTCGTCCGGCCAGCCGTGCCCCGGCGATCCTGACGGCGAGGGGAAGGCACCCGCAGGCCTGCACGATGGCCGTGGCCGACTCCGGCTCGGCGCCGACCCGGTCGGCGCCGGCGATCCTGCCGAGCAGTTCCACGGCTTCGGAGCGGGGCAGCGCGTCCAGCTCCACCAGCACCGCACCGGGGATCTCGGTGATCCGCCGCCTGCTCGTCACGAGTACGGCCGAGCCGGTGCCGGGCAGCAGGTGCCGGACCTGGGCGCCTCCGGCGGCGTCGTCGAGCAGCACGAGCATGGGACGCTCGGCCAGCAGCGACCGGTAGAGCGCCGCCCGCTCGTGCAGTCCGTACGGCAGGGCCGCCCCGGCGGCCCCGAGCGCCCGCAACGCCTCGGCGAGCAGGTCGGCGGGCTCCGCGGGCGCGCCGGACACGCCGCCGAGGCACAGGTAGAGCTGCCCGTGGGGGAACCGGTCGCGTACAGCCTGCGCGCAGTGGACGGCGAGCGCCGACTTGCCCACGCCGGGCGGTCCGACGATCACGGCGATCGCCGGAGGCCCGTCCGGGGACTGCGGCGGGGGCGCGAGAGTGAGCGCGTCCAGGAGGGCGGCGACGGCCTCCGCGCGGCCGGTGAAGTCCGGCACGTCCGGAGGAAGCTGGCGCGGAGCGAGTACGGCGACCGCATTGTTTGATGAGGCGTCTGATGAGGCGGAGGCGGGTTCCGGGAGGGCGGTCGTGTTTCCGGACAGGATCGCCAGGTGGACCCGCCGCAGCTCAGGGCCCGGTTCGACGCCGAGCTCGGCGACCAGCTGCCGCCGGATCTCGCCGTAGCAGCGCAGCGCTTCGGCCTGCCGGCCGCTCCAGTGCAGCGCGAGCATGAGCCGCTGCCAGAGGTCCTCCCGGAACGGATGCTCGGCGAGCAGGCCGCGTAGCTCGGCGATCGCCGCCGGGTACTCCCGTGCCGCCAGCCGCCACGCGACCGAATCCTCGGAGGCGCGGAGCCGCGTCTCGGAGATCTCCTGGATGCGGCGGTCCCACAGGGGGCTGCCCGGCAGGTCGGAGAGGACGGGGCCGCGCCACAGCGCGAGCGCGCGGCGCAGGTGGGCCGGTGCGTCCGCCGGGTCCCGCCCGGCCCGCGCGACCAGCTCTTCGAAGATCAGGAGGTCGAGGTCCCCGGGAGGCACCTCGATGGCGTAGCCCCCGGGCCGGGCCTGGACGACGGCGCCGGTCGGGCCGAGAGCGGCGCGGAGCGCGCTCGCGTAGGTGCGCAGGTTCGCGACGGCCGAACGCGGGCGGGACCTGGGCCACAGAACGTCGACGAGCAGCTCCGTGCCGACCGTCCGGTTGGCGTCGAGCAGCAATGTGGCGAGCAGCGTCCGCGGTTTCGGGCCACCGATCCGGAGGGGCCGCCCCGCCGGTCGGACGTCCAGTGAGCCGAGGACTCTGTGCGTTGGCTGATCAAGCGTCATGATCGCCTGCTCCTCTGACAGAGGCACTGCCACCATTTATCGCCTTATGTCAGATCTTCGCTAGCCCCTTGTATGGATTTTGGACGTTCCATGTGCGGCCAATCCTGACCCTTGATTCCCATCAGCACCTTTCAGGTGGGCTCCACAGTCAGTTCGCGGCCTCCGTCAGGAGAATCCGGCGGTCGTCCGCGAGGAAGGATCCGCGTGAGACTCACATCCATCGTCAAGGCGGGGCTGGCACTGCTGCTCGGCATCACCGCCGGCTCCTCGACCGGCTTCGCCGCCGCCACCGCAGCCTCAGCCGCCACCTCCGCGACCGCTGGCGCCTCCGTCGCGGCGGTCATGGCTGAGCCCTTCTTCCAGCTGCCCTTCCCCTGCGGCCAGACCTGGACCGGCGACTCCAATGCGAGCAGCGCCCACCAGTCGTGGGAGATCGACTTCAACCGGGGCAGCACGCCCGACGCCGACCTGGGCGACCCCGTGGTCGCCGCCGCCTCCGGCACGGTCGTGATCTCCGCGCACCAGGGCTCGGCGAACGGCTTCGGCAACCTGATCAAGATCGACCACGGCGGCGGCTGGTACACCTACTACGCCCACCTGCGCATCCGCTCGGTGAGCGCGGGCGCCACCGTCAGCCAGGGCCAGAAGATCGGCGAGGTCGGCAACACCAGCAAGCCGGGCAACAACATCTCACCGCACCTGCACTACGAGGTGCGCACCGACGCCACCACCTACCCGGCGAACATCCAGAAGGCCAAGTTCAACGGGGTCACGTTCGGTTACCCGGTCCAGACCGTGACGTCCAAGAACTGCGGCGGCAGCACCAACCCGTACACGCCCGAGCAGGTGTGCGGCAGCGGCTACAGCGTGATCGACTCCGCCGCCCTCGGCTCCGCCGGAACCGTCTACCTCCTCTACAACACCTCCAACGGCTACAACTGCGTCACCACTCTCAAGAAGACCTCCCTGGGCACCGCGACCGCCACCAGCGCCTACCTCGAGGTCCAGGGCAAGAGCCGCATCACCGACTCGGGCAACTTCGGCTACTACGCCGGCCCCGTACGGGCCTCCGCCGCCGGCACCTGCGTCAAGTGGGGCGGCAGCGCGGGCGGCAACAGCTACAACAGCCCCTTCGAACACTGCGGATAGCCGCTGGTCCCCCGCGAGGCCGAACCGCACGCGTGCCGCGGGGCCCGTTCCCTGCCGGGAGCGGGCCCCGTGGCGTGCGCCGGGGCCGTACGCGGGCTACTTGATGGATCCGGCGGTGAGGCCGGAGACGACCTTCCGCTCGATCAGCGCGAACAGGATGATGACCGGGATGGTGGCGATCACCGAGCCCGCGAACAGGTTCTGCCAGTCGACCTGGTACTGCCCGATGAAGGAGTTCAGCCGCACGGTCAGCGGCTGCCGCTCGGGCGAGGTGGTCAGGGTGAGCGCGACCACGAACTCGTTCCAGGCGGCAATGAACGTGAAGATCAGCGCGGTGACCACACCCGGCGCGGCCAGCGGAAGCGTGATCCGGAACAGCGCCCCGAACCGGCCCGTCCCGTCGATGAACGCCGCCTCCTCCAGCTCGCGCGGGATCGAGGAGAAGTACGCGTTGAGGATCCACACCGCGAAGGCCAGGTTGAACCCGCCGTTGACCAGGATCAGCGACCAGATCGTGTCGGCCAGCCCGAGCTGGGTGAACTCGCGGTGGATCCCAACGAGCATCGCGGTCGGCTGGAACATCTGGGTGACCAGCACCAGGACCAGGAACGCCGTGCGGCCGCGGAAGCGGTGCCGGGCCGTGTAGTACGCGGCGGGCATGGCCACCAGCAGCACCAGGATCGTCGATCCGGCCGCGACCTGCAGGGTGACCAGCAGGTTCCCGGACAACCCGCCCGACCAGAAGTTGACGAAGTTCTCCCAGGCGAACTCCGTCGGCAGGTAGGCCGGCTCGCGCAGCTCCCGCTGGGGTCGCAGCGCGGTCAGGATCATCACCAGGTATGGGAACAGGAAGAGGAACGCGATCAGGTACGCGGCGGCGGCGACGACCACCGTCCTGGTCCGCGGCAGCCGCCGGGCGGGACCGGCGCTCGCGGCGCGCGACGGCGCGGCGACCGGAGAGGTCTCGGTGGCGGTCATCACGACACCTCGTTCTTCCACTTGCTGACCTTGAGGAAGATCGCCACCAGGACGATCACCATGCCGAAGTTCACGACGGACATCGCGGCGGACTCGCCGATGTCGGAGCGCTTGAGGATGAACATGAAGATCGTGGACGTGGCCGTCGAGTAGCCGGGCTGCCCGTGCGTCATCACCCAGATGATCGGGAAGTTGTTGAAGACGTTCATCACGTTGATGAGCGTCGCCACGGTCAGCGCGGGCCGCAGCAGCGGCAGCGTGATCGACCAGTACGTGCGCAGCCGGGAGGCGCCGTCCGTCTTGGCCGCCTCGTAGACCTCCGCCGGGATCGTCGACAGCCCCGCGAGTAGCGCGTACGTCGTGAACGGCAGGGAGACGAAGACGGCGACGGCGATCAGCCAGGGCATGGCGGTGGCCGCCTGGCCGAGCTGGTCGGCGTCGGCGCCGCCGAGGGCGTCGATCAGGCCGAGGTCGCGCCGCACCATGTTGAGGAGGCCGACCTCGGGGTCGAGCATCCACCTGAAGATGATGCCGGTCATCAGCACCGACGCCGCCCACGGCGCGATCATCGCCCAGCGGGCGAGGCGGCGGCCCGGGAAGCGCTGGTTGAAGAGCTGGGCGAGGGCGAGCGAGAGCAGGATCGTGATGGCGACGACCGCCACCACCCAGATCACGCTGCGCGCCATGACCCCTGGGAAGTCGGGCTCCTCGAACAGCTTGGTGTAGTTGGCCGTGCCGTTCGAGCCCTGGACCACGCCGGACCGGTTGATCTTCAGGAACGACGACTGGATCATCGCGACGACGGGCCACACGACCACGACGGCGATCAGCACAATGGCTGGGCCGATCCATGGGAGCGGCGCCAGCGCGCGGGCCGTCCGCTTCAGGGGGGAGGTCTGCTGCATTACTCCTGCTTCCTGCGAAGAGGTACGGCCGAAGCCATACGGCCGCAGCGGTACGGCCCGCGCCTCCGGGGCGCGGGCCGTACCACCGGATCATCCGGCCGTGGCGACCTTCTGGATCGCGCCGAGGACCTTCGCGGGGTCACCCGTGACGGCGCCGCCGATCGTCTGCTTGATCTGCGTGTTCACCTCCGACCACTTCGGGTCGGTGAAGGGGTAGAAGGTGGCGTTCGGCAGGGCGTCGAGGAACGGCTTGAGCTTCTCGTCGCTGGACAGCTTCTCGATGCCCGACTTCGTCACCGGGAGCAGCTTGTAGGTGTCGCTGATCTTCTGCGCGGCGGACGAGGCATAGAAGAAGTCGAAGAACTTCTTGATCTCCTCCTGGTGGCCGTTCTTGTTGAAGGCCATGATCCAGTCCTCGACGCCGAGGGTGGTCTCGAGCGGGCCGCTCTTGCCGGGGATCGGGGCGACGCCGTAGTTGGTCAGGCCGCCCTTCTCGAAGATCGGCATCGACATGGGACCGCCGTTGGCCATGCCGACCTTGCCGGCCGCGAAGTCCTCCCAGACCGTCTTGCGGTCCTTGGTGCCGGGGTTCGGCGTGGTGAGGCCGGCCGCGGTCAGCTCCTTGAGGAACGTGAAGGTCTCGACGTTCTGCGGGGAATCGATCGCCCACGTGCCCGAGGCGTCCTTGTAGCCGCCGCCGTTGCCCATGAACCACAGGAACGACTCGCCCTGGGCCTCCTCCTGTCCGAGCGGCAGGCCGAACGGCTGGGAGACTCCGGCCTTCTTCAGCTTCTCCGCGTCGGCCTTCAGCTCGTCCCAGGTCTTGGGCGGCTCGCTGATGCCGGCCTTGGCGAACAGGTCCTTGTTGTAGAACAGCGCGCGGGCGGAGGAGACGAACGGGATGCCGTACGCCGCGCCGTCCACCTTGCCGAACTCGGCGAACTTCTCCAGCAGGTCGGACTGGGTGTTCGGCGAGAGCACCTCGTCGACCTTGTACAGCAGGCCGTCCTTGACGAAGCCCGAGTAGTCGCCCGTCTGCAGGATGTCGGGCATCTGCCCGTTCTGCACCATGGTGGCGACCTGGGTGTCGATGTCGTTCCAGTTGATGACCTGGACGTCGACCTTGATGGACGGGTTGGCGGACTGGAACTCGTCGACGACGCCCTTCCAGAACTTGTCGCCGCTGTTGTCCGCGGTGGGGCCGTCGCCGTAGTCGGCGGCGACGAGCTTCAGCGTCACCGAGCCGCCCGCGGCCTTGTCGCCTCCGGCACTGTCGCCGCCGCCCGACTCGCCGCAGGCGGACAGGGCCAGCGTGGCGGCCACGCCGAGGGTGACCACCCCGGCGATCCTCTTGCTCATCACGAATACCACCTTGCTTTGGGGATGACTGGTCTGTACCGGTTGAGAGCCGAACAGCGGATAAGCCGCGTACATGCGACTTGGGAGCCAAGGGTAAACAGGAGGCAAAGGGCCGGTCTATACCGGCAAATATCGGATTTACAACGAAGGGACTTCGGGAAAACGGCGGCGGTCTATACCGGGCAGGCCGCACTCGGAGGCGGCGGCGCCCCGGCCGGACACATCCACCGGGCACCACCCCGGAGCCGCCCCCGCCCCCATTCGAGGGAAATGCGCACAGCGACCGCACCATGACCACACAGTGACCGCATCATGGCCGCACGGCAGCCACAGGTGGCCCAACAGCGGGCACCGCGATGCGCAATGTTGCGCACACTAGCCCCATATTGCTCGTATATGAGCTATCAGGCTATGCCAAAAGCACACATACAGTCACGCGCCACGATCCAGGATCGCGCGATCACGTGAAGCGAGAGGCGTGCGGTGACCCCACTGGGACCCCACTGTGACCCCGCTGTGACCCCGCTGCGACCCCGCATCAGGCGGCGCGGGGTGCGGATCAGGCCTGGACCACCTCGACGCCGGCGTCCCGGAACCGCTGGACCATGTCGGCGGGGGCGTCCCGGTCGGTGACCAGGGTGTCGATGGCGGAGCACGGGCAGATCCGCGCGAATGCCCGGACGCCGAGCTTCGAGGAGTCGGCGACGACGATCACCCGTCCGGCCCGCGAGGCCATGAGCCGGTTGATGCCCGCCTCGCCCTCGTGATGGGCGAACGCGCCGCCCTCCGGGTCGAGCGCGTCCACGCCAAGGATCGCGAAGTCGAGTGAGATCTCGCGCAGGACACCGTCCGCGAGCGGACCGATCAGCTCGTACGACGCGGGCAGCGCGACGCCTCCGATCACCACGATCTTGACGTGCCTGCGGACCACGAGCTCGTTGGCGATGTTGAGCGCGTTCGTCACCACGGTGACGCTCGGCTCGCCGCCCTGCCGGTCGAGGTCCGCGCGGCTGGCGAGGGACCGGGCGACCTCGGTGGTGGTGGTCCCGCCATTCAGCCCCACGATCGATCCGGGCGGGAGCAGCGCCGCCGCGGCCGTGGCGATGCGATGCTTCTCCGGGGCGTGCCGGGCCGCCTTGTACTGCAGCGGAAGGTCGTAGGAGATCGCTCCGGCGACGGCGCCGCCCCGGGTCCGCGTCAGCATCTGCTGGCGGCTCAGGTGGTCGAGGTCGCGCCTGATGGTGGCGGCCGACACGCCGAGCTCGACGGCCACGGCGTCCACCTCGACCTTGCCGTCCCTGGCCAGGATCGCGAGCAGCGCGTTCCACCGTTCATGGCTCGACATGGGGGTCTCCTCGCCTCTTCGCCGCTTCCGCCGTTCTCGCTCCGCGAAGCGTATCCGACCTCCGGCTTGCGCATATTTGATTGCTAATGGCATATTGTGCACAGAAATACGCATCAGGAGGCCGGGTTCGCGACATGATCCTCACCGTCACCCTCAACACCGCTCTGGACGTGACGTACGAGGTGGACGAGCTGGTGCCGAACTCCAGCCACCGGGTCACCGCCGTCCACCAGCGAGCCGGAGGAAAGGGCGTCAACGTGGCCCGCGTGCTCGCTTCCCTCGGCGCCGACGTCCTCGTCACCGGGCTGGTCGGCGGCGGCACCGGAGCCGAGATCGCGGACGATCTCTCCCGGGCCGGGATCGCGGCCCGCTTCGGCGCGATCGCGGGCACGTCCCGGCGGACCGTCACGGTGGTGTCCGGCGACGCCACGGTGTTCAACGAGCCCGGCCCCGCCGTCACCCCACGGGAGTGGCGGCGGTTCCGCGCCCTGTTCCACGAGCTGTGCCGGGACGCCGCGGTCGTCGTGCTGTCCGGCAGCCTGCCGCCGGGGATCGGCGCGGACGCCTACGCCGAGCTCACCGCGGACGCCCGGGCCCGCGGCGCGCGAGTCCTGCTCGACGCCGACCACGAGGCGCTCCGGCTCGGGCTCGCGGCGCGGCCCGACATCGCCAAGCCGAACGCCGCCGAGCTGGCCCGGGTGGCCGGGCCCGGCCCCGCCGAGGATGCCGCGCGGCGGCTGCTCGCCGCCGGGCCCGCCGCCGTGGTCGTCTCCCGGGGCGCGGACGGCCTGCTCGGCGTCACCCCCGACGGAACCTGGGCCGTACATCCGCCGCGGCGCCTGTCGGGCAACCCCACCGGAGCGGGGGACGCGGTGGCCGCCGCACTGGCCCGAGCGCTGCTGTCGCCCGGACCGCTCGACTGGCCCCGCGCCCTCGCCGACGCGGCCGCGATGTCGGCCGCCGCCGTCCTCTCCCCCGTCGCCGGGGACATCGACCCGACCGCCTACCGCGACTTCCTGCAGGAGATCACATGCCCCTCGCCACGACCGCCTCGATAGTCGCGACCGCCCCCGGCGGAGTGTGCGCGTTCAACATCATCACCCTGGAGCACGCCGAGGCCGTCGCGGCGGCGGCCGAGCGGGTGGGCGCTCCGGTGATCCTGCAGGTCAGCGAGAACGCCGTCCGGTTCCGGCTCGGCCGGCTTCACCCGCTCGCCGCCGCGGCGAGCGCCATCGCCGCCGCCTCCGCCGTGCCGGTCGCTCTCCACCTCGACCACGTGACCGACGACGCGCTGATGTACCAGGCCGCCGACACCGGGTTCAGCTCCGTGATGTACGACGCGTCGCGGGATCCGTACGAGGTGAACGTCGCCAGGACGAAGGCCGCCGCGGAGTGGGCGCACGAGAACGGCCTGTGGCTGGAGGCCGAGCTCGGCGAGGTGGGCGGGAAGGACGGGGCGCACGCGCCCGGGGTCCGCACGGACCCCGTCGAGGCCGCCGCGTTCGTCTCCGCCACCGGCGTGGACGCCCTCGCGGTCGCGGTCGGCAGCTCACACGCCATGACCTCCCGCGTCGCGCGGCTGGACCACGAGCTGATCGCGGCTCTGCGCGCGGCGCTGCCGGTGCCGCTGGTGCTGCACGGCTCCTCGGGCGTGCCCGACGACGAGCTGCGCCAGGCCGTCGCGGCCGGCATGAAGAAGATCAACATCGGTACCGCGCTGAACGTGGCCTTCACCGAGGCGATCAGCGGGTCGTTCGCGGAGAACCCGTCCGGCGCGGACCCCCGGCCCCGCCTCGCGGCCGCCAGGGACGGCATGATCGACGCGACCGCCCACCTGCTCCGCACGGTCTGCGGGGTCTAGACCCGACGGCGCCGAGCCCGACGTCGGCCGCGATCCCGGCCCGCCCGGCCGGCCACTCCCGAACATTCACGCGGTTGAGGCTACGAGAGCTCCACCCGCACGCGGAGCCGGCCGAAAGGACGAATCCCGATCCGGGAAGCCGGCCCCATCTGGGGAACCCCGACCGAGGCGAGGTGGTCTGGACCAGTCGCGCGAGCATCCCGCCCGGCGCCGGCCGGTCGATCTGGACGCGCCCCGGACGCGCTGCGGACGCGCACGTGTCCGGCCGTACGCGGGGGAACCGCGTTTGACCTGGGCGAACGGGGGCAGCGGCGGGCACGACGGAGAAGGCCCCGGCCTGCCCGTTCCCGGCCTGCCCGTACGGCACGGGCCGGGTTCGCGGCCGGGTCCGACCGAGCGCTGTTTGGGGGAAGCAATGACGAACATCTGGGTACCGGGTAGCCGGCCCCCGCGTGGCGGGGATCTGGACTGGCTGCCTCCGCTGGCCCAGTCCCCGGACGCCGAAGGCGATCCCGAGGACGGCCCGTGGCAGGGCTGGTACGTGCCGGGCGCGGACGCCTCCGACGACGTGGAGGAGCCCACCCCGGAATAGGCCGGGGTTGGTAGCGGCCAGGGGCTACGTCGGGGTGCTCTCGCCTCGCGCGCTTATCACATCGCCGACTGCGAGGCGCGCTCCGTCATGTCAATTGATTCCTGTGATCAGCTACAGGTTGCCAGCTTCTCGCGACGACTCCGGATCTCCAGGCTGGGCTGCGGCAAAATGATCAGGAGGAACACCCCCCATGGCCCGAACCTCTTCACTGCGTGCGCTCCAGCGACTGGCGTCTGAACACGCCGACGCCCGCAGGTTGGGCATCCCCGTCGACGAACTGCGCGGCCTGCGCGCCGAAGCCGCGGCCGAGCCGCGGGGCATCGCCCGGCGCGAGTTGCTCCGGCGCGCCGCCGTCGTGGGTCTCGGCGCGGCCGCGTTCGCCGCGCTGCCACGGCCGGCCCGCGCCGACGACGTCCTCGCCGCAGCAGCCAAGCCGCCCCGGCCCGCCAGGGTCGCCGTGATCGGCGCGGGCATCGCCGGCCTGACCGCCGCGCTGACCCTGCGCGACGCCGGGGCCACGCCGATCGTCTATGAGGCGAACCCGTCGCGGGTCGGTGGCCGCATGTACTCGCAGCGATCGCTGTGGACGGGGGGACAGATCTCCGAGATCGGCGGCGAGCTGATCGACCAGGGACACAAGAAGACCCTCGGACTGTGCCGCCGATTCGGCCTGTCCACGGTCGACTTCGCCGGATCCGGGCCCAACAGCTCCGCGGAGATCCTGCGCTTCGACGGCGGCTACTACCCGCGTGCCCAGGCTGACGCGGACTTCAAGGAGATCTACCAGACCCTCCACCGCGACCTCATGGCGGCCGGTGAGGTGAAGTGGAACCGCACCACGCCCGAGGGCACCGCGCTGGACAACATGTCCCTGTACGAATGGATCGAGTCCCGCGTGCCGGGCGGGCATTCCTCCAACCTGGGCCGTTTCCTCGACGTCGCCTACAACGTGGAGTACGGCGCCGACACCGTGGACCAGTCATCGCTCGCCCTCATCCTGCTGCTCGGCTACCAGCCCAACCCCGGGCACTTCAACGTTTGGGGCCTCTCTGACGAGCGCTACCGCATTGTCGGCGGCAACGACCAGCTTCCCAACGCCATCGCCGCCTCGCTGCCCGCGGGGTCGATCCAGATGGGCTGGAAGCTGCTGGCGGTGCGGGCCAACGCCGACGGCACGCAGACCCTCACCTTCGACAACGGAGGCACCACCAAGACCGTCACCGCCGACCACACGATCATCACCGTGCCGCTTCCCATCCTGCAGGGTCTCGACCTGTCCAGAGCGGGGTTCGACACCCGGATGACCAGCCTGCTGCGCGACGCCCGCATGGGGCACTGCACGAAGCTCAACATGCAGTTCTCCAGTCGCCCGTGGGTCGGCACAGGTCCCTGGCCCGGTGTGTCGGCGGGCGACTGCTTCACCGACATGCCCTTCCAGCAGTGCTGGGACACCACCAAGGGGCAGGCGGGATCGTCCGGCATCCTCATCCAGTACGGCGGCGGCAGGCTGGCCCGCGCGCTCGAACCGTCGTCCCCGTTCGCGACCGCGGACGACCCCTATGTCCGCTCGCTGGTGGCCTCGACGCTCACCCAGGTCGACCAGGTCTTCCCCGGCACCAAGGCCGCCTGGACAGGACGCGCGCAGCTTTCGGCGTGGCACAAGAACCCCTACTCGCTGGGCGCCTACGCGTGCTGGCCCGTCGGCTACGTGCACAGGTACGGGGGCTACGAGGGCACCGCCCAGGGCAACGTGCACCTCTCCGGAGAGCACACGTCCTACGACTTCCAGGGCTACATGGACGGCGGCGCGACCGAGGGTGCGCGCGCCGCCCAGGAGGTGCTCGCCGCACTGCGCGCCTGACCGGGCTCCCGGCCCCTCCGGGGGCCGGGAGAAGGCTGTGTCCTCGCGGCCAGGGACGGCACGCCCATCTTAAGTTAACCTTCTTTCCAATTTCTCCGCGTACGGAGGTATTGGCATGCGTCGTCTGGCCGCACTCCTCTGTCTGCTCCTGCCCCTTCTCCTCCCCGCCCCCGCCGGGGCCGCGGCGACCCCGCTCCAGGTGTACGGCGCCTGGCACTGCGGGGACGACGCCTGCGTCTGGGGCGCCGTCCGCGACACCGCCGAGTTCGACTCCAAGAACCACTGGCTGATCGACCGCGGCGACGGCCGCCCGTCGGTCAACGTCGTGGTGCTGAGCTTCGTCCACCCCGTCAAGCTGCTGCGCAAGACCACCGACGCCCAGACCCTCGACGGCGTACCACGAGGCATGACCCCCGGAATCGTGAGCTACTTCGCGAGCCGCGGCATCCGGGTGATGCTCTCCATCGGCGGCATCACGTACACCGACGCCTGGAACACCGCGCTGGCCGAGAACGCCGCGCAACTGGGCCGCAACGCGGCCGAGGTCGCCCGGCGGCTCGGCGTCGGCATCGAGATCGACTACGAGGAGAACAGCGGGCCGAACCTCACCGGACTCCAGTCCTTCATAGACGCCTACCGCGCCGTCCTGCCGTACGACGCGAGCGGCGCCGACCAAGCGGCCCGGCTCACCATCGACCTCGCCGCCGGCGCCCGCTGGCTCATCGCCATCGGCCGGAAGGCGACCGCGGACTGGCTGCGCACCGACACCCCGGTCCTGGACTACGCCAACGCGATGGTGCCCGCCCGCCAGCCCAGCATCTCCGGAGCCGTCGCCAACTGGCAGGAGCACATCGACGGAAAGCCCACGTACGCGCCGCCTATCCCGCCGCTGGCCCCGGCCAAGTTCACCGGGTCGCTCTACATCGCCGAGGGCAACAAGGTCCGGACCGAGTGCACGGACTTCGCCGCCTCCCTGCAGAACTCCACCGGATCGTTCGTCCGGTCGGCCGCGCCGAACGGCGCCGGCACGACCCCGGGCCTGCTCGGGTACATGTTCTGGGCTGCCGAACGCCCGTCCACCCGTGGCGTGACCACCGCGCCCCCGAACTCCTGCGAGGGCGGAGTGGGCGCCGGTGCCACGGCCTACGCCGTCCCCATCCCGATGCCCGCCCTGCGGCAGAGCTGACCTTCGCGGGCTGACCTTCGCGCGCTGACCTTCGCGCGGGGCCGGAGCTCCCGGCCCCGCGCGGCGCGCCGTGCCTTCCTCAGGGGGCGAGCGCGTTCCCGGGGGTCGGCCCCCAGAGGTGTCCGAGGGTCTCCGAGGTCAGGATCTGGCCGGGCGAACCTTCCGCGACGAGCCGGCCGTCATCGAGCAGCAGGCAGTGGTCCGCACGCCTCGCCGCGGCGAGATCGTGCGTCGCGTGGACCACTGTGACGCCGCACGCCGTCATGTCGTCGAGCACGTCGGAGACGTACCGCCGCGCTTCGAGGTCGAGCCCTGTCGTCGGCTCGTCCAGCAGGAGGAGGTCGGGCTCCTGGGCGAGCCCCTGCGCGACGAGGGCGCGCTGGCGCTGGCCTCCCGAGAGGGCGCCCAACTGGCGCGCGGCCAGGTCGAGAACGCCGAGGCGTGCCATGCAGTCGTCGACGACCGCCTGGTCCCGCGCGGACAGCCGCCGCCACGGACCGCGATGAGCCCATCGCCCCATCGCGACCGCCTCCCTGACCGTGATCGGCAGGCTGTCGGAGACCGCGCTGCGCTGCACGACGAAGCCGGGACGTCGTGTGCTCGCCCGTTCGACGGAGCCGGACACCGGGCGGATGACGCCGGCGAGCACGCCCAGGAGCGTGGACTTCCCCGAGCCGTTCGGGCCGACCACCGCGGTCACGCGACAGCGCGGGATGCGGGCCGTGATCTCGCGCAGGGCCGTCCGCCGCGAGTATCCCGCGCTGACGCCGTGAATCGCGACCGCCGCGTCCTCGTCGTTCCGCACCACGACACCTCCATTGAAAATGGTAACCGTTTTCATTGTAGAGTGTTGACCATGCAATGGTTGCTCAGCCCCTTCGAGGTGTCGTTCGTACGGCAGGCGTTGTGGGGCGGGATCCTCGTGTCCCTGATCTGCGCCCTGGCCGGGACCTGGGTCGTCCTGCGCGGCCTGGCCTTCCTCGGCGACGCGATGTCTCACGGGATGCTTCCCGGGGTGGCCCTCGCCTCGCTTTTCGGCGGCGACATCCTGCTCGGCGCTGCGGTCAGCGCGGGCACGATGGCCCTCGGCGTGACGGCGCTCGGCAGGTCACCCCGGTTGTCGCACGACACGAGCGTCGGCCTCCTCTTCGCCGGGATGCTCTCCATCGGGGTGATCGTCGTCTCGCACTCCCAGTCGTTCGCGGTTGACCTGACCGGGTTCCTCTTCGGCGACGTGCTCGCGGTCCGCCCGCGTGACCTGCTCTGGCTCGTCGCCGCCCTGGTGGTCGCCGCCGTGGTCGCGATGCTCGGCCACCGGTCCTTCGTCGCCCTCGCCTTCGACCCGCGCAAGGCGCACACCCTCGGGTTGCGGCCCGGCACGGCTCACGCCGTGCTGCTGGGGCTCGTCACCCTCGCCGTCGTCTCCTCGTTCCACGTTGTCGGAACCCTGCTCGTCTTCGCCCTCCTCGTCGCCCCACCGGCGGCCGCGGCGCTGTGGGCCCGGCGCATTCCGACGATCATGCTGGGGGCGGCCCTGCTCGGCGTCGGCTCGACGGTGACCGGCCTGATCGTGTCGTGGCATCTGGGCACGGCCGCGGGCGCGACGATCGCCGCCGTCTCCGTGTCCCTGTTCTTCATGTCGGCGGCATGCCTGCGGGCGTTCGCGTCGGCCCCGGCGGGCTCGCCGCGGCTCCGCCGTACCGGATCGGACCCGTCCGCCGCCGTCGCCCACCCCCGTACGGAAGCCGAGCACCCGTCATGACCTGGAACAGGAAGGCGAACGCGGCGCTCGCCGCGACCGTGTCCGCCGCGATGCTGCTGGCCGGATGCGCCAGTGTGAACACGGCCGATGTGAACGCCGCCGGAACGCCTGTGCAGCGGGACGAGGCGACCCCCCATGGATACGTCGAAGGCGCCGAGGAGACCGCGGAGCCGCAGGCCCGGCTCGTCATCGCCGACGGCGACACGGGGTCGGCCTATGTCCTCGACCCGAGCACCGGAAAGGTCGCCGCCGTGGGCGGCGCGGGGAGCGCGGACGGCGGTGCCGTGGGCGCGGACGGCCGGTTCGCCTATCTGACCGCTCCCGGCGGCAGGGCGACCCGCGTCATAGACAGCGGCGCCTGGACCGTGGACCACGGTGACCACTCCCACTACTACCGTGCCGACGCGCGCGAGGTCGGGATCGTGACGGGAGGGCGCCCGCGAACCGTCTTCGGAGACGCCGGCGCCATCGCCCTGACCTTCGACGACGGCACGGCGAAGGTCCTCGACCGCGTCGCGCTCGACCGGGGCGACGTCGTCGAGACCGCCGCGCTCGTCGTCGGCGGGCGCTACGGCGCCGTCGTGCCGTACGGAGGGCATCTGCTCGTGCCCGGCACTGGTCCCGGCGGCGGGGCGGCGGATCGTGTGGAGGTGCGCGGCAGGGACGGCGGCCCCGTGGCCGGGATCGGCGAGCCGTGCCCGGAACCCCGCGGCGCGGCCGTGACACGGCGAGGTGCCGTGTTCGGATGCGCCGACGGCGCGCTGCTTGTCACCGAGCGCGGCGGCGTGTTCTCGGGAGAGAAGCTCCGCTATCCCGGGAATCCGTCCGAGGACGACCGCGTCCGGGAGTTCGCCCACCGCCCAGGGAGTACGACGCTGGCGGGGCGGACCGGTGACAGGGGCATCTGGGTGCTCGACCTCTCCGCCAGGAAGTGGACGCTTCTGAAAACCGGCCCCGCGGTGGCCGTGACCGCCATCGGCGACGGAGCACCGGTCCTCTCCCTGACCGCGGACGGCGTGCTGCACTCGTACGACGCCGGATCCGGTGAGGAGATCGCGACGGCCAAGCTGCTCGCCGCACCGTCGTCCGGATCCGACGAGCCGCCGGCGCCGACCATCCAGGTGGATGCCAGCCGGGCCTACGTCAACGACCCGGTCGCGAAGGCGGTCCACGAGATCGACTACAACGACGACCTGCGGCGCGCTCGCACGTTCCGGCTCGGGTTCACGCCCACGTCCATGGTGGAGACGGGACGGTGACCACAATGACGGCTCGACATCGGGCGGCGTCGCGGCGCGCCGCCTCCTTTCTCATCGCGATCGTCCTCGGGACGTGCGTCACGCTGGCCGGGTGCGCGGGCACCGGCGAGCACCGTCCGGCCGTGGTCGTCACCACGAACATCCTCGGAGACGTCACCCGCCGCGTCATCGGCGACGAGGCCGAGGTGACCGTGCTGATGAAGCCGGACTCCGATCCGCACTCGTTCGCGATCTCGGCCCGCGAGGCGGCCGGGATCGAGAAGGCCGCGCTGGTCGTGTACAACGGCCTCGGCCTGGAGGAGGGAGTCCTGCGCCACGTCCAGGCCGCACGGGACGCCGGGGTTCCGGCCCTGGCCGTCGGCGACGGGATCGACCCGATCCGCTACACGGCCGGCCGTTCCGAGAGCGAGACCGATGCCGACGCCCGGAACGCCGGTGCCGACACCGGGAGCCCTGGAAATGCCGGGAACGACATGGCGGGGCGGCCGGACCCGCACTTCTGGACCGATCCGCGCCGGATGGCCAGGGCCGTCGATCTGATCGCCGAACGGATCGTCGCCGAGGTTGACGGCGTCAACGCCGCGGTGATCCGGGCGAACGCCGCACGCTGTCGCGCGGCGATCGAGGAGCTCGACGCGTGGATGGAGGCGCGGTTCGCGGCCATCCCACCCGGCAGGCGCAACCTGGTGACCAACCACCACGTCTTCGGCTACCTCGCCTTGCGGTACGAATTCAGGGTCGTCGGCGCGGTGATCCCCAGCGGAACGACGCTGGCCTCCCCCAGCGCGTCCGATCTGAAATCACTCGCCGACGCGATACGCGCGGCCGGAGTGTCGGCGATCTTCGCCGACTCCTCCCAGCCTGACCGGCTCGCCCAGGTCCTGGCCTCAGAGGCTGGGCTGGAGGTCCGGGTCATCCCGCTGTTCTCGGAGTCGCTGAGCACGGTGAGGAAGGGCGCGTCCAGCTACGTAGAGATGATGCGCTCCAACACCGAGGCCCTGGTCAGCGGCCTGAGCGAGGGATGACGCCCGTTCCCCGCGCGCCCAATTCCCGAAGCACCTATCTACATCTCCACCCCATCCATCTCCACCGCATCCATCCCCACCGCGCCGGACTCCCCGCGCCCCTATCCCCCAACCCGCGCCATCCTCCGGCGCGGATCCCCGACCGGAAACACAGATACGCACAGAAAGGTGCACAACAACATGAATGCCTGGCCCCGTACCAGAGTGGCGGCGCTCCCCGCGCTACTCGTCGCGGGACTTCTTCTCAGCGCCTGCACCTCGCGACAGGCCGCAACCCAGACGGCGGCCGAATCGGCGCAGAACGCGGCGTCTCCGGCGGCGTCTCCGGCGGCGTCCGCGGCGACATCCGTGGCGAATCCCCTCGTCACGACGTGCGACGGCGGACTGTACGTCCTCGACGGTGAGACCCTCCAGATCGCCGGCGACATCCCGCTCCCCGGCTTCAACCGGGTCAACCCTGCGGGCGATGACCACCACGTGCTGGTCTCCACCTCCACCGGGTTCCGCGTGCTCGACGCGATCTCGGCCACGCTGAAGTCCGACGAGTTCGCGGGGGCCAAGCCCGGCCACGTCGTACGGCACGCCGGCAAGACCGTGCTCTTCTCCGACGGGACGGGCGTGGTCACCGTCTTCGACCCGAAGGATCTCGCGGCCGGCCTGCCCAAGGGCGAGACCTACACGTCCGCGGCGCCCCACCACGGAGTCGCGATCGAACTGGCGAACGGCGAACTGTTGACCACCCTCGGCACCGAGGAGAAGCGGCTCGGCATCCTGGTGCTCGACCGGGAGCGCAAGGAGATCGCCCGCAGCGAGAAGTGCCCGGGCGTCCACGGCGAGGCCGCTGCCAAGGACGAGGCCGTCGTGATCGGATGCGAGGACGGCGTCCTGCTCTACAAGAACGGGACGATCAGCAAGATCGACAGCCCGGACCCGTATGGGCGGGTCGGCAACCAGGCCGGCTCCGAGGCGTCGGCGATCGTTCTCGGCGACTACAAGACGGACCCGGATGCCGAGCGGGAATACCCCGAGCGGGTCTCGCTCATCGACACGGAGTCCGGTTCCATGCGGCTGGTGGACCTCGGCACGAGCTACACCTTCCGTTCCCTCGCGCGCGGGCCGCGCGGAGAGGCCCTCGTGTTGGGGACCGACGGCAGGCTCCACGTGATCGACCCCGAGAAGGGGAAGGTCGTGGACCGCATCGAGATCATGGCCGAATGGCGGGAACCGCTGGAATGGCAGCAGCCCCGCCCGACCCTCTTCGTCCGCGGCCATACGGCGTACGTGACCGATCCGAGCAGGAAGGAGCTGCACGCGATCGACATCGAGTCGAGGAAGAAGCTGCGGACCGTGACACTGCCGCAGGCCCCGAACGAGCTCAGCGGAGTCAGCGGCTGACGGACTGACGGGCCACCAGGATCACCCGAGGATCAACGCGGGCGGAGGTAGTCGCCGATCGCCGCCCGCGCCTCGGGCGAGGCGATGACGTCGACCTGGTTGGCGATCTCCGCCTCCAGAGCCTCCGCCCGGCCGGCGTCCCAGGCCGCTCCGTGCAGGGTCGTCCTCGACCTCGCATTCGCCGGGAGACGCTTTCCCCCCATTGCCCGCCCGCGTTCCTCGCCAACGGAGGGAACTCAGGGCAGGCCGTACCTGATCTTGATCGTCCGGGCTTGCTCCTCGGTCACCTCGCGCGGGGTGCGAGCCAGTGTCTGGCGGAGGTCGAAGACGATCCTGTCCCCCGAGTTGCGGACACGCGTGCGGTGGTGGGCGAGCTGGGCGTCAAAACGTTTGGCGGCCGGCCCCGTCCACACCTTGCCGGAGTGGAAGTCCTGGTAGGGCGCTTCGATGCCCTGCTCTATCTCCTGGACCATCGGCTCCACCGTCCGGAGGGCGTCCCCCAACGCCTCGTACAACGGATTGGGCACCAGCTCAGCCATGACCTGATCAACCCTTCGTCGGAGAGGGCGACTCCATCTTCGGTGACGGGCTCCCCGACGGAGCACTGGCATCCGTGATGAGCTTCGGCGCGATCAGCTTCATCAACGCCGCCACATCAGCCGCGTTGTCCCGCCCAGAAGCACCGATCTGTAACTGAATGCTTATTGTGGCCTCACCACGTACGAGCACCGCAGATGCGGAGTTGCTCTTCCCGTCGGCGCCCTTGAAATACGATCCCTTGGCCCCGGGGATGATCTCCGGCAATGGGGAGGCCCCAAGCCTGATGTTTTCCTCGACCATCTCCGTATAGCCTCTCGGCATGAGATCAATCTGCAACACCTTCTGCCGATCACCGTCTTGTCGATAGGCCGCACAGTCGCCGATTCCGAGCCCATCAGAGGTCGTGAGATCAAAATAGCCACGAGCTAGCGGGTCATATACCCCTGTCATCAACGCCACCGCTTTCAGCGGAATATATCCGCAAATGTACGGAGGGGCGGCCACCACGGGTAACGGAGTGCGGTCGCTTGGCGTATTGCCACTATGACAAGCCGTTGACAGGACCAGAGCGCACGTTAGGGCAGCCACGCGGGCGACGGCCATCCCCATCATGACGAGAACTGACTGAAGCCATTGCTGAACCCTATGTCCAGAGGGTTCTCCACATTGCTCCAAGCCTTTCCTGACGGCCCTTGGTGGAGCCATTGCCGATAGGCCAAGAGCCTTCGGTATTTATCAGCGGGGTCAGTGGCCATTTTGTCGATCATCTCGTCCTTGGTCATCAGCGTTCGGCCATCTTCCTTGAGAAAATTGTTGGGATTGTCGCGGGGATCGTCTCCCTTCTTCAAGCCTTCCAGTGAGGCCCAGGGGTGGGTTGCGGCGGCAGGCTCGACCGTACCGAACAGGCCATGCTTGAGCATTGCCTGAGCAGTGAGATCATGCACGAGGTCCTGGGTCTGTCTGACGACGGAATCAGCTTTGCTGCGGGCTTCGGTCTCCGCGTTGCCCTTGGCAGCGTCCTCGATCAGCCACGTCCACGACCCCACCATGCCGGCGCTGATCGCCCCCGCAGCCTTCTGCGGGACAGCAAGGCCCATACCGACCAGGGCCGTGAGAACCTTCATGTTCCGCTCCTGCTTTTCGTCTAATTCCTTTCCTTTCTCGATCTTCGCCAGACCTGCCGCATCTGTGATCATGCCGAAGCTTCGACCTATCTGTTTAGCATTCGTCATGAGCGTGTTGTCGCCCCGCCCGGCGGACATCTCTGCGGCACCATAATCGAGAAGCTGACTCGTAAACACCGTCTGGGCCGCAAGTACGGTAGTGAAGGCGGTGGAATCCTCGAACGCCTCCTTCATGACCTGACGCAGTTGATGAGTATCAAACAACGCACCCCAGTTCTCTACGCCAGGCAGACTGGGATCGTTGTTTCCTCGAACTCCCGATTCAATGATATTGGCGTCGAACTGCGCGGTGAAGTTCACGTCGCCGACGTACCCGGCGAGGATGCGGCCTGTGCTCTCAGGGTTCACGAAAGACTTGGGGGGATAGCCCTTGTCGATACGTTCGGCTTCCAGATGGACGAACTCCGAGGTCAGCTTGGCGGAGAGATAGCCGCGCGAAGGGTTCTGCGGTGATCCGTCGTGGTCTCTGAAGGTGAGCATCGCGGCCTCCAGGGCCTTGCCCAATGCCACACCATCGTCAGCCATGCGCCCCTCCGTCAAGTAATACTTCAGCGCGGTGGGATCGCCGGCGAAGAAGTCCTGAGCCGCCGCGGGATCACGGCTGAGCGCTTCCATGAGAGTTCTCATGACGCCCGGTTCCACGGCGATGGGCTTGGCCATTACGCGATACAAGGCATCCAACTTCTTGGCGACGCTCAACAGGAAGACAGTGGCGAAGGTGCCGTGCTTGAGCGCCAAGGAGACCGCGTAGGCCTCCCTCCAGTTCAGCACGAGATCGGATGTGAGGTCATCGCGCCAGGTGTTGCTCAGCCGGGAGCTTGCAGTACCCAGCGTCTTACCGAGCGCGGCCTGGAGCCGCCTCACTTTCTTGTCGTCATCCTTTACGGTCTTCGCCATCAGACCGCGGAACTTCTTCGCGCCCATCGCGTTCATCAGCGCGACGGCGAATGTCGCGTCCCCGGTCCGCTTTTCCAGCTCCGCGAGGGTCTTGGCATCGACCTTGCCGCTTTCCGCCGCCTCAGTGATCTTCGTGACCGCGGCGTATATGTCAGGGCCGGCGGCCTTGCCGTACAGCGCCTCGTCGAAGGTGGTCAGCCCTCCGGGGAGGCCGGAGGAGGTCCCCCACTCCGTGACCTCGGCGCGGATCGTCTCACTGCGACGCCGCAGGTCGGGGCGACTGGTCTCGATCCAACTCCGCGCCTCACGCAGGACGTTCAACCCCGAGGTGTCGAGGTCGAGCTGCTGCAACGTGCGACGGATCCGCTGCTCGTTCCGGCCGAGCGCGTCCTCGGCCCGCCCGAGCCCTCGCTCGAAGTCGTCCATCAAAGCGGGGTTGATCCCCGAATACTCGCCGTCTACTCCCTGGGAGGGGTACGGGGTCGGCTGCGGGACCAGTGGACGTCCATTGCTGGTGGACGCCGTTCGGTCGTCCTTGACAGGAGAGGGCGGCGGAGCACTCGGCGACGACTGATGAGTGGGAGACGGTCCAGAGGTCGGCGTCTTCTCCGGAGTCGGCGACGGCTGGGTGCCCAGTGACCGCTCGACAGAAGGGGACGGCTGGGAGGTCGGCGAGGGTCTGGGTAACGGATGAGCCATCAGGGCGGTGGACTCCATGGGCCGGCGAAAATCGACAACTCGGCGGCCAGCGTATTTTCAATCATTCGCTTAGTAAAGGTCTCCGTCAGATCGGATACGTCATCGCAATTATGGACGGCACCAAATCTGATGGAGATCGGATCCTTTAAGAGGATCGAGTTACGACTCACCCACCCCCTTCATCAAGTTGGGCGACCAGGAACGCGAACACCACAACGGCGGCCCTCCGTCCTCTCGAGAGCTCGCTCCAGCTATTCCAAGAGCAGGAAAATCGCGCGAATCGCGACAGAGCGCGCCGGTTGGAATATCCCGGCGAACTTTCCGTTAAAACGCTGGCCCTTCATGATCACTGGATCGGCGGTTGCGGGTCGTACTGCATATTGCGGCGGACCTGCCTGGCGCGCTCGGCCCCGGCCAGGCGGGCGACCAGGTACAACGCCATATCGATCCCGGCCGAGACGCCCGAAGAGGTGACCACGTCGCTGTCGTCCACGAACCGGTGTCGTCAGGCCGTACCTCGGCAGCCTGGACCTGCTCGCGGAACTCGACCCGACCATCCCGGTGCGTGGTCGCGGGACGCCCGCACCGGCCGCGCGGGCGTCCCGCCGTTTCGTCCTTGCGCTACCCGCTCGGCCAGGCACCGCCGCGCCCACGCGGTTCTGTGCCCCCCTACGCTCGGCGGGCCGTGGCGCTCGCGGTCGGCTCAGTGGGTCAGGCGTCGAGGATCGGGATCAACTGCTCCTCCTCGTAGGTCAGATGGATTTCGAGCTCGTCCGTGAGTCGCTCGACTTCGGCGAGCACCAGCAGGGGATCCGCGCCGTCGGCGGAGATGACCTTCCGCAGGTCGTCGACAAGAGCCGCGATCTTCTCGTGTTCCCGGCGCAGCCGGTCCAGGGTCGGGGCGAGCTCGGGATAGCGCTCGGCGAGCATCACGAACATCCCGGCGTCCTCGCCCGTGTGGTGGTTGTGCAGCCCTTGGCAGAGGGTCAGGCAGTTCACCCTGAGCTGCGCGCCCAGTCCGGGACCCGACTCGGAGATCTCATTGCGGATCAGGACGAGCTCCCTCCGAAACGCGTCGTGGATCAGCTTGAGCGCCGCGCCCCAGGACGCCGCGTTCGGCGGTCCGCCCGTGACCGCCGTGAGGGCGACCACGGGGATGACCCGCGTCGTCCTGGCCTGGTAGGAGGCCCACCCGGGGTCGGCCTCGACCGCGCGGGCGAAGGCGCGGTCGCGTTCGGCGCCCTCCAGCACGACGGCCTCCGCCTCGTAGGTGAAGACACCGTCCTCGACCGTGACGCGGGGATTGGCCACCAGGTTGTGGAACCAGGCCGGATGCCTCGGCGCGCCACCGGCCGAGGCGATGACCAGGACACGTTCGCCGCCGTCGGGAAGATAGCCGACCGGGGTCGTGTGCGGAGCGCCGGACCGCGCTCCGGTGGTGGTCAACAAGAGCAACCGGGCTCCCTCGAACGGGCCGCCGACCCGTCCGCCGTTGGCGCGGAACTCCTCGATGATCTGTTGGTTGAAATCGTTCGGCATTCTCAGTTCTCTTCTCCAGGATTGTGATCCCGCGGGCCGTTCGCGGGCATGACGAAGAACCGCCTGGCGGGGCGGAACGAAATCACCACGGGACGATCTCGACCGTGGTGCGGGATATATGAAAAGGGCGCGCCGGATATCCGGCATCGTCGGTGTTCACCGACCAGGCCGGCTCATGAATGGCTCACGAAGACGACAGCGAACGGCACCGCCGTACAGGTGGAAAACGTCACGCGAAGCGCGCGGAAAGAAAGAACGGCGGGCCTCTCGCCCGCCCGGCGGTCACGCCGTGGCCGGGTGCCTCACTCGCTCTTGGCCCATGGCCGACCCGGTAGTCACAACATCAAACCCTAATGCCATGAACGCGCCGAGACAAAATCGATTTCCCTGCCGGTACGGGAGAACGCGTTAAGGCCCTGCCGCAAAGCACCACCGGAGCACGACGGCGCCCGCCCCACCGGCATCACACCGCGCATCACGGCGGGACACCGGCAGGGCGATTTCGCGAGCGTACTTCGCCGTGCCGTCAGCCGACCTCGACGCTGTCGAGCACGCCGATCGCGTCGGGCACGAGGACGGCCGCCGAATAGTAGGCGGTGACGAGATAGGAGGCGATCGCCTTCTCGTCGATGCCCGTGCACCGGACCGACACGCCGGGCTGGTACTCGTCCGGCAGCCCGGTCCGGTGCAGCCCGATCACCCCCTGGTCCTCCTCCCCCAGCCGCATGCCGATGATCGAGCTGAGCCCCTGCCTACTGACGGGGATCTTGTCGCACGGCAGGATCGGCACCCCGCGCCAGGCCGTGACCGTCGACTCCCCCACCTGCACGGAGTCGGGATAGATCCCCCGGCTGTTGCACTGCCGGGCGAAGGCCGCGACCGCCCGAGGGTGGGCCACGAAGCAGTGCGACTTCCTCCGGCGGCAGAGCAGCTCGTCGAGGTCGTCGGGGGTGGGCGGGCCGGTCCGGGTGTGAATCCGCTGCCCCAGATCCGCGTTGTGCAGCAGGCCGAACTCACGGTTGTTGACCAGCTCGTACTCCTGCCGCTCCCGCAACGCCTCGACCGTCAACCGCAACTGCTGCTCGGTCTGGTTCATCGGCTCGTTGTACAGATCCGCCACCCGCGTGTGAATCCGCAGGATCGTCTGCGCCACACTCAGCTCGTACTCCCGAGGCTCGGCCTCGTAGTCCACGAACGTCCCCGGCAGCGCCACCTCCCCCACATGACCCGCCGCCAGCTCGATCTCCGCCTCGCCGTGGGCGTTGACGGCCCGGCTCTCGGCCGGCTCCATGTTGTCGAGGTACTCCCGCAGCTCCGGCGACTGGGCGGCGATCTCCTGGAACGCTCCACGCGACAGGATCAGCGCCGTGCAGGGGGTGATGGCCTTGGCCGTGAAGTCCCACACGGCCGTCTCCTCGGTCAGGCCCCGGTCGCCGAGGTGGTGGCCGTCGGCCAGGACCTCGGCGACCGTCTCGGTTCCGTACGCGCCGGCCGCGATCTTGTTCACCTTGCCGTGGGCGATCAGGATCACGCGGTCCGCCGGCGCGCCCGCGCTGACGATCACCTCGCCAGGTTCGAACTCCCGCTGGGTGAACCGTCCGGCGATGGCCTCCAGTACGTCGCTGTCGTCGAACCGGCGCAGGGTGGGCAGCTCGCACAGCTCGGCCGGGATGACGCGTACCTCGGCTCCGGTGGAGACGAACCTGATCCGCCCGTCGCCCACCGCGTAGCTGAGCCTCCGGTTGACCCGGTACGCCCCGCCGACCACCTGCACCCAGGGAAGGACCCGGAGCAGGTGCCGCGAGGTGATCTCCTGCATCTGCGGCACGGACTTGGTCGTCGTCGCCAGGTTCCGCGCCGCGGCGGTGCCGAGGCTCAGCTGCGGCTGGTCGTTCGAGGAAACGGTTTCCGTCATGACGTGAACCACCTGATCTCTCTCGGGTTTCCTGGGCGTGCGCGCGAAACGCGCGGCGAGGAGGCATCGTGATCTCCCGGCGCGCGGTCAGGGTTTTCGCGCGGGTGTGGCGGGAGTACGGGGCAGGGCTACGGGGGCGATGTGCCGGGGATGGAATGCCAGGGAAGGGGTTCCAGGGGCGGGAAGCGCCGGGCTCGCTACCGGGTGCGATGGATGAGGCTGTCGGCCAGCATGGCCAGCCCGGCCTTCGCGTCGGTGTCGATCGGCGCGGCGCCGAGGACGTGGAGCGCCTCACGGGCGCGCTAGATACGCAGTGTGGTGATTCATCGCCATGGGTAATCATGGTCTTGCGAATCCCCCAGCCGGAGCATGTCCCCATATCGCCCGTTAGGTGACACACCGACAGAATGCCGCGAACCATCACCCATAAGGGATCACCCCTGACGCGACAGCTGCCCCCCGTCCAGCCGCAGAGCGGCCTTGAGAAGCCGAACGGCCTCCAGCGACCGAGCAGCCTGGAGAAGCCGAGCAGCCTGGAGAAAGCGATCACGATCCTCACCTCACTGAGCGCGGCCGTCCAGCCGATGAGCCTCGCCCAGCTGTCCAGGAGGACCGGCCTGCCGAAGACCACGACGTACCGCCTGCTCGGCGTCCTGTGCGCCAAGGGCTTCGCGCAGCGGATCGGCATCGACTACGCCATCGGCGACCAGCTGGTCACCCTGGCCCGCCCGGCGCCGAGGATGATCCCCGGCACGCGCCCCATCGTGCTCCCGCACATGATCCGCCTCTACGAGCTGACCCGGCAGACGGTCAACCTCGCCGTCCCCCGAAGCCTGGAGATCGCCTACGTCGAGCGGGTGTACGGGCACAGCCGGGTGAGTTCACCGTCCGACGAGGTCGACCGCGCGCCCCTGCACTGCACCGCGGGCGGCAAGGTGCTGCTCGCGTTCGATCACGAGCTCAACGCCGCCTTCCACGACCGCGGCGCCCTGCGGCGGATGACCCGGCGCACCGTCGTCGGGCACGCCGCCCTCGACCGGGAGCTCCGCATGGTCCGCCGCCACGGCATCGCCTATTCGCGGGAGGAGTTCGCCGAGGGCGTCGTCTGTGCGGCCGCCCCGGTGTTCGACGCCGACGGCAGGGTCCGCATGGCGGTGAGCGTGGCAGGTTCCTCGCCGTCCGCCGTCTCCGGAGAGGTCGCGGCCATGGTCAAGCAGACCGCGCACGCCATTTCCGTCACCATCGTCAAGGCGCTCTCCGCGATGACGGTGCGGCCGCGTGCCGACGGACCACCCGCGTCCTTCCTCTGACTTCCTCTGACCTTCCTCTCGCTGCCCTTCCCCCGAGTCAGCACGCGTGGGGCAGCCCATCAGCGCGCAGGCGGGCATGATCGGCCAGGATGGCAGAAGGCCGCGCGTGCCCGGCGACCGAGCATCGCGCGTCCCCGGTACGAACGGCTGTCCCCTGTGTATCCCCCGAGCACGGCCGGGTCCCTGGCGGGATCGGCCGTCCCCCGACAAGGAGAACTGTGACGGTGTCCTTCGACGCGGTGTTGTGCGACTTCGACGGTGTGCTCCGGTTTCACGACCCGGCGGCGCAGGCGCGGATCGACGAGGCGTACGGGCTGGCGCCCGGCACCGTCCTGAAGACCGCGCTGAGCCCGGCGTTGATGGGCCCCGCCACGCTCGGCCAGATCACCTGCGAGGAATGGGAGGAGTGGCTCGTCACCGCGTTCGCCGAGGTCCTGGGCTCACCCGAGCGTGCCGCACGGCTGGTCGAGGAGTTCGCCGCGGTGCCGGCGTGGATCGACGAGGGGGTGCGCGACCTGCTGGCCGAGGCGCGGCGGCGGGTGCCGGTGGTGCTGGTCACCAACGCCACGACCCGGCTGGAGGAGGACCTCGACCGGCTGGGAATGGCCGGCTTCGCGAACGCCGTCGTGAGCAGCGCCCGCGTCGGGATCGCGAAGCCGGACCGGCGGATCTACGAGATCGCCGCCGGACTCGCGGGTGCGGTCCCGGAGCGGTGCCTGTTCGTGGACGACCGGCCGGAGAACGTCGCCGCCGCCGTCGCGCTCGGCATGACCGGGGTCGTGTACGGCGAGCTCACCGACCTGCGGACCGCGCTGGCTCCTCTCGCCGAGTGACCGCTGCGCGGCCGGCGCCGATCGGTGCGGATCTTCCCGCGCGGCGAGACCGGGCTCGGCCGTCTCCATGTGCGAGCATGATCGCCGGGGGGCTCCAGAGTGTTCGGGGGAGAAATGCTTCGCAGGTTCGTGTTGGCGGCGGCCATCGCCGCCGGTCTGTCCGTGTCGGCGGCGGCACCGTCCTGGGCGGCCGACGACTTCACATCGGCGGCGTCAGCCGTGTCACCTGTGTCATCCGTGTCATCTGTGTCCGCGACGTGCGCCCCGGGCTCGCCCTGCGCGGCCGCGCTGTGCCCTCCGGGCACCGTCTGCGTCCCGTCGCCCAAGCAGTGCTTCACCACGCCGTGCCCGCAGTTCGACTGCGTCCCGGTGTCCCAGGTCCCGCGGGTGCCCCGGGTGCCCCGGGTGGCCTCGCTGGTCAACTTGCTCCTGTCCTTGAACCTGCGGCTCGTGTAGCGCTGCGCAGGCCGGTGTGCAGGCCGGGCCCCTCTCCCCGAGAGTGTCGGGAAGAGGGGCCCGGCCATGTACGCCCAGAGTGGACGGGCCGCGCCCGGCTCGCGTACGGGCGCAGCCGTCCGTCAGGAGTGCAGGCGGACGGGGAGCCGCGCCAGACGCCAGGAGCCGGGCAGGAGCTGACGTTCCAGATCTTCGGGCGCCACGGCCAGACGGAGATCGGGGAAGCGGCGGGTGAGCGCCCGGAACGCGACCTCGCCCTCCTGGCGGGCCAGCGCCGCGCCGAGGCAGTAGTGCAGGCCGTGCCCGAACCCGACGTGGACCTCGCGGCGCCCGTCGGGCTCACGGGTGATGTCGAGCCGTTCGGGGTCGTCGAACCGGCGGGGGTCATAGTTGGCCGATACGAGCACGGCCATCACCGGCTCGCCGCGCCCGATCCGCGTCCCCTCGATCTCCACGTCCTCGGCCGCGTACCGGATCCTGGTGCCCTGCACGGGCCCGCACCAGCGCATCAGCTCGTGGACGGCGCGGGGCGCCAGCTCGGGATCGGCGCGGAGCGCGGCGAGCTGGTCGGGGTGGGTCAGCAGCGCGACGGTGCCGTTGCCGATCAGGTGGGCGGTGGTCTCGTGGCCGGCGAGGACCAGGGTCAGCACCATCGTGACCATCTCGGTGTCGCTGAGCCGGCCGCCGTCCTCGTCATGGGCCCGGATCAGCCCGGTGAGCAGGTCACCGGTCGGCTGCGCCCGTCGGCGCTCGATCAGGTCCTGGATGTAGGTCACCAGCTGGCGCAGCGAATCCGCCATCGCCCCCGGCCGCATGGACACCAGGGACCTGCCCCAGTCGCGCCACTGCGGGCGGTCCTCCTCCGGGATGCCGACCAGCTCGCAGATGACCGTGATTGGCAGCGGATAGGCGAACCCCTCGATGAGGTCGACCACGCCGTCCTCGGCCAGGTCCGGAAGCCGGTCGAGGAGGTCTTCGGTGATCTCCTCCACACGCGGCCGCAGCTCCGAGACCCGCCGCGCGGTGAAGGCGCGGGAGACCAGCCTCCGCAACCGGATGTGGTCGTCGCCGTCGGCGTCGAGGACGCTGTCGAGCACGTACTGGGCGTACTCCCGCGGGAGCCCGCGGGCCTTGATGACTTCCTCGCGGACGTTGTGCACGTCCATCCCCGGCACGTTGGCGGGGTTGTTCACGAAGCGCTGGTCGCTCAGCACGGTTTGGACGTCGTCGAACCGGGTCACCAGCCAGATCGGGGTGCTCACGCCCGCGAAGACGGCGCGCGTGACCGGCGCCTGCTCCCGGATGCGCGAGTACCCGCGGAACGGATCCCGCAGCAGGTCAGGGTCCATCATGTCGACGGGACCGACAGTGCTGGGAGTGCTCATCATTGCCTCCATCGGACGTGTCAGATGCGTTTCTGCCTGCTGTTCTCCTCGTTCAAACGGTCGAGCGGGATCTGGTAGAGCGCTGGCACCTGGGGCGCCACCCCCGCAGCGGCCTCCTCGGCGCCGGGGATCTCGAAGGCGGAGCGGACGACGTGGGCGACCATGCCGGCCCTCTATACCCCGTGACCAATTCGAAGAATCCGGTCAACGAGTCAAAGTTCCGGCGGCGTTCCTACGCCATGACGGCGACGAACCTCCAGTCGAGGACGTTCCGCGGCTCGCCGTCGCCCACCGCGGCGACCAGTGAACGGAGGTGGACCAGCCCGCCTCCGCCGGGCAGCGGGCTGCGGCGCTCCACGACGATCTCACTGCACAGCGTGTCCCCTTCGTGGACGGGACCGACGTGGTCGCAGCCGTGCCAGGCCACGACCGTGACCAGGTTCGGCAGCACCCTGGCGGCCTGGGACAGCGCGAGGCCGATGGTGTGCCCGCCGTACACCAGCCGCCGCGAGCCTCCGGCGGCGCGCACGTCGTGATGCACCTGCGCGATGTTCAGGGTGAGCCTGGCCAGTTCCGGAGCGCCGGACACCACGTCTCCGCCGCCCACCTCCCACCTCTCGCCCTCGGCCACGTCGGAGAAGTGCCGGCCCGCGACCCGGTCCCTGAACCGATCGAGGCGCCAGCCCGCCAGCGCCCCCGTGGCCGCCTCGACGAGATCCACGCCCGCGGCGGCCGCACCTACCGAGTCGAGATCGGCGTCATGGCCGGTCACCACCTCGGGATTCCGGAGCGGCAACATCGCGCAACGCCAGAAGTCGAGCACCGGCGTCCCGTCCTGATCCATCGTGCTGATCCGCAGCACCGCCAGCCCGGTCGGACGGCGGCCCGGTTTCGGCCGGTTCTGCCGCAGCGCCACCACCTCCGTGGACGTGCGCAGCGTGTCCCCGATCACCGGCAACCGGCGAAAGACGAGCCCGCGGTAGAACAGGTTCGCCTTCACGTGATGAGTGACGAGCGTGGACTGACCGATCGCCACGTCCCAGACCAGCGCCGGATGCGCCGGCGTCGCTCCCCCCGTGACCTCCCCGCAGAGATGCTCGTCCAGCGGCAACCGCAGCCGATCACCCACGACCGCCTGATGGACCGCGGCGTGTCCCGCCGTGAGTGTGACTCCCGGCGCACCGTCGAACACCTGCCCGGCCGCCAGCTCCTCGAAGTACGGCCCTTCCGCGATCGCCGTCACCGGCCCACTCCTTCTCCCCGCTCCGTAACGCGTCCGGCCACCACCGCGACCCCCTCGTCGAACATCTTTCCCTCGGGCTTCACGGAACACCCCGCAAATGTTTAATCTACCTTCAGTTAAATACCGTGGACGGCGGCCGACCGCGTATGATCGCTCCGTGCCCAGGAAAACCGGCGAACCCACCCCGGAAGAAAGCTCCAAGTCAGCCCGCACACGCCAGCGCATCCTCAACGCCGCGGCACACGTCCTCAGCCGCAA
>NZ_BSSE01000006.1 GCF_030268965.1 Microtetraspora sp. NBRC 16547 | reverse complement strand
AACGCTGGACCGCCTTGCAGCACACCACGCTCGGCCCCAGCCGGATCGGGGACCTTGCTCGGGCCGCCCTCGTCCTCGTCCACTTCGAGCACAGAAAGATCAGCTGAAAGTCGGTGAGAAAACGTCAGTGCCTCCGATGCCGCAGTAGCCGCCCGGGTTCTTGTACAAGTACTGCTGGTGGTAGCGGTTCACCCCAAGCAATAGATCCTGGCTAGCGCGAGCTCGACCGGAATTCTGCCCACAGGTCAACCGCCTTCTCGAGATCAAGAGCGGCGACCTCCTCGCGCGACATGCCAACGGTGTAGATCAACCGGTCCGCGAGCCAGTCTGGAACCGGTTCCCTGGGAGGCGGTTGATCGACGCGGATGTGATCGGCCAGAGGACCCAGGCGTTCTATGATCTGCCCGAGCTGGATGACCTCAGGACGGCCCTTCCCAGCGGCGCGGACCCTGGCCGTGGCCTCGGCGTACACCTCGGCGTCGGCTCTTTCACCCACGGCCCACACTTCGCAGATCTCGATCGACTTGTCATCGGCGATGCGGTAGACGACCCGCCAGGTGTTACGCCCGACCACGAGCTTTCGGAAGCCCGTCAGCTCCCCGCCCAAGGGATAGCCGGCCTCGGGATTGTCGAGTAGAAGCAGGATCTTCTTGAGGACCTTCGGTACGGCATCGGGGCCGATCCGCCGGAGGTCATCTACGGCCGGGGCCGTGAAGACGACGTCGGACACGTTTACTCGTCGTCCGGCAATGCGGTAAGCGATTCCCGCGTGTGCCCGAAGGCAGTGAGCACATCATCGAGCGAGACGCGCTCCCCGGTGTCGGTGACGGAGCGGGCGAGCACCAACGCCAGGTCCCGGAGGTCGGCCGCGGCCTCTTCGAGGTCATTAAGGCGACGGATACTCACCACCGCCGCCACCGGCTGATGCCGACGGGTCACCACCAGATCCGTCCCCTGCTCGGCGTCGGCGACCAGACGGGCCACCCCACGCTGGGCCGCTTCTGTGACGCTCAGCTCGGCAGCTTCATGCAGAACGGTCATGCAACTACTGTACAGCAATCTATACAGAACGGGCAGTGCTCGACCTTACAGCGAGGGCCTCCAGCGAAGCCCCTCTGCCCCGAGATCGGCACCGGCATGTCTCTTTTCACATCACCGCTTCGAAGCACTCCGACTCACGTCGTGGATACTCAGCGAGCTCAAGCTGGCCTTCCAGACCGACATCGCTCAGGCGCATGGCTGATCATCTTCCAGCTCATGCGCTCGCTTCTTCCAGCCCATGAGCACCTTCATGGGTCCGGCGGTGATAACGTCCCTTTCTCCCCTATCAGCCAAAAGGACAGTGTCGACGGCCAGTAGAGCACCCCGGTGGAGTTTGCTGGCCTCATTGTCCAGGTCCGTCAGCATCTTGGTGATAGATATGTTCCGCCAGCGTCCCCTCTGCAAATAGGTGCGGAATAGCTTTCCGAGTTCTTCTTCGGGAGTACCCCGAGGCTCCTCCTTCGCTTCCACCGCCGCGCCGTTCAGGTAGTTCAGGATGGCGGCTTGGGTTTCGGCGGCTGCTTCTGCCGCCCTCTCCGACGCCTCCCTGGCGGCTGCGGAAGCAGACCGCGCTTCCTCGACGGCCTGCAGCGTTTCCTTAGTGAGTTTCGCCTGCCCCGTGAACCGTGATCGAATCCGCATCCACATTGTGGCGGCGGGCTCTTCCTCGCTCTCGGTGTACGTCGCCATACGTCCCCTCGCCTTGATTGATGTGACACATCACCCGAAACGTACGAAAGGGGAGGACAGACAGCCAGGCACGGTTACCTGGCTGTCTGGAAAGCGGGCCATGACGAAGAAGGCCACATTGGCAACTCTCAAGCTGCAAACGTTGTCCGCACGGGTACGGTTCAGGCTTCGCCAGCGGTCAGACCGATCGGGCAGGCGACGCCGGTGCCTCCGATGCCGCAGTAGCCGCCGGGGTTCTTGTACAGGTACTGCTGGTGATAGCGGTTCGCTTCACGCAATAGATCAGCTCAGGGTTCCGGTCAGCGGCAATCGCCGACGGGACCGGCAACACCTGTAGGAGGTGTCGGCCTGCGTCGGAGTGGCAGCCGATCTCGGCTGATTGTCGGTACAGCTTGCCACCATGGACCGCATGACGACAACCGACCCTCTAGCCCCGTTCCAGTGGCTCAACGTGTCCGAGAACGAGGGCGGCGGCCCACTGGGCGTGATCTTCAGCGTGGCCTTCTTCCGCGGGCTCGACCCGGCGGAGGTGGTGCGCCGCTTCAGCCGCGGCGAGGACTCCGGTCAGGAGTCGGACTTCGGCGGACTCGACGAAAGGGCCCACGAGTTCGTCGAGGAGACGGCCGGCGGGGATGGTGGCGGCTACGTGGGCGTCTTCCAGGCCGGCGAGTGGTGCGTGGCCATCGAGCCCTACGGCTGGATGGTCACGCTCCACGAGGTGGTGACCAAGCTGTCGCGGGGCTGCGAAATGCTGGCGGTCACCCGGCACGACTACGCCGCCGAGCACAGCTTCGAGTACGCGATCGACGGCACGATCGTCACCGGCTACCGGCTGCGGCACCCGTACGAGCGTTACGGCTCCGACCCTGACCGGTTCAACGGCTTCATGCGGGAGCTGGGCATGGGGCTGAACAAGCCAGAGGACGAGGCCGCGTGGGACGCCGCCTGGGAGGACAATTACTACACCGCCGTGCCAAGGGGCTTCGCCCTGACGGCGAAGGTCACCGGGGTGCCGTTCACACCGGGCATGCTCGACCGCCCGATGCTCGTGGGGCCCATTGTGGAAAGGTGATCGTCTTGTGACCGTCCAGAACTGAACGGCGTGATACGACGATGACCGATGGCAAGCAGACCTGGACCGCAGAGCCGCTAGAGAACTAAAACCAGCTGACACCTGTTCCTGGCCTCGGCCTGCGGCTGTGCCACAGATTCTCGGCGGGCCAGCCGACCTCAGATGTCGGTATCTTGCGGATGACGGGGCGAGGCGTAAACGACCCACACCCTACGAGCGGCATCATCGATGACGTAGCGCACGCGTCCGCCGCTGGTGACCTCGAACTCCCATTGCTCAAGGTCCTGTCCGTTGTGACGATGAGTCGCGAGGTCGCCACGTAGGCGATGTTGGCGATCATGGTCGGTGCGTGAGCGTGGATTGGCACGCAGTGTCTCCAAGCATCGGCGCGTGTTGGCCAGGGCATGACGGCAAAGCTCCTCCCAGCCCTTCACCGCATCGCTCGTACCGAAACGGACGTCCCATTCGTCGTCAGGAGGCAAGACTGTAACCCGATCTCCGCGCTTCGGACTCATACCGAAACCTCAACCGGTCCGAAGTCTCCGCTCGTCACCTCACGCGCATGGGCATAGTGCGCGGGGTCAGCCTTGATTCGGGCAGTGGCCCGCCAGCCTGCGATAACTTCCTGAGCAGTGGCGTCGACATCGAGCTCGGCCGCGTCAGAGAGCGCCTCGACCAATTCAAGGGTGAAGGATCGCACCTCATCGGAGGTGAGGTGACGAACCCAGGGAAAGACCTCGGGCATGGCAATGACGAGTGCACGAGCAGTCGGATCATGCCTCATGAGAGCGAGGAACAGGCGGGAAGCTGTGGCCAGCGTCTGATCGCGTCGTTCCTCACGGTCAGCCGCTGTCAGGTAGAAGTCCTGGGCATCCCGGTGAGTCACACGTACGCGGCCGAGCCGCGCGGCGCGTTCGGCGACGGCCCGGGGATTTCTAGACAGGTCCGAGAAGGTTACGGCGTCGGCGTTGCTGATGCTCACGCCACCCAGTCTAATTCAGAACACATTCTGATTGTGGTGGAACGTCGTCAGCCTCGCATGTCGCGTTGCACAACATCTGCGCCGCCCAGGCCCACACCTCGAACCCAGCGAACGCAACGGTCTGCCCCCGGCCGGCATCGGGCTAAGCCTGGACGGCCAAGGGTCAGGATCAGTCAGTTACCGCAGGTCTACGCCTCGCCGGACGTGAGGCCGACCGGGCAGGATACGCCGGTTCCTCCGATGCCGCAGTAGCCGCCCGGGTTCTTATACAGGTACTGCTGGTGGTAGCGATCCACTTGGGGCAATAAATCTTAATCGTCTCAACTCAGACCATCACATGTGTCTATCAGGAAGGCTCAACATCGAGCCTGCAGGACAGCGCCGAACACGTCCGCGCAGGCCGCCGGTCTGCCCGTAATCCGGCTGCCGACTACTACCTGGCGCCGCCTCCGCCGCCAGTATGAGGCGTGAGCGGGATACGCGCCGCGATCTGCTCACGGGCATGCTCGCAGTCCGCGAACCTGTACGGGCAGGCGAGGGCGTGCTCAATCAGGTCCTTGGCCGCGCGTGCCCGCGCGATGCGCTGCTCCAATTGGGCGACGTGGCTGCGCAATAGGTCTCGATGATCCATCGGATCAGGCGTGGACAGCAAGGTGCGGAGCTCTCGCAATCCGAAACCCGCCTCCTTGGCCATCCGAATCAGCGTTACACGCACCAGAGCGTCCTGTCCGTAGCGACGCTGACCGCCCACACGCCGCGCGGGCTCGATCAGGCCCATGCTCTCCCAGTACCGCAGCACGTGTGTGGCCAGCCCGAACCGTTCTGCCAACTCGCCGATGGTCAGATCCTCGCTTGACTTCATGTGTACATTAACCGGCACCGTTACCCCCATGATCAAGCAATCGATCGCGGTCACGCGAGTGGTCAACTCATGTGTGCTTCTCGAACTGGACGGCCACGCGGTGCTCACCGACCCGTGGTTCACCGAACGATGGTTCCTGCGCCGCGGCGAGCCGCTCGGGCTGCGCATCGCCGATCTGCCACCGCTCGCCGCCGTCGTCGTCACCAACCTGGCCGCCAACCACTGGGATCTCCGTGCGCTGCGCATGTTGCCAAGCAAGGACTTCACACCGGTGTACGTGCCCACCGCACGCATGGCGCGCCGAGCCAGAGCTCTGGGCTTCCGGCACGCCGAGCACCTTCGCTGGGGGCAGGTATGCGAAATCGCGCCCGGCGTGTCGATGCAGGTCGTTCCCGCGGGGCAGACTCTGGTTTGGCCCAATAACGCCTACGTGTTCAGCACGGCCAGTTCCCGGGTGTTTTTCGGCGGAGAGATCGCCGAGGTCGCGCTGCTCGAGCGGTACCGGACCGAGGATCGGCCTGTGGACCTGGCCCTGCTTCCGGTGAACGGCTTGCGACCGCTGTTCGGACCGCGCCTGGTGATGGGCCCTGCCCAGGCGGTGGCCGGGGCATCCGTGCTCGGCGCGGGCGTGCTGGTCCCGGTGCACGACGCCCACGGGCGCGATCCGCTCTCGGTGCTGTTCCGCACCTCAGGCACCGCCTCAGACGCGACGGCCTTGGCCGGACCGGGCCTGAGGGTGGTGGACCTGCCCACGGGCCAGCGCTGGGAGTTGGCGCCATGAGCTTGTTCCTGCATGGGACCGTCGATGAGATCGAACAGATCGCCGAGCGCATGCGCCGCATCCGGATCACCGGTCCCGAGCTGTGCGACCTGGCTTGGGTTCCGGGCATGCACATCCGCCTGCGGGTCGGCGACCCTCGCTCGCCCCGCTCGTGGCTTCACGGACTTCTCCGCACCTACTCGATCTGGGACTACTCCCCCACAGGCCACCTCGACCTGTGCATCCTCGACCATTCGTCCGCCGGGCCGGGAGCGCAGTGGTCACGGCGGGTACGCGTCGGCGATCCGGCCGCTTTCACCACCCCTGAGGGCAGGCTCGTCCTGCGCGAGGACGCCCCGTACCACCTGTTCACCGGGGATGAGACAGCAGCCGTCGCGTTCGGGGCGATACTGCGCGCGTTGCCGCCGTCCGCGATCGTGCACGGCGCGATCTCGGCCGAGGGACCCGGCGATCGTCTTCCGCTGAAACGCGCGGATCGCCTCACTTGGACGTACCGGCCGGCTCATCTTGTCGAGGCGGTCCGGGCCCTAGAGCTTCCCGACGCGCCAGGCATCGCATATCTCGCAGGCGAGGCTCGCAACTGCCAGGCGGTGCGTGACCATCTCGTCCACGAACGCGGCTGGTCACGCAGAGCCGTTGTCGTGAAACCGTTCTGGGCCCCGGGACGGCGCGGTATGGACTGACCGCGGACTGCAGCGGCCGTTTCCGGCTGGAGCCCTCCCTTCATATGAGGTCATATGAGGGTGGGCTCCGTGTCAGGCTTCGCCGGTAGTGAGGCCAACGGGGCAGGTCACGCCGGTGCCTCCGATGCCGCAGTAGCCGCCAGGGTTCCGGTAAAGATACTGCTGGTGGTAGTCCTCGGCGAAGTAGAACGGACCGGCGGGGGCGATCTCGGTCGCGATCCGGCCATAGCCGGCCTCGTTGAGCACCCGCTGGTACGCGTCACGAGACGCGAGGGCGGCCTTCTCCTGCTCGGCCCCGTGCGTGTAGATAGCCGAGCGGTACTGCGTGCCGACGTCGTTCCCCTGGCGCATGCCCTGGGTCGGGTCGTGGGCCTCCCAGAAGACCTTCAGCAGTTCCTCGTACGACACCCTGCTGGGGTCGAAGACCACGCGTACGACCTCGGTGTGGCCGGTCATTCCAGTGCACACCTCCTCGTACGTCGGGTTCGGCGTGTATCCGCCCGCGTAGCCGACCGCGGTGGAGACGACGCCGGGCGTCTGCCAGAACTTGCGCTCGGCTCCCCAGAAACATCCCAGCCCGAAGTCGGCGATCTCCATGCCCTCGCCGTAAGGCGGAGCCAGCGGCGCGTCGAGCACCAGGTGCCGGGACGCCACCGGCATCGTCTCGGATCGGCCGGGCAGCGCCTCCGAGGGGGTCACCATCGATGTCTTGTTCTGTCCGAACAGCCAGCCCATGTCGCACCTCCACCCGCCCCAAACCGGAGCGTCTCCCGGTTTGTTCCTCCCGTAAGCATCGCTAAATATTGCGGCAACGATTGCTTATTTGTGTTAAATCCCGTAAGGAGTCACACTGGATGTCATGCCTGAATCGCGCCGAGGAGTCCTGTACGGCATAGCCGCTTACGCCATGTGGGGATTGTTCCCCCTTTACTGGCCCCTGTTGAAGCCCGCCGGGGCTGTCGAGATCCTCGCGCATCGCATGGTCTGGTCCCTCGTCGCGGTCCTCGCGATGCTGGGCGTCCGCCGCCACTGGTCGTCGTTCCGGTCGATCACCCGCCGCCAGGTCCTCCTGCTCACCCTCGCCGCGGTCGTCATCTCCATCAACTGGGGCATGTACATCTACGCCGTCAACACCGGCCACGTCGTGGAGAGTGCCCTCGGCTACTTCATCAACCCGCTGGTCAGCGTCCTCTTCGGCGTGCTCATCTTCCGCGAGCGGCTGCGCCCCTGGCAGTGGGTCGCCGTCGGCCTCGGCTCGGCCGCCGTGCTCGTCCTGACCCTCGACTACGGCCGTCTTCCCTGGATCGCGCTCGTCCTCGCCGCGTCATTCGGCACGTACGGCCTGATCAAGAAGACCGCGCAGGTCGGCGCGGCGGAGAGCCTCACCATCGAGACCCTGGTCCTCCTGGTGCCCGCGCTCGGCTACCTCGCCATCATCCAGGCGAACGGCGCCGGCACCTTCGTCGACCACGGCGCCGGCCACATCGCGCTACTCGTCGGCTCCGGACTGATCACGGCCGTTCCCCTGCTGTGCTTCTCCGCCGCCGCGATCCGGGTGCCGCTGACGGTCATCGGCCTGCTCCAGTACATCGCCCCGGTGCTGCAGTTCCTGTGCGGCGTCCTGGTCGCCCACGAGACGATGCCCGGCAGCAGGTGGATCGGGTTCGCGATCGTGTGGCTCGCGCTCAGCGTCTTCACCTGGGACAGCCTGCGCGCCGCCCGTGCGACCCGCCGCGAGGCCAGTACGGCGCCCGCGCTCGAAACCGTCTAGAAGCGAACCTGACAGACCGAGAACGCGACCCCGGACGGCCTGAGGGGCTCACTGAGCCCCGACGGCCTCCGGGGTCGTCCGTTCACCCCGAGCGCTCGACGACGTAGTCACAGAGCCCGATGAGAGCCTCGCGGGCCGGGATGTCGGGAAGGCCGCCGAGCGCGTCCTTGGCCTTGTCCGCCCACCGCAGCAGCTCCCCGCGGGCGTCGGCCATCGCCTTGTTGGCCCGCAGCAGCTCCAGCGCCTCGTCCACGTCCTCCTCGGCGACCGGTCCGGAGAGCAGGGAGCGCAGCCGCGCATCCTCCGACCGATCGGACACCAGCGCGTACAGCACGGGCAGGGTCTGCACGCCCTCGCGGAGGTCGGTTCCCGGGGTCTTGCCCGAGTCGACCGTCGGCGCGGCCACGTCGATCAGGTCGTCGCTGAGTTGCCAGGCCACGCCGATCGCCTCGCAGGCCGCGGTCAGCCGGTCGGTCACCTCGGCCGGCGCGCCCGCCAGCAGGGCGCCGAAGCGGCCCGAGGTGGCGATGAGCGAACCGGTCTTGTCGGCCAGCACCTGGATGTAGTGCGTGATCGCGTCGGCACCCTCGGAAGGACCGATCGTCTCGCGGATCTGGCCGCGGACCAGGCGCGAGAACGTCTGCGCCTGGATGCGGATGATGTCGGCCCCGAGGTCGGCCAGGAGCTCGGACGCCTGGGCGAACAGATAGTCGCCGGTGAGGATGGCGACCGTGTTGTCCCAGCGGGCGTTCGCCGAGGGCGAGCCGCGCCGTACGGGGGCCTCGTCCATCACGTCGTCGTGGTAGAGCGTCGCCAGATGGGTCAGCTCGATGACGACGGCCCCGGGGACGACTCCCGGGGCGTCGGGTGTGCCGAACTGCGCGGCAAGCAGCACGAGCATCGCCCGGAACCGCTTGCCGCCGGCCTCGATGAGATGCCGGGACGCCTCCGTGACGAAGGCGTCCTCGCTCTCCACCGACGACCGGAGCAGCTTCTCCACGGCCGCGAGCCCATTCGCGAGATCCGCGGCCAGCCATTCGTCGACGAGAGGCAGGTCAACAACGGGCGGCGCGGCCATAGAGGGAAGCTCCTATCGGACGAACAACGACTGGGCAGCCGTGTGCGCCAGGTCGAGCACGGGCTGCGGGAAAACCCCGAGGACTACGGTAGCCAATACCGCCACAGCTCCGACCGCCCAGGTGCCTCTCGGAATCACCACGGACGGCCCATCGGCCGCCGGGTCGTTGAAGAACATCAGCACGATCACGCGGACGTAGAAGAACGCGGCGATCGCCGAGGACACCACGCCGACCACCACGAGCGGCGTCGCGCCAGCGTCCACCGCCGCCTGGAACACCGCGTACTTCCCGAAGAAACCGCTGGTCAGCGGGATGCCGGCGAAGGCGAGCAGGAAGAGGGCGAACACGGTGGCGACCAGCGGCCGACGCTTGCCGAGCCCGGCCCAGCGGGACAGATGCCACGCCTCGCCACCGGCGTCGCGGACCGTCGTGACGACCGCGAACGCGCCCACCGTGGTGAAGCCGTAGGCCACCAGATAGAACAGCAGCGCCGACAGCGCCGAGGCGTTCTGCTGCTGGTCGCCGAGGGCGATCACGCCGATGAGCAGGAAACCTCCGTGCGCGATGGAGGAGTACGCCAGCATCCGCTTGATGTCCGTCTGCGTGATGGCGAGCACCGCGCCGACGAGCATCGTGAGAATCGCCACACCCCACATGATGGGGGTCCAGCTCCACTGGAGGCCGCCCAGCGCCACCCAGAACACCCGCAGCAGCGCGCCGAACGCGGCCACGAGCGTGCCCGAGGCCATCAGCGCCGTGATCGGGGTCGGCGAGCCCTGGTAGACGTCCGGCTTCCACGCCTGGAACGGCGCGGCGCCGATCTTGAACAACAGGCCGACGCCGAGCATCGCCGCGCCGATGTAGAGCAGCGTGTCCTGCCCGCCGACCGTGCCGAGCGCGGCGCCGATCTTCGCCAGGTCCACCGAGCCCGCGTAGCCGTACAGCAGGGCCGTGCCGTACAGGAAGAACGCGGAGGAGAAGGCGCCGAGCAGGAAGTACTTGACCGCGGCCTCCTGCGAGAGCAGGCGGCGACGGCGGGCGAGCCCGCACAGCAGGTAGAGCGGCAGCGACATGACCTCAAGAGCCACGAACATGGCAAGCAGGTCGTTGGCGGCCGGGAACAGCAGCATGCCGCCGACCGCGAAGAGGACCAGCGGGTAGACCTCGGTGTGCATGGCGCCCTCGCTGAGCGCCCGCTCCTCCTCGGCCGAGCCGGGCACGGCCGAGGCGGAGGCCACGAAGTGCCCCTCGTCGTTGATGAGCAGCACGCTCACGAACGCGAGCACGAGGATCGTGCCCCAGATGAACAGCGCCGGGCCGTCGACCGCCACCGCGCCCATGGCGGACGGCTTGGTCGGGATGCCGGTCCGCGCCTGCCAGATGGTGATCACGAATGCGCCGGCCAGCGACAGCAGCGTCAGCGGCTTGTGGATCGACGAGCGCAGATACCGGGGTGCGAACGCCTCCACGAGCACGCCGATGATCGCCGCGCCGAAGACGACCAGCATCGGCGCGAGCAGGGCGTACTCGATGGTCGGCGCTGGGATGGTGCCGTTCACTGGCCCTCCTGTGCAACGGGCGCCTGCTGGGTGACCTGGACACTGGACAGCGTGTCCGTCACCGCGGGATTGATGACGTCGAGCAGCGGCTTCGGATAGAAGCCGAGCACCAGGATCACCGCGATCAGCGGGGCGACGACCCACTTCTCACGGCCGCTCAGGTCCTTGATGTCGCGGACGGACTCCGCGGTTGGGCCGTTCATGGTCCGCTGGTACATCCACAGGATGTAGATCGCGGCCAGGACGACACCGCTGGTGGCGATGACCGCCGGGACGACGTACGCCTCATACGTGCCGATCAGCACCATGAACTCGCTCACGAACGAGCTGAGCCCCGGAAGCGCGAGACCGGACAGCCCGGCGACCAGGAACGTCCCGGCCAGGATCGGGGCGACCTTCTGCACGCCGCCGTAGTCCGAGATGTACTGCGAGCCGCGGCGGTGGATCAGGAAGCCGGCGATCAGGAACAGCGCGCCGGTCGAGAAGCCGTGGTTCACCATGTACAGCGTGGCGCCGGAGCCGGCGTTGACCGTCATCGCGAACACGCCCATGGCGATGAAGCCGAAGTGCGAGATCGAGGTGTAGGCGATGAGGCGCTTCATGTCGGTCTGCCCGATGGCGACGATCGCGCCGTAGACGATGCCGATCACCGAGAGCGTGATCACCAGCGGGGTGAAGTACTTCGACGCCGCCGGGAACAGCTCCAGGCAGAAGCGCAGCATGCCGTACGTGCCGACCTTGTCGAGCACGCCGACGAGCAGCACGGCCGCGCCCGCCGGGGCCTGGGCCGCCGCGTCGGGCAGCCAGGTGTGGAACGGCCACAGCGGCGCCTTGATCGCGAAGGCGATGAAGAAGCCGAGGAACAGCCACTTCTGGGTGCCGACGTCCTGGACGCTGCCGACCAGGTCGGTGAACATGAACGTGCCCTTGCCGGCGATCGAGTAGAGCGCGATCACCGCGACCAGCATCAGCAGCCCGCCGAAGAGCGAGTAGAGCAGGAACTTCACGGCCGCGTAGGACCGCTGCGTCCCGCCGTACGACCCGATCATGAAGTACATCGGGATCAGCATGGCTTCGAAGAAGACGTAGAACAGGAAGACGTCGGTCGCCGCGAAGACGCCGATCATCATCGCTTCGAGCACCAGGAGCAGCGCGAAGTACGTCCGCACCGATCGCTTGCCCGCCTCCGCCTCGTGCCAGGAGGCGAGCACCACAACCGGCACGAGGACGACCGACAGCAGGATGAGAACCAGTGCGATGCCGTCCACGCCGAGACCGAAGTGGATCCCGAACGAGGGAACCCAGTCGTACGTCTCGGTGAACTGGAACTTGTCGCCGTTGGGGCTGAACTGGACCGCCATGGCGACGGTCAGTGCCAGCACCAGCAGGGACACCGCGAGGGTCGCCTGCTTGGCGCGCAGCTCGTTCTTCACGGCCGCGACGCCAAGCGCGCCCACCACGGGCACACCTATCAGGGTTGAGAGCCAGTAGTGCATCACAGGTTCCCTACGACGAACCAGGCACCGACCAGGATGGCGGCGCCGACGAATATCGACAGCGCGTACGAGCGGACGAAGCCCGTCTGGACTCGCCGGAGCCGGCCCGACGTGCCACCGATTCCAGCGGCGAGCCCGTTGACGAGGCCGTCGATCCCGCGGTTGTCGAAGAACACCGCGAGCCGGGTCAGCCACTGGCCAGGCCGCATGAACAGCGCCTCGTTCAGCGCGTCGCCGTACAGGTCACGCCGGGCGAACGTGGTGAGGAACGAGCCACGCGGAGCCGTGACCGGCACCTCGGCCGCGCCGTACTTGAACCAGGCGAGGGCCACGCCGGCCGCCACGAGCGCCAGGGTGGCCAGCCCGGCCACGCTGAACGGGTGGAACGAGGGCAGGTGCTCCGGAAGGCCGACCGCCGGGGCCAGGAACGTCATGAACCGGTTGCCCAGGATCAAGAAGGCGCCCAGGAAGATCGAGCCGACCGACAGGATGATCAGCGGCAGCGTCATGACGGCGGGCGACTCGTGCGGGTGCGCGTCCGCCTCCCAGCGCTTCTGGCCGAAGAACGTCATGAACACCAGGCGGGACATGTAGAAGCCGGTGATGCCGGCGCCGAGCACCGCGAGCCAGCCGAGGGTCGCGCTGTACTCCATCGCGCTCTCGATGATGCCGTCCTTGGTGAAGTAACCGGACAGCAGCGGGAACCCGATGATCGCCAGGTAGCCGACGAGGAACGTCGCGAAGGTGATCGGCATGACCTTGCGCAGGCCGCCGTACTTCCGCATGTTGACCTCGTCGTTCATGGCGTGCATGACCGATCCGGCGCCGAGGAACATGTCGGCCTTGAAGAAGCCGTGCGTGATCAGGTGCGCGATCGCGAAGGCGTACCCGGCCGGGCCGATGCCCGCGGCGAGCATCATGTAGCCGATCTGCGACATGGTCGAGCCGGCCAGCGCCTTCTTGATGTCGTCCTTGGCGGTACCGATGATCGCACCGGCGAGCAGCGTGGCGACACCGACGATCGTGACGGCGATCGCCGCGGTCGAGCCCTCCGGGAAGAACATCGCGCCGGACCGGGTGACGAGGTAGACGCCGGCGGTGACCATGGTCGCGGCGTGGATGAGGGCCGAGACCGGGGTCGGGCCCTCCATCGCGTCCAGAAGCCAGGACTGCAGCGGGAGCTGCGCCGACTTACCACAGGCGCCGAGCAGGAGCAGCAGGCCGATCGCGGTGAGCGTGCCCTGGCTGGGGTGCTCCCCGGAGGCCATGACCCCCGCGTACGAGACCGTGTTGAACGCCGTGAAGATGGTGAAGATGCCGATCGCCAGGCCGAAGTCGCCGACCCGGTTGACGATGAACGCCTTCTTCGCGGCGGTCGCCGCCGCCGGCTTGTGCTGCCAGAACCCGATCAGCAGGTACGACGCGAGACCCACGCCCTCCCAGCCGACGTACAGACCGACGTAGTTGTCGGCGAGCACGAGAAGCAGCATCGCCGCGACGAACAGGTTCAGGTAGGCGAAGAACCGCCGCCGGTTGGGGTCGTGCGCCATGTAGCCGATCGAGTAGATGTGGATCAGCGAACCCACACCGGTGATCAGCAGGACGAACGAGATCGACAGCGGGTCGATCAGCAGCCCCATCTTGGTGAGGCCGGGGATGAAGTCGTACAGCGGTACGGCCCGGCGGCGCTCAGCCGGATCGAAGCCCATGAGCTGGGCGAAGGCCAGCACGCCCACCACGAACGAGGCGACGGCGGTGGCGACACCCAGCAGGTGACCGAACTTGTCGGTCCTGCGGCCGCCCAGCAGGAGGACGGCGGCGCCGAGCAGCGGCAGAGCGATCAGCAGCCAGGAGGCGCCGATCACTCCCCCGGTGTGCTCGATGATCTTTGTGGGTTCCACGGCCACCTCTTAGTACTTCAGCAGGTTCACGTCGTCTACGGACGCGGACCTGCGGGTTCGGAAGATCGTCACGATGATGGCCAGGCCGATGACGACCTCGGCGGCGGCCACGATCATCACGAAGAAGGCGATGATCTGGCCGTCGAGGTTGCCGTTCTGCCGAGCGAAGGTGACGAACGCCAGGTTGCAGGCGTTGAGCATGAGCTCGACGCACATGAAGACCACGATGGCGTTGCGCCGTACCAGCACCCCGACGCCGCCGATCACGAACAGCAGCGCGGAGAGCACCAGGTAGTGCGTTGTCATTTCGCCTCCCCGCCCATTTCCGGGCTCGTCTCCGGGCTCGTCTCCGGCGACTCCTCAGCCTCGGGGGCCGCGCCGTTCGGACCGGCTCCGTTGGATCCGTTGACCCCGCCGGTGCCGTTGACGCCGTTGACGCCCGCGTGCCGTACCTGCTCCTCGGCCGCCCGATCCTCGGCCTCCAGGGCCGCGAGGATCTCGGGGGCCAGGGTGCCCTCGGCGGCCTCGCGCCGGGCGAGGACCCGGTTGACCGACAGCGACGCGACCGTGCCGTCGGGCAGGAGAGCCGGCATGTCGATCGCGTTGTGCCGCGCGTAGGTGCCCGGACCGGGCAGCGGCGCGGGGTTGCGGCCGTGCTCGCCGAACTCGACGAAGCGCTTGCGGGACAGGTCCTTCTGGGTCGGCTTGGGCTCCGTGCGCTCGCGGTGCGCCAGCACCATCGCGCCGAGCGCGGCGGTGATCAGCAGCGCCGAGGTGACCTCGAACGCGAACACGTACCGCGTGAAGATCAGCTCGGCCAGCGAGGGCACGTTGCCCGCCGCCGTCACCGCGGTCAGCCCCTTCGGAGCCGACAGTACGGCGTTGCCGATGCCGAGCCCGAGCAGCGCGGCGAACCCCAGCCCGGCCACGATCGCCCAGAACCGCTGTCCCCTGATCGTCTCCACGAGGGAGTCCGCGGAGTCCACGCCCACGAGCATGAGCACGAACAGGAACAGCATCATGACCGCGCCCGTGTAGACGACGATCTGCACGGCGGCCAGGAACGGAGCGTCCTGCACGGCGTAGAGCACCGCGAGGGACAGCATGACGGTGCCCAGCATCAAAGCCGAGTAGACCGCCTTGCGGCTGAATACGAGCCCGAGCGCGGCGGTCACGGACACGACCGCCAGCACCCAGAACGTGATGGTCTCACCCATTGCTACGACCCAACCGGTAGTAGTCCTCTTCGGTCTCGCCGAGACGCATCGGGTGGGGCGGCTGCTCCATTCCCGGGGCCAGCGGCGCGAGGAGCATCTCCTTGGTGTAGATCAAGGATTCGCGGCTGGAGTCGGCGAGCTCGTACTCGTTGGTCATCGTGAGCGCCCGGGTCGGGCACGCCTCGATGCACAGACCGCACAGGATGCACCGCAGATAGTTGATCTGGTAGGTGCGTCCGTACCGCTCTCCCGGGGAGAAGCGCTCGGTCTCGGTGTTGTCCGCGCCCTCGACGAAGATCGCGTCCGCGGGACAGGCCCACGCGCACAGCTCGCAGCCGACGCACTTCTCCAGGCCGTCGGGCCACCGGTTCAGCTGGTGCCGGCCGTGGAAACGCGGCGCCGTCGGCCGCTTCTCCTCCGGATAGTTGACCGTCACCGGCTTCTTGAACATGTGGTGGAAGGTGACGCCGAATCCCTTGATCGGATTCAGCCAATCAGTTGCTCCCACTGGTCACCTCCTTCACCGCGGTGCTTGCTTGGCGGGCCGGCACGACGCCGTGATAGTGCGGGAGATCCAGCGGCGGCACCGGGAATCCGCCCGCCTCCGGCTCCTCGCTGAGCTGCTCGAACTCTTCCTCGATCTGGGCGGCCTTGGCCTCCCTGCGCCGCTGGAGCTGCGTGTCGAAGCGGAACCAGATCGCGAGCCCGCCCACGACGATGATCGCGCCGATCGTCAGGATGAACGCCCTGTTGGACTCCGGCAGGCGCAGCGCCTTGAGCGTCGCGTACAGCAGGATCCAGGCCAGGTTCAGGGGGATGAGAACCTTCCACCCGAAGGCCATGAGCTGGTCGTACCGTACGCGGGGCAGCGAGGCGCGGACCCAGACGAAGAACCCGAACACCAGCACGAGCTTGAGGAAGAACCAGAGCATCGGCCACCAGCCGGTGTTCGCCCCTTCCCAGATCGAGATGGGCCAGGGCGCCCGCCAGCCGCCGAGGAACAGTGTGATCGCGATGCCGGAGACCGTGAACACGTTGACGTACTCGGCCATCATGAACAGCGCGAACTTCAGCGACGAGGAGTACTCGGTGTGGAAGCCTCCGACCAATTCGCCCTCACCCTCGGGGAGGTCGAACGGCACGCGGTTGGTCTCGCCCAGCATCGTGATCACGTAGATCAGGAACGAGGGGATCAGCGACACCGCGTACCAGGACGGCTGCGGGATCTCCAGTCCGAAGACGTCCCAGGTGCCGGCGCCCGCCTGCTTGGCCACGATCTCCGAGGTGGACAGCGTGCCCGCCGCCAGGAAGACCGCGACGAACGACAGGCCCATCGCGATCTCGTACGAGACCACCTGGGCGCTGGAGCGCAGACCGCCGAGGATGGCGTACGGCGAACGCGAGCCCCATCCGGCGAGCACGATGCCGTAGACGCCGATCGACGCCATGGCGAGGACCAGCAGCACCGCGACCGGCAGGTCGGTGAGCTGCAGCGGCGTCTCCACCCCGAAGATCGACACCATCGGGCCGAACGGCATGACCGAGAAGGACAGGAACGCCGGGACGACGATGATGATCGGGGCGAGCAGGTAGATGACCTTGTCCACCGTGCGGGGCGTGATGTCTTCCTTGAGCCCCATCTTCAGACCGTCGGCCACCGACTGGAGCAGGCCGAACTTGCCCGCCCGGTTGGGGCCGTAACGGTGCTGCATGCGCGAGATGAGCTTGCGCTCGGTCCACACGCCGAACAGCACGCCCAGCATCAGGACCACGAAGATGAACAGGGCCTTGATGATCGAGAGCCACAGCGGGTCATGACCGAAGTCGTTCAGCGTGGGAAGACCAGGGTTCGGGTTCATCGGTCGGTCTCCACTTCCTCGTTCACGGTCTCGAGGACGTCCTGGCCGCCGGTGATCGTCACCACGTCGCCGGCGACGGCGCGCAGGTCCCGGGTGACCGACGCGCCCGCGGAGTTGGCCGGCACCCAGACCACGCGGTCGGGCAGGTCGGCGATCCGCACGGGCAGGATCATCGAGCCGCCGACGGTGACCTTGTCGCCGTCGGCCACGCCGATCTCCGCGGCCGTGGCCTCGGACAGCAGCGCCGTCGCCGACCGGGCGGTCCCGGCGAGGTACGGTTCGCCGTCCTGCAGCCGGCCGTCGTCGAGCAGCAGGTGCCAGGTGGCCAGCACGGCCTCCCCGGCCTGCGGCTCCCGGGCCTGCCGCCCGCCGGTCACGCTGGGGGCGGCGGCGCGGGCACCGCGCCACGATCCCAGGCCGCCGAGCTCGCGCCGCGCGGCGGCGGCGTCCGGCAGCGCCAGGTGGACGTCCATGTGGTCGGCGATGGCGGAGACGGCCGCGAGGTCGCTCATCACGCCGGGAACGGCCGTCGCCACGTCGAAGGAACGACCGCGGCCCTCCCAGTCGACGAACGTGCCTGCCTTCTCGGCCACCGCGGCGACCGGCAGGACCACGTCGGCCCGGTCGGTCACCACACTCGCGCGGATCTCCAGGCTGACGATGAACGGCGTGTTCTCCAGGGCGGCCAGCGCCCGGCCCGGGTCGGCCAGGTCGTACGGATCGACACCGGCGACGACGAGGGCGTCGAGCTCCCCGTCCAGCGCAGCGGTGAGGATGCCCTCGGTGTCGCGTCCCTCGGTCTCGGGAAGGGCCGTGACGTTCCAGGCCCTGGCGACCTCGGCGCGAGCCGCCTCGTCCGCCACCGGGCGGCCGATCGGCAGCAGGTTGGGCAGCGCCCCAGCCTCGACGGCACCGCGCTCACCGGCCCGCCGCGGCACCCAGGCGAGCTTCGCGCCGGTGGTCTGCGCGAGCCGCAGGATGGCGGACAGCGCACCCTGGGTGGTGGCGAGCCGCTCGCCGGCCAGGATGATCGCGCCGGCGGGAAGCAGGTCGGCGCCCGAGTTGATCAGGTCGCCGATGGCCTCCGCCTCGCCGCCCGGAACCGTCCTGATGAGCGTGCCGCGCATCTTCGTCAGGCCCGGCGTGGCGAACGGCGCCAGGGAGTAGATCTTGAGGCCCTTCTTCCGCGCGGCCTTGCGGAGCCGCAGGAAGACGATCGGCGACTCCTCCTCGGGCTCGAACCCGGCGAGGAGCACGGCCGGAGCGTTCTCCAGGTCGTTGTAGGAGACCTCGATGCCCTTGCCCGCGACGGCGTGGGCGAGGAAGCGCGCCTCCTCGTCCGACAGCGGGCGGGCGCGGAAGTCGACGTCGTTGGTGCCGAGCGCGACACGGGCGAACTTGCCGTAGGCGTACGCGTCCTCGACGGTGGCCCGGCCGCCGACCAGCACGCCGGCCTTGCCGCGGGCCGCCGCGAGCCCCTTGGCCGCGACCTCCAGGGCCTCCGGCCACGAGGCGGGGACGAGCTTGCCGTCCTCGTCGCGGACCAGCGGCGTCCTGAGCCGGTCGGACTGGGTCGCGTACTGGAACGCCCAGCGGCCCTTGTCGCAGTTCCACTCCTCGTTGACCTGGGGGTCGTCCCCGGCCAGGCGGCGGGTGACCCGGCCGCGGCGGTGGTCCGTACGCAGGGAGCAGCCGGAGGCGCAGTGCTCGCAGGCGCTCGGCGTGGACACCAGGTCGAACGGGCGGGAGCGGAACCGGTAGGCGGCGCCGGTCAGCGCGCCCACCGGGCAGATCTGGACGGTGTTGCCCGAGAAGTAGGACTCGAACGGCTCGCCGTCGGCGACGCCCACCTGCTCCTTGGCCCCGCGCTCGAAGAAGTCGATGAGCGGGTCACCGGCGATCTGGTCGGAGAAGCGGATGCACCGCGCGCACTGGATGCAGCGCTCGCGGTCGAGCAGCACCTCGGTGGACAGCGCGATCGGCTTCTCGAAGGTCCGCTTCTGCTCCACGAACCGGCTCTCGCCCTGGCCGTTCGACATGGCCTGGTTCTGCAGGGGGCACTCGCCGCCCTTGTCGCAGACCGGGCAGTCGAGCGGGTGGTTGAGGAGCAGCATCTCCATCACACCCCGCTGGGCCTTCTCGGCCACCGGCGAGGTGAGCTGGGACTGCACCACCATGCCCTCGGCCACCTCGATGGCGCAGGACGGCTGCGGCTTGGGGAAGCCGCGGCCGTTGCCGGCGTCGGTGATGTCCACCAGACACTGGCGGCAGTTGGCGGCCGGATCGAGCAGCGGGTGGTCGCAGAACCGCGGGATCTGGATCCCGAGCAGCTCGGCGGCCCGGATGATCAGGGTGCCCTTCGGCACGCTGATCTGGAAGCCGTCGATGGTCAGCGTCACCATGGTCACGACGGGCTGTTCCGGCTGCGTTGTCTGAACCGTCACTTGGACCCCCACACAGTGGAAGCAGCGGGATCGAACGGGCAGCCGCCGATCTCGAAGTGCTTGAGATATTCGTCGCGGAAGAGCTTCACCGACGAGTGGATGCAACTCGTGGCGCCGTCTCCCAGGGCGCAGAACGAGCGGCCCAGGATGTTGTCGGCGATGTCGGTGATCGTGGTGAGGTCCTCCTCGGACCCCTGGCCCTTCTCCAGCCGCTTGAGCACCTGCTTGAGCCAGAAGGTGCCCTCACGGCAGGGGGTGCACTTGCCGCAGGACTCGTGCGCGTAGAACTCCGTCCACCGGAGCACGGCGCGGACCACACAGGTGGTCTCGTCGAAGATCTGCAGCGCGCGGGTGCCGAGCATCGAGCCCTTGGCGCCGACCGACTCGAAGTCGAGCGGCACGTCCAGGTGCTCGGCGGTGAAGATCGGCGTCGAGGAGCCGCCCGGCGTCCAGAACTTCAGCTCGTGGCCGGCCCGGATGCCGCCCGCCATGTCGAGCAGCTCGCGCAGGGTGATCCCCAGCGGAGCCTCGTACTGGCCGGGCCGGGTGACGTGGCCGCTCAGCGAGAAGATGCCGAAGCCCTTGGACTTCTCGGTGCCCATCCCGGCGAACCAGTCGGCGCCGTTGGCCACGATGCTCGGCACGCTGGCCACCGACTCGACGTTGTTGATGACCGTCGGGCAGGCGTACAGGCCGGCGACCGCGGGGAACGGCGGCTTGAGTCGCGGCTGGCCCCGGTGGCCCTCCAGCGAGTCGAGCAGCGCGGTCTCCTCGCCGCAGATGTACGCCCCGGCGCCGCTGTGGACGACCAGTTCGAGGTCGTACCCGGAGCCGAAGATGTCCTTGCCGAGGTAGCCCTTCTCGTACGCCTCGCGGACCGCGGCCTGCACCCGGCGGATGACGTGGAGCACCTCGCCGCGTACGTAGATGAAGGCGTGGTTGGCCCGGATCGCGTACGAGGTGATGATGACGCCCTCGACCAGCGAGTGCGGGTTCGCCATCATCAACGGGATGTCCTTGCAGGTCCCCGGCTCGGACTCGTCGGCGTTCACCACGAGGTAGTGCGCCTTGCCGTCGCCCTGCGGGATGAATCCCCACTTCATGCCGGTGGGGAAGCCGGCGCCACCGCGCCCGCGCAGACCGGAGTCCTTGACCATCTGGATGATGGCGTCCTGGTCCTGGCTCAGGGCCTTCCGCGCCGCGGCGTAGTCGCCGTACCCCTCCAGGGTGAAGGAGTCCGGCTGGTCCCAGTTCCGGGTGAGGACAGGGGTAAGGGTCGTCATCGGTCGCTCACCGCTCCTTCGGGCGCCTCCCAGCCGTTGGCCTTGGCGACCTTCAAACCTTCCAGGGACGGCCCGGCGGCCGAGGGGCCCTCACCGGCCAGCCCGTCCGGCAGTCCGGCGAGGACCCGCGCGGACTCCTTGAACGTGCACAGCTTCTTGGGGCCGCGGGTCGGCGTGATCTCCTTGCCGGCGCGCAGGTCGTCCACGAGCTGCTTGGCCGACTCCGGAGTCTGGTTGTCGAAGAACTCCCAGTTGACCATCATCACCGGGGCGAAGTCGCAGGCGGCGTTGCACTCCAGCCGCTCCAGCGTGACCTTGCCGTCCGGCGTGGTCTCGTCGTGGCCGACCCCGACGTGCTCGGAGAGCTCGTCCCAGATCTGGTCGCCGCCCATGACCGCGCACAGCGTGTTGATGCAGACGCCGACGTTGTAGTCGCCCGCGGGCTTGCGCTTGTACATGGTGTAGAAGGTCGCGACGCCGACGACTTCGGCTTTGCTCAGGCCGAGCATCTCGGCGCAGAACTCGTAACCGTCGTCGGAGACGTAGCCGTCCTCCGACTGCACCAGGTGCAACAGCGGCAGCAGGGCCGACCTGGCCTTGGGGTAGCGGCCGATGATCTCCTTGGCGTCCGTCTCCAGACGCTCGCGGACCTCAGGTGAGTAAGTCACCGGTCCACACCTCCCATGACCGGGTCGATCGAGGCGACCGCCGAGATTACGTCGGCGATCATGCCGCCCTCGCAGGTCGCCGGCACGGCCTGCAGGTTCGTGAAGGACGGGTCGCGGAAGTGGACGCGGTAGGGCCGCGTCCCGCCGTCGCTGACCACGTGCGCGCCCAGCTCGCCGCGCGGCGACTCCACCGCCGAGTAGACCTGGCCGGCCGGCACCCGGAAGCCCTCGGTCACCAGCTTGAAGTGGTGGATCAGGGCCTCCATCGAGCTGCCCATGATGTGCGCGATGTGGTCGGGCGAGTTGCCGAGGCCGTCGGGGCCGAGCGCGAGCTGCGCCGGCCACCCGATCTTCTTGTCGTCGATCATCACGGCGCCACCCTTGAGCGGGCCGGTCAGGCGGTCGAGCGCCTGCTCGACGATCTTCAGCGACTCCTCCATCTCGGCCACGCGGACGAGGTAGCGGCCGTACACGTCGCAGGTCTTCTCGGTCGGGACGTCGAACTCGTACGTCTCGTAACCGCAGTATGGCTGCGACTTGCGCAGGTCCCAGGGCAGTCCGGCGGCCCGCAGCATCGGCCCGGTGATCCCGAGCGCCATACAGCCGGTCAGGTCGAGGTACGCGACGTCCTTGGTCCTGCGGGTGTAGACGGGGTTCTCGTCGAGCAGCTTGCGCATGTCCTTGATGCGCTTCGGCATGACCTTGAGGAACTCGCCGATCTTGTCGACGGCCCCCGCCGGCAGGTCGACGCTCACGCCGCCCGGCCGCACGTACGCCATGTTCATGCGCAGGCCCGTGACGTACTCGAAGATGTCGAGCACCATCTCGCGCTCACGGAAGCCGAAGATCATCGGCGTGGTGGCGCCCAGCTCCAGGCCGTAGGTGGCGAGCGCCACCAGGTGCGAGGAGATCCGGTTGAGCTCCATCATCATCACGCGGATCGCCTGGGCCCGCTCGGGGACCCGATCGGTGATGCCGAGCAGCTTCTCGACGCCCAGGCAGTACGCCGTCTCGTTGTAGATCGGCGCGAGGTAGTCCATGCGGGTGACGAACGTGACCCCCTGGGTCCACGTCCGGAACTCCATGTTCTTCTCGATGCCGGTGTGGAGGTACCCGATCACCGTCCGGGCCTCGGTCACCGTCTCACCGTCGAGCGTCAGGACCAGCCGGAGCACGCCGTGCGTGGACGGGTGCTGCGGGCCCATGTTGATGACCAGGCGCTCTTCGGCCGTCTCCGTGACCGTCTCGACCAGTTCGTCCCAGTCCTGGCCGGCGACGTCGTAGACCTTGCCCTCGGTCGTCGTTGTACTCATGCGTACGACCTCCTCTGGTCCGGCGCGGGGGTCTCGGCGCCGCGGTACTCCACGGGGATGCCGCCGAGGGGGTAGTCCTTGCGCTGGGGGTGGCCCTCCCAGTCGTCGGGCATCTCGATGCGGGTCAGCGCGGGGTGCCCGTCGAAGATGATCCCGAAAAAGTCGTACGTCTCCCGCTCGTGCCAGTCGTGCGTCGGGTAGACAGAAACGGTGGACGGGATGTGGCGGTCGGAGTCGGGGCAGGCGACCTCGACGCGGATCCGCCGGTTGTGCGTGATCGAGCACAGGTGGTAGACCGCGTGCAGCTCGTCGCCCGTCTCGTGCGGGTAGTGGACGCCGGAGACGCCGAGCGAGAGCTCGAAGCGCAGCGCCGGGTCGTCGCGCAGGTGCCGCATTACGTCCACGAGACGCTCGCGCGCCACGTGGAAGGTGACCTCGTCGCGGTCCACGACCACGCGCTCGATGGCGTCGCCGAACGACGGCTCCAGCGCGTCGGCCACGTCGTCGAAATAGGACCCGTACGGCCGGGCACTGGAGAGCCGGGGCGCGCGGCGCACGACCATGCGGCCGTAACCGGACGTGTCCCCGGTCCCCGTGGCACCGAACATGCCCGTACGGGCGATGGGCTCAGGTGTCTGCTCCCCCGCCCCGCTCGGCGGCACGCCGGGGAGGTTGTCGCTGCTCATCTGATGGCTCCGCTCCACGAATTCCACACGAAGCGCTCATTCTTCGCGTTCGCGCTCACTGGTTCGCCCCCTGGTCGATCAACGGCAGCGTCCGCAGGGCCTGGAGCTCGAGCTCGTCGATCTGCTTGGCGCGGTGGGCGCCGAACTTCATGTTCTGGATCTTGTCGTGCAGCTTCACGATGGCGTCGATCAGCATCTCCGGACGGGGCGGGCAGCCCGGCAGGTAGATGTCGACCGGCACGACGTGGTCCACGCCCTGCACGATGGCGTAGTTGTTGAACATGCCGCCGCTGGACGCGCAGACGCCCATCGCGATGACCCACTTGGGCTCGGCCATCTGGTCGTAGATCTGGCGCAGCACCGGCGCCATCTTCTGCGACAGCCGCCCGGCCACGATCATCAGGTCGGCCTGCCGCGGCGAGGCGGAGGCCCGCTCCATGCCGAACCGCGCGAGGTCGTGCTTGGAAGCGCCGGTCGCCATCAACTCGATCGCGCAGCACGCCAGACCGAACGTCGCGGGCCAGACCGAGTTCTTCCGCGCCCAGCCGGCCACCTGCTCGACCGTCGTCAGAATGAAGCCGCTCGGCAGTTTCTCTTCAAGACCCATGGCTAATCCCAATCAAGACCGCGGCGGCGCCACACGTAGGCGTACGCCACGAGGACGGTGACGATGAACAGCACCATCTCGACCAGCCCGAACAGGCCGAGACTGTCGAACGCGACCGCCCACGGATAGAGGAAGATGATCTCGATGTCAAATACGATGAACAACATCGCTGTGATCATGTACTTGAGCGGGAAACGCCCACCGCCGACGGGCTGCGGGGTCGGCTCGATGCCGCATTCGTAGGCGTCCAGCTTGGCGCGGTTCCAGCGCTTCGGCCCCGTGAAGGGGGCGATGCTCACGGAGAACACGGCGAACCCCGCCGCGAGGACCGCGAGCACCAGGATGGGCACATACAGCTCCATGGCTACATGTCCTCGCTTGCTCGGTGGAAAGGGGTGTTCAATCTCATGCGGACGGAGCCACCTTGGACAGGGCGTTGATGATCCGATCGGACGCGTCGCCTCGCGGGTCGGTGAGATTGCCCAGGAGTTTCAGGGCGAACCTCATCAACCGCGGGTGCGGCATGGCATGCCGCGTGGCGAAGTTCATCACACCGGGCCTGCTGATCGCCTCGACGAAGTACCGGCCCAGTGTGAAATAGCCACCATAGGCGTCCTTGAGGATGTGCGGGTAGGCGCGCAGCACCCGTTCCCGTCGGGCGGGAGTGGGCTGGGAGAGCGCCGTCACCACGGCGTCGGCCGCGGTCCGGCCGGTCTCCATGGCGTACGCGATGCCCTCGCCGTTGAACGGGTTGATCATGCCGCCCGCGTCACCGACGAGCACCAGGCCCCGAGTGTAGTGCGGCTGCCGGTTGAAGGCCATCGGCAGCGCCGCCCCCCGGACGGGGCCGGTCATGCTGTCCTCGTTGTACCCCCACTCGGCGGGCATGTTCTTCACCCAGCGCCTGAGCAGGTCACGGTAGTCGATGTTCTTGAAGGCGTCGCTGGTGTTCAGGAGTCCGAGGCCGACGTTCGAGGTGCCGTCACCGACGCCGAAGATCCAGCCGTACCCGGGGAGCAGCCGGTCGCCGTCCCACAGCTCCAGCCACGTCTCCAGGTAGTCGTCATCATGCCGGGGACTGGTGAAGTAGGTCCGTACGGCGACGCCCATCGGGCGGTCCTGCCGCTTGTGCAGGCCCATCGCGAGCGAGAGCCGGGTCGAGTTGCCGTCGGCGGCCACGACCAGCCGGGAGCGGAAGGCGACCTCCTCGCCGTCCTGCTTGGCGGTGACGCCGACGACGTGACCGCTGCGCTCATCGAGGATGGGGCCGGTGACGTTGACGCCCTGCAGGAGCGTGACACCGGCGCGCACCGCGTTGTCGGCCAGGATCTGGTCGAAGTCCTTGCGGGTGCGGACCAGGCCGAAGTCCGGGAAGCTCGCCAGCTCGGGCCAGTCGAGCTCGAAGCGCAGGCCGCCGCCGACGACGCGCAGGCCCTTGTTCCTGATCCAGCCGGGGGCGTCGATGTCGACGCCCATCGCGATGAGCTGCTTGACCGCCCTCGGCGTGAGCCCGTCGCCGCACACCTTCTCGCGCGGGAATCGGGTCTTCTCCAGGAGGAGGACGGTCAGACCGGCCTGAGCGAGGTAAAAAGCGGTCGTCGATCCCGCGGGGCCGGCGCCGACGACGATGACGTCGGCGTCCCGTCCGCTTTCGAAGGCCGGCGTCCGGTGGGACACCGCCGTTCTCGGCCGCGCAGGGGCTGACTCGCTCACGGGGGACCTGATTCCTGTCCTGGGACGAAGATCTCCCTGGTACGGGACCCTCGTGCCCTTGTGAACAACTTCACAAACTGTCGGCCGAATTCTAACCCCTCTTGCGTGTTCCATGTCAGAGGGGTCGGCCTACCGAGCGGTAACTTGGGGTTTGACCGCGCGGTGGAGCGCCACGATGCCGAGCGACAGGTTGCGCCAGGCGACCTTCGCCCAGCCCGACTCCCGGATGATGCGCGCGAGCGCCGGCTGGTCGGGCCACGCCTGGATCGACTCCGCGAGGTACTCGTACGAGTCCGGGTTGGAGCTGACCACCCGCGCGACCGGCGGGAGCAGCTTCATGAGGTACTGCGAGTAGACCAGCTCGAAGGGCTTGATCTGCGGCCGCGAGAACTCGCAGATCACGAGGCGGCCGCCCGGCCTGGTGACGCGCAGCAGCTCGCCGAGCGCCTCACGGGTGTCGGCCATGTTGCGCAGCCCGAAGGAGATCGTGACCGCGTCGAAGGCGCCGTCGGCGAAGGGGAGTTTCAGCGCGTCGCCCGCGACGAAGCTGACACCGCGCACCCCGCCGCCCGACAGCCCGGAGCCGCCGCGCCGCTCCACTCCGGTGCGGAGCATGCCGATGGAGAAGTCGCAGGCGATCGCGCGCGCGCCGAGCAGGGTGAAGGCGTCCGTCGAGGTGCCCGTACCGGCGGCGAGGTCCAGCACCAGCTCGCCCGGTCCCGCGTCGATCGCGGCGGCGGTGGCCTTACGCCAGAGCCGGTCCTGTCCAAGCGAGAGGACGTCGTTGACCAGGTCGTAGCGCCGGGCCGTGCGATCGAACATCGCGGCGACCTCGTGCGGCTGCTTGTCCAGCGAAGCGCGCGTCATGGAGGCAAGCCTAGGACGCGCGCGGGATGCTCTCTTCACGCCCGCACCGGATGCGCGGAACGTATCCCGTTGATTACGAAGCGTGTGCTAGAACTTCGGGAATGCTTGCCAGACACTCCACCCCTCTCCTCGTCGCGGCACTCGCCATACTCCCCGCCGGCACCGCCCAGGCCGGTGTCCGGCAGCCCGTCGTCGTCTCGCAGAAGCCAGTCGCCAACACCCCCCACGTGCTGGACGGCATCGTGAACGCGATCGCGCTCGTGGGCGGCACGGTGGTCGTCGGCGGCAATTTCAGCGCCGTGAGCGACGCCGGAGGCGACGAGCAACTGCCGCGGGAGAACCTCTTCGCCTACGACCTGCGGACCGGGAAGGTCCTTCCCGATTTCGCCCCCAGCATGAGCGGGACGGTCTACGCCCTGGCCGCCGGCGCGGACGGCACCGTCTACGTCGGCGGCTCCTTCGACTTCCCCGGACGCGCGCTCGTCCGGATGAGCCTGGCCGACGGCTCCACCGTGAGCTCCTTCAACGCGCCGGCCTACGGCGGCGACGTCTCCGCCCTCGTCCGCCAGGGAGACAAGATCTACGTCGGCGGCGACTTCATCCAGATCGGGAGCACTCCCCGTACGGCCCTCGCCCGGATCGACGCGGCCACGGGCGCCGTGGACCCGGCATTCACGATCACGCCCGGCAATCCCCGGGGCATCGGCATCAAGGTGTACGCCATGGCCGCCATCCCCGACCGGCTGGCCATCGACGGCTCGTTCACCACGGTCGACGGGCTGCGCCGGCCGCAGGTCGCGCTGATCGACCTGGCCAGGAACCGCGTGGCCGACTGGCGCACCGAGGTGTACGCGCCTTCCTGCAAGGCGGTGTTCCCCTGGTACGTGCGCGGTCTGGACTTCTCCCCCGACGGCAAGTACTTCGTCGTGGTGACGACCGGCGGCCCGGCCCCGCGCACCGGCAAGCTCTGCGATTCGGCGGCCAGGTTCGAGACGTACTCCCGCGGCGAGGACATCCAGCCGACCTGGGTGAACCTGACCGGCGGCGACTCGCTCTATTCGGTGGCCGTGACCAGCGCGGCCGTCTACGTGGGCGGCCACCTGCGCTGGCTCGACAACCCGAAGGGCTCCGACACCGCGGGTCCTGGAGCGGTCCCAAGACAGGGCATCGGAGCGATCCACCCGACCACGGGCAAGGCCCTCAGCTGGAACCCCACACGCACCCGAGGAATCGGAGTAAAGGCGTTCCTGACGACAAAGAGCGGTCTTTTGGTGGGAAGTGACACGACGCAGCTCGGGCATGAGTACCATGCCCGGATCGGTATGTTCCCGTTGCCCTAGTTTCCCGCTGGCCGGTGGCGTTTCTTCGCCACCTGCTCGCTGACCGCGTCGCGCTGCTTGGACAGCAGCACATAGCTGGCCAGGCCGCTGACCAGGAAGGCGACGACCAGCAGCAGGTACGTACGCAGCCCGAGCAGATAGAGGACCGCGAGGGCCACGGCGAACAGGCCGAGACGAGAGAGTGTGTAAACGACAACCGGACGCACACGTCGAGGTTACGTCACGGAGGCGAGTGACTCTCTTCGCATCCCGCTCGAGCACTGCTAGTGTGCCCAAGTGGGCGCTTTTGTAAAGAAACAACCATGAGCACCCCAAAGAGGCTCTATCATATAACAATCGGGCACTGAGCCGATAACAACCCGTGATCTTCTCCGAAAACCACGGATAAATCAGGCTTCGCTCGGCACACTGGTTACCTGTCCGCCCGCTGCAGGACGCGGGATGCGAGGGGGAGAGATTGTGGAGAGTAGCAGCGAGCGACTGCTGACCCCTGGAGAGGTTGCCGCCCTCTTCCGGGTCGACCCGAAGACCGTGACACGTTGGGCCGCGGCGGGGCGAATCAGCAGCATCCGTACCCCCGGGGGGCACAGGCGGTTCCGCGAGTCGGAAGTGCACGCCCTCCTCCGTGGCGAGGATGCCCTGACGGCCGACCGGCCTAACGGCGACTCACCGCGGGTCTGATACACCGACCAGGTGATCCTGCGTGCCACCCGGATGCCGCAGGGTCACCCACGTCAGACGGTGCCGCTCGTCGCTCGTGCCGTTCTCCTGGTGTCGCTCTCCTGATCAGCCCCTCTCGCCGCCGTACCGCCACGCGGTGTCCCTGCGCCCCAAGCGCGTCCTGCTCCTCCGTGTGGCCACAGCGCGGCTTAACTGCGGCTTCGGTGCGGCTGCGGCTTCAGTCGGCGTCTTCCCGGAGCTCCCCGTCTTCCCGGAGCTCCCCGTCTTCCCGGAGCTCACCGTCTTCCCAGAGCTCCGCGTCGGCTTTGAAGGCGAGGAGCTCCCGCTCCAGCTCGTCGTTCTGCTCTCGCCACCGGCGCCGCCGCTCGGCGTCCTCTTCCTCGGTGACCGACTCCGCGAGCCACCGGTCGTAGTCCGGCTCCCCGGGGACGACGTCGACGTACGCGTTGCCGATCAGGCGACCGTCGTCGCTCGTCAGTGATTGCGGCACGCGCAGGGTCCCGTCAGTGAGCCGGATCACGTACATCCACGATCACCTAGATTCCGTAGCGCCGGTTGAAGAACAACATCACGTTCAGCGCCGCCCGCGTGTCACCGCCCAGCATGTCGACCAGGGCCGGACGCTGCCGGGATGCGATCGCCGCGAACGCGTCGGCGAAGAACTCCTTGCGCCCCAGCCCTCCGGGCTGCCGATGGAAGGCCGAGGCGAAAAGCGGGAGGCATTCCTCGTACAGCGCGGCGAACTCGGGTGAGTCGGAGACCCACTCTCCCGGATGCGCGTCCACGTCGTCCAGAGCATGGCCGACTTCGTGCATCATCACGTCCGGTGTCGGGGACGGCCGGTCGCCCACCACGATCTTGCGATCGCCGTACGCGCCCGCGCAGGCGTCCCAGGTGGCCCGGCCGGACGGCAGCGGGGCCCCGCGCAGGTAGCCCATGTCATCCAGGTCGGGAACCCCGCCACGGCCCACGTAGATGCCGTCCAGCGCCGTGGCGAGCATCAGCTTGAGGCCCTCGGGGAGCCTGGAAAGGCTGTCCACCGCGCGTACGGCGTCCGCCGAGGGCGGCCCGTCGGCGGCGTCCCACTCGCGGTACAGGACGCGTTCCAGCGGTCCGCAGTGCCGTCGGCCGTCTCGCAGGTCCGGAGCGTCCGGCCGGTGCGGTCGCGCGCGGGTGGGCTGGTCGTCCAGCTCGAAGTCGCTCCAGGTGTACTGGGGTCGGTCCACGACCGGCGCGGTCACGGCGTGGGCCCGCTCCATGGTCCGCTCCGGGCGCTCCCCGAAACGCTCCTGGAAGTGTTCCCCTAGGCGTTCCTGCAAGCGTTCAGGTGGACGTTCCGGCGCGTCCGCGCCGCGTCCGGGCGAGGCGTACGCCCCGCGCTGCCACCAACGCGAGCCCCGCCGGTGGCGGCCTCTATCTCCTGGCTGCGCCATGGCCCCCACCCGTCGCCCCGCCGGTGACAGTGCGGATAACAGTGCCGATAACAGTGCCGATAACAGTGCCGGTGACAGTGCCGGGATCAGCGGTTCGTGGCGCCTCTCCCACCTCGTGGCCCGGCGGGATCTGTCCGCCTACGGTGCCCATGTGCTCACTCGTCCCTCGCTCTGGGCGGTGCACTGCCGCGCCGGGCCCGGCACATCCGGGGGCGCGGTACCGGTCCACCGTACGTGGCCGTCCCGGCCCCGTCATCCCCCCGTCATCCACCCGTCATCCGCCGGAATCCCCTGTGGCTTCGGCCTTCGCGCTTCCACACGCTTCCGCACCCGGGCCCGATCAAGCGGCGGCATGGCTTACCGTGTGGGCATGCTTCGCGTGATTCTCGGCCTGGCGCTGCTGGCCTTCTGGCTCTACTGCCTGTTCGACGTGATCACGACGCCGGAAGGCACGGTGCGTAACCTCCCCAAGCTGCTGTGGGTGCTGATCGTGCTGTTCCTGGCCGCTGTCGGTGGCATGTTCTGGCTGACCCTCGGCCGTCCCAGGAACGGCGACGCCGTACTGGGCGGGGTGGGGACGCCGGGCGGACGGGACGAGACATGGCAGCGGCCCCCGCGCGCCGAGGCGCCGCGAGGGCCGGACGACGACCCGGAGTTCCTGCGCGCGCTGGAGCGCCGCCTGCGGAACGAGGACTGACCTTCCGGACCTCCGGGCGGCTGGTCGCCGAGGCCGCCCGGAGTCATCGGATCCGGGCCGCGCGGGCCCGGACCGTGCGATCGGCCGTTACTTGGGCACGTCCGCGTAGGAGTGCAGGCCGCTGAAGAAGATGTTGACGCCGACCAGGTTGAACAGCAGGCAGGCGAACGCCACCAGCGAGATGATCATGGCGGCCTTGCCGCGCCATCCGGCGGTCGCCCGGGCGTGCAGGTAGGCCGCGTAGGCGATCCAGGTGATGAAGGACCAGACCTCCTTGGGGTCCCAGCCCCAGTAACGGCCCCACGCGCGGTCCGCCCACAAGGCGCCGGCGATGACGGCGAACGTCCAGATGGGGAATGAGATCACGATCGCGCGGTGGGCGATGCGGTCGAGCTGCTCCTTGGACGGCAGCACCGACATCCGCCCGTCGTTGCGGATGAGGTAGAGGATGGCGCAGACACCCGCGACCAGGAACAGCCCGCCCGCGATGACCGCGGCCGTCACGTGGATCGCGATCCAGTAGGAGTTCAGCGCGGGCATCACCGGCCCGGCCTGGACGTGCAGGAAGAGAACGGCGAAGCCGAGCCCGAGAGCGGCGGCCACCGTCACGAACGCGCCGAGGAACCGGATCGGCTGCCGGGTGAGCAGGACGAGGAACACGGTCACCGCGGCGAAGCACAGGGCCACGACGAACTCGTACATGTTGCCCCACGGCCAGCGGTCCACCGCGAAGCCGCGGGTGAGGATGCCGGCCAGGTTGGCCGCCCAGCCGAGCCACGAGACGACGACCGCCACGGAGCCGGCCTTGATCGCCCAACCCGCCGGGGCCACCGAGGTCGTACTACTCTCGCCCTCCGCCTCAGCGGGAGAGGAGTCCGATCCGGCGGCGCCGACGGAGACCAGCTGGCGGTTCTTCACGGCGGCCGCGGCAGTGGTCCCGGTGGCGGTGGCCGTTCGCGCCCTGCCGAAGGCCAGCTCCAGCGCATAGGCGATCATGGCGACGAGATAGAGCAGGACGGTCACCAGGATGAGCTGGTCGCTCAGCATGGCGAGGCCCTCGTTGACCTGGGCGGGCGGCATCTTCTACTCCTCGGACGAGCCGTTGCTCGGCGAAACGGGTTCGCGGTCGGGCGCGGAGGCGTCCTCGGGCCGGTCCTCGGGCTCCGATGAGGGCGCAGAGGGCTCGGAGGGGGCGGCACCGCGAAGCATCGTGACGATCTCGGCGAACTCCTCCGCGAAGGTCGCGCCGCCGCCTTCGGTGCGGGTCAATCCTCCCACCGCGACCTGCCGGTCCGTTATCCGCACCCACACTCGGCGGCGCCGTACGGTCAGGGACAGCACGAGGCCGAGCACGGCCGCGACCGCGGCGATCAGGGCGGGGAGCCGGCCCGGGTCGTAGGCGGTCTGGATGCTGATCCATTCCTTGACCCCGGTGAACTGGATCTTGCCGGCGCCGTTGGCGAGTTCCAGCGTGTCGCCGACGTTGAGCGGCTTGGGCTGGGCGGACATCTTGCCCAGCGGCCGCAGCTTGTCGGTGTTGAGCTGGTACACCGACTGGGGCTCCCCGGACTTCATCCCGAGGTCGCCGGCGAACGGGAAGACCTGCACGGTCGGGTTCGCGGCCCCCGGGAAGATCGACACCCAGGCGTCGCCGTTGGGAACCGTGGTCGGCAGGAACCGCATCAGGAAGCCGAGCTGGTCGGGCTCGGCGTCGGGGGCCTTGATGACGCACTCGGAGGTGTAGGTCGCCTGGTCGTTCGCCAGGCAGGGGACCGACCCCTCGAAGGCCGTGTTGCCCTTTCCGTCGATGACCTTGAACGTGGGGGCGTACCCGTGGCCGATGAGGTAGGTCAGCGTTCCGTTCACGTCGAGCGGTTCGTTGACCTTGAGCTCGACGTCCCTGGGCGGCGAGGAGGGCGAGTCCTGGACCGACAGCGTGGCCGAGTAGTCGAGCGGCTGGCCCCGCTTCTCACCGGACGCGACGTACGTCGCCTGGAAATCCTTCAGCGTGAACGAGAACGGCTGGAGCGACTCGGCCGACACCTGCGGTCCCGGCATAAAGCGGTCGTAGGCGGCGACCGTGTTGGCGAAGCCGTCGCCCTCCACGACCAGGACGTTTCCGCGGTAGCCGAACAGGCCGCCCGCGCCGACCGCGAACAGCAGCATGAGCAGCGAGACGTGGAACAGCAGGTTGCCCGTCTCGCGCAGGTAGCCCTTCTCGGCGGCGACCCAGTCGGGGCCGGTGACGACGCGGAACCGGTTCCGGCGCAGCTTCGCCGCCGCCTCCTCGACGGTCAGGTCCCCCTCGAAGGACGCGCTCTGCGGGAGCCGGTTCAGGTTGCGCGGCGCGGCCGGCGGCTTCTTGCGCAGCTCCTTGAAGTGGACGACCGCCCTCGGGAACACGCATCCGGCGAGCGAGAGGAACAGCAGCAGGTAGATGGCGGCGAACCAGGGCGACGTGAAGACGTCGAACATCCACAGCCGGTCCAGCCACTCGGCCTCGGTCGGGCTGTTCTTGAAGTATTGGGCGACCCGGCCGGGGTCGACGCTCCGCTGCGGGTAGATCGACCCGGGCACCGAGCCGAGCGCGAACAGGAACAGCAGGATCAGGGCGGTGCGCATGGACGTGAGCGTCCGCCAGCCCCACCGCAGCCAGCCCATCACTCCGAGTCCGACCGGCTTCGCGGGCTGCTCGATCACCTCGGTTTCCTCGGTTTCCTGGTTCTTCGTCGTCATCTCAGATCACCGGCTCGAATCCGCCCACCCAGACCTGCAGGCCGGCGATGAGGTCTCCCCAGAGCCCGGTCACCAGGAGGATCCCGACGCCGACGAGCATCGCGCCCCCGATCCGGGTGATCAGGCGGGAGTGGCGGCGGACCGCCTTGAACGCGTGGAGTGCCCTGCCGTAGGCCAGCCCGGCGAGCACGAAGGGCGCCCCCAGCCCCAGCGCGTACGCGAAGGCGAGCGCGGCGCCGCGGGCGGCGCTGCCCTGGTCGACCGAGAGCGCGAGGACCACGGCGAGCGTGGGGCCGATGCACGGGGTCCAGCCGAGGCCGAAGACGACGCCGAGCAGCGGCGCTCCGGCGAGCCCGGCGGCGGGCACCTTGTGGATGCGGACGTCGCGCTGGAGTCCGGGAACCAGCCCGATGAAGGCCAGCCCGAGGACGATCGTGACCACGCCGAGCACCCGCGTGATCACGTCGATGTTGCTGAACAGGACGCCGCCGAGGCCGCCGAAGAGCGCTCCCCCGAGCACGAACACCGAAGCGAACCCAAGGACGAACAGAGCGCTGCCCAGCACCATCCGGCCGCGCCTGGGGTCGCCGCTCATGCCCGTGACGTACGACAGGTAGCCCGGCACCAGCGGCAGCACGCACGGCGACAGGAAGGACACCACGCCGGCCGCGACCGCGATCGGCACCGCGACCAGCAGCGAGCCGGACGCGACGGTGGTGGCCAGATCAGCCGCGCTCATCGGTGACCTTGTCGATCGCGGCGAGCAGGTCGTTGTACTTCACCGCGCCGAGGGCCCGGGCGGCGATCCGGCCCTGCCCGTCGATGATCAGCGTGGACGGGATGGCGGCGGGCGGGACCGTGCCCTGGAAGGAGAGCAGCAGCCGGCCCGCCTGGTCGAAGATGCTGGGATATCCGGGCTGCAGCGAGCGGTCGTACGCCTGGGCGGCCGCCTTCTGGTCCTTGAAGTTGACGCCGAGGAACTGGACGCCCTTGTCCTTGGTCTTGGCCGCGATGTCCTTGAGCACGGGCCCCTCGGCGCGGCACGGCGCGCACCAGGACGCCCAGAAGTTCAGGACGTAGACCTTGCCGGAGCCCAGCTTCTCCGTCGCGCCGTCGAGGGTCGTGCCCTCGACCGGCGGCGCCTTGGTGCGGCTGGCGGCGTCGAAGACCTGGACCTTGCCGTCACCCGCGACGAAACGGGTGTCACCGGACTGCGGCTGCGACTGCTGGCCCCCCGCGCAACCCGCGAGGGCTGTCACGGCCAGAGCGGTGCTCGCAGCGATCAGAGACAGACTCTTGGCGGACACGCGGGAGTATCTCCTATAACTACAACCGGTAGAGCTGTCACTCTACCCAGCGAGTGCGGTGCTCCCGCCAACGGGTCAAGCTCCGGGAACGGGGTTGTCGCGGAGCAGCGCCCCCGCGGGCTCGCTGTAACCGATGCTGGTCAGGCGGTCGCCCTCGAAGGTGAAGCTGGTGAGGCTGGCGAGGGAGCACTGGCGCCGGCGCGGGTCGTGCCACAGCCGCCGTCGCTCGGCCGCGAGGCGGATGATCCAGATGGGCAGCTGGTGGCTGACGAGCAGCGCCTCGTGTCCCCGCGCCTCCTCGCGCGCGTCGTCGATGGCCGCCTTCATCCGCAGGACCACCTCGCTGTACGGCTCGCCCCAGGACGGGCGGAACGGGTTCACGAAGTGGCGGTACGCCCGCACATCACGGAACACGCCATTGCCGCCGGCCACCCGCAGCCCCTCGAAGACGTTGGACGCCTCGATCAGCCGCTCGTCGAGGGTGACCTCCACGCCGAGGGCCTCGGCCACGGGCGCCGCGGTCTCCTGGGCCCGCTCCATCGGGGAGCTCCACACGGTGACGATGTCACGCCCGGCGACCGCCTTGGCGACGGTCTCGGCCATCAGCCGCCCGTTCTCCGACAGGTGGTAGCCGGGCAGCCGGCCGTACAGGACGCCGTCCGGATTGTGAACCTCGCCGTGGCGCAGCAGATGGACGACGGTGTTCTCGGTCATGGCAGGTGAGCCTACCCGCCGGTCAGGCGGCGCACGCCGTCCGCAGGGCGTCCACGGCGGCTCTGATCGCGGGACGGCGGGCCGCGTCGGTGCGCCACAACGCGTAGATGCGCCGCTGCAGCCGCGGCGCCACGGGGACCGCGCGAACGCCCTCCGGCAGCCGGCCGCGTCCGAGGCGGGGGATCACGGCGTATCCGTGGCCCGCCGCGACGAGGGCGAGCTGCGTGGGGTATTCGTCGGCCATGGCGACGATCCTGGGCTCCTTCTCGGCGGACCGGAGCAGGAACAGCAGGAAGTCGTGGCAGACCGTGCCGGCGGAGCCACTGATCCAGCCCTCTCCCGGGAGGTCGGCCAGCGAGATCTCCGGCTTGTCCGCCAGGGGATGGCCGGCGGGCACGACCACGTCGGCGACATCGTCGAGCAGCGCCGCGCGCGAGAGCCCGTCCGGGATGGCCATCGGCCGGTTGAGCCAGTCCTGGACGACGGCCAGGTCGATCTCACCGCGGGAGACCTCGCGAATCTGCCGCTCCGGCTCGCGCTCGTAGAGGACCAGGTCGAGGTCGGGATGGTGCTGCTTGATGAGCGTCAGCGCCTGCGGCATGATCCCCCTGGCCGCGGTCGGGAACGCGGCCAGGACGAGCCGCCCGACCACGGCGCCGCGCAACGCCTCGAAGTCGGCCTCGGCCGTCTCCACCAGGGCCAGGATCTTCTCCGCGTGGTGGGCGAGGAGCCCGGCCGCGTCGGTGAGCTTCACGCCGCGCCCGTTGCGCTCGACGAGGACCGCGCCGGTCTCGCGTTCGAGCTTCGCGAGCTGCTGCGAGATCGCCGACGGGGTCACCATCAGCGCCTCCGCGGCGGCCGCGACGGAACCGTAGACGGCCACCGCGTGCAGCGCCTTCAACCGGTTCAGATCCAGCATGTAAGCCAGTCTAATAAGCCAACCTAAACCGTCATGCCTCGCGAAGCTTGATATCGCTGAACTGTCAGGGCATCCGCCGAGGGGCCGTCACAGGGTCGCGGCGGCGGCCTTGGCGGCGAGCGGGAGCGCTTCGAGGACGCGTGTGAGCGCCTCCTCGTCGTGGGCCGCGGACAGGAACCACGCCTCGAACGCCGAGGGCGGGAGGTAGACCCCCTGGTCGAGCATCCCGTGGAAGAACGCCCGGTAGGCTTCCGCGCCCTGCGCCTTCGCCTGGTCGAAGTCGGTCACCGGCCTGTCAGTGAAGAAGATCGAGAACAGGTTGCCCGCGCGCTGCAGCCGGTGCGGGACGCCCTCGGCCGCCAGCGCCTCGGACGCCGCCCCGCCCACGACCAGGGCGGCGGCGTCCACCCGCTCGTACACACCCGCGTCACAGGCCCGCAGCGTGGCCAGACCGGCGGCGGAGGCCAGCGGATTGCCGGAGAGCGTTCCGGCCTGGTAGACGGGCCCCTCCGGCGCGAGCAGCGCCATCACCTCGGCCCGCCCGCCGAAGGCCGCGGCCGGCATCCCGCCGCCCATGACCTTGCCGAACGTCATGAGATCCGCCTCGACGGGGTCGAGACCGTACCAGCCGGAAGCGGAGACCCGGAAGCCGGTGAGCACCTCGTCGATGATCAGCAGCGCGCCATGCCGCGTGCACAGCTCGCGGAGACGCTGGTTGAAGCCGGGCAGGGGCGGCACCACGCCCATGTTGGCCGGGCACGCCTCGGTGATGACGCACGCGATCTCGAACGTGCGGAACGCCTCCTCGACCGCCTCGATCGAGTTGTACGGCAGGACGATCGTGTCGGCGGCGGACGCGCCGGTCACGCCGGGGGTGTCCGGAAGGCCGAACGTCACCAGCCCCGACCCGGCCGAAGCCAGCAGGGCATCCACGTGCCCGTGGTAGCACCCGGCGAACTTGACCACCTTCGCCCGGCCGGTGAAGCCGCGCGCGAGCCGTACCGCCGACATGGTGGCCTCGGTGCCCGAGCTGACCAGCCGGACCTTCTCCACGGGGGCGACCCGGGCGACGATCTCCTCGGCCAGCAGGACCTCACCCTCGGTGGCCGTGCCGTACGACAGGCCGTGGGCCAGCGCGCCCTCGATGGCCTCGATCACGGCCGGATGACGGTGGCCGAGGATCATCGGCCCCCAGGAGCACACCAGATCGACGTAGCGGTTGCCGTCCACGTCCGTGATGTACGGCCCCTGGCCCGAGGCCATGAACCTGGGCACTCCCCCGACCGCGCCGAACGCGCGCACCGGGGAGTTGACGCCACCGGGCACGATCCGCCGTGCCCGCTCGAACAGTTCCGCTGACTTCTCCGTACGGCTCACGCCTCCCAGCCTACGGGCGACGTGGGGCGGGTCCTCACTCGCAGGCGTCGACGAGCAGGTCCAGGACGCGGAGGGGGTCGGGGAGGGGGCACCCGTCCGGGGGACGCAGCCAGCTCACGTCCGCGCCGGTCACCAGCGTCGAGGGCGGGGCGAGCACATAACTGTCACGGCAGTGCCAGCGCAGTCCTGGGGACGCCTCGACGGTCGCCGGGTCGCAGTCGAGATGGCAGGACCACCACTCGTCCTCGTCCTCGGGGGCGCCCCTGGTGGCCACATAGAAAAGGACCCGGTCGCCGTTCTCGGCGACCGGGCCCGTGGCCTGTCCGGTGGCGTCCATGGCGGCCAGGGCCGCCATCCCGGCGACGGACGGTACGTCGAACACGTCGAACACCCGGCCCGTGGGCAGGATCACATTCGCGTCGGGGTTGAGCTCCCACCACCGCGTGAGGAGTGCGGAGTCCACCGTCGCCTCCATCTGCCATGCCGGGGACAGCGGGTGCGCGCCCGGGTCAGGACAGCCGACCCGGTCGCAGGAACAGGCGCGCCCACCCTCGCGGAGCGGGTGGGCGCCAAGACAGCTCGCCCAGCCGAGCTGGGCATACTCAAGTACAGATGTGATCTTCCGTGGCCTTCGATGCGCACGTCGTTTCGTCCGGCGGACCAGCGGTGCCCCCACCATCGTGCTCCTCCCCCACGGATGCTCTTTGCTGTACCTGATAATGCCCTTGACGGATCAGCGCGCGCAGCGCCACCCCCGTGGCACGCGCGCTACGCCCGGAGCAGGCGCGCGACCTCGGTGGCCCAGTAGGTCAGGATCATGTCGGCGCCGGCCCTGCGGATCGCGACCAGCGACTCCATGATGGTCCGCTCCCGGTCGATCCAGCCGTTCGCCGCCGCCGCCTCGATCATCGCGTACTCGCCGCTCACCTGGTAGGCCGCCACGGGCACCTCGACCGTGTCGCGCACCTGGCGGATGATGTCCAGGTACGCGAGCGCGGGCTTGACCATGACCGCGTCCGCGCCCTCGGCGAGGTCGAGCCGCACCTCCCGCAGCGCCTCGCCGGCGGGACCCGCCGGATCCTGCTGGTACGCGCTGCGATCCCCGAACTGGGGCGCGCACTCGGCGGCGTCGCGGAACGGCCCGTAGAACGCCGAGGCGTACTTCGCGGAGTAGGCGAGGATCGGGATCTCGGTGAAGCCCTCGGCGTCGAGGGCCCGCCTGATCGCCCCGACCTGGCCGTCCATCATGCCGCTCGGCGCGATCATCCGTGACCCGGCCCGCGCCTGCGCGACCGCCGCGGAGGCGTACCGCTCCAGCGTGGCGTCGTTGTCCACCTCGCCGGAGTCGGTCAGCAGGCCGCAATGACCGTGGTCGGTGTACTCGTCCAGGCAGGTGTCGGTCATCAGGACCAGCGCGTCGCCGATCTCGGAGGCGAGATCGGCGAGCGCGAGCTGGACGACGCCCTCGGGGTCGTCGGCCGCCGAGCCGCGCGCGTCCTTGTGCAGCGGGACGCCGAACAGCATGAGACCGCCGACCCCCGCCTCCGCCGCCTCGTGGGCCGCCTTGCGCAGCGAGTCACGCGTGTGCTGCACGACCCCCGGCATGGACACCACGGGCTGCGGATCCGCGATGCCCTCCTTGACGAACATGGGCAGGATCAGCTCGGCCGGGTCCAGACGCGTCCCGGCCACCATGCGGCGCATCGCGGGGGTACAGCGCAGCCGCCGTGGCCGCGCCACCGGATATTCAGCGTTCACGATCGTGTTCTCCACTCGGACTGGACAAGACCCCCGGACCGTCACCGGACGCGACCGGTCACTTGAAGCGCCGGCGTGCCCCCCTGCGCATCTGGGAAGGCCTGCGCGGCATCTCACCGGCCGAGATGGCCGCGTGCCGCTGCTTCGCACCGTACTCCGCCAGGGCCGCCGCGAGCGCGGAGGCGGAGGGCCTGTCGGACATCACGTCGACCCGGAGGCCGAACTCCTCGGCGGTCTTGGCCGTCTGCGGACCGATCACGGCGATCACCGTCACGTTGTGCGGCTTGCCGGCGATGCCGACGAGGTTCCGCACGGTGGACGACGAGGTGAAGAGCACCGCGTCGAAGCCGCCGCCCTTGATCGCCTCGCGGATCGGGGCCGGCGGCGGCGCCGCGCGCACCGTGCGGTACGCCGTCACGTCGTCGCACTCCCAGCCCAGCTCCGTGAGCCCCGCGACCAGCGTCTCGGTCGCGATGTCCGCGCGCGGCAGCAGGACGCGGTTGATCGGGTCCAGCATCGAGTCGTACGGCGGCCACTCCGCGAGCAGCCCCTCTGACGACTGTTCGCCGGTCGGGACCAGGTCGGGCTTCACGCCGAACTCGACGAGGGCGCGGGACGTCGCGCCGCCGACGGCCGCCACCTTGAGGCCGGCGAACGCCCGCGCGTCCAGGCCGTACTCCTCGAACTTCTCCCGCACCGCCTTGACGGCGTTGGCGCTGGTGAAGGCGACCCATTCGTAGCGGCCGGTGACCAGGCCCTTGATGGCGCGGTCCATCTGCTGCGGCGTCCGGGGCGGCTCGACGGAGATCGTCGGCACCTCCTCCGGCACCGCGCCGTACGAGCGGAGTTGCTCGGACAGCCCCTCGGCCTGCTCCTTGGTGCGCGGCACCAGGACCCGCCAGCCGAACAGGGACTTCGTCTCGAACCACGACAGGCGGTCGCGCATGCCGACGGCGTCGCCCACCACGATGAGCGCCGGCTCGGTCATGCCCGCGTGCTTGAGGTCGGGGCCGATGCGGCCGAGCGACGACACGACGGTGAACTGCTCGGTGGTGGTGCCCTCGCTCGTCACCGCGACCGGCGTCGAGTCGGGCTTGCCCGCGGCGATCAGCGCCTTGGCGATCGGGACGGCCTCGGCGACGCCGTTGTAGATGACCAGCGTCCCCTCGCACCCGGCGTGCCGCGACCAGTCGTCCACCTGGGCGGCGTCGACGATGCGGAACTCGGGGACGGCCACCGCCGGCGGAATGCCCGCGTAGGTGAGCACGGCCGTCGCCGGCGGGACTCCGGGAACGATCTCGAAGTCGACGTCGGCCTTGACGCAGGCCGCGACCTCCTCGGTGACCGAGGAGAAGAACGACGGATCGCCGGGGCACACCCGGACGACCGTCCGTCCCGCCTTGGCATCCTGCAGCGTCCTCAGCGAGATCGAGTTCTCGGCAGCCTCGGCGGTGATGTCCACCACCTCGACGTCCTTGCGGCAGTGCCGGAGCAGCGGGGCGTACGCCTGCTGGTCGAGCACGACGACGTCGGCCCTGCCCAGCAGGTCGGCGCCACGCAATGTGAGCAGGTTCTCGTCACCGGGGCCGGCGCCGATGAAGGCGACGAAACCCGATCGGGGCTCTGGAGTGGTATTCGTGGGGCTCAATGGGCCTGCTCCCCCATCAACGTGCCGGCCCCCTCCGCGATCATGGAGGCCGCGAGATCACGGCCGAGCTCCATGGCCGCCAGACGAGGTCCGGAGGTGGACTTGCGCACTGACCTCACGCCGTCGATGGCGACGACGGCAGCGGTCAGGTTGAGAATGTGCCCGTCATCGGATGCGAAAGCACCTAGCGGTGCCGCGCAACCGGCTTCGAGGGCGGAAAGCACGGCGCGCTCAGCGGTCACCGCCGTGCGGGTTCGCGGGTCGTCGAGGACGCCCAGCAACTCGATCAGGTCGGCGCGGTCGGCCGGGCACTCGACGGCGAGCGCGCCCTGGCCGGGTGCGGGCAGCACCTCGTCGACCTCGAAGATCTGCGAGATCTCGCCGTCACGCCCGAGCCGGCAGAGGCCGGCGGTGGCCAGCACGACGGCGTCCAGCTCACCCGCGGCGATCTTGCCGATCCGAGTGGGCGCGTTCCCCCTGATCGGGACGTAGTGAAGGTCCGGCCGCAGGGCGCGGAGCTGCGCGACGCGGCGCGGCGAGCCGGTGCCCACCCTGGCCCCGGGAGCCAGGTCGGCCAGCTTGGCCGTGCTCACCAGCGCGTCGCGCGGGTCGTCCCGCGGCGGCGTGGCGACGAGCGTGATCCGGGGGTCGTCGGCCGTCGGAAGATCCTTGAGCGAGTGGACGGCGAAGTCGATCTCGCCCTCGATCAGCTTGTTGCGCAGCTCGCTGACGAACACGCCGGTGCCGCCGAGCTGGGTGAGGTTCGCCCGGGAGACATCGCCATAAGTGGTGATGCCGACGAGTTCCACCTCGCGCCCGGTCAGCTCGGTGAGCCGCTTGGCCACCAGCCCCGACTGGGTCGTGGCCATCTCGCTCTTGCGAGTGCCCATCCTCAGGGGAGCGATCATGGCTCGACCTCCATCCGCGACACGGCCTCGGGCTTCTGGGGATCCAGGTCGAACAGCTCGCGGAGCGCGTCCGCGTACTGGTCACCGCCAGGCGAGGACGCCAGCCGCTTGACACGTACGGTCGGTTCGTGGAGCAGCTTGTCCACGACCCTTCTGACAGTCTGCGCGACCTCGTCGCGCAGACGTCCCTCCAATTCGGGGACGCGTGAGATGAGACGAAGCATCTCCGATTCGACCACCTCGGCGGCCTTGCTGCGCAGCGCGACCACCGTCGGCGTCACCCGGGCGGCGCGCTCGGCGTCGAGGTAGGCGGCCACCTCCTCGGTGACGATCGCCTGGACCGCCGCGATGGCCTCGGCCCGGCCGCCGTCGCCGATGTCGTCGGCGACGCCGGCCCGCTGCATGGACTCCAGGTCGACCAGCGTCACGCCGGGCAGCGCCCGTACGCCGGGGTCGACGTCGTGGGGCAGGGCGAGGTCGAGCAGGAAGAGGTCCCGGCCGCGGCCCACCGCGCCGGCGATCGTCTCCGGGGTGATCAGGCACGATCCCGCGCCGGTGCAGGAGATGACGATGTCCGCCTCGGCGATCTCGGCGGGGATCTCGTCCAGGCGCACCGCCCGCCCGCCGACCGACTCGGCCAGCCGTACGGCGCGGTCGTAGGTGCGGTTGGCGATGACGATGTCGGTCACGCCGGAGCGGACCAGCGTGGCCGCGGACAGCGCGCTCATCGAGCCGGCGCCGACGACCAGCGCCCGCATCCCGGAGATCGGGCCGAGCTCCCGCTCGGCCAGGGTCAGGCCGACGCCGACGAGGGAGGCGCCCGCCCGGTCGATGGCGGTGTCGGCGTGCGCCCGCTTGCCGACCCGCAGGGCCTGCTGGAAGAGCTCGTTGAGAACGGTCCCGACGGTGTCCTGGTCCTGGGCGAATTTGAGCGCCACGCGGATCTGGCCGAGGATCTGGCCCTCGCCGACGACCATCGAGTCGAGGCCGCAGGCCACCGAGAACAGGTGGTGGACGGCGCGGTCCTCGTACTGCACGTAGAGGTGCGGGGTGAGCTGCTCCTGGGGGATGCCGCAGTGGGTCGCGAGCAGGTCGGTCACGGCCGTCACCGCACCGTGGAACCGGTCCACGTCCGCGTAGACCTCGACCCGGTTGCAGGTGGAGACGACCATCGCCTCGGAGACGGCGGATTCGCCGCGGACGTCGAGGAGCAGCTTGGAGAGGGCGTCACCGCTCACCGAGACGCGTTCGAGGAGGGCCACCGGAGCCGTCCGGTGGCTCAGGCCGACGACAAGGATGCTCATTGGCTCGCCTCGCCCAGCGGCGCACCGCGCTCGCTCACTACGACCACCCCATCGGGCCACTCATCGCCCATCATGGGCCCTCCACTCGCCTTACGCTGCTCGTGGAACGCAAGAATCTGCAGTTCAATGGACAAATCGACTTTACGGACATCAACGCCGTCCGGCACCGTCAGCACCACGGGGGCGAAGTTCAAAATACTGGTGACGCCCGCGGCGATGACGCGGTCACAGACCTCCTGCGCCGCCGTCGCCGGCGTCGCGATCACCACTATCGACACCCCACGCTTCTTGATCACTGACTCGAGCACGTCGGCATGTTCCACCACGAGCCCGGCGATCCGCTCGCCCACCACTGCCGGATCGGCATCGAAAAGGCCCGCGACCCGGAAGCCGCGGGACACGAACCCTCCGTAGTTCGCGAGTGCTCGCCCGAGGTTACCCACCCCCACGATGGCGACGGCCCAATCCTGGGTGAGACCTAGCTCACGCGAGATCTGGTAGATCAGGTACTGGACGTCGTACCCCACCCCCCGAGTGCCGTACGACCCGAGGTGCGAGAGGTCCTTGCGGAGCTTGGCCGAGTTCACTCCGGCCGCGACCGCGAGGTCCTCCGAACTCACCGTGGCGGTGCCACGCTCGGCCAGCCCGTTCAACGCACGCAGATAGAGCGGCAGTCTCGCGACCGTCGCATCGGGAATGCCACGCTCACGCGCTTGAGGGATACGGCGGATCACTTGCCAGTGCTCCAGGGGGACGGACAGCCGGAGAGCGTCCCCGACCATACGAGTGGATGTAACCGATTTTCGCGTTCCTACAGGTTAGTGCCTTTGTGAAGCGATGCACAAAGTCAGTGCTCGTTCACTGTCCCAAAGCGCGGCACCGGCCTCAAACTCAGCCCCTGGCCATGCGACCGCTTCGGACAGCCCGCTAGTGCCCCAACCGGCAAGGTTTGCCCGGAAGGAGCGGTGTCCAGGGTGGTGCATCGCAAGGCGGAGGAGGAGGTCGTAGCGGAGCCTACGGCCGACATTCCCGGGCCCCGCGGAAAGTCCGAGCTTGCGAGGAGTTTTCGTGGGTGGGGCGACAACGCGGCGAGGTGCCGCCCTGGGCGACGCGACGGGGCAAAGATTGACGGGCGGGGCACTAGGTACCCCTGGTGGACGGGCGCCGCTCGCCGAAGGACCGCCCGGATCGCCCAATAGGCTGACGCCATGGCACCTAGCGAGCACCGGATCACCCTCTTCGGAAAGCCCGGCTGTCACCTGTGCGACGACGCACGCGCCGTCATCGAGCGCGTCGCCGCGGACCTCGACGTGCCGTGGGAGGAGCGTGACATCACCGCCTCCGAGGAGGATCACGCCAAATATTGGGAGATGATCCCGGTCACCCTGATCGACGGAGTCCAGCACGACTTCTGGCGCGTGGACGAAGCCCGCCTCCGCGCCGCCCTCAGTGCTTGATTGCCGCGCCTCCGGCACGGCCGTTCGGGGCGCCCTTGAGGCGACTCTCGCCCTCGTCACTCGGAGTCGCTCCGCTCCCCACTCGCTCCTCGGTTGGTTCCCCGCCGCGCCCCTCAGTGCTTGATTCGCCGCGCCTCCGGCACGGCCGTTCGGGGCGCCCCTTGAGGCGACTCCCGCCCTCGTCACTCGGAGTCGCTCCTCGGTTGGTTCCCCGCCGCGCCCCTCACGGCGTGATCGTGGCTGGGGCTATCTGAAGGCGGTGGGGAGGGGGACGACCTTCGCGGCGTTCACGGTCAGCTCGATGACGTTGGCCGCCAGCACGAGCGCCGTGCGTTCCGTGGCGAACCGCTCCATGTGCGGCTGGCGCTGGTGCTCGGTGTACGCCACCTCATCGCGGTAGAGCTCGTACACGATGCGCTGCAGCGGCGCGGACTTCACGCCGTGGCAGACGAAGATCAGGGTGTCGGGCTCGTTGCGCTGCACCGCCTCGACCGTCTCCTCGGCGAGCTTGTCGAACGCCTCACCCGCACCGTCGATCAGCGTGAACACGGTGAGCAACCCGTAGATGCTCGGCGACGGCCGCACCGATCCGCCCTGCGCCCTGGAGGACGCGGCGCCCGAGCCGCCGAAACCGACACCGAGGTTCGCGGCCGCCTCCGCCCCGGGGAACATCGTGCCCGTGGCCGGCATGGCGTACTCGGGCCGGGCGCCCTGCGGCATGTTGTACTCCGGGCCCCCACCGGGCATCGCGTAGTCGGCGTCCGCCGCCGGAGGCATGGTGTACTCGCGTCCCCGCGGACCGCCGTACGCGTCCTGGCCGGCCGGGGGGCCGGGCGGCTGGCTGCCGAAGGCGTCCGACGGCTGCATGCGGCCGGCGTAGTCGACGTCGCCCTGCTCGCCCGCGCGGTACTCCGCGACGAGGTCTCCGAGGCCGGAGCGCCGGGGAGTGGCCTGCGCCGGCGGCTCGGACCGGGCCTCGGACCGGGCCTCGGCGCCGCGCCTGCCACGGCGCGACCACTCGTCCTCCGGCTCGCGGTCGTTCTCCTCGTCCTCGTCCTCGTCGTCCTCGTACGGCGCGAGCGGCCGGGCGAGGGCGTACCACACGGCTCCGGCGGTGGCGGCCATGGCGGCGACGACGACGATCCCGGGGAGCGTGAACTCCAGCGCGACGGAGACGGCGATGCCGCCAGGGGCGAGCGCGACCGTCGCGTTCATGTTGTCGAGGTCGTAGTCGTCGCCCTTGCGCCCACGCAGCACCGCGATCACGAGCCAGATCACCAGCATCGCGATGACGACCACGTGGACGGCGCGCAGGAGCCACTCGGGCCAGATGTCCCAGAATTCGTCGGCCGCTGGGAACTCCTTGGTGAACGTCTTGCTGATCGGATCCATCAGCATGATCACCGCGCCGACGCCCGTCAGCGCGCCGCCGATGAGCCAGCCCGCGAAGCGGGGGAACGCCTTTCTGGCGATCAGTTGCGACACGCCGACGGCCAGCCAGAGCGGGGCGATCAGGGATCCGGTGATCTGGAACAACCGGAAGGTCACGGCCCCGAACCCGATCAGCTGACCTGTGGCGATCAGTCCCAGGGAGAGGCACAGCGCACCTGTGGTGATGCTCCACGCGACCAGCCATCCCGACGGCTCCTCGCGGATGCGACCGACGACGACACCGGTGGTGATGGCGGCGAGAACGGCGCCGGCGAACGCGATGACAGCGACAAGGACTTCCATGGTGGACCATATGCTGCCGGACTTCGCGCGCGGACCGGTAGCCGATGGTGCGTCCCGTTACGCGAAGTGATTACCGTGCGCGGTGGATTGTGTAATCTCGCGATGATTTCTAGAGTGTTCGAGCACGCCGACTTCCCCTCCCCCTGGGATCACCGGATGCCGACATCGTGGCCGTTCGCCGGGCTCTCCCCTCCAGCCGCCGCTGGAGTGGTGCGGCAGGCGCCCTCCGCCGTCCCCGCGGCGGCACAACTCGAGCACGACGAGATACGCACGCTGGTCCTGCGCGCCAAGACCGGCGACAGCGAGGCGTTCGGTGTGCTCTACGACCGGTACGTCGATCTCGTCTACCGCTATGTCTTCTTCCGCGTGGGTTCGCACGCGCTCGCCGAGGACCTGACCAGCGACACGTTCCTGCGCGCCCTGCGCGGCATCTCCGGCTTCACCTGGCAGGGGCGTGACTTCGGCGCCTGGCTGGTCACCATCGCCAGGAATCTGGTCACCGACCACTTCAAGTCGGGACGCAGCCGGCTGGAGGTGTGCACGGCCGAGATCCTCGACACCCCTCTCGGTGGCGAGCACATCCCGGAGAACGCCGTCGTCGCCAGCATGGTGAACGAGCACGTACTGCGCGCGATCAAGCGGCTCAACCCCGAGCAGCAGGAGTGCGTCGTCCTGCGCTTCCTGCACGGGATGTCGCTCGCGGAGACGGCCATGATCATGGGCAAGCAGAGCGGCGCGATCAAGGCGCTCCAGTTCCGCGCCATCAAGGCGCTGGGCCGCGCGCTCCCGAAAGATCTCGGTTAGCTCACGTGCCGTAACCCGGACCGGGTCACCTCGTTGGACATGGCACAGGCGTGGATCGGCAACGGGGGATCTCGGGAGCGTTCATGGGCTGGTGGCGTCCGGGGCACCGGCGGCGGGCCCGGTGGGCGAGGCGTGCCACCGATCGTGTCTCCACGAGGATCTCCGAGGTCGGTTCCCGGATCGGCGGCGACCCCCGCCCGGACTTCCGGGCCAGGCTGCGCGCGGATCTGCTGCAGGCGCACGCCGCCGAGCGGACTCCGGCCACCGAGCCTCCCGCCGAGCCTCCCGCCGAGCCTCCCGCGGAGCGCCAGGAGGTTCGCCGCCCCTCTCTCCTCGTACGGCTCCGCCCGCTGGCGGTGTTCGCGATGCTGCTGGGTGTGATGTTCGCGACCGGCTCCCGGGCGTACGACTCGGTGCCCGGCGACATCCTCTATCCGCTGAAGCGGGCGGCGGAGGCGACCGTGCTGCGGTTGGCCACGAACGACACCGAGCTGGCGAAGCGGGAGATGACGGCCGCGCGGCAGAGGGCGGCGGAGGCGGCGACGCTGGCCGGCGCGCCCGGACCGGACCGGGACAGGCTCATCAAGCAGGCCCTCGACGACATGGCGCGGACGACCCGGGCGGCGCTCGCCCGGGTCAAGCCGCGCGGCAAGCCCAGCGGCGAGATACGGCGGTTCGCCCGCGAGCAGCGCACGGCGGTGGAGCCGCTGCTCCCGAAGCTCGATCGGGAGAACCGCGACAAGGCGGCCAACTACCTCTCCTACATCGACACCTTCACGGGAACCACGCAGTGACCCGCTTGCCGCGGAAGGCCGGGGAATGGCACGGAGTGACAGGAATGGCATGGAAGGCCGGGAACGCCGTGGAAGGCCGGCAACGCCGTGGAAGGCCGGGGAATGTCGGGGAATACGGTCACTCGGTGCTAACGCCGCGTACACCGTCATCCGCCAACCGGGCGGTTAAGCTGATGCGCTATGAGGCGGCTTATGCGACGGCGGGAAGCGACGGAGACCGCGGGTGAGGTGGCGGCCGCGGCGGTGGTCCCGACCCCGAGCGCCGAGCCGGACGCGACGGCCGCGGCGTTCTTCGACGTGGACAACACCATGATGCGCGGCGCCTCGATCTACCACTTCGCGCGCGGCCTGGCCGCGCGCGGCCTGTTCACCACCAACGACCTGGTGAAGTTCGCCCTCGGGCAGGCCTGGTTCCGGGTACGCGGCAACGAGAACCCCGACCACATCGCCAAGGCCAAGGAGACGGCGCTGGCCTTCGTCGCCGGCCTCAAGGTCGATGACGTGGTGCGCCTCGGCGAGGAGATCTACGACGAGGTCATGTCCGACCGGATCTGGGCCGGGACGCGCGCGCTGGCCCAGGCCCACCTGGACGCCGGGCAGCGGGTCTGGCTGGTCACCGCGACCCCGGTCGAGCTGGCCCGGGTGATCGCCCAGCGCCTCGGCCTCACCGGCGCGCTCGGCACGGTCGCGGAGACCGCGGACGGCGTCTACACCGGCCGCCTCGTCGGCGACCTCCTCCACGGCCCGGCCAAGGCGGAGGCCATCCGGGCGCTGGCCCGCCGGGAGGGCCTCGACCTGTCCCACTGCGCGGCCTACAGCGACTCGGCCAACGACCTGCCCATGCTGTCGCTGGTCGGCCTGCCGTACGCCGTCAATCCGGACAGCGAGCTGCGCGAGCACGCCAAGGAGAACGGCTGGCGGATCCGCGACTTCCGCACGGGGCGCAAGGCCACACTGATCGGCCTGCCCATCGCCGCGACCGCGGGCGCCGTGGCCGGCGGCATCGCCGCAGGCATCGCGCTCCGCAAGCACTACCGCTCGTCCTGATCCGCCAGTCCACGCGCGCACGGATCCCACCCGCCGGACGCGGGTTCATCCCGAGCAGCGTGGATCATCCCGAGGGGCCTGAGTCATCGTAAGGGCCTAGTCACCCTGAGGGGCCTGAGTCACCCTGAGGGGCGTGGGGTAGTCCCCAGGAGCGTGGGTCATCCTGAGGAGCCCGGGTCATCGGCGCGCGAGGCGGCCGGCCCGGTCGAGGAAGTCGTTCAGGGCCTGGTTGACGAGGTTCGGGCGCTCGAAGCCGATCATGTGCCCGGCGTCGGGGACGATCGTGAGCCGGGCGCGGGGCAGCGACTCGGCGATCCTGCGGCTGTGCGCGGGAGGGGTCACCCGGTCGTCCTCCCCCACCATGATGAGCGTCTCCACCGAGCGCAGTGCCTCAAGCGCGGCCAGCTTGTCGTGCCCGCAGAGGCCGCGGAAGAAGCCGACCATCACCTCGGTCGGGGTGGCCGCCGCTATGTCGCTCACGAACCGCACGTGATCGGGCCGCGCGCCGCCGCCGAAGGCGATGTAGCGCGCCACCGGGAGGTGGGTGCGCGTCTTCAGCGTCACGCTGCGGTCGATCCACGCCGCCCTGGTCAGCAGGCCCTCGAACACGATCGGCGTGATCAGCCCGGCGAGCCGCCCCACCGGCCAGGGAAGGCCGAACGTGTGCCGGGACAACCCGCCCGACGACGTGCTCAGCAGCGCGACTCCGCGTACGCGGGAGGCGAGCAGCTCCGGATGCCGGGCGGCGAACGCCATGATGCTCATGCCGCCCATCGAGTGGCCGACCAGCAGGACCGGCACCCCTTCCGGCACCACCTGCTCGATGACCGCGGCCAGGTCGTCGCCGAGCCGGTCGATCGTGCAGTCGTCGATCGGGCCGGCCGAGGAGGCGCCGTGCCCGCGCTGGTCGTAGAAGATGAGCGTGGCCCGGCCGACCAGCGCCTCGCGCTGGATGTGCCAGCAGTGGCGGTTCATCACCCAGCCGTGCGCGAAGACCACCGCGAACTCGGGATCCGGATGCTCGTCGACGTCCACAGCGAGGTGCACACCATCGTCGGTGATCACGGTCATCGGCTTGCCCACCAGGCAGCCGAGCCGGGAGCCGTCCGCCACCGCCGGAACGGTTTCCGCACGCCGCCGGACCACTCCCGCGGCGTACCCCAGGGCCATGCCGGCGAGCAGAACTTTCCGTTTTATCCCGCTTTGATGCATGATGTACTCCTCTTGGTGGAGTACACCATACCGATGGGTAGCTTCCATCGTTAGACCCCAGGACTAATAAGCCCGGGTAAAACTTCACGAAGTGGACACCTGACGGCCTCAGGCCCAGGTCAACCGGAGGGGTCAGAAGATCGGCGGGAACGCGGGGCCACGGCGCTCCCGCAGCGCGTCCAGCTGGCTCTGGATCGTCTCGCGTACCTGATCGGTGAGGTTGAACACCAGCATCGGGTCGTCGGCGTCGATGGGGTCGTAGTCGTCGATCCTGATCGGCTCGCCGAACTCGATCAGCCACTTGGACGGCAACGGCACCAGCCCGAGCGGGCCGAGCCACGGGAAGAACGGCGTGATCGGCAGGTACGGCAGGCCCAGGAGCCGGGCCAGCGCGGGCAGGTCGCCGATCTTGGGATAGATCTCCTCGGCTCCGACGATGGCGCAGGGGACGATCGGCACTCCGGCGCGGATAGCCGAGGCCACGAAGCCGCCCCGGCCGAACCGCTGCAGCCGGTAGCGCTGCGAGAAGGGCTTGCCGACGCCCTTGAAGCCCTCGGGGAAGACGCCGACGAGCTCGCCCTTGCGCAGCAGGCGGTCGGCGTCCTCCGGGCAGGCCAGCGTGTGGCCGGTCTTGCGGGACAGGTGGCCGAGCAGCGGCAGCTGGTAGACGAGGTCCGCACCGAGCAGCCGGACCGCGCGGTGCGCCTCGTCGTGCAGCGCGACCTGCATCATCAGCGCGTCGACCGGCAGCGTCCCGGAGTGGTTCGCCACGACCAGGGCCCCCGAGTCCGCGGGGACGTGCTGGAGGCCGAGCGTCTCGACCCGGAACCAGTGCCGGTACACCGGCCGGATCAGTTCGAGCAGGACCTTGTCGTTGAGCTCGGGGTCGAACCCGAACTCGTCGACCTCGTACTCACCGGTGAGACGGCGGCGCAGGAAGGAGAACAGCTCGGCGAGCCGCTCGTCGTCCGACGGGTCCGGGGCATCCCCGGGAACGCCGGCCGAGCCCTCCTCGGAGATGCGCGTCACGTCGCTCACGCCCCAGCCATGGTGGCGAGAAAACCGCCGGAGATGCCGCGCGAACGAAGGAAGTCCTCGAACGCGGCGGCCGTGCCGAACTTGGGTTTCCACCCGAGCTCCCGGATCAGCCGCCCGCTGTCCACGACGCGGCCGTGGCACATCAGCGCCAGCTGCTCCGGCGAGAAGTCGACCCGGCCCCCGGCCCGCGCCACCTCGCCCAGGAAACGGAACAGCGGAGACGGAACGGGAAGCGGCAGCCGACCGGCCCTTCGCAGGCACTGGGACAGCAGCAGGACGCCGTCGCCGGCCACGTTGAACGTGCCCGGGTGGTCCTCCAGGGCCATCCGGCGCAGCACCTCGACCCCATCGTCCTCGTGTACGAACTGCAACCGGGGGTCAAAACCGAACACCGTCGGCAGAACCGGCTGCGTGAAGTACCGGGTGAGGGGTGAGTCCACCCCGGGACCCATGAAGTTGGCGAAACGGAGCGTCGAGGTGACCACGTCGGGACGCCGCCTGGCGAAGCCCCGGACGTAGCCCTCGACGTCGCTGGCGTCCTTGGCGTACCCCGAGTGCGGCACCTCGGCGGGCTCGCCGTCCTCCGTGAACACAGCGGGATCGTTCGGCGCGGAGCCGTACACGGCGGTCGTGGACCGCACCACGACCCTGCGCACGGTCGCGGACCGCTGGCACGCGCCGAGCAGCTGCATCGCGCCGATGACGTTGTGCTCTTTCATGGCCGACCGGCTCCTGGCGGGGCCGCTGACCAGGCTCATGTGCACGACGACATCGACGTTCGCCGCCGCGATGACCTGCGCGATGTCCGGACTGCGCAGATCGACGCGGACGAACTCGGTGCGACCGAACAGTGAGCCGCCGTCTCGGGTCGGCGATGGCGGAACCGTGTCCACTCCGATGACCCGGCCGATGCCCGGGTCGGCGGCGAGCACGCTCGCCACTCGTGCTCCGATGTGACGCGAGACCCCGGTGACCAACACGGTGTGGGTCATCGTCGCCTCACTGGGGGACTGGTGGGGGAATGGTGTTCGGTCGCCCGGCCCCTCGGGACCGGTGCGCGCTCCGTACTACTTCTTGTTACGCCGCTGGATGCGGGTCTTCTTGAGCAGCTTGCGGTGCTTCTTCTTGGCCATGCGCTTGCGGCGCTTCTTGATCACAGAGCCCACGGGACCCCCAGGTGAAGGTAGAGAATGCCAGACCGGTGCGCGAGCGCACACCGGCACAACAGACTACCGGCGATCCACGGTCGATCGCCCCCTGGGGGACACCGCGTGGCCGATGCCCGATCCCGCGCCTGGTCAGCGCGGGTCCGGACCGCCTCGGCGTGTCATCCAGCCTCGATGAACGCATCCCTGAGATAGTCGTGTACCGCCTGCTCGGGCACCCTGAAGGATCGGCCGACACGGATGGCCGGCAGCTCACCTGAGTGGACGAGCCGGTACACCGTCATCTTGGACACTCGCATGACCGTGGCGACTTCCGCCACCGTCAGGAACTTCACCTCGCTGAGAGGTCTTTCGCCTGCACCCATCGGACGCCTCTTCCGCACGTGTTTCCGGGTTATCCCCACTGGTGCCATCGCTCACGCACGTGTACTTCCGTCAGCGTAAGTCGGGACTGCGATTAGGCAAACCCCCCATTTCATCAGTCACCGCAGCCTTATGCCGTCAAAATGGAGAAACTCCCTGGCAGCAGCCGGGTCGTGCCCCTCGCCTCAATCTTGGAACGGACCAACTTCTCTCACATAAGAGTCGCCCCGGCACACGAAAGAGTTGGCAAACGCCCGGCAGACCGGGGCAAAGGGGGCCGCGAAATGCGCGAAACGGACAGTCCGTTACGCGGTCAGAGGTGCCGGGCGATCCTGGCCAGGAGGTAGTCCGTCAGCGGACCGTAATATCTCGGCAACACGTTGTCGTCGAGCGGCACGGCGACCGCGATCTTGCCCTCCGCCTCGCCGATGAAGAGCGCGGGATCGTTGCTGTCCGCGAAGCCGACGGTCTCGACGCCCGCCTCGCCCGCGGCGCCCGCCCACCCGTGATCGGCGATCACGAAGTCGGGCCGCTCCTCGGCCAGGATGGCGCGCATCGGATCCGCGTCGTGGGTGTGCACCAGCGCCGACCCGTCGTCCAGCATCGCGACGTCGTCGAGATAGCGGATCCGCCGTACGCGCCCGAATCCGTGGCCCGAGTAGCTCCAGCGCTCGGCCGGGGTGAGCAGGGTCGCACCGCATGAGCGGGCGAGCCTGGCGACCGCGAGGTGGATGGTGAGCAGGCCCGTCGGATGCCCAGTGGCGATCACGATACGGGCGTCGCCCCTGGCCAGCACCTCTCCGACGCGGTCGCCCATCGCCTCCAGCGCGTCGATGGTCAGGTCGGGATCGATGGTGTCCCGGCCCTCCCGATGCTCCGGATCGGCGACCACGCCCACGGACTTGGCCATCTGCTCCAGCACGGCGCGGAAGTCCCATTCGGCCGAGAACGAGAGGCCGAACATGTAGTGGGGGTCGCGGTTGGCCAGCGAGCGGTAGTTGTCGAGGTTGTTCTCACGCGGTGTGGCCACATCACCGGCGATGCGCGTTCTGATCAGGTGGTCACGGAGGTCTGTGCGGGAGGGAGCGTTCACAGGCGCCACAGCGCTCCTCTCGCCGCCGGGATTCCCGTCATGGCAGGGGGTCCAATCCGTGGAGGGGGAAAACGGCCTTCCTGGTGGCCATGATGGCCCGGTCGATCGGATCGGCCGGATCATAACCATCGGAGAAGTCGGAGAACTGCGGGTGGCGTCCGTCGGTCATCGTCAGCGGCGGCAGCTCACCGGTCCGCTCCCTGACCAGGGCCCGCCAGCTCTGCGGGGTGGGCGTGGTCGGCTCGACGGGATGCCCGGACGCCTCCGCGATCAGGTGGGTCCAGGCGCGCGGCACCACCTGGACGAGCTCGTATCCCCCGCCGCCGGTGACGATCCACCGGCCACCCGCCGTCTCGTGGGCCAGCCGGTGCAGCGCGGCGTAGGCCGTACGCTGGCCGTCCAGGCTCAGCATGAGGTTGGCCAGCGGGTCGAGGGCGTGGCTGTCGCATCCGTGCTGGGTGACGAGCACCTCCGGGCCGAACTCCCGCAACAGGGGCGGCACGACGGCGTGGAAGGCGCGCAGCCAGCCGCTGTCGCCGCACCCGGCCGGCAGCGCCACGTTGACGGCACTGCCGAGCGCCCCGGTCTCGCTGGGGAATCCGGTTCCCGGGAAGAGCGTTTGCGGGCTTTCGTGGAGGCTGATGGTGAGCACCCGCGGATCGTCGTAGAACGCGGCCTGCACTCCGTCGCCGTGGTGGACGTCCACGTCGACGTAGGCCACCTTCGTCGCCCCTTGGGAGAGCAGCCACGCGATCGCGATCGCCGGGTCGTTGTAGACGCAGAAACCGCTGGCCGTACCGGCCATCGCGTGGTGCAGACCGCCCGCCACGTTCACGGCGTGCCGCGCGTCCCCCGTCCACACCGCCCTCGCGACCTCCAGGGACGCTCCGGCGATCAGCGCCGACGCCTCGTGCACCCCGGTGAACGCCGGGTTGTCCTCCGTGCCGAGCCCGCAGCGCAGATCGGGCCGCCCGGTCTTCGACACGGTCTTCACCGCGTCGATGTAGTCACGCCGGTGGACCATCGCCAGCTCGTCGTCGCTCGCCGGCACGCATCCGGCCATCTCGACCCGGTCGAGCACGCCGAGGTCCCGGGCGAGCGCCATGGTCAGCTCCACCCGGACCGGCGCGAGCGGATGCCCCGGGCCGAAGTCGTACGACGTCAGCGCCTCGTCCCAGACCACACGGACGGAGCCGCATCCCTGCCCGCCTGTCGCCTCGATCATGCCGCCGCCTCCTCGCCGCACGATCGTGACGCTACCGTACGGCCCTCGGCGCGGATTCGCCCCCTCGTGACATAGGCCACTTTCCGTGCGTTCACCGGGCGCGTGGATCGGATCCGTACGAGCCGTACGGCATCGACTCATAGGGGCTCGCGAAACGGTCAGCCGGAGGCGAGCTGGCGGCTGCGATCCCTGGCTGCCTCGATGGCGTCCAGGAAGGCGGCCCGGACCTTGTGACGTTCGAGCTCCGCGATGGCGGCGATGGTCGTCCCGCCCGGGGAGGTGACCGCCTCGCGCAGGATCACCGGGTGCTCGCCCGAGTCGCGCAGCATGATCGCGGCGCCGACGATGGACTGGGTGACCATGTCGAGGGCGGCGGCACGCGGCATGCCGAGCAGGATCCCGGCGTCCACCATGGCCTCGACGAGATAGAAGAAGTAGGCCGGGCCGCTGCCCGACAGCGCGGTCGCGGCGTCCTGCTGCGACTCGGGGATGCGCAGGACCTTGCCGACCGGCTTGAGCAGGGCCTCCGTGCGCTCCAGGTGGCGCTCCTCGGCGTGCGCGCCGGGCGAGATGACGCTCATCGCCTCGTCGACCAGGACCGGCGTGTTGGACATGACACGGACGACCGGCACCCCCTCCCCGAGCCGGGACTCCACGAAGGCCGTGGTGATCCCCGCCGCGACGGAGATCACCAGCCGGTCGGCGGGGACGTAGGGAGCGATCTCGGCGAGCAGGCTCGCCATGTCCTGCGGCTTGACCGCGAGGATGACGGTGTCGGCCGCCTTGGCCGCCTCGGCATTGGAGACCACGCGCACGCCGTAGGTCTTCCGCAGCGACTCCGCCCGATCCTCGCGCCGTGCCGTCGTCATGATCTCGCTCGGCGGCAGCCCGGCCCGGACCAGCCCGGAGAGCAGCGCCTCGCCCATCTTGCCGGTGCCGAGAATCGCGATCATGACCATTCCTCGCTGCTTAGGGGTACCGTCCCGCAGCTTACCGACGGGCCGGGCGCCCCCGGGCGGCCCGGGCGGCCTACGGCCCGACGCCCCGGTTACGGCGTGCGCCGGCGCAGGGTGGCGGCGCCGAGGACGAGCGAAAGGATCGTGCACCCGCCGACGATCAGGACGTCACGGACCAGCACGCCGGTGAAGTCACCGGTCCGCGCCGTCTCCTGCATCGCCTCCACCGCGTACGAGAGCGGCATGACGTCGGACAGCCACTCCAGCCAGGGGGCCATGGCGTCGCGGGGGACGATGAGCCCGCACAGCAGGGCCTGCGGCAGCACGACCGCCGGCATGAACTGCACCGCCTGGAACTCGGTGCGGGCGAACGCGCTGAAGAACAGGCCGAGCGCCATGCCCAGCAGCGAGTCGAGCACAGCGACCAGGATCAATGTCCAGACGGATCCGGCGAGGTCCAGGCCGAGCCAGGTCAGGGAGATGGCGAGCACGACCGTGACCTGGGCCGCGGCCACGGCGCCGAATGCGAGGGCGTATCCGACCAGCAGGTCGAACTTCCCGAGTGGACCGGCCATCAGCCGTTCGAGCGTGCCGGTCGCCCGCTCGCGCTGGGTCGTGATCGAGGTGACCAGGAACATCACGACGAACGGGAAGATGCCGAGCAGCGTCGGGCCCAGCCGGTTGAACGCCGAGGGGTCGTCGATGACGTACCTGAGCAGGATCATCAGCACGCTCGGCACGCCGACGAGTAGCGCGAGCGTGCGGCGGTCGTGACGCAGTTGGGCGAGGATGCGCCCCGCCGTGGCCAGGGTGATGGCGACGTTCATCGCACGCGCTCCGCCTTCTCCTCGATGAGGCGCAGGAACGCCTCTTCCAGATCGGTCGTCCCGGCGTGCTCGCGCAGCCCTTCCGGACTGCCGTCGGCCAGGATCTCGCCCTCCCGCAACATGATCAGGCGGTGGCAGCGGGCGGCCTCGTCCATGACATGGCTGGACACGACGAGGGTCACGCCGCGCTCCGCGAGGCTCTGGAAGAGCCGCCAGAGGTCCTGGCGCAGCACCGGGTCCAGGCCGACGGTCGGCTCGTCGAGCACCAGCAGCTCGGGGGTGCCGAGAAGCGCGACGGCGAGGCTGGCCCGGCTGAGCTGGCCGCCGGAGAGCGAGCCGCCGAGCTGCTTCCTGGCACCGGCCAGGCCGACCTCCTCGATCACCCGCTCGGCGTCGTCCTTGCCCGCGCCGAGGACGGCGGCGAAGTACCGCAGGTTCTCCAGCACCGTCAGATCGCGATATATGGCGGCGCTCTGCGTGGAGTAGCCGATCTTGCGGCGGAGCGCGGGGCTGCCCGCCGGCTCGCCGAGCACGGCCACCTCTCCGCTCTCGACGATCTGGACCCCCACGATCGACCGGATAAGGGTCGTCTTGCCGCATCCGCTGGGCCCGAGCAGCCCGGTCACCTGTCCTCGTGGCACCTCGAAGGTGAGCCCGTGCAGGACCTCCGTCCCGCCCCGTGAAACCCGCAGATCCCGTACGGCTATCGCCGGTCCGGACAAATTCATCATGCGTTGAAATTAGACCTCCGCCAGGCCACCGTCAACAGGGCATCGAACCGTCCTGGCGGCGACCTCGTTTAATGAGATATGCGAAGGTTCTGGGCCATAGCGCTCCTGTTCATGGCGGCGGCCTGCGGGCAACAGCCGTCCACGTCGTCCACGTCGTCCACGTCACCGCCCGGGCCCAACGAGCCGACCAGCGCGCCCGCGAGCTCCGAAGCGCCGACTGGATCGCCCTCGCCGGAGACGCCCATGGGCGGCACGCGCGACCCGCGGAAGATCGCGTGGACCAGCGCGACCCCGTCGACGGACGGCAGGTCGCTCGCCATCGTCTGGTGGTCAGGCGTCGCGCCCTGCACGGTGCTCGACCGGGTCGAGGTGGAGGAGGGCGCGAAGCAGGTCACGGTCACCCTCTACGAGGGCGGGGACCCACGCTTCCCCGACGCGGTCTGCATCGCCATCGCGATGCAGAAGACGACGACGGTGCGGCTCTCCGCCCCTCTCGACGGTCGCGAGGTGGTCGACGGCGCCCGGCCTTGACTGTACGGCCCACGCCCTCGACGACCGGCAAAAGGTGGAATCCACGCGCGCGCCATGAGGTTGAGTCCACTAGGCTCAAGTCGCTTGACAAAGCCTGGGGTGCGACCCAATATTGAGTCGTACCGACTCAACTTTGACCACAAGGACGAACTCATGGCACGTGCGGTAGGTATCGACCTGGGGACGACCAACTCTGTCGTCTCGATCCTCGAGGGCGGTGAGCCCACGGTCATCGCGAACGCCCAGGGCTCGCGGACCACCCCGTCCGTGGTCGCCTTCGCGAAGAACGGTGAGGTGCTCGTCGGCGAGGTCGCCAAGCGGCAGGCCGTGACCAACGTCGACCGGACGATCCGCTCGGTCAAGCGCGAGATGGGCACCGACTGGTCCGTCGAGATCGACGGCAAGAAGTTCACCCCTCAGCAGATCAGCGCCTTCGTCCTGCAGAAGCTCAAGCAGGACGCCGAGGCCTACCTGGGCGAGAAGATCACCGACGCGGTGATCACCGTCCCGGCCTACTTCAACGACGCCCAGCGGCAGGCGACCAAGGAGGCCGGCACCATCGCGGGCCTCAACGTGCTGCGGATCATCAACGAGCCGACCTCGGCCGCCCTGGCCTACGGCCTCGACAAGGAGAAGGACCAGACCATCCTGGTCTTCGACCTCGGTGGTGGCACCTTCGACGTGTCCCTGCTCGACGTCGGCCAGGAGGACGGCCACGGCTTCGTCGAAGTCCGCGCCACCAGCGGTGACAACCACCTCGGCGGTGACGACTGGGACCAGCGCGTCGTCGACGAGCTGGTGACCCGCTTCAAGAACGCGCACGGCGTCGACCTGGCCAAGGACAAGATGGCTCTCCAGCGCCTGCGTGAGGCGGCGGAGAAGGCCAAGATCGAGCTCTCCAGCCAGACCGAGAGCACCATCAACCTGCCCTACATCACCGCCTCCGCCGAGGGCCCGCTGCACCTCGAGGAGAAGCTGACCCGCGCCGAGTTCCAGCGGATCACCGCCGACCTGCTCGAGCGCTGCAAGGGCCCGTTCCACCAGGTCGTCAAGGACGCCGGGATCAAGGTCTCCGACATCGCCCACGTGGTGCTCGTCGGCGGCTCGACCCGCATGCCGGCCGTGACCGACCTGGTCAAGGAGATGACCGGCGGCAAGGAGCCGAACAAGGGCGTCAACCCGGACGAGGTCGTCGCGGTCGGCGCGGCGCTCCAGGCCGGCGTGCTCAAGGGCGAGGTCAAGGACGTCCTGCTGCTCGACGTGACCCCGCTGAGCCTGGGCATCGAGACCAAGGGCGGCATCTTCACCAAGATCATCGAGCGGAACACCACGATCCCGACCAAGCGGTCGGAGGTCTTCACCACCGCCGAGGACAACCAGCCGTCGGTGCAGATCCAGGTCTACCAGGGCGAGCGCGAGATCGCGGCCTACAACAAGAAGCTGGCCACCTTCGAGCTGACCGGCATCGCTCCGGCTCCGCGCGGCATCCCGCAGATCGAGGTCACCTTCGACATCGACGCGAACGGCATCGTCAACGTCGGCGCCAAGGACCTCGGCACCGGCAAGGAGCAGTCGATGACGATCACCGGCGGCTCCGCGCTGGCCAAGGACGACATCGAGCGCATGATGCGCGAGGCGGAGTCCTACGCCGAGGACGACAAGCAGCGCCGTGAGGAGGCCGAGGTCCGCAACAACGCGGACGCCCTGGCCTACCAGACCGAGAAGTTCCTGCACGACAACGACGACAAGGTCCCGGCCGACGTCAAGACCGAGGTCAACGACGCGCTCGCCGAGCTGAAGAAGACCCTTGAGGGCACCGATTCGGCCGCGATCCGCGCTGCTGCCGAGAAGCTCGCGACCGTCAGCCAGAAGATGGGTTCGGCGATCTACGCCCAGTCGCAGGGCGCCGCGGCCGGCGCTGAGAGCACCGCGGCCTCCGGCGACGGCCAGGCCAAGGCCGAAGAGGACGTGGTCGAAGCGGAGATCGTCGACGAGGACCCGAAGCGGGAGGGCGGCAACAAGTGACCGCGCGTGAGAACGGTTCCGAGCAGGAGCCGATGATCCGCGACAACCGCAAGATCGACCCGGAGACCGGGACGGCCCGCACCGGGAAGTCCTCCGGAGCGGCCGCCCCGGACGGGGCGGAGGCCCCGGCGGACGCCGGGGCCGGCACGACGGCCGAGGCGCCCGGCCAGGCGGCGGGCGGCAACGGGACGGACCTGCTCGCGGAGCGCACCGCCGACCTGCAGCGGCTCCACGCCGAGTACGCCAACTACCGCAAGCGGGTGGATCGGGACCGATCCGCCGTCAAGGAGCATGCGGTGGCCGGCGTTCTCACCGAGCTGCTGCCGGTGCTCGACGACATCGGGCGAGCCCATGACCACGGCGAGCTCACCGGCGGGTTCGCCAAGGTGAGCGAGTTGTTGGAGGCGACCCTCGGAAAGCTCGGGCTGGAGCGGTTCGGGGCGAAGGGCGACCCGTTCGACCCGAACGTGCACGAGGCGCTCATGCACAGCTACTCCGGCGACGTCACCGAGCCGACCTGCGTCGAGATCCTGCAGCCCGGTTACCGCATAGGCGAGCAGATCCTGCGCCCGGCCCGCGTGGCCGTCGCGGAGCCCGACGAAACCGTGGCGGCCGCCCCGGCGGCCGAGCCCGCGGATTCCCGGAACTCCGACGACTCCGCCGAATCCGGCGAAAACTGAAACCCCGGGAGGCTCTCCCGATCCGGCAGGATCGGGAGAGGCCCACCCAGACACACCCCCTTGCGCGGAGGAAAGCGATAGATGAGCACCAAGGACTACCTGGAGAAGGACTATTACGCCGTCCTTGGTGTGCCCAAGTCCGCCACCGCCGCTGAGATCAAGACGGCGTACCGGAAGCTGGCCAGGCAGTACCACCCGGACGCCAACAAGGGCAACACCGAGACCGAGGAGAAGTTCAAGGAGGTCTCGGAGGCCTACGACGTCCTCTCCGACACCAAGCGCCGCAAGGAGTACGACGAGGCCCGCACCCTCTTCGGGTCGGGAGTCGGCGGATACGCCGGGACGGGCGCGTCGCGTGGAGGCGGCTTCAACTTCGACTTCGGCGACCTGTTCTCCGGCAGCGGCACCGGCCACAGCGGTGCGGGCGACCGCATCAACGACCTGTTCGGCGGCCTGTTCAACCGCGGCGGGCGGACCACGACGACCGGCGCCACCCGGCCGCGCCGGGGCCAGGACATCGAGTCCGAGGTCACGATGGCGTTCGGCGAGGCCATCGAGGGCACCACGGTCTCCCTGCGGCTGACCAGCTCGTCCGCCTGCGCGGCGTGCAGCGGCACGGGCGCCAAGACCGGCACCACGCCCCGGGTCTGCCCGACCTGTGAGGGCACCGGCGCCGCCAGCCGCAACCTGGGCAACTTCGCCTTCTCCGAGCCGTGCCGCGACTGCCGTGGCCGGGGTCTCCTGGTGGACGACCCCTGCCCGGTGTGCGAGGGCAGCGGCCGGGGCAAGAGCACCCGCACCATCCAGGCCCGCATCCCGGCGGGAGTCGGCGAGGGCCAGCGCATCCGGCTCAAGGCCAAGGGCGCGCCCGGCGAGAACGGCGGCCCCGCGGGCGACCTCTACGTCCAGGTCCATGTCAAGCCGCACCCGGTGTTCGGCCGCACGGGCGAGAACCTCACGGTCACCGTGCCGGTCACCTTCCCCGAGGCGGCGCTCGGCGCCGAGATCAAGGTGCCCACGCTGAAGGGCATGCCGGTCACCCTCCGCATCCCGGAGGGCACGCCCAACGGGCGCACGTTCCGCGTACGCGGCCGGGGCGCCCCCCGCAAGGACGGCACGAAGGGCGACCTGCTCGTCACCGTCCAGGTGACCGTGCCGCCGCACCTCGATGACAAGGCGCGGGCCGCTCTGGAGGAGTTCCGTGACGCCAGCGAGGGAACCGACCTGAGAGAAGAGCTGATCAAGCAGGCCAGAAGCGAGTGAGCCAATGGATGCCAACTTCTTCGATCTGTCCGACGACACACCGGTCTATGTCATCTCGGTGGCCGCCCAGCTCTCCGGCCTGCACCCGCAGACGCTCCGGCAGTACGACCGGCTCGGCCTGGTCAGCCCGGGGCGTACGGCCGGGCGCGGGCGGCTCTACTCGACCAGGGACATCGTGCTGCTGCGCGAGGTGCAACGGCTCTCTCAGGAGGACGGCATCAACCTCGCGGGCATCAAGCGCATCCTCGAACTCGAAACCGAGAACCTGCGCCTGCGCGACCAGGTGGGACAGCTCCGAGGCGAGCTGACCATGATGCGCGCGCTGATCAGATACGAACTTCCACCAGCCTGATCCGGGAATTCACGGGCTCGCGCGCCGCGGTGGTGAACCCGCCGGACGGTTCGGGGAGCACAGCCCTTCCGAACCGCCCGACGCGGACGGCATCCTCCGCGCCGGTGCCGCGTGCCCGCTGAGCGAAGCGAGGCCACGAACGACCATGGACTACAAGCTGACGCAGAAGAGCCAGGAGGCCCTGTCCGGGGCGGTCCGGCGGGCGGCCGCGGAGGGCAACCCCGAGGTGGCCCCCGCCCACCTCTTCACCACCATGCTCGCCCAGACGGGCGGCACCGCCGTTCCCCTCCTCGAAGCGGTGGGCGCCGACTGGAAGCAGCTCCGGACCAAGGCCGAGGAGCTGCTCACCGCGCTGCCGAAGGCGCAGGGCGCCACGGTGAGCGCCCCGTCGAGCTCCCGGCAGCTCCTCACCGTGCTCAACACGGCCGCCCAGCGCGCCAAGCAGCTGGAGGACGAGTACGTCTCGACCGAGCACCTGCTGGTCAGTCTCGCCGCCGACGGCGGCCAGGTCGCCGACCTGCTCAAGGCGCAGGGCGCCACGCCGAACGCCCTGCTCGACGCGTTCGAGAAGGTCCGCGGGCACGCCCGGGTCACCAGCGAGACCCCCGAGGACACCTACCGCGCCCTGGAGAAGTTCGGCGTGGACCTCACCGAGCGGGCCAGGTCCGGCAAGCTCGACCCGGTCATCGGCCGGGACGCGGAGATCCGCCGGGTCATCCAGGTGCTCTCCCGCCGCACCAAGAACAACCCCGTGCTGATCGGGGAGCCCGGCGTCGGCAAGACCGCGGTGGTCGAGGGCCTGGCCCAGCGCATGATCGCCGGCGACGTGCCGGAGAGCCTCAGGAACAAGCGGCTCGTCGGGCTGGACCTCGGCGCGATGGTGGCGGGCGCGAAGTACCGCGGCGAGTTCGAGGAGCGCCTCAAGGCCGTGCTCAACGAGATCAAGGAGAGCAACGGCCAGATCGTCACCTTCATCGACGAGCTGCACACCATGGTCGGCGCGGGCGCGGCCGAGGGCGCGATGGACGCCGGCAACATGCTCAAGCCCATGCTGGCGCGCGGCGAGCTGCGCATGATCGGCGCGACCACGCTCGACGAGTACCGCGAGCGCATCGAGAAGGACCCCGCGCTCGAACGCCGGTTCCAGCAGGTCTACGTCGGCGAGCCGACCGTCGAGGACACGATCGCGATCCTGCGCGGGCTGAAGGGCCGCTACGAGGCTCACCACCAGGTGCAGATCTCCGACAGCGCGCTGGTGGCCGCCGCGACGCTGTCCGACCGCTACATCACCGCGCGCTTCCTGCCGGACAAGGCCATCGACCTGGTCGACGAGTCCATGTCCCGGCTTCGCATGGAGATCGACTCCCGGCCGGTGGAGATCGACGAGCTCCAGCGCATCGTGGACCGGCTCAAGATGGAGGAGCTCGCCCTCGTCAAGGAGACCGACGAGGCGAGCCGCCAGCGGCTGGAGAAGCTCCGCGAGGAGCTGGCCAACCGCCAGGAGGAGCTCAACGGCCTCGTCGGCCGCTGGGAGCGCGAGAAGGCCGGCCTCAACAAGGTCGGTGAGCTGAAGAAGCAGCTCGACGAGGCGCGCGGCGCCGCCGAACGGGCCCAGCGCGACGGCAAGTTCGAAGAGGCGTCCCGCCTGATGTACGGCGAGGTCCCCCGGCTGGAGAAGGAGCTGGCGGAGGCGACCAGGGCCGCCGAGGAGGCCGAGGACACCGACGCGCAGCCGATGGTGAAGGAGGAGGTCGGCCCGGACGACATCGCCGACGTCATCTCCTCCTGGACCGGCATCCCCGCCGGCCGCCTTCTTGAGGGAGAGACCGCGAAGCTGCTGCGCATGGAGGACGAGCTCGGCGGGCGTCTGATCGGCCAGCGCGCCGCCGTACAGGCCGTCTCCGACGCCGTACGGCGGGCCAGGGCGGGCATCGCCGACCCGGACCGCCCGACGGGCTCCTTCCTCTTCCTCGGCCCGACCGGCGTCGGCAAGACCGAGCTGGCCAAGGCGCTGGCCGAGTTCCTCTTCGACGACGAGCGGGCGATGACCCGCATCGACATGAGCGAGTACGGCGAGAAGCACAGCGTGGCCAGGCTGGTCGGCGCGCCGCCCGGATACGTCGGGTACGAGGAGGGCGGCCAGCTCACCGAGGCCGTGCGCCGCCGCCCGTACACCGTGGTGCTGCTCGACGAGGTCGAGAAGGCCCACCCGGAGGTCTTCGACGTGCTGCTCCAGGTGCTGGACGACGGACGGCTCACCGACGGCCAGGGCCGTACGGTCGACTTCAGGAACACGATCCTGATCCTCACGTCCAACATCGGGTCGCAGTTCCTCGTCGATCCCAAGATGGAGAACGGCGCCAAGCGCGAGGCGGTCATGACGGCCGTCAGGGGCGCCTTCAAGCCCGAGTTCCTCAACCGGCTCGACGACGTCATCGTGTTCGACGCGCTCGGCACCGAGGAGCTGTCGCAGATCGTCGATCTGCAGGTGTCGCGGCTCGGGGCACGGCTCGCCGACCGGCGGCTCAAGCTGAGCGTCACGCCCGGCGCACGCGAGTGGCTGGCGCTCACCGGTTACGACCCCGTGTACGGCGCCCGCCCGCTCCGGCGGCTGATCCAGTCCGCGATCGGCGACACGCTCGCGAAGGCGCTGCTGTCCGGCGACATCCGCGACGGCGACGACGTGGCCGTGGACCTGGACGAGGCCGGGGACACCCTTACCGTGCGGGCCGTACGGTAAGGACTTTCCCACCATTACGGCAAGCACGCCCCTAGGGATTCCCTCGACGGTACTTTCTGTGTTCATGGGAACACAGAAAGTACACAGGAGGACTTCGATGTCAGGGACATCACGAAGCATCCGTGGGCGGCATGCCGCGCTCGCCGCCATGACCGCCGGGGTGAGCTGGTTCGCCAGCGGTCCGGCGGTCGCGGCGGCGGGACCGTGCGTGGGCACGACGACGGTCGCGGCCTGCGACTCCACCGGTGCAGGCGGCCCGGTCAAGGTCGCTCGCACCATCACGATCGACAAGTTGGCCGACGCGGCCGGCCTGCCCGGCCTCTCCTCCGCGTCCGGCGTGCTGAGCATCGCCGACGCCGGGGGCGCGGCCGCGGGCCAGGGCTTCTCCGGGCTGCCCGGCGTCCCGGCGGTGACCGAAACCCCGTCGGCGGTGCCCGATCTGCCGCGCACCCTCACGGTGCCGGTGCGGCTTCCGGTGCTCCCGGACGTCCCGGCGCTGCCCGCGGTCCCCACCCGGCCCGACGCTCCCGCGCAGCCGGCCACCCCACGGGTCCAGGAGCCGCAGGCCGCTCCGCAGAAGCCGGCGAAGACCGAGCGGACGGCGCCGAGCAAGAAGGTGCGGGTCGCGCCGAAGGCGCCGGAGACGCGGTCCGGCAAGAAGGACGGGCCGGTGACGGAGATCACCAAGAAGCTGATCGGCACCACCATCCTGCCGTAGCGGGACTGTGCGCGCCTGCTCGCCTGTACGGGTCCTCCGGGAACACTCACGAGAGAACGCCCACAGGGAAACGACGACGGAAACGACGAGCAGGGACGACGAAACGAGAAGGGGTCGCGACCGCGGCCCCTTCGTCATGTCGGTCCGGACGGCCCGGCCAGGTCTGGCGTCGCGGTCAGCGTGCGATGTCGAGCGAGGCGTCCAGTTCGTCCTCCGGCAGCCCGAGATCGACCCTGATGCGGTACCTGGTGCGCAGCAGGGCCTCGCGCATCGTGGTGCCCGGAGCACAGGCCGCGGCCCCGTCCGTGGCCCACTCGTGCGCGCCGTCCAGATCCCCGTACGCGACCAGCGTCTCGGCGACCGTGAGCGCGGTGGCGGGGTTCCAGACGCCGCCACGGATCGCGGCGATGACCTCCCTCGCCTCGTCGGGGCGGTCAAGCTCGAAGAGCGTGTCGGCGATGCCCGAGCGCGGATCGACGAGCACCTCGCCCCCGTCCCGCGCGGCCTCGTGGAACCGGTCCAGGGCCGCCGCCGGCTGACCCGCCTGCCGCCATTCCTCGGCCGCCATGACCAGGATCGCCGCCCGTGACATCTCTCCCGACTCGTAGAGCCGGGCCAGCGCGTCGAGCTGGCGCGCCAGGGCACCGTGGTCATCGAGCAGCAGTGCTTGTTCGAGCAGTCGATCCAGCTGCTCATGTGTCACATGCGCCACAGAAGGAGGCTATCGAGGCCGGCCCTTGTTTGCCCGGACAACTGGCAGCATTCCCAATATCACGATTTGCATGCGATCAACTACGAAGTGTGTTTCGTGGGGGGTAATCGGGCATATTGCTCTCGCTCCTAGGAGATCAGAGGGCGGTGATGCGGGTGTTCAGGCAGGTGAGTGTGACGCTCACTGCGGTGATCTCGCTCTCCGCTGTGATCCCTGGGCTCGTCGGCTACGCCACGGCCAAGTCGGAGGCCCTGGAGCGGGCCAGTGCGGAGCTCACGCGGCTCCAGTCCGAGGTGTACTCCACCGGCGTCTCGATGCGCCAGGTCGCCTCGTCCTGCCTGATCGCCCGGCCGCTGAAGAAGAAGCGCGCAGTTCACATACGGGTGAAATATCGCCTGATGCCGCTCTCGGACCCGCTGGCCGGGGAGCGCGTGGATCCCGGAGACCACGGGGAGCCCTAGGAGCTACGTCGGCACTAGTGCCGGGAGGGGCACGAGGTCAACTGATGCGCAGCTGACGGGAGAGATATCCGCGGATGAGCTGCTTGGCCTCGGCCACGATCTCCGGCGCACCATGGGGATCGCGTCGGAAGGCCAGCTTCAGCACCGCGTCGCCCGCCTCGACCGCCACCAGGACGGCACGGTCCAACTCCTCGCTGTCGGCGAGGCCGAACTCCTGGAGCAGCAGAGCCCGGAGCCGCCCGGCGATCACGGTGTTGTTGTCGGAGACCGAGTCGAGGAGGTTGAGGTCCACGACGTCGCCGAAGTGCAGCGACCGGAATCCTGGAACGGTCCGATGCATCTCGACGTACTCCTCGATGATGGCATCGATGGCGTCCCACCAGTCGGCGAAGTCCTCGCTGATGAACCGGCGGCCCACGCAGGCGACGAAGAGCTCGACATGGCGCCGGGTCAGCGCCTGGCTGATGGCGTGCTTGTCCGGAAAGAACTGGTAGACCGAGCCGATCGCGACACCGGCGCGTTCGGCGATGCGGGTCGTGGTGAGGGCCTCGTAACCGATCTCATCCAACAGCTCGGCGCACGCGTCGAGCATCCGTTCGACCCGGCGAGCGCTGCGGCGCTGCGACGGCCGGCGGCGCAGCGGGTCCGACGAGGCCGGGTCGACGTCCTCTTCCAGCTGGGTGGACACCCCTCCATATTGCCCTTTCGAGGCCGTCCGGTCAGGCCCTCCCGGGGAGTCCGTTGATTTGCCTCCGCTTCACTCCGTACGGATCATCACCACGCAGATCACAGGTACGGATCACTGCTCGGCGGACGGTTTGGCGGACAGGCCGGTGCACTGGCGCAACGACGCGTACTCCGCCACGGCCTGCTGTCCGGCCGCCCCGGTCAGCGGGATGGGCACGCCGCCGTTGATGCGGGCAGGGGTCCACCGGTCCTTGAGCACCTTCCTGCCGTTGATCGTGAGCGTGAGCACGCCCGTCTTGCCGGTCTCCGGGCCCCAGTTGTAGAAGGCGAAGTTGCCCAGGCCGTACTGCACGTAGCTCCGACCCGCGTAGCCGCCGCCGAGCAGGATGTGCGCGTGGCTGCCCACGATCACGTCCGCGCCCGCCTTGGAGAGCTTGTCGGCGAGGTCACGCTGGACGTCGGTGGGGCATTTGACCAGCTCGGCGCCCCAGTGCAGGAACACGATCACGGTGTCGGAGGTCTTGCGCGCCTGCCGTACCGCCTGGAGGAGGCGTGGCTCTTCCTTGGCGGAGGCGAGGCCCGCCTTGTCGTCCGTCGCCGTCCAGGACTGGATGAACTCGGAGTCGAGCACCTGCGTCGCGCCGATGACCGCCACCCGGTTGCCCTTGACGGTGGCCCGGAACGGTCGGTAGGCCTCGGCGGCGTTCTTCCCGATGCCGATGACGGGGAACTTGCTGCGCTTGATCGCGGCGAGCGAATCCTGCAGCCCGCTCTCCATGTAGTCCATGCCGTGGTTGTTCGCCATGGTGACGGCGTCCACCCCGGCGGCCTTGAGCGCGGTGAAGGCGGTGGCGGGCGCACGGAAGGTGAACTGCTTGCCCGGTGCCGGCGTCCCACCGGTGGTGATCGCGGTCTCCAGGTTGAGAACCGTGAGATCGGACCTGCTCAGGACGCTCGCGATCGGGCCGAGCGCGGTGCGCGGGTCGCTGTTCAGCCGGTTCCGCAGCACCCCCTCGAAGTGCACGTCGCCCGCGAACGAGATCGTGAACGGCTCCGGGGTCGGCTTCGGTTCCGCCGGTACCGACGGGACGGCCGTGGAGCCGGCCTTGCCCGACGCCTCCGGAATCGGTTCGCCTTCGGCGGCCGAGCAGGCGGCGGCGAGGAGGGTAAGAGTGACCAAGGCTGCGACACGAGACTTCACGGCATCCGAGCATGCCATCTCTTGGCGATCTCTGGGGAATAGGTCTTCTGTCGGGTCCCGGCCACGCCTCGGCTCCCGAGGTCACGTCCGACATGAAGAAGCGGGTCGTGGACTACTGGACCGACATCCACAAGGACCTCGGCCAGGGCGTCGCTCAAAGCCTCGGCATCGCCTGACCCGAACACACGCGCGGCCCCCGGCGTCAGACGCCGGGGGCCGCGCGCGCGAGCTCAAAGGTCGAACTCGCCGTCCTTGACGCCTCCGATGAAGGCATCCCACTCGCCGGGCGTGAAGACGAGGACAGGACCATCCTGGTCCTTGCTGTCACGGACCCCGACGTGCCCCTCGGGGAGCGTCGCCACTTCGACGCAGTTTCCGTTGCCGGCGCTGCGGCGGCTCTTACGCCATGCCGCATCGGAGAGATCGATCGAGTACATTTATGGTCTTTCTCCTCAGAAGAGGTTCTGAGGCGATGTAGGGAAGCGGTTCACTTCCAGCGTTCGATTGATTTTCGGATCAGCTCCCGACTGGCGTCGACGTCGAGGGCCTCGGCCTGCAATCGGTCGAAGGCGATCTCGTAGCCGTACACGGTCTCCTCCTCTTCGAGGAAGCGTGCACCGAAAAGGGACTCCAGGTACACGACGTCGTGGAACTCCGGAAACTTCAGGTGAAGAAAAGACCCGGTGTTGACCGGATGCTCGGCATCCAGGGGCAGCACTTGAATCCGGATGTTGGGCAATCCAGACAGACTCAGCAGGCGGTCCAGTTGCCCCCGCATGACCGCCGCGTTCCCGAAGCCGCGCAGGAGCACGGACTCGTCCAGGACCACCAGCAGGTTCAGCGGCGCGTCGTCCCGGAGAATGATCTGCTGCCGGGCCATCCTCGCCTCGACCCGGCTGCGCACACCCCCCTGGGCGAAACGCGTGATCGGTTGAGCCGCTTTGACGATCTCGAGAGCGTACTCCTCGGTCTGCAGGAGGCCGGGCACCACCTGGGGTTCCCAGTTGCGCGCGAAGGTGGCCTCCACCTCCAGCGCCAGGAGCGTGGTGTACTCATGGGGCAGGGAGCTCTGGTAGTCCTCCCACCAGCCCTTTCGCGCGGCGTCCCGATGCAGGTCGAGCAGCTCTTGGCGCTGACCGGAATCGACCTCGTACGTCTCCAGGAGCGCCTCGACGTCCGCCTTGCGTGGCGAGGTCTTGGCGGTCTCGATGCGGCTGACCTTCGCCGCCGACCAGCCGAGCTGGGCGGCGACCTGATCTCCGGTGAGCTCGGCCCGCTCCCGAAGGCGGCGAAGCTCCTGTCCGAGCCTGCGCCGACGGACGGTAGGACTCCCGCGTTCCGACAACCCGGTCGACCTCCTCACGCGCGCCGTGGAGGCATACGAGGGCGGACGCCCCTGAAAGCATCGTAATGCAATTTGCACCGATAGGTGCGGCGCATCTGGGGAAGATTGTTGCAACTTTCCTTACGTTGAGTATTGCAAGGAAATCTCTCCGGCGTCACGATCGAAACAACAGGGGTACTCAGGGGAGTGATCGAAACACAGAAGAGCCGGGCCGGAAGGCTGCCACCGCCCGACCCGGCGGACAAACGAGAGCTCCTCATCGAAGCGGCGAAAGGGGAGTCTCCTATGCATTTCCACGGTACCAACCGGCTCTTACGAATCAAGGCCCAGCTCGGCGTACTCGCCGGCCAGGCCGACCGGGACCTCTGCGTCGACCAGGATTGGTGGGCTCACCGGCTCGGCTGGACGGTCACCCGCACCGGATTCGGCGCCCGCCATTACCGCGATCCCCGGTTCGACCTCGTACTCGAACTCGACGCGGCGGGACGCCCGCGAAGTGAATCGTGATGAGCGAAGCCCCGAAGCCCGGCGCCGCGCTTCGGGGCTTTCCCGCCCTCACTGCCCCGCCCTCACTGCCCCGTCTTCACTGCCCCGTCTTCACTGCCCCGTCTTCACTGCCCCGTCTTCACTGCCCCGTCTTCACTGCCCCGTCTTCACGCCTCACCTTCACGCCTCACCTTCACGCCACTCCGTACGGTCGGCGACACCATGACCACGAATCGTGAACAAGCGCTTGAGGGCAGGGCATTCGTTGATCACGAAGGTTAGGCTTGCCAAGGTGACCACCGCTACCCAAGAGGATCGCCTGCATGCCCAGATCAGCTTCGCCATGGAGATCGACAAGCTGAAGCGCGTCATCCGCCGCAACACCCTGATCGACGGGTCACGGCGGGAGAACGGCGCCGAGCACTCCTGGCACGTCGGCATGCTGGCGATGACCATGGGTGAACACGCGCCTCCCGGGACCGACCTGGAGCGGGTGGTCGCCATGCTGCTCGTCCACGACATCGTGGAGATCGATACGGGAGACTGCTTCCGGCACGACATCCCCCGCGACACGCGCCCCGACTTCCAGCAGGACACCCCGGCTCCTGACGCGCTCGCCGCCGCCGCTCGGATCTTCGCCCTGCTCCCCCACGACCAGCGCGTACGGCTGCGCGCGCTGTGGGACGAGTTCGAGGAGCGGCGGACGGCGGAGGCGCGGTTCGCCAAGGCTCTCGACCGGCTCGCCCCCATCCTCGCCAACCACCACAACGAGGGAGGGACCTGGGCGCTCTACAAGGTCACGGCGCGCTACCTCGCGGACAGCCTCCGGATCATCCGCGAGGGGTCCCCCACCCTCGGCGCCTACGCCGCCCAGCTCGTCGAGTCCTCCGTCGCCCGGGGGCACCTGGCTCCCTGACGGTCACCGCGGTGTTCGCCCGTCCAGGCCGGGGGTAAGTGCTGGTATCGAGGGGGCGAAAATGGATAAGACGACCAGATCGCGACGTGCGATCCGGCTGCCGCGCAGGATCCCGCCGGGCAACCTTCTCGACGGACTCGAACACGTCACGGCCCTCGACCGGCCGATCCGGGTCATCGCGAAAGCCGTACGCCGCAAGATCGGCCCTGGACCGGTGCGCGACCTGCTGCACGGCGTCCCCGTCGGGCATCCCCTTCACCCGTCGCTGGCGACGATCGGCCTCGGCTGCTGGGTCGCGACGGCCGTACTCGACTGGACCGGAGCGGACGAGCGGTCGGCCCGGGTGCTGCTCGCGACGGGCCTCGGCACCGCCGTCCCGACGGCCGCCGCCGGACTGACCGACTGGTCCACGCTCCATCGCGAGCAGCAGCGCGTCGGGTTCGTCCACGCGCTGACCAACGCGACCGCGACCGGTCTCTACACGGTGTCGCTGCTCCTGCGGATGGCCGGGAAGCAGCGGGCGGGCCGCGCGTTCTCGTTCGCCGGGCTCGGCGCGGCGCTCGGCGGCGCCTACCTGGGCGGACACCTCGCCTACCGGCAGGCCGCGGGCGCCAACCACGCGGAGTCGCTCAGCCACCTGGTGCCGCTCGGCTGGCACGACCTGTGCGCCCTCAAGGACCTGCCCAACGGCCGGCCGGTGACCCGGCGGCTGGGATACATCGACCTGTTCGTGCTCCGCCTGGGCGACGGCGTGAGCGTGCTCGCCGACCGGTGCTCCCACCTGGCCGGTCCGCTGCACCAGGGGCGGCTCGTCGTGGAGGAGGGCGACGCGTGCGTCGTCTGCCCGTGGCACGGCAGCGTCTTCCGCATTTCCGACGGCACGGTCGCGCACGGCCCGGCGACCTCGCGGCAGCCCTCGTTCCAGACCCGCCTCCGCCGGGACGGCATCGTGCAGGTCCGTCCCGCCCCGTGACCGTCCGTACGGCTCCCGCCGGCGCGGCCGACGCGGACGTCGGACCGTCGGCCGCCGGAGCTCCAGGCGCCGGACCTCCAGGCGCCGGACCGTCGGCCGCCGGACTTTCAGGTGCCGGACCGTCGGCCGCCGGACTTTCAGGTGCCGGGTCGGCGGTCGTCGGCGGGATGCTCCACCAGCGCGAGGATGCGGCTGGACATGAAACGCGCGGTTCGGACCGGGGTGCCGGTCCGGGTCACCTCGCTGACCTCGACGATGCCGCGTCCCGTGGTGACCTCGACCCGCCTGCCCGCCTTGGTCGCGACCACTTCGTATGTGCGGGGGGTGCCGCCCGCGTCGATGACGATCTCCACCCAGTCGCCCTTCACAAAGGTGTACATACCCGGCGGACAACCATCGATCACCTGTGCGAGCGAGTGGGCTGAACGGACAACCGTCGACAGGAAATATTCTGGATGACAGGATGCTGTCTCGCAAAACGCAACGAATCACAACGAATCACACCGACCGGGGTGACCTGACATGGGTGAAGACGCCAGACCCGTTCACGGGGACTCCGCCGACGCGAAGGCGGCTCCGGCCATCCAGACCGTCCAGCGCGCCGCGCTGATCCTCAGCGCCTTCACGGTCAGCCGTCCCCAGCTCAGCCTCAACGAGATCACCACGAGCCTGGGCACCAGCAAGGCGACCGCGCACCGGTACACGAAGGCGCTGCGCGAGAGCAACCTGCTGCGCTACGACGACCGCGAGGCGCTCTACTCGCTGGGCCCGCAGATCCTGACGCTCTCCGCCGCCGCGCGGGCCGGGATGCCGGTGATCGGGATCGCCGGGCCGTACATGCAGCGGCTCGTCCGCGAGATCGACGAGACCGTCGTGCTGAGCGTCTGGGACGGTGACACGGCCGTCGTGGTCCGGGTGGACGACAACACCGACCGCATCATCCGCGTCAGCGTGCGGACCGGGTCCCGGCTGTCCCGCACCGAATCCGCCCAGGGCAGGGTGTTCTGCGCCTTCCTTCCGGAGGAGGAGGTCCCGGGGCTCGCGCAGGAGGTTCAGGCGTCCGCCGAGCTGCGCCGGGAGCTGGAGAAGATCCGGCGGAACAACATCTCGGCCAACACCCCGTCCGTCAACGGCGTGCGCAGCATCGCGGCGCCGCTGTTCCGCGGCGACACGCTCGTCGCCGCGATGGCGATCGTGGGAACGACCGCCTCCGTGCCCGAGGGCACTCGCTCGCCGCTCGCCGAGGCGCTCAAGCGGACCGCCGCGGAGGTCAGCGCGGAGCTGGGCCGGGAAGCACGCTGACCCCCGGCCAGAACGGCGTGGCGGGTCAGAGCAGCAGCTTGACGATCGCCACGACACCGATGCAGACGATCATGCCGCGCAGCACCGGGGCGGGCAGCTTGCGTCCCAGCCGGGCACCCAGGAACCCGCCGACTCCCGTGCCCAGCGCGACCATGAGCGCGGCCGCCCAGTCCACATGCGCGATCAGGACGAAAAGGATCGCCGCGGTCAGATTGACCAGCAGCGACAGGAAGTTCTTGACCGCGTTGATCCGTTGCAGCTCCTCATCGAGGAAGACGCCGAGCAGGCCGATGAGCACGACGCCCTGGGCGGCGCCGAAGTAACCGCCGTACATCCCGGAGCCCAGCACGCCCAGCCACAGCCAGGGGCCGCCGTGCGGGTGCGTGCGCCGACCGGCCAGCCAGCCGTTGAGCTTCGGCTGCACGATGACCAGCACGCAGGCCGCCCCGATCAGGATGGGGACGATGAACTGGAAGGCTTTCTCGGGCAGCCGGAGGAGCAGCACCCCGCCGATGAGCGAGCCGATGACGGACGCCACGCCGAACCTCATCAGCCGGGCGCGCTGCCCCTTGAGCTCGGGCAGGTAGCCCAGCACGCCGGTGACGCCGCCGGGAATCAGCCCGACGTTGTTGGAGACGTTCGCCACGACGGGGGGAAGGCCGATCGCCAGCAGCGTCGGGAACGTGATCAGCGAGCCCGACCCCACGACGGCGTTGATGCCCCCGGCCCCGACCCCGGCCGCGAACACCGCGACCGCCTCCCACGGCGTCAAGATCTTTACTCCCTTGAACGGCTATCGCCCGATGGTAGAGGGGCGTCCATCGGCGCGGCCCATTCGGGGTACGGCAACGCGAGCCGTCGCGTAGCCGGGGACGGAGCGCCGGTCAGACGGGATCTTTGGGCGGGGAGAAGAGGCCGCCGAGGTTCTCCAGGGCCTTGCCCATCTCGGAGGGGACGATCCACACCTTGTTGGCGTCGCCCTTGGCGATCTCGGGGAGGATCTGGAGGTACTGGTAGGCGATCAGCCGCTGGTCGGGGTTGCCCTCATGGATCGCCCGGAACACCATCGCGATCGCGTCGGCCTGCCCTTTCGCCCGCATCGCCTGGGCCTCCGCGTCGGCCTGGGCCCGGAGCACGACCGCCTCGGCCTCTCCCCTCGCCTTGAGCACTGCGGATTCCCGCTCGCCCTGGGCGGTCAGGATGGCCGACTGCTTCTGCCCTTCGGCGCTGAGAATGGCGGCCCGCTTGTCCCGGTCGGCGCGCATCTGCTTCTCCATCGAGTCCTGGATGGAGGGGGGCGGGTCGATGGCCTTCAGCTCGACCCGGTTCACCCGGATGCCCCATTTGCCGGTCGCGTCGTCGAGCACGCCGCGCAGCTCCGTGTTGATCTCCTCGCGGGAGGTCAGCGTGCGCTCCAGGTCCATGCCGCCGACCACGTTGCGCAGCGTCGTCACGGTGAGCTGCTCGACCGCGACGATGAAGCTCGCGATCTCGTAGGTGGCGGCCTTGGGATCGGTCACCTGGAAGTAGACGACAGTGTCGATCGACACCACGAGGTTGTCGGAGGTGATCACCGGCTGCGGAGGGAAGGTGACGACCTGCTCGCGCAGGTCCACTTCGACCTTGATCCGGTCGATGAACGGGACGACGATGTTCAGCCCGGCGTTCAGCGTGCGGTGGTAACGGCCGAACCGCTCGACGATGCTCGCCGTTGCCTGGGGGATGATCCGGATCGTCCGGGTCAGCGCGAAGCCGGCAAGCGCGACCACGACCACGGCGGCGATGAGCTGAGCCATCCGTCAACTCCAGTCTTTGGGTCTTGACTGGATGCTATGTGGTTTCGGCTTTACGCGCGCTCGGAACGGACCGGCGTACCGCGGTCGGGACGGCCTGGCGTACCAGTGGTCAGAACGGCCGGGCGTACCAGCGGTCGCCCGCCCCCCGGTCGAGCCGCAGCGGCACGCCGAAGGTCCGGGACAGGTTGTCACCGGTCATCACCGACTCCACCGGACCCTGGGCGACCACGGAACCGTGGCGCAGCATCATCACGTGGGTGAACCCGCTCGGGATCTCCTCGACGTGATGGGTGACCAGGACCATCGTCGGCGCCTTGGGGTCGCGCGCCAGCGCGCCCAGGCGGCGGACCAGATCCTCCCGTCCGGCCACGTCGAGCCCGGCGGCGGGCTCGTCGAGCAGCAGGAGCTCGGGGTCGGGCATCAGGGCCCGGGCGATCTGGACCCGCTTGCGCTCGCCCTCGGACAGCGTGCCGAAGCGCCGCCGGATCAGGTGGGCGCAGCCGAGCTGGTCGATGAGCTCGACCGCGCGGGTGACGTCGTGGGAGTCGTACTCCTCGTTCCACCTGCCGAGGATGGCGTAGGACGCGGTCAGCACGAGGTCGATGACCTTCTCGTCCGGCGGCACCCGCTCGGCCAGCGCCGCGCTGGCGAGGCCGATCCTCGGACGCAGGTCGAAGACGTCCGCCTGGCCGAGCCGCTCGCCGAGGATCTCGACCGCCCCCTCCGTGGGGAAGAGCAGCGCCCCGGCCACCTGCAGCAGCGTGGTCTTGCCCGCTCCGTTGGGACCGATGACGACCCAGCGCTCATCCTCGCGGACGGACCAGTCGACGGCGCGCAACAGCGCCGCGCCGTCCCTGCGCACGGTGACATCACGAAGTCGCAGCACTTGACCGCCCATGTGGCCCCCTCCTGTGGTTACTCGAGACAAAACTATTGCAGCAGGTCGGCATATCGTGGATCGGGTGCGCATGGATTCACCGATCTCAGCCGTCCTCGTCTCGTGGGGAAACGCCTGGCTCGGCGGACACGTCGGGCTCGACGAGGCCGTGGACCACGTCGAGCGCGCCGGTGGCCCGCAGGTCGTGGCCGACGGCCCCCGGGAATCGACGCTCCGCGCCTTCCTCGCCGGACTCCGGGCGGACGGCCTCGGCTCGTTCCGGCTGGCCCTGCCGATCCCCGGTGACCCGCTCGGCCTGGCCGGTCCGCCCACCTTCAACATCAGCGCCATCGAGGCCGGGCAGGCCGCGATAGCCGTGCTCCGCGGGCGGCGCCTCGGCCTGGTGCCCGAGGCCGACAGGCGAGGCTCGTCCTACTCCGGGGTGCGCTGGACGGTCGTCGAGTCGGCGGACAGCGAGCCCTACGTGCCGTCGCTGGCCGAGGCCGAGCAGGCCCTGACCGCCGCCATGCGGGCCGCGACGAACGCCCTGGTCGGAGTGGCGGGGCCCGGCCCAGGGACTCCGGCGCTGAAGGACGGCGGTGAGACCCTCGCCCCGGGCTATTCCGGACGCGCCCATCGAGTGGGCGCGCTCGCCGCGCGGCTGGCCATGGCGCTCGACCTCGCCGGGGAGCGCGGCCTGACCTCCGGTCAGCTCGCCGCGCGGAGCGAGGCCCTGCGCGAGCTGGACCGGGCCGTACGGCGGGCGCGGGTGGCCGCCCACCACGCCATCGTGGAGGGGCAGCGGCAGGGCTGACCACTCGGGTCGCATGTCAAAAATCATGCCTCTTCGAATCCCTAGCCGAGGCCATGCCGTACCGCGAAGAGGGCAGCCTGGGTCCGGTCCTGGACACCGAGCTTCATCAGGACATTGGAGACGTGGGTCTTCACGGTCTTCTCCGCGACGACCAGTTCTCTGGCGATCTCCCGGTTGGAGCGGCCCCGGGCGATCAGCCGGAGGACCTCGCGCTCCCGTTCCGTCAGCGCCGCGCCCGCGTCGCCGTGGCCGCGCTCCTCGCCGGAGATCATGGCGTCGGCGGCCTCGGGGGCGAGTAGCACCTGGCCTCCGTGGACCGCGCGGATGGCCTGGACCAGGGCGGTGGGATCGACGTCTTTGTAGAGGAAGCCGGCCGCTCCCGCCCGCATGGCGGGCGCGACATCGCCCCGGTCACTGACCGAGGTCAGCACGATCACCCGTATGCCGAGGTCGTCAGCCGAGCCGAGCCTCGTCAGCGCGCCCAGGCCGTCGAGCACGGGCATCTTCAGGTCGAGGAGCAGGATGTCCGGCCGGAGCGACTCGGCCAGCGCGACCGCCTCCTCGCCGTCGGCCGCCTCGCCGACCACGGCCAGGTCCTCCTGGATCTCCAGGAACGTGCGGAGGCCCTGCCGGACGATCGGATGGTCGTCGGCGATCAGGACGCGGATCATGCGGGCACCACCAGCCGGACCGTCGTGCCGCCCCCAGGGGTGGCGATTACTTCGAGCGAACCTCGGGCGCTCTCCGCGCGGTCGCGCATCGAGGCCAGCCCGAGGCCCCGGACGGAGTCGGCCTCGGGGTCGAACCCCTTCCCATCGTCGCCGACCTCCAGGACCAGCCTCGTGTCGAGATGCGAGAGCCGTACGTCGATGTGGGCGGCCTCGGCGTGGCGCAGCGCGTTGTGCAGGGCCTCCTGCGCCACCCGCAGCACCGTCACCTCGGAGGTGACGTCGGCCCGCGGCGCCCCGGCAGGGTCGCCGCGGGCGGTGAACCGCGCCGACACCGGGTGGAGCCGGTCGAGCAGGTGGACGTGCTTGCGCAGGGTCTCGACCAGGCCGTGCCGGTCGAGCTCGGCCGGGCGCAGCTCGACGATCACCGCGCGCAGCTCGGCCAGCGCCTCCCCCGCCAGCCGCTGGACCTGGTCGAGCTCCGTGGCGGCCCGCGCGGGATCGGTGGCCAGCAGCGACGCGGCGGCCTGCGCGGTCAGCCGCAGCGAGAACAGCTTCTGCGTGACGGCGTCGTGAAGCTCGTGCGCCATGCGCGTGCGCTCCTCGATCACGGTCAGCTCGCGCCCCCGCTCGTACAGCCGGGCATTGGTGAGCGCGATGGCGGCGTGCGCCGCGAACATCGTGAGGAGTTCCTCGTCCGCGGCGGTGAACCCGCCGGGGGTGCGCTTGTTGGAGAGGAAGATGATGCCGAGGACCTGGTCGCCGTCGCGGATCGGCACACCGAGGAAGTCCTTGAGCACGGGATGCGCCCTCGGCCACCACTCGAACCGCGGGTCCTTGCGGATGTCGGGCAATCGGACCGGATCGCCGTCGCGCAGCATCGCGCCGAGCATGCCGTGCTGCCGGGGGGTGGGGCCGATGGCCTCCCACTCCTCCTCGGAGATGCCCTCGGCGACGAACTCGGCGAACCTGCCCTGGTCGTCCGGGACGCCGAGCGCGGCGTAGCGCGCGTCGAGCAGTTGCCCCGCCGAACGGACGATGACCTGCAGCACCTCGCGCACCGAGAGGTGCCGGGTGACCGCGAGCACGGCCGAGCTGACCGCGTGCAGGACGGCGTCACGACCGCAGGTGCCCGGGGGCCGTTCAGGTGTTCGCTCCGCCACGCCCCAACCATATGGCGGACCTCCGACATGACCGCGCCCACCGGTGGTCCCCACGCCGTGCTGGGGCCAGTTCCCAGCGCGCCTCCAGCGGGGTTCCGGCAGGGTTCCGGCGGGGTTCCGGCGGGGCGTAGGGCCGGGTCCTAGGGCCAACTGCCCAGGCGGGACATGACCTCGGGGCCGATGTACGGCGACCGCTCGATTCCTAGCGTGAGCGGCATGAAGCACGCACTCATCACCGGCGCCTCCCGCGGGCTGGGGCTGGCCCTCGCCAGGTCTCTCGCGGCCGACGGGTGGGCACTCACCCTCACCGCCAGAGGCGAGGAGGACCTCCACTCCGCCGCCTTCGACCTTGACGTCTCCGCCGACGTGACCGCCATCGCGGGAGACGTGACCGATCCCGCCCATCGGGCCCGGCTGGCGGAGGCCGTGCCGCACCTGGACCTGCTGGTGAACAACGCCGGCGGACTGGGGCCTGCGCCGCTGCCCAGGCTCGCCGGATATCCGCTCGACGGGCTGCGCGACCTGTTCGAGGCCAACGTGATCGCGCCGCTCGGGCTGATCCAGGCCACGCTGCCCGCGCTCCGTGAGCGCCGCGGAGCGGTGCTGAACATCTCGTCCGACGCGGCGGTCGAGCCGTACGAGGGCTGGGGCGGCTATGGGGCGACGAAGGCCGCGCTCGACCAGATCTCCAACGTGCTGGCCGCCGAGGAGCCGGACGTCACGGTCTGGTGGGTGGATCCCGGCGAGATGCGCACGCGGATGCTCGCCGACGCCGTCGGCGCCGAGGAGGCGTCCGCCGCCCCCGCGCCGGAGACGGTCGCCTCCGCGCTGCTGCGCCTCATCCACGCCCGCCCGGCCGGCGGCCGTTTCACGAGGGACGCGCTGGAATGAGCCTGGCCATCGACTTCACGCTGCCCGCCGTACGGGAAGCGCACGAGCCCCCGGAGGCGCGCGGGCTCGGACGGGACGGGGTGCGGCTGCTCGTCTCGCGCAAGGACACCCGGGAGATCACCCACAGGGTGTTCCGGGAGCTGCCCGCGATCCTCGCGCCGGGCGACCTGCTCGTCGTGAACAACTCGGCGACCGTGGCAGCCGCCGTACGGCTCGATCGCCTGGCCGTCCACTTCTCCGGCGAACTGCCCACCGGGGAGTGGCTGGTCGAGCTGCGGCGGCGTACGTCCGGCGCCACGGAGCCGTATGCGGGCGGGGCGCCGGGAGAGTGGCTCCCCCTGCCCGGGCAGGCCACCCTGCGGCTCGTGCGCCGGGAGACGCCGCGATTGTGGCGGGCCGTCCTGAACCGCGACGTGCCGTCCTATCTGGACAGGTACGGCGTGCCGATCCGCTACTCCTACGTGGAGCGGGACTGGCCGCTGGGCCACTATCAGACGGTGTTCGGGATCGAGCCGGGCAGCGCGGAGATGCCGAGCGCGGGCCGCCCGTTCACGGCCGACCTGGTCACCGCGCTGGTCGCCCGGGGCGTCGGGGTCGCGCCGATCACGCTGCACACGGGCGTGGCGTCGCCGGAGAAGGACGAACCTCCCTATCCCGAGCGTTTCTCCGTGCCCGCGTACACGGCCCGGCTGGTGAATCTCACCCGGCAAAACGGCGGGCGGGTCATCGCCGTGGGCACCACCGTGGTGCGCGCGCTGGAAAGCGCGGCCCGGGCCGACGCCCTGAAGACCAGCCCTGTGCAGAACGGCACTGCGCAGAACAACACTGCGCAGAACAACACCGGGGGGGCGGGCACTGCGCAGAACGACACTGTGCGGGCGGCCGAGGGGTGGACGGCGCACGTCGTGACGCCGGACGAAGGTGTACGGGCGGTGGACGGGCTGCTCACGGGGTTGCACGAGCCGCGCTCCAGCCACCTCATGATGCTGTCGGCCATCGCGGACCCGGAGCTGCTGTCCCGCTCCTACCAGGCCGCGCTCGACGAGGGCTATCTCTGGCACGAGTTCGGGGACACGCACCTCATCCTTTAGCCGCGCAGCAAACCAGGACATACACCGACATTTCCCCGCCAAACCCGAGATAGCATAAAAACTTCATAAAAAAGATCTTTACCGATGATCTGCGGAGTGATAGAAACCTTTGCGTTTACTGGGGGGCCTTTACCCACTTCCCCCCTAAGTCCTCTGGGAGACAAACACATGCGTCACCCGATCGCAAAGATCGCCACGCTCGCGCTGATCGCCCCGCTCGCGGGCGCCACGCTTCTCGCCGCCGCGCCGGCCGGCGCCACGACGACGACGAGCGCCGCCAAGGCCAGCGACCCGTTCAGCGTCTTCAAGATCTCGAACGTCAAGTACACCAAGAAGGCCAAGCCCGGCGGCTGGGTCAAGTACTCCTTCACCGCGACCAACACCGGTCCGTACGACGCGGACTACTACTGGATCGGCGGCACCCTGCCCAAGGGCGTCGACACCAAGAAGAAGCTCTACTGGAACGGTCCCAAGGGCACTGAGTGCGACTGGGAGGGCCGTGAGTTCTGGTGCTGGTCCCCGAGCGTCCTGGAGGTCGACGACAGCGACTGGCTCTCCATCCAGTTCCGCCTGAAGAAGACCGCGCGCGGCCCCCAGGTCGGCGAGATCGGCACGATCAGCTTCGACGTCCCCCACGGCGCCGAGGACCTCGACAAGAGGCGCCTGAAGGAGCTCGGCATCAAGGGCTGGATCTTCTCCAAGAAGGTCAAGACCGCGGTCGTACGCTAAAACCACGCGCCGTACCGGACGGACCTGACGGATCGCCCGCCTCTCACACGGCGGGCGGCCTGTTCTGTCAGACACTCCCGAGCGGCGAGCTGAGTACGGTGACGCCCGCCCGGGCCGACCGGGCGGGCGTTTCGCGTCTCGCCGCCCCGTGCTGCTCCGGCAGCCCCGTCCGCACGTACGCCTCGGCGATCCTCGCCAGGGCCCCGCGCTCCTCGTGCCGCATCCCCGACCACGTGCTCGACAACGTTCTCGACGGCGTCCTCGACGACGCGAGCCGTACCTCGGGGAACCGCGTCACCTCCACCACGAGGCTCCGTGTCGCCACCACGCGGAGGATCGAGGCGAGAAGCGAGTCGTCCCCCACGTAGCAGCCTCGGGTGGACGTCGCCTCGCCCTCCCGGTAGCGCAGCGTGACCGGCCGCACCGCCGCACGCGCGTCGATCGCCGCCTGGAAGACGGCGGGCCGGAACTCGCCCATGCCGCGCCCACACCACGTCGTCCCCTCGGGGAACGCGGCGACCGTGTCACCCGCGCGCAGCGCGCCGGTGATGTTGCCGACCACCTCCGGCAGCGCCGACAGCCGCTCCCTGTCGATGAATAGCGCGCCCGATCCGGCCGCGAGCGTACGGATGACCGGCCACGCGCCGACCTCCCGCTTGGCGAGCGGCCGCGACGGCACGGTCGCCGCCACCACGAGCGGATCCAGCCACGAGACGTGGTTGGCCACGACGAGCGTCCCCCTGCGCTCCTCCGGCCCGGCTCCGTCCTCCGGCCCGGCCGGCTCCCCCACCCCAGTCCGCGTCAGCGGCGATCCGGCGACGAACGCGAACCCGCTCCGCACGTCCAGCCTGACGCCGAGCGCGCGGAGCAGCATCCGTGCCCACACATTGACGATCCGGCCCCTGCGCGCCGTACGCATCCCTCTGGCGGCGAGTGAGAGCGGGATCCCGGCGAGCAGCACCATCGCCGCCGCGGCGAGCCGTACGGCACGGCGGAGCGGACCCGCGGCCGCGACCGGCGGTTCCACGCACGCCTCAGGGGCGCACGGGCTCACGCGCAGCCACGGGTTGGCCCCCGCGAGTGGCGCGGTCACTGAGCCTCCCCCAGGAAGTACCGGAGGTAGCGCTGGTCCACCTGCGCCATGGACAGGAGCACGAAGAAGTCGGCGGTGCCGAAATCCAGGTCGTGCGCCGGCGCGCCGCACACCCACGCCCCCAGGCGCAGGTACCCGCGAAGCAGTGCGGGCGGCACGAAACGCCCGGACGGCGCCGCGTCCGTCCCGGCACCGCTCCGGGGATTCCGCCACGGATTACGCGGCCGGACGCGGTACTCCTCCGGGCCGAGGGGGACCAGGTCCGCGACGCCCGCCGCCGCCACGCCCCCGTCGTCCAGGGGGACCGAGCAGCATCCGCCCAGCCACCGGAAGCCGCCGTCGATCATGTAGCGGGCGATGCCGGCCCACAGAAGGCCGACGACGGCACCCTCGCGGTGATCGGGATGCACGCAGGTGCGCCCGACCTCGACCAGCTCCCTCCGGATCCCGGCGAGCCCGCCCAGATCGAACTCCGCGTCGGCGTACAGCCGGTCCGCCCGGCCCGGCGGCAGCAGCCGGTACGTCCCGACCACCTCGCTCCCCTCGCGGACGAGGAGGTGGTCGCAGTAGGCGTCGAAGCCGTCCACGTCGAGCCCGGAGACGGGGGTGTCGAGCCGTGCCCCCATCTCCTCGGCGAACACGCGGTGGCGCAGCCGCTGCGCGGCCTGCAGGTCGGCGGCGGTCACGGCCATGCCGACCGTGTAGCGACCGGTTTCGAGAGAGATCGTCATGGGCGCGCGTCCTTCCCTGAAAGCGTCTCACGACCATCACGACATGCCGAAATGACCGCCGCACCTCACGGTGAAGACACTCAGGCGTCCGCATGGTGAACCCCCTGCGCGACCATCCGCCCCGGCCAAGTAGCGTTGGCGGCGATGAACCAGCGCACGCTCCTGATCACACTCACCGGTCCGGATCGGCCGGGAGTCACCTCGCGTCTGTTCACCGTGCTGGCCGGGTTCCCCGTGACCGTCGCGGACGTCGAGCAGGTCGTCATCCGCAGCCGGCTCACCCTCGGTGTGCTCGTCGCCTACGCGGGCGGCCCGCCGACCGGCACCGGCGGCACCCTCGGCGGCCTGTGGACCGCCGTCGAGCAGGTCGCCGCCGACCTGGACATGGACCTCGAGATCGCCACCGGCACCGTCTCGAAGGAGAAGAAGCGGCGCCGCGGCCGCCTGCACGTCACCGTGCTCGGCGCCCCGCTGACGCCGGCCGCCATGGCCGGCATCAGCGGCAAGATCGCGGCGTCGGGCGCCAACATCGACCGCATCGAGCGGCTGTCGAGCTACCCCGTGACGTGCATCGAGCTCGCGGTCTCCGGAGCCGACCCGGTCGCGCTGCGGGCCGAGTTGGCCACCGAGGCCGCGCTCCAGCACGTGGACGTGGCCGTCCAGCGCTCCGGCCTGCACCGGCGGGCCAAGCGGCTCATCGTCATGGACGTCGACTCCACCCTCATCCAAGCCGAGGTCATCGAGCTGCTGGCCCGGCACGCCGGATGCCTCGACGAGGTCGCCCGGGTGACCGAGGAGGCGATGCGCGGCGAGATCGACTTCGCGGAGTCGCTGACCCGGCGGGTGGCGCTCCTGGAAGGGCTCCCTGAGGAGATCTTCGAGCAGGTCGCCAAGGAGGTCGTCTACACGCCCGGCGCGCGCACCCTCGTACGGACGCTGAAGCGTCTCGACTACCGCTTCGCGATCGTCAGCGGCGGGTTCACCCAGATCACCGACAGCCTGGTGAACGAGCTCGGCATCGACTACTCCGCGGCCAACACGCTCGAGGTGGTCGACGGCCGGCTCACCGGCCGGCTGGTCGGCGAGATCGTGGACCGCCCCGGCAAGGCCCGCGCCCTGAAGCGGTTCGCCGCGCAGGCGGGCATCCCGATCAGCCAGACCGTCGCCATCGGGGACGGGGCCAACGATCTGGACATGATCGCCGCGGCCGGCATCGGCATCGCGTTCAACGCCAAGCCGATCGTGCGGCAGGCCGCCGACACCGCCGTGAACGTTCCGTACCTCGACTCGATCCTCTACCTGCTCGGCATCTCCCGCGAGGAGGTAGAGGCCGCGGACGCCGAGGACGGGGTCGTCACACCGCATCACTGATCCCCGGGCGATCGCTCCGGTCGGCCCGGTTGCCGGCGAACGCGGCGGTGGCCGACTCGGACAGCCGTGCCGACTCCGAGTTGAGCGAGCGCATCGCGTGGTCGACCGCCGCCGCCTGCAGCAGCGCCCGCCTGACCTTGGTGGCGCTGTCGGCCGGCGCCGCGTCCAGCTCGTCCAGACGTCGCTCGGCGAGTGTGCCCAGCCATCCGCCGAGATCGGCCAGCTTGCCGTCCACCTCCCCGCCCGACTGGTACGACTCGCCCGCCTCCACGGCGTTCGCCGCGTCCTCCAGCCGGTCGGCGACCGCGTCGAGCACCTCGGGTGCGGGTCCGGGCTCGGCCCGGCCCCCTCGCAGCACCGAGGTGACCGAGATCAGGTCGTCGCGGACCCGCTGCGTGAGCCCCACCGCCTCCACGACCTCCTCCGGCGGCGTGGCGCCCGGCTCGTGCGCGATGTGGTCCAGCGACGTGGACACCGTCAGCGTGGCCCGTGACGCCTTCCTGATGGCCTCCTCCGCCTTCTCCTGCGGCAGCTCCTTCCGGCTCACCTGGGCCAGCGTCCTCGACGCGGTCGCGTGAGCCCTGAGCATCCGCGCCACGCGGTCGCCCAGCCGTACGGTCTCGCCGCGGGGCCACAGCAGGCGGGTGCAGGCCAGCGCGATGACGCCGCCGAGGATCGTGAGCCCCACCCGAGCTCCCGCAAGCTGCGGCCGCTGCGGCACCTGGAAGTCGATGAGCAGGAGCACGAACATGTTGAGGAACGTGATCCAGTACGCGAAGTGGGCGCTGGCCATGCCGAACGCCAGCAGCGCCGCAATGGTGATCAGGATCGCCAGCGACCACCGGTGTGGTGCGATCATCAGGACCATGGCCGCGGCGAGCCCGCCGATCGCCGTCCCGAGCGTGCGCGCACCCGCCTTCGCGATCGTCTCGCCATACGTCGGCTGAATCGTCACCAGCACGGTGATCGCGAGCCACTGGGGGTAGGCGGGCTTGGCGAACACGACGATCAGCATGGCGATCAACGTGCCCAGCCCGACCCGCAGCGCGTGCCGGAACCCGGGATCGTCCCACGCCAGCCGATAGCGCACCTCGGGAGTGACCGGAGTGCCGAGTTGCGGCAGGACCAGCCGCGGCGACGACAGTTCCAGCGCGGGCCCGGCCGCCTTCCCCACCGCCGCCGTGAGCCGCTCGGCGCAGTGTTCGATCTGGCGCAGCATGACGAGGACCAGGAGCTCGCGCTCCTCCTTCGGCCGCTCCCCCCGCAGGGCGTCAACCCGGCGCTTGAAGTCGTCGATCCCGAGGGCCAACTCCACGCCCGACCCCGGGTTGGCGAGCGCCTCCGACATCGACCGCAGCGACCGGTAGAGGGCCGTGGTCAGCGCGGAGAGGCCCACCCGCTCGTCCACGTCCGGGACCTGGCGGTACACCGCCGTGTACAGGCCCCGCAGCGTCACCGCCTCGTACAGCACGCGGCGGAAGGCGGCCACCACCGCCTCCGCCTGCGGGGACCGCCGCTGCCAGTGGCGCCGGGCGCACGCCTTCCTGGCCTTCTCCAACGACGCGGAAGCCACGCGCCGCCGTTCGTCCCAGGCGTCCCGATCGAGGCTCTGGTCGGCGGCGGCGTCCACGAGCTGGGCCAGAGAGGCGGCGGTCCCGGACAGGACGACGGTCAACGGCAGGTGGCCGCGCCAGGGCCAGGGCAGGGTCAGCACCACCGTGGACAGCAGGCCTCCGAGGAGCATCAGCCCCAGATGCGGGATCGGATCCACGGGCAGCGGATGGGCCACGGTCAGCAGCAGCGCCAGCGCCGCGGTCGGCCCCATCACCGGCACCACGATGCCCAGCGCCGCGAGCGCGGGGGTGACCAGGACCAGCAGCCAGTCGTGCCCGGCGACGAGGAGGATCCCGAGCAGCGTGCCCAGGGCCAGGGCGAAGGTGGCGCCGAGGAGCCGGGCCATCCGGACGCTGCCCGGAATGCGGACGGCCCGTACGGCGACCAGCCAGGCACCGGTGCTGATCACGGCACCCTTCTCCGGGTGGCCCGTCACCAGTCCGATGATCAGTGGGACGGCCACGCAGGCGCCCCCGACGAGACCGAACCCGAGCGCCAGGCGAGGATCCTCGACCTTCAGCGCACGGGCGGCCCTGCCTGCCCAGTGTCTAAGGACGGTGCGCCCGGACAAGGTTGCCGGTCCCCGAATCGAGGTCCTGCCAGCCGCCGTGGAGCTCGATCACGGCATGCGCCCCGGGAGGGAAACCCGCGTCCCCGTCGCCGGTCAGGGTGAGCACGAGCTCGTGGACGCCCGGATTGTGCCCGACCAGCACCAGCGTCTCGATCTCCGGGCCGGTACGGCGGAGCAGGTCGAGCAGCTCGTCGGCGTACGCCTCGTAGATGTCGCGCTCGATCTCGATCGGAGCGTCGATCCCGAGCAGCTCCGCGGTCTCCCTGGTGCGGACCGAAGGCGAGCAGAGCACGAGGCCCGGCTTCAGCGGCCGGATGAGGTCACCCGCGTCGCGGGCGTCCCGCTTCCCGTGCTCGGTGAGCGGACGCTCGCGATCGGCCAGACCGGGCACCTGCGCGGCCGTGGCGTGTCGCACGACGATCAGCGTCTTCATCGGGAGGCCCAGACGGCGAGCGCGACGATCACCGCGAACATCGCCAGCATTCCGACCAGGATCATCACGAGGGCCCGCCCGCCGGATGGCTTGTCCATGACTCCTGAGTCTAGATGCGTCCGCAACGCATGAGGGCCCCCCGCACCCGCGGGAGGCCCTCCGGCGAACAGACGTCAGCTCGCCACGGTCTCCGGCGTACGCTCCTCGTGGTTCGAGGCGATGCCGCCCGAGCGGCGCTTCGACACGACGATCGCGGCCACGACAACCGTGAGCGCGACGGCCGTCACGCCGACGCGCAGCACGGCGTTGTCGGCGTAGGCCACGACCGCCGGGGCGATCAGCAGCGCCACGAGGTTCATCACCTTGATCAGTGGGTTGATCGCGGGACCGGCGGTGTCCTTGAACGGGTCGCCGACGGTGTCGCCGATGACGGTCGCCGCGTGAGCCTCCGACCCCTTGCCTCCGTGGTGGCCGTCCTCGACCAGCTTCTTGGCGTTGTCCCAGGCGCCACCGGAGTTCGCCAGGAACACGGCCATCAGCGTGCCGGCCGCGATCGCACCCGCGAGGTAGGCGCCGAGCGGCGCGTACCCGAAGGCGAAACCGACGGCGATGGGCGTCATCACGGCGAGCAGGCCGGGCGTGGCCAGCTCGCGCAGCGAGTCACGGGTGCAGATGTCCACCACGCGGCCGTAGTCCGGCTGCTCGCTCCCGTCCATGATCCCGGGCTTGGTGCGGAACTGCTCGCGCACCTCGAAGACGACGCGCCCGGCGGCCCGGCCGACCGCCATGATCGCCAGGCCGGAGAACAGGAACACCACCGCGGCACCGATGATCAGACCGACCAGCACGTTCGGCGAGTCCACCGAGAGGCTGAAGTTCGCGAACGAGCCCAGCGCTTCCTTGACGCCCTGGCTGGCCTTGGCGAGCTGTTCCTCGACCGCCGTACGGAAGGATCCGAACAGGGCCGTGGCGGCCAGTACGGCCGTCGCGATGGCGATGCCCTTGGTGATGGCCTTGGTGGTGTTGCCGACCGCGTCGAGAGAGGTGAGCACGCGGGCGCCCTCACCCTCGACGTCGCCGGACATCTCCGCGATGCCCTGGGCGTTGTCCGACACCGGGCCGAACGTGTCCATGGACACGATCACGCCGACCGTGGTCAGCAGGCCGGTGCCGGCCAGCGCGACGGCGAACAGCGCCACAGTCACGTTGCCGAAGCCGAGCAGGAACGCACCGTAGACCGCACCACCGATGAGCAGCGCCGAGTACACGGCGGACTCGAGACCGACCGAGATGCCGGACAGGATGACGGTCGCCGCGCCGGTCCGCGAGCTCTCGGTGATCTCCTTCACGGGTCGGCGGTTGGTCTCGGTGAAGTAGCCGGTGAGGATCTGGATCGCGCTGGCGAGCACCAGACCGATGAGCACGGCACCGATGGCGATCAGGCGCGGGTCGGAGCCGAGCCCGGCGATCTCCTTGCTCACCCCGGACAGCTCGCCGAAGCTGGCGGGCAGGTAGACGAACGCCGCGCCGGCCACCAGCACCGCGGAGATGGCGGCGGAGATGAAGAAGCCGCGGTTGATCGCGGCCATCCCGTTGCGGTCGCCGCTGCGCGGAGCGGTGGTGAAGATGCCGATGATCGCCGTGATGACACCGATCATCGGGACGATCAGCGGGAACACCAGGCCCTCGGTGCCGAAGGCGGCCTTGCCCAGGATCAGGCTGGCGACCAGCATGACCGCGTACGACTCGAACAGGTCGGCCGCCATGCCGGCGCAGTCGCCCACGTTGTCGCCCACGTTGTCGGCGATGGTGGCCGCGTTGCGTGGGTCGTCCTCGGGGATGCCCTGCTCGACCTTGCCGACCAGGTCCGCGCCGACGTCGGCGGCCTTGGTGAAGATGCCGCCGCCGACCCGCATGAACATGGCGAGCAGCGCGGCTCCGAAGCCGAAGCCCTCCAGCACGCTCGGGGCATCGCCCTTGTAGATGAGCACGACGATCGCCGCACCGAACAGGCCGAGGCCGACGGTGAACATGCCCGCCACGCCGCCGGTGCGGAAGGCGATGCGCATCGCGGCCTTCTCGCCCGGCGTGATGCCCTCCCCTCCCGCCTGCGCGCCTCTGGCGGCGGCCGCGACGCGGACGTTGCCGCGGACGGCGAGCCACATGCCCGTGAAGCCGGTCAGCGCGGAGAACACCGCGCCCACCACGAAGAAGACGGAACGCCCCACGGCCACGCTGGTCGAGTCGGAGGGCAACAGGAACAACAGGAAGGGAATGATGACGACGAAGATGGCAAGTGTCCGGAACTGCCGCGTGAGGTACGCGGCGGCACCTTGCTGCACGGCTCTCGCGATGTTCTGCATTCGCTCGGTGCCTTGCCCCGCGGAGAGCACTTCGCGGACGAGACCGCCCGCTACGGCGAGAGCGATCAGGGCCACCGCGGCGACCACGACGACGAGTGTGAGATGGGAACCGCTCAGGGATACCGCTGCGTCTTCGTCAGCGGCGAAATAGGCAGACATCCGTCCTCCTCGGCCAGACGGGTTCTGGAGTCCGCGCGAACAACGAAAAATGACTGCTATCCACGCCGACTCGTATGTCCCGGACGGCGCTGCTGTCAATGTTTCGGCGGGCCGAGCGGCGCCTTCCGGGTGGTTGGCAATGCCGCTTCCGGTTGCATCCGCAATACCTTGGCCGGTGCGGGGAGTCTACGCAGCGGGACGGCGGATATGAAGGCCCTTTCGGCCGCTAATCACGATGGCGTACGGCGATAACACGATCTTTGCCTGGCCACGTCACTTTTTTGACCTGATGCCGTCCAAATTACGACGGGCGCGAATATCAGGTTTCGGCCATCCGAATATCGGGGATGCCGAGCAACACAAAAAAGGATCGAGCGCCGCCCCCTGCAGGGAGGCACTCGATCCCGATCAGACCGCGGCTACGCCGTTGGGCGACGCGGGCCAGCTCATGCGGATGCGCATGCCCTTGGCACCGGAAGACACCTCGACGTCGTCGGCCAGGCCCACGATGACCGCTATCCCGAGGCCGGGCATCTCAGGAACGAGAGCGCCGTCCGTGGGGATCACGGGTTGCTGGAGGTCGTCGCTGGGAGCGGCATCGGTGACGGTGACCTCGAAGCGTCCCGAGTCGTCGCGCAGCTCGAGGACGATCGGCTCTCCCGGGCAATGGACGCGATGCGCCTCCACTGCCCGCGAGCACGCCTCTCCGACGGCGAGCCGCACCTCGTCCAGCAGCGCCTCCGACACGCCGGTACGCCGGGCGATGGCCGTGGCGACCAGCCGTGCCGTACGCACATGGGCCGGGAGAGCGCTGAACGTCAGCTCGACGGTGGCCATGCTGGCTCCTCGGCCGTCACTTGTCTCGGCCGTGGGCTTCCTTGGCCTCGTCCACCGAGGCGTAGATCCCGAAGACCTTGGTGAGACCGGTGATCCGGAAGATCTTCAGGATGCGCTCCTGCGTGCAGACGAGCTCCAGTGAGCCGTCGTGCGCCCGCACCCGCTTGAGACCGCCGACCAGCACGCCGAGACCGGTCGAGTCCAGGAAGTCCACCTTCTCCATGTTGACAAGGAGGCGGAAGTTGCCCTTGTTGACCAGGTCGATGAGCAGCTCACGCAGTCTGGGCGCGGTGTAGACGTCGATCTCACCTTCTACATCGACGATGGTGAGGTTGTCCTCGGAATGGTGGTCCAACTTCAGATCCACAGATCCTCCAGCGCCTTGCATGCGTAGGTCCTCGATTGGGGTCGTGCATCCTGGAAGCTCGGTAAGCCCCAGAAGAACGACCCCGACGCGCGGCATTCAACCACGCTATGACTCCGTGTCTATACGAAATCCCGACTCCGAGCGACTCTCCCCACAGATGCCATAGTGGAAACCAGTGACTTCGTCTACCTCACCTTCATGTCGGACAGGCCCTCTCCTGGCGCGACTGCTCTCGGCGCCGTCGCGCAGCGGGCGGGTCACCCATGTCGAGCACGTTCCAGCACGTCAGGCGGGCCAGGCCCGGTGGCCGGAGTGGGCCCCGGAGGTGTTGGTGAGCCGATTGGAGAACCAGGGCATATCGGGCCTTTGGCAACACCAGCTTGAGACCGCCGATCACGTCCGACGTGGCCAAAACGTGATCATTGCCACTGGCACCGCCTCGGGAAAGTCCCTGGCGTACCTGCTCCCGGCCGTGACCGACGTCCTGGCTGGTGGCACGGTGCTTTACCTGACCCCCACGAAGGCGCTCGCCGCAGACCAACTCCGGGCGGTGAGGGCGCTGCGGCTGGCCCAGGTCAGAGCGGCCACCTTCGACGGCGACACTCCCGCGGAGGAACGTCCCTGGGTGCGGCAGCACGCCAACTACGTCCTGACGAACCCGGACATGCTGCACCGGTCGATGCTCCCGGGACATGCCCGGTGGTCCTCCTTCTGGCGGCGGCTGCGCCTGGTGATCGTCGACGAATGCCACGGTTACCGCGGCGTCTTCGGCTCGCACGTCGCCCAGATCCTGCGCCGCCTGCGCCGGATCTGCGGGAAGTACGGCTCCCGCCCCACCTTCCTGCTGGCGTCGGCCACCGCGAGCGAGCCCGCCCTGGCGGCAAGCCGCCTGACGGGCCTTGAAATGGCCGAGGTGACCGTGGACGCCTCTCCCCGGGGTCCCGCCACCTTCGCGCTCTGGGAGCCGCCCCTGACGGACCTGCGGGGCGAGAACGGCGCGCCGATCCGGCGCACCGCCACCGTAGAGACAGCCGACCTGCTCTCCGACCTCATCGTCGAAGGAGTGCGAACGCTGGCCTTCGTCCGGTCCCGTCGCGCCGCCGAGACCGTCGCGCTCGCCGCGCGGAGGAACCTGGAGGAGGTCTCCCCCGACCTGCCGGCCCAGGTGGCGGCCTACCGGGCGGGTTTCCTGTCCGAGGACAGGCGGGCGCTGGAGAAGGCGCTGCGGTCCGGCTCGCTGATGGGCCTGGCCACCACCAACGCCCTGGAGCTCGGCGTCGATGTGTCCGGGCTGGACGCCGTCCTCATCGCGGGCTGGCCGGGCACCCGGGCCTCGCTCTGGCAGCAGGCCGGGCGGGCCGGGCGGGCAGGTCAGGACGCCCTCGCCGTGCTCGTGGCCCGGGACGATCCGCTGGACACCTACCTCGTCCACCACCCGGAGGCGCTGTTCGGCCGGCCGGTGGAGGCGATCGTGCTCGATCCGGACAATCCGTACGTGCTGGCGCCCCACCTCTGCGCGGCCGCCGCGGAGATCCCGCTGACGGAATCGGACCTGGAGGTCTTCGGGCCGGCCGCGGCAGACGTCCTCGACGATCTCGTGGACCGCGGGATGCTGCGCAAGCGCGCCACGGGCTGGTTCTGGACCAGCCGGGAACGCGCCTGCGACCTGGCCGACATCCGCGGCTCTGGAGGCGCCCCGATCCAGGTCGTGGAAACCGACACCGGGCGGCTCCTCGGCACTGTGGACGAGCCGTCCGCCCACATGTCCGTCCATCCGGGAGCGGTCTACCTCCACCAGGGCGAGACCTTCGTCGTGGACCTGCTCGATCTCGACTCCGATGTCGCCCTGGTCACGGCGGCCGAACCCGACTACTCCACGTACGCGCGGGACATCACGGACATCCGGGTGGCCGAGTCGATCCGGATGCGCCCTTTCGGCCCGGGCGAACTGCATTTCGGCTCCGTGGAGGTGACCCAGCAGGTCGTCTCGTACATCAAGCGGCGGACCCAGACCGGCGAGTCCCTCGGCGAGGAACCGCTGGACCTGCCACCCCGGACACTGCACACCCGGGCGGTCTGGTGGACCCTGCCCGACTCCGCGCTCGCGCCGCTGATGGCGGACACCGACGGCAAGCCGGTGGACCTCGGCGGTGCGGCTCATGCCGCCGAACACGCTTCCATCGGCCTGCTCCCCCTGTTCGCCACATGCGATCGATGGGACATCGGCGGCGTCTCCACCCGGCTTCACCAGGACACGGGTCTGCTCACGGTCTTCGTCTACGACGGCCACGACGGCGGGGCGGGCTTCGCCGAACGGGGCTTCGCCCGTGCCACGGACTGGCTCTCCGCGACCCGGGAGGCCATCGCCGCCTGTGAATGCGAGCAGGGCTGCCCGTCGTGCATCCAGTCCCCCAAGTGCGGCAACGGCAACGAGCCCCTCGACAAGGCCGGAGCTCTCCGCCTGCTCGGCATCCTCCTCGGTACGTGACACCCGCCCGATCGCCTCCGGCGGTCAGGGTGTCGTGACGGGTCCAGCGCGGGCGAGAGCGGTCGCCGTACCGATGCCCGCGAAGGGCAGGACACGCGGCACCGGAACGGACACGGAGACGGCCACGATGCCGTCAGAGAGGGCGCAGGAGTCCATGCGCGCGCCGTTGGCCGCCGCCACGGCACCAGCACGCCCACAGGCCCCTGTGGGCGCGGAGAAGGCACGCGCCGCCGCTGCCAGGGCGCTGAGATCAGCCGCGCTCTGCGCCCGATGGCGCGCCACTCTCGCCGCTCCGATCTGGAGTATGACCAGCGCGACGATCCACACCACGGCCATGAGCGTGACCATCCAGATCGTGGCGGACCCCCTCTCCCGCGATTCTCGCGATTTCCCACCACCCGTCGACCCCGTCATCGCGCCGTGCGTCGGCCCAGCCGTCAGTCCGCCCGCCGGCCTACCCATCAGTCCGGCCGTCACGCCGCCCGCCCCACCCCCAGGTCCGCCTGTCAGTCCAGCCACCGGCTCGCCCGTGGGTCCGGCCGCCGGCCTACCCATCAGTCCGGCCATCAGGTCGCCCACCCCACCATCCCTAAGTCCGCGTCGGCGAATCACGGCACACCGTCCTCAGGGCTCCGACCGGAAAGGTCGATCACGCCAGGCTCGGTGGCAGCGCTGGCGGATGCCTCAACGTGGACGGGCGGAAGCATCGGCCCCCAGTTCGGCCGGACCTCCACGGAGATCGTCACGCGGGCCATCTCGCCCGCGATCGAGACCGTGATTCCCGCACCTCGGGGTGCCGAAAGTGCCGCCGCCGCGCGCACCTCCTCGGCGGGCTCGCCTCGAGCCGCGGCCCTGGCTCCCGCCCTCGCCGCGTCCACACACGCCAGTTGAGCACCGACGAGAGCCACGGCCCACAGAGCGGCGCCAAGGACCGCGACCAACGCCGGCAACCCCACGGCCGCCTCGGCAGTGACTGAACCTCGATCACTCCGCCGCGGCCGCTGAGGCCGCGAATCCCAGGGCAGCGGCAGATCTGGAGAAGAGCGCTTAGGTCGTGTGCTACGAACCTTCACCAAGCCAGGGGCGGCCATCAGGCCAGAGGTAGCCGTCACGCCAGAGACAGCCACCACGCCGGGGGCAGCCACCACGCCAAGGACAGGCCCCACGCCCGGCACGGCTTTCCAGCGCCCCTGGTGAACATCTTCGAACGTCGCGCCAACACCACGCTTGGCCGAATCGGCGCTTGGCTGTCCCACGATGCCTCCTCATTGCGCTTCAAGGTTCCTCACGACGCCGTTCGGTTTTCTCGCGACGCCCTCTCCCATGCGCCTCACAACTTCCCTCACCACGTCCCTCACGACTTCCCTCACGACGCTTTCCCGGCTTCCCCCACGACGCCCTTTCAGGAGTTTCCGAGAGGGCTCCTCCCGGATTCGCTCAGGCTGTTCGGGTTCCCCTCGGAAGGCCGTTCGGGGTTCTTCGGGACGCCCGGAGGGCGCCGCTCGCGCTTCCGATCCTGCGGTTCTGGACGGCCGTCCTCGCGGCGTCACCCGGCCAGCTTGAGAGCCTTCTGGATCAGGGCTGTCATCATTCCTCTGACCTCACCACTGGTGACAATCTTGAAGAGCAGGCCGGCGAACGCGCATGCGGCGATCGTGCCCACTGCGTATTCAGCGGTCGACATTCCCGCTTCGGCCCTCGTGCGGGCGATCAATGTCCACTGGACGGCTGCGGAGCGGGCACGGGACCGCAGTCCACCGGACGTCTCGCGCCAGAGACGTGCGCCTGCTCGCAGAAATGCCGAGAACGCCTGTCGCGTCAGCCCGGCGGCTTTGCCGAGTTTGCCGATCCATTTGCGCATCGATCCCCCTGATCGGATCACCCACGGCCCTTCCGTGGATGCACCCAGGTTCTGCGATCGAGCTTCCGCTCCCCGGTCCCGAATCCGATTCTGGGGATAAGAATCCGTCTCGCGGCCTGTTGTGGATATCCGATTCACTGTGGATGAGCGGCACCTACACCGGTATCTGTCGCCTGTGATCTCGCCCCAAGAGACCCCTGGTTATCCACAGGCGTGGAGAGAGTTGTCCACAGCCCCGAATCACCGAGAGCACCGTGAGAGCACCGTCCAACCCGTTACCAGGCCAGGCGTCGTCGCCCACGCTCTCGCCGAGTGACCAGAGGAGGTCCAGCCGGGGACGGGAGCGAAGACCCAGAGACGAAGAACGGCCGCGAAAGGTCCCTGCCAGAGGAGGAGGCAGAGGAGGAGGCAGAGGAACAGGCAGAGGAGGAGCAGGCCTGCCAACGGAGGAAACGGCCAGAGGAAGAGAACGACCGTTGGAGAAAAACCGTAAAAACGGTCGGAGAGGACTATCCGCCCCCGGCCACGCATGGAGGGAGAGTAGGCCGCGAGGTCACGGCAGGAGGACCTGCCCGGCAAGCCCTGCGACCACGGGAATGATCCCAAGAAAGACGAATGCAGGCAGAAAGCACAATCCAAGCGGGGCCACGGCCTGAACCCCGGCCTTCCGCGCAGCCGCCGATGAGGACGCGCGAGCGGCCTGGCGAGCGTCATCAGCCAGCCTGGTGAGCACCTCGGCGACCGGCGCTCCGCGTCGGGTCGCTCTGATCATGGCCCGAGCGAGCGAGGTCAGCGGCGGATCCTGCGCGAGGGCACCCCATGCCGACTCTGGATCCGCCCCCAGCCGTATCTGGCCTCCCACCCAGGAGAGCCGCTCCCCCAACGGACCGCCGATGGCTTCCGCCACCATGTCGACCGCTCCGCTCACCGGCTGTCCAGCACGCAGACAGGCGACCATGAGATCCACGGCGAACGGAAGATCCGCCGTCACGCGCTCGCGACGGCGCCGAATCTCGGCGGGTTCCCGCCGCTGAACGACCACCCAGATGCCGGCGACGACCAGTACACCCGCGACAGCACCCAGGACCCCACCCAACACGAGGAAGGCGAGGACCCCCGCTGGAGCGGCGACGGCGAGGCCCTGGAGCCGAATCGCCGGCACTTCCTCTCCAGCGCCCGCTCGCCCGCGCCCCCTGAGAGCGCGTGCGCCCGCGGGCCCCTCCACATCGGCGATGGTTCCGTCGTCGTCTCCCTGAACAGCCCCCCAACCGGCGCTCGGCCCAGACCCTGCCCCAGGACCTCGGAGCGAGCCCGGCCCAGCAGCCCGTTCGACTCCACGCCGCGACTTTCCGGGTGGGCCGAAACCGGAAACCGCGCGCAGCCGATCAGACGGGGAGACACGAGCGGGCCAGGCCACCACGGCCCCCACGGCAAGGACGACAGCGATCATCGCCATCATGGGCCGGCCTCCCTTCCCGTCGTCGTCCTCATGACGCGGACTGTGTCGTCCTCATGACGCGGACTGCGCGGCGCGGATGACGAGGCGGTTCGTCCACCAGACGCCCACGCCGTCCAAGAGAAGACCCATGATCAGGCATGCGATCCCGGCGGGTTCGCCGAACAGGAACGACAGCGGGCTCATGCCGAGTCCGGCGGCCATCAGCAGGCCGAGCGCGGGCAGGACCGCGAGCAGACGCGCCGTAGCCCGAGGGCCGGCGAGCTGGGCGGTGAGCTCCTGCCTGTGCGCCTCCGCCTCGCGCAGCGAGCCGCCCAGACGCTCGACAAGCGCGGCCAGGCCGCCGCCCGCGGCCATGCTCACCCGCCAGCAGACTGCGAGACGTGTGAGCCCGTCTCCACCCCGAGGTGGGGCGGCACGGAGCAGGGCGGCGGCGACGTCACCCCCGTCCCTGGCCACGGCGGCGACCGGTCGGAGCACCTCCGCATCTGGCGGGGTGACCGCGGAGACGGCACGCGACAGCGCGTCACCCGGCGTACAACCGGCGGCGAGCTCGGCCACCACGCCCTGGCAGACCTCGATGGAGAGCGCACGCCATGCCGCGGCCTGGCGTTCCGGGCGGGGGCGATCGAGCAGTGCGGTCATGCGGCGTCGCGGCGTGCGTCTCCGGGTGCCGGTGAGTCCGACCACGCGTGCCGTGGCGGCTCCTGGGCCGGCCCAAACCCACGCCGCGAGCGCGGCGGCCACTACGGCTATGGCGACCACGGGACCTCCGGGCATCGGGCCGCGAGCACAGCGGCTGCGGGACCGGAGGTCACGTCGCCGTCGGGGCCGAAGGTCAGGGCCGGAACGGCGGTCACCAGACCGGAGGAGCCGCGTTCCAGGAGGCAGATCTCAGCCACCCTGCGCCGCCCTCCCCCGGGATCGCGGACGAGATGGACGACCACGTCGAGCGCGGCCGCGAGCTGGCTGTGCACCGCCTCCCTGGAGAGCCCGGCCGCGCAGGCGAGGGCCTCCAACCGCGCGGGCACGTCGGCCGCGTTGTTGGCGTGCAGCGTCCCGCAGCCACCGTCGTGCCCCGTGTTGAGAGCGGCGAGCAGGTCGATGACCTCGGAACCTCGGACCTCGCCCACCACAACGCGGTCCGGCCGCATCCGCAGCGCCTGCCGTACGAGGTCGCGGAGTGTCACGCCACCCGCGCCCTCGAGGTTGGGCGGCCGTGTCTCCAGGCGGACGACATGGGGGTGCCGGGGCCGCAGTTCGGCGGAATCCTCGACGAGCAGCAACCTTTCACCCGGGTCCGCCAGGGACAGCAGGGCCGCCAGCATGGTGGTCTTTCCCGTGCCGGTGCCTCCCGTGACGAGGAAGGCCAGCCGGGCAGCCAGGATCGCCCGCAGGGCCGCCGCTCCGACGCCGGGGACCAGCTCCTCGAGCGTGAACGTGCGGCGGGACGGGAGTCGGAGCGACATGCAGGTGCCCTCCGGTGCGATCGGTGGCAGCACGGCGTGCAGCCGGACACCTCCCGCCAGCCGCGCGTCCACGTACGGGCTGGCGTCGTCCAGACGCCGACCGGCCGCGGCGGCGAGCCGCTGGGCCAGGCGGCGGACCTCCTCGTCTCCGGAGAAGGTGACGGAGGCGCGCCTGAGGCCGCGGCCGTCGTCGATCCACACTTCTCGCGCGCCGTTGACCAGCACATCCGTGACATCAGGCTCGGCGAGGAGCCCTTCGAGCGGCCCCGCACCGATGAGATCGGCGCGCAGGGTGCGCGCGATGGCCAGCACCTCGGCGTCCCCGAGCACCGCCCGCTCGGCGCGGAGCGCGCTCGCCACCCGGGCCGCCGTCGGCTCCAGCCCCGAGCGGGCGAGCCGTACACGGACGGCCTCGACCAGGTCCGGGGAGACCATGGGATCGGGCGGCTGCGGGTCGTTCGACCGCCGCGTAGCCATGGCCTGTGCTGTGCCGTACGAATCGCTCTGGCCGGCACGCGTGTTCACGCGGCCTCCGTCAGGGTTTCGAGCAGGTCCGAGCAGAACCGGCCCAGGGGTGTGCGGCCGAGTGGAGGCGGCGCGCCGCGATCGAGGGCCTCGGCGAGGCCCCGTTGCTCCGGCAGCACCCCGGCGCCCGGTGCGCCGAGCGATGTCGTGACGACATCGGGGGCGAGAGCGCCGGGACGCAGCACGAGCCGGAGATCGGCGGTGTGTCGGCGGAGCTGTGCCAGGACCTGCCCTGCGGCGAGCACCCCCCGGACGTCGGATCGGACGACGACCAGCGTGGCGGCGGCCCGGGACAGCGCCTCCGTCTCGCCGTCGCTCAGGTAGCGCGGCAGATCGGCGACGACGAGGTCGCAGCCACGACGGGCGGCGTCCAGCACGGCCCGCATGGCCTGACTCGGAATGGCCGCCGGCTCGCCGCGATGCCAGGACAGCACGGTCAACTCGCCGAACGTGGGCAGCGCCTCCTGGAGCGCGGCGAAGCTCACCCGTCCCTCCCTGCCGGCGATATCCGGCCAGCGGGCTCCGGTGGCCTCCTCCTGGCCCAAGACGACGTCGATGCCACCGCCGAGAGGATCGGCGTCGACCAGCAATGTACGCAGCCCGCGCCGGGAAGCGGTGAGGGCGAGGGAGGCGGCCAGGACGGTCGCGCCTGTGCCGCCTCCACCGCCGGAGACGCAGACGACCGTGCCCGCCCTGGTCACCGGCTCGGCGGCTTCGCCCAGCTCATCGACCAGGAGGCGCTCGGCCTGCGGCAGCTCCACCACCGCGCGGGCCCCGACTGAGACGCACCGCCGCCACATCGAGGGATCGTCCGCGTCGCGCGTCACGAGCAGCACATTCTGCCGCGGTGGCGGGCCGGTGGCGGCGAGGGCGTCCGCCAGGTCACCGCCGACGATGACCAGCGGAGCGCCGCTCCAGTACGGCCGGGCATGCGCCGCGGCGTGCGCGACATCGAGCTCGACCCCGGCCGCCGCGGCGATGCGGAGGAGGTCGTCGAGGAGTTCCTGGTCGTCGGTGATGGCCAAGGGCCGGTGCATCGGTCTCTCCCCTCCTGGCAGGAAGACCACCTTGCGAGCCCGGCGGTTCCGCGAGGCTTACCGAACGCCGCTCTGGGGATGACCGTCCGCCTGTGGAAAACCCGCGCGCCGAACTCGGGAAGCAGCGGCATCGCAAGGAGCGGCTCCCAGCGGGAGACACCGGCGCAGAAGAGGGGAACGCGTCGGGGAAATCGGCACCGAAGGAGCGGCCCCAGCGGGAGGCAGCGGCACCGAAAGGGGCGACCCCCGCCGGGGGGGAGAGCGGGGGTCGCCTACCGGTCCGGCACTGGGGGGGTAGAGCCGGATCCGTTTTCCGAAGAAAGCTTTCAACAGTTGCCCATGGCCTGGCAAGGGAGTCGCCAAGTCTTCGGCCAAGCACACCTCAACTCTCCGTAATGGGAGTCCCCACCGTATGCTGCCCGATCGCGGCGGCCGCGTCGAGCGGCAATCTCCCGATTGGGCGGGTTTCCTTGCAGTGACGGCCGCCGAGCATCGACAGCCGTTGTCAATTCGCGACCTAAAACGATCACCCAATGTGATCGAGAGCGTATGTAACGATCCAGTATCCCCAGGTACAAGAGACCTTCCGTACATCGTTTCGGACTTCTCCACGATCGCCAGTAAAGGTCTTGGCCTGAGGGCTTCCCAAGTGCGGAAATCCGACGTAGAAAGGTGTCAACGGGCCCTGTGCCCGGGTACGGCCGCCGGGTACCCACGCGCGACCAGCCGCGGGAGGCGTGTCGAGACGGGCTTGTCCCGATCCGACAAATAGAAGGTGCACGCTTGGTAACCCGGTGCGACGTATTGGCGGCGGCGTCCCAGTCCAGGGACGCCGTCTGCTGTTGTTTCGGCCTTCTGTAACCAGCGGCCTTCCTCCACCGGCGGCCCTCCGACCACCGGCCCTCTGATGACCAGCGGCCCTCTGACTACCCGGGATCTCTGACCACCCGGGCCCTCTGACCACCCGGGATCTCTGACGACCGACCATGATCCGACAGCCGCCCACGGGCTTCCACCCTCCGGCAGAGAACCACCGGTCGCTGCCCGCCCCTGTCCCAGGAGACCCGGGAGCTCTGCGAGACCCGGGAGACCCGGGAGAGCGATCCGCGAGCCGGGTCAGCGAGACAGTGCCTCACAGATGGCGGTCGTCTCCCTTGCCCCGAGCACCACGGCCGACGCACAGTGCCGCACCCAGGCGCCCACCCCCTCGGCGGTGCCCTTCAGATACGCCCGCAGCGCCTCCGCGTACGCGTCCCCGAGATCGACGTGGCCCACCTCGACGACCGCGAGCGACTTGGGATCCAGCCCGTGCTCGACCAGGGTGAGCCGCTCGGCGGCGCGGGCCACGACGCCGTCGACGACTCCGAACGGCCGCAGCACCACCAGTTCCGCGTGCACGATCGCGGCGAGGACGAGCGCGGGCGCGGCGGTTCCTCCCATCACGAGATCCGTCAGGGCCGCCATCCGCGCCGCGGTCTCGTCCGGGCCTGGAGCGGGGCCGAGGCCGAGCGGGTCGGTGGACGTGGGTTCGGTTCTCGGGCGTCCCGGCTCGACGGTCAGGCCGGCCGCCGCCAGGGTGTGCAGCCTCGCCAGCACCTGGCGGGGCGCCGTACGCCAGGTCTTGCCGAGCCGTCCCAGCTCGGCGGAGACACGGAGCGCGCCCTGGACCGTGGGGTCGGTGGCCTCTCCCGCCCGCAGCGACTCCAGCGGCACGTCGGCCCCTTCGAGCGCGGCCGACGCCCGCGCGCCGCGCAGGGCGGACTCCGCCGAGACCTCCGGGCTCCGCCGCCGGAGCACGCGGTGCCCGTAAAGCCTGTCCACGGCTTCGCGTGCCTCCTGTACGGCCTGCGGCACTCCGGGGAGTTCGGCGATGACTGCCAGTGGGTCGCTCACGGGAACCGACCATACCGGCGAGTAAGCGTCATTCAGCGAGGAGGTCCCGCCGTTGAACGCAGAAACCGGCACCCTCTATCCCATTCCACTGTGTTTCATCAGGTATCCATTTATCAGGTGAATAGCCCTCTTCAGCGAGCCGGCGCCCCATCGGTGCAGACCTGTCTAGACCTCTTGTCCTGGGCGCTTCCGGACTGGTGAAGTGGGACGCGACAATCATGAACGCCATGCGAAGGAGCACGTTGTGACCTCCGAAACCCCTGGTCACGGGACCCAGGAGACGCTGTCGAACCTGCTGAGCGAGAACCGCCGGTTCGCACCACCGGCCGACCTGGCGGCGGCCGCGAACGTCACCGCGGCCGCATACGACGAGGCGGCGGAGGACCGGCTGGGCTTCTGGGAGCGCGCCGCCGAGCGGCTGACCTGGGCTGAGCGGTGGAACACCACCCTCGAGTGGAACCCTCCCTTCGCCAAGTGGTTCGTGGGCGGCAAGCTCAACGTGGCGTACAACTGCGTGGACCGCCACGTCGAGGCGGGCCACGGCGACAAGGTCGCCTACTACTGGGAGGGCGAGCCCGAGGGCGACAACCGCACCATCACATACGCCGACCTCCAGCGGGAGGTCTCCAAGGCGGCGAACGCGCTTGAGGAACTGGGCGTGCGCAAGGGCGACCGGGTCGCGATCTACATGCCGATGATCCCCGAACTGCCGATCTCGCTGCTCGCCTGCGCGCGCATCGGCGCCGTCCACTCGGTGGTCTTCGGCGGCTTCTCCTCGAGCGCGCTGAAGAGCCGCATCGACGACGCGGACGCGAAGGTCGTCATCACCGCCGACGGCGGCTACCGGCGCGGCGCGCCGAGCGCGCTCAAGCCCACGGTGGACGAGGCGGTCCGCGAGTGTCCCGGGGTGGAGCACGTCGTCGTGGTCCGCAGGACCGGCCAGGAGGTGGCCACGACCGACAAGGACGTGTGGTGGCACGACCTTGTGGAGCGGCAGTCCGACGAGCACACGGCCGTGCCGCACGACGCCGAGGACCCGCTGTTCATCCTGTACACCAGCGGCACCACCGGTAATCCCAAGGGCATCCTGCACACCACCGGCGGCTACCTCACCCAGACGTCCTGGACGCACCACGCCGTCTTCGACCTCAAGCCGGAGACCGACGTCTACTGGTGCACCGCCGACATCGGCTGGGTCACCGGGCACTCCTACATCGTGTACGGCCCGCTCGCCAACGGCGCGACCAGCGTCCTCTACGAGGGCACCCCGGACACCCCGCACAAGGGCCGGTACTGGGAGGTCGTCCAGAAGTACGGCGTGACGATCCTCTACACCGCTCCGACGGCGATCCGCACGTTCATGAAGTGGGGCGACGACATCCCCGCCAAGTTCGACATGTCGTCGCTGCGCGTCCTCGGCTCCGTCGGCGAGCCGATCAACCCGGAGGCGTACGTCTGGTACCGCCACCACATCGGCGGCGACCGCTGCCCGGTCGTGGACACATGGTGGCAGACCGAGACGGGAGCCATCATGATCAGCCCGCTGCCCGGCGTGACCTCGGGCAAGCCCGGCGCGGCCATGCGGCCCCTGCCCGGCGTCGTGGCCGACGTCGTCGACGACCAGGCGAACTCGGTCTCGAACGGCGGCGGCGGTTTCCTCGTGGTCCGCGAGCCGTGGCCGTCGATGCTCCGCACGATCTGGGGAGACGACCAGCGCTACATCGACACGTACTGGTCGCGCTTCGAGGGGCTGTACTTCGCCGGTGACGGCGCCAAGCGCGACGACGACGGCGACCTGTGGCTCCTCGGCCGCGTCGACGACGTCATGCTCGTCTCCGGCCACAACATCTCGACCACTGAGGTCGAGAGCGCCCTGGTCAGCCACCCGAAGGTCGCCGAGGCGGCCGTCGTGGGCGCGACCGACCCGGTGACCGGCCAGGCGATCGTGTCGTTCGTCATCCTGCGCGGCAGCGCGGAGGAGAGCGACGACGTCGCCACCGAGCTGCGTGCCCATGTGGCCAAGACGCTGGGCCCGATCGCCAAGCCACGGCAGATCCTGATCGTGCCCGAGCTGCCCAAGACCCGCTCCGGCAAGATCATGCGTCGCCTGCTCCGTGACGTGGCGGAGAACCGTTCCCTCGGCGACGTCACCACGCTGACCGACAGCTCAGTGATGAACCTCATCTCCGAGAAGCTGCCGAGCGCGAAGAGCGAGGACTGACGCGGATTCCTCGGGGGCGTGGGTGTTTCCGCCGGACACCCGCGCCTCTTCGCGTGCCATGACATAGGTAGCCTTGGCGGGAGGTGTGCCGGGAAGTCTGGTCGGCCGTCGGGGGATCCGCCCGCGACGATCCGGCTCACCAAGGGGGATCATTGCGTCGCGCTGCCGAGATCTGGCCTGTCCGGCCGACGGTGAGGTACGCCCGTCAGCTGGCGGAGGCGCTCAGAACGGAGACGATCGGCGGCGTGATCATGCTGGCCGCCACGGTGGCCGCCCTGATCTGGGCGAACTCCGCGTGGTCGGACTCCTACCAGGCGCTCAGGAACACCGTGCCCGGCCCCCTGAACCTCACGCTCTACCAGTGGGCCTCCGACGGCCTGCTCGCGATCTTCTTCTTCGTCGCCGGTCTCGAGGTGAAGGAGGAGTTCGTCCACGGCGAGCTCTCCAACCTCCGGGACGCGATCCTGCCGATCGTCGCGGCGATCGCCGGGATGATCGTGCCGGCGATCCTCTACCTGGCGGTCAGCTGGGGCGTGGACGGCGCCGCCAAGGGATGGGCCATCCCGACCGCGACCGACATCGCGTTCGCCCTCGCCGTCCTCGCCGTGACCGCCTCCGCGATGCCCGACGCGCTGCGCGCGTTCCTGCTCACCCTCGCCGTCGTGGACGACCTCGGCGCGATCACCGTCATCGCCCTCTTCTACAGCGAGCAGGTGCACCTCACGCCGCTGCTCGCGGCCGCGGCCGTCCTCGCGCTGTACGGATTCCTGCAGTGGAAGCGGGTGCGCAGCCCACTGGTCTTCATCGCGCTCGGCGTGGCCGCCTGGGTGCTGGTGCACGAGAGCGGGGTGCACGCCACCGTCGCCGGGGTGCTGTGCGGCCTGCTCACCAGGGTGCGCGGCGACGAGGGCGAGGAAGGCTCGCCGGCGGAACGCGCCGATCACTTCATCCGGCCGATCTCGGCCGGTTTCGCGGTTCCTGTGTTCGCCTTCTTCGCCGCCGGGGTCCGGCTCGACCTCCAGTCGCTCGGCGCGGTCTTCACCGAGAGGATCACCCTCGGCGTCATCATCGGGCTGGTCGTGGGCAAGTTCCTCGGTGTGTTCGGAGGTGCCTGGTTGTCGGTCCGACTCGGGTTCGCGAGGATCAGTGAGGACCTGTACTGGCGCGACCTCGCGGCCGTGGCCGTACTCGCGGGAGTCGGCTTCACCGTCGCTTTGCTGATCGGCGACCGGGCCTTCCCCGGCATGGAGCGGATCACCACGGCGGTACTGGTCGCCAGTTTCACCGCGTCGGTACTGGCCGCGATCCTGCTCCACGTCCGCGTGCGCAAGCGGGCACGGGATGATGTTTGATGGTTCGCAGAATAGGAGATCACTGATGCCCGAGGACGAATCGCTCGGCGCGCTCGTCGCCCAGGCGAGCACGCATATTTCAACACTCGTCCGCTCCGAGATCGAGCTGGCGAAGGCCGAGCTGAAATTCGACGCCAAGCGCGTGGGGACCGCCACGGGGCTGTTCGGGGCCGCCGCCTTCATCGGGCACCTGTGCCTGATCCTCGCCTCTTTCACGATCGCGTACGCCCTGGTGGCGGCCGGGCTGGCCCAATGGCTGGCGTTCCTCATCGTCACGGTGTTCTACCTGGTGGTGGCGGCCGGGCTGGTCTTCGTCGGCTACCGCCGCCTGAAGGGCCTGAACCGCATGCAGCGCACCGCCCGCACCCTCAGGAGCCTCAAGGGCGGCGGTGGCGAGGGCGAGACGGCCGAGGCCGGTGCGGAGACGCCCAGCGTGTTCCCCGAGACGGCGCCCGCACGCAAGCCGTACACCGGCCCGACGGCCGGACAGGTCGGCGCGCACCGCGAGACGGTGAGCGAGTCACCGGGCCATGGCGACTGACGAGTCTTTCGTCCAGATCGAGGGGCCCTGGACGCATCGCGCGGTGCACGCGGGCGGCACCCGGTTCCACGTGGTGGAGGCGGGTGAAGGTCCCCTGGTGCTGCTGCTGCACGGGTTCCCCCAGTTCTGGTGGACCTGGCGGCACCAGCTCGTGTCGCTGCCCGCGGCGGGTTACCGCGCGGTCGCGGTGGACCTGCGCGGCTACGGCGCCAGTGACAAGCCGCCGCGCGGCTACGACCTGCCGACACTGGTCATGGACGCGGCCGGGCTGATCCGCGCGCTGGGCGAGACCGGCGCGATCGTCGTCGGCCACGACTGGGGCGGCCTGCTGGCCTGGACCATGGGCGCGCTCGATCCCAAGGTGGTCCGCCGGCTGGTTCCGGTCTCGGCGCCGCACCCACTGCGGCTGCGCGCGTCGCTGGTCACCGATCCCCTGGGACAGCTCAGGGCCAGCGGTCACAGCCTCGGCTTCCAGCTGCCCGCGCTGCCCGAGCGCAGGCTCACCGCCGACGGCGGCGCGCTCGTCGGGCGGCTGCTCGACGAGTGGTCGGGGCCGGAGTGGCCTCCCGAGGACGTCGCCCGGACCTACCGGGACGCCTTCAGCATCCCCGGAGTGGCGCACTGCGCGCTCGAATACCACCGCTGGTTCGGCCGCTCCCAGCTCCGGCCGGACGGCCTCCGCTACGCCCGGCAGATGCGCGCCGAGATCGAGGTGCCGACGCTCCAGTTGCACGGCGCGGTCGACTCCTGCTTCCTGCCGCGGACCGCCCAGGGATCCAGCCGTTTCGTCGCTGCGCCGTACCGGTGGAGGATGATCGAAGGGGCCGGGCACTTCCCGCACGAGGAGTGTCCCGATCAGTTCGACGCCGAGCTGATCGCCTGGCTCTCCGACCCCGAGCCCGACCGCTAGCCCGACCGCCAGGCCCCCGGACATCCGCTCCTCATCCCGGGCTCCCGAGCCGACCGGCCACATGGAGCGATCTGGAGGGATCATGCGCGACCGCGACAAGACGGGCCGCCCCCGCAGCGCCCGCCCGCGCGACGAGTACGGCAGGCCGCTGCCCCACGGCGCGCAGGGCGTGCCCCGCGTCCCGAACGACTACGCTCCGAGCGCCGAGGAGGCGCTGGCCGACGCGGCGCGGTTGCTGGCCGCCGGACGGCCGTTCCACGCGCACGAGGTCCTGGAAGCCCGCTGGAAGACCGGCCCCGCCGGCGAGCGGGAGCTCTGGCAGGGGCTCGCCCAGATCTGCGTCGGCCTCACGCACCTCCAGCGCGGCAATTTCTCCGGAGCCGCCGCCCTGCTCACCCGCGGCTCCGCCCGGGCCGGCGCGTACGGCCGGCGAGAGCCGTACGGGCTGGATCTGGAGGGGCTGACCGGGACCGCCGGCCGGATCGCGGCCGGGATCGGCGCAGGAGAGGCCGACCCCGCCATGGCGATCACCGAGATCCTCGGCCACCTGCGACGCCACTGAAGGCGCCACTGAAGAGAGCGCTGGAAGACAGCACGTCGAAGGGCAGGCCGGGGGACAACGGGGGACTACGTCCTGTTCAGTCGCATTCCTGGGTGTCGGCGGGGGCCATGGCGCCGCTGCCGTCGTCGGCGTCGCGACGGACCTCCTCCGCCGTCAGGGCGTACCCGGTCTCGGCCTGGTCTGTCGCCGCCGCGAAGATGACGCCGTAGACCCGGCCGTCCGGGCTGAGCAGCGGCCCTCCGGAGTTTCCCGGCTGCACGGTGCCGCGGATCGCGTAGACCTCGCGCTCGACCTTGTGCCGGTTGTAGATGTCGTACGACTCGGCGGGCTGCTTGGCCCGGATCCGGGCGGCGAGCGGGGTGAACCCGTGGCCCTTGGGATATCCCGCGATGATCGCGTCGTCACGGCTCTTGGCGGTGTAGTCGAACCGCAGCGGCGCCACGTTCAGACCGGGGACGTAGAGGACGGCGATGTCCCGGTCCGGGTTGTAGAGCACCACCCGGGCGTTGTGCGGCGTTCCGGTGGAGTCGGTGACCCGCAGCTCCTGGCTGACGCCGGCGACGACGTGGGCGTTCGTCATGATGTGGTTGCGGGAGTAGACGAAGCCGGTGCCCTCGATGCGCTTGCGGCAGGTGGGCGCGGTCCCCTGGATCTTGACGATCGCCCGGCGCGCGCGGCTCAGCCCGGGGCTGCCCCTCAGCACGCCCTCATCCGGCGGGGGGACGTTCTGACCGCCGATCGAGGTGATCACCTCGGGCCACTCCGAGGAGTCGACGAAGTCCCGGAACGGCTTCTGCAGGGCGCGTACGCCGTTGGGGATGGCCTCGTCGACCGCCTGCCAGACGACGGAGCCGTTGATCTGCTCCTTGGGCAAAGGGAAGCCCATGGAGACGATCAGCGAGCCGAGCAGCCAGGCGATGAGCAGCACGGAGAGCCCGCTGGCCAGCGAGCCGCCGAAGGCGTCCACCAGGCGCGCGGGCTCCCATGTGACGTGGCTCCGCACCACCGCCCCGACTGTGGAGGACGCGAACTGGCCGATGGTCGCGGCGAGAAAGACGATCACGATGGCGAGCAGCGCGCGCTCGGTGTCGCCGTTCACTATCGCCCCGGCGATCGGGGGCGCGATGAACATCCCGAGAAGGGCGCCGCCGACGAAACCGACGAAGCTGAACGCCCCGATGATGAAGCCCTGCCGGTATCCGGAAACGGCGAAGGCCACCACCAAGCCGATCAGGATGAGGTCGAGGAGATCGCCGCGCACAGATTCAACGGTATCCAGCCACGCCCGTCGTCGTGCACACCTTTCCTCCACGCTGCTCGATATCGTGACGTCATGGGGGGACAGGTCGAGGAACTGATCCAGATCGCGCTGGCCGACGGCGATCCGGACGGCACCGTACGCTGGCAGGCGATAGCCGTGCTTCAGGAACGCGGAGACCTGGAGACCTTCACCCTGGCGAGACGCCTCTGCGCCGGGCACACGACCGCGGAGCGCGTCCTCGGGGTGGACATCCTCGGCGAGCTCGGCCGGGACCGGCCGTTCGCCGACAAGACGCTCCCGGTCCTCCGCTACCTCGCGGCCAGCGAGGAGGACGCGCGCGTGCTGTACTCGGTGTTGATCGCCTTCGGCCATCTGCGCGACGCGCGGGCGCTGCCCTCCGTGATCGAGCTGGCCTCCCATCCGGAGCATTCGGTCCGGTACGGCGCGGCCTACGCCCTGCCCAACGTGATGGGAGACCCGCCGGATCCGGCCGGTGTCGCGGCACTGCGCCTGCTGGCCGCCGACCCGGACGACGACGTCGCCGACTGGGCCTCACTCGGGATCAGCCTCATCAGCGACCGCAGTCCGTCCTCGTAGAGGGGCGCCGGTCCGTCTTCGTACAGGGGCGCCGGCCAGCGCGGGACGGCCCGGTCAGCCGCGTGAGGCGAGCTCCAGCGCGTCCGGCGGCAGATCCTCGACGCGGGTCCGGTCCCAGGGCCGCTCGAAGCCCGACACGGCCAGCACCCGATCGAGGACCCCGGCGGTGAAGCCCCAGACCAGCAGGCCGCGCGCCCGGAACGCGGGCGCGCCTCCCGGATCCCCCGCGTACCTTCGCGACAGGCCCTCCTCCGGAGTGGCGCGGCCGCGCGGGTAGCGCAGCAGCAACCGGTTGGCGGGATCGACGAGCTCCGCGATCGGAATCCGCTCCACGGAGTCGACCTCGTCCGGCGAGGCGGCGTGGACGGCGGAGGGCGTGTGCCACCACCCCAGGACGGGCGTCACGCGGTTGTCGCTGCGCCAGACGTACAGCTCGGGCATCGTCCCGACGATATTCACCCCGCCGGGGTCGAGACCGGTCTCCTCCTCGGCCTCCCGCAGTGCGGCCCCCACGGGGCCGTCGTCGCTGGGATCGACGCCTCCGCCGGGGAAGGCCGGTTGGCCGGCGTGCCTGCGGCCGTTGGAGCTGCGCTGGATGAGCAGGATGTCCGGTCCGGCCGGCCCCTCGCCGAACAGCAGCAGCACCGCGGCTTGCCGCCCCGCGCCGTCACCGGGAGGCCGCAGCACCTCGGGAACGGGGTTCCGTACAGCTTTCGCCGCCAGGTCCGTCAGCCAGCCGGGAACCAATGTCTCCTCCGATGCAGGTCGAGCCGCGCGAGCCGTACAACCGCGGAGCGGCGGTCAACCTTCCCGCGGATCACGAACTTCCCGGCTGATCAGGAAAAGGGGCCTTCCTTCACCAGCTTGCCCGCTTCTACGGGATCGGTCGGGCCGGTGCCGTACGACGGGCAGAGGTCGGCAAGCGGGCATGCGCCGCACGCCGGCCTGCGGGCGTGGCAGACGCGGCGGCCGTGCCAGATCAGGCGGTGCGAGAGCATCGTCCACTGGGACTTGGGGATCAGGTCGCCGACCTCGTGCTCGATCTTGACGGCGTCGGTCTCGGTGGTCCAGCCGAAGCGTTTGGCCAGCCGTTTGAAGTGGGTGTCCACGGTGATGCCCGGGACGTCGAACGCGTTGCCCAGCACCACGTTGGCGGTCTTGCGCCCCACTCCGGGCAGGGCGACGAGTTCCTTGAGCGTCCCGGGCACCTCGCCGTGGTGCTGCTCGCAGATGGCCTGGGCCATGCCGATGATGCTGTTGGCCTTGGCCCGGAAGAATCCGGTGGATTTGATCATCTCTTCCAGCTCGGCCCGGTCCGCCGCGGCATAGTCAGCCGGTGTCCGATACTTCGCGAAAAGCACCGGAGTAACCATATTTACCCTTTTGTCCGTACACTGCGCCGAGAGGATCGTGGCGACCAGCAGTTCGAGGGGGTTGGCGAAGTCGAGTTCGCAATGAGCGTCAGGATAGGTTTCCGCCAGGATTCTGTTGATCCGCCGCGCGCGGCGAACGAGAGCGAGCCGGGACTCCCCAGCCGTCTGAACTTTGCGGGACACCCCGTAAGACTACGCGGACGGCGTAGGTCACAATGGCTTGCACGGCGCCAACGACCGAGCGCGACCATTGCAAGGAGGAGGCACCGTGAGCACCGAAGACGTACTGAGCAAGGCGCCCCTGTTCTCCGCGCTCGACCGTGAGGGCGCCGCGGCACTGCGGACGAGCGTCACCGAGGTCGAGTTGTCCAAGGGACAGACCCTGTTCAGTGAGAACCAGACCGGCGACCGGCTCTACGTGGTGCTGGAAGGAAAGATCAAGCTGGCCCGCACCGCACCCGACGGCAGGGAGAACCTGCTCAGCGTGCTGGGCCCGGGCGAGATGTTCGGCGAGCTTTCCCTCTTCGACCCCCGCCCGCGTACGGCTTCCGCCATCGCCCTGACGGACGTGCGCCTGGCCGGGCTGGGCCACGACGACCTGCGGCCGTGGCTGACCGGCCGGCCCGAGGTCGCGCTGCACCTGCTGCGCGCCCTCGCCCAGCGGCTCCGCCGTACCAACGACGTGCTGGCCGACCTGGTCTTCACCGACGTTCCCGGCCGTGTGGCCAAGCAGCTGCTCGACCTCGCCGATCGCTTCGGCCGCAAGACCGAGGACGGCCTCCGGGTCCACCACGACCTCACCCAGGAGGAGCTCGCCCAGCTCGTCGGCGCCTCCCGTGAGACGGTCAACAAGGCCCTGGCCGACTTCGCGCAGCGCGGCTGGCTGCGTATCGAGGCCAAGGCCGTGGTCATCCTGGACATGGAGCGGCTCTACAACCGCTCCCGCTAGAGCGACTTGAGATAGTCCAGCTGGGCCGCCACCGACATCTCGGCGGCGGGCCACAGCGCGGGATCCACTTCGGCGTAGACGATCTCGACGATCTGCCGGGCGTCTTCGGCCCCGTCCCGGATGGCCTGGCGGATCTGGTCCAGACGCAGACGCCGATGGGTGATGTACTCGTCCAGGACACCCACCGGATCGGGCAGGACCGGGCCGTGGCCGGGCAGCAGCGCCGCCGCGGAGAAGATCTCGGCCCCCGCCCGCAGCCGGTCCAGGCTCCGCAGGTAGTCGGCGAGATCCCCGTCGGGCGCGATCACCGTCGTCCCGCGGCCGAGGATCGTGTCGCCCGTCAGCATCGCCCGGTCCTCCGGCAGCCAGAAGCAGAGCGAGTCGAATGAGTGCCCCGGGGTGCCGACGACCCTGACCTCCAGGCCGTCCAGGTCGATGACGTCACCGTCGCCGAGTCCCTCGTCACCCAGCCGGTGCCGCGGGTCGAGTGCCCGGACCGGCGCGTTCACCATCCCGGCGAACTTTCGCGCGCCCCCGCTGTGGTCGTCGTGCCCGTGGGTGAGCAGCACGGCCACCACCCGGCGGTCGGCCAGATGGTCGGCCACCCGCCGGAGATGGGACTCGTCGTCCGGTCCCGGGTCCACCACGACTACGGCCTCCGCCCGGCCGATGACCCAGGTGTTGGTGCCGTCCAGCGTCATCGGCGAAGGATTCGGGGCCAGCAGGGCGGTGGCGTGCGCCGTACCGGATCCGTCGATGCCGTCAACGGGGATCCGAATGCCGCTCATCTCTCCTCATTCGCCGGACGCGCCGTCGCCGTGCTTGTCGCCATGCTCACGGCATGCGTCCCGGGACGTGGCCCAGTGCCCCTCCCGGCACCAGGCCGGGGATGATCAGGACGATCTCGCCGTCCACCTCGGCGGCGGACGGCTGGACCGTGGTTATCGCGCGCTCCTCGCGCAGCACGTCGCCGATCGTCTCGAACCCGGCCAGTTCGGTCAATGTCTGGAAGGTCGGCGGCATGAGCAGGATCTCGCCCGCCTTCGCGCGGTCGAGGGCGGCGGCCGGGCTCATCCAGGCGACCGCGTCCGCCTCTCCCCCGACGTCACGCGTGCGCTGGCCGGGCGGGAGCGCGGCGACGAAGAACCGGGTGTCGAACCGCCGGCTCTCGACCTCGGGTGTGATCCAGTGCGCCCACGCCCTGAGCAGATCGGACCGCAGCACCAGACCGCGCCGGTCGAGGAACTCGGCGAAGGAGAGGGTGCGGTCGATCAGCGCGAGGCGATCGGCCTCCCAGTCGTCACCCGTGGTGTCCGCCACGATCGTGGTCGCGCTCGGCCCGGCCAGGAGGACACCGGACTCCTCGAAGGTCTCCCGTACGGCGGCGCACACCAGGCCGCGTGCCGTCCGCTCGTCGGCGCCGAACGCCGCGCCCCACTCACTGGGGGACGGGCCGGCCCACGCGACCGCGTGATCGGCGTCGCGGGGGTCCACCGACCCTCCGGGGAACACGTAGGCGCCCGCGGCGAAGGCCATCGTCGCCTTCCTGCGCAGCAGATAGACCTCGAGCGGGTCGTCGCGGAGCACCACCACGGTAGCCGCGTCCCTGGCCGGCGCCACCGGAACGCGCCCCGCGATGACGTCCCGCGCCCGTTGGCCGATCTCTCCCGGAAGCGGGATCGTCATGAATCCTCCACGCGGTAGCCGCTCTGTGCGACCCATTAGAACATCGCTCGGTCAACGCGCCTACGGTGCCGGTGTGATCACGCGCGACGGGCGTCCGCCCGCGACCGCGCGGGGGACGCCCACACGATCGCGGGGAACGCCCGGACGGTCACGAGGGACGCCCGTCACGAGGCGCGCCCGCCGGTCCCGCACCGCGTACGAGGAGGGTCAGCGGACCTCGGCGATCAGTTCGACCTCGACCGGAGCGTCCATCGGCAGGACCGCCACGCCGACGGCGCTGCGCGCGTGCTTGCCGGCGTCTCCGAGGATCTCCCCGAGCAGTTCGCTGGCGCCGTTGGCGACCTGCGGCTGGCCGGTGAAGCCGGGAGCGCTCGCCACGAAGGCGACGACCTTCACGATCCTGACGACGTTCGACAGGTCGCCGACGACGGACTTCAGCGCGGCGAGGGCGTTCAGCGCGCAGATCCGCGCCTGGGCCGCAGCGTCCTCGGCGGAGACCTCGGCGCCGACCTTGCCGGTCACGGCGAGCTTGCCACCGACCATGGGAAGCTGACCGGAGGTGTAGACATAGTCGCCCGTGCGTACGACGGGCACGTAGGCGGCGAGAGGGGCCACCACTTCGGGCAGGGTCAGCCCAAGGTCGGCGATGCGCTTTTCAGGGGTGGTCATCACTTCTCCCGCTTCATGTAGGCGACGAGCTGCTCGGGGTTCGGCCCTGGAATGACGGAGACCAGCTCCCAGCCGTCTTCGCCCCAGTTGTCAAGAATCTGTTTCGTCGCGTGCGTCAGCAACGGCACCGTGACGTATTCCCACTTGGTCATGGGGCCAGGTTATCGACGGCTCGCGCCCCGCGCCCGAGGGGATGTCACCGGCGGGCACGGGGGGCGGATCGCCCGCGCTTCAGGGGGCGTCGCGGTTCCAGACAGGGTTCTGAACCGTGGGGGCGTGGTCGGCCTGCTCCGTGGCGCCGGGGATGCCGGAGAGCCCGGGAACGGGTACCTGGGACTCGATGGCGGGCAGCTCGTCGATGGCCTCGTCCACCGGCTCCGGCTCCTCCGGTCCCGCCGGAGCCTGCCCAGCCTGCGCGGCCTGAGCCTGCGCGGCCTGAGCCGCGTCCGGGGCCATCCGGTCGAAGAAGCGCAGCATCTCGACGGGCAGCGGCATGACCAGCGTGCTGTTCTTCTCTGCGGCGACCTCCACCACGGTCTGCAGCAGGCGCAGCTGCAGCGCGGCGGGATCGGACGACATCTCCTTGGCCGCCGCGGCCAGCCGCTTGGACGCCTGGAACTCGCCGTCCGCCGTGATGATGCGGGCGCGGCGCTCGCGCTCGGCCTCGGCCTGGCGGGACATCGACCGCTTCATGCCCTCGGGGAGCGCCACATCCTTGATCTCGACCCGCTCGATCCTGACGCCCCACGGCCCCTCGGTCGGCTCGTCGATGACGTTCTTCAGCCGGGCGTTGAGCTCGTCACGGTCGGAGAGGAGCTGGTCCAGCTCGGACTGGCCGATGACAGAGCGCAGCGACGTCTGGGCGACCTGCGACACCGCGAACAGGTAGTTCTGCACGTTGACGACGGCCTTGATCGGATCGATGACCCGGAAGTACACGACGGCGTCGACCCGGACCGAGACGTTGTCACGGGTGATCCCCTCCTGTGCGGGGATGCCCATCGTGACAATCTGCATGTTGACCTTCTGCATCCGGTCGATCACCGGAGCGACCAGATGGAGTCCGGGCCCCCTGACCTTCGACTGGATGCGCCCAAGACGGAAGACGATGCCCGTCTCGAATTGCTGGACGACCCGGATGCTGCGCGCCAGCACGATCAGCACAAAGATCGTTAATATCAGGACAAACGCGTACAGTACCGACTCCACGATCGATGCCCCTTTCCACGCCGTTGTGTAAAGACGATGAAGCCTGCCCCAAGCCAATCGGCGCACAAGGCGTACCGCAAGGGTCTTCAAGGGACAGCCTCCGCGAAATCGACATGTGACCTTTGGGTAGCCTTCAAACCGTGAGCGAGCGGAGCGAGCGAACGATCCGGCGCGGCAGCGTCGCCGACGCCATTTCCACGCCCCTTGGCGAGGAGGAGCCGTGAGCTCTCGGGACACCGATTGGGACGGCGTGCGGCTGCACGTCGTCACCGGCAAGGGCGGCACGGGGAAGACCACCGTGGCCGCCTCCTTGGCCCTCGCCCTCGCGGCGGGCGGCCGCAAGGTCCTGCTCGTCGAGGTCGAGGGCAGGCAGGGCATCGCCCAGGTCTTCGACCTGCCGCCCCTGCCGTACGAGGAGCGGAAGATCGCCGTGGCCCCCGGCGGCGGCGACGTGTACGCCCTGGCGATCGACCCCGAAGAGGCCATGCTCGACTACCTCGAGATGTTCTACGGGCTCAAGCGCATGGGCAAGGCGCTCACCCGGATGGGCGTGGTCGACTTCGCCACCACCATCGCCCCCGGCCTGCGAGACGTCCTCGTCACCGGCAAGACCAGCGAGGCCGTACGCCGCCGCGACAAGGCCGGCCGGCGGGTCTACGACGCGATCGTGATGGACGCGCCGCCCACCGGGCGGATCACGCGCTTCCTCAACGTCACCCAGGAGGTCGCCGGGCTCGCCCGCGTCGGCCCCGTCAAGAACCACGCAGACCTGGTGCGCGGGGTCGTCGCCTCACCCGAGACGGCGGTCCACTTCGTCTCGCTGCTCGAGGAGATGCCGGTCCAGGAGACGCTGGACGGCATCGCCGAGCTGCACGCCGCCGAACTGCCCGTCGGCGGGATCTTCATCAACATGGTCCGTCCGATCGGCCTGCCGAAGGACGTGCTGGACGCGGCGCTCAAGAACCACCTCGACCAGGCGGAGCTCGCGCTGGGGCTGAAGGCGGCCGGCGTCGTCGGCGGTCCCGATGACGCGTCGGCGATCGCCCAGGCCCTCGCCGAGGAGGTCACCGACCACGCCCACCGGATGCGGCTCGAGAAGCGGGAACGCGCGTCCCTGGCCAAGGCCGGGAGGCCGCGCTACGAGCTGCCGCTGCTCGCCGACGGCGCCGACCTGGCCGGGCTGTACGAGCTCGCCGAGGCCATCCGCGCGCAGGGCGCGGCATGACCCGATCCCGTACGGCCCCGGCGGCCGCCGGTCACCTCCGGACGTCAGGACGTCGAAAGGCTGAGCTGTGAGCAAGATCGCCCCCGTTCTGGACATCGACGCGATCCTCGACGACGAGAACACGCGCATCATCGTGTGCTGCGGCTCCGGCGGCGTCGGAAAGACGACCACGGCGGCGGCTCTGGGGCTGCGGGCGGCCGAGCGCGGCCGTTCGGTCGTGGTGCTCACCGTGGACCCCGCGAAGCGGCTGGCCCAGTCGATGGGGCTCACCGAGCTGGACAACATCCCGCGCCGGGTCAAGGGCGTCGGCTCCCACAGGGACTCACGTGGAGACTCACGTGGAGGATCACAGGGCGAGCTGCACGCGATGATGCTCGACATGAAGCGGACCTTCGATGAGATCATCGAAGCGCACGCCGACCCCGAGCGCGCCCGCCAGATCCTGACAAATCCCTTTTATCAGTCGTTGTCGTCGAGCTTCTCCGGCACGCAGGAATACATGGCGATGGAGAAGCTGGGCCAGCTCCGCCGGTCCGGTGACTGGGACCTGATCATCGTCGACACGCCGCCGTCCCGGTCCGCGCTCGACTTCCTCGACGCGCCGGAACGCCTCGGGCGGTTCCTCGACGGGCGGCTCATCCGCATCCTGATGGCCCCGGCCAAGGTCGGAGGCAGGAGCGCGTTCAAGCTGCTCAACGCGGGTTTCGGCATCGTCGCCGGCGCGCTGACCAAGGTGCTCGGCGCCCAGGTGCTGAAGGACATCCAGATGTTCGTCTCGGCCCTCGACGCGGTCTTCGGAGGGTTCAGACAGCGTGCCGAGCAGACGTACAAGCTGCTGCAGGCCCCCGGAACGGCCTTCGTCGTGGTCGCGACACCGGAACGCGACGCGATCCGCGAGGCCTCCTACTTCGTCGAGCGGCTGGCCGAGGAGCGGATGCCCCTGGCCGGGCTGGTGATCAACCGCCTGCACCGCTCGCCGGCGCCCGCCCTGTCCGCCGCCCGGAGTACCGCGGCGGCGGAGGACCTGGAGTCCCGTGGCGAGCACGAGCTGGCCTCCGCCGTCCTGCGGCTGCACGCCGGACGGATGCAGCTGGCCGCCCGGGAGCAGCGCGAGCAGGAGCACTTCACGTCGGCGCACCCGACCGTGCCGATCGCCCACGTCCCCGCGATGGCCGAGGACGTGCACGATCTGGACGGGCTGCGCGAGATCGGAGAGCTCCTCGCGTCATGACAGGCGCGTCATGACAGGCGCGTCATGACCAGCCCGTCTTGACCGGCGTGTCATAACCGCTGGAGGAGGGAGGGGGTGAGCCCCCGGCTCATCCGGCGATGAGCTCGTTGGTTCGCTCGTACTCTTCCTTGGCCGACTCCAGCAGGTCGCGCCAGGAGTTCACATCGGGCCGGCGCCTCAGCAGCGCGCGGCGTTCCCGCTCGGTCATCCCGCCCCACACCCCGAACTCGATGCGGTTGTCCAGCGCATCGGCGAGGCACTCGGTACGGACCGGGCATCCCCGGCAGATCAGTTTCGCCCGGTTCTGCGCGGCGCCCTGCACAAAGAGAGCGTCAGGATCCGCACCTCGACAGGCGGCACGGGATGTCCAATCCGTGATCCACATGTTCGACCCCACTCCCCTTAAGGTGGTCAGTCGTCATTTCGGCCGACGGGCGCGGGCGTCGAGCCTCCTGGTTGCATTGCCGCAGAGGAGAACGTACGCAAGATGACGATCGGGCCGACAGACCCGGGCGGACCAATTTCCCGGATGGTCATGTCAGGCCATGTGGCCGGGAATGACTAGTCCTCCCCGTCAGGGGCGAATGTAAAGTGAGCGCCTGCCGGTAGCGATTGAGTGCCGCGATCCGCGTACCCTTAGTAACGTGCAAGCTAAAGGCAAAGCTCAGGCAACGGCGTTCGCTACCGTCCTGCGGCTGTTCGCCGCCGCTGGTGCGGCGGGGGTGCTGGCGGCGGCCATCGCGCTACCGGCTGTCGGCGGTGCGGGTATCACGGTGAAGTCCGTCAAGGAAGAGCTGAACATCGCTCCGGAGGACCTCGACGAGCCTCCGCTTCCCGAGAAGACCACGCTGCTCGACGCGAGCGGCAAGCAGATCGCGCAGTTCTACTTCCAGAACCGCGAGTCCGTCCCGCTCGACAAGATTTCGCCGATCATGCGGAAGGCCATCGTGGCCATCGAGGATTTCCGCTTCTACGAGCACGGGGCGCTCGATCTGGAGGGCACGAGCCGTGCCCTCGTCAAGAACCTCACGACGGGTGGCGTCACCCAGGGCGGCTCCTCGATCACTCAGCAGTACGTCAAGCAGGTCATCTACAACAAGGCCGAGACCGATGAGGACAAGGCCGCGGCCGTCGCGCCGACGTTCTCGCGCAAGCTCAACGAGATCCGCTACGCCATGGCCATCGAGCAGAAGTACTCGAAGGACGAGATCCTCAACCGGTATCTCAACATCGCGTACTTCGGGGCCGGATCCTACGGGATCGAGGCGGCGTCCAAGCGGTTCTTCGGCAAGCACGCGTCGGAGCTCAACCTCGTGGAGGCCGCCACCCTGGCTGGAGCGGTGCAGAACCCGAACAACACCGACCCCAACCTGGGCAAGGCATACCGGGACCGGCTGGTCGCCCGGCGCAATGTCGTGCTCGACCGGATGGCCGAGCTGGAGATCATCACCACGGCGGAGGCGACGAAGGCCAAGGCCAAGAAGCTCGGGTACAAGGACAAGCCCATCCCCGGCGGTTGCGAGGAGAGCGAGTTCCCGTACTTCTGCCTGTACGTCCAGAACGAGATCCTGCACGACGAGCAGTTCGGCAAGAACGAGAAGACCCGGCGCGATTTCCTCAACCGGGGCGGCCTGACCATCAAGACCACCCTGAACCGCGACATGCAGAAGGCCGCCGAGAAGGCGATCAAGAAGTACGTCCACACGTCCGACAAGCCGGTCGCGTCCGAGGCGCTCATCGAGCCGGGCACCGGCGCGATCCGCGCGATGGCGGCGAGCCGCAAGTTCGGGACCAACCACAAGAAGAACGAGATGTCGTTCAACGTCGTGGCGGACGCCCTGCACGGCGGCGGCACCGGCTTCCAGGCCGGCTCGACGTTCAAGATGTTCACCCTGGTCACCGCCCTCAAGGAGGGCATGAAGTTCGACGATGGCTTCAGCGTCGGCGGCACGTTCCAGGCGAACGGCTACTCGGACTTCAAGAACTGCAAGGGTGAGAACGTCGGCGATCCCACCGTCGCCCAGCACAACTCCGAGGGCGGCAACGGCGGGTTCAAGACCCTGCAGACCGGCACCTGGGGTTCGGTGAACACCTTCTTCATGACGCTTGAGCGGAAGGTCGGCCTCTGCGACGTCGTCAAGACGGCCAAGGACTTCGGCATCAAGCGGGCCGACGGCCAGAAGCTGCGCGAGTTCCAGACCTTCACCCTCGGCTTCAACGAGATGGACCCGGTGACCGTGGCGTCCGCGTACGCGACCCTCGGCGCGCGCGGCAAGTACTGCGCCCCGATGGCGATCACGGAGATCGTCGACCGGTTCGGCAAGGTCACGGCGTTCAAGCCCGAGTGCAAGCAGGCCGTCGAGCCGGAGATCGCGGACGCGACCAGCCACATCCTCGAAGGCGTGTTCACCAAGGGCACCATGGCGGGCGTCGGCGGCATCGGCAGGGACGCGGCCGGCAAGACCGGCACCGGCGACCAGTCCCGGACCGTCTGGTTCGCGGGATACACCCCGGACCTGGCCGGAGCGGTCAGCCTCGGCGACCCCCGCGGCCCGGTGCGCTACCCGCTGAGTGGCCAGGTCATGGGCGGGCGTGCCTACGGCTCGGTGTTCGGGGCGACCATCCCGGGCCCGATCTGGAAGGAGACGATGCTGGGGGCGCTCAAGGACGTCAAGGCCACATCGTTCATCCCGCCGGACATGTCACGGTTCGGCGGCTGCAGCCAGCAGTGCGCGCCTCGTCGTCCGGCCCGTGACGATCGGGGCGGCGACCACGGGGACAACCGCGGGGACAACGGCAGAGGCAACGGCGGAGGCAACAACGGCCGGGGCAACGGTCGCGGTCACTGGAACGACGGCGGCCCCATCATCCTCGACAACTGAGAAGTCTTCTCACGCGACACTCGTGGGCCGGCGGTCTCCATCGCCGGCCCACGACGCGTTTCCAGCCCCGCCCAGCAGTCCCGTACGCGGTTCCATGCGCGGTCGATACGCGGCGCCGACGCGAGGTTCGACGCGCGTTCGTACGCGGTCCAGCGCAAGGTTCGACGCGCGTTCGTACGCGGTCCAGCGCAAGGTTCGACGCGCGTTCGTACGCGGTCCGGCGTGAGGTCCGGCGCGAGGTCCGACGCCGGATGCGGCGCGCGCCGGTCCCGGTCAGCCGGCGAGCCGGGCTCGGACGGCCTGGGCGACGCGGCCGCCCTCGGCACGGCCCGCGATTTTCGGGTTGAGGACCTTCATGACCTGGCCCATCGCCTTGGGACCCTCGGCGCCGCTCTCCGCGATCGCCTCGGCCACGAGGCGGTTCAACTCGTCATCGGACAACTGCGCGGGGAGGTACTCCTCAAGGACGGCCTGCTCGTCCAGCTCGGCCTGCGCCTGCTCGGCGCGCCCGGCGTTCGCGAACGCCTCGGAAGCCTCCCGACGCTTCTTCGCCTCCCGGGTCAGGACCTTGATGATCTCCTCGTCGGAGAGCTCGCGGGACTCCTTGCCCGCCACCTCCTCGACGTTGACGGCGGCCAGGGCCATCCGGATGGTCCGGAGGCGTACCTCGTCACGGGCCTTCATCGAAGCCGAGAGATCGGCCTTCAGCTTGTCCTTCAACGCACTCATAGAGTCCATCTTGCCGTCTCGGCGGATCGGTTCTCGCCTTGTTATCCCTGAGCGTTATCCCTGAGTCGCCGCCCTGGTCGGGCATGATGGCAGTGTGAGGAAAGCTGTCGCGGTTCCCTTGTCCCTGTTCGGCCTCGGCGTGGCCGGTCTCGGTTACGCCTCCATCGTGGAACGGAACTGGTTCCGGCTGCGACGCTTCGACGTGCCTGTGCTCGATCCCGGGCAACGGCCGGTCCGAATCCTGCAGATCTCCGACCTGCATCTCACCCCGGGGCGGTCCCGGCTGATCGCCTGGGTTCGTTCCCTGGCGTCCCTCCAGCCGGACCTGGTGGTGAACACCGGCGACACGCTGGCTCACCCGGACGCGATTCCCGCCTACATGCACGCTGTCGAGCCTCTGCTCGACCGGCCCGGCATGTTCGTGTACGGGTCGAACGACCTTTACGCCCCACGGCCCAAGAACCCCGCCAGGTACCTCTGGCGTACGTCCAAGAACGACGCCCGAGAGATCATCCCGAACCTGCCCTGGGACGAGCTGGGCTCCGCGATGACGGCGGCGGGATGGCTCGACATGAACAACGCGACGGCCCGTCTGAAGGTGGGCGATCTGGACGTCCATGTCGGCGGCATCCACGACTCGCACATCGACCGCGACCGGTACGACGAGATCGCCGGTCCCGCACCCGCAGACGCCGATCTGCGGCTGGGTGTCATGCATTCGCCCGAGCCGCGGAACATGTCACGGTTCGCCGCCGACGGGTACCAGCTCCTGCTCGCCGGTCACACCCACGGCGGCCAGCTGTGCATCCCCTTCTACGGGGCGCTGGTGACGAACTGCGGCATCGACCGGGCCCGCGTCAAGGGGCTGAGCCGGCACGAGAGCGCGTGGCTGCACGTGTCGGCCGGCCTCGGCACATCACCGTACGCGCCGGTCCGGTTCGCCTGCCCGCCGGAGGCGACGCTCCTCACGCTCGTCCCCCGCCGGGCCTCGTCGTGATCACCCGATCCACGGATGACACAAGCACGGCCAAAGTCCGCTAGACTTTGCGAGGCGCAGGGCGACAAGCTCCGCGCACCGGGGTGTAGCGCAGCTTGGCAGCGCGCTTCGTTCGGGACGAAGAGGCCGTGGGTTCAAATCCCGCCACCCCGACCCGATAGATGCAGGTCAAGGGCCTGATCGCTGGAAACAGCGGTCAGGCCCTTGATCGTTTGTTAGCGTGGCGTTAGTGGTTTGAACCCGATCACGTAACCGTTAGCAACCCTAGACAGCCCTAAAGATCACCTGAACCGGCGTCCGATTGAACCGTAGTTCTCACGACACTGGTGCAGATCCGCCAGATGGTGGGCCCGCCTCGCCCGCCACCCGGCGTTGGCAGCGCCCCGCGGCCGCCTGCTCAGGCGATTGGGCGACCTGGGCGTCGGTCGCGCCTTCGGCGAAGCGGTCGGCTGCTTGCATCCGTATCTGCTCACGGCATAATCGCTGCTCGGCGGTCAGGCCACCACCATCGGGATACCTCATGCACCCCAGGTAGCACCGCGACGACCGGCTGCCAGCTCACGCCGAGGTCAGGCCATATACCCCTCACCATTGAACGTCTCTAGCGACCGTCCGGATCATCGAGATTCACCGAGGCCAGCAAAATTGGTGCGCGAGCTCCCCGCGCCTGCGGGGATGAAATCTCGCACGAGGGTTCAAGTCCCGCCGGTACCGCAGCGCGGAGGCCCCGAAGACTTCGGGGCCTCTGTGGTCGCGTCGGTGGGCTGACTACTGCTCGGCCGGGACCGTGGGAACCGACTTCGCTTCGATCCTGTCGCGTCTGACGACGTACCGGAAGACGTATGCCAGCAGGACCGAGACGACCAGGAGACCGCCGAAGATGTACATCGCGGCGGAGTAGCCGCCGGTCGCGTCGTAGATCACCCCGACGCCCCACGGCGCGATCACGCCCGAGAAGTTCCCGACGGAGTTGATGAGTGCGACACCGCCCGCGGCTGCGGTCCCGGTGAGGAATGCCGTCGGAATGGACCAGAAGATGGAGATACCGGACATCAGACCGATGAGCGCCGTGATCAGCGCTACCAGTTGCAGGATCGGAAGTGCGGCGAGCGAACCGGCGGCGAAGAGTGCAACTGCTCCGAGGGAATACACGATCGACATCGGCACGACCGGGTCGGTGGTCCGGTTCGCGCGTACCCCCCACAACGCCATCCCGATCGCCGCGAGCGTCCACGCGGCGGCCACAATCCATCCCACAAGCTGGGTGTCGGACACGACGGCGTTGATGATCTGAGGCAGCCAGTAGATGATGCCGTAGTTGCAGCAGTTCCACAGGAGGAGGACGGCGGCGAGCAGGAGGACTCGCGGATTGGTCAGTCCCTCGCGCAGCGAGTAGTGCTTGACCGTCTCCATCTCCTGCTTCTCCGCTGCGAGAGTCATCTCGAGCCAGCTCGACTCCTCCGGACGCAGCCACTTCGCATCGCGCGGCTGGTCCTTCAAGATCTTGAGGCAGACGAAGCCCATGATGACCGCCGGCGCACCGAGCACGAGGAAGACCCACCGCCAGCCCTCGAGCATCAGAGCCCCGTCGAGCGCGGTCATGGTTGCAGTAGCGAGGGGCGCGCCGATGACGGACGACACGGGAACGGCGAGCATGAAGTACGTCGTGATCTTTGTCCGCTCGGCCCGCGGGAACCACCAGCTGATGTAGAGGATGATCGCCGGGAAGAAGCCGGCTTCGGCCGCTCCGAGGAGGAACCGTGCCACGTATAGGCCGATCTCGTCCTGGATGGCGAAGGTCGCTACCGTCACGATCCCCCAGGTCACTAGGATCCGGGCGATCCATTTGCGCGGTCCGAACTTGACCAGGAGGAGGTTGCTGGGCACCTCGAACAGGAGGTAACTGATGAAGAACATCGAAGCGCCCAGGCCGTACGCCGAGGCGGACAGGCCGAGATCGGCGTTCATTGTCAGCGCGGCGAACGAGACGGCCGACCGATCGACGTACGCGATGATGTAGAGGATGAAGATGAGCGGCACGATGCGCCAGGAGAGTCGCCTGATCAACCGCTGGGTGTCGAGGGCCATGGTCAGCCTTTCGCTGCTTCGACGCTGAAGGAAAGGAACTCGAATCGAGCGCTGCCCCGTTTGTTCCGCCCAGTGAACCACATTCGCATTTCAGAACGAAAGACTCTTTCGGAGTGTGCTCCGTTTTTCCTGCGCGGACCGGCGATCAACAGCTCGCCGAGGTAGGACCCCGGCATAGTGGCGTGGTGTCCGTTTAGCGGATCCGACAGGCGAGCATCGAGGTCCGGGCACAGGACGCTGAACAGGCCTGCCCGATCACCTGTCTCGAATACCCGATCCCCGCGCACATCGCGGCATCCGCCACACGTGGTGCTCGTTGCTGGCCATTGCCGCGGTGACGGTCCTGACCGGAGCACGCTCCTTCACCGCAGTCGCCGAGTGGGCAGCCGATGCTCCGCAGCAGGTCCTAGCCCTACTCGGCGTTCGCCGGGACCCGCTGTCCGGACACTACCGCCCACCGCATGAGGCCACCGTGCGCCGAGCGTTAACTGCGGTCAACGCCGACGAGCTGGACACCGCGGTGTCAGCGTGGATCACTGCCCGCACGACCACGGGCGCCGCCGCCTCCACTCGACGGCCGATCCAGGCGGTCGCGGTCGACGGCAAGAGCCTTCGCGGCGCTCGCCGCCGTCACCTGACCACACCGAACGGCCACGCCGGCGACACGGGCAACACAGACGGCACGGACCTGGTGCACCTCCTAGCCGCGATCGACCACACCACCGGCGTCGTCACTCCCAGACCCGTACCGGCAACGCACCCCGCGCCATGGCCACCCTGCGCAACCTCGCTATCAGCGCCCTGCGCCTGACCGGCACCGACAACATCGCCAAAGCCATCCGACACCTCGCCCGAGACGCCACCCGCCCCCTCCAGATCCTCGGGATCAGGTGATCAATCGCCACTAAACCGACTTTGCCGGGACCCTGCTCGCCGAGGGATGGCAGGCTTCGGCGTCCGATCGGAGGCGACGCCCGATCTCCTCACCGAGTCCCACGATCTCCGCCGAGACGACGGCGCGGTACCGGTCGTCGGCCATGGTGCTCGTGCAGCTCATGGCCACCGCCGCGACGCCGGCTCCGGCTCCGTCGATGATGGCCGCGCCGCAACCGACGACGCCTTCGACGGTCTCCTCGTCGTCCACCGCATATCCGTTCACCGCAGCCACTGTCAAGAGACTCAGCAGCTCCTTCGGATCCGTCCGGGACCGCCGCGTCTGCTTGACCGGTGGATACCGCCGGAGGAGGTCGGCCACCTCCTGAGGGGGCCGACGGCTGAGGATCGCCCGTCCGGTCGATGTCGTCCACGCCGGAAGGGTGACACCCACGTGCGAGATACCGATGGGGCTGCGCCCCTCGCGCCGCCCCACGTAGAGCACGCGATCCTCCCGCAGGATGCCCAACACGACGGTCGCCCGCGGGCGGGGCATGATCTCGTCGCACGCGTCCTCGAAGTGCTTGAGGACGCGGAGCCGTTCGAGGAAGACCGTACCCAGTCGCAGCAGCCCGACACCGGGCCGGTAGGTGTCGTCGGAGAGCCGCTCGATCAGTTCGTGCTGGACCAGGGTGGCGCAGATTCCGAGCGCGGTGCTCTTGGCGATCCCGAGAGATGTGGCGAGGTCATTGAGACGCAGCGGGACTCCGCTCTCGGAGAGGAGCCCCACGATCTCGGCGGCCTTATCCACCGAGGGCACCCGGCCCGAAGCGCCTGACATGACTCCAGAATACGGGTGCGATCGCGTTGCGGTCGCCCGACGGTCCGGCGACCGTAAACTGTGGCCGTGGTCGCCACGCCGGATCCGCCCGTTCCCTCAGTGGACAAGGCCGCTCGGGTCATCGCCTTGCTCGCCGACTCCGACGAGCCGCTCTCGCTCGCGCAGATCACCAAATCGCTCGCCCTTCCGAAGAGCACGGTGTTCGGGATCTGCGCATCGCTCGTCGCGAATGATCTAATTGAGCGGAACGCCGCAGACAGATACGAGCTCGGCGCGAGACTCGTGTCGCTCGGGCGCGCGTACTCGAGCCAACTTGATCTCGCGGAAGAGTTCCGGCGGCGTTACGTCGAGTTCGACTGGCCACCGACATCGACCGTGATCCTCGCGACGCTCGACGAGGTACGCAGCGTCTATCTCGCTCGCCGAGCCGGGTCCTCGCCGATCGGGCACTCGACCGTCGGCTGGACCTTGCCTGCCTACACCACCGCGACGGGGCGGGCGATCCTCGCGTTCCGGACGGAGGCCGAGGTAAGCACCCTGCTCGCGCGGTACCCGCTGGACGGCGCCTCGTACCCCGATGGATCCAGCGAGGCGGCGTTTTGGGGGGAGCTCGCGAGCACCCGGGAGCGCGGATACTCGATCGACGACGAAGCGACGGTGACGGGGATCTACGCGGTCGGGATCCCGATCTTCGCCGCGCGGGGCCGCGCGGTGGCGGCGGTCGCGATGAGCAACCTCAAGGGGCGACCGCTGGATGACATTTTCGCCCACCTCGGCGATCTGTACGACCTCGCGAGCCTGCTGACGCATGCATCAGGGGGCATTCAACCCACGCATCGACCGACTCCCACTCCCGCGCCATAGTCGGATATGCGTATCATGTGCGCATATCCGAACCATCCGAGGAGATGAGGTCAGATGGTCGCTGTGGATCATGATGCGTTGCAAGAGATCTCTTCGCGGATGAGCCGGGCTTTCGACGTCAGCGGCCAGCGGGTGCTCCTCGTGGGGGGAGCCTCCGGTCTCGGCGAGGCGATGGCTTGCGGATTCTCGACGCTCGGGGCGCGGGTCGCGGTTGCCGATGTCAATCTCGAGAAGGCCGAGGGTTTGGCGTCGGTGCTCAACCACATGGGCGGCGAGGTCTCCGCATGGCAGCTGGACGTGCAGAAGACGGATGACGTCGCGTCGCGCATCGCGGAGATCGCGAAGTCGCTCGGCGGGCTGGACACCGCGGTCAACCTTGCGGGCATCAACGATCGTCGTCCCGCGCTCGATCTCGACTCGGCCGCATTCTCTCGCATCCTCGCCGTGAACCTCGAAGGCGTCTACGCCTGCGCTCGGGCGGAGGGGGCGGTGATGACGCAAGCGGGATCCGGCTCCATCATCAACATAAGCTCGATCTACGCGTTCGCGCCTGCTCAGAATCAGGCTCCATATGCGGCTTCGAAAGGCGGGGTCCTCTCGCTGACCCGGGTTCTGGCGAACGAATGGGCGACGAAAGGCGTGCGCGTGAATGCGCTCGTCCCCGGTCCGATTCTCACCCCGCTTTCGCGCGCCAACCTGGTCGACGACCCGGACACGCGCGCCTGGATGGAGGCACGGATCATGCGCCACCGCGCGGGCGAGCCCTCGGAGATCGTCGGTCCGGCCGTGTTCCTCGCGTCGGATGCCGCGAGCTTCGTCACCGGAGTCGGCCTGCCGGTCGACGGCGGGTGGCTCGCGGCCTGACCGGCACGTAGGTCGTGGCGCGGCCACGAGGGACTACTCGTTTCAGAAAAGAAGGAAGCACCATGCAGAACCTCGCCCCACGGCCCCGACCGCTGGACGGCCAGGTCGCGATCATCGCCGGAGGATCAGGCGGCATCGGTCGCGCGGTCACCCAGCGGCTCGCCGACGAAGGCGCCGCGATCGCGCTCATCGACATCGACCGCGAACAGCTGAATGCCCTCGTCGCGGAGCTCCGTGAGCGCGGCGCCACGGCCATCTCGGCGGTGGCGGACATCAGCGATCGAGCGGCCGTTCGGACGGCGGTGGAGAGCATCCGCGCGGAGGCCGGGGCTCCCGACATCCTGGTCAACCTGGTCGGAGTCGCACCCATCGCACCGTTCCTCGAGGTGAGCGACGCAGAGTGGGATGCGGCGCTCCGGGTGAACCTCACGGGGGGCTTCGTCCTCGGTCAGGAGGTCGCCAAGCTGATGGCCGAGACCGGCGGCGGACGGATCGTATATCTTTCCTCACTGAGCGCCCAGGTGGCTCACGGCAATCAGGCCGCGTACGCCGCGAGCAAGGCGGGAATCGAGGCTCTCGTCAGGGCGATGGCCGTCGACTTGGGACCGTACGGCATCAGGGTCAACGCCGTGGCGCCCGGAGCGGTCATGACCGAGATGAACCGGGCGGCCCTCTCCGACTCAGATCGCGCCAAGCGGCTCGAGCGGATTCCTCTCGGCCGCTTCGGCGAGCCCGAGGACATCGCGGGCATCGTCGCGTTCCTCGTCTCCGACGACGCCGCGATCCTTACCGGGCTTGGCCTCGCCGCCGATGCCGGCTTCCTCATCACCGGGATCCGGCCGGTCAGCGCATGAGCGACATCGACTCGATCGACGTGTCGGTTCAGCCGCCTCTGCCCGACCGGCTTCTAGAGGGAGCCGTCGACACGCACGTGCATGCGGCGCCCTTCATCGACGACTCCATGTTCCTCGTCGATGTCTTCCAGTTGTCGCGCGCCGCAGCCGACGCGGGGATGCGCGCGGTGGTCCTGAAGAACTGGTTCGGTTCGTCGTGTCCGGCCGCATTCCTCGCCAACCGCTACGCGGGAGGCGTCCAGGTCCTCGGCGGCGTGGTGCTCAACTTTGCGGTCGGCGGCATCAACGCGGACGCCGTCCGCGTTGCCGCCCACGAAGGCTACGACCGGGGATTCCGGCCGGGGCGCGTCGTATGGATGCCCGAACGCTCCTCGCTCTTCCGGGCGAGGCTTCTCGGACTCGACGCGGAGGATCAGGCCAAGGCGCTCTCCCCCTTCCCCGGCGGTGACATCGACAGGCCGATCACGCCGCAAGCGCGCGAGGTGCTCGATGTGATCGCCGAGGAGGACATGGTCCTGGCGACGAGCCACCTCGGGCCCGACGAGGCGTTGGTGTTCCTCGAGCATGCGCGAGCGGCGGGGGTCACCCGGATGGTCGTCACGCATGCCTCCTCGGGCGGCGTCCGGTGGAGCCTCGACCAGAAGAAGCGCGCCGTCGAGCTCGGCGCCTGCATTGAAGAGGCGGCCATCAGCTGGCAACCGGCGATGAAGGCGTTCGGATACCCGGTCACGGATGCCGCCGTGGAGATGTTCGCCGCCATGCGGGAGATCGGACCCGAGCATTACGTCCTGGCGTCTGACTCGGGAATGAAGATCGCGCCATCTCCCATCGAGAGCATGCGCGTGTTCGCGACGCTCCTGCTCGCCAGCGGCTTCACAGGGGACGAAGTACGCGCGATGGCGGTCGAGAATCCGCGACGCCTGTTGCGACTCGACCAGGATGACCACCGTCCGCCGACTACCCGGAACGAGCTGAAGAACTGACATGGCGCTCCTGCCCTACGTGACCGAAGACGCCGCGAGCGAGGACCAGGCGCGCGTCATCGCGTCGGTGATCGCCGAGCGCGGCTCCCTGCCCGGTCTGATGAGCCTGATGGCTCATTCGCCCGACGGCCTCAGCGCGTACGAGACCTTCTCCCGCTACGTGCGCACGGGCACCTCGCTCGATCCGCAACTGCGGGAGCTGATCATCCTGCGCACCGTCCAGCTCCTGGGCGTGGACTACGAGTGGAAGCGGCACCTCCGGCTCGCCGCCGCTACCGGCGTGCCGGACGAGGCGCTCGCCTCGCTGGAGACCTGGCAGAGCAGTCCCCACTTCAGCGGGACAACCGCGGAGGCGCTCCGGTTCGTCGACCGTACCGTCACGGGCACGGATCCTCGTTCGGCTGTCGGCGAGCTGAGCAATTTCCCCGCCGCCCAGGCGGTGGACATCGCGCTGGTCGTCGGGTTCTACCGGCTGGTCTCGCTCGTCGTGCTCTCAATGGATCTCGACGCCGACGACCGTCTGCCTCCCGCGGGGATCCCGCTCAGCACGCGGTAGCCGTCTGCGGCGGTGTCGGTCGCTGGGCTAGGGTGAGTGGCATCGGAACTCAGGATCCGGCTCGGTGGTGAGGGAGGCATGACCGTGACGTCCAACGGCTCGACGTCCGGCGGCGCCTCGGAGACGGAGAACAAGCCTCTCGGACTTCGGGAGCGTTCGCGTCGGGAGACTCTGAACAGGATTCGCAAGGCCGCCGTAGAGCTGCTCGCCGAGAAGGGCTACGAGCAGATCACGACGCGCGAGGTGGCTCAGCGCGCCGAGGTGGGCGAGGCGACGCTCTTTCGGTACGTGTCCAGCAAGCATGAACTTCTGCTCCTGGTCATCGGCGACAAGATGGACCACGACATCGAGGCCATCATCGAAGCCGACGCCCGGTCCGCGGTGGAGGCAGGGGACCGCGGAGCGCATAACTACCTCTCGCGCGTCCACGCGGTCTATCGCGCTCGGGCGGACTTCTATCTCCAGGACCCCGAGAACGTCACGAGCTACCTGCAGTACGCCTTCGTCGCGGGAAGTCAACTGGGCGCGCAGAACGGCGCGCAGGGCGACAGGATCATTGATCTCGTCGCGTCGATCATCGCAGAGGGGCAGGAGGCCGGTGCCCTCTTCGCCGCTGTCGATGCGCGGGTGGTCGCCCAGAACTGCCAGGGGATCTACGTCCACGAGGTGCTCCGGCGGTCAGTTCGCGGATTCACCTTCGAGAGTCTGGGGGAGCGGGTCCGCACGCGGCTCGACGCGCAGCTCCTCCCGCTGGTCCTGGCCGGCCGTTGAGATCACTAGGGCACCATGGTGAAGGGACTCGGCGGAAGCCGGGGTGACGGTCTGATGCGGTCGCCGCTCGACGGCCTGTATGACACCACCGCCCCCGGCTCTCGCAAGGCTTCGGACCGGCAACAGGGAGATGCGCCATAGAGCGCCGGTTAGAGCCTGCTGACAAAGGCTTAAGGGCTCGCGGGGACGGGAGCGTAGAGGGCTGGGCCGATCTTGTTGATGTAGCCCTAGTAAGACCATTGGGACATGAACGCGATCTGAAAGAAACGGCCGAGCTCAAGTGAACGGCTCGACCGGGGACCGCAGGCCGAGCCACTGCTCGGCGTCCCATGCCTGGAACCGCTCTACCTCGGTGAACCCCAGCTTTGCCGCGAGGCGCATCGAGCCGACGTTGGCGGTCTGGGTGGTGAGCACCACCGGCTCGCCGGGAAGGACGCCGTCGAACCAGCCGAGTGCCGCCGCGCACGCCTCGGCGGCGTACCCGGATCCCCACGCCCGCGGCAGGAACAGGTAACCGAGATCGGCCTTCCCCACGGCAGCCGGGCGGCGGTGCTCCGTTGCTCTCCTGAGCAGGATCTGGCCGATCATCGCCCCATCAAGATCAACGACGAAACTCCCGGGCCACCGCTCGGGCACCACGGGCATCTCGCGCTCAAGCTCGTCACGAGGGCGGGGGCCGCCGAGGTAGGTGTGCACCTCTGGCGACGCCAGCAGCTCGATGAACACCGCACGGTCCCGGGCCTCGGTCTCACGGAGCACGAGGCGCTCGGTCCTGATTGGGGCGGGCGGCCAGGCGACGGGTCCAATCTCGGTCATGGCGGGCAACCTATCGCACGCTTGTGAGAGTGATCCGAAAGGAAGGCCTTGACCGCTACTTTGCGGCTCGCCGTAGCTTTGGGAGTCCCGGGCCTTGGTCCCAACCTCAGCGACCAAACCCTTTGTCAGCAGGTTCTTAGTGACCGCCCGGGAGCAGGCCTCGCCGCCGCCGAGCCGCTGTCGCTGCCACCCCCCTGGAGTCACGTTGCCTCTCGCACTGCTCCCCCGCACAGTTCTTCGCCGGCCTCGACTGGGCCGCAGGGGTTCACGCCGTCTGCGTCATGGACGCCACCGGAAAGATCGCCGACCGGTTCACGATCAAGCACTCGGCCGAAGCGATCGCGATGCTGATCCGCCGCCTGGCCAAGCACGCCGATCCGGCCGATGTGCAGATCGGGATCGAACGCCCCAACGGTCGCCTGGTCGACCTGCTGCTGGAGGCCGGGCACCCGGTCGTCCCGGTCTCCCCGAACGCCATTAAGACCTGGCGTGACGGCGAGGTGCTGTCCGGCGCGAAGTCCGACACCGGGGACGCAGCAGTCATCGCCGAGTACCTCCGGCAGCGCCAGCACCGGCTGCGCGTAGCGGTGCCCTACTGCGACGACGCCCGCAAGTCGGGCAAGGACCACCCGCACGCCATCCGCGTGCTCGCCCGCGCCTGGATCCGCGTGATCTGGCGCTGCTGGCATGACGGCGTGCTGTACGACCCCGCCAAACATGGCGCGGCAGCAGCTCTCAACGAGCCCGTTGCTGCGTGAGGGTGACACAGGGAGTGTCATACGTGCGTCAGATCGATGATCTGACGCACGGCGCGGCCGTCCGCGAGGTCGTCCATGGCCATATTGATCTCGTCGAGCGGGATCCGCGAGGTCACGAGTCGCTCAACCGGAAGCCGGCCCTCGCGCCACATCTGCTCGAACACAGGGACGTCCCGGCTGGGAACCGCCGAGCCCAAGTACGAGCCGACGATCGATCTCGCTTCGGCCGTCAGGCCGAGGGGAGAGATCTCCGACCGCGCCTCGGGCGATGGGAGTCCCACAGTGACGGTGGTCCCTCCCGGCATGGTCGCAGCGACCGCCGTCTCGAACGCGCGCGGGTGACCCGCAGCCTCGATGACGACGGGAGCCTTGAGACCGGAATCGGCGACCTCGGCCGGAGAGAGCACTCGAGTCGCTCCGAGCTCCTCCGCTCGCCGGAGCTTGTCCGGGTTCGAATCGACGCCGATGACCGCGCCGCGCGGGGTTGAGTCCAGAGACAGCGCGACGGCGGTGAGGAGAGCGGCCATACCCACGCCACCCAGTCCGACGATCATCACATCCTGGCCCGGAGCGGGTCGGCCGGCGTTGATGACGGCTCCGCCGCCAGTGAGGACCGCGCAGCCGAGGAGCGCCGCGACGTCGTGCGGGACGTCCTCGCCCACTGGAACGATTGAACGGCGATTGACGACGGCGTGCGTGGCGAACCCCGAGACCCCGAGGTGATGGTTGACGTCCTGGCCGTCGAGATGCAGTCGCCTCGCCCCGCCGAGAAGAGTTCCCGCGCCGTTCGCCTCGCTTCCGACACTGCACGGGAGACGCCCCTCGGTGCGGCAGTTATCGCAGGTTCCGCACCGCGGCAGGAAGACAGTGACGACGCGCTGGCCGACGTCGGTGTCCGTGACTCCGGCGCCGACCTGCTCGACGATGCCGGCCGCCTCATGTCCGAGCAGCATGGGCACGGGCCTGGCTCGGTTTCCGTCGACCACCGAGAGGTCCGAGTGGCAGACGCCCGCGGCCTCGATGCGGACGAGCACTTCCCCCGGACCGGGGGAATCGAGTTCGACTTCCCGCACGGTCAGCGGACGGCTTGCCGCGTACGGCCGTTGCTGGCCGATCTCGGTGAGGACGGCTCCACGGATCTTCATCGAACTTCCTTGTCTCCCGCGCCCGACTTCGCCTATTATGAAAGCATACTCCGATCGGAGTGAACTATCAATTAATGAGGAAGTACTGTGGACCTCCATCCAGACGCGGTCAGCGACGTCATCGCCGGCCCTAACGGCGGCGTTCGATACCACGACACCGGGCGTCCGGGCGATTTCCGAAGCACGGTCCTCCTGATCCACGGAACGGGTGGCACGACGAAGTCGCACTTCGGGACCCTCTTCCCGATGCTCGCCGCGCGTCACCGGGTCATCGGCGTCGATCTGGCTGTGCCAGACGGCGGCGTGGAAGTCGGCGACCTCGTCAATGACGTCGTGGCCGTGCTCGAGGCGCGGGCAGCGGGTGAGCCCGTCGCGCTTGTCGGCTACTCCCTCGGGGCGGTCGTCGCGGCCGCCGTCGCGGCCGACCATGCGCCTCTCCTGAGCAGCCTCACCCTCGTCGCGGGTTGGATGCGGACCGACTCGCAGCAGCGTCTTCGGAACACGGTGTGGCGGAAGCTGTTCGAGCGGGATCAGGAGGCGCTCCGCGAGTACATGACCTTCACGTCGTACGGCTCGCCCTTCCTCGCGTCGCGTACCGACGCGGAGGTGCGCGCGCTGGTCGACGCTCGCGAGCTGGCGGCGAGCCTGCCGGCGACGATGGACCTGAATCGGCGGATCGACATCTCCGCTGAAGTCGGTCGCATCGTCACCCCGACTCTCGTCGTGGGAGCCGTCGATGACCAGATGGCGCCGATCCGGCACAGTCGGCTGTTGTTCGGAGCGATCGACGACGCCCGATTCGCAGAGGTGGCCACCGGGCACGCGGTCACCGTGGAGAATCCCGCGTACCTCTTCAAGCTGGTCGACGACTTCGTCTCAGCGCCGTCCGCGGTTCCGCCCGGCACGGTACTGGAACCCATAACGGTCTGAAAGAGAGAGTGGTGATCGCGATGACTCGCACGAAGCACGATGACGACGCAGACGGCGTCACGGAGGTCGACGTCCTGATCGTCGGCGCCGGATTCGGCGGAATCGGGATGGGAGCGACCCTAGCCAGGCGGGGCCGCCGGTCTTTCGTGATCCTGGAGCGTGCCGCCGAGGTGGGCGGCACCTGGTGGTACAACACCTACCCGGGCGCTGCCTGCGACGTTCCGTCGCACCTCTACTCGTTCTCCTTCCGGCTCAAGCCGGACTGGTCGCGGATCTTCGCGACCCAGCCGGAGATCCTCGAGTACCTGCGTGAGACGGCACGCGAGGAGGGCCTCCTCGACCACATCTCGTTTGAGACGGAGATGCGCCAGGCCCACTGGAACGCGGCGGAGTCGGTGTGGGACGTCGACACCTCCGCCGGCCGATATCGAGCCCGGACGCTTGTCTCCGCAGTGGGGCACCTCTCCGAGCCGCGACTCCCGTCGATCGAGGGAGTCGAGACCTTCGAGGACACGAAGTTCCACTCCGCGCGATGGAACCACGACGCCGACCTCGAGGGCAAGCAGATCGGGATCATCGGATCCGGTGCCACCGCCATCCAGGTCGTCCCGGAGTTGGCGAAGGTCGCATCTCGATTGGTCGTGTTCCAGCGGAGCGCGCCCTACATCACCCCCCGCCCGGACCGCGCCTACACCGATGCCGAGAAGCGCATGTTCGCCCGGCTCCCCGAGACGATGCGGGAGGAACGCGAAGGATTCTTCTGGGCGAACGAGGGGCGCTACGCCCAGCGTCGCGGAACGCCCAGCCTCGTCAAGGCCGCCGCGGACGTCGCGCTGGCTCATCTCCGTCGGCAGGTCGACGACCCCGAGATCGCCCGGAAGCTGACGCCTGACTACACGTTCGGATGCAAGCGTGTGCTCAAGTCCGACGACTATTACCCGACCTTCAACCGCCCGAACGTGCTGCTCGAGACGGACCCGATCGCAAGGGTCACGCCGCGCGGGATCGAGACCGCCTCGGGCACCGAGCACGACCTCGACGCCCTGGTGCTGTGCACGGGATTCGAGGCGACGGACCTCCCGATCGCTCATCAGATCTTCGGCGTGGGCGGGGTCAGCCTCAGCGAGAGGTGGTCGGGCGGCATGCAGGCCTACGCGACCATGGCGGTACCCGAGTTCCCCAATCTGTGGATCATCAACGGACCGAACACGGGACTCGGACACAATTCGGCGGTCTACGTCGCCGAATCACAGATGGCATACATCGCCGAAGCTCTCGACTACCTCGACGAGTCAGGTCTCGACGAGCTCGAAGTCACGGAAGCCGCCGAAGAGACCTTCATGCAGATGCTCGAGGACACCGCGCGAGGAACCGTGTGGCTGGACGGAAGCTGCAGGAGCTGGTATGTCGATCAGCGGAACGGTCGATTGACGACGCTGTGGCCGGATTTCGCGCACAGCTTCCGCGCCGTCAACGGGTCCTTCGACCCTCGTCCGTACCAGGTCGACCAGCTGGCGCTTCCGTGAACCGGCCGCAGGTCCTTCGCCGGGGCTGGCAACGGATCACTCCGGAGCTCGCGGGCTGGACGTTCGTCTCTTTCGAGGTCGTCACCCTTCCTCCGGGCCGTGAATTTGCGTGGCGAGCGGACCATCACGAGCGCGCTCTCGTTCCGATCGAGGGTGAGTTCGAGGCGGTCGTTGGGAACGGCGGGTTCCGTTTCGGCCGGCCGGGCGGGGTGTTCGCGGCGACCGGCAGCTGTCTCTACGCTCCGAGAGAGATGCGCGGCGCTGTGCGCAGCGACCGAGGCGGTCAGGTCGCCATCGCCTCGGCCCCGGCGCGTGAGCGACGCGAGCCGCATCTGGTCACCCCGGACATGGTGGATGTCGAAGTGCGCGGGGCGGGAGTCGCCACGCGCCAGGTCGGAAACCTGCTGTCGTCATCAGCGGCCGCCGACCGCCTGCTTCTCGTCGAGGTCTGGACGCCCGGTGGCAACTGGTCCGGCTATCCGCCGCATAAGCACGAACGCGACACGGACACTGAAGCGCAACTCGAAGAGCTCTACTACTACCGCACCAGGGACCCCGACGCCGGCTGGGCAATCCAGCGCATCTACAGCCCGGAACGGAACTTCGATCTCTCATCCGTCGTTAGCGACGGGGATATCAGTCTGATGCCGTGGGGCTACCACACCACGGTCGCCGCGCCCGGGCACGATCTCTACTACCTCTGCGTCCTCGCAGGCCCGTCGCCAGCGCGACAACTCCGGAACTCGATCGACCCCCGGCTCGCGCCCTTCAAGGACTCCTGGCCGAGTATGACGACGGACGAGCGAGTACCGATGGTGATGCCGCCGAGCAGCTGAGTCTCGAGGAGGAGAAACCATGACAGATCGCAACACAGCCGGCCAATACGTCGCCGTCTTCGGTGCGGTGGGCGGAATCGGACGAGCAGTCGCACGCGAGTTCGCCGCGCAAGGTTGGCAGCTCGCCCTCGCGGACCGGGACCTCGATCAGGTCCGAGAACTCGCGACCGAGCTCGCGAACGAGTTCGGGGTCCCGGTGTCACCGTGGGGCTTCGATGCGCGCGACCGCAGCGCCGTCCGATCGATGCTGGAGCAGGCGAGCGCCGCATTCGGGCGGCTGGCATCCGTGATCGATCTGATCGGAATCGCCCCCGTCCGTCACTTCCTCAACGTGACGGATGAGGAGTGGCGGACGTGCCTTGACGTCAATCTCACGAGCGCTTTCGTGATCGGTCAGGAGGCCGCCCGGCTGATGGTCGAGCACAAGCGCGGAAGCGTGGTGATGATGTCCTCGACGTCCGCGCACATCGCTCACGGCAGTCAGGCCGCGTACTCCGCGAGTAAATCGGGGATCGAGGCCCTGGTACGGACGATGGCCGTGGACCTGGGGCCTCTCGGCATCCGAGTGAACGCCATCGCGCCTGGAACGATCATGACCCCGTTGAACCTGCAGTCCGTAACCGAAGACGGCCGCCGGGAGCGACTGAAGAGAATTCCGCTCGGCCGCTTCGGGGAACCGGCTGACGTCGCGGCTCTCGCGTACTTCCTGGCGTCGGAGGCGGCCTCGTTCATCTCCGGTGAATCCATCCGCGTCGATGCCGGCTTCATGATCACGGGAATCGTGCCTCCGACAACAGAATCCCACGAGGCCCCGCGCTGACCACTGCGGGTGATGTTCAGGGAGATGCCGTGCGGCCCCGTACGGGCAGGCCGCCCAGTCGTGGTGAAGCGCTGAGCTACTGGTCAGCGGGCTGCTTGGCTTCTACATCGTGGTGTGGAGGGTGGCTCCGCGGTCCGCGAGGCTCCGGGCGGTTGCCCACCCATCGCAGCAGCCGGAACGCTCGCTCGTGCACCGTCTCCGAGCCGAAAAGGGCCGCCCACACGACCGAGGCCACGGCCATGAGCTCGAAGAGAGCGACGGCGAGACCCATCACGGGGTGTGTCGACCAGCCCACGACGGGCCCTCCGAGGCTGGCGGCACCAACGCTTAGGGACCGCCCCAATACGGTGACCCACCCGCGGGACGGTGCGGTGCTCCGCCGTCGATTCGACTGCTTATCTGCCACGGACGTCTCCCAAGAGTGTCGAAGACCTCGGGCCCGTTCCTTGGGTCACTCCCACAGCCTCATTGCCTGCGCCACCGGAGAGATCGATCGGATACATTTATGGTCTTTTCCCCTCAGACGATGTACTGAGGCGATGTAGGGAAGCGATTCACTTCCAGCGTTCGATTGTTTGTCGGATCAGCTCCCGACTGGCGTCGACGTCGAGGGCCTCGGCCTGCAGCCGGTCGAAGGCGATCTCATAGCCGTACACGGTCTCCTCTTCTTCGACGAAGCGTGCATCGAAAAGGGACTCCAGGTACACGACGTCGTGAAACTCCGGCAACTTCAGGTGAAGAAAAGACCCGGTGTGGACCGGATGTCCGGCGTCGAGCGGAAGCACTTGAATCCGGATGTTGGGCTGCCGGGAAACGGTCACCAGCCGGCCGAGCTGGCCCCGCATCACCGCGGCGCTCCCGAAGCCTCGCAAGAGGACGGACTCGTCCATGACCACCCACAGGGTGAGCGGCTCGTCCTCGCGCATGATGATCTGCTGCCGGGCCGTCCTCGCCTCGACCCGGCTGCGCACACCCCCTTACGCGAACCGCGTGATCGGCTGGACCGCCCTGACGACCTCGAGAGCGTAGTCCTCGGTCAGGGTGGCGACTACGGCCAGGATCGCGACCGCGACCAGTACGGCGGCCAACGTCGAATGCAGGAACCACGTCGCCCCAGCGGGAGCTGCCGTGGCCAGCCGTCCGGCGCCCCGCCATCGCTCGGCCAGCCCGCTATGTGGCTGCCCCGCTGCGATCGACCCACGAGACCCACCTCCCCTTATCGGACCTTTCAGATCCTTAAGGCAAAGAAGGGCGGACGCCCTACTCGGGCAAATGTAGTGCAATTTTCACCGATACGCGCGACACGCCTGCGGAATATTGTTGCAAGTTTCCTTACGTTGAGTATTAAAAGGAAATCGCTCCGGCGTCACGATCAAACCCGATGCCACTCAGTCTAAGTTGATCATGGTTTGTAAGCAATCAGCCCCTCTGCATTCCGATTTCGGATGATCGCGTTTGTGTGGCGGAGGTCGGGCGCGCGGCAACGCCGACGCGTCTTGCCGGTCAAGCTGTCGCGGTGACCGGTGGAAGCCAGGCGCGGCCGAGGAAAGCGTCGTAGATGACGGTGACCGCGTTCCGGCCATGTTTGACGGCGGTGGAGACGTAACCATGGATCGCATACCGGTTGCCGGTGGCGTCCGCCGTCGCTGTCGGCGAGGCCGAACTCCTTGAGCAGCAGCGCTCGGAGCCGTCCGGCGATCACCGTTTGTATCCGCGACCGAGTCGAGGAGGTTGAGATCCGCGATGTCGCCGAAATGCAGCGATCGGAACCCCGGAACGCTCCGATGCATCTCGACGTACTCCTCGATGATGGCGTCTACAGCGTCCCACCAGCCGATGTAGTCCTCCGTGATGAACCGGCGGCCCACGCGGGCGACGAAGAGCTCGACGTGGCGCTGGGTCAACGCCTGGGTGATCGCCCGCTTGTCCGGGAAGAACTGGTAGACCGAGCCGATCGCGACACCGGCGCGCTCGGCGATTCGGGTCGTGGTGAGCGCCTCGTAGCCGATCTCGTCCAGCAGCTCGGCGCACGCGTCAAGCATCCGTTCGACGCGCCGGGCGCTGCGGCGCTGGAACGGCCGACGGCGGAGTGGGTCGGGATTGGCGGGGTCGGCGTCCTCTTCAAGCTGAGTGGACATCCCTCCGGGCGGTCAGCCCTGTGCGCTGGCGCAGCGACGCGTACTCGGCCAGGGCCTGCTTGCCGGCCTCGCCGGTCACCGGGATGGGCACGCCGCCGTCGATGCGGGCCGGGGTCCAGCGGTCCTTGAGCACCTTCCTGCCGTTGATCGTGAGGGTGAGCACGCCGGTCTTCCCGGTCTCGGGACCCCAGTTGTAGAAGACGAAGTTGCCCAGGCCGTAGTGGACGTAGCTCCGGCCCGAGTAGCCGCCGCCGACGCAGCCCTGGGTGCGGGTGGCGGCCAGGCCCTCGCGGGCGCCGACAACGGTGAGTTCGCGTCGGGCAACGGCCGGGGTCGGACATGTCCCGACCACCACTTCGCAACCGCGCGAATGCGGTCACGATCCTCGCGGGTCGCGTCCATACCCGTCGCCATGGACGCGACCCGACTTCAAATCACTCGCCCGAGCCCACCCCGAGAACCTTCATGAGGTCGGCGGTGCTGACACGGTAGAGGTCTCCGATGCGGATGATGCGAACGGGAAACTCTCCGTCACGGGCGAGTTGGTACGCCTTGGACCGGCCGATGCCGAGGGCACGGGCAGCGGTCATCAGACCAATAGTGGGCGGCAGGTCCTGCAGATCGCGGAAGGTCATCGGCTTCATGCAATGCCTCCCGACGCCGCTCCCGCCTCGCGGATTCTCGCGACAGCAAGCCGGATAAACGGCTCGTTCAGCTCGATGCCGGGGAACTTCCGGTCGAGTTGCCGCGCGGCTATGCCGGTCGTGCCGCTGCCGGCAAACGGGTCCAGGACGGTCCCGCCGGGACGGCAGCCAGCGGCGATCGCTTTCCGTGGGATGTCGATCGGGAAGGCCGCGAAGTGCGCCGCCCGTAGTGGCCGGGTGGAGATCGGCCAGACGTCCCCGGGGTTCTTGCCGTTGGGGTGAGCTGCGCTGTGCCGCTCCCCCGTCGGCCGCATTGCCGCTCCATGCCGTACACCGGCGGAGTCCTCACCGGCCGTGCCGTACTTGCCTGGGGGCGGCCATGCCGTCGTGATGCTGTTCGGCTCGTTGCCGCCGGCTCGTGCACTCCTGGTGATCGACTCGCCCAACTCGGCCAGCACCTCACGGGCGTCGCCGTTGTAGATGGTCGCGTGCTCGTCGCTCCAGTGCGGCTCGCGCGGCGCGGTCATCGGCGGCACCCGGTGCAGATCTCCCACAGCACGCGGGCCACGCCGTCGGAGCCTTGGGGGCTGCGGGAGCGGTCCTGCCACGTGAGCGGGCGAGGGACGAGACGGAACCCGGCGGCACGCACGCTGGTGCCGGGCTCGTCGATGCGGGTGTGGGCGATCAGCCGCCGGTAGCCCATGCCGCGGGCGGCCCGCCAGGCGGCGCCCAGCAGTGCGGAGCAGGCGTTGGGCGTGCCATCGGTGGCCAGGCAGATGACCTCGGCAGTGCCGCCGTCGTCGAAGACCCATTCAGTGGGCCGATCAACGAACACGACGCCAACAAGGGTTCCGCTGCCGGTCTGGACGCTGGTGATGAACTCAGCGTCGACCGGCGGGGCCAGGTAGCGGTGGGTCCAGGCGACGAATGCGCGTGCGGTCCGGATCGTGACCGGTGAAATCACCAGCCGCGGATTCTCCCGCTGCTCCGGGTTGTTCAGCCGGCCGCCGTAGGCGTTTTCCTGGGTCTCATTCCAGTTCTCCATTGTTTTGTCGGGACACGTTTCTCCGGATGTACGCCCCGGAGCCGACTGCGCGACTCTGAGTGCGTGTGACCAGGGAAGCAGCGGGCTCAGAGCTTGCTCAGATGCCGCCGCACTGAGCTCAGAGGGCGATACTCGGAAGCCGCTGCGGCGCTCAGATAGCGCTTGTCTCTGAGGTTCTGAGAAATTCCTGAGCGATCACGTCCGATTTCCTCTGAGCCGTTTCTGAGGCGGTGCGTACACCGGTTTCGAGACCACGAACCTCTCTCGATCCGGAGCACGAAATGAGCGCCCACCACGTCACCGAATCGCCCCTGGACACCGCGGAGACCTCGTTCCGGCTGCTGACGACAGGCCCCGGCAGCCTGTCCCTGGACTGCGCCACGCTCGCCCCCGATCTGCCGCGAGGCCCGGTTGTCCTGCTGGAGTTGCGGGTGCTGCTCACCAGCCGGCACGTCACCGACGACGCCCGGGACGCCGTCTGGCGGGAGCTGGTCGCCCGCGCCCGTCAGTCCCGATCCACGTGGACCGTCGCGGCCGTGGGAATGGCGATCCCCGCACTCCGCACGATTGCGCTCTCGCTGACTCGTGAGATGTCCTGCGGAGACCCCGTCGACATCGACATTGCGATTCTGGCGGGCTACCTGCGGGCGCTTCACCGCGTGGATCTCGACCTGCCCGACATCCGCCCTCGTCTGTGTGAGGCGGCCCGGCACGCGGGTGAACACACCCTGCGCTACATCACCGCCAAGGCCAAGCGACAGAGGCCAGCGGGCGAGCCGCCTCCACCGTCACGCCCATGGTTCCACCCGGACCTGGTGCTGATCGACGCGGTGGCCGAGGGCGTGCTGAGCGAGCTGGACGCCGAGCTGATCAGCCTGTCACGGCTGGAGGACGAGCCATTGCGGACGCTCGGGCCGGTCCGCAAGCCACGGCACCGCCGTGACGTGACGCTGGCCGGCGGCCTGTGGTGGCTGGAAACCGAACCCCCGACCTCCCCCTCGATCTCTCCTTCATCCACAGATGTGGACGGAGCAGTGCATATGGCTTCCGCGCGGAGCCAGGGAACTCCGGATGCAGAAACGGCAACCGACCCGAAGGGAGGCAGGGGCACTACCCCTGGCTCCGCGCGGATCTCTCCCAATCACCCGTCCGTCGCGGCCCGCCTCCGCTGCGGTGGACGGCAGGGCCCGGCACGCCACCTGAAGGGCCGCTGTTCCCGGCGCATCAGACCCGCGCTGGGTTACCTCATCCTCTGGAGCCTTGCCATAGCGGCAGTCGCCTTCCTGGTGGTTGCCGCCGTGGCAACGGGCGCGTTCGCCGCCTCTGCGGCGGCTGCTGCTCCGTCGGATCTGAACGCGGTCTTCAACAACCTGCGGGGCTGGCTGATCGGCCTGCTGGCCACGTTGGCCACGCTGATGCTGACCATCGGCGGGCTGCGCTACCTGGTGGCCGGCGGCGACCCCGGCGAGGTCCAGAAGGCGAAGGGTGCGTTGAAGGCTGCGGCGTTCGGCTATGCGCTCGCCGTACTGGCTCCGCTGTTCGTGAGCATCCTCAAGCGCGTCGTGGGCGGGTGAGCGCAATGGCCGCTCTCCCCCACCCCTTCCTGGTTGACCGGACCGGTGTCCGTGATGGCAGCCGCCCTGCCGTTGCCGCCCCCACCACCCGCCTTGCCGCTCGGGCGGCAACCGCTCCGCCCGCAGCGGCTCCAACGGCAACGGCGCGGTATGTGCTGCCGGGAGCGGCAAATTTTCGGGCCGCGTCTCTGCGTACGGCGATGCGGGTGGGGATCGCTGCCGTCGTGGCTATCGGCGCTTCTGCCGCTATGGTCACGACGGCAGCCGCCGCCCCCACGCCGTCCCCTTCGCCGTCTCCCTCAGATCTGGGCTCGGTCCCGCTTCCGGACAGCCCGGGGTTCGGGTTCGGGATTGGTGACTGGATCAACGACCAGATCAACTCCTGGTTCGCGAACCTAGTGGCGCTGGCGATCAAGCCGCTGCTCGACCTGCTGGCCGCGACTCTGCTCGCGACTCCCGATGTGTCCAGCAGCGGCAGGGTGTTCGACCTGTGGAAGGCGAACGCCGTGATCGCCAACGCGGCCTTCGTCCTGCTCGCCACCATCGGCGCGATCGCCGCGATGGGACATGAGACCGTGCAGACCCGCTACGCGGTCAAGGAGGTCCTGCCCCGCCTGTTCGTCGCGGCTCTGGCGGCGAACACCAGCTTCACGATCTGCGGCAAGGTCATCGATCTGGCCAACGCCCTGTCGCGGGCGCTGCTCGGGCAGGACTTCGACGGACGGCGGGCCGCGACGACCTTCCTCGTCCACATGATCAACCCAGGACAGCAGCAGATCTTCTTCATCCTGCTCGCCCTGGTCACGGTCGTCCTGCTCGTCGTCCTGCTGATCGCGTTTGTCATGCGGGCCGCCCTGGTCCTGCTGCTGGTGGTCGCCGCGCCACTCGCGCTGGCCTGCCTCGCCCTGCCCTACACCGACGGGCTGGCCCGATTCTGGTGGCGCGCCTTCACCGGGCTCCTGCTCATCCAGGTCACCCAGTCACTCACGCTGATCCTTGCGGTGCGGGTGTTCTTCAACCAGGACGGCCGTCTCCTCCTCGGAGTCGCCCCCACAGGGCAACTCGTCAACCTGGTGCTCACCCTCTGCCTGCTGATCATCCTGATCCGCATCCCGACGTGGATCTCGCGGAGGATCTTCGCGCAGGCGGCCGGGCGCGGTTCGGCAGTCATCCGGATCGTCAAGTACGCCCTGGCGTACAAGCTCACCTCTCCCGTCCTGAACGCCCTCCACCTCGGCCGGGGCGGACGAGGTAGCAGGACCTCCGGTACCGCCGCGCGCACGGTCGCCTCCGCCATGACAGGCAGGGTTCTACCGGCGATCGCCACCGGTCCTGCCGGTGCGGCTACCGCCACTGCGGCGACAGCCACGTCCGCCGTGTCCGCTGCCCTGGGCGGCACCGGCCCGGTGAAACACGCGCCGACCGCCGCCCGACGCCCCGTCCGCGCGCAGGACTGGGAAGCCGCCCCGGCCAAGCACGCCCCGTCTGCTCCGCCGGTGCGGGGCAAGTACCGTCCCGCGCCGCAGGCGTCGCCTCCGGTGCCCCGATCCACGCCGGTGTACGGGTACCCGCGCGAGACCTACTACGCCAACGGCCCCGCCGGGCTGGCTCAGATGTACCGGCTCCGCACCCAGAACAGCCCCTCCATGCCACGAGCGGCGCGGCCTCCGGTCCCGCCGGTCGTGTTCCGGCCACCGGTTCTTCCCACGAGTCCTGCCGACTGGCCCGACAGTCCCAGCGACCGCCGCACCCCGCCCGGAAAGCCGCATCACAAGCCGGGAGGTGACGGCCGATGAGCTGGGTGCAGCCGGTCCGCATCCCTGCTGATGTGGAGCAGGAGGATCGGATCGTTGGTGGGTTCACCGCCCGGCAGGTGGCCATCCTCGGCGGCACCGGGGGCCTGCTCTACGCCGCATACCTGATCGTCGGCGACCGTGTGCCCCTGGCGGTGTGTGCCGCGGTGGCCCTCCCGGTCGGGGTGCTCGGTGTACTGCTGGCCATCGGATGGCGTGACGGCGTCCCGCTGGACCGCTACCTGCTGGCCGCCATCTGTCACCAGCGTTCCCCGAAGGCCCTGGTGTGCACGCCGACTGACATCTCGCCGGCCCCTTCGTGGGTGGCCGCCCGCTCCGGTCGGCGGCCCGCGCCGCTCCGCCTCCCCGCGCGCGGCGTGGCCGGTGACGGCCTCATCGATCTGGGCCCAGATGGCGTCGCGGCCGTCGCGGAGGTCTCCACGGTCAGCTTCGCGCTCCGGACGGCGGACGAGCAGGACGCGCTCGTGGCGGTGTTCGGGCGCTGGCTCAACTCGCTGTCCGGCCCGGCCCAGATCCTGGTCCGCGCCGAACGGGTGGACCTCACCGAAACCGTCGCCACCTTGGTGGAGAACGCCCGCGGGCTCCCCCACCCCGCGCTGACCGCCGCGGCGCACGAGCACGCGGCCTTCCTCTCCGACATCTCCGCCCGGCACGACCTGCTGCGCCGCCAGGTGCTGCTGGTCATCCGCGAACCATCCACCGGGGCCAGCGGTCGTGACGCGGCGGCGGCCCGCGCCCTGCGACGCCTGGAGGAGGCCGCCCGGCTGCTGTCGGCGTGCGGGCTCACCGTACGCCTTCTGGACGCAGCGGCCACGAGCGCGCTGCTGGCCTCCTGCTTCGACCCGACCGCCCCGCCCCTGCCCGACGGCGAGTTTGCCGCGCCGGGCGAGGTCATCACGAGAGGAGACCGCTGGTGAGACTCTCCCGCAGACGTACGACTTCCAGTATCGGGTTCGGCCCGGACGCGATCCAGATCGCGCCCAGGGAACTGCGAGTCGGGGGCGGCCTGTGCGCGACCCTGGCGATTAGCGGCTATCCGCGCGAGGTCACGCCCGGCTGGCTGGAACCGCTGCTCACCTTTCCCGGCCGCCTGGACGTGTCGCTGCACATCGACCCTGTTCCCTCGCTGGTCGCCTCGGACCGGCTGCGCAGGCAACTCGCACGCCTGGAGTCCGGTCTGCGCAGCGACTCCCAGCACGGCCGGCTCCTGGATCCCGGGACGGAGGTCGCCGCCGAGGACGCCCAGGACCTCGCCTCCCGAATCGCGCGCGGGCAGGCCAAGCTGTTCCGCGCCTCCATCTATCTGACTGTCCACGCGGGCAGCCAGGACGACCTCGCTGAGGCGTGTGCCCAGGTGCGGGCGCTGGCCGCCTCTCTCCTGCTGGACGCCCGGCAGGTTGCCTTCCGCCAGCTCCAGGGCTGGGTGTCCTCGCTGCCGCTGGCCTTCGACAACCTGGCCATGGGTCGTACGTTCGACACTCCCGCGCTCGCGGCGGCGTTCCCGTTCACCAGCCCTGACCTCACCGCCGAACTCGGCCCGACGGCGGTGCTGTACGGCGCGAACGCCGCTAGCGCCTCCCTGGTGGCCTGGGACCGGTTCGCTCAGCCCAACCACAACTCGGCGATCATCGCCAGCAGCGGAGCCGGCAAGTCCTACCTGGCCAAGTTGGAGGCGCTGCGGTCGCTGTACGCCGGGGTCGAGGTCGCGGTCATCGACCCGGAGGACGAGTACGCGCGGCTGTGCGCGGCTGTCGGCGGTGCCTACCTCCACCTGGGCGCGCCGAAGGTCCGGCTCAACCCTTTCGACCTTCCCCAGGAGAACCGCAGGGATGGTGATCCGCTGACCCGGCGGTCGCTGTTCCTGCACACGCTGGTCGCGGTCATGCTCGGCGGTCCCCTCGATAGGGCGAGCAAGGCCGCGCTGGACCGGGCGATCCTCGCTGCGTACAAGCAGGCGGGGATCACCTTCGACCAGCGCACCTGGAAGAAGCGCCCGCCCCTGATGCGCGATCTGGTAAGCGCGCTTACCGAAGATGGCGATCCCAAGGCGGCAGAGGTGGCGGCTGGGCTCGCTCCGTACGTGACGGGAAGTCACCGGCAGCTCTTCGACGGGCACACCACCACCCGGCCCGACTCTCATCTGATCGTCTTCTCGCTCCGGGACCTGCCCGAGGAGCTGAAGGCCGTCGGCACGCTGCTCACCCTGGACGCGGTCTGGCGGCGGGTCTCCAACCCGCACAGCCGACGCCCGCGGCTGGTCGTGGTCGACGAAGCGTGGCTGCTCATGAAGGACCCGGAGGGCGCGAAGTTCCTGCTGCGGATGGCCAAGGCCGCGCGCAAGCACTGGGCGGGCCTGTCGGTGGTCACCCAGGACGCCGCCGACCTGCTCGGCTCCGACGTCGGGCAGGCGATCATCGCCAACTCCGCCACGCAGATCCTGCTCCGCCAGGCACCACAGGCAATCGACACGGTCGCCGACGCCTTCCGCCTGTCCGACGGGGAGCGGCAGTTGCTGCTGTCAGCGGATCGCGGTTTCGGCCTCCTGGCGGCTGATTCGGGAGCCGCTCGGGTGGCCTTCCGTGTGCTGGCGAGCGAGCAGGAACACCGGCTTGTCACTTCCTCACCCCAGGAACTGGCCGAGTACGAGGAGTACGAGCTCTGATGCTGCGCGATCTTCTCTACGACCCGGACGCCTTCCTCGATCTGCTGCTGGCCTGGCTGGACGCGCACGCCTGGCAGCTCGCCATCCTGCTGCCGACCGCCGCGATCTTGATCGAGCTGCTCGCCTCCCTGCTCGTACGGCTCCGCCACCGCGCCATGACCGAGGGCGCGCGATGCGTGGAGATCCTGGCCCCGCCTGAGGCCGACCTGTCCGGCGCCGAGGCGCTGTGGAGCAACCTGATCGGCCTGCTCCGCCCGGCCTGGAAACGCGCTCTGTTCGGCCAGCCGCACCTGGCCTTCGAGTACATCTTCGGCGCGGGCGGCGTCCGGATCCGGCTGTGGGTTCCCGGGAACGTCCCTCAGCACCTGGTCGAGCACGCGATCGAGGCCGCGTGGCCGTCCGCGCGCACTGCCGTACAGGAGGCCGCTCCGCCCGTCCCGCTGACCGGGCAGGCAACCGGCGGGCAGCTCAGGATCGCCCGCAGTGACCGGCTCCCGCTTCGGCACGCTCACGACCACGACCCGCTCCGCGCCCTGCTCGGGGCCGGGGTAGGCATGCCCGTCTGGCAGCACGCCTCCGTGCAGGTCCTCGCCCGGCCCGCCACCGGCCGCAGACTCTCCCATGGCACCGCCGGCATCCCAGCGGTCCTGCTGCGGGCAGCCCTTGATCTCCTCTCGCCAGGCTGTGCCCGCGACCGCCACCATGCGGACTACCGAGGACAGGACCACGCCGTACGGCTGGAGCAGTACGCCGAAGCCCGCGCCATCAGGGACAAGGCACTCCAACCTCGATATGAGGTCGCCGTCCGCTACGCCGTGCAGGCCGACGAGGGCGGCGTGGCGAAAGTGCGGCGCAGCGCCATCCGGGGCCGTGCGCATGCCACCGCCTCCGCCTTCGCCCTGTTCTCTGGGCACAACCGGCTCGAACGGCACCGCCTGCCGCTGCCCGCACATCGGCTCGCCTCGCGGCGCTTCGGGCGCGGGTTCCTGCTTTCGGTGCCTGAGCTGGCCGCGCTCGCGCACCTGCCGATGGACTCCGCCGTACCCGGGCTTCAGCGGGCGGGCGCGAACACGGTCGCGCCCTCACCCCAGATCGCTCAGCGCGGGAAGGTACTCGGGTTCGCCGACACAGGACACGAACGGCCGGTCGCGCTGCGGGTCATCGACTCCTGCCATCACATGCACATCCTCGGACCGAACGGCACCGGCAAGAGCACCCTGCTCGCCCACATGATCCTCTCCGACATCCAGGCCGGGCGCGGCGTCGCGGTCATCGACGCCAAAGGCGACCTCATCACCGATCTCCTCGGACTCATACCCGAAGAGGCCGGGCAGCGCATCGCGCTGATCGACCCCGACGACCGCCATCCCAGGCCCGCGCTCAACGTTCTGGACGGAGCCGACCGGGAGACGCTCGTGGACAACATCGTCGGCATCTTCCACAAGATCTACGCCGACTCCTGGGGCCCGCGCAGCGACGACATCCTGCGCGGCTGCGCCCTCACCCTCTCCCGCAACGGCGGCACGCTCGCCGACATCCCCGCGCTGCTCACCGATCCCGTCTACCGACGGCAGCTCGTCGACCAGGTGAACGACAGCTTCCTGCTGGGGTTCTGGAACTGGTACGAGCACCTGTCAGAGCAGGCCCAGGCGCACGTCACCGCACCCATCATGAACAAGCTCCGAGCGTTCATGCTCCGCCCGTTCGTCCGCGACATCCTCGGCTCGGCGCGGTCCACCTTCGACGTGGGCGACATGCTCGACGGCGGGATCCTGCTCGCCCGGCTGCCCAAGGGTGTCATCGGCGACGACACCGTTCGCCTGCTCGGCTCGCTGCTGCTGGCCCAGGTCTGGCAGGCCGCCTCCCATCGCGCCCGGCTCGGCCGTACCCGGGCCCCGGCCGCGCTCTATGTGGACGAGACGCAGAACTTCCTGAACCTTCCGCATGCTCTGTCGGACATGCTCGCCGAGGCCCGCGCCTACCGGCTGTCGCTGGTGCTCGCCCACCAGCACCTGGCGCAGCTCCCGCGCGACTTGCGGCAGGCGATCAGTTCCGACGCCCGCAACAAGGTCTACTTCTCGCTCTCGCCCGAGGACGCACGCGAGAACGAGCACCACTTCAGCCCCTATCTGACCCGGCACGACCTGGCCAACCTGGGCGCCTTCCAGGCCGCCGCCCGCCTGGTCGTCCGCTCCGCCGAGACTGCGCCGTTCACGCTGCGCACTCGGCCCCTTCCCGCGCCTGACGCGGAGCTCGCGGGACGCGTACGAGCCGCCGCCGCACAGGCCCATGGCCGTACACGCGCCTGCCCCGAAGCCCTGCCGAGCAATGACCCGCGGCAGCAACCCAGAAAGGGAGAAATCGAATGAACGAGCACTACACCCCCGGCGTCCTGGCCTCGCTCGCCACCCGGCTGACCGGCCGCGACCGCCACCTGATCCGCATGGTCTGGACCCACAAGGTGCTGACCTGCCACCAGATCGCGCACATCGCCTTCAACGACCCGACCACCGCGCGGCACCGCCTGGTCAAGCTGCACCGCCTCGGTGTCCTGGACCGCTTCCGGCCCAAGCCGCCGACCGGGTCCGCGCCCTGGCACTACGTTCTCGGCGAGCCCGGCGCGGCAGTACTGGCAACCGAGGACGGCATCGACCTGCCCGAGTTCGGCTACCGCCGCGACCGGGCCCTGTCGATCGCCTACAGCCAGCGGCTCGCCCACACCATCGGAACCAATGAGGTCTTCGCCCGCCTGTACGGCACCGCCCGCCAGACGAGCGGATGCCACCTGGAAACGTGGTGGACCGAGACACACTGCGCCGTGCAGTGGGGCAAGCACATACGCCCCGACGCCTACGGCAGGTGGACGGAGAACGGCCGCACGCTCGACTTCTTCCTCGAATACGACACCGGCACCGAGACCTTCGACCGGGTCCTGGCGAAGCTGTCCGGCTACGCCGCCCTCGCGGCGGCCACCGGGATCACCACCCCCGTCCTGTTCCTGACCGCATCCAAACGCAGGGAGAGCGGCCTGCACAGCCGGCTCCAGCTCCGCGCGGCCCAGATGGCCGTCCCCTGCGCCATCGCCGTTGCCGGGCCCGACGGACCGGAAAGCTCGATCTGGCTACCGCACGACCGCCGAGACGTCCGACTCCGCCTCGCCGAACTCGCCGATCACTGGCCCCAGCCGACGACCTCCAGCGAGGAGGGATGCCGTTGATCGTCGAGACGGGGCTCGCGAAGGTCCTCGCAGCGGGCGGAACCTTAATCTCCGGCATCGTCCTGGTCGGCAGCTTGGCCGGAGGTGCCAGGTACGCGGCCACGGCCGCCAGTATCGGGATCTCCGACACCGTGTGTGGCTACGCCGAGACCGCAGGGCTCCCGAGCATGGCAGACAGCGAACCGACCATGTCCGACCTGTCTCCCGCCATACGCGCAGAGGTGCGCGGCGGCATCAAGACCGCCGCAGCACTCGGCATCCCGCGTGACGCGATCGTCGACGACGTCTTCACGGCTCTTGCCGATGAGATGCCAGGAACCGATCCCGCCCGGATCAGAAAGCAGGCCGAGCAGGTCGTCACCTCGGTCGCCGCCGAGCTGTGTGCCGAACTGCCAACTGAAAGCCTTCCCGTTGATGCCGTGGCAGGGGCGAGCCGTGGCATGGTCGCCCTACAGGCGGCGCTCGCCATGCGCGGCATCCCCTACTCCTGGGGCGGCGGCGGGCCGAGCGGCCCAAGCTACGGCATCGGCCGCGGCGCCCGGACCAAGGGTTTCGACTGCTCCGGGCTGGCCGAATACGCCTGGGCAAGGGCAGGCGTGCGGATCGGCACCACAACCTACGAACAGTGGCGGGCAGGAGTTCGCGTCCCACGCTCTCAGATTCAGCCGGGCGATCTGATCTTCTACGAGACCAATTCGTCCATTCCCGGTCCCGACCACGTCGGCATCGCGATCGACGCCACTCGCATGGTGCACGCGCCGTTCACCGGCAGCACCATACGCGTCGACACCTGGGCCGGCGTGCCCAGCCGAGAACGCGCGCTCGTCGGCATCATCCGGCCCACGTGACGCCCACTACGGGCCACATCGCGGTGGAGCCCACCCCGGGATCCCCTGCACGGCGCTGCTCGCGTCACTCCTGATCTCTTCTCCCAGCGCTCGGCCCCCTATGGGCCGAAGTGCGGTCACACCACGCCCAACACACGAATGGAGTTACTCATGCGAAAGCTCGCCACCGTCCTGACCGCGCTTCTCTTCCTGATCGCGATGGCCCCTGCCGCCTCGGCCGACGGCAAGGGCTGGCACGACGACCGCTACTCGTACGGCTCGGTGAAGGTCAGCTCAGACCGCAGGCACATCACGGTGTGTGACACAAGGGCCGACAGCGTCGAGGTCTGGGCGGAATACGCGACGTCCTTCCTGCTCATGCACACCGTCAAGGACGAGAAGGGCGGTGACGTCGACTGCGAGGAAGACAGCGTCTTCTTCGGATACATCACCGTGTTCAAGCTCTGCATCCGCCGCAACGGGTTCAAGGAGTGCAACCCGTCCATCTGGATCAAGCGGTAGACCGCCGACTTGTCCTGACCCCGCATTCCGTGAGGATCGCGGCGGCTGCCCGGGAGTTCTGGCGGCGGCGCGAGGGGAGGCCGTAGGCTCGTAGTGACCGATCTCAGCCTTTCTTTGGTCAGAGAGTTGAAGTTGGTCAGAGGGCCGGTTCTTCACGAGCCGGCCCTCACTCGTCGCCCAGGCATCGCTGAAGCAGGAGGAACCCGGGCATCGCCTCCCTTGGGCGGATCCCCACATCGAAGATCTCCGGTTCCTCGAAGACGGGCTCCCCGCTGGGGCGGCGCGCGTAGGCGACTCGGCCGTAGTCGACACCATCGCCCAGGTCGAAGCTCATCCATGTGATGGCTTCCTGCTCGCCCTCCTGGAGCGGATGGTTCGACACAGCTCGTAGGGCGATCGTGCTCGGCGGTTGGAATATCCACACCTGGGGGACGGCCAGCACCCAGCGAGCGGCAGCGATCTCTCGTGCCTTCCCCGCCACTCTGTCCTCGAACGCCGCCGCCGTCGTCGTGTCGCGCAGATAGTCGTAATCACTCAGCACGAGCTTGCGCTCGCCTTCGATCGCGGCGATCGCTGGGCATTCCCGAGCCACGATGTTCTTCTCCAGGCGCCGTACCACGTCGAAGAGCAGGTCCAATGTCTCAGCGTTCATCTGGCCTTCCCATCTGCGCCGTCCCCGTCCACGCGCGGTGCCCGGGCAGTGAACGCTAACGTGTTCCGGGGTCGGCGCGGCGGAGTTCACAGCGGAAGCCGATCGGGCTTGCCGATCCCCGGAATGCCCACAGCCGCAATCGCTAGGCTCGTACGGTGAGCGCCGGGCGAACCTTGGTCCTGTGGGACATCGACCACACGCTGATCACCATCGGTGGCCTCAGCCACGACATCTACGCCGACGCTTTCCGGTCCGCGACCGGCCAGGTCATGCGACAACTCGCCGACATGACCGGCCGTACTGAACGGGCGATCGCGGCGGACACCCTGCGTCTGCACCACATCGAGGCATCTGACCGCCTCCTCCACTCCTTCGGTCTCGCCTTGGCCGATTCCTTCCTCACCTACGAGGACGCGATCAGGAAACGCGGGCGGGTACTGGGCGGAGCAACCGAGGTGCTCTCCAGACTCGCCGACCGTCCGGACGTCGTCCAGTCCGTACTCACAGGGAACATGGAGCCGATCGCGATCGGCAAGCTCAAGGCGTTCGACCTGGATCGGTTCGTGGACTTCGACGCGGGCGCGTACGGGATGGACCACGAGGAGCGCCCCGAACTGGTACGGCTGGCGCAGCAACGCGCGACCGCCAAGTACGGATCCGCGTTCACCGCCGACAACACGGTCCTGATCGGAGACACACCCAACGACGTCCTCGCCGGGCACCTCGGCGGCGCGAGGGTGGTCGCCGTCGCCACCGGCTCGTGTGGCGCGGACGCCTTGCGCGAGGCAGGCGCCGAACTCGTTCTCACCGATCTCAGCGACACCCCGGCTGTCATCCGCGCCATCCTCGGCGTGACGGACGGGGCTCAGTAGGACGACGCCCGCACCTCTTCTGCCAGGTCACGCACCTGCGGCACCTTCTTGTAAGCCGACAGGTCGTCCATGAACTCGGTGAAGCGCTCTCGCACCCGTGCCGAGCCGATGGCGGAGGACATCCGGTGCGCGTTCCCGCCGATGGCGGCCGCGTGGGCGACCTCCCCCTTGCTGAGATAGGCGGCGGCCAACCGGATCGTGTAATGCGCCAGGTCTCTGGCGTGCTCCGGTGTCCTCGACCGTACGAGCGAGATGGTGTCTTCGATTTCCGAGATCGCGTCGTCGGCCTGTCCCAGGTCCAGGAAACAGGCGCCGCGCTGGGCGGAGAGCTCTATCTCGCCGACGTATCCGACCCAGCGAGGCTCCTCCTCATCCGCCGTTTCGGCGTACACGGCCTGCGCCAGATCCAGGCTGCGCTTGCATGCGTCAGCCTCTCCGAGCCGGGCATGGGCACGTGCGGCGCGGTTGTGCGCTGTCGCGCGGGCGCGTGGGGATACTCCCGCGCTGGTGAGGCCGATCGCGGTGCGTGCCAGTGCGAGCGCCTTGTCCGGTTGGTCGCGGTAGAGGGCGTGCAGGCTCATGTAGCCGAGGGCGTGCCCGGCCAGGGAGGGGTCGTCGGCCTCGTGTGCCGCGTAAATCGTGGCGGTGAGGTACCGGCTGGCCTCCGCGTGCCTGCTCGCGTCGATGGACAGCCAGCCCGCGATCTGGGTGAGGCCCGCCATGGCCAGGTACAGGCGACGCGTGTCGTCCGCTCGCAGGCCGGGCGAGCCGAACAGGCCGGCCGCCGCCTGTGCCTGACCTGCCACAACCTGGCACAGCTCGTTCCCGCCGAATTCCGCGTCCAGGCGGTAGAGCCGACTGAGCAGCGCTTCGACCGATTCGACGGTGAACCCTGGAGGCAGCACCCCGGCGCCTGCGGGTGGAAGTACCAGCAGGGAAACGATCTCCTCGTCTTCGGGCAATTCCCCAAAAAGCGCTTTCTCTTCTATTTGCAGAGCCCTGCTGAAGAGCAGCCTGTAGCGCTCGCTGGGAGTGCTGATCTTTCCCGATTCCCAGCGACGGATGGACCGGACGAGCGCTTCGTGGTCCGGCAGGGAACTCGCGTCCCCACCTGCGGCCTCGCGCAGCTTGCGGGCCATCGCGTGCACATCCCACAGGCGCGCTTTGCGCTCGGCTCGGATACGCGCGAACCAAGAGGACACCATCGGACAAACACCTCCGAAACTCCGCAGCGGAACGTATAGGGTTTTACTCGCCGATATTCGAGATGGCGGCGGAGCGCCAAAGTCTGACGCGCGGCGCGAATGTACCGCTAATCGAATGATGGTGGTACAGCCAACGCGAAGAGACGCCGCGAATCCGTCAGCGAGGTCGTCGGCACCTTGAGGGAAACCGCGATCATGCGTAGCGTTTCCAGCCGCACGTCTCTCCGCGCGTCCTGCTCAAGCTTGCGGATGAGCGAGGCGGACACGCCGACAAGGTCGGCGAGGCCCTGCTGGGATCAGGCCCCGGCGCACACTGCGGATGCGTTCGCCTATCGTGGCCACGAATCCATGCTAAAGACGGGCCGCTCAAGCGTGGCGTGATTGCGCTCGGCCGAACCAGTTAGCGGATAACGGGAATGCCCAGCTTGGCCGTAAACTCGGCGGTGAAGACGACCATGACATCATCGGTAGCGAGGTAGTAGACCTCGCCTGGCGGCCAGTCCGCCGGTCGGCCGGCGGCGATCCACACTGTCCTCTCCCGCGAGCACAGCCGGATCGCGAGCGGCAGTCGAATGCCGCCTTCGCCATCTTCGGACCAGACAATCTCAACACGCGTTAGTTTCCTACCTACCAGACTCGACCAGCGCGGGTGATTGGTCACTTCGATGGGAGCCGACCCGCACGGCTCTCCGATTCGCCGCAGGTGAGCGGTCATCGGCTCAGGGAAGAGCTCAAGCCCGTAGTGCTCGAAGCTGCTTCCCCATACAGCCGAAAAGCAAGCGCCATCGTCGGTGAACAGCTCGACGCCCATGGTCGGCTGGTGCCAGGGTCCGAAGTCCCAGTCCTCGACATCGCGGCCGTCCTCCCCGTCTGTCAGTGGGTAGTAGACGACTTTTCGGATGCGTCTGCCTCGCAATAGGGCAGTCGTCCGCTCATATTTCACCGCGGTCAGCAACGACGACACCGGTACAGCATCGCTCGACACCGACAACTGAGCCATCCATATTCCTGGCGACCCATTGGAATCCCCAGCGTCCATCCCTCCTGGGACCACTCCCTCCCCGACTACGTAGCCTGCAACACCCTGGACACCCAGCGCCTCACCATCATCGAAACCGCATCGCGTCGAAGACCATGGAGTCTGATCGGCGGGACGGGACCGCTCGTTCCGCCGTGTCCGCCTGTACGGCGGTGCCGCACTAAGATCGCGTCCCGTGCTTTCGGATAGTTCCTGGCGGATTATCAGGATTGGATTAGTAGGTCTGGTTCTTGCGGCGGCGGTCGCGGGCCTGGTGATCGGCGACGCCTGGCTCTGGGTGGCCGTCGAATGGTCGCCGCCGGCCTATGCGGAGTTCTACGCGCGCGACGGGTTTGACACCCCAACGGCTGTGGCGCTGCTCGTGGCCGCCCTGGTGAAGGCCGCGCTCCTGTGGCTGATCCTGCGTGCCCCCGCGCCGGGACCGCTGGACCGCCGGGCGAAGGCGCTGCGCCGACTGCTGTATCTGGCGGTGGTGTACACCCTCGTGCCGTGGTATCCGATCGCGCTGCTCCCCGACGCGGTCGATGCGGCATTCCAGCTCGCGCTGTGGACCGCGATCGACGTCCTATACCTGCTCGTTATCCGCTGGCGGTCCCGCATGCTGCGCGCGGCGGCCGGAGCGATGTTCGCGGTCGAGCTGGTCGGGATGGCCAACGAACTGCTCGACGAACTCGACCTCCCAGAGCTTGGATCGGGCGGCATCGTCGAACTGGGCTTGATACTGGGCGGATTGGCGGCGACCATCATCACGGTCGTCGGGCAGCGGCGCGACGGCCGGTGGAGCCGCGGCACGCAGGCCGCCGGGTGGTTGTCGGTGGGCGTCTACGCGCTGGTGATCCCGCTCAACGTTCTCTTCGGAAGGATCTCCAGCGGCCATCTGGCGATGCTGGTCATGATGGACGCGGTGGGGCTCGTCAGCACCGTGTGGATCGCGGCGACCGCCCGTGAACTGCCCGCCGAGGGGCACCCGGCGGACCTTCCGCCCGCGCGGCGGCGCATGATCCGCGTCGCGGTGGCGGCCGTGGCCGTACTGCCGATCACCGCACTGATCCACCCGGAGCAGACCCCGCACCTCACCTACACCGGCTGGTCGATGGACTGCTATGACGGGCCCAGCTTCGGCGACCTGAAACCTGCGGAACGCCACGCCGCGTTCCTGTGCCGAGCGCGGAGCACAGAGGGCGGAGTCCCGCCCATGTTCCCGGACAGCCTGTCGGACCAGGAGATCCTCGCGTATGGGCGGGCGCTGTGCCGTACAAAGGACCGCGACGAGCAGGAGGCGATTCTGACGCGGGCCGGGAGCGCGCGGCCCGCCTGGGGCGCGGACCCGTGGGACCTCGTCTACGTCTGCCCGGAGATCGTCGGCGCAACCCGTCCCGAGCTGCTGCGGTCGACCACGGAGACGGAGGCGGCGAACGCCGCCTACATCGCCGAGGAGAACGCGAAGTGCCGCGACCCGTGGCCCCGGACGAAGGGTGTCGTCCAGGCCACGGCCAAATACTTCCTGTTCGCCGACGGCGATCCCGGCTATCTGGTCCACGACCCCGAAGACGAAGCAGCCGACGAGGCGGCGGAGCAGGCGATGGACAAGGTCTACGACGACAGCACCCTCATCGGGGTGGCCAGCGGCGCGGTGCTCATCGGGCATTTCGAAGACGTCGTTGATCTGTGCCTTACAGTGAAGGCCTTCCGCACCCCGCCGCCACAGCGGACGGCTGGGTGGGAGCAGGTCAACGAGGTGTCGATCGTCAGCCGCAGCGGCCAGCTCACCGTGCCGGAGATGGGCGAGGGCGGAGACGTGGGCGCGGGTGCCCCGATGCCGAACCTGGCGATCACGGGGAAGGGCCGCTACCGGCTCCGTGTCTACGTGCGGGTCAACGATGCAGGAGAGGAGCACCTGGTCGTCGTGTTCCCGGGCGCGTCAAGGAAGAGGCTTAAGCTGAAGCCGTGAGTGGTAGCAGGGCGCACACTCTTCTCCGTCGCCCTTCTATGAGCGGCCGAAGATAGCCACCAGGACAGGGCCTGCTCGGTCAGGTCGAGGGCCGCACCTCCCGGACGGTGGTCGACTGGCTGGACGCTCGGTGCGGTGTGGAAAGACCAGGTGACCTACGTCGCTATCGACATGTGCACGATCTTCAAAGCGGCGGTGCGGGCCGCGCTGCCGCACGCGGTGCTGGTGGTCGATCACTTCCATCTGGTGCAGCTGGCCAACGCCACGGTGACCGAGGTGCGCCGCCGGGTGACGGTGCAGGTCCGCAGCCGGCGGGGGCGCGAGGGCAACCGGGAGTGGGAACTACGCAACCGGCTTCGGTTCTACGACCGGTGCGCCGCCTCGGGCCTGCCCGAACTGGAGCGGCTGGCCACGACGGTGCAGACCTGGTGGCCGGAGATCTGCGCGTTCATCCGCACCGGGATCACCAACGCAGGCCCCGAGGGCACCAACCGGGTGATCAAGACGATCGGGCGGGACGCGTACGGCTTCCGCAACCCCGAGAACCAGCGGTTACGCACCCGCTGCGCCACCGCTCGCAAGAGCCGTGGATCCCTCAATTCCGCTTAACTTCGAAGAGCCCGAATCCGGCGGGGAGATCTCCGCTCGGTCTTCTTCCTCGGACGCCACTCTCGCGGTCGGGGCATGCTTCGTTTCACCTGCGCACGGCCTGGGTGGAGCGACATGGCACACCTTTCGATCATGGTCAGTTCTCTCCGGGCTGGTACGGCTCCCGCCCGCTGTGGCCGGGAGCCGTACGGTGGGCTGCGGGGTTCAGTTCAGGCGGCGACGGCGGTGAGTGGGCGATCCAGCACCGTGGACAGGGTGCGCAGGGTGCCCTGATCGAGCTCGTCGATGCCGCCGGTCACCGCGCGGAGCATGTTGCGTTCGGCTCGTACGGCACCGCGGATGTTCTGCTCGTGATGGGTGAAGGTATTGATCGCCTGGACCACGCCCCAAGCCGTGCCCCTCCATGGCGCCACTCGCAGATCGTGGTTCCAGAGTTTGGTCAGGGTGTCGCGCTTGTTCTCGGCCATGGTGCGGCTGCGGCCTCGCTGATCTGGCATCGGCGTGTGGGCGTCCAGAAACTTCAGCCATTGCCGGCCGGTGACCTCCACCCGGCACAGGTCGCGGACCGCCGCCGAGAACTCGTCGGCCAGGGCGTAGACGATGTTCAGCGCGTCGCGGGCCTCGGCAAGCCTGAGCTTCGAGTGCCGGGAGTGCTTGATCTTGACCTGCTGGCCGCGTTCGGCGAGCCCGGCGGCCATGGTGTTGTCGCACACGATGTTGGTCACCGCCCGCTTGAACGTCGTGGCCAACGAGCCATCGAACGACGTCGCCGCGAAAAGATGCGGCCGGAACTCGACACCTTCCGGCGTCACGATGTTGTCGGGCACCTCGACCGACACCCAGGCGACCGCCCCGCCCTTGAGCAGACCGGCCGATCCGATCGACAGATCGGCGTCCAGCAGCCGGGAGACGTTGTTGATCAACCACTCGACGTAGGGATGTGGCTCGTAGCCGTCGGAGAAAATCCCCATGACGTGCCCGTTGTCGCTGCGCAGGATCGCCTGCCGGTCGGGTACCTGGGCGAGCCCGCCACGCGGATCCTCCACGTAGATCGGTCGCGAGAGGGCCTGCCAGCCGAACAGCCGCCGCTTGACGTCGTCGACCGGGATCGGGCCCACGTAGTGGTTCGGCTCCTCGCCCTGCATGCTGGCGCGGTAGTGCCAGGCGGTTCCGCGCTTGCCGGTGAAGCCGATCAGGGTGTTGGCGTTCAGCCACTCCAGAGACTCCCTGGACATGTTCTCCTCCGTATCAGTCGAAATGGAGAAGCACCGGCCGGGGGCCGGTGCCTAAGGGGGTGCGTGAGGGTTAGCTGGCAGGGATAGCTCCATGGCCGAGGGGCAGATGCAGCACGGCGCTCGGACTGCGCACGTGGAACGCATGGATGCGGGCGGGCTCCCCGACCGGAGGCGCGCCTGTGAACGGCCTCAGGAGCTTCGTGCTGAACAGAAACTCTGATCGGTGCCCCTCTGGGTCATCACTCGGAAGTGAGGGCGCGGGCCATGCGTGCGACGAGATCGTGGTCAGCTCCGTCGATCTCGATGCGGCAGGTGGACGCCTCCCCCGATGCGGTCAGCACGCACCCGGCGGTCCCGACATGCCATCGGGCGACCAGTCGCCGTCCCTCCTCCACGACATCCCCAGTAGGGATGAGGCGGCGCAGTCGGCCGAGGAACCGGGCGCGCTGAGCGTCCTCTACGGCGGTCTTGGTCATGCGTTCCCGGACGATGGCGAGGTCTCGTTCGTAGGCAGGGAGCAGTCGCCGCCTGATGTCCGCGGCGATCCGCTCCGGGCCACGCGCGACGGCAACGGTGATCTCGTGGCGGGGCAGGCCGTATCCGGCGTCTCCGCCCAGATAACCCGCGATGATCTTCACATGTTCCGGGCGCTTCCACACCCGGTGGACGACCAGGCATGCGCCGTCTGGACGAACCAGATACACCGGCCGATCGTCGGCGATCTCGGCGGTGAAACCGTCCAGCACGGGCGCGAGTTTGATAGCGAACTCCTCCATCTCCTGCCTGTTCACCGCGCACGTCCTTTCTTCGAATGGGTGTCCGTGGAAAAGAGCCGCCGCGCAGCCAGGAAGGGAGGCGACCCCGTTCCCGCGTTGAGCAACCGCGCGGCGTGCAGCTCCCCGGCCCGGCGAGTGCGCGGGGCCGGGAAGGTCCTGAAAAGCGAAAACCCCTCGCCAACGAGGCGAAGGGTGGCATCTGCTCCATGTTTCCGGCGGTCAGGAGAAACGCTCGTGGATGGCGTAGGCGACGCGTTCGGTCAGCTCGCGATCGGCCATCCGGACCTCGATCGAGGTGCTGGCGCCCTCGCCGTACACCGCGAACGATCCGGAAGCCGCGCCGAGCCGCCATCGCACAACGGTCTCCCGCTGCTTCTCGTTGACCGTCGCCCCGGGGAGCAGGGTTCGCAGGGTCTCGACGAGATCATCCCGTGCGGCGTTCTCGGTCGTCCGGCCGCGTAGCCGTTCCCGGCAGGCGGCCAGATCCCGCAAGTAGCCGGGGAGCAGCCGACGGGCGATCTTTCTGGCAACGTACTCGGCGCCTCGACTCGATGTCACGGTGACCTGATGCCGTCGCAGGTCCGGGAACAGGCCGCCACTCCCGTCCGGGTAAACCCCGAGCACGATGACTCGTCCCGCCTGTCTCCATAGCGGGTAGACGACGAGCCGGGTCTCGTCCGGGCCGATCAGGTAGGCGGGATGGCCGGGCCGGATCAGCGGCCTGAACCCGTCCAGGTGCTCGGCGACCTGAGTCACGAGATTGTCGATGTCGGCAGCCTCCACGGCGAAGCCTCCTTTTCGCGATGTCGGGATCACTTGTCTTGGGCGAGTTGCGCCTGATCGGCGAGGAACCGGTAGATGTCACGGCCGGGCGTGCCGCATTCGGCGCAGCGGCAGCCGTACCGGTGGACCTCGGCGGCGTGGAAGATCTGAAGCGGGCTCTCCCACGGAGCCGGGTGCTGTGGTTCGTCGAGCTTCACCCGGACACGCCCGTCACCGACGATCTCGGCGACGGTGCCCGGGTAGTAGAAGGGCGACTGATAGGACTCGGCCCACCACGGGCGTACCGGGATGCGGAAGATCGGCCGGACCAGCACGCGGTCACCGACCCTCACCATTAATCGCCCCTTTCCACAGGTCCAGCGCACCGGCGGCGTCATGCTCGGCCGGGCGGTCGACGCCGCGTAGGTCGGCGATCGTCCATGCCACGCGCAGCAGCCTGGGCAGCGCCGCATCGGTCAGCACTCCGGTGTGTACGGCGGAGCGGAGCAGCTCGACGGCCTCCGGCTCCGACGGGAAGCGGGTGCGCAGTTCGAGCGCGGGAATCTCGGCGTTGGTCCGCCATGGCGTTCCCGCCAGCCGCGCGGCGGCCCGTTCCCGCGCTTCTCGCACCCGCGCCGCCACCACCAAGGTGGATTCACCCGGCTGGGCAGGCCGGGCGATGGGCTCGGTCCGGGCGCGGACCTCGATCCGTGGCATCAGTGCCGTCAGGCGGCCCAGGTAGCGGCGACGCACCCCAGGTGAACACGAGCAGGACCGCCGGTCCGCGCATGGACAGTCACTCGCGTCGACAACGAGCAGGAACCGAGCGGGGTAGCGGACGCTGCGGCCCATCCCTGCCAGGAGGATCTCCCCGCTGTCCATCGGGCGGCACAGCCCGTCCAGGATCACGCCCGGGAACTCGGGTGCGTCTGCGAGATGCAGCACGCCTCGATGTGCGAGTGAGACGGCACCGGGCCGGTTGGCGGCCACGCTGCCGAAGATCGCCGCAGGGGTGGAGGTGTGGTGCGGCGCGCACAGCGGCGGCATCGAACCCGGCATCCTGTCATGCCGCCCGGCCAGCGAGTAGATGTCGGCCACTTCCTGGGCTGCGGTGCCGTCCAGGAGCGGGAGGAGCCCGGGGAGGCGTTCGGCCAGCATGGTGCCCGGGCCCTCCCCTCGCAGGAGCAGGTGGTGCCCTCCAGCCGCGCACACCTCCAGCGCGCGGCGGGCGGTGCGGTTCCCCGGAACGTCCGCCAGGTCCACCGCAGGAGGCGTCACCACGACAGGTTCCGCCTCGACGGCATCTCCGTGGGTTGTGCCGTCCCTCAGCCAGGCGATCACATCCGAGAGGCGGGCAGCAGGGATCACCGCAGCGTCGGGGACCTGGGCGGTGATCTCCGTGAAGAAGGCCGGGACCACGACTGTGTTGAGCCTGGCCGCTGCGGCGGCGCGGATGGCGAGCAGGACGCCTCGGACCGGCCGGATCCCGCCGTTCAGCCCCAGCTCACCGAGGAACACCGTCCCGGCGAGACGCTCCGGTGGGACGTGCCCGGTGGCGGCCAGGAACGCGACCGCCAGCGCGAGATCGGCGGCGCTGTCGTAGACCGGCATGGCGTCGGGGCAGACGCTCAGCGTGACCCGAGCGTCCGGCCAGGCGATGCCGCTGTTGAGGATCGCGGCGCGGATCCGGTCGCGGGCCGGCCACACCGAGCGTTCCGGAAGGCCGATGAGGTGAAGTTCCGGCGGTCCCGCTCCGGCATCGGCTTCGATGTCCAGGATGTGTCCGGTGACGCCGATCAGGGCGGCCGAGCGCGTGAACGCGCGTCCCATCCAGCCTCACCACCCCTCGGGGAGGACCGGGCGCGCGCCCTGCGGGTGGCGCCGGGCCTGAGCCTCGATCTCCCCGGCCATGTCAGCGCAGTTCACTGCGGAGGTGATCGACGGGGGAAGCCCATGATCCAGGGCCATGCCGATCAGATGCGCGAGCCGGTAGCCCGGATCGATCGACAACGCCCGTTCGATCGCGACACGCGCCAGCGAACCATCCCCAGTGCCGAGGGCGACGAACGCCAGCAGCGAGAGCGGGGCGGCGGCGAATTCCGGCGGCACCCTGCGGGCGACCTCGCTCCACAGCCGGACATGCGTCTCCTCGTCGTACCGCCCGATGAAGGTCATCGCGGCGTCACGGACGAAGATCCCGGTCAGGCGGACGCCGAGCCAGGCGACCTCATCGGCGTCCAACTCCTCCTCCGCCTGCGCGTGCTCCAGAGCCGCGGCGATCTGGTCGGTTCCCTCGCGGTACCAGTCGTGATCGGTCCCGGCCAGTGTTCGGACATGGGCGCAGGCGGCGCGGGTCGCGGCGTCCGCCCGCTCCCGGTCCGGCCCCTCGGCCGGGGCCAGCGTGGCGGCCAGCGCCGCGCGGTCTGGGCGTGCGACGAATCCTGCGAACACGGCGGTCGCGGCGGCTGCACTGGCGGTCGGCTCGTACGGGACGCCCTCCGGCGGGCAGCATCCCGCCACGGTGCACGTGTAGGACCAGTACCGGCCCTCATCAGCGCGCAACGCGTCCATGATCTCGATTCCAGCCGTGTTGAGTGCCTCGGTGGCGGCGTCGATGACGGGCGTGACCTGGGCACCGGTGCCGTATCCAAGCAACATCACCTGCCGTGCCGCGTTGCCGGTGAGGACGCTGGTCAGGTGCCCGACCAGGCCCGGCGCATCGGTCGGGTCGGAGGGCAGGTCGTAGCGGACCACTCCGCCGACGGTGCGGTTTTCGGTGTCGAGCACGGTCACCACCAGGCTCGATTCCGGGTGGAAGCCGAGAAGGTAGGGCACCACGGCGATGAGATCGGCCGGTGAGGCCAGCCGTACGGTCGGGACAGTGGTCATGGGAAACCTCCAGACATGACGAAGCCCTCGGCGGGACGCCGAGGGCCGGTAAGGAGAGGACAGGGGTTCAGCAGCGCTCGACCCGCACACCGCCGCGCGGGCCCAGGAAGATCCGCCGGTCGGGGCAGTCGAGCGCGTCGCGAGAGCCGTACAGGGTGATCTCGCAGTCGTCGCCCACGCAGGGCGTGAGCACCTCGGCAGGCTCCCGGGCGATGAACGCGAAGCGGGAACGGCGCCAGTAGCCGTGCCGGTGCCGATCGGACAGCTTGGCCTGGGCATAGGCCAGGGAGGAGAACTCCTCCAGATCAACGGGCTCCGGCGGGCTGTATCCGGTACCGCCGTGCCAGAACCCGAACCAGACCCCCATGATCTTTCTCCCTTCGATGAGCCGGTCAGGGAGCGCGCCGTACACGCCGGGAGCAGAGCCGTACGGCGCGCTCCCTGACCGGCCCGTGGCAGAAGGAGCGTCAAAGGGAGGAGCAGCCGGGCGACAGGTGGTTTCCACCGCAGTAGCCGCACCAGCCGTCCATGGCGTACACCGACAGTTCCTCGGCGTACCGATCGCGCCACGCGCGTTGCGCGCGGGTGTAGACAGCGAAGTATTCGGCGTCGGTGTCGCCCTCGCGTGCGGTGAGGAAGCACAGCACTGTGCGGGCCGCGCTGACCAGTTCCTGAGTGGTCAGGTCCGCTCCGACAGCCGAGCAGATGTCGGACGCGGCGAAGATCGTTCGGCCGCATCGTGACAGCCGGTACCGCCAGCGGATCCGGCCCTCATCGGTCCGTCCGACGGCTTCCAGTTCCAGCACGTGATCGGCGTCGATCAGCCAGGCGGGCATCAACCGGGAGCTGATGATCCACCCGGCGGGCAGGGCGAGGGCATGCGTCATCGCCATGGCGACTCCAAAGGTGTGATCGGAGCCCGTCACCAGTCGCGACGGCGCTCCAGATGATGCGGCCGTACGGTGGTACTGGTCGCGTGGATCTCGCAGTCCCGGACATACAGGGCGTCAACGAAGCAGCGGGAACAGCGGATCAACCGCATGCGCGCCCCGGATGACCGGTTGGTGTGCGTGGCGTCGATCCAGAGATGGGTGTTCCACAGGCAGCCGAGACAGGTAATCGTCTCGGCATCCTTGGGCATCGGCGTGAGCGTGGCCGTCACCCCGTACTCGGGTTCTCCGGACGGGTCGGCGGCGGGAACCAGCGTGGCGCTGTCCGCCCGCACCGCGCCGATCGCGGTCACCCGCATCACCCGGCCGCCGGTGAACACGGTCAGGTCCCCCACGGCCCATCCCGGATCGGCGGCAGGATTCACCTCCATAGAAACGCTCCTCTCACAGTGGGTGGTCCGTCCCGGGCGGCCTGCCGTACCGCCCCGGACGGGATCGCGGACGTGCGCCGGGGGACACGCGAGATCCCGGCGCGCTGGGATGCTGGGGTCAGTCAGGTCAGCCGGACGGCCTGAACGCTGGCCTGGAATCGCTGGCCGCGTGCCTCGACCTTCCCGTCAGCCCGGAAGCCGGTCCGGCCCGTCCTGAACGTGCGGGCCTGAAGGCCGTCCGCGACCAGAGCCGTGAGCGCGGCAGCCATCTCATCGGTCGACGCGTCCACCTTCAGATGCGGGTCGTCCTTCGAGCCGAGCAGTACGGCCTGAGCCTGAGCCTGGTACCTGACCCCATCAACGATGATCTTGCCGGTGCCGTGGAATCCCCTGGATCCTGTGGAGAACTCCTTACGAGCGATCTCCAGCTTGATCATGTTGGTCAATGCCTGGCTGATGTCCATCCGGACTCCCTGTGTGCGGCACGGCCCCGGCCTGATGCCCGGGCCACATCCATGGCGCGTGTCCTCTTGCGCCGTCCACAGGAGCAGGCACCGGCACCGAACGCGGCTGCGCGATCGGCGACCGGTATCGATATGCGCGTACGCGCTTCCGCGCGTGGAAATCCGCGAAAGCTTCCGCGCACGGCGGGTTGAAGCGTTCGCGGCGCTTCAGCGACGCGAACCGCTCTCATTTAAATACGGTGACCGGAACGGCCCGACCGTCCGCGCTCGGTGAGATTTCCTTTCGTTTCGAGCACCCGGGCGAACGGTCGCCGTTCCGGCCACCATAGCTGTTCACGGCGTAAGTGAGTGAGGCCGGATAACAGCATTTTGGAGCGTTGCAGCGCCGTCCGCGTCGCGCGCGTACCGGCGAATTTCACTCTCATATAAATACGGGCCGCACGACCGCCCAACCGTCCGGCGACTTCCAAGATTCTTCACCGCTTGATTTCTCACGAGAGTGCGCAACGCCCCACAGGAATGGGCCATAGAGAAAGGGCCCCAGAGCGGTCTCTGAGGCCCTTTCTCGCGACCTTTCGTCAGTCGCCCATGGTTTCGTTACCGCTGTGAGCCACCGCGCTTCTGGCGTCGTCGAGGCGCTCCGACAGTTCCCGCCACTCCGCCCGGGCGGCGTCGCGCACCCGGATCACGTTACGGCGTGAACCGTACGCGCCCCCGTACCGCGTCTGAGCGATCCGGCTAAGGATCCCCGCGCGTCCCAAGTCGTCCGCCTGAGACGCCATGTCCATGGCCTGAGCGATGACCGGGAAGTCCCGACCGTCACCGAACGCCTGACGGAAGATGGCCGCGCTGTTCTGCGCCACGCAGAACGCCACAGCCGCGCGCGTGACGTTCTCAGCGTGCGGCAGGCCGCGCATGAGCTGAGCGCCGGGCGTGGCGTCGATCTCTCCCGGCGGAATGTCGATCCGGTAGCCGTTCCGCGCGGCGGCGTCCCGCACCGCCCACCGCCGTAGCGTCGTACGCGTAATCGTCATCTCGCCACCATCGCGCCGGACATAGACCCACGCGGGTTCGGTGGCCGTACTCTCGGATGCCGCCCGGCATGACGTGGTGATGTCCCGCAGTCGCTGCGCGAACAGAAGAACGGCATCCTGCGTGACGTCGTCCGACACGTCGTCGGTGCCGTACGGTGCGTGTCCCTGCTTGACGACGGTTGCGCTTCCGTCCATGCGCTTACGGGACCGCGTGGCGTCGACCGTGCGGCAGTAGCCGCGCGCCAGTTTCCGAATCTCCGCCCAGTCGTCCGAAGTCACGCGCGCCATGTCCTCCGGCGTGAGCTTCTCTCCCGGAACATTCGCGGGAACACACTTTCCAGGAATTCCATTCGACACGATCGCTCTCCCTGATCCGATCCCACACGGCGCACTATGCGTGCCGCGCCTTTCTTTGGTCACTTCAATTGAACATCAGGACGGCGATCGAATCAACGATATTCGGCATGCCTTTACAGTGTTTCCCCAGGTCAAATGACCAGATTGACGCCATGCCAAAAAGCACCCAACACGACAATAGGCAGCCCGTAAACGCCAAAGACAAACGTCGGATTATCTGAAACAATGAAACTTGATGGATTTAACTAATTGAGGGGCCGGGAAACGCACACAAACCAAGCCTCCCGTCCCGTGATCACGCGGCGTCCGCCTGTCAGTCGGGTCGGCGACCGGCCGGGGATACCGTGGGCTGACCTGCGACCTTCGAACTATCGCCTCGGCCACTCTCAACCGGCCACCTATCGGCTGACGGCCGGTCATCCGATCGGCCAGAGTTCTCTCGCCGGAGCCCGCTGTCAGCCACCCCGCCGGCGAGAAGGAGCCTCCACAGGCGCTCTGTCTTGGCGGATGGCATCCAGATCGTCTCGCTCACCATCGCGCGCCGCCCCTTTCGGATCGACCGGCGGATGAACCGCAGACCACCCGCCTGGCACAGCTCATAGAGCGTCCCCTGACACTCGCAGGTGTGCTCCTTCACCCGGATCCGGGCACACCTGGGCGTCGGCCTCCTCCACTCGATAGCAAGACGCTCCGCGGCGAGCGGCTCGACATGCGGGCCATGGAACGGCTCGGGGAGGGCCACGTACAACTCCTGAAAGCGCAGGTCACAAACCGAGAGTCACTTTCAGTAGAAGACATGCGTACAGAGCGGCGCAGGGCGACAATGACGGTCACACGCGGACACGTCAGTGCCGCCGTACCCCCCGAAGGATCCGCGAGTTTCGGCCACCCAGGTAGCCACCACAGCCTGCGCCGCCCCCATTAGGTACGTGTTCCAATGAAAGGACGAACGCGGTCCCGACGGCAGGACCGCGTTCGCGTTGGCCGATCAGGCTGGCCGGAGCCCGGATGTCAGGAGTCGAAGCCAACGCCGAATCGGTCCAGTGTGCGCAGCCATAGGTTGCGCCTGCCGATGTCGTCGGCGGCCGCCATCGAGCGGCGGGTCAGCTCCACGCCGGTGTAGCGCAGCGGCTCCGGGGGGAAGGGGATCGGCCGGGAACGGACCATCTCCAGTTCCGTCCGCTCCGTCGGCGTGCCGGAGAGCAGGTCGAGCATCACGTTGGCGCCGAACCGGGTCGACGCGACGCCGAGGCCGGTGAAGCCCAGCGCGTAGGCGACCCGGTTCGCCTTCGCCGTTCCGTAGAACGCGGTGAAGCGGGTGCAGGTGTCGATCGCGCCGCCCCAGCAGTGGCTGAAGCGCACCCCCTCCAGCTGCGGGAACGTCCGGTAGAAATGCTCGGCCAGCTTCAGGAACGTCTCCGGCCGCTGGTCCAGCTCCGGCCGAAGACCGCTGCCGTAGTGGTAGACCGCGTCGTAGCCACCCCACAGGATCCGGTCGTCTGGAGTGCGGCGGTAGTAGTGGAACTGGTTGCCGCAGTCACTGACGCCCTCACCGCCGTCCCAGCCGATCGACGCGAGTTGCCCGGCCGAGAGCGGCTCGGTGGCCAGCACGTAGTCGTACACCGGGACGGTGAACAGGCGTAGCCGCCGCAGCAGTGAAGGGAACACGTTCGTGGCCAGCGCCACCCGGTCGGCCCCGACCCGTCCGTACGGTGTGGCCAGCACGATCCCCTTCGGCGTGGCGGTCAGACCCGTCACCTGGGTGCGCTCGAAGACGCGCACGCCGAGCCGCTCGCACACGGCGCGCAGTCCGTACGCGAGGGCGGCCGGGTCGACCAGCGCGTACCCCTCGGTGTCCAGTGCGCCGGACAGGTAGGTGGGGGAGCCCACCCGGGCGCGGGCCTGGTCACCGGAGAGCGGCGTGATCTCCCTGCCGTGCCTGGCGGCCAGTTCGCACATGTGCTCCAGCGCGCGGGTCTCGTGCGGGCGGGTGGCCGCCCACATCTTGCCCTTGCGTTGGAAGGAGCAGTCGATGCCGTAGCGGGCGATCGTCTGCTCCAGCTCGTCCAGGTTGGCCAGGCCGAGCCGTTCCAGCGTGGCGATCTCGCTCGGCCAGCGGTCGGCTCCATTGGCCAGGCCGTGGGTAAGGCTGGAGGAGACGAAGCCGCCGTTGCGGCCAGACGCGGCCCAGCCGACGGCTTTCGCCTCGATCAGCACGACGTCGCGTCCGGGGTCGCGTTCCTTGGCCAGCAGCGCCGTCCACAGGCCGGAGAAGCCGCCCCCGACGACCGCCAGGTCGCAGGTGGTGTCCCCGGCCAGGGCGGGCGAGCTCTCGGGTGCCCGCCCGGTCGTGGCGGCGAGGTCGAGCCAGAGGGGCCGGGGTGCCGCCGCCGCGACCGCGCGGGCGATCGAGTCCCTCATGGTCAGCCGACCACGCGCAGCGAGTGGTCGAGCCTGGACAGGCTGACCGACCCGTCCGGTGTGCACAGCGCGGTGTCGCCCATCTTGATCCCAAACCCCTCGTCGGCCAGGCTGAGGTTCGGTTCGATCGTGAACGACATGTCCGGGCCGAGCACGTGCGGGTCTCCCTTGACCAGCGTCATCGGCTCCAGCCAGCCGGGCGGAAAGGCGACGCCGAGGCTGTAGCCGACCCGGTGGCACCGGTTGGGCAACAGGCCAAGCTCGTTCAGCACGGCGTTGCACGCCTCCTCGGGCGCCGCCGCGGGGGCGCCCGGCTTCGCCGCGGCGATGGCGGCCTCGGTGGCGCGTCCCGCGCAGTCGGCGACCTCGCGGACACGGGCCGACGGCTCGCCGATCACCGCGGTACGCATCAGCACCGCGTGGTAGCGGTGCACCACACCGGCGATCTCGACGCAGACCACGTCGCCGCGCGACAACGTGCGGCGGGAGGCCAGGGCGTGCACCAGCGCGCTGCGCTCACCGGACACGACCATCGGCGGGATCGCGGCGAACTCGCTGCCCGCCTCGCCGAGCGCCTTGGCCGCGATCCCCGCCACCTCGGTCTCGGCCATGCCCGGCCGGATCGCCTCGAACACCCGCTCCATCGCGTAGTCGGCCATCTCCGCCGCCTGCCGCTGGTAGGCGATCTCGGCCATCGACTTCACCAGGCGCTCCTCGGGCACCAGGTTGGAGGCGTCCACCCAGGTAACCCCGGGCAGCGCCGCGCGCAGCCGGTCCCAGTTGCCCGGCAAAAGCGTGAAGGCGTCCAGCTCGACGCCGACCCGCGCCTGGTCGAGGCCGCGTGTTCTGATCACCTCGGCGATCACCTCGACCGAGTTCTCCACCGCGATGTCGTAGACCCGGGGCGTGGTCAGCCAGGAGCAGAAGGCGACGCCCGGCGCCTCGGTCGTCCGGGTGATGTAGGTGGGCTCGCCCGCCGAGCTGTCGACGATGAGCGCCTGCGGCCAGAGGTAGCCGACCGAGTTGACGCCGGTCAGCCAGTGCACGACGTCGGGCATGGACAGCATCAGGCCGTCGAGTCCCTGCTCGGTCATCCGGGCGCGCACCCGGGACATCCGCTCGTGGTAGGTCGAGATGGGGAAGGGGAGCTCCATGGTGTCCTTTCGGGGATCAGAGGTTCCAGTAAGGGGCGAGCGCGGCGGTCACGGCATCGAGCGCGGTGTCGCCCCGGGTCACGTCGTCGGGGACGTAGGCGATCGGGTCGGGAAGGCTCTGCTCGCGCCCGAGCAGGCCCTCGATCGTCGAGTGCAGGCAGTACGCGGCGTAGCTGCGCGCGTAGCCACCCTCCTGGGTGCAGACGAGCCGGCCGCCGGTCAATTCCCTGGCGAGCTCACCAAGTAGCGTGCCGATGCGGTGGAATCCGGCCATCGTCACGTTGTGCAGCCCGTTGGCGTCGAACGTCGCTGCGTCCTGGCCGGACGCGGCGATGATCAGCTCCGGCCGGTACCGTCGCATCACCGGCGCCACGATCCGTTCGATCGCATCGGCGTACGCGCGGTCGCCCGCGCCGACCGGCAGTTCGATGTTCACGTTGAAGCCGGCGCCGTCGCCGATGCCCAGCTCGTCCGGTGCCCCGGTCTGCGGGTGGGACGGTCCCCAGGCGCCGTGCTTCATGTGGATGGAGAACGTCAGCACGTCGTCGCGGGAGTAGAAGCACTCCTGGGTGCCGTTGCCGTGGTGCACATCCCAGTCGACGATCGCCACCCGGCGAAGTCCGGCGTCACGGGCGCGCTGTGCGGCCAGGGCGGCGTGGGAGAAGACACAATAGCCGTCGGCCCGATCCGGCTGGGCGTGGTGCCCGGGCGGCCGGACCAACGCGTACGCGATGTCGCACTCGCCGGCGAGCACCGCGTCGGTGGCGGCCAAGCAGGTCCCGGCCGCCGCCAGGGTCGGCTCCCAGGAACCTGCGGAGAGCAGAGTGGTGGAGGTGAGATGTCCACCGCCCGCCGCGCACACCTCCTTGATCCCGGCGATGTAGTCCGCGTCGTGGACGGTGCGCAGCTCCTCCTCGGTCGCGAGGCGCCCGGGCCGCCAGGTGAGGAGCGAGGCGACCGGGCCCCGCTCCAGCACAGCCTTCATATTCCGGATCCGCGGCGCGCTCTCCGGGTGGAGTTCCTGCTCGGCGAGCAGGCCGGACGGCGCGGCCTCCCAGAACCCCGACCCGGTGTCGTGGTCGAGGACGCGCGCGTCCCAGAACACATGCACGTCAGCCATGATCACTCCGGCGAGGGGGTCATCGAGTAGACGAAGAACGCGGATTCGGTGCCGACGTTCTCCAGGTGGTACGTCCAGCCCGGGGCGAGGTAGACGCAGTCGTTCGGATTCAGCTCCAGCACCCCCTCGTCCCAGGTCAGACGCAGATGCCCGGTGATGATGAAGTACGTCTCGTCGACCGCGCCGTACCAGTGGTCGCCTTCGGCCATGTCGTTCGCGGCGCGGGAGGACCAGGTGTTGGTCTGTTCGCCCGGGTCCATCCAGGAGGCACCGAGCAGCAGGTTGGAGCCGCAGCGTTCTTTGGTGATCACACGAGAGATGCGGACCTTGGTGACGGCCTCCGCGGCGGGGGTGACCGGGATGTCCGCGAGCGGGATCACCCGCGGCACGGGCCGTACATCAGGCGACATGTCAGTGGACAACGGAGACCTCCAATGGGAAGGGGTACGCCCGGGGATCCGGGCGACCGGGGAAAGACGTCGGTTCGAGCGGAAACCGCGGTCAGCGGAAGAGACGCGGGGGCGGAGCAGGTGACCGCGGATCTGGTGGATGAAGGGGGTGACTCGGGAGGAGAAGCAGTGGCTCCCCAGGGGATGAGGCACTTCGGACGGGGAGGCGTCAACTTGACACGAGTACGCCGTGCTCGATGGGCCAGGTGAGCTGGACTGGTGCGCCGGCGGAGATCTCGCTCCGCGCCGCGGCGGGCTCGCGTACCGTGGCCAGCTCGCCGCAGTCCAACTCGACCGTGACGGTGCTGTGCGCACCCAGGTAGGTCAGACCGGACACGGTGCCGCGGAGCGCGTTGTGACCGGCCGGGACCTGCGCGTCCCCGGGCAGCACGGTGAGCCGCTCGGGCCTGATCACTACGGAAGCGGTGCGGGACGTCGGGCCGGACGGCCCGCCGGAGACACCGGCGCGCGGCACGGCGACGCGGAACCCGCGGCCCTCCAGTGTGGACGGGTCGGTCATCGTGCCGGTCAACACATTCGACTCGCCGAGGAAGCGCGCGACGAACAGCGTCTCGGGCCGCTCGTAGAGGTCCGCGGCGGTGCCGACCTGCTCGATCCGGCCCTCGTTGAACACCGCGATCCGGTCGGACAGTGCCAGCGCCTCCTCCTGGTCATGCGTGACGAAGACGAACGTGATGCCGAGGTCCCGGTGCATCCTGGCGATCTCGCCCTGCAGTTGCTCGCGGAGCTTCTTGTCCAGGGCGCCCAGCGGTTCGTCCATCAGCAGCACCCGCGGGCTGAACACCACGGCCCGGGCCAGCGCCACCCGCTGCTGCTGCCCGCCGGACAACTGCCGGGGCAGCCGGTCCCCCATCCCGCCGAGATGGACCAGGTCCAGCGCATCAGCGACCCGAGTGGCGATCTCCGCCTTGCCGACCTTGCGCTGCTTGAGCGGGAACGCGATGTTCTGCGCCGCCGTCATGTGGGGAAACAAGGCGTAGTGCTGGAAGACCACGCCAAGGTCCCGCTTGTACGGCGGGAGCCCGGCCACGTCGTGCCCGCCGACCTCGATCCTGCCTGAGGTGGCCCGGGTGAATCCGGCGATCATGCTGAGCGTGGTGGTCTTGCCGGATCCGGACGGGCCGAGCAGCGTCATGAACTCTCCGGCCGCGATCTCCAGGTTGACCGCATCGACGGCCGCGGGCGCGTTGCCGTAGCGTTTGGTCAGCTCGGTCAGGTGGACGGCGGCACCGCCCTTATCGTTCGCGGTCCTGGTCATCGGGTCTCCTCCGGGGAGCGCCGCCGCAGCAACTGCGGCAGCAGGATAAGCATGGTCGTGACGACTAGCACGAGCGTGGACGCGGCCGCGATCGTCGGGTCGGTCTCTACCGTCACGCTGGAGAACATCTGCACCGGCAGGGTGTGCAGCTCTGGGCTCTGCAGGTACAGCGCGATCACGACCTCGTCCAGCGAGGTGACGAAGGCGAAGACCGCGCCCGACAGCACTCCCGGCAGGATCAGCGGCAGCGTGACCTGGAAGAACGTGGTGAGCGGGCCCGCCCCGAGCGAGGCGGCCGCTTGCTCCAGCCGCCGGTCGTACCCGCGCAGCACGGCCGACACCGCGACGATCACGAACGGGATCGCCAGCGCGGTGTGCGCGAGCACGAAGCCGAGCGTGGTGCCGGCCAGTCCCCATTTCAGGAACACCGCGTACACGCCGATCGCGGCGACGATCTGCGGCACGATCATCGGGGACAGCAGCAGCCCGTTGATCAGTCCCTTGCCGGGGACCCGTCCCGAGTCCAGGGCGAGCGCCGCGGCGGTGCCGAGGGCGGACGCCAGCACAGCCACCAGCAGCGCGATGCGCACTGAGGTGAGCAGCGCGTCCCGCCATCCGGGGTCGGTGAAGAAGTTCTGGTACCAACGCAGCGACCAGCTCTCCGGCGGGAATGTGAAGCTCGCCTTGCCGGTGAAGGACAGGGGGATCACGATCAGGGTGGGCGCGATCAGCACCGCGCCGACCAGGGCGCCCCACATTCGGAGGCCGACGCCACCCCGCAGTTCGTTCTCGCCCATCAGTCCTCTTCCTTCAGGCCGAGCATCGAGGTGGGGCGGGCCACCCGGGACACGGCGAGCAGCAGTAGTCCGGTCAGCGCGAGCAGTACCAGGGACAGCGCGCCGGCGCCGCCGAAGTCGAGCAGCTTCTCCACCTTGGTCCCGATGACCTGGGCGATCAGGGACTGCTGCGGTGAGCCCAACAGGCGCGGCGTGATGTAGAAGCCGAGCGCGAGGACGAACACCAGCGTGTAACCCGCCACCACGCCCGGCATGGACAGCGGCAGATAGATCCGGCCGAACACGGTGCGCCGCGGAGCGCCGAGGCTCGCCGCCGCGGACAGCAGCCTGCGGTCGATACCGCTCATCGCGCTGTAGAGCGGCAGCACCATGTACGGCAGCAGCACCTGCACCATGCCGAGCGCGACTCCGACGGCCGTGCCCAGCAGCGGCTTCTCCCCCAGGCCGGTCAGCTTCGCCAGTGGACCGCCGTCCTGCAGCAGGACGATCCACGCGAAGTTCCGGGCCATCAGACTGGTCCAGAACGGAAGCAGCACCAGCGCCATCAGCACCGCCCTCCAGCGGAGCGACACGACCGTCATCAGATGCGCGTACGGATAAGCGAGAACCAGGGTCAAAGTCGCGACGCCGAACGCTGTGACCACCGTCCGGGTCAGCACACGCAGCGTCACCGGGTCGGCGAACACGTCGCGCAGGTTCTGCAGACCGAGGTGCGGCTCGCTGAACGCCCGCCACACGATGTCGGCCACCGGGTATGCGAAGAACACGAGCAGCATCACCAGTGCGGGGGCCAACAGGAGCAGGCCGCGGGGGCGACGCCCTCGGCGCGTTGCCGCCACGATGGTGCCGGCTACTGGGGTGAGTGGCGTAGTGGTGGTCATGGCGCCGCGATCAGCCCGTGGTCCAGGCGGTCCAGCGCTTGGTGGCCTCGTCCATGTTGGCACCCCACCAAGCCGCGTCCTGGAAGTAGCCGGCCTGCTGGATGTCGTCGCGGGCGGTGTTCCACTCCTCCGCGAGGTCGTCCAACTGCGGCTTGGCGTCGATGTTGATCGGCGCGTACGGTTGCTTCTCGGCGAACGTGGCCTGCGGCTCGGCGCCGGTCGCGTAGGCGATGAAACTCATGGCTAGGTCCTTGTGCGGCGCCCCCTTGGGCACCATTAGCACGGCGTAGGCCAGCATGTTGTCCTTCCATGCGGCCTTGTAGGGTGCGCCGTTCTTGGCGGCCATGTACGCGCGGCCGGACCAGATGAGCGCCATGTCGGCCTGCTTGGACTCCAGTGCCTGCTGGCTCTGCGCCGAGGTATCCCAGAAGGTGAGGTCTTTCTTGATGGAGTCGAGCTTGCGGAACGCCCGGTCGTAGTCCAGTGGGTAGAGCTGGTCCTTGGCCACGCCGTCACCGATCAGTGCCGCCTCGATCGCGCCGCCGGAGGCGAATCCGGGGGCCAGGCGCTTGCCGGGAAACTTGGCGGTGTCGAAGAAGTCGGCTGTAGAGGTCGGAGGGTTCGCACCGTATTTGTCCTTGTTGTAGACGAGGACAAGCGAGTACATCGCGTCGGGGACAGCGCAGTCGCTGACCGTACCAGGCGGGAACTTCGACTTGTCGATCTTGGTGAAGTCGAGCTTCTCCGCGTACGTGCCGCAGACGCCGACCGGGAAGTACGGCTCGGTGTCGACGACATCCCAGGTCACCCGGCCGGCGTCGACCATCGTCTTGATCTTTGCGTAGTCGGTCGGCTGGTCCTGGACGGTGGTGACGCCTTCCCGCTTGGCCCACGGGGTCAGCCAGCTGTCGGCCTGGGCCTGCTGGTAGCCGCTTCCGTAGGAGGTGAAGGTCAGCTTCTTGTCTGCGGAGGCGCCGGACCCCTCCGACCCGTCAGAACCGCCGCAAGCCGCTGTGAGCAGAGTGAGGGCTGCGCCAGCCGCCGCCAACAACCGTCCACGAGACGTCACGAGCATGGGGATCTCCGTCCACTGGACTCAACAATAAGGTCTTATTATGGGAACGTAGGCGTAGAACGCAATAGCCTCTACCCACTTGGCCCTCCAGCACCTAAGGCAGGACAGGCATGCCCGAAAACTCGTCGGACACCAGCGGTAACCGCAGGTCAGGCGAGGGAGTCGACACACTCGCCGCGCGGCGCAGACTCCAGATCATCTCTGCGGCGAGCGAGGTCATCTGCCGGCGCGGCGTCGACGGGGCGCGGTTGAAGGACATCGCGGACGAGGCCGGAGTCTCGCTCGGGATGCTCCAGCACTACTTCCGGCACCGCGAGGCGCTGATCGACGAGACGATCAGCGCGATGCTCGAACTCACCCTCGCCACCTGGCGCTCGGTGCAAAGTCACGAGCCCGACCCCGTGCGCAGGCTGTTCGCGCTGCTGCGCTTCCAGGTCGCCGGGTGGGCGCCGTTCGAGAAACGCTGGGCATTCTGGATGGAGTTCTGGGCCGTCGCGCACCGCGACGCCAAACTCGGAGGCCACGCCCGCGACGTCTACCAGCGATGGGGCGAGCCGTTCCGCTCCACGATCGACGAGGGCGCGAAGCTGGGCGCTTTCCGTCCGGTGTTCCCGATCGACCGCCTGGTCGTCCTGCTCATGTCACTGGCCGACGGCACCGCGGTCCGCGTGCTGTACGAGCCGGAGTCGCTCGACGAGGAGGGCATGTATGCGCTGCTCGTGGAGACCGCCTGCGCGCTGCTGCGGATTGAGGAGCCGGTGCGGGATACCGCGCTGGCCGCCCTGCCGCAGGTGATAAGCCACAACTACCCCAACGAGCCCATCGAGTCCGAAGACATCGACTGGTCCCCTCTGATCGGCCTGATCTGACACGTGATCGGCCGTAGATGTTCTCGAACAGCACCGCGTCGTCCAACTGTTCGCGGCGCAGCATCTGGTGGAACCGCTCACCTTCCCGGTCGCGGTCGGAGATCGTGGTTCGGTCAGCCGGTGGGTGATGCCGTTGTCGCGGCAGGTGCGATCGAGCCGTACCTCCCCGCCCTTTCCGAACCGCTCAGTGAGCTGCTTGCCGTTGTGGGTGAGCCCCCCATCCGGCGCCCCGAATGTCCGCAGCGCTTGGGCGAAGACCAGGCACACCCACACGCCCGGTGGGACGGGCTACCACAGGTGATCACACAATGGTGTCGGGTGGCCGGAGGGAGTCTCACCCTCCGGCTCCCACAGATCCGGACGTAAACCTCTCGGCTTATCCGGCTCCTGTCATCCGGCCCGGGCCGTTGCTGATCTCCGCTGGGTGTCCCATCTCCAGTGGGCAAGGAGCCCCGGGTGGGACTCCTTGATCCCGGCCAGAGTCCGGTATGCCTGTCCAGAGGCCTGGCGTAGATGCTTGTACTTGCGCCTGGCGGATACCGGTCGATATGGAAGAGCACGTTGGCTGCCGCTGCCGGGCTGAATCGCCCGAAGTAGGCTGCCCACGCCCCAGCCTTGGCGTTGGTGATCGCGGCGACTATGTGCTCGTCCGCCGCTTCGACGATTCTCCGAGCCAGATCGGGTTGGCTCCACATCCGGTTACGCCGCTCAGTACGCAGTCGTTCAGCCCATGCGGGGGCACGCTCGGCGACCATCGACACACCTCCGGGCAGGCGAGGCTATCCGTTCGTGTCCGTTCGTGTCCTTATCTGTCATCTGTTCACTGCCTGCTCGTGATCAGTCAAATAGGGGTGTGCAATCCCAAGCACGTACCGAGGGCCGGCTGGCACCTGGTCTTGTGAGGGTTCTGTCCAGCGTGACCGATTTCTGATCACGATGCCCCGTCGGGCCCAGTCCCCGACCTAAGCCGACAGAGGCCGCAACCGTGTCAACGAACGATGCACCAGCTCAGGGGATCGATCCGCGGGTTCCCAACGCCGCCCGCATCTACGACTACCTGATCGGCGGTAAGGACACCTTCGCCGCCGACCGCGAGGCGGCCGAGGCCCTGGTCCGGATCGTGCCGGGGCTCCGCGAGCGAGCCCGCGAGAATCGGGAGTTCCTCGCCCGCACCGTACGTCACCTGGCCACCGAGGAAGGCGTGCGCCAGTTCCTCGATATCGGCTCCGGGCTCCCCACCCCAGACAACGTCCACCAGATCGTCAACCGCTTCACACCGGACGGCCGAGTCGCCTACGTGGACAGCGACGAGATCGCCGTCGTACACGGCCGCGCGCTCATGGCCGGCCCCGCCGACGGCCCGGTACGCATGGTGCATGCGGACATACGCGACACTGCAGCGCTGCTGAGCCATCCTGACATCGTCGGCCTGTTCGACCACGGACACCCCATCACGGTCGTCATGATCGCGCTGCTGCACTTCCTCCCCGGTGACGAGGCGCGCCGGATCGTGGGCACGATCCGCGACTGGTTTCCTTCGGGGGAGCTTCCTGGTGATCAGTCACGCCGCCCCCGGCGACATGAACCAGGAAGCTCAGCGGGAAGGGCTCGCGGTCTACGAGCGGGCGAACATGCAGATCACCATGCGCTCTGTGGAGCAGATCACGAGCCTATTCGAGGGATTCCAACTCTCCCCGGACGGGGTCGTACCCGTCTCCGAGTGGCGGCCGGAGAACGACTACCGAGAAGCGCCTCCGCACGGCGGGCACTTCACCGGCGGAGTCGCCCGGCTCATGACCAGTGAAGCTTGTGCACACCTGATCATGCCCGCCGCAGGCCATGGCCCTTGCTCAGGTTTCACATATCTGACACAGCAGCCTTTCGTGGTGTGAAAAGACCAGCACCACGTCCCGTGAATGGACCCCTGAACCCTGGAGTTCTCATCTGATGACGATCAACCTCGAGCGGGCCGTCGAGCACCTTGAGAAGCTCGCGATGGAGCTGGAGAACCGTCGCTTCGCCGTACGGATGCATGCTCCCCGAGACCGCGCGCCCCACCTGAACGTGATCAACACCGCCGCCCCTGTACTGACGGAGAAGGTTCTCGCTGCTCCCGACTCCGACGGAACCTGGGCCTTCCACTTCCCCTGGCCCCAGCTCATTGCCCCCGTCCACGACATCCGCGCCGCCGCCGACCGGATCGAACGTGTCCTCGCCGAAGTGGACCGTTAGTCTCGAGCAGGCCCACCGGCGGACACGTTGTCGGGCATTCCACGCCAACTGCTCATCCCACGCTGGTGGGACCAAGGGCAGGGGCTCATCGACGGTCCATCCGCCTGATGGATGGTTACGAGACGCCTACGCGGATGCGCAGCTTCCTCGACCCAGACCTGGTCGGCCATCCCATGAGCACCCTGGAGAACAATGAGGCCCACCATGTCCATCGTCGCCGAGCTCATCACTGTCACCAAGCAGCTCGGGATCAAGGACGTCACGTTGGCCGGGGCGGTAGGTGTCCACCCAGGGACCGTCTCCAGGTGGAGATGCGGCTCTGTCGGGCTGTCCTACAGCAACGCCCTCGCCTGGGCGGCGTACATCGAGCGGCGCTTGGCCGCAGTCGATGAGGCCGGCGACGTCGTCGCGGAAGGTGAGAAGATCCCTGGACAGCTTCGCGCGCTGCGAGAACGGGCTGGGCTGGTCAAGGGTGAGGTGGCTGAGCGTTCCGGTATGTCGGTCCACGTCGTCGCCTACCACGAGCGGGCTGCCCACTCGCCGTTCCTTGGAACTATTGATCGCCAACTGAGCGCCCTTGGTTACCGGCTGGCCCTCCTGATCTCTGGCAGGCCTCCGGTTGAGGCCCCCGAACCGACCATCCCACCCGAGGTTGGTCCCGGAGGTCTGCCAGACCAAGCACTCCAGCCCCGAAATGAACATTCGTTTCCGTGCCACTTTACGGGCAGAAAGCATGCGGGGAGGCGAAGTATAGATTTCAGATCTGAACCACCAAACAAGTAGACCGATTTCAATTATTCTTCCAGTTAGCCGTGCCATTAAGGCGTAGTCTGCGGATATGAACATCGATACGACTAATACCCTTGAACTCCGCAACGCGATGGTCGATCGGCTGCGTGAGTCCGGGATCATCACGGACACGCGAGTTGAGGACGCGATGCGTCGCGTTCCTCGGCATCTATTCATTCCGCAGGCCCATTTTCAGCGGGCCTACACCGGCGAGTCAGTCGTCACCCATCGGGACGAGCAAGGAGTAGCCACCAGCTCCGTGTCAGAGGCAGGCATCGTCGCGGTCATGCTGCAACAGCTGGACGTCCAGCCAGGCCACCGCATCCTGGAGATCGGCGCAGGAACCGGATACAACGCCGCACTGCTCGCCGAGATGACCGGGCCGGCGGGGACGGTGACCAGCATCGACATCGACGCGCAGGTCGCGCGGGAGGCAGCGGAAAACCTGGCAGCCGCCGGATACGACACGGTGAGAGTAGCGTGCGGGGACGGCGACCTCGGCGACGTCACGTCCGCGCCCTTCGATCGGATCATCGTCACAGCCGGGGCCTGGGACCTGCCTCACGCGTGGCAAGAGCAGCTCGCACCAGGCGGCGTGCTGGTGGTGCCGCTGCGCATGCGCGGCCTGACCCGCTCCATCGCGCTGCAGTGGGAGGATGGGCGGTGGCGCAGCAGGTCAATGTACGAGTGCGGGTTCATGCCGATCCGCGGCCTTGGCGGTATCGCCGAGAGAAATGTCCAGCTCGGAGGCGACTCCGGTGTCTTCATTCGCACGGATGAGGGCCGGGAAGCCGATCCGGAGGCGCTCGGCACCGCCCTCAAGCACCCGCCGACGGTGCGGTGGACGGGCGCGATCACCCGCAACGCCAAGCACGTCGACCTGTGGCTGTCGCACTTGGATGGATTCTGCCGGATGATCGCGACGGCACCGGCGTTGGAGCGCGGGCTGGTCAGGCCGATCTACCCCTGGGGCAGCATGGCAGTGGTCACCAGCAACAGCTTCGCCTACCTGCTACAACGCCCATCCGGCACTGACACCGACGGCAAGCAGCTCATCGAGCTCGGGGTCTGCGCGTACGGTCCAGACGGCGACAAGCTCGCCGCAATGGTCGCCGGGCGCATGACCGCCTGGCAGCACGCCCGAGCCTCGCTGTCTGATCTGTGGGTCGAGGTCTACCCCGCCGACGCCGCGAACGTCCCCGACGGCGTGCTGAATATCACCAAACGCAACACGCATGTGGTGATTCGATCCGGCTCCTGACGCAGAAATCGTCATTGGCCATAATTAGCACGGAGAGAAATTCGCCGTGCCCAAGAAACCAGGAATTCGACACCTGAAAAACTTATGCTTTTCCGGTCTGATTCCTACGACATTTCGCCGCAGCGGCGTAACGTCAGCGCTATGAAAAACACCCGGGTTACCGACCCATTCGCCGACCTGTTCACGCTCGACCCGCACGTCGGAGCGGCCGACAACTTAAACGGCCACACGCCGTCGGGTGACTGCACCAACGACGGCTGCACCGGAAGCTGCGTAGGCTGCTGACCGAGTAGCGACACGATGAAAGCAACCGACGGCGAGCCGCCCCGCAAGCAGCCCGCACGGCAGAGGCGGGGCACGACACACCCTTTCGTGGCGTGTCCCGCGATCACAGGACTTGGTCGCATCCCTCTACTGCCTGCGCTCCCTGAGGCAGAGGCGGCTACAAGGACCATCCGAGATCACCTGCTGGCTGAGGGTGTGTTCCTCGCATCCCGGCAGGCGAGCGCTGCCGATCCCCAAAGTGACCGCCTTGCGGTGACACTCCGGGGGTACGAGATACGGGCCCGATGGCGGCCCACACCGCATGGCATCTTCGCCGGGGTGGCTCCCGTCGGTTTCCACCCCCGTTCCGCCCAGCTGAGGCTGGGCGAAGACCATCGCGCCCGTAGCAATCCAAGCTCGGCATGGCTGTCGGCTGTCAGCTCCCTACTCGTGGACGAGCAGGGAGTGCTGGCAAATCTCACCCTGACCGCCAACAACCTCACCGTCCATCGCGGTGACCGGCTGGAGAGCGAGCTGCAGGGCGCCCCTGGTGGGGCCGGGCCTTCACGCATCACCGTCCGCGCGACGGAGGCCACCATTTCGATAATGCATTTGTGTCAGACGGGCATGAGCTACGGCGCGTTGACCGCCGAGATGACCCGACGTTGGCCTCACGCCTCCGAGCAGACCGTCTCCGCCGCGGTAATCGGCCTGGTACAGGCCGGGTTCCTGCTGACGGATCTCCTGCCGGATGACATCACCACCGACCCACTCGCCCATCTGACGGCCAAGCTGCCGCGCGCGCACCCGCTTCGGGCATCCCTGACGCGGATGCGGTCACTGCTCGCCGCCGCGGACGAGCATCCCCCAAGGGAGGTGGCTCGCCTGCAGGCATTGGCCGCCGCCCGGGATCTAGCCGATCAGATCGTCTTCCAGGAGCGGCCTTTGACTGTCGACGTGGCCGCTGACGCGGATCTCACACTTCCCGAAGCCCTGGCTCGCGAGGCTGCTGAGGCCGCGGGGGTCCTGTGGCTGGTCAGCGAAGGACACGACCAGCTCACCGGCTTTCACGACAGGTTCTTGGACCGGTACGGCCCGCGCCGGCGGGTTCCGCTGCTGGAGGCCACCGACCCCGCCACCGGCCTGGGCCTTGATTTCCCCGACAGCGTCAACTCCGGCTCACCCGCGCGTTCGACCGCGCTGGCCGCCCTGTACTACAGGGCCCTCGCATCAGGCGCCAACGAAGTCATCCTCAACGACGCCGACGTCCAGGCCCTGAGCCACCCGCCAGACCCGACAGCGCTTGCGCCCCGGACCGCCGAGATCTACGTACGCGTCCTGGCCGACTCCGAAGCCGAACTCGAGGCGGGACGATTCCGGCTGGCGACCTGCCCGCGAGGTGGCTCCCAGGACGGCGGTTCGACCAATGGCCGTTTCGTCAGCATGCTGCCCGATCTCCGCGGAGGCGGCGACTGTGCCGCTGACGCTTTGATCGCGGAGCTCGTCGTGGCACCTCGCGCCACAGGTGTGCGATCCCTCGCTGTGCCGACCGGGCTGGCCCCGGCCCGCATCCCCGTCGGCGTTCCCGCCAAGGCAGGAGACCTGCCGCTCACCGACTTGCAACTGGCCTCCGACGGGCGGCTTCTGACCGTATGGTCGGCAAGCCGTGACCAGCAGGTGATCCCCGTGCTCTACTCGCGGCTCGCGCCCAGGCTGCTGCCACCGTTAGCCCGCTTCCTGCAGTTGGCCGGCCGCGCAGGAACTCGGCCCTGGCGCACCTGGTCATGGGGTCCCTTCGAGGACTCCCCGTTCCAGCCTCGCGTCCGCTACGGACAGACGATCATCGCCCCGGCCCGCTGGGTACTTCCTCCTGATCTTCTCGCCTCAGCTCATTCCTCCGCGGCTTGGCGTCAGGCGCTACAGGAGTGGAAGGCGTCGATGACGCCTTCGCCGCCCGACATCGTGATCACCGACGATGCCGACCTGCGCATCCCGCTGGATCTGCACAGACCAGACGATCAGGAGGTTCTGCGCCGCCACGCTCGGCGGGGACTGATCGCGGTCACTGAACAGCCCGGAGGCCCCGGCGCCGTCCAGGCCGTCCTTCCCGGCCCCATGGGACGGCACGTCCTCGAGGTCTCGGTGCCTCTCGCCCGCCGCCCATCCCGGCAGGAGGGGCGCACTCCGTCCGATGTCTCGACCCGACCGGCCGGACAAGGCCTGTACCTGCCTGGCAGTACGTGGCTGTCGCTGGCGATACGCAGCCCTCAGCACTGCCACGACGAGCTGCTCGCAGGCCTCGCGCTCCTCGCGGATCGGCACGCTGTCGACGTTGACCACTGGTTCTGGCTGCGGTACTTCACCACCGCATACGGGCACCACTTGCGCGTCCGATTCCACGGGCACCCGACCGTTCTCACTGGCCGGCTCCTACCTGCGCTCTCCACCTGGTGCTCTGAGAAGATCGCCCAACGCTTGGCGGGCGGGCTCATCGTCGAACCCTACGAGCAGGAGATCGAGCGCTACGGCGGTCACGCGTCAATCCAGCTTGCCGAAGTCGTCTTCGCAGCAGACAGCCGACTCGTGCTCACCGCCTTGGCCGCCACCCGCGACCCCGACCAGCGTCTTGTCTTCGCGGCCCTGTCTGCGGCCACCATCGCCACCACCGTCGCCGACGGTGACACCAGCGCCTTGGGCGGTCGGCACCTCGGCCGGGCCGACCGCACGCGCTTGTCGCGCCTGCGCCCGGTGGTGCGGGACGCCTACCGTAACCGCACCACACCCCTACTGCCGCAGACCCATCCCGCCTGGACAGCTCGCCAAGACGCCCTCGACTCTTACCGTGACACGCTCAACCCTCAGCAGCGCGCCCGGTGCGCCTTCTCACTGATCCACATGCACGCCAACCGACTGCTCGGCGGCAACGTCGACGAGCCCCTCGCCCGAGCACTCGCAGCCGATCTGCTCGCCCTTCCCTCATGACCACCGCCGCAGCACAACAAGCACTCAGCGTCGCAGAACGGCTGGCCGACCCCGCCACCGTCGTGGCGGCAGCGCGGGACTCCACCGGGATTTCCCTGGCTCACGGGCTAGCTGGGACGGCGCTCCTGCATGCTCGCCTGTCCGGCACCGACCCTAGATTCGCTGCCGCGGCAACCGACCACTGGACTGCCGCGGCTGCCCACGCCAGAAAGTCTGGCGTGGCCAGTGTGGGCGTCTTCGGGGATGGCGGCGGCTTGGCTTCATCCCTCATCATCGGCTCCGGCTACCTGCCCGACCCCGAACCGCACCTTCCCACCATCCGGCGAGCCGCCCGGTGGCTGTCCGCTGGCGCCGTCGGCCTGGCCCGCCGCCACCAAGTGCGTCGTCAGAATGGCGACTCGGCGCTGGCCTGGGCGGTTTACGACTCGATCAACGGCTTGTCCGGTATCGGCCGTGTTCTCCTCGCAGCGCATGCTGCGGGACACCCTCACGCCGAACCTGGGCTTCTGGCCTCCCTGCACACCCTCACCGAGCTGATCAACACCAGCCAGGGGGCCAAGCCCGGCTGGTGGCTCCCGGCGCACCGGCATCCGTCAGGAGTACGAGTCCACCCGTCCGGCGCGGCCACCACCGGTCTTGCCCATGGCATCGCAGGTCCCCTCGCGTTCCTGGCGATCGCCAGCCGCGCGGGCCTCCAGGTCGACGGGCAGGCCGCCGCCATCCGCCGTGCGGCGGACTGGCTCACGCGGTGGCGGGTCGGCACAACTTACCGTTGGCCGCCGTACATCACCGGCGACCAACTCGACGGCGAGGCGGCCCCACCGGTTCCTGGGCGGGCGGACGCGTGGTGCTACGGCACCCCCGGCATCGGCCGCGCTCTCATCAGCGCCGGGGAAGCACTCCGCGACCCAGAGCTTGTGGCAGTGGGCCACGCCGCACTCGATTCCCTCTCTCACCAGCCGAGCGACCGGTGGGATGTCGAGGGCCCGACCCTGTGCCACGGGGCATCCGGTGTCCTCCAATGCGCTGCGGTCGGCGCTCCAGGGGTCGCAGTCCTTGCAGCCGATCTGGTCACCACGGCGTACGATCCGCGGCACCGCTTCGGTTTCCAGCACCATCATCGGGGCGTCATCACCGACGAACCGGACCTGCTCACCGGAGCGGCCGGTGTCGCCCTCGCGCTGGCCGACCACAGCAAGCTTCCAGGGTTATCTACCAGCACGCGGTGGGATGCCCTCCTACTTCTCTCCTGATAGCCCGACTGCCGTCGGCTCGCAAGCGGTAGGCCCGTCGCGTACGTCGGCTGCCTACCCGAGAGCACCACTCGTGTCCGTCCATCACCGATGGTGCCGCCTTACGCGATCGTGCCGTACAGGCTGGCGCCGCCTTTGGCGCTGGGCTTCGACCCCCGCCCGTTTCCAGACGAAGCCGCCAGCCTGCTACCGGGCCTCCTGGCAGCACCCGGACCGGACTTCCACCGGCAAGCAACGACGAGCTTACGAACAGCAAGCTCAGCCGCTACGTCACGGCTTCACCGGCCGCTCTGCGGGACGCACGAAAAGGGGCTCAAGTAGCATCAATTCGCAACAGACGTCCTCCGAGCTGTACCGATCTGATCCAGAACTGCCCGGGTCTCGGGAGAGGCGGAGACGCCGAGGGCGGCGAGGCGGGCCTTGAGGTGGCGGACGCGTAGGCGGGCTTCGTCGGTGCGGCCGAGTTCGACCAGGAGCCGGATGGCTGCCCGGGCTGCGCTTTCCATGTCGGGGTCGAGCGCGCAGGCCTGGTCGAACACCTCCAGAGCGCGCTCGCTCCGTCCGGTTTGCTCGTGAAGCGTCCCCAGTTGGAGGAGCGCCTTGACGCTGGCCACGGTCAACGGCCAGCGGTGGTCCTGGTCGAGCCAGTCGTACTTGAGCCCCTGGCCCAGGGGTCCCCGGCACAGCCCCGCTACCGCTTCCAGGGCCATCGTCTTGGCTTCCTCGTCGGTGGTCGTGCGCGCATCGGCGAGGGCCCGGTGGAAGGTCCACAGGTCGACGTCAACGTGTTGGGCCTCGATGCGGTAGGTCTTGCCGCTCCGCTCTACGAAGCTGGCTTCCTTGTCCCCCAGGCCGGTCGACTCGCGTAACGCGACACGCAGATCCTTGAGCGCGCTGTGGAAGCGGTAGCCGGCCAGCGTCTCCTCCACATCCGGCCAGAGGTACTCGCAGATCTCCTCGCGTTCCAAGCCCTTGGGATGCACGGCGAGGAGGACGAAGAGCTCCAGGGCCTTGGTCCGGCCGGAGATGTCGACCACCTTGCCGTCAACCTCGACGATCGGCTCTCCAACGATGCTCAGTCGCACGCGCCGCTGCGCCGTACCCGGTGGCGGCACGGACAGGTCTACTTCCCGCGTTGGCTGCTCGGCGGGCATGCCGTTCCCGGCGGCGAGCTTGTGGAGAACGGCGCTCGCGGCTTCCTCAGGCAGATGGAACAGCCTGATGTCTCGTAGTTTCTCGGCCAGCTCGCCGGACGCCTTCGCCACCCGGTGGTCCTCGCTGACCTCACACGTCGTTCCTGACGCCGAGCGCCCGACTATCAGTGCGCCGATGCCGAAACTGGACGCGAGGCCCATGAGCGTGTCCAGATACGAGTTGCCTTCCAGCGAACAGGCGGTCAGGAGCAGCGCGGGCAACGGCTCGTCGGGTTCGGCGTCACGCAGCTCAGGGATGTCTTCGGCTTCCGAGTCTCGAAGGATGCGACGCCGGGTGACGAACTGACCTTCGAGGTGGTCGATGGCATCGTTCAGCTCAGGTGCCAGCCGGAGGCCGGGCAGGTAGTCGCTCATCGTCAGGATGGAGGAGCCGAACCACCGTTCGGCGTCCTGGCTCGGTATGACGATCTCTGCGCGGTGCTGGTCCGCCTGGCTCAGGAGGCCAAGGACGATGGCCCGGATGCAGTCGTCGGCTCCCGGGCCGGTCAGAGCGAGGTTCAGGCCGGACAGTGCCAGCGACACCGGTTCCTCACCGCGCGTGCCCACCTTGAGGGAGCTCGGCGGATCGGTCGAGAAGGATGACGTGACCAGCTCGAAGTCGTCCGGCGGCGTCTCGTCGGACTCGGCATAGCTTCGCCGGTGTGCCCGCTCCAATGCTCGTACGGCGGGTTCCTCCGGCTCCGGTACGAGCACGCTGACGGGCTCGTCAATGTCGCGGATGGTGACATGTCGCCGCTGGCGGAGCCGTGCCGCGGCGAGGGCGACCGCCACCCCGGCGGCGAAGGACAGTGCCACCATCCCGCCGCCCGGGAGCGCGACCACATTCGATGGGGCTGATACCGCCGGCACCTGGGCAGGCGACATACGTTCAGCCGCAGGCCGGGCGGAGACGTCAGCCCGAGGTGGAACGGCAGGACGGTGTAGCGCAGGCTTTCCCCCGGCATGTTCGCGCTCGGGAAGGGTCAGGCGCCAGCCGGGTTCGAGCACGTCCGGATCGACGAGCCGCGCTCCGTCGGGCTGCACGCGGTCCTTGTTCAGCTTGAAGATCTCCTTGTGCCGCCTGCCGTCTCCGAGCCGTTTCTCGGCGATCTCCCACAGACTTTCGCCAGAGGCGACCGTGTGCACATGGCGCTCCGCATCGCGAGAGACGGCCTGGCCCTGCTCATACGCCTTACGTTCTGTGTCCAGCTTGGTGGCGTCGGCGGGCAGTCTCAGAGTCCAGCCAGGTCTGAGCCAGTCCCCTCTGGTGAAAGTCTGGCCGTCGTCCATGACGTGCCCCTGGTTCAGGATGACGATCTCTCGGTAGCGCATCGGCTCCCCGAGGTGCTTTCTTGCGATCTCCCAGAGCGTGTCCCGGGGCTTGACCACGTAGTTCTTGTACTGCTTTGCGGGCTCGTCGGCCTCCGGCTCGGCCGCCATCAAGGCATGGTCGAGCAGCGGCGCGGGTGTCACGGCGACCGCCGCCGCCGGAACGGCTCCACGCGTGGCGACTACGGGAGCAGCCGCGGCCAGGGTGATCGTCGTGATGAGGTAGGCGGCGAGCCGCTGAAAGGGCATGCGGACCCGGCTCTGAGTCGCGCGGAAGGTGCCCACCAGCTCGACGAGCACCGCCCAGGCGAAGAGCGCCCAGCAGGTCCAGATGATCCCGAGCAGGAGCGCCTTGATGACAACGGGTTCGGCGGGGGTGGCCAGGTCATCGAGAGTGGGTAGGTCGATCGGCCAGAAGAAGGCCAGCAGGACGGTCGGGATGCCGGCCAGCAGGGCCGCCAGCACCGTGGCCGCCGTGACCTTGCTGAGGATGGGGTGGCGCAGGCCGTACATCGTCATGATCGTCCTTGCTCGATGCCGTGGAGCATCCGCGCTGACGCCTTGGCGGTCGCGGTCACGTTGGCGATGCCGATCAGGGAGACGAGCGTGGTCGGCTTGGACACGGTGACGGTGACCTGAATGGTCCGGCTTCCGGTCATCGCGACGTTGCCCGCATGTCTGGCCGAGGCGAGGTAGCCACGAGCTGCCGCTACCGCCTTGGAGGTGTCGACCTCAAACCGGCCGCCTTGTGCGTAGGCCCGGTCAACATCGATCTGTCCCGCTCCGGCGCGGGCGGCCTCCTCGGCCACCGCGTACGCCTCCCGGTATGCCTGGATCTTCGCCCCGCCGTCCACCACGAGGCCGGCGCAGATGAGCAGTGCCAGGGCGAAGACCACCGAGAAGGCGGTGACGGAGCCGCGGTCGTCGGTCAGGTTCATGGTTGGTCTCCCCTCGCGCGGAAGGGGTCGATCGGGCTGGTGAAGTTGCTGGTGAGCTTTTTGGAGCCTGGGGTTCCGGGTAGTGCGAGGTCGCTCAGTTCGATGTCGCAGGTCACGGTGGCGGCCACGACGGCGGAGGTCCCCACTGGGGTGGAGAAGCCGCTGGTGTCCACGGTCACGGAGGGGTCGCACTTCAGCCCTTCGCGTGCGAGAGCGTCGCGCGCGCTCGCCTGCGCGGCCGAGCGCGCCGACGCCGGATCTCGCGCGATGGACGCTTGGCGGGCCGCGTCCCTGGCTGCGGCGTCGATGGCTCCGTGGGCGATGGTGACGCGACCGACGGCGATCATCATGACCAGCATGGCGAGCAGGGCGGGCGCGATGATCGCCGTTTCCAGCGCCATGGAGCCTCGATCAGGATGCTGTGTCATCCGGAGGTCCACTTCTCCAATGGGGCTCGGGCGACCTGCTCGACGGTGAGGTTGAGCAGCGGGACCAGGCTGATCGCCTGGCCCCGAACCGTCACCACAACCGTGTCTCCCGTCCGGTCGACGTTCACCGTCGGCGATTGGAGAAACGATCCGCCGACCTGCCTGACGAAGCGTTCCGCCGTCCCTTGCCCTGCCGAGAGGCTGGAGCCGTACGCGCGTCCTACACGGAGCCCTTCCTGGGCTGCGGAAAGGGCGATGTTCCGGGCGTGGAACCACAGCGCGGTGTTGACCGCGAGCAGGATCAGCAGGAGGACCGCGGGGTAGACGACCGCGGCCTCCAGGGTCGCCGAGCCCCGCTCGCGAGCCGTCATCCGATCTTGTCCAGTTGCTCGTTCACGGCTTGAGTGATCTTCGCTCCTGCGGCGATGGCGAGCAGGAACACGATGGCGGCGATGATCACCCACTCCAGGGTGGACGCGCCCCGTTCCGGCTCCGCGCCACGCCGCGCCGCGTACCGGTTCACCGCGGACAGGCACTCTCTCGCTCGTACGCACATGGCGAGCAGGCCCTTGTTGGTCATCATGAGTACCTCCGGGAGGGGTCAGCCTCCGGCCATCCGGGCGAAGGCGGGATAGCCGAGCAACAGCAGGAAGCCGATGACTGATAGAGCCATCGGGACGGTCATGGTCTCGGTGCGGGATCGGGCCTTGGAGACCTCGGTGGACAGCTCCACCTCGCGGAGGGACTGGGCCTTGGCCATGAGGGTGTCGAGGATGCCAGCGCCGCGGGTACCGGCGAGCCTGGCGATGGAGGCCAGGTCGGCGAGTTCGGGAACGCCGATCTCCTCTGCCAGGCGGGTGAGCTCGTCCCATGCGCTACCGGTGCCGCGGCGTGCCGGATCGAGTGCGAGGCCGAGCCGTCGGAACGTCCACCCTTCGCCCACCTTCGCGGCGGACTCCAGCGCGTCAGCTGGTCCCGATCCGGCCGCGCGGGCGAGTGCCACGAGGTCCAGGTACGCGACGATCGCCTGCCGGAACGCCTTACGCGCCTCGGCGGCCTGGCCACGAACCGCCGCGTCCGGGGCGAAGAACACTGCCACGGCGAAGGCCGCGCACGCTGCCCAGGAGAGCGCCCAGGGCAGGGTGACGCCGAGCAGCGCGCACCAGGCCCAGAACACGACCGGGCCTACTGCCGCGAGCAGGATCATCAGACCCTTCTGGGCGAGATAGTCGTTGGCGGTCTTGCCGAGCAGCGCCAGGTCCGCATGCGGGACGCGCGCCCCGATCACCGTTCCCGCGAGCCTTCTGGCCAGATGTGTGCGCCAGTTCCCGTCCGGTTCCATACGGCTCGCACCCGGCCGGAGCCGTTCCATCGCGGGCGCCAGTGCGGGCGGAGCAGGGAACAGCACGGCGATCGCCAACGATATGCCGAGGCCGATCAATGCGCCGGAGGCCAGAACAAGTCCGATCACGAGGTCTCCCCCGATGGATTGATGAACCGGTGCCCCTTCGGTGGCCTGGCCAGGCGGTACAGCCACGCGAAGGCCCCCGCGTACAGGGAGATGACGATGGCAAGCACGACCTGGCCGCCGAAGGTGCCGAACGGCGCGACATAGGCCCGGTTGAGCAGCGCGAAGGCGGTGTAACCGAGCAACGCACCGATGACCCATCGGGCCGTGGTGCGATGGGTGGCGCGTTCGGCGTCGATCTCCCGCCGGGCCGCCACGTCCTTGGCCACCGTGCGCGCGAGACCCTGCAGGACCTCGCGCAACCCCTTGCCCCGTGCCCGACAGGCCAGGATCAGCGCGGCGGCGATCACATCTCCGGTCGGGTCGTCCAGGTCGTCGGCAAACGTGCGCAGTGCTTGTTCAGTGGGAGTGCGGAAGGCGAGCCGGCGCGCCAGTGCCCGGACCTCAGCCGCGATCGGCGCCGGTGGATTGCCGGCGCTGGACTGCAGCGCCTCCTCGATGCCCGCGCTGCCGCCGAGGACGTCGGCGAGGTGACGGGTCCACGCCTCCAGCGCTTCGAGCCGCTCGATCCGGCGTGCGGTCTCGCGGTTGGTCAGCATGCGCGGCAGGACCACCACGCCCACCGCCGCTCCCACTGCTGCAACGGGCCAGCTCGTGAGCCACAACGTCACGGCGAACGCGACCAGGGCAGAGACAGCCGGGATGGCCGGGATTCGCGGTAGCCGTCGCCGCGATGGCCGCGGCGGCCGTTCCTGCACTGGGCGGGTCCCGGCGACGGCGAGCAGCGGTCCCGCGATCAGCAGCGCGCCAGCGAGCGCGGCGAACCACTGAGTCATGCGTACCCTCCGCTCCAGACACGGGGCACGAACAGGTCCGGGTCGAACCCGGCGGCGACCAGCTCGTGCATGCACTGCGGGATCGTGTTCGGGACGGCGCGGCCATCGGGCCCGGGGACGTAGACGTGGTTGACCGCGGGCTCCATGCCGTCGCCGGTCGGGAGGACTTCGTTGATCTCTGCGACGTAGCGGCGGTTGACCAGCCCGTCGATGTCATGGCGGAGCTCGTGGCCGAGATGGACGACGAAGTCCACGGCCATGCCGATCGTGCGGAACAGCGTGTCGGCGGCGATCGTGAGGCCGCCCGATCCGGCGAGGATGAGCATCCGGGCGAACACCTGGTCGGCCGAGTCGGCGTGCATGGTGCAGATGGAGCCGTTGCCGCCGGTGTTCATCGCCTCCAGCATCGGCACCAGCTCATCGCCGCGGACCTCGCCGACGATGATGCGGCGAACATTGAACCGCAGCGCGTCCTCGATGAGCTGGTGCATGCTGATCGCGCCCAGCCCTTCGGTGTTGCCCTCCCGGGCCTCCAGGGCGAGCACGTCGCGGTGGCGGTCGGTCTGCAGGTGGAGGAAGAGTTCGTACTCCTTCTCCACGGTGGCGATCCGCTCATTCGGGTCGATCTCGGCGGCGAGCGCGCGGGCGAAGGTGGTCTTGCCGTCCCCCATGCCGCCAGTGATCACGACGTCCTTGCGAGCCCGTACGGCGGCGCCCAGAAACGCGCGGAGCCCCTTGTCCAGGGTGCCGTTCAGCACCAGGTCGTCAAGGTCGGCCTCCAACATGCCGTGCCTGCGAATGGACAGACACGGGCGCGGCGTGACGCCCATCAGGGCCGCCATGCGGGTCCGGTGTCCGACCGACAGGTGGAGACGTGGCCGGGCGATCGAGAAGTCCCTGGCGGTCTGCCCCTGGTAGGCGGCCCACCTGCGGACGTTCTCCACCAGTTCCTCGTCGCTGTCCGCGACGGGCGGGCCGAGCAACTTCCGGCCGTCGGAGTAGGTGATCCACACCTGGTCATAGCCGTTGACGTCGATGTTCTCCACCTCGGGATCGTCGACGAAGGGCTGGAGACGCCCCAGCTCGAAGATCTCGTTGTAGACGGCCTCGGCGAGCAGCCGTTCCTCCGTCAGGCTGGGCACGTCCCTGCCCGCCAGCGCCCGGTTGTCGACGTACTCGCGGACCAGATCGGTGATGGCCGCCTTCGCGAACTCGCGGATCGCGTCGTCGCCAGTCGACCCGGCATCGTCCAGAGCTTCGGTGACCCTGGGCAGGATCTCCCGCACAGCCCGCTGCGCATCGAAACTCACCGCGCCGTCACCTCGTCCCGTACGGCCTGATCCCAGAGGGTTTCGGCGAGCGAGCGCGCGGCCCGCAGCAGCAGGGAACGCGGCACGTACCGTTCGTTGCCCGCACCGTGCGACAGCACTGCGGCCGCTCGCGGGTCATGCGGAAGGTGGTCAACCACCTCAGCGCCGAGCGTCCGGGCGACCTCCTTCCGGCTGTACGGCCCCGCGCCGACGAGCAGGACGCGCGGATCCGGCCGGGGACCGCGCAGCCCCTTGATCTCGGCAAGGCGGGGAGCCGCCGCGGACAGGTCCATGAGGGTGGGGCGGGCCACAACGAGCACCTGGTCCGCACGGATCAGCAACGCGGTGGGCGTGTCCGAGCCACCGACCCGTCCGACGTCCGCGATCACATCTCCGGGTATCGCGGCGAAGGTGTCGGCGATGCCGGGCCACAGCGGCTGGACCGAGGCCATCTGGGCCGGCTCGGCGAGACCGGGAAGAACCCACCGGTTCTCGGGACCACCCAGGTGATAGACCTGCTCGCCCAGCACCGTTTCCGGATCGGCTCCACGTCGGAGCTGGACCGCCCACTCCCCCAGGCCACGCTCTCGTGGCTGGCCCACCAGATAGCCGGACAGCAGGCTGCCGCCGGCGGGATCGCATTCGGCGAACAACACATCGCGCGGCCAGGCGAGAGTGAGCGCGAGTCCGGTCGTCGTCACCCCAGGGCTGTGACCGCCCGAGCAGAGCACGACCAGCATCGCCTCACCCCGCCCTGGACTGGAGAACGATCGCGACCTTCCCCATGGCGGCCTGGCGCGCGAGAGCCGTACCGTCCGCAGCCGGGACGACGAGATCCACCACGATGAGCCCGTCGGCGTCCGGCTGGCCAACACGATCGACCCGGGCGAGGTGATCCATGGAGACCCTGCCGCTCTGCCCCTCCGGCGTGCTGGAAAGTACGGCGGTGGCCACTACGCGATCACCGGGCTGGATCCCCCTGGCCGGGAGCTGGCTCGCCTTCAACGCCAGGGGGACAACGACCTGGTTCGGCGCGGGGATGAGTATCTCTGCAATCTGGCTGGGTGCGAGGAGGCTCCCGGCTTTCAGGTCCACCGCGGCTCTCTTGCCGATCACCGCGCTCTTGTCGACGGCCTCCAACGAGTGGACCGCCGGGTCCATGCCCATGGCCACGGTTCTCAGATCCTGTGCCTGGAGTTGCTGCCCGATCGGGACATCGCGGGCCATGACGAGCACGGGCGTCTGGTGGCCGGCGACGCCGTACACCTCCCAGGCGATGAGCGCGCCGAGTGCGGTCAACGCGACGCTCGCCACGAGCATCGCGGGGCGACGCCTACCCGGGAGCGGACGGACGTGCGAGACGTGGCCCTGTTCCCTGGTCGGCGTGAGCCGGTGGAGCATGGGGCTATCCCTTCGTGACGAGCGCCTGGGCTTCGACGACGCGGATCGGGAACGTGACCGATCGGGCGATGGGCGGCAGCGTGCCGCCGGCCCCACCCGAGCCGCGCCAGGTGCCGCGCCAGGTCACGGTCACAGTGACCCGATAGGAGCTGTTCGGGCGCGGATAGCGGTAGGAGCAGGTGGAACTCTGCTCACCAGCGCTTCTGGCAGGGTCGTAAGCAGTGCCGGGACCGTCGCAGATGATCGTCTTGCCATCACCGGTGCTGACAGTCATCCGCTGCGGTGTCGCGGTCGCCTCAGCCCAGACAAGACCGGTTTGCAGCCGCTTCGACCTGGCCGTCCACTCGCCTTTGGCGAGGTAGAACCAGTGCGGGAGGCCGACAAGTCCTTCCTTGCCGCGTGGCGGCGCGGTGAGCACGTTCGGCGGCTTGATCGGAATCAGCTTGTACGCCTGGCGAGCGAGCTGCTCAGGCGTGACACTCGGGTCGAACTTCTTCCGAACCCATATGACGTCCCGGTACCCGTCGGAACATTCGACGAGGTAGTAGGCCCCTTTGCCGGAGGGCTCATCGTTGGGATTGCTGCCAGGGTCGACGAATTCAAGGCCACCGTTCTTCCGCCCGTCAACCGCCCACGGCGTGTAGGAGCACGTAACCCCAGATCCCTTACCAACTGGAGTAGCGGCACCAGGCCGAGGCGCTTGCTTCCCAGAAATGATGTAACCGGCGTACTGGCCCGACACCTCGACGCCGTTGTCGTTTCCGAGGGAGACGAAGGCAAGCGCGGCTGCGAGGGCGGAGCTCAGGCCGTAGGCGAGCAAGGCTCTTCCACCTGTTCCACCTTCGAGACCCGCCACGCGCCGTCCCGGCCCTTGAGGAGCATGCTGATCAGGTGCGTACCGGTCGTGCCGTGGGTGAGACGCTTACCGGTCTTGTCGTCCGCTTGGCCAGCTTTGCTGCCGTCCTGGCAGTCGTGCAGGGTCGCACGGTCGTCCTTGATCCGCACGTCGAACGTGTGGATCGCAGGGCCACCCCAGGTGACGCGGCCTGTGGCGCGGAGCGCGGCAATCCCGCGGAGCATCCGGTTCAGCAACGGCTGGGTGGCCACGCGTTCGAGGATCGCCGTGCGCTCCTCGGGCAGAGCCCGTTCGGCACGTTGGCCGGCTGGGTAGAGATCGCGGTACACGGCCACGATCGCTTCGTCACTTGTTGAGGGACCCGGCGTCCGACTGGCGGAGGGCATCGTCGTACTGCGATCCGGCGTAGGCGTGGTGTCTCCCGCCTGACAAGCGCTGACCGCCACAACTACGACGAAGATCGCCCTTATCGGGAACGGCGCCCATTTTGGGCATGGCGAAACAACCCTCACTGACCAGCAACCTTTACTGAGAGGCAGTAAACAGCTACGTGAGGTCGTCAGATTAGTCGGCCCGCCGGGCTCGCCACCTACGTTTCAAGCAACAGATCCCTTACCTCGCTCTACCTCTTGAGCTGGGCAAATGCATATTTGTGGGTATCTCCGTGAATAGGCACTCTCTCGGTGACATTCGAGGTTTCAGCCCAACCGAACCTTCGAAGTCCCTCCAAACAAGGAGATGTGACGCGGCAGTCCCGTCGCCTGGATCCGTTGAAAGAGCCCGGCGAGCCCCACTTCGCCTACGCGCAGGGCTACGGGATCGACCCCCAGGTGCGATCCCGCTGGACTCGCCGGGCGAAAGGCGCGACGGCGCGAGACCGCACCTCTGTCGCATCGCCGCGCCCGCTCAGAAGGCCTCTCTCATAGGGGGCCGGCCTGGAAGACCTGATCGAAGTCAGGCATCCGCTCCAGGTACAGCGGAGCGATCAGGCGGGCGGCACCGGCGGGGTCACTTGCCGGGTGAAGATGCCAGCGCCGATCCGGCCCCGCCCATCGGTACACGCGCATCAGCCCCGTCCAGACGACGAGCCCGGGGGCGAGGCTCAGCATCGGATTACCGGAGTTCATCCGGAACACGTCCCTGTCCTCAGTGGGAACCTCCACGCCCTTCAGTTCGCGGCGGAGGTTCTCGATCGCCTCATCCCTGATCACGATGCCTCCGCTGTACGACGCTGCCGGGAATGGGAGATTGGCCAGACGCGCTGGGGCCGCATAGGCCAGGCTCGGAAACAGCGCTCAATCTCCCACGCCTGCTGCTCCAGTTGGGCAGCCGTACGCGACTCAATGTGTGGCGCGGCAGCGAGGTCGCGTGTCACGGGCAGGGCCCAGAAGTGGCCGGTGTGCCGGCCGTACCAGACGGTCCAGGACGGCAGCCGCACTGCGAGCAGCCGCACCGCCTGTGTCGCGTTCGTCTCGTCCATGTCAGGCGTCCCATCGATGCCGATAATCGGACCGGTCCCAGTAGAAGGGCTGCATCCCTGCGTTGGGAGGATGACAATGAGGAGCACCGGCGGACACGGTTCGTGTTCGAGCGAGTGCGGAGGCCGATACGACCGATTCCCCCGATGGTCCAAGCGGATCCGGGCCGAACGCAAGGCCCAGCGATGGGACATCCACACCATGGCCCGTCGCCTCCGAACCACCGCTGCCAGCGACGGACGCGATCTCCCCAGCCACGAAACACTCCTCACGATCTGAACGCGATGACCGCCATGAACGCGATCCGGCAGCCTGGTGCCCACCCGCTTGCGGGCCTGCGGCGTCAACGAGGACGAACTACGGTCACATGCCGAATCACCACGCCGCTTCCCTCCGCTTCACTTAGAGACGCCACACGCGTTTCCCGGCAACTTCGACTACACATCGCGATAATCCGTACACAATTTGATATGTCACGACATTTCGTCGTTCCGCCTGCCAAAGTGATCGTGTGATGCCGATTGACGATGACGGCCGTCTCCTTCAGGCTCAGTACTCCGTCGAAACAGATCAGCCTTACCTATCACTGATCTTGGAGAGTTCCAGCGGGGCGGCGCCCGGGAGGCTCAAGAGGAACCCCGACTACATCGCCAGCCTCAGGCTGCTGTTGACACGACTCCAAGCCCTCGGAGCAGTCCTGCAGGACGCACTCGTAGACACACAGAACACGCAACGACAGCAGTTGCCAGAAGCCGAGCGCAGGCTGATCCCCAGCGCGATCCGTCTCGTCGGCCAGGACATCGAGGCCCTCCGAAAGACACTCACCTCCGCTCAGGGCCCGGTCGGCCAAGCCGCCGGAGCCATCAAGAAGGGCAATAACAGCAAGCGAATTCGACTTCGGCTCAACGTTCCGGGTTTCACCCCTGCGGAAGCGAACCGCCTTGCGACCACGCTTGCCACACCGCTCCTTTTGGAAGGGGGCTCACCAGAACGACATGGGCGACGAGACCATCACGACGACGCGCCTGTTCGAGACTCGCCACGGCATCGCCGTTTCCTTCAGGACGCCCGGCTCCGGCGCGCGATCGAAGAGTACGCCGTCACCCGAGCAACGACCTACTTCGAAAACCTTGGCTACACGGTGGAAGATGTCGGAGCGTCACGGTCATACGACCTTCACGCGGCCAGAGACACCGAAGAACTGCGTATCGAGGTCAAGGGCTCCACCCTCTGCGCCGACTCGGTAGAGCTAACCCTTAACGAAGTCAACAACGCAGACGGCGAGTTGAGCGTCCTAGTCGTGGTTGACCAGATCGCCCGTCTCGACGACGGATTCGAGGACCCCCAGTTGGGAGGTGGGCGCCTCCGTGCCTGGTGGCCCTGGAAACCCGCCGCAGAGGACCTCAGCCCCACCCGCTACCTCTGCCAGCTCCCGCCAATGCCGACGTACGAAGAGTGATCGATCATCGGCGTCGGATGTAGGACAGCAGGGCAGAGACGTGGAGCCTAGGAGTCCGATCAGATATCTCAGCCACGTTCTCCGAGTGTGGTCTAGGCGCGCACCAGTGCGAGAAGCACCTCGCTGTGAGGCACGTATCCACCCTGAACTGCACAGCGTTCCAGAGCAGATCGAGGACTAGATGCGACGACGACACCCTGGCCGTCTGGAACATCGTCAGCGGCCTCCTGTTTGCTGGCCCTTGAACGTATCTTGATTACGGCCGATCAAGTGAACCAAAGGCGCCGCCTGTCGGAGTCGAGGTTCCATTAAGCGCCCAAGGTGCCCATGTTCGTCGAGCTGTGCTGTCAGGAGATCGCGTGAACGACGAGTTCGAAGACAATTACGACACGTTCAGGGCTCTCCTCGATGCCTTCACCCCAGCGGAAGCGATCAAGAGGCTCGAACTCATGCAGGTCGGGCCAGCCATCATTCAGAAGATCAGGGATAGACACGAGCGGCAGACAATCCGCATCAAGGAACTGGAGGAGCCGCACTCCGTTGTCTTGGGCAACCGAGACACCTGGTACACCGGTCCGTCACCGAAGGACAAGTGCTGGCCGGCGATAGTCCGGCAGCTCGAAAAGGACGGCTGGTCCCCATCTTCCGTCGAAAGCCTGGACACGGCCTCCACCCGCATCGTCTCGCTGCTCAGCCATCCGAAGGAGAAGAAGTTCTCGACCCAGGGGCTCGTCGTCGGTTATGTGCAGTCGGGCAAGACGACCAACTTCACCGCGGTCATGGCCAAGGCCGCCGACCGGGGATACAAGCTGTTCATCGTCCTCGCTGGCATCCACAACGGTCTACGCAGACAGACTCAGGCCCGGCTCGTCCAGCAGCTCGTCGAGCCGAACCCCACTCGTTGGCACCAATTGACCGATCTTGACCGCGACTTCGTCCCGACCGCCAACGCTGCGTCATTCTTCGGAAAGAGCAACAGGGCGCACGTGCTCTGCGTCATCAAAAAGAACGCGACAGTCTTGCGCAAGTTTGCCAAGTGGCTCGATTCCGCGTCGGAGTACCTGCAGGACTGCCCCGCGTTGATCATCGATGACGAGGCCGACCAGGCGACAGTCGCGACCAAGACGATCAACCCGAGGATCCGGGAGATCCTTAGCTGCCTGCCCAAGTCGGCGTATGTCGGCTACACCGCCTCACCGTTCGCCAACCTGCTGATCAACCCCAGCGCCGACGACCTATACCCAAAGGACTTCATCGTCAACCTGCCCAAGCCGGAAGGGCACTTCGGCACAGAGGTGCTTTTTGGCCGATACGCACTCGATGGCGAGGACCCCGAGGACGTCGACGACGGCTACGACATGATCCGAGAGGTCCCGGACGACGACGTGGAACGCGTCCGGCCCCTCAAGCGGGCCGACGTAGAGGGGTTCACGCCCGAGATCACCGAAACCTTGCGCGACGCCATTCGCTACTTCTGGTTGGTCACCGCGGCTCGGCGGGTGCGTGGCACCGGCAACCCGCACAGCACAATGCTCATCCACACCAGCGTGAACACCGCAGTGCACAACAGCTTCAAGAAGCCTTTGGAGTACCTCCGCGACAGCATGAACGACATGCTCGAGAATCCGGCCGTCCTTCAGGAGCTTCGGAAGCTGTGGGACGACGAGACCGCTCGGGTGCCGGCCGAGGACTTCGACGAGGTCAGGGTGGAGTTCGACGATCTGCTCTCCGAGATGCCCGGTGTCCTCCGCGATTGTCGGATCGTCATGGACAACTCCAGCAGCGAGGACCGCCTCGATTACGAGAACGGTCCCGTGGTGGCCATCGCGGTGGGTGGCAACACCCTGTCGCGTGGTCTCACGTTGGAAGGCCTGTCGGTCAGTTACTTTGTGCGTGCGGTGTCCGCATACGACACCCTCCTGCAGATGGGCCGCTGGTTCGGCTACCGAAGCGGCTATGCCGACCTGCCCCGGATCTGGATGACGGCCGAGCTCAGTGAATGGTTCCGGCACCTGGCGACGGTTGAGACCGAGATGCGCCGAGACATCGACATCTATATGACGGAGACCAAGAACCCGCTGACCTTCGCGGTGCGTCTGCGTACCCATCCCGCGCTCCGGGTCACCCAGGCCGCCAAGATGAAGGACGCGGTCAAGGCCGCCTCCGCCTACGGTGGCCAGCGCGTGCAGACGCGGTACTTCCATCTCGATGGCCAACTACTTCTCGACAACCAGGACGCCGCGAAACAGCTCGTCACCAGGGCCGTGCAGCACGCGACCCGATCCGACGCCCATCCGGAGTCTGGCCGATTCATCTTCCGTGACGTCCCCTACGACCTCGTAGTCGACTTCCTTACGCGGTATCGCTTCCACGAGAAGTCCATGGAATGCGACGCCAACCTGCTCATCGGCTACATCAAGAAGCGCGTCCGCAGTGCGGGTTCCCTCCGGCGATGGAACGTCGCAATCGTGGGGAACCCTATGGAGGACGATGACGCGGCCTTCGAGTTCGCCTCCGGGGTAACGGTCCAGCGAATCACCCGCGCGCGACTGGACCCGAGGTCGCCGGGTGAGCCAGAGTCGGGCTTCGCCGACATCAAGACGCTGATGAGCCGCAGGGATGCGGCAGTCGACCTCAACGGTGAGACGGGCAAACTCACCGAGCAGGAGATCAAGTCTGAGCGGCAGAAGCAAATGCCCGAGACGGGCCTGCTGGTGCTCTACCCGATCGACAAGGTATCCGCCCCACCTCCGCGAGAGAAGCAGCGCCGTGCACCGCTGAACGCCGACGAACATGTGATCGGCGTAGGCCTGGTATTCCCGCAGCCCCGCGACGAGGACAGCTCCATCGAATGGATCTCCGCCGACCTTTCGGGGGTCGAGATCGAAGAAGAGGACCTCAGCCCGATCGAGGCTGAGGAGGCCGGGTGAACGAGAGCCTTCGTGATCTCATCGATCAGCACTGGAAAGAGCTGGAGTCCGAAGAGGTGTCCGGGAAGCGCAGAGTGCGGCTCTCTGAGCTTCCCCTCGACACCACCCATGGACGACTAGCTGCCGCTGTGGACCATGAGGGTCACCGCCACGTGCTGGTGCCGATCAGTTCACATCAGCCTGTCCGACGGGGCCTGGATGGACCGGTCCTTGTACTGCGGAAACGCCCCCTCGAAGGAGACGACAGTTATCAGACGTACGCAGATCTCTGTTGTCTGCGACCAGATCTAAACGATCTTTTTACCATGCTATGTGCGGACGCCCTGAAGGCGGCCGCCACCATGCCTGATAAGCCGCTCAAGGCCCTCTACCGTGTGCTGGACCGCTGGAAGGCACTGTTCCAGACAAGGGGGGCAACACTCGGTGCCGAACAGCTCGCCGGGCTATTCGGCGAGTTGAAGGTGCTCATCCGGCTACTGGAGCAGGATGGCAGCGCTCACCAACTATGGCGAGGACCCCACGGCCATCGCCACGACTTCTTTGCTGGCGGTGCCGCCGTCGAAGTCAAGGCCTCGACTGCCAGCGAGGGGCGTCGCGTACGCATCCATGGCCTTGACCAGTTGGAGGCGCCGACCGGAGGCTCCCTACAGGTGGCCTGGTACCGACTGGAACGGAGCTCGGAACATGGCGAGAGACTTCCCAGCCTGATCGAGCAAGCACTCGAGCTTTGCGATGACGAGAGGGCCTTGCTCGGCCTGCTCGCCACGGCGGGCTATCACTCCTTTGACATTGCCTTCTATCAGGACGTCCGCTTCTCAATCACTGAGGAGCGCTGGTACGAGGTGAACGAGGGGTTCCCCAAGCTGACAGGTAACGATCTCGCAGCGGCAGGCATCCCGATCAATGTGACAGACGTCACCTACACGATCGACGTGTCCAGCGAGCCGCCAATCCCCTTGGAATCAGAGCGAGTGAACGAACACCTCAGCAGCATGCTCCAGGGATCCTCATGACGAAGGTGTCGTGGTACTCCCAACCATTCCCGCCCGAGGGCGCGAGCGCGGCCGAGGGGATCCGCAAGCAACTCGGCCGTCCCGAGCTGGATCTGCTGACGATTCTCGTACGGGAATCGGCCCAGAACAGCTGGGACGCCCGCCTGCCCGACCGCACCGAGCCGGTCGAGTACGCCATCGACATGTGGACCGTGAGTCCCGCGCGTGCGGCGGCTTGGCGCGACCTGCTGTCGCAGGACGCGCCCCTTAATAGCCATCTGCCGCTCCGGCAAGCGCTGAGCCAGCCGACGATTCAGGTAATGGCGGTCTCCGATCGCGGCACCAGCGGGCTCGGCGGCCCGACCCGGGCGGATGAGGCCGTAGCCAAGGGCCACGATTTCGTGTCCTTCGTGCGCAACATCGGAGAACCCCGTGACACAGAGCTCGGCGGCGGCACCTACGGGTTCGGCAAGGGCATCTTCTACCTGGTCTCCAAGGTTGGAACGATCCTGCTCCACACGCGATGCAAAGTGGACGGCGGGTACGAGACCCGGTTGATGGGCTGCGCGCTCTGGAAGAGCTACGTGGCCAACAAATCGGACGGAGAGAGGCGGTACACCGGCCGGCACTGGTGGGGTGACACCACCGGAGAGGTCGTTGAACCGTGGGTCGGCGCCGAAGCGGACGCCGTGGCGCATCGCCTCGGGCTGCGTCCCTTTGGTGACGATGAGACGGGCACCACGATCATCATCATCGATCCGCTCCTGGAGGGCCGGGATTCCCCCGCCGAGGCAGCCGGTTACCTGGCGGAGACGATCGCATGGCACCTGTGGCCGAAGATGCTCGAGTCCTCCGACGGGCGGCCTGCGATGCGCTTCTCGATGACCTGCAACGGTGTCGACTACCCGGTGCCCGACCCGCGTGCGACCCGACCACTCAACCTGTTCATCGCAGCTTATGAAGCCATGGAAGGTCATGAAGGGAAGGACCTGTACTGTCTGAATCCCAAGAAGTTCCTCGGCAGACTCGGATTGGTCAAACGCCCCGCACCGGCCCTGGAGGCCACCGCCGCGTCACGGATGGTGGACATCGAGAACGCGGTTCACCATGTCTGCCTCATGCGCCCGGCGGAGCTCGTGGTCACGTACCGCCCTGGGCCGAAGCCCCCGAGTGAGTATCAGCACTACGCCGGGGTGTTTCGGGCCGATCCCGCTCTGGATGAGACCTATGCCAAGGCGGAGCCCCCGACGCACGACGCATGGAATCCACAGTCTCTCGAATCTCCGGAGAGGACTTACGTCAACACCACCTTCCGGCGCATCGACGAGGCGTTGAACGCGCTGTTCGACCTCGGCGGCGTGACGAGGGGGGACTCCGCCAAGGTTGCGCTGGGAGCGGCCAGTGCGAAGTTCGCTTCCCTCGTCGGCGGCGTGTGGGGAACGGGTGGGGCCACCAACTACGGCAAGCCCGGCAGCACCGAGCCGACGTCCCGCAACCCCTCGCCAGCACCATCCGGATCGAGCAAAGGGACGACACCCGACAGGACGATTCGGCACCGCCCTCGCGTGGAGTACGTCGACACTCCCTATTACGGAGATCGCTTGGGCATCCCGGTGCTGATCCAGGCGTTCCGTCTGCCCGTGCCCGGTCCTCAGCAGGTGCGCATCGATCTGGCCGTGGCGCTGGCAGGCCCCGGGGGACGTGAGACCGATCCGCCGTTGGGAGCCGCGATGCCCAGTCTGCTCGGCTGGGAGGACCCGGGCGGCTCCCTGCACACCACTCCGTCTCATGTCATCGAAGGCGGTGACGGTTCAACCTGGCGTGCGATCGTCCGTCCTGCGCGCGACACAATGACCGAGATCGACATCTTCACCGAGGCGGTGCAGCGGTCATGAGCCGCCGCGCGCTGCCGTATCGCCGTCCGTCCGAGGATGTCGTGGAGGCCGATTCGTGGTTCCTGGTGACCGAGGACGGTGATCTGGCGCTGCCCGAGTCGCTGCCCGACTGGGACTACCAGATGGATCTCGAACTCCGTCGCAAGGTACGCGTTGATCTGGATCGCGCCAGATCCGAAGCCGGGCTCCCGCCGGAGACCGCTCTCACCCTGGCCGCGGTCTGGACCGCCACCGGGTCTAACTTGAGGGGCCCCGCGGATCGCATCCGGATGACGGGGACCGGCCTCAACGACCTCGAGATCAGGGTTCAGCTCCGCGGGTCCGACCTCGGCGGCGTGCTCGTCCTGGACACTGCGCTGGTGCTTTCGGAAGCTCTCCCGAACGGCAAGCCGTCGACACCGCGCCGTGCTGGCTCAGTGCTCTGGAGTGACCGCCAACCCTTGAGGCTGCAGGGCGACGCCCCGCAGTTCCCGATGGCAGTGATCGACTTCGCCAAGACCTCATTCCCCGAGAATGCGGCCTGGCACCTCCAGATCGGCAGCAACCTGCACGGAGCCACCATGGGCTCGTTGCTCCTGCTGGTCAATGAGCAGAACGCCGTCACGGCGACCGCGTTCCAGAACGCGGCAAGACCTCGTCCTGTCGACAGGGTCGTCCTGTCTGCCGTTTACGCTGACGCTGCACGCGTCATGATCGAGCACGCGCTGCGCCATGACGACTTCGAAGACGGAGCGGCCTTCCCCGACGACACCTTGGGCTCCACGTTGCTGTCACTGTTCCATCAGCTGTTCCCGGGCTCATCGATCAATGACGTCCGGCTCAGGTTCAACCACTCGCCCAGCCTCTTCGCTTCGGAGCTCCAGGCGGCAGTCAAGATCTTCGGAGAGGTGTGATGGGGCTTCTCTACCCCCGGCTCCTAGCCGACCAGGCCAAGCCTCTGCATGAGGAATACCGGAACCTGCAGATCACCGATCTGATGGGACACGCCGCCACCGCCCATGACTCAGCTGTGTACGTCGCAACGGGAGGGGACCGGGTCTCCGAAACCAGGCTCCGCGAGCTGCGTGATCTGGTAGTGGATCTCGCCAAGGAGTCCGGCTTCCCCAACGAGTCCAACCGTGAGCTCCGCGCGGCGTTCGATCTGCGTCTCGCCGCCGCTCTGCACTCCGAGATGAGGCTCGTACCCGCAGAAGCCGCATCCGGAGACGTGTGGGCGTTCCTCGCCCTGGTGCTGCTCCCCGACGTCGCCTACTGGCGGTATCCGGTGCCTCCGGGCGACCGGGTCCTGGGCACCGACCTCACGCGACACACCTTCGGACGCATGTGGTGGCGCGCTCAGCTTGTGCATTCCCCCGATGACTCCGATCCCTACGCGGCCTTGAAGATCCTCGGCGAAGCCGCTTTCGACCAGATCTATGCACGTCGAAGAGCACTTGGCAACAGCCCTCATCTGGTCAAGGCCATCCTGCGTGTCTGGGACGGACTCGACCTTCGCGGATTTCACGAGCGCGAAGCCTTGCAGGACTTCCTGAAGCGGCTGCTACGCCTGGCCCCCTTCGTGCTCTTCGAGTCTCTCCCTGATCAACCGCTGGAGGCCGAGCTCCGCACCGCCGTCAGGGAGACCGTCACCGCGCTGCTCAGCACGATGCCGCTGACCGAGGATGAGCGGCAGGCCAAGATAGAAGAGGTCTTCGCCGGATCTTTTAGTGGAATCACGGACGCTGGCTCAATGAGGACGACGCCAGCCCCTCCGAGCGAACCCTCCCCCGAACTGCCCTCCTACCCTTCACATGACTCCGCTCTTATCAGACAGCCCACAGCAGAAGCGGCCGGAGAGACCGAACAAGCCGGTCGATCTGTCGACGGCCCTGCACCATACAGAGCGTACGAGGGGCCAGGCTTCGGTGATCCTCGCATGCTGGGCCTTCGAGAACGCGCCGAAGCCGTTGTAGCGGTTGTGTCCGCGGAGGGGCCCGTCTTGGCCGAACGCGTCTACCGCATCATCACCCAGCTGGCAGGGACTCGCTTGCGCGACGCCGCAGCCGGTGACTTGGTGGAGGCAACGAAGTTCGCCGTCCGCACCAAGCTGATCGCAGCGGAGAATCAGGTCGGACGAGCTGGCTATCGGGGGGCCACACTTCGGTTACCCAGCCAACCGGCTTGTGTTCTCCGGACCCGCGGCCCACGTGATCTCGATGAGATTCCGGACTTTGAGCTGGCTACGGCGGCGAGCGTGGTGCAGGCCGAGGGCCTGATAAAGGATCATGGCCTGCTCGCAAAGCGGGTCTCCCTGCTCTTCGGATACGAGAGGTCGACGGAGCGCTTCAAAGAGGCTTTGATCGAAGCCCTGCAGAGGCACAGCCTGTAGCGGAAGGATGTACGCGAAAGTGGCCCGGAGCCGATGAAGTCCGACTTCGGGCCACGGCTTTCGCATCGTTACTGATCCGGTCCGATCTTAGAGAAAGCAGTTACCTGACGGAGCCGCTTTTCCTCCGCGCCACTTGGCAGATGGAGCATTGGCGGCTCATCCCCGGTTGCGAAAGACTCCGGCTTCTGTTGGCAGATCTGAGCGAAATCGCAACTGTCGCACTTCTTCCTCGAAGGTCGCTGGGGGAAATCTCCGCCAGCGATCCGGCCCACCGCCCACTCCACGTTGGTAACCGCCGCTTCGACTGCGTCGGCATCTACAGGGACCTGAATCCGCTGACCGTCCTTGAGTAGGTGAACTGCACCGGTCCGCGCGTTCGCGCCGTGAACCAGTTCCGCTCCTCGCGCATACAGCTGGACCTGCAGGGAGAGATCCTCCCATTCGAGATCCGGGTTGGTCGTCGGCTCCGGACCACCCTCCATGGTCTTGAAGTCGATCACGAACGCTTCTTGGATCCTCTCGGCGTCGTCGAGGCTGAGAAGCAGGTCGATGGCCCCAGAGATGACCGCCCCCTCCACGGGGATCTCGAAGGGAAGCTCGACCTGTCGCTTGTGTTCGAAATCCTTCGCGTACTTATCGGCGTAGTCGGAGACGATGCCCGATGCCTTGTCCCGCGCCCGCTCGTAGGCGCCCGGACGGTTGATCGGATCGGAGCTGGGCGCCACGTGCTTGAGGTGGAACAGCCCTTCGGCGATCGCTCGTGCCTCGTCCGGAGTGGGGGCGTTCCCGTTGTAGACCTGATGCAGCTTGCCCACGGCAGCGTGTACGGCCCGACCGAATCCGAACAGCTCGGGGATGGGCGGCGAGAAGCCGTTCACCACGCTCAGCTTGTAGGCGTGGGGACATCGCAGGAAGGTGCGGATCTGCGAGTAGCTCGTCGGGAGCACGGACTCGTCCCCCCGTCGCTCGGGCGTAGCCGGGGGCGGCGTCATAGGCGGCGGCGCCCCCGGGTCCAGGAGGTCCCGACGGATCTCCTGATGAGTAAGCCTCGCGGCGTAGGGCGACACCTTCGCGACTCGTTTTCCGGCGGGAAGCTGCGCCGCCCCCGTGACGTACAGGTAGCGCTCTGCGCGAGTGATCGCGGTGTAGAAGAGACGAGCCTGATCGGGACTGCCGGTCTGATACGAGCCGTTGTCGAGAGCCGGCTGGATGAGAGGTGCGGGAATCCACCCGTCGTAGCTGCGGCGCTTTCGGGGGAAGCGGTTGGCCTCCACGTCGACCACGAAGACCACGGGGAACTCCAGGCCCTTGGCCCGGTGCACCGTCGACACGGTGACCGCGTCCGGCCTGCGCATGATCTGGTTGTCCGTCTCGTAGCCGTCGCCGGCCACGTTCCCCAGGAAGTTGAGCAGCTCAGTGAACCTCTGTTTCCCGTCCATGGAGAAGTACACCTTCTCCACGTCCTGGAGAATGCGGCTGAAGGTACCCAGGTCCGTCATGACTCCGTCGTCGAAGCCGCTGCCAGCGACGTTGAGCGCCTGAAGGAGGTCATGCAAGAGCTGCTGCGGGAAGAGCCGCTGCCGGGAAAGACCCGCTCCGACCGGGGCGTGGATGCGCCGGCCCCAGTCGGCGAACACGTGGCGAACACGGCCAAGATCGGCGAAGGAGAAGGCGGGCAGCAGTTCCGAGTGGAAAAGCTGGTCGACCTCGTTGCGGCTAGGGGAACGTTCCCGGAGCAGCTTGAAGGCGCTGTGCACCGCGGCCGGCTGGGCGCGGTCGAATAGCTGGCCTCCCGCGTTCAGGGCGTAGACGGTTCCACGCGCCTCCAGGGCCCGGACGTAGGCGGCATGACGCTTGGTCCCGTCGCTCTCGAGCTGTCCGGTCGACTGCATAAGGATTGCGAAGTCCGCGGGGGTGAGTCCTCGCACGGTGCCGTCGGGTTCCTCGTACGCCGTGCCGAGCAGTTCCTGGATGCGGTTTGCGACGAAGTCGGCTTCTGCCTGCCGGTCGGGGAACTGCTGGACGGCGAATTCCCTGGGGCTGCGATCGAGGTGGGCACTCAAGACCTTCGGCAGACGCTCGGCGCCCAGCTCTTGGGCGGCGAAGTCTCCGGCCGCCTCCACGATCGCGGAGGTGGAACGGAAGTTGGTGAGCAGCTTGTGCACCGACGCTTGCGGATATCGCTTGTCGAACTCCAGGATGTTGGTGACATCGGCCCCGCGCCAGCCGTAGATCGCCTGGTCGTCGTCTCCGACGACGAACAGGGTCTTGGAGTTCTGGTGCATGAGACCGATGAGGCGCTCCTGGATCACGTTTACGTCCTGGTACTCGTCCACCAGGACGTGCTGCAGCGGAGCCAGAGCCTGGACGGCGCCGGGGGCGTTGGCTTCGAGTGCTTCGACGACCAGCCTCTGCATCAGGGAGAAGTCAATGAAGCGGTCCTGCTCCATGTGTGACCGAAGCTGTTCCAACGCCGTCCCGAGGTCCGGGCGCTGGGCGGCGACGTCTGCGGGGTCCAGCAGCTCGTCGTTCATCATCTGCCAGGCGCCGCCGAACTTCTTGATGGCCTCGAAGTAGCCGCGCCGCTTGCCCTCTTTCGTGGGGTAGGCGTCGCGTAAGGCGGTGATTCCCAGCTTCGGGTAGCGGGAGATCAGGTAGAGCTGGAACTGCATCTCGTCCAGGACGTCGAACTGCCGGTACCCGGCGTCCATGTCGCCCAGCACCCGCTGGCACCAGGCGTGGATGGTCCCGATGTACATCCCGCCGACCATGAGCGGGTCCATTCCGCACTGCTTGAGAGCCGCGGCCACGCGGATCTTGATCTGCTCGCCCGCCTTCTCCGTGAAGGTGAAGGCCACGATCGACTCGGGAGCCGCCCCGGAGGCCATCTGGTGCGCTACCCGGGCGGCCAACGTCCGCGACTTACCCGACCCTGCACCTGCGAGCGCCAGTACTTCTCTCTCCGACGCCGCCGCCGCCGCATACTGCTCCGGAGTCAGCCATCCCCTCAGGGCTTCCTCAGTACCCACCTGTGCTTCCCCCTCCTTGATCCCCTCACCGTTGTCTCGTCACACAGTGCCAGGTGGGTCTGACAATCCGCAGTGAATCGGAGTTTCGTGGGATGACGCCCCCCGAGCATCCTTAAGTCCGGAAGCACGACAAGAGTTCCGTTCAGGCCGCATCGCGTTGTTAGCTCCTCCATCGCCCGAGGGTTCATGAGCGCCTGCGGAGGGGAGCCCCGTGCCTCGACGCCGACATAGCGCCGCACGAGCACGCAACCTCTGCGTGATCTTTTCCAACGCCTACTGGCACCGGCCAGATCATCGCCGCTCGTGTCCCGGAAACACCCCAGCCGCAGGGAAAGGACTGATCACCGGTTGAGCGCTGCGAGCCGCGAGGCACGCACGGCGTGAACTACCTCCGCGACGTGTTGCGCCGCTACTACTGGATCCTCGTGCTCCCAGATCCTGATGACCGACCAGCCTGCTTCTTTAAGCAGGCGATCGGTGTCCGCGTCTCGTTCTCGGTTACGACGGAGCTTCTCGGCCCAGTAGGCCGAATTCGTCTTGGCCACACTGTGATGCTCAGGGCATCCGTGCCAGAAACAGCCATCGAGGAAGACTGCGATGCGAAGGCGAGGGAAGACCAAGTCGGCCGTTAGGCGACGCCCCGGAAGGGGGCGAACAGCAACGCGATAACGCAGGCCAAGAGCATGAACGGCTCGCCGCAACGCGAGCTCGGGTATGGTATCGCGGCTCTTGTTGGATCTCATGCTCGCCCGGACGGCGGCGCTAGAAGCCCACGACTCTGCTTTCGGCCCCACAAGGTCCAAGGTACGACGAGGATCGCCAGCCAGGTTACGGTGCCGCCGTTCATAGGCACCTGGGCCGAACCCACACCCCCAGCCAAGTGGACAGATCCTATTTTGTCGGTCATCGTCAGTACCCTTCTCTCGATCAACTTGGACGAGAGGACAGAAGTGGGTAAGACCGATCACACTTCCCTCAGGAGCCTGGAGATATGTGCAGGTGGGGGAGGGCAGGCTCTCGGCCTTGAGCAAGCGGGCTTCGAACACGTGATGCTCATCGAGCGCAACCCGAACGCCTGTGCCACACTCAAGGCCAACCGTCCCGACTGGAACGTGCTAGAGATGGATCTCCGCGCGTTCCATCCGGAGGGGTACCCCGAGGTCTCAGGGATCGACCTACTCGCTGGCGGTGTCCCTTGCACCCCATATACGGTCGCCGGTCACCAAATCGGGGAAGAGGACGACAGAGATCTCTTCCCAGAAGTGATCAGGTTGGCCGAAGCCCTCTCGCCTCGCGCGATCATGATTGAGAACGTCGACAATCTACTTCGCAAGCAGGGGTTCTCTGCAGTCCGCGAGCGTGTTGTGAAGGAACTCGTGAGCCTCGACTACGTCGTCGAGTGGAGGCTGCTGGATGCGCAGAACTTCGGAGTGCCCCAGCGACGTGTGCGAAGCGTCCTCGTCGCGTTACGCCCTGAGCACCACGTACGCTTCTGCTGGCCTGTCCCGACCCCGGCGACTCAGACCGTCGGTCAGGTGCTGCGGGATTCTATGGCGAGCCGTGGCTGGCCGGAGGCGGACAAGTGGGCCGCCAGAGCCGACGAGACCGCACCCACCATCGTCGGCGGGTCCGAGAAGCGCGGGGGCGGCGACCTTGGCCCAGACAGGGCCAAGTCCATCTGGTGCCGGCTCGGAGTCAACGGCAGCAGCATCGAGGACGAGGTTCCGGGCCCGGAGTTCGTCATGCGTGATGGTGTGGGGAGGAAGGGCAGGGAGGGGCTGCCTAAGTTGACCACCCCCCAAGTGGCGCTTCTACAAGGGTTCCCTGCGGACTGGAAGTTCGTCGGCAAGAAGACGGCCAGGTACCGGCAGGTAGGAAACGCGTTCCCGCCCCCCGTTGCCGCTGCGGTAGGCAGGGAGATCGCGGCTGCACTTCGACCAGCACCTTGAGACAAGATCGTCTAAGTGGTGGGCTTTGCCACACGAATCAGCTTTCGCCTGGTGAAGGTGCTCATGACCTGATCGCCCTTGCCTCGTCAGTGAGCCGAGACTCCATTGGAGTCGGGCGAGGAGGAAGCTCGTCGGTATCCCCGACAAGCCAGCGTAGGAAGCCGATGATGTGTGCGTTCATATCAGAGCCCATCGCGGCGACGGCCGCCTTGGCTCGCCCATGGAGCTCTGGATCCGGGCGATACACCGCGGAAGCGTACTTGTGCTTGTTGGGCATGACTCCACCATGTCACGGTGGCCAGCCACCGTAAACAGAGAGTATGCTTGCCCAGTCATGGGGAGCTTCAAAGGTGTATCAGCAGTCAAGGCGTGCGAGTTCTGCCGCTTCTGACATCCCCTCAGCCAGGAGACAACGTGCACGCCGTCGAAATTGTTGACCTATTCGCCGGACCCGGCGGACTGGATGTGGCGGCGACCTGGCTCGGTATCCCCGTGGTCGGCATCGAACTGGACGACAATGCGTGTGCCACGCGAAAAGCAGCCGGACTGCGCACCACGCAAGGGGACGTGTGCGATTGGGGACCCGAAAACTTCCCGAAAGCCAATGTCCTCGCAGCTGGTCCCCCATGCCAGACCTATACGGTGGCAGGATCGGGCACCGGCCGCCAGGATCTCAACGATGTGCTTACCTTCGCAAAGCGCATGGCCAACGGCGAGGATGTCACCGCAGATCTAAAGAAGCTTTCGGACCCACGAACGGCTCTGGTGCTGGAACCTCTTCGATGGGTAATCAGGGCGATAGAAAATGAACGCCCCTACGACGCAATCATCTTGGAGCAGGTACCAGCTGTCCGGCCAGTCTGGGAAGTGATGGATGAAATCCTCACGGGCTTGGAATACTCTGTGGACCACAACGTGCTGCGCACGGAGGAATACGGAGTGCCGCAGACTCGTCGTCGCGCAGTTCTGATCGCCCGACGAAAGGACAAGGGCAAGGTCGACGTGACGTTGCCCGCAGCGACTCATCACCCGTACCGCAAGGGGGTGCCTCGCCCCGAGGAAGCCGGAGGCATCAAACCTTGGGTGACGATGGGGGATGTGCTGCGACGGCCGAATCCTTTCGTCGTCGTCTCCAATTACGGCACCGGCGGCGACCCCAAAGCCCGTGGCCTACGCAAGTCCACGGAACCATCTGCCACCGTCACCGGAAAGATCTCACGCAACCGGGTGATCGCACCCGACAGCACCATGCTTCCCCGCTTCACTCCTGCAGAGGCAGGACAGCTCCAAACCTTCCCTGCCGACTATCCATGGAGTGGTCGCGACATCGCCCAGCAGATCGGCAACGCCATTCCTCCGCTGCTCGCCGCCCACGTTCTTGTCGCAGCGCTCGACCTGGACCCCAAGCTTCTCAACAAATGGACAGCTCCACGTCTGCCATTGTGGTTCGAGACTGTAGGCCAATGAATCCCATGTGCCAGATGGGGTGGACGTTCCGGCATGCCCCCCTGCCGCGGGAGAACTGATCCACCCTGAGCGCGAGCCTTGCTACGGCAATTGCCTGGTTCGCGCCACAGCCGTCAGGAACGGCAGGCCCACCGTAGAAACTGACTGAGCGCCGATCACCAACTCAAGATCTGCGCTGATCGCCGTTTTTACCAGAGGGCGGATTGATTAGGGCTTCCAGGCCCGTTTCTGGCTTCCGACAGGAAGATCCGCTGCTCCACAGAAAGCCCCGAAGGCATCGAGAGTAGGATCCTCTCTGCGAGCCGAATTGTTTCGGCGATTGACGGCGCCTCAATCAATATCAACTTAGGCCGCTCATAGTCGAAGTTGAATCCACATCCTGAGGCTCGGACCAGCGGAACCAGATGCTCTGCATGCTCCGAAGTACACCACCGGCCTATCGGACCATGGCCGCCTCGGCGGCTCGTACGTATGGCCTCTGCAGCTAGCAGTCGGCACGCATCCATAGGCGGCTAGCGCGTGAACGAGCCCTGCAACCCCAAGCTCCAGCCCCTCCAGGTCAGGAGGAACATCGCCGGTGATCTCGAACATGAGATCTTCACAGACGTGGCCAAACTCAACTCGATCCGCGTTCTCTGGGTCGGGGAACTCGACGGCAGAGGCGACTGTCTCGAACTCGTGCGGGTCACGGGAAGCCTCATCTACGAGACGGGCGAGATTGAGCTCTGATTTCAGAATCTCGAAGGCGAACCCCGTCGTGACGTCACGAATCGACCATGTCTCATGGAAGTAGCCAAGTCCGGACTCATCATCATCCGGGTCGGGGCTCGGCAACCAGAGGGTTGCCTCCGGAGGAAGCTCGAGTTCTGGCTCGAAGGAAGATTCCGGGACCATCGGACACAGCTTCGCACTGCGCTCCCTTCTTCACAACCTCATTTCCCCCGTAGTTATCCGCTGTCCAGGCTCCGCCCAGGCGGGGCTGGCGTTTCAATCTCCGCCGGCGAGAGAACAGGTCCTCGACTGTGGCCAGGTACAGCGTTCCTTCATCGGTGTCGATGCTTGTGCCGTCGCCGACCCACAACACGTCCGACGCGACCGTGGTGAACGTGCGGCCGACCAGGTCCGGCGCCGCTCGCCGTTTACCCTGCCGGGTCAGCGACCGGCGCTTCCTGGGCAGGCCGTGACCACGGCCCTCGTCAAACGCTAACGGTCAGAGCCATTGACGTTATCTCAGCGTGATCGAATCGGACAGTAAGGCTTCATTGGGCAGGAGCGATCACGCTCGGACAGGAGATCGGGGATCACGTGGGGGCCGCACGGTCTTCTCTCATGATCAAGACTTCGACAACCTCCATGATCGCTAAAGTCGCGCCTGCTTGCGTATCCCGGCCAACCTCCTCGCAAGATCCGGGCATTAGGCCTTAAACCACAACTACGCCGGAGCCCTGGTTCCTTTCCTGGTTCGGAATAGCCTGCCATCCTTCGCTGTCCCGTACTCGGTATTGGCTTGCGCAGCGTCGGATATTCGACAAAACGTCCCATATTGGTCCGCCCTGAGAGTAACGTCCGGCACGTCGAACATCAGTCCAAACGAGACCTCGGCATCGGCGTATAGTTGCTCGCCAGACACTTCAGGACGTGGCGTTGTGGAGGTTAGGTGAGCGAGGACGTCATTCTCCGCTTTCTCACCCACGGTCTAGTTGACGTGGGTGGAGACGACACCAGGCTCGCAAAGATCCAGCAGACGACGGGCAGTCTTGTGGGCGTTCTGAAGAAAGCCCCATCCAAGGCTGTGCCCTTCTCTCTGGTTGCTTTCGATCCGCGGGTTCCCAAGGACGACCCGATCGTCATCGAAGCACTGGAGGCGCTGAAGAAGCAGTGGACTACCTACGCCAACGTCTTCGCCAGCACACCGATGGCCGTTGTCCGCGCGATGCTCTTGGACGCCCTGGTCAAGGCGGCGGCAGCCGACGAACGCATCGGGGTGGCCTTTGTCGCGCTAGCCAGAAACGCCCTTCCGCACTTGGAAACGGGCGATGAGCAGGCGATCTGGTCCGACATCGTCAACGACGTAGAGGCCGTCGTCAATAGACGAGCCGAGGAGGAGTGGGCGGCGCCTGCCTCGATCACAGTTCCGTCGATTTCGTTCGACCTGGTGAACTCCGACCCGATGATCCAGCTGACCGTGAAGCAGACTGACCGCGTCGAGCTTACCAACCAGTACCGGGCGGCTGCGGGCGCGACGTTCCACCAGCCGCGGACGGGATCAGACGTAAGCACGAACGGCAACCCTCACCATGCAAGCAGTAATCCCGCGCAATGGGTGACGGAGTTTGGCGAGCGCATGGCCAATGCCACGGCCGACGTCATTGAGAACGCGGTCGAAAACGCCGAGGTGGAGCAGGAATCTTTGACGGAAGCTCTGAAGACGCTGATGGCTAGCGTCTCCGGCCACGTCGAGCAGGCTCTCAAGTCGGTGAGTGGTGCGACAGCGGGACTTGAGCGGCGAACCAACCTCCTCTGGTGGAAAGAGGCACTGTTCTCGCCCTCCACCCGGCTCTCTTACCGCGAGATGTCACCCGAGGTCGCAGTAACGCTGATGGCTTTCGACCTGCATCGGCAGGTCCCCACGTTCACCCCGGCGAGCGTGACGGCTTTTCTTTACGAAACCGTCCTGCGACTTCCTGCGGTCGATGTCCGGAAGACCAGCACGATCCGCGACCTGGTCCTGATTGCGCAGGATGACGCCACCTTGGTCGCGCTCCGTGACGCTGTCGCCGAATGGATCGCCGCGCCAGCGGGCCGCGTGCCACTCTTGTCGTTGCTCGCCCACCCCGAGGTCGCTGTCTCCCTTGACGTGAACGAGTTCCACCGGCTGACGGGGCTGGCGCCAGATACGGAGTTCTCCCTACCGGAATGGGCTGCCTGGATCTTCCGTGAGCTTCAAGCGGTCCGAGCGGTTGCCGACCAGACCACCTCCAAGCGGCGCGGCCGGACGGGCTGAGCGAGTTGAAACGATGCCCGCAAAACCACTGCTTCGCTCCGGAGACCACCTGTGCTCTGGGCCAAATTGAACTCGCCGATTGCCCCGACTGGACCGCTGACCCTACGTTGAAGGCAACCGAGGATGAAGCAGATGACCACTTTCTGCTGCCCTGGTCGGGAGGCGCTTTGGGGCTCGCCGACCTCGCCTTCGTGGCAGGCCGCGCTCGACCTATGATCATTGGGATCATCGGACCGGCAAACGCGGGCAAGACGACGCTGCTCGCCGCCTGGTACCTACTGCTCGGCCGGGGTGAAGCTCACCCCACCGACCGTCGTTTCTCCGGCTCGTTCTCGCTGGAAGGATGGGAAACCGTCGCGGGATCGCTGCGCTGGGCACCTGGTCGGATGCCGAGTTTTCCTCCGCACACGACCAGTCGCGGGGACCGCGCTCCAGGACTCCTCCATCTGTCATTCATTGAGGAGGGGCAACGTCGTTCGACTGACTACTTGTTCACAGATGCGCCGGGTGAATGGTTCCAGCGATGGGAAAGTAACCGTGACGCAGCGCAGGCCGAGGGGGCGCGTTGGATCGCCGATCATGCGGACATCCTGCTGCTTATTGCGGATCGTGGGGCGCTCGCCGGGGAACGCCGGGGTGCAGCCCGTGGCTCTTTCCAGCGACTGGCTCGTCGGCTGGCCGCCGAGCGCAGAGAGCGCCCTGTAGCGCTCGTCTGGACTAAGGCAGACATCGAGGTCGAACCAGAAATGGAGCAAGCGGTTCAACAGTCTGTGCTGCAGCTGATGCCCGACGCTGCGGAATTCTCTGTCAGTGTCCTGGAGGCCGAGACCGGCTGGACCGCGCTCCTCGACTGGGTCCTTCAGGCGCGACGGCCCGGGGTGGTACTCCCGACCCATCTGGCAAAAAGCGACGACCCATTTTTCCTGCTTGGCGCGGTCCCGGCATGAGTGTAACCGGCGACTCTGTCCTGCTGATCGGCGAGAGCGGGGTGGGAAAGACGCACTACGGTGCCCAATTGCTTCGGCGGCTCATGAACGGTGATGGCCTCCTCCGCATGAACGGGCAGGCAACGAACCTCGATCCATTCGAGGCCGCACTTGCGCGTCTCGACGAAGGAATGTCCGCCGATCACACGGCGACCTCGACCTATGTGGACAGTCTGTGGCCTGTTTCCAGCGCTCGAGGGCGGCAGGCGGATCTCGTCTGGCCCGACTACGGCGGCGAGCAGATCAGATCAATGATCGCATCGAGACGTGTGCCTACTGCCTGGGCGACGCGGGCACGAGACGCTAAGGCTTGGCTGCTCCTCATTCGGCTTCAGGCGATCAGGACGAGCGACGATATCTTCTCTCGCCAGCTCGCCGATCTTCGTGACTCTCCTGCCAGCGATGGTGGCGGACGGACTTCGGATCAGGCTCGGCTCATCGAATTGCTGCAAATGCTGATCTATGTGGCGGGCGTAACGGGAGGAAGCCCTATCGATCGGCCGCGTCTCGGCGTGCTCCTCACCTGTTGGGATGAACTCGACCCCGAACAGGACCCGGGAACCGCCCTGGCAAGCGCGCTGCCCATGCTCTGGGACTTCCTCCATTCGAGTTGGCGTACGCCGTCCGTCATGGGGTTGTCGGCCTTGGGCCGGGCCCTCAAGCCGGACGTGCAGGATGACCAGTACGTGGCTCACGGAGCCGAGCACTTCGGCTATGTGATCCGCACGGACGGCTCGCGGTCACCCGATCTGACCGAGCCTATTCACATGCTCCTGGACGAAACGGAGCAACCAGGCGCGCAGGGAACTCGAGAGTGATCGTCGAACAGGCTCTGTTCGGCGAGGTGCATGGCGGCCACGGCCTGCGCGCCGCCGGCGGCAACATACCCGCAGACCTCGCGCCACGCCTCGACCTGCCCGACACAGCGCCGCGCGGCGTGCGCTGGCAGCCCTTCCTCCGTGGCTTCCCTCGGGGCGACCTCTATGTCCTCGCACGTACTTTCCCTGATCCCAGAGCTGACAGGTCAGGCATGGTCCTGACGCATGCGCTGATGGCACCGCTGGAAGAACTCATCGCCACACCCGATCTCCGACCGCTTATCGCCGCCTTGATCGTCGCACCCGCGGACCTCCGGACATTGGAGGTTGGGCCAGGAACCGCCCTTCCACCGGAGGCACCCGATCTAGCGCAAGCGGCAGCCGCGCTCACAACGCACGGGAACGGCCCCATCGTCCGAGCCGAGATCGACGGTTTCGATGATCTGGTGGCGTCCCTTTGGGGGAGGCTCTGGCCAGAGATACGCCGCACCTTCGCCTTCCGACTGAGCTTCGGCCCCACCGACCTAGTCGAAACGCCTCAACCCGCGCTGATCTGCACGCCCCCCGAGCTGGTATCCCGCTGGAACGGGCATCGACTAATCAGCCCTGAGAGCCCAGTCGCGTCCTCACCCGCAGCAACCCTGCTTTGCGGGCGTCCTGAAGGTGACGTCCTGCGCGTCTTCGGAGAAGAAATTGGTGCGGCCCTCAAGAGCTTCGGTGATCTCGCCCTCCTGGAAAGCACCTATCTGTTCTCCACCTCGGAGCCCGAGATCTTCAACAACGTTCTCGCTGCTGTGCGGCTCACCCAGCGGCTGTCGCCCGATCCTGATCACGGTTCCGCTGGGAAAACTCGCCTGCTGAGCCGCCTGGTCGGGCAGATCCGCGAGGCGTCGGCTGCGGAGGCTTTGACCCTGCGCAACCTCAACCTCACAGGATTCGCCGAAGCACGGCCTGTTTGGACTGCACTGTCCGAATGGCTGGTGACGAATTCCTTCCCCGCAACTCAGGACGAGTCCTTCCGTGTGATGGTCGCGAATATGGCGAACCCGTCCCAAAGCGTTCCGGACTGGCGAATCGCAATCCTGAATGGCCTGTCGACCGCTGCCCGCACAACGGAGCGCCTCGCTTTCGCGTTCTGGCGATGGAGCACGGCTGACCCGACGATCGTCCGCCCATTGTGCGAGACGGCCCGAGCCGACGATGCGTTCGAAGATTTCCTCGTCGAAACCGCCCCTGACGACCTGGCAACCGCGGCTGCCCGCGAAATCCTCGACTTCGCTAGGGAACGGCAACTGCACCGGCTGCACGGCGTAACGGCATCCGCCGCCTTCAGCCCGGTCGAGGCCGCACGTATGCAGGTCGCGGTCGAACCGCCGCCCGCAGTGGCAGGCTTGCGCCTGGCACTTAGGAACGCCGCTCCCGCCGAGGTCATCGGCTGCGCGGTCGACATCGGCGACTCCCGGATAATCGACATGGCGGCCAAAGCCGTCGCTGCCACGCCGGAGCTGCTCACTTGTGTGGACCTTTCGGAACCGACCGCACGCGCGATCTGGACTGCCTCACTGGGGCAGAATCCGGACGCCTGGCGCGGCCCGATCGACCCACGCGCCACCTTCGAAACGATCCTCCTCGATCTCCTCGACGGCCGCGCCGTCGAAGCCGATCTCATCAACCATCTGTCGCTCACGCCGCTGGCCGACCTGTCCCGCTTCACCCGCCGCGTCGAGCTCTGGCCGCAGCTGCGCGACCCGGCAAGGACCCAGCTGCTGCGCGCCACCGCCAGCGGCTGGCTCACCCATGCACCGCAGGAAATATCCGTACCGGAAGCCGAGCTCCAGGTCGCCCTCCGTGGCAATCCAGAGCTCGACAAGCTGCTCGACCAGCTCGACGGCGAGGCCGTCCGGATCATGGCGATGCTGGCTGATTTCGAAGAGCATCGATTCCTGCTGTGGCTACACCGCGCGACCACCCGTATCCACGAATTCTCCACGAGTGACTCAGTGGCGATCGGTCATCTGGTGCGAGATCGCCGTTGGAAGCCTTCCGCCGACGAGCTACTGCGGATGCTGGAACGCGGACGGGAGGACGTTCGGCCCGCGCTGCGCACCTGTGCATCCCTATTTGGGATGTTCGACCGTTGGCGTCACCGCCTGTCTGAGATCAGCTCGGATGAGAAATGGGACTTGCTTGAGGAGCTAGTCGCGCAGCTATACCCGACCGGCCCCGGCCACGACGGCTTGTGGGAACGGTCAGGCGGCCACGACGCCGACCTCGCCTCCCACCAAAACGGCCGCGGACAGTGGCGCGAAACGCTCATCCGGATCCGCCGCGGCAGCGGAAGGCCTCCAATCGGACAACTCCTGAACACTATGCGGGAGGACTACCCCGCGAACGTCTCACTGACCTTCCTGGCTGGCGAGAGAGAGTTCGAAGGCCGCCGATGACCGTTTCCATCTATGGAGGTATGGATCCTTTGATCTTCAACCAAGGCCGTGCGCTAATCGTTGGCGTCGCTGACTATCCCGGAAACCATGCACTTCCTGATGCTGTGTTGAACGATGCCCGGGATACCGCTGCGGTGCTCCAAGCACCCGAATACTGCGGTTTCCCGCCCGATAACGTCCGACTCCTAGTCGACGGGGAGGCCACCCTCGACGCCCTCCGCACCGAGCTGGGCGAACTCGCCTCGTCTGCCCGACCAGACGACACGGTCATCATCTTCTTTTCCGGTCACGGCGGCAGGTTCGATCACGGCGGCGCTGAGACCAGCGCCCTGATTCCCGTCGACTTTCGCGACGACAACATGCAGGGCACCACGCTACTGGAGGCTGAGTTCTCCACCGCCCTTGCCGCCATTCAGGCGCGACGACTGCTCGTCCTCCTTGACGCCTGTCATTCCGGGGGTGCGAGCACCCTGAAGGGTGGTCGCGCCGGGAACCTCCGTCCCGGATTCGACGAGAAGTCACTCCAGCGCCTCGCTCAAGGTACCGGACGGGTGGTTATAGCTTCCTCTCGGGCGACCGAGTTCTCCTATGCCCTGCCAGGCGCCCGCAACAGTATCTTCACCGAATGCCTCCTCCAAGCGCTCAGGGGCGGTGCGCACACTAGAGGCGACGGGCTTATCCGTGTCTTCGACCTCTTCAATCACATCTCCGGGCATGTTCCTCAAGCCCACCCTGACCAGCATCCCGTTCTCAAAGCCACGGATGTCGAGGACGATTTCCCCATCGCCCTCGACCTTGGGGGGAGGAAAGCTGTCGCGGGCGCGACGCCTGTCCCGCTCGACCGATGGCGCGAACTCGAGGCAACAATGGCAGACCTCTATCCCGCCGGCCCCGCCGATCAGGACATCTGGCTCCGGTCCGGTGGCGACCTCTCCCGCCTTAGGCTCGCCGGAACAGGCCGCGCGACGTGGTTCTCCGCCCTGCGCACTCTGCAACGCGGAGGCGGCGGCCCTCAGATCAGTATCGGAACCCTGGTCGCGACCGCGCTCGACGACTTTCCCCACCACCAGGAACTCGCGTCCTGGCTGCCCTGATAGATCGACCAGCCTCCTAAATATCCGCCAGCGGTGAGTGCTCCTGTCGGTAGGGCCGTTCCATGTCGCTTGGTCCCAATGCCGTCCCATGAGAGGCATCAACTTAACAGCCATCTCGCGTTTTAGCAGGTCAAGGAGGAAATCCACCTGGGAAGCCGCTGTGCTTCCTAAACCTGGTGTCGTAGGTTCGATTCCTGCCGGGGCCTCACACCTGCGGCACCATAACAATCGAACGCCAAAGCTTTCAGCGATCTGATCATGTCTCGACGTTGTCAGCGTCCCCGCGCCGCGATAGGTCCAACCCCCTCGCGTCAGCTCAGCTCTCCTGCGGTTCCGGCGCTCTTGACCAGGCGGCCCCAGCGCGGGCTGCGGGCAAAGGCCCGGGCAATCGCGACGCCGCTGGGCAGATCTCCGCCTGCCTCACGGTTCTGCTGCGCCCACCGCCAGGCCTCTCGCTGCAAACTACGGCCGTTCCCGTTGTCCTCATGGGACAAGTTCTTATCGCCTTGCTGCCCCATGTGGTCGGCATCGGCATCGGTGGCAGGATCAGGGCTAAGAGCAGAGAGATTTCGAGCCCTTGCCTGTCCACGCGTGTACCGGCGGATCTGCGACATCAAGAGCTCGTAGCTACCGATCAAGGCCGCGCTCGGCCAGGCGGCGATGATGCGGCCGATCAGGCTTGGTTCGGCGACGTTCGCGCCGAGGCTGGCGAGGCTTCCGACCACGAGCAGGCTCCACGCCAGGAGGCCGCCGCGGGAGCCGCACCGGTTGGCCAGGAGAATGGACATCGAAGCAACGACGATCAGGCCGTCGACGGCGAGCGGGATGAGCACCGCCGCCAGGTGATCCTCACTATGCCGCAGGCAGAGCTCGTGGATGTGCCTGAACGAGACGACCGCCGCGATCGCCGCCAGTAGGAAAACACCTGCGATCGTCGTACGCCGGATGCGATGGTCCGCCGAGGTGAGATCGGCTTCCACAGCTACTCACCTCTGTCCGAGCAGGAAGCGGGTGGTGAGGGCGAACGGATGTGCAATTGGTTCGCCTCCCCCCACCGTCATGAACTCCCATATGCGGGGAGGTCTACGGATCGGCTGCCCAGCACCAATTGGCGGCGCCGACGAACCAGCGAGGAACACCACCATGAAGTTCCTGCCTCTTCTCGGCCAGGCCTGAACACCTGCCCTTCTCCTGATCAGCTCCTCCTCCTGGTGAATCGACATCTCGGTGCATACGGGGTGGCTTCGTTCACCTTGACGACCTGTTCCGAATCTTCGAGAACGCATCCAGCGCGGTCTCGTCGGCATCGTCCAAGGTGTGCAGGTACTTCTCGGTGGTGGCGATGGAGGCATGGCCGAGCCGCTCCTTGACCACCTGCAGGTCCGCACCGCCGGCCAGCAACCATGAAGCATGAGCGTGCCGCATGTCGTGAATGCGCACGTTGATCCCCAAGTCGGCTTCCTTCAGTGCGGGCTTCCAGACCTGCCGCCGGAACCAGTCGGCCGGGATGTGGCCGTCGGTATCGCGCTGCCGAGGCTGGCGTGGGTCGTCCCTCCCTTCCTCACCTCGGCGTTTCGCCCGGTACTGCGCGAAAGCAGCGCGGCAGTACTCGCAGCGACACTTGCCCGCGTTGTACGCAGACAACGTCCCATGCTTGTACGTCTTGCCATTCTCGTTCGGCTTGGTCCAGCCGAGCGTGTCCACATCGAGAGACGCCTTGGTCCGCGAACGAGCCCGCGGAACGTGCTTCCAGGTGAAGAGCAGGTCGTCGCGATCCAGCCCTTCGCTCCTGACGTGCTCCTCGAGCTTCTCGACCATCTGCCGACTCAGCTTGAACCGGCGGAACTCCTTGTCCTTGGGATACTCCTTGACGATGAAGCGCCCTCCGGTCGGGTGGAACTTCGGGTTGACCTCGACCACGGCGCGGCTCACGGTCAGGATCCGGGTTCTCGTGTTGAGGTCCTTCATCCGGAGTTCGGACAGCTCTCCCCACCGAAGCCCGGTCTCGATCGCGGTCTCGATGAGCAACTGCGTGTCGCTGTCGGGCAGAGCTTGATAGAGCACGTCGAACTGCTCGGGTGTGATCACGGTCCGGGGCTTCACCGCAACGGTCGGCGTTCTCACACCTCGGCACGGGTGAATGTACGTCACCTGGTCGTTCAGCGCGGTCGTGAAGATTACGCTGAGCAGGACCTTGGCGTACTTGATGGTCGGTGCCTTGACGCCGTCGTCCTTCAGCTTGGCGATCCACGCCCTGACGTGCTCGGGAAGGATGTCGACCATTCGCATGGGGCCGAAGGTCGGCAGGATATGCCTGTTCAGCGTGTACGTGTAGCTCTGCATGGTCGACGGCTCCACCTGATGGTTGGGGAGCCAGGTGTTCTTCACGTACTCATCGAAGGTCTGCTTGCCTCGGCTGGGATGGCCGATTTTCCCCTGGTCCATACGGGCTTCGGCCTGCTGCCATGCCTTGTCCGCCGCCCGCTTTGATGAGTAGGTGCCTGCTGAGACGACGTTTCCGCGTATGTCCTTGTAGCAGGCTGTGTAGCGAACCCGGCCGCGCGAGTCGAGCCGTTTGAACGAGTAGCCCAAGTAACCCCCTTGATCGTCCGTTAGTGCCGCGTTAGTGGACCCTGCACCAGGAGCTAACATTCGGCGGGACCACGTAACACTCACACTATGGCTTCTACCTGGGGTTTTACACAGATCGTGACGCCTTAAACATCTTCTATTGAAGCAGCGCTCGCGGTTCGGGACGAAGAGGCCGTGGGTTCAAATCCCGCCACCCCGACCCGATAGATGCAGGTCAAGGGCCTGATCGCTGGAAACAGCGGTCAGGCCCTTGATCGTTTGACCGTCGGTCTGAACGCCTCCAGGGGTCACCGACAGGTTCAAATGAGTTTTCCTGGGCATCATGATCACGCCGCCGTGATCGGCTCTCCGCGGATAGTCATTCAAACGAAGTCCGGTGACCGTGCCCGTCCAATGCACGCAAGCAGACGGCCGCTCACGCCTGTCGCACGTGAGCTGGACTTCATGAGCTGTTGCCCGTCGCTCCACGCGCTCGCTCTCCTCGATCGCCACATCCAAAGGGCGAGGACCTCAGCGCGCGCGATGACTTGCCCGAACATCAGTCGGCGTAGGTCCTGTTTGATCGAGGACCCGTCGGGATCTCGACCGGCATAAGAACGGTGGTGAGGGTCGGTTGCCTACGCGAGCAGTGAGGTCACACGCTGGCAGGTCATTCCCGCCATGAAACACTCCCGATCTCAGGGTGTTCGAGGCCAGCGTCCCGGCTTCCCGAGACGCAGACGACTACCGCGTTCATGTGGACGGCGCCCATGACGGAGCTCTCTCATCGGAGCCCGACGCCGGTGATCTGCGGGCGCGGCGTCAGTCCGGAGACACAGTCACGATCACTTCTGCCCTGACTGGGTCGCCGTCCGCGGTCATCGCCGTCGGCAACGACCGCCAGTTCGCCGGATGACGAATGGCCGGTCCTTGGCCTGGTAGACCTCGTAGGGCGCGATCGAAGGGTGCCGGTTGCCCATGATGCCCGGAACCCGGCTGGCGAGGGTGTACCCGGCGGCCTGATTGACCAGGCTCGACAGCAAGGTCGAGAGCAGATTGACCTCGACGTGCGTTACGGGTCCCGCGCCCGGGCAGCCGGTGAAGACCGGTGTGGCCCTGGTGGACGTCCTCACCGGCCCTGGCCAGATCACGTCCGGTCCAGGCTGAACAGCCAGCTCACCGGCCCGCTGGACCTACCACGAGACAGGCGGACACCCATCTGTCGCCGGATCGCATCTGATGCAATTGACGGCACTTGTAGCAATGAAGAAATTTCCAACGAAGTTGTGTCTGACCTGCGGTGATCCTGAACCCGTTGACTAAGAGGTCGCGCAGATCGGCGGTTGGTCAGCGTGGGCAGGGAGGGCGAGTGTCCCAGCGATAGGTAGTCCGGGCCCTACGGATGAGCGCCCAGCACATCACCGACGCCTTCGGCTGACCGTGCGGAGCCGCCGCCCGGCCTGCGGACGGCGGGCGGCATGCTCAACACCCTGCGCACTGCCCGAGGCGCGGCTCGTGAGGTCCCTCAGGCCGTGGACTCCGCCGACGCCGCTCTGCGCCAGGCCTGACAGCGCCGGTGGATGCGGCCGAGAGCGAACCGCGCGACTCTGCTTGATTCGGCCACCGCCCGCCCGCCGACGCCTTGCCGCAGCCGATCCAGACAGCCGGATTCAATCACGTAGGGTAAAAATTAGTCACCCTACGATGCTTAGGTGAATCGTGAACCATTCCAGTCGATTGTGGCGTCGCGCGGCCATTCTCTGGAAGGAGCCGGTGCTCCTGGCGCCCCTGGCGCTGACCGCCGTCGTCACCGTGGTGGCCGTTCTGACTCCGAGCCACCTCTACTTCAGCAGCTTTCTCGTGGTCGCCCCCGCTTTCGCCGCCTCGATGTGGCCGGTGGTCGAAACGGTGGCCCTCGGCCTGCTGGCCCTGGCCATCGACGTCCTGATCGCCGTAACCATCGCCCATCCGGAGGATTCGCACACCCACCTGTTCACCATCGCGGTGATCGCGGGTGTGACCGCCGCGGCCGCCTCCGCCAGCCATGTGCGCCAGCAGCGGGAGGAGACCCTCGCCCAGGTCCGCTCCGTCGCCGAGACGACACAGAAGGTCCTGCTGCGCCCTATGCCCCACCGCCTCGGCCGGTTGGACATCGACGCGCTCTACCTCGCTGCCGCGGCCCAGGCCCGTGTCGGCGGTGACTTCTACGAAGCGCTGGAGACGCCCCACGGCGTCCGCCTGATCATCGGAGACGTTCGCGGCAATGGACTCCCCGCGGTCGGCATGGCCTCGGCGATCGTCGGATGCTTCCGGGAGGCCGCGTACGACGAGCCGGACCTGGCGCGGCTGGCCCGCCGACTGGACGTGAGCATGAACCGCTACGTCACGCTGGTGTCCGGCGACGACCTGGAGTACTTCGCCACGGCCCTGCTCGCCGAGTTCCCCGACGACGGATCGGTGGTCGAAATCGTCAACTGCGGCCACCCCTCGCCGCTGCTGCTCCGCGCGGGAGCGGTCCGCGAGGTCACTCCCACGGCTCCCTCGCCGCCCATCAACATGGGCGCCCTGCTCGGGCAGGAGTATCACATCGACCCCCTTCCCTTCGCCGCCGGCGACCAACTGCTGCTGTACACCGACGGCGTCACCGAGACCCGCGACCGCACCGGCGCGTTCTTCCCGCTGACGCAGCGCGCGGGCCAGTGGAACGCGGACTCCCCTTCCCGGCTGCTCGAGCAGCTGCACAGGGACCTGGTCCACTACAGCCACGGCCGACTCGACGACGACATCGCGGCCGTCGCCGTCCGCGCGACGGACGACCGGCCGGGCGGCCCGTCCTCGCCGGGCCGCCCGTGACGGTCGCCCTCGGCGACGGCCGCCTTACCACCGGACGCGCGTAGGCCGATCAGCCCACCGAAGAGCCTGTAGGCCAATCAGACGAAACACGCCTAATAGCTACCGCCACTGGCCGTTCCGTTGTTGCTCAAACCCCTCGTCCCGGGGGAAAACCGCAGATAACCCAGCACGATGATCCGGCACCGCGCCAGCCTCCCGACGCCCGAGGCGGAAACGCCGCCGGCCTCGCCGGAGGAGGATCCGCCCTACCGGTCCGCCTGCCGCTGGTAGGGGCGCCCTTCACTCTCTGGCAACTTCGCCTCGTGAGCCTCCTTCGCCATGACATAGGCGTTACATGCGCTTTCAGTGATGCTTGCGTGCCTTTGGCGGTGAGTCTCGTTTTATGAGTGTAGGGCCGTGCGTCTGGCCGGAATGGGGTATTGATCAAGGTGAGCGTGTGGCATGAGTGCTCCATCCGGACCCGCTTGACCATGGTGGCGAGCGCGGTCATGGCGCTGCTCTGCACGGCCGTCGCGGTGCTCGTCCTGGTCGTGGCACAGCAAGCCGCCGCCGAGCACCGGACCAAGCAACTCGTCGCCCACGCTATGAACGTCGTCAAGCAGATACGCCACAGCGGCGCGGCCCCCCACCTGGCGCCGGGCAGGTACAACGCATCGATGCAGGTGTTCAACCCGGTAGGAACGATGGTCGGCACCACCCCGGACATGGCGGGCAAGCCATCGATGACGAACCTGCAACCCGATGTCGACGGTTACGCGACCGAGAGACGGTGCGGCGGACCCGTGTTCCCCGACCAGTGCAAGATCGCGGTCGAGTATCCCTTCCACCGGGCCAACAGTGTCTGGCGGCTCAACATGGCCGTTGCCGATGTCCCCTGGTACGTGGGCCCTCGGCTGCTGGTCCCGCTCGCCGCCGGCTGGCTCCTGCTGGTCGGCGCGACCGCGGTGGGCACCCGCCGGATCGTCGGCAAGACCCTCGCGCCGGTCAGCGCGATCAGCGGCAAACTCGCCCAGATCACCGCGAGCGATCTGGGACACCGGGTTCCGGTACCGAAGTACCGCGACGAACTGCGGGATCTGGCCGAGACCGCGAACAGGACCCTGGACCGCGCCCAGTCCGCGGTCGAGCAGCATCTCCGCTTCGCCTCCGACGCCTCCCACGACCTGCGCAGCCCGCTGACCGCCATGCGCGCACAGGTCGAGGAAGGGCTCATGTACCCCGAAGAGACGAACTGGCCCCAGACGGCGGGGCTCTCCTGGACAGCGTTGAACACCTGCAGGACCTGGTCACCGACCTGCTGCAGATCGCCCGGCTGGACGCCGGGATCTGCGGCTGCCTCGCCCCCGTCAACCTGACCGACCTCGTGCCGTGCGAGCTGGACCGGCGGCCGCGCAGGGTCGCGGTGCTCCGCCACCTCGCCCCCGGCGTGGTGATCAACGGGGAGCGGATCGGCCTGACCCGATTGCTGAACAACCTGCTGGACAACGCCGAACGCCACGCCGACACCACCATCACGGTCACCCTCACGCTCCAGGCGGGCACTGCGGTGCTGGAGGTGTGCGACGACGGCGAGGGCGTCGCCCCCGACCAAAGGGAGATCGTCTTCCAGCGGTTCGCCCGCCTGGAGGCCTCCCGCCAAAGAGACGCCGGCGGCACCGGCCTGGGCCTGCCGATCGCCCGGCAGATCGCCGAAACCCACGGCGGCACCCTCACCCTCGAAGACAGCCCCCGCGGCGCCCGGTTCGTGCTACGCGTCCCCGCCCAGACCGCGCCGCCCCCAAACCACGCTCACCTGCCAGCAGAAGCGTGACATTCGGCGCGCACCGGCAAGGCGCCGAACCGCCGGGAATCGCGGCGGGGCAGTAGGGGCGGTGGGAAGAGATCAGGCCCCGTCGCCTGCGTGCCGCAGGATCTCGAAGGCGTCACGATGGACACCAGGTAACCAACCGAGAGTTCTGCGGCGAGTTCGATTCAAGCCAACGATCAAGGCCGCCGGCACCCTCTAGCCTGACACCGAAATGCCATTCAGGATCAACAAAGACGGGCCAATTATCCTCAAATACGAATTCAATGCATTGCACGATAGCCTGGCTTGCATCCGAAGATTCATCCTCGACATATCTGACCTGCGTACACCTGAACGATTCGTACGCGTCCGCGAAGAAGAGATGAGAGTAGGATGCCACCGCGAACTGCTCCTCTTCGCGCAGAATTTCGTCGGGGACAGCCATTTCATCGACCACACTCAGCTTGAGCTGACTGTAGTTCTGGACGGAATCCATCCTGACCATTGCGTTCTCAAGCGCGAAATACGCTGTGACCGTCCATGGATGGAAACTCGGCGGCTCGTCGTCATGATCGATATATCCGGGGACGAGCACGTCAGTCGTACGCATCTCCCCGAAGAGGGCCAATATGGAGTTTATATTTCCCAACCCGTTCATGCTGTTCACTTTCCGGCGGCCTTGGTAATAATGATGCCCTTATCCTTGCCTACCCCCGACGATAAAACCGTGCGGCTATGGGACGTCACCACCCACCGCCCAACCGGCACCCCACTCACCGGCCACACCGATTACGTGAACGCCTTGGCCCTCAGCCCCGACGGCCACGCCCTCGCCACAGCCAGCAACGACCAGACGGTGCGGTTGTGGAGCACCCCGCCTTCTGCCGATCGTGATCTATTTTCTTCCGCATGCAGGGTGGCAGGCCGATCCCTTACTCCGCAGGAGTGGCGCGACTATGGCTTGCCCGAGCCATTCCAGACGGTCTGCGCACCAGTGCTTACACGCTGAACGCGTTGAACCCATGGCTGCCACTTTCGGGCTTCCTGCTCGAAGATCTCAAGCTTCATTTCAAGGGTTAACGCCCATCCAGGTCAGAGGCGCTCCGCATTGGCCAGCGCGGCGGTTCCGACCAGAGCCAAGGTCGCCTCGGGGGTGATGGGGTGGAACGAGCCTCCGCGGACGTCCCGATATGCCCGTTCCAACGAGGAGCTCCGGAAGAAGGCCGCACCTCCCACGACATCGAGAGCGAGGTCGACGATGGCCTTCGCCTCACACACGGCGTGCCGCTTGGCCACCATCAGCGTGATCAAGGTCGGCTCGTCCGCCGGCGGGTCGTCACCGACTTCCTCGACAGCGGCGATCAGCGCCCACCAGGCCACCCGCAGGCGGGCGGCTATCTCCCCCAGCTGACGTACCGCCGCCGGAGCAGGGTCTCCGGCACGCGCGCCGAGGACGCGGAGCGCCTCGTCGTACGCCCCCTGAGCAATGCCCAGATAGACCGCGCTCACGACGGGCGCGAAGTGAATGGCGGCGACCAGCAGCGGCCCCGCGAGCTTCCCGTACGGCCGGCGACCGAGGATCTTGTCGGCCGGGACGAACACGTCGTCGAACACCAGGTCATGGCTGGCAGTGCCACGCATCCCGAGGGTGTCCCAGGTCTCGACCAGCGACACGCCGGGGCTGGACAGCGGTACCCCCGCGTGCAGCACCTCGGCGTCGGGTCCGGGTTCCCCGAGCACTGCCGAGGTCGAGATGACAGTCGCGACCGGCGCCTGTGAGCAGAACGTCTTCCGTCCGGTGAACCGGAACCCACCGTCGACCTCGACGGCCGTCGTCGTTGGGCACACCCAGTCCGATCCGCCGCTGGTAGCCATGATCAGCCCGTCCGTGGCAACTCGGCGCAGCGCGCCCTCGGCGTCCGGCGCGCCTCGACGGTGCCGCCAGCACTGGACCAGAGTCATGTAAAGGTGCATGGCCGCGGCCAGCGCGGCCGACCCGGCATGCCGGGCGAGCTCGCCCTCAGCCAGCACGACTTGACGCAGTGCGGCCCCCAGGCCGCCGAACTCCGTGGGTACGGCCAGCCGCAGGTAACCGTAATCCTTCATCGCCTGGTAGCCCTCGGCGACGAAGGTAGCGTGCAGGTCGTGTTCCGCCTCGCTCGGCGCGCACCTCAGGCCGACCTTGGCGGCCAGCGCGACGACGTCGGCGTCGTGCTCGGTCGGGTTCACTGTAAGAGTCATGGCTCGACGTTAAAAACGCCAGGCACCCGCCTCTAGTACTAGATGTGTACCACCTGGTGATTTCGTCTCGGGGTTACCCTGACGGCGTGGGATCCTCGTATGGACAATTCTGCCCTGTTGCAAAGGCGATGGAGCTGCTCGACGAGCGCTGGACGCTGCTCATCATCCGGGAACTGGTCACCGGAAGCCGGTACTTCAACGAGCTGCGCCGCGGGGTGCCGAGGATGTCCCCCTCCCTGCTGTCCAGGCGACTAAACCGGCTGGAGCGCGCGGGCGTCCTGGAGCGCCGTCCCGACGGCAACCGGGTGCGGTACCAGCTCACTGCGGCCGGGCATGAGCTGCAGCCGGTGGTCGAAGCACTGGGCGCTTGGGGCATCCGCTGGATCCCGGAGCTGGGTGACGAGGACCTCGACCCGCAATTGCTGCTGTGGGACATGCACCGCAACGTCGACCACGACGTCATCCCTGAACAGCGCACGGTGGTGCAGTTCAGCTTCACCGATGTGGCAGCGCACACCCGCGACTGGTGGCTGGTTATCACCCGCGGCGACGTCGACGTATGCGACGACGATCCCGGCTATCCGCTGACGGTGAAGGTGATCGTGGGCCTGCGGCGGATGACCGAGATCTGGCGTGGCGATCTCACCTGGTCCGACGCCCTCCGCTCCGGGGCTGTCGAGGTACACGGCCCGGAGGCGCTACGTCGCGCCGTGCCCCGGTGGTTCAGGCTGTCCACATTCGCCCAGGTCCCTCGCCCGCACCGCGTGAGCTGATCGACACGGGGAGGGGTGGCGCTCTCATCATCGAGGGACGGGCGGGGCCGGCCTGCGCACAGTCCCAACTGCGCACCGCGCTACACGAAACCCCACGACCTCAATCGCGGTCTTCACCTCGGGGGCATGGCATTCGCCGCACAGAACCTGTGCGATCACATGATGCGATCCGCACCGGCCCACCCAACACTTTCCACTGGTCTCCATGCCAGGGTTCGGGACGAAGAGGCCGTGGGTTCAAATCCCGCCATCCCGACCCGATAGATGCAGGTTAAGGGCCTGATTGCTGAAGACAGCGATCAGGCCCTTGATCGTTCGTTAGCGTGGCGTTAGTGGTTTGAACCCGATCACACGGGCGTTAACAACCCCAAGCAGCCCTACGGATGACCCGACTTGGTGTCCGATTGAACCTCGGACGTCAGACTCCTCCGTAGGTCACCAGCAGACGGGCACCCAAGCACCTCGTTCAGCACCCAGCGATGAGCCTTTCCGCGTAACGGATCATGACGGATTGTGATCTTCGGTCAGGTATCTGCCGTGTTCGAGGCGGAGGATGACGTGCGCGGCTGCCACGATCGCGCCGATCCGCCACGGGCCGCGGCTGACCCGCCGCAGCGCCTTGAAGGTCGTTTTAAGCAGCGAGTTCGCGCGTTCGGCGACGGCATGCACACCGCGGATGACCTGGTTGTACGCCTTCTGCTCGGTGAGTTCGGCGTTCTTGGGCTTCTTGACCGGGGTGCGGATGGCCGGGCTGAGGTTCTCATAGCCCAGGTCGGTCAGCGTGAGCAGGCCGTCTCGGTGGCGGCCTGCTCCAGCGCGCGTATGGCCGGTGCCGAGGACGCGCCCGTCGTTGACGACCACGCCGACGAAGGGGATCCCGCCTCGGGCGACGCGCCCGCGGCTGATGCGGACGGCGTCCTGGACGTGTACGGCCAACTGGTAGTGGGGGATCGTGGAGACGCGCAACGTGCGCTCCCGGCTCAGACCGCGGTCAGGCGGAGCAGGATGGCGCCGCCGATGATGCAAGCGAAGGAGATCAGCCGCGCGGCGGTGATCCGTTCCTTGAAGAGGATCGCGCCGAGCACGACCGTTCCGACGCCGCCGATGCCGGTCCAGATGGTGTAGCCGACGCTGACGTCCAGTTGGCGGAGGGCGAGCGAGAGCATGTAGATGCCGCCCGCCGCAGCGAGCAGCGTGAGGACGGACGGCACCAGGCGGGTGAAGCCCTTGGTGGCGTTGGTGCCGAGGGCGAAGGCGATTTCGAAGAGGATGGCGACGCCGAGGTAGACCCAGGTCATGACGGTGAACTTTCTGCGCGGGATGGCTGAGCCGAGGCAGGTGGGAAGGTCAGGCGACCGCGGCCTTCTTGGCCGCGACGTTGTCGGAGATTCGGAGGCCGAGAACGCCGCCGATGATGAGGATGAAAGCGACGACCTTCCAGACGGTCATGGGCTCGTCGTAGATGATCGTGCCGAAGACGACCGTTCCGACAGCGCCGATGCCGGACCAGACGGTGTAACCGACGCCCACGTCAATCGTCTTGAGTGCCTGAGACAGGGTGAAGATGCCGCACGAGGCCGCGGCGGCGGTCAGCAGGGACGGCCACAGCTGGGTGAATCCGTCGGTGGCATTGGTGCTGAGCGCGAACGTGATCTCGAACAGGGACGAGAAGAGCAGCCAGGCCCAGCCTTTGGACGTCGAGTTGGACGTCGAGTTGGACGTTGAGTCGGACGTCGAGTCGGCAGGCGTCGGGTTGGCGGACATGAAGAGCCTCCAAAGATTGCTTGTACATGCATATAAATAGCCATGCTTCGCCTCGAGCTGAGAAGGGGTGGCGAGCAAGAGCTTGCATGTACATGTATCTTGTTGTCAAGCGCACCGACTGCGGGAGGACTACTCGAACCATGGCGCAGACAAACTTGAGCGCTGACGCCCCGTCCGCCTCCTCCGACCAGGCCGTCTGGAGCAAGGTTCTGGCCCTGCACGCACGGGTGGAACGCAGGCTGACCCAGAGCCTCCAGCGCGCACACGGCATCGGACTCTCCGAATACCGCGCGCTGGCGGACCTTGCCCAGGCCGACGACGGCGAACTGCGTATGCAAGAGCTGGCCGACCGAATCGGGCTCAACCAGAGCTCGGTGACCCGCCTGGTCGGTCGGCTCGACGCGGTCGGCTTCGCGTACCGAGACGTCTGCCTTGCCGACGGGAGAGGTGTCTACGCAGTCATCACCGGCGAGGGCCGCGAGCGCTACAACGCAGCACGCGGCACCTACGCCGAGGCGCTCGCCTCCGAGTTCGACGCCACAGGCGCCGACCCCCAGCTCGCCGGCATCGTCCAGGCGCTGCGCAACGCACTGTGACGCCGGCTATCTCGACGGCGATGCCGCCCAATGGATCGAGACGTTAGCCTCCGGCCCCTTCCTTGCCACGGCCCTGTTGTTCCTGGTGACGGCGGAAGTACCCGCCTGACTTGAGGTCTTCGGCAGCCGGTGCGCCTCGCAGTGAACGCGCCTTCCGCCGCCATCGACGCCGGAAGGTGATGGATCCGCCGGTGGCGGGTGAGGGGCGCGCCGCCGGGTCGAGGCCCCTGACCAGACGGCGCGTCGGATGCCTGTGGTCAGCGGATCTGCCCCTCGATCTCGACCATGAACTGGGCGAACTCGTTCAGGCGCGCCCCGTCTCAGGCCCGACCGCCGATCAGCGCCGTACGACGCTGGTCGCAGCCCTCGGATCAGCCGATCTCGGCCAGATGGATGGACGGCTCAGGATGCCGGGCGCGGGTCGCGTGACGCGGGGCCGCAGGTCACCTCGGCCGCGGCTGGCGGGCACGGCATGGTCCAGTCGGGTGTCGTCACCAGCACGTCGACGCCGGGCGGCACGCTCAGGGTGTAGTCGGTGCGGCAGTCGGGGTCCGTCCGCCCCAGGTCCCTCGGACAGCTCACCTCGGCGCGCAGCGTCTTCCCGTGCTCCCAGGTCTCGCTCATCGAGGGCGGCCCGCCGCGCCAGGTGGTCTCCCGCTTGACGGAGAGGCGTCCGGGGACGCCAGGAGCGACCCGCACGCCGACCGTTCCCCGCACGTCCACGATGATCTGGGGCGTGGTGACGGCGTACGTCATGGTCCTCGTCTCGGTCCCCTTCTGATCGAGGACCGACGACTGGTAGGAGCCGGGGAAGGAGAAGTCGTAGCTGTGGGGAACGCGGATCTCCGACCACGCCGCCAACGCCATCGCCACCACCGCGGACACGGTCAGCGCCGCGCCGGCGGCGATCCACCTGGTCCGCACCGCTCTTCGCATCATGTCGCCTCTCAGATCTTCAGGAATCGCAGTACGGCCAGCACCCGCCGGTGATCCTTCTCGGCGCCGGAGAGCCCGAGCTTGGCGAAGATGTTGTTGATGTGCTTGCCGACCGCGCTCTCGGAGACCACGAGGGCCTCGGCGATGCCGGCGTTGGACCGCCCCTCCGCGATCAGCGCGAGCACCTCGTACTCCCTGCGGGTCAGCAGGTCCAGCGGATCGCTGTGCCGGCGCAGCAGCAGCTGGGCGACCACCTCGGGATCCAGCGCCGTGCCGCCCGCGGCGACCCGCCGCAGCGAGTCCAGAAACTCGGCGACGTCGGCCACCCGATCCTTGAGCAGATATCCGATGCCGGACGTCGCCATCGACAACAACCGGGTCGCGTAGCGTTCCTCGACGTACTGCGAGAGCACGAGGATCGGCAGCTCCGGCTGCCGGTGCCGCAGCAGCAGCGCCGCGCGCAGGCCCTCGTCGGTGTGCGACGGCGGCATCCGCACATCGGTGACGACGAGCTCGGGCTCGTGTTCGTCGACCGCCCGCAGCAGCCCTTCGGCGTCGGCCACCGCGGCCACGACCTCGATGCCGGCGGACCCGAGGACCCAGACCAGGCCCTCCCGGAGGAGGATGGAGTCCTCGGCGAGTACTACGCGCACGGCAGTTCCACCTCTATCGTCGTCGGACCGCCGCTCGGGCTCTCGATGCGCAGGGTCCCGTCCACCGATCCGGTCCGCTGCGCGAGGCCGCTCAGGCCCGACCCCTTGGAGGGGTCGGCGCCCCCACGGCCGTCGTCGCGTATGACGAGGCGGAGCACATCGCCGTCGCGGCGCACGGAGACCTCGGCCCCGGAGGCCCGCGCGTGCTTGGCGATGTTGGTGAGTGCTTCGGAGACGACGAAGAACGCCACCGCCTCGATCACGGGAGAGGCGCGTTCCGGCACGTCGACGCTGAGCCGTACGGGGAAGGGGGCGCGCGCCGCGAGGCCGGACAACGCCGCGTCCAGGCCCTGGTCGTTGAGCACGGCCGGGTGCAACCCCTGCACGACGTCGCGCAGTTCCTTCAACGCCTGCTTGGCCTCCTCGTGCGAGCGCACGATCACCTGGCGAGCGGGCTCGGGCAGGTCGGTGAAGGCGGTGCGGGCCATGCCGAGGTTGAGGGCGAGCGACACGAGCCGCTGCTGCGTGCCGTCGTGCAGGTCGCGTTCGATCCGGCGGCGTTCCGCGTCGGCGGCCTCGACCACCTCGGCCCGGCTCTCCCGCAGCGTCTCCACCCGCCTGACCAGCTCGTCCTTCACGCTGGGACCGAGCAGCGCCCGCGCCGCGACCGTGTCGAGCGCGCTGATCCCTTGAAGCAGCCAGGGCACCACCACGAACAGCGCGAGCGCGCCCGCTGCGGGCAGGGCGGTGGTCCAGCCGCCTCCTGCCATCAGGAGTTGCACGGTGATGATGGCTGCGACCAGGCACGCCGACCACGCCACGACCCCGCCGAGGAAGCCCACCGCGCCGATCAGCGGCCCGATCGCCAGGTGATAGGCGATCTGCCGCCACAGCCTGCCCGATCGCGCCTGCAGGAAAAGTCGTCTGAGCGGGCTCTCGTCCCGAGGGAGACGCGGTAGCGGGGGGATGCCCTGGTCGAGGAAGGCGGCAAACCGGGAGCGCTGCAGCCAGGTGAGCAGCGGAACGATCCGGGTGAGGATCAGCAGCGCGACCAAGGGGACGACGACCGTCCACACCAGGACGATCGACAGCGCGACCAGCCCCAAGATCGCTGCCATCGAGATGAGCGCGATCGGGACGCCCGCCGTCACGTGGATGGTACGGAGCCAGGTCCGCGTCGACCAGTGGCCGCGGATCCGGTCCCAGGGAGTGGTCATGCGTCAACCGTAGAGAGCGGTACGGCTCGACGACATGACCAGGACATCCCAGAAAAAGGTGAGGCAAACCACACCTTGGGGCCGCTCATGGTCTTGTGGCATCGCGACTGCGGCCGCGATATCCCGGGCCGGGGTTCCCTATGGGACTGGGCGCTCCCGCTGGCCGGCGCTATGGGCCTCGTGCTCCCGACCACCCGGCGAGCAGCCGGGATCTGCCTGGCGCTGCTGTTCATGCTCATGCTTCCGGCCAACATCCACGCTGCGCTGGCGGGGGTAGTTGCCCGGCGAGATGGACACTCGCCGGGTAATCACCCTTGATCGTTCGCCGGGCGAGATAGTGCGAGGCGCTGTCGAGGCAAATGTGCTGGCTCGCCGATATTCGGATGCGTCCGTGGGACTCGCGGCGGACAATGAATCGGTGGGTGACCTGGACTTCTTTGCCGATCTGATGATCACCGGCACAGTGCTGGGCGTTGACCACACCAGCGAACTGGCAGACGTCGAGGAGGTGCTCGGGCGCGACCACACGTTCGAGGCGCCGTCGGGGATGATTTCCGACTTCGGTCTGGTCGAGTTCGGCTGGTGGCGGGACCGCCCACAGGACAAGTGGGCGGTCATCTACTTCGGAGCCCAGACCCACCGGCTGCCCTGGCTTACCAGTGGTGACGAGGTCGAGGCCGCCCTCGTGGACCGCTATGGCGGTTTCCGGCCTCGGCTCGACTTCGGTGAACTGCACGATGCCGTACAGGCGCGCGGGTTCACGCTGCAGGAGCGCCCCTCCTACAACGAGGGCTGTGTCGATTACTGGGAGCCCACATCGAAGATGGGGCTCATCGCGGTGTCGGACCCTGACGAGTGGGATGAACCGCCCGGAACGGTGCTCAAGATGCTCGGGCCAGGAGGCCGGTATGCGTGGCGGTCCTTCCAAGGACGTGAGCAGGCATTCAGGGGCTACGCCGACCACGTGCTGACCCTGTCCGAACCCGAACTGGTCACCTGGCTGGACAAGCGCGAACCCAAGGAACCCCAGAGAACGGATTGGTGGGCCTGTCTTCGAAGCGTGGTCGCACAGCGTACTGGAGGAACTCCCGCAGAGAACGCACGATGGCGGCGACTCCGCATCGTCCTCGACCACCATGCGGCAGAACGAGGTGTCGACGCCGCGGACGAGGCAGCCGTGAACTTGATCATTGCACTCGCCGAGGTCCGGGACTTAAGCGTGGCGGACAAGTTACCGACGATGGATGCGGCGGTAGAGCGTTGGCTTGCGGCGACGACGACCCTGACAAATGGCGCACGCCTTTGCACCGATCGGCCTCTCGATCCAGCCGACGTTCGGTTATCCCGCCGCCTGCGCAACCAGATTCACGCCATCCAGCCCTGCCTACGCTCTATCTCCTCCACAGTCCTGGCAGATGAACTCCGGGCCTGGATCGAAGTCAAGCGCTCGTTGCTTGGGCTGCCTGTCTCGCACGCCGCGGTGTGACCGGTACCAGTCACGTGAGCCTAGCGATCCGACTGAGTGACAACGGCCACGGACGAGGCCTCCTCCTGGCCGAAGGTGATCACCATGTACCTGCCATTGGCATAGCTGACCACAGGCCGCTGCAGCATGTCACCCACCCTGCGAGCGACCCTCTGGAACAGCTCCACCAGCTCCGGGGTGTCGGCGCTCACCCTGAACCGACCACTGGCGGCGAGGTGCTCGGCGACGAGGGGAACGAAGCCCGCTTCGGCCCGGACCTTCTCCTCTGCGCCGAGAGGGGTCCGCTGGGGCGCGGGCGGCGTGCCGAGAGGGTGGGTCACCGCTGGTCTCCTTATGATCGCCGTCCGTCTAGCATGCCATCCGCGCCTCCCCTCTGTGCCGATATCGAGCGGTTGGTGACCACTGGGGAGTAGCTGCGTCGATGTCGGCAACACGAAGCAGGCCTCGCGCGGCGAAACCAAGGCCAACTGCGCCTCGCCTTCCTTTGGCATCTATGCCGGCGTGAGCATCAGAACGGCATGCGAGAAGTCCGATTTCACCAGACGCAACCGGACTTTGTTGATGCGGCCTGGCATGTCCGTGGTCAGCGACATTTCTCCCTCATCACGACAGCGCCCGTTGGTGCAGGACCCTTGGACACTGGTGTTCTCCCCTTCGACGTCCAACCCGCCCGATGTGCCTTCGATTCGCAGTCTGACCTCTTCGGTACTCACGGAATTGACGGTGATCGCATCGACACCGAATCGACTGTTGATCTTCAGCCGGTCACCCGGCCGGACCTCTACTTCGCAGTCCGCGTCGGCACACGCCGCAAGGTTGGTCCTCTTGGATGCCACAGGCCGACTCGGGGAGACCTGAGATGGGCTGGGAAATGCCTGGGATGGGGCGGGGGACGCAGGGGATGGGATGGGGGTCAACGGGAGGCCACTCGATACGGTGCCGACATGCTGCGTCGGCGCTCTGCCGGAGTCGCAACCGGCGAGGAGCACGGCCACCCCAATGGCGACGAAGCCGACGCGGCCGACAGGGTTGGACGGGACAAGTCTGTTCCGCATGGCTTCCTTTCGGAATTCGCAAAGCGAAATCCGCTCACGCGAGGATCGATGACCATTCGACAGCCGGCGCCTTGACCGCGCCACCCGGAGTCGTCGCCTGAGCGAATCTCCGCACCGGACGCATTCTTTCTCATCTCAGCGCCGAACGCATTCTCCCCCGCATGCGGCGGCCACGTCGGATGCGAATCCCAGCGATCCGATATCAACATTTTCCCGATAAAGCACACTTTTCATCCGCGATGCCGAGACGTGTTGGCCCCAGTGTCCAGCGAGGCGAATTCTGGTTGACCGACCGAGGGGCGACGGTCGTGAACAGAACCGAACGATGGTCGTCATGCAATGGGGGTGCGGAGTTCGGCCAAGCCCTCCGCCTGCGTACGGATGGGCGCGTAGCCCAGCTCCGCGCGGGCCTTGGTTATATCGATGGTGCACTCCAGCCCGGTCAGCCACAGTGACATGTAGTCCAGCGGGGGCGTGCCCCTCAACCACACCCTTTCCAGGACGCTCGTGATCCGCGAAGCCACGCCGTAGGGGATGGAGCGGGCAGGCGGCGTGAGGTTCTGCGTGGCGAGCAGGTCAGTCAAAAACTCCCGGAAAACGAGAGGCGAGCCGTCAGTGACAAAGTAGGCCTCGCCTGAGCGGCCCTTTTCCGCGCCACGGACCAGGCCCTCAACGACGTTGTCGACGTGCGTCGTCTCAGTGAGCCGCGAGCCGTGGTCGATCCACGCGAACTTCCCGCTTCGCACCGCTGCCATGAACTGGGGCAGCGCCGTGGTGTCTCCCGGACCCCAGACAAGACACGGCCTGATGACGATGCCTCCGGCATCACGGACGAGTTGCTCCGCCATCGCCTTGGTCGCCGCGTACGGCGAACGCGAATCGGGTCGTAAGGGCGCGGTTTCGTCGACGTTGATGAGCGGGTCGCCTGCGCGGAGAGCCGCTTCTGTTCCGACGTGGATGAAGCGACTGACACCGGCCTTTCTTGTTGCTTCCAGGACATTACGGGTGCCCTCGACATTGGCGCGGATGAAGGCCTGCCGGTCAGCCGTTCCTGGGGTTTGCGCAGCGGCGTGAAAGGCCCAGTCACAGCCCTCCGCCGCGCTGCCCAGATCATCGAGATCCCCCCGCACAGGGCGCGCTCCGAGTGTGGTCACCTTCCGCGCGGCCAGATCGCTGCGAGCGAGCGCCTTGACCGAGTGCCCCTCGCTGACCAGGCGGGAAATGAGGCGGCCTCCGATGAAGCCAGAGCCGCCGGTGACGAAGACCGTTGCCATGCCGGGTCTCCTAACTAAGTATGACGGTCGGTATATATATGACGTTCGCTATAGTACACACATGGCACGAGCGAAGTCCGACTCACGGGTCAAGATTGTTGAGAGCGCGCGGGCTCTCCTGTGCCGGCAGGGATACCACGGGACCGGCCTCGCGCAGATCCTCGAGAAGAGCGGTGCACCCCGGGGGTCGACCTACTTCCTCTTCCCTGGCGGCAAGGAGGAGATCGCAGTCGAAGCGGTGCACGCCGCCACCCGGGACGCGATCGAGTTGATCAGACAGACGCGGCGCGACAGCCGTACGGCAGCGGAATGGATCAGCCGCATGTCCGAACATTTCGCTGCCCATCTGGAGAGGTCGGGGTTCTCGGAGGGACTCCCGGTCACCACTGTCACTCTGGATTCCGTGCCGGCCTCACATGCCCTGTCGAAAGCATGCCGAGAGGCGTACGAGTCGTGGGTGGACGAGCTTGAACAGGGCCTTGTCTCCTACGGCGTCGAGCCCGCGAACGCGAAAGGGCTGGCGACACTGGCACTCGCGACGCTGGAGGGCGGGATGGTGCTGGCAAGGGCATGCCAGTCAGTGGAACCGCTAGAGCTCCTCAAGCAACACATCGTGACCTTGCTGCCCTGTGTCGACGACGCGTGAAAACTGGATCTGGCCCACATCTCGTGATCGTTACGACCCCTCCGGACGGAGTCTCTCTGCGCCGGCGCAGGTGCCGGTCGGGGCCGGGCAGATCGCGACCCCGCCGGTGCTGGTCATGGTCTTGGGCTACTCGCGCTGGCTGATGGCGTGCATGCTGCCCTCCCGGGCGGGCGGGGACCTGTTCGCCGGGATGTGTGCACTGCTGGCCGGGCTGGGCGGGACGCCCGTCTGGCCGATGCCTACGCCGTGGGCCGGCTGCAGGAGGAGCTGGTCAAGCTCGCCCGTATCCCCGTCCCTATCGTGGACGAGGTGGGCTATATCCCGTTCGAGCCCGAGGCTGCCAACGTGTTCTTCCAGCTGGTGTCCAGTCGCTATGAACGCGCCTCGCTGATCGTCACCTCCAACAAGCCGTTCGGCAAAGCGCACATGTTCGCGCGAACCTGTGCAAGGTGGTCCCGAAAGGTCACGGGTTCAGTGACGCGGGCGCCACTTCGTCTAGCCTCGCGCACGGGCGTACGGCCACTGGGCCCCTCGTGGGTGCGCCCGCGCGGGGTCCGCTCCTGGTCGGTCAGGGTCGTACGTAGCGCCGGAACATGATTCCTGAGGCGAAGGAACGGTGCTCGACCAGGCGCAGACGCAGTGCTTCTCTCACGGGCAGGTACGGCTTGCCGCCCCCGACGATCACGGGGAGTGCGTACACCCAGAACTCGTCGATCAGGTCCAGCAGGGAGACGGCTAGCTCGGGGCCGCCGAGCTGGAGGGTGCCGTCGATCTCCTGCTTGAGGCGCGTCACCACGGACACGGCGTCCTTACGACGGACGATCGTGACCCCTTCGGGGACGGTCTGGAGGGTGTCGGAGAAGACGTACCGCGGCGTCTCCTTGTAGAACTGGGCGAACTCCCGCTCGACGGCCGGGGCGCCTTCCTTGCCGAGGTCCTGCGTCCAGGGCTTTTCCATCGCCTCATACAGCCGCCGCCCGAACAGGAACGCCGCGGTCCGGCGAACATGGTCGTTCGCCGCCTCCTGAAAGTCCTCGGCCGGGTCCATAAAGTTCATGCCACCGTCAGGATCCTCGATGTAGCCGTCGATCGAGGTGTTCATCCAGTAGATGACCTTGCCCATAAGCTCCTCCTTGGTCGTAGAGGTCGTCCGGAGTGGAGACCCGATGGAGCGCCGGAACTCATCGCAGGCAGGGCGACCAAACGGCGCTTTTCTGGATGGACCGGGGCGTTGGGGTACCGGACGGCCAGGCCGCTCAGTACGGATTTCAGGCCGAGGTGAAGCGGCCTTCCAGGACGTCGGTGTCGTGGCCGGTGAAGCCCGCGTGAGCGAGGACGGTGATTGACACGGTAGTGATCAACGTCACCAGTGCCGGGGCCAACACGCGGCCCGCAAGCGGAGATCGCATCATGATCCTATTTCGTTCTGATCGAGTAGGCGGCCCTCATGGACATGGTCGGCGAGATAGATCATGACGCCCTCGGGGTCCACCCCGAAGGTCGCCGCGACGAGTTTGGGGTCGATGGTGTTGACCAGGTCGACCAGGCGGGTGGAGCGGAGCATCCGGGGCAGGACGCCGCAGGCGTCCAGGACGTGGCTGGCATAGGCGGTGGCGGCCGGCCTTGGTGCCCTTGGTGACCATCACGTGCGGGTTGCTGGTGCGCTGAGTTTCGCGATGAGCCAGGCACCGCTGCGTCACCTCCAGCGCCGCCGCCTGCTCGGGCGCCAGCCAGAGCCCCACCTGCACCACCAGCTTCACATCGAACACGCTATCGGTTGGTTCATGTCGCCGTGATGGAAACCGAAACCAGACATCCGCCAAGGTCGCGGTGTGGTCTACAGCCTCCACGCGCATTCGGTCTTCCCTGCCACGTACCGGCGTGGTGTGTTCCGTTGACCACCACATCAGGCTCGATGGCCAGGCTGACCTGAACCTCCGGGCGGGGACGCGGACGCAGGGACTCCTCCGCGGCCACTTGCCCGAGGTCGACCTCGTCGTTCCGGGGAGGTTCGCCCGCGTCCAACCGTGTTCGTGAGGATCAGCAGCGCGGCCAGGATCCGCGTGGTGGCTCTACCCCACAGCGGCCTGCCCCGGCGGGCGGTGAGTTCGCACGTCCATCACGGCAACGGATGTGCCACCCGAGGACATCCGCATCGGCGCAATCCCGAACGTGAGCCCGAACGTGAGCCCGAGTCCCCGAGCGGGAACGCGAGGGGCCCCTGTTACCACTCCGGTCAGGCCGCGCGGTCCCGGCGGAAGACCCCGATGAGAACGCGCAGCACCAGGATTGAGCTGATGACGAGCAGATTGAACCCGATGAGCTCGTACAGACTGATGACTCCCGGAATCACCCGGGGACCGCCGTCCGTCCCCAACAGGACGACGCCCATGAGCCCGGCTGTGGCTCCCAGCACCGTGAGCAGTACCTGATGCAGCAACCCGGTGATGAACCGCCGATCCCGCTCGTCCGCCAACAGGCGTACGTTCATGGAGAAGCGGCCGTGCTCGGCCGCGCTGGCGATCCGCTCGATACGCCGGGGCAGCCGCCGCAGCATCGGCAGCAATGTGGCGATCTCATGGGTGACCGCGTCCTTCACCGACGTGGTGTCGAGCTGTTCGGCCAGGTAGTCGCCGGCGAACGTACGCGCCTCGTCGATGAGGTTGAAGCCGGGCGCGAGAGTGACGAGGGTGCCTTCGAGCGTGGCCAGCGCCCGAAAGACGGCCGCGACCTCGGGCGGGATGGACAGACCGTACTCGGTGACGATCCTGAACAGGTCGGTGAACATCAGCATGCTCCCCGTACCCGGAGCCAGATGTCTGGCCATGAACTGGCCCATCGCCCGTTCCAGCGCCGCGTCGTCGATCTCTTCCGGCCTGGGGACGACATCCAAGAGCGCGTCGGTGACACCGAGCGGGTCCTGGCGGTTCATCGCGATCAGGAAGCGCTGCAGTGCGGCGCGTACGGAAGCGTCGAGACGGCCGACGGAGCCGAAGTCGAGGAGGCCGAGCGTGCCGTCGGTGAGCAGCATGATGTTGCCGGGATGCGGGTCGGCGTGGAAGACGCCTTCGAGCAGGATCTGCCGCAGCAGGCAGTCGAGCAGCGTACGAGCCAGTTCGGGGCCCTGCTCACGGGTGGCGCCGGACAGCGGGCCGCCGGTCAGGCGCTGCATGACGAGGACGCGTTCCGTGCACAGCTCGGCGTACGGGGACGGATAGGTGACGGTGCCACCGCCGGAGTCGGCGACGGCGACGGCGGCCATGTTCCCGGATTCGATCCTGAAGTCCAGCTCTTCCCGGATGGCGACGGCGAAGCCTTCGGCCAGGTCGCGCAGGCCGAGCGCGCGGCCCCAGCGGGTTCTCGTCTCCAGGGTGTGGGCGAGCCTGGCGACGATGTCGAGGTCCTGGGCGACGACGACACGGATGGCGGGGCGCTGGACCTTGACCACGACGCTCTCACCGGTGTGCAGGCGGGCGGTGTATGCCTGGGCGATGGAGGCGGCGGCCAACGGGCGGCGGGTGAACTCGGCGAAGATCTCGTCCACGGGGCCGCCGAGTTCGGCGACGAGGACCTGCTCGATCTGTTCCCACGGCGCGGGCGCGACGTGGTCCTGCAGTTTGCCGAGCTCGTCGACGAATTCGGCGGGCAGCAGGTCCCGGCGCGTGGACAGCACCTGGCCGAGCTTCACGAACGTGACGCCTCCGTCTTCGAGGGCGCCGCGCAGTGCCCGCGCGAGCCGTACCCTGCCGCTCCGGTCGTCGAGACGGGCACCGCGCCCCCGCAGGTACGGCCCGAGGCCGTGCCGGAACGCAATGCGGGTGATCTGGGAGTAACGGCGGGCCCTGGAGATCCGGCCGCGCAGCGAGCGGGCGAACTCGATCGGTCCGGGGATGGATCCCGGCGGCACGAGCGCCTCGGCGACCACCAGGATGACCATGGGAATCAGCACGACGCACATGACCGCGAGAACCATCACCCATAGCGGGCCGATCCCGGGGTCGTCTTTCTCTGCGGTGCTCGCGAACGACATCATGACGGGCGACAGCAGCGGCCCGGCCAGGGAGAACGCCATGAAAGCGGCCAGAGCGGTGCGGATGGCGCCGAACCTGACGCCAAGGAGTCGTCTGGCCGCGACAGCCAGCGCGATGATCATCACGAGGATGCCGAACGAGAGGGTCAGGGTGAGGGGGATGTCCATAAAGGCCTCGGAGGAAGGGGGCATGGGTGTTCTCGATCAAGTTTTGGACCGGCTTTCGATCCTGCCACGCTCTCTCGCGGGCCTCGCCGTACGGCTTCCGCGCACGGCCGCACCGCTCCTCACAGCCGGCGGCGAAGCCGAACGCGCGCTCGCGCTATCGACCGCTCCCACCGGCGACACCGGACGGCCCTCAGGATTATGCGCCGGACCGAAATGGTGACCAGGGGTCGTAGGTCCGGAACCGGCGGCGCGAGGCCGCGCATTTGCTGGGGTCCCTTCCCGCCTCTGTGCCCGCGAGAGCATTCCATCTCTTACGCATTGTGATAGTCATGTCACGACATGCGACCGGTAATGTGCCGGGGCCCCCCTCGGTCAATTCACGGCAATGGGAGATGGTCATGCTGGTCTGCATACTCGCCGTGGCCTCGGCGATCGGCACGGTGGCCCTGGCCGCCTCCCTCTTCCGGAAGCTCGGCCGGGGCACTGACGACCGGGATCCAGGCGGTCCGTCCACCGGCCACGCGGGAGCGATGCTGTCGGCGCTGTTCCTGCTGGTGTTCGCCATCGCGATCATCGTGCCGTGGACGACGGCCGACGCCGCCCGCCAGAACACGTACGCCGAGGGCGAGGCGGCGGTGCAGACCTACTGGGCCTCCACGGCGCTGCCCGCTCCGGCCGCTTCGGCCGTGCAGGCGCAGCTACGCGGCTACCTCGGCTTCGTGCTCGACAAGGAATGGCCGCTCATGGCGGACGGGCGGCTCAGCCTCGAAGGCTCGGCCCTGCTCAATGGGCTGCGCTCCCAGGTCACGGGCCTCAGCGTGACCGGCGACGAGGCGCGGGACGCCAAGAGCGCGGTCCTGGACGCGCTCGCGAACCTGTCGGCCGCCCGGCATCAGCGGGCGGCGGACGCCAGGACCACACCTCCCGCGGGCGTCATGGCTCTGACGATCCTGACCGGTGTCGTTGTCATCGTCTTCCCGTTCCTGGCGGGCGCGCGGCCCCGCGGCATGGCCATCGTGCCGCTGGTGACGATGGCGGCGCTGCTCGGTGTCGGCACGTACCTGGCCTGGGACATCTCGCACGTGTTCAGCGGAGGGCTGGCGGTCAAGCCGGAAGCGCTGCGCGCGGCGGCCCAGGAGATCCAGCGGATCCCCCAGATCCCGGAGACGCCGGAGAAGCCGGAAAAGTCAGGAAAACGTCCGACGACCGAGATCCCGCAGACGCCCCGGGCCGCGCTGACCCCTCAGGGCCGATGAGGGGGCGGCACGGCCGGGCGGGCGTCCGCAACGCGACCGGAGCGACGGCGAACGCCCTGGCGGCGTCGGCGGTGGCGGCCTCCGTGCTCGCGGGCTCCGCGTTCGTCGGATCGGCCGTCCTCGCCGACCCCGCGTCCGCGGCCGACACCCGCCTGCACGCGGACGTGGGCGGGGCCGATGTCGGGCTCTCCACCGATGCCGACACGGGAGTCGAGGCCTCCGCCCAGGCCAGGGCCGACGTGGGCGCGGCCGATGTCGGACTCTCCGCCCGCGCCGGAGCACACCTGGGAGCGGCCGACCCCGGCGCGGACGGACCGGCGCTCGGGGTGGAGCTGGGGATCTGCGTCGAGCTGCACACCGTGATCGAGCTGGGGCTGGGGATCGGGATAGGGACCTCTCCCTGCGGCTGCGGCTCCCAGTGCTCCACGCCCCAGCCGCCGCCCCCGACACCGGCACCGCCACCGGAACCGGCGCCAGAGCCGACGCCGCCTGAGCCACCGCAGGAAACGCCGCCCGAGACGCCGCCACCGCCTCCGCCGACGCCGCCGGTCGTGCCGCCCTCGCCGACGGAGACACCGGATCCGCCTCCCCCGCCTCCCGTGCGGGCCACTCCGCGTCCGGAGCAGCCGAGGCCGCCCGCGCGCCCCGTGGTGAGACACCGCCCGCCGCCCTCGCCGGTGGTGACCGTCCAGCGGAAGCGGGCCCGCCAAGCCGCCGGGCATCCCAGCCGGCGCCGGAACCCGCTCGGCACGATCCTCGTCATGGTCGTGCTCGCCACGGTGATCGCCTCCGCCGCGGGGCTGGCGTTCGCCGGAGCCCGGTAAGCGGCACCCCGACCGGCCCACACCCGCTTCGCGCCTTCATGCGCCAGGTCACCACCTGGTATTCGGAGATGGCGCGGATGGCCTGGGTCGCGTCCGTGGATCTTCTTGGCCTGCAGCGGAACGGCGATGACCGGCCAGCACGCCTGCATGGCCACCGGAGCGGCGTCGATGGGGAGCAGGTAGGCGAAGGCCAGTCGCGCGAGCGCGTTGAGCAGGCTCGCGACGCCCCGGACGGGCCCGGTGCAGGCTTTTCGTGGCTGGCCCACTGACGACCTTGCCGGGGCCAGGACGCCTTCACCCGAGCCTGCCGGGCGGTCGGGCAGCGTTCCGTGAACTCGTTTCCTGACTCGTGTGAAAGACGGGCGACACTACTTCCTTTGGAAGGCCCGACCACATGCCCCTCAGTACGACCCTGTCTGACGCCGCCCTGATCGAACGGTCGTGGCGAGATCCCGAGGATTTCGCCTTGCTGTTCGACAGGCACGCAGGACACATCCACCGTTATGTGGCCCGCCGGCTCGGCGACGACACGGTCGACGACGTCGTCTCCGAGACGTTCCTCGCCGCGTTCAGGCAGCGCCGCGACTACGACACCGCCCGTCCGGAGGCCCTCCCGTGGTTGTACGGCATCACAACCAACTTCATCCGCCGGCATCAGCGCGCCGAGCTACACCGCTATAAGGCGTACTCGAAAATAAGCGTGCTTCCCGACGCCGACGACGCCGCGGAACAAGCTCTTGAGCGGGCGAGCGCGCATGCCGTACGCCGCCCTCTCGCCCGGGCGCTCGCCTCACTGAAGGTCCGCGACCGCGACGTCCTCTTACTCGTGGCCTGGGCCGACCTCACCTACGAGGAGGTCGCCGACGCCCTGTCCATCCCGATCGGAACAGTCCGTTCCCGCCTCAACCGCGCGCGGGCCATCGTCCGCAACGCCCTCGGCAGCACCGACCCCACGATGGAGCAGGCCTCATGAACGAACTGACCGACCTGACCGAACTCCGCGACCTGTTCGCCGACAAGCCGCACCCCACGGCGGACCGCCTCGCCCCCGCCCGTACCGCCCTGCTGGCCGAAGCCCGCACGAAGCGGCGGCCCCGGGCCCGGGCGATCGGCCTGCGGCGTCTGATGCTCGCAGGCAGCCTGGTCGCGGCGATGACCGTAGGAGTGATCACCGTTCAGACGTTCAACCCCTCCGCGCCCGCGAGCGCCGCCGAGGTCCTGAGGCTGGCGGCCGAGGCCGCGACCGCGACCGCCACCCCGTGGCCGGAACCCCGCGACGACCAGTACTTCCACTATGAGTGGATCGCGAAGACGCGCGCCGAGAACGGGGTTCGCAACGTCGGTCCGCGCCACATAAATGGCGAGGTCTGGGAGTCCGTCGACGGCTCCCGCCCAGGACTCCTCTGGCACAAGCCGTCGAAGTCCATCCCCCAGGACCGCAACGAGTACAAGGAACTCCTGACCCGGTGCCCCGGCCGCGCCTACGTCTACGTGAGCTACGCCGACCTCCGTGGGTGGCCGGCCGACCAGGAGCAGCTCCGGCACAAGCTGGCCGAACGCGGTAGCGAGATGTTCCCCAACGCGGACGCCGCGACCCAGACCTGGCACGCCGTCGTCAGCCTCCTCGGCACGCCGGTCCCGCCCAAGCTGCAGGCGGCCATCTTCGAGATCGCCGCGACCCTGCCGGGCATCGAGATGGAAGAGCTCAAGGACGCCACTGGCAAATCGGGCATCGCCGTGACCCGGGTGGACCACCGGGGCCACGAATCCCTCATCTTCGACAAGACGTCCTACGTCTTCCTGGGCGGCCAGGAGCTCGCGCCGGGGCTAGGGCGTGAACTCTGGTCCATAACCCGTCTGCGGATCACCGACGTACTCCCGGCCTGGTCCACGTCCCTGAAGCGGACAAGCTGCCTCTGAGCCTGCGCTCACCGGACGACAGGTGGGCCGCACCGGCCCGCCTGCCTGCCATGATCCAGCAGCCGGGGACTCGCGTCACGCGAGACGGCATATCGAATCAGGCTTCGCCATCCAGGCGAATCCCGCAGATTGCTCACAATCCGCTACGCGCCCTAGCTAGTCCGCGAGTTCCTTGCGCATCCGCACGACGAAGCGGCCGTCCAGCTCGTCGCGGCCGGTCTCCGCGTAGCCGAGCGACGCGTACAGGGCGATGTTCGGCGTCATCTTGACGTTCGTGATGAGGCGCAGCGCGGGGAGCCCGAGCCGCCGCGCCTCCTCCTCGGCGAAGGCCAGCAGGCTCCGGCCGACTCCCCTGCCCTGCCGGTCGGGCCGAACGGCGACGTTGTCGACGAGCAGCACGCCGTCCTCCGGGATCAGCACGATGAGCCCCTCGATCCCGTCGGGCGCGTCCCGCACGTGCACCCGCCCCTCGGCGACGAGGGCCTCGTAGTCCGCCTCCATCGGCATCGGCGGCCTGCCGATGACCTCCGCCCACGGCTGGTAGGCGTCGAGGACCAACCGTCTGACGGCCGCCACGTCCGCGGCCTGAGCCTTACGCATCCGTCGATCATGCCACCCCGTCCAGAGGCGGACAGGTTGCACCAATCACCGCGAAACGCTCAGCGCGCTCCGGTACCGCGTGCTCTACTGCTCTTGGCCGACCCCGGCCGCACCGGTCGGCCGCAGGAGGGACAGCCGATGGACGAACCACAGGACGAGCGCCCACAGCCGCGGCTCGCCAAGGCGGGGCGGGCGATGGCCCTGGCCACGCTCGTCTCCCGGGTGACCGGGTTCGGCCGCACCCTCGCCCTGGTCGCGGCGCTCGGCCTCGGATCACGCCTCCTCGACGCGCACACCATGGCCAACACCCTGCCCAACTCCATCTACGACCTGGTGCTGGGCGGCGCGCTCGCCGGCGTCCTGGTCCCCCTTCTCGTACGGCACACCGACGAGGTGTTCGCGCAGCGGCTGCTCTCGCTGATCGTCTACGGCCTGGGCGTCACAGTCGCGGTCACGATGCTGTTCGCGCCGCAGATCGTGGACCTGTGCGCGCCCGGGTTCACTCCTGACCAGCGGCGGCTGGCGATCACTTTCACCCGGTTCTTCCTGCCGCAGGTGCTCTTCTACGGCGCCGGCACGGCTCTGGCCGCCGTACTTAACGCCCGCGGCCGCATGGCCGCCCCGATGTGGGCGCCGGTGGCCAACAACCTCGTGGTCATCGCCACCGCGATCGCGTACCTCGCCATCGGGGGCGGCCACCGCATCGAGGAGTTGACCTCGGCGCAGACGCTCCTGCTGTGCATCGGCACCAGCGCGGGCGTGGCCGCACAGATGATCCTGCTCGCCTGGGCGGGCCGCCGAGCCGGGTTCCGGCTTCGGCTGCGGGCCGACCCCCGCGGCATCGGCCTCCGGCGAATCATGGGCATGGCCGGATGGGCGGTCGTCTCCGTCGCCGCGAGCCAGGCGGCGCTGCTGTTCGTCAACCGGCTCGCCTCGACTGCCGGCGCCGGAGCGGTCAGCGTCTACGCCAACGCCTACATGCTGTTCCAACTGCCGTACGCCATCATCACGGTGTCCCTCATCACGGGAGTGCTGCCCAGGATGAGCCGGGCCGCCGCACGACGCGACCTCGCCCAGGTCACCGCGGAACTCTCCCAGAGCCTGCGCCTGTCCGGCGTCGCGCTGCTCCCGATCGCCGCATTGCTGATCACTCTCGGCCCGTACATCACCACCGTGCTGTTCGCGCATGGGAACGCGACGCCGTCCGCCGTCGGGCTGACCGGCTCCGTCCTCTCGGCGTACGGGCTCGCGCTCGTGCCCTTCTGCGGCTACCAGATCATGATCCGCGGATTCTACGCACTGGAGGACACCCGCACCCCGGCGCTGATCGGCGTCCTCGTCTCCGCCGTCACGGCCGTCGCCGCCTGGGCGGCCGCGGCGCTCGCCCCAGATCCCGGCATGCTCGTCGGCCTCGCCGCCGGATACGCCCTCGCCAACACGATCGGCCTCGTCGTGGCGGCGCTCATCCTGAGGGCGCGGCTCGGACGCGTCGACGGCCACCGGCTGCTCTCCACCCACACACGGATGGTGATCGCCGCGGTCGGCGCAGGCCTCGCCGCCACCGCGGTCACCCGCGTCCTCGCCCCCACAATCGGACCGGGGTGGAGCGGCTCCCTGGTCGTCCTGCTCGTCGCGGGCGCCACGGGGACTGTGCTCTACCCCCTCGCCGGCCGGCTGCTCCGGATCAGCGAACTCCGTATTCTCCTCTCGGCTATCCGCCCAGGCGCCGCCTGATCTTCGTATGATCCGTCCCGTGCCGAACGGATTCGATCTCGCGGATGAACTCGCCGTCGCCGTACAGGGCCGGGACGGCGCTTTATCTAAAGAATTCGAGCCTCTCCGACCATGAGATTCGTGACATTCCATCAGATTCGCGCGGAGGGGACTGCCTGCTTCAGCCGGCGGGGGAATCCGCGCTCCCTCCCTTCGGATTTTGTCGGTGGCTGCCGATAGCGTGGTGTTCTCGTTACTGAACGTGGGAGGTGGGGGTGCGTAGGTCGTACAAGTTCCTGCTGCGCCCCACCGGCAAGCAGGCCGCGACGCTCGCGCAGTGCTTGGAAGATCACCGGGTGTTGTACAACGCGGCGTTGGAGCACCGCCGTACCGCCTACCACAAGGCGGGCGTGGCCGTGCGCTACGGCGACCAGTCCGGGGAGTTGAAGCACATCCGCTCCGATGACCCCGCCGGGCAGGGCCGGTGGTCGTTCTCCTCCCAGCAGGCCACGCTCCGCCGGTTGGAGAAGGCGTTCGCCGCGTTCTTCCGCCGCGTCAAGGCCGGGCAGAAGCCGGGGTTCCCCCGCTTCAAGGGGCGGGGCTGGTTCGACACTGTGGAGTGGCCGAAGGACGGTGACGGCTGCCGGTGGGACTCTCAACCGGAGCACCCCACCGCGACGTTCGTCCGCTTTCAAGGGGTCGGGCATGTCCGTGTGCATCAGCACCGCCCTGTGCTCGGCAGGGTGAAGACGATCGGTATCAAGCGGGAAGGCAACCGCTGGTACGTGATCCTGTCCTGCGATGACGTGCCCGCGCAAGCTCTGCCTGCGACCGGCGCGGTCGTCGGGCTGGATGTGGGCGTTGCGTCGCTGGTCACGACCAGCGACGGGGAACACCTGGCCAACCCGCGCCACCTGCAGGCGTCCGCCGGACGTCTTGCGGCGGCACAGCGGGATCTCGCCCGCAAGAAGCGGGGCTCCAAGCGGCGACGCAAGGCCGTGGCCCGTGTCGCGGTGGTGCATGCGAAGGTCCGCCGCCAGCGCCTGGATGGCGCGCACAAGGCCGCGCTCGCGTTGGTCCGTGACTACGGCGTGATCGTGCATGAGGATCTGCGGATCGCGAACATGACCCGCTCGGCCGCCGGCACGATCCAAGCCCCTGGTCGGAATGTCGCACAAAAGTCCGGGTTGAACCGGAGCATCTTGGACGCGGGTTGGGGGGTGTTCCTGACGGTCCTCGCGCACAAGGCTGAAAGCGCCGGTCGAGAGCTGATCGCGGTGAACCCCGCCAACACTTCTCGCACGTGCGCCCGCTGCGGGCACTGCGCGAAGGAGAACCGCGTCACCCAGGCCGAGTTCATCTGTATGGCGTGTGGGCATACCGCGCATGCCGACGTGAACGCGGCTGTCAACATCCTCAGGGCAGGGCTTGTCCTTCGCGACGCTGCGGAAGCGGCTTAGCGAGAAGCCGCTCCTTCAGGGAGCGGAGGAGTCACCGAATTTCTGGGATCTCACGCTGTTCCGATCGGACAGCATCCCGAGTCACTCGAGCACGGCCGTCCGCCTCGTTCCATGGCTCGCAGACCGGGCGCCCGATGAGGACTGGTTCCGACTTGAGATGCTGTCAGTGATGCTTTCGAGAAGTACCTGACCGAGAAGAACCGCCGCCGAGCGAACCAGGAGGCACCGTGTCCGAGGGACACCGCATCACCATCGAGCAGGGCACCCAGCATGTACGCGTCGAGCGTGACGGCGTGCTCCTCGCGGAGAGCCGCCGCCCGCTCCTCCTGCGCGAGACGGGAATGCCCGTCCGCTACTACCTTCCTCCGGAGGACGTCCGCACCGATCTCCTGACCCCGTCCGAGACCCACACGTACTGCCCCTTCAAGGGCGAGGCGTCCTACTGGTCGCGGCCGGACGCGACGGACCTGGTGTGGGCATATCCGGACCCGAAGCCCGATGTCGCCCAGATCCGGGACCACTTCTGCTTCTACGACGTCAAGGTGGTCGGCTGACGGCGAGCGGGTGGCAGGCGAAGCCGCCGACCCGCTGCGACGTCCCGAGGATCCCTGACGGTCGGCAGGCCGGAGGCGGCCCCCGTCCCGACGGCGGGTACGGACCGGGGTCAGACGAAAGACCGGGTGAGCCAGGCCTGCCAGGCCGCGTCGAGTTCCTTCCCGTCGACGCTGCCCGAGAAGTCGTGCTGTTCCACGACGACCGCGCCCTCGTGGCCGTGGATGAACATGTAGATCCCCTCGTCCGTGCGCACGCCCAGGAAGCTGGGCTGCCTGACGAACTCGACGACGCCCTCGGCCGGGGCGAGGCCCTCCACGGCGAGCCGTACCGGATCGCCTTCGGCGACCTGCGCCCCGGTCAGGCCGAGCACGTCCTTGAACGCCGACCAGACCCGCTCCGCGTCCGGGACCTGCGGCCCGACGGCGAACACGTTGTGCGCCGAGACCCGGCCGACGAATTGCCTGAGGTAGACGGCCAGCTTCTCCAGGTACATGCGGTCGCCCACCTTGAGGGCGTCGTACTCCGCCTCCCAGTCATCGCCGAGGAAGCCGCTGTGCACGAACCGCAGCACGGTGCTGCCCCCGTCGCGGCCCTCGATGAGGTATTCGAAGGCCATGAACGTGCCGTCGGGGTTCTCGTCGGACCGGAACGCGAACTTCTTCCCGGGCTCCCAGGCGGTGACGGTGCCCTCGCTGGTGAAGCCCATCATCTCCTGGCGCGTCCGGCCACCTTCGCGGGACTCGATCTCGTTCCGCCCCATGAACCAGGAGTCGACTCCCGGACCGGTGGCGATCGCCTCCCACACCTGCTCGGGAGTCGCTTCCAGGGCGATTTCCTCGCGTACCTCGAACTCGTGCGGCATGTCAGGACTCCTTCGTCTCTGTGTTCGTCCCTGTTTCTGTCTTGATTTCTGCCTCGGTCGTCGTCGCGGTCTTCGACCCAGGCGCGGCCTTCACTCTCGGATGGACGGCGACGATCACCCGGTGATCGCGTCCGCCCGCGGCCGTCTCGTCGTGATACTTGGAAACCAGCGCGGTGACCGCGGTCGCCAACTCCTCCGCGAACGCGGCGCGGTCGGCCGCCGAGGCGAACCGCACCTCGCCGTCCAGGGCGAAGGTCGCGACCCGCTTACGCGCCCGCGCCGCGCCCGTGATGAGAGCCCCGACGTCCCCACCATCCGGGCGGCCAGGGCGAGCAGCCAGCGTGCCGACAGCCGGTCGGGTGAGCGGGATGGGTCGGGCTGCACGCCCGCGAGCGCGACCGGCGAGATCATGTACGACGCCGCCGTGGCGCGCAGCACGCGCTCGGTGACGTTGCCCTTCCTGCGCTCCTCCACGAGCTCGACCAGCCCGTGCTTCTCCAGCGCCTTGAGGTGGTAGTTCACCTTCTGGCGCGGCAGGCCGACCCGGGCGGCCAGCATCGTGGCCGACCGGTGTTCGGCCAGCTCGGAGAGCAGCCGGGCGCGCACCGGATCCAGTGAGGCCTCGGCCGCCGCCGGGTCCTCGATCACCGCCACTTCGAACATGCGGCCAACAGTGTCACCGACAACTTTTATTGTCAAGACTATGAAAGTCGTCAGTCTCCGGCGTGGCGCGGAGCGGGCTGCGGCTCGCACGCGGCGCTGCCAAAGACACTGCCAAAGACGCCGCCAAAGACACTGCCAGGGTCGCCGTCAGGGGCGTGGGATGTTGCGGAGGTTGGCGCGAGCCATCTGGACCATCCGGCCGACTCCGCCGTCGAGCACCATCTTTCCCGCCGAGAGCGCGAACCCCGCGATCTGCTCCCCGGTGATGCGCGGCGGCAGGGAGAGGGCGTTCGGGTCGGTGACGAGATCGACGAGGGCCGGACCGTCATGGCGGAACGCCTCACGCAGCGCGTCCCTGACCCGCTGCGGATCCTCCACCCGCAGACCGTGCGCCCCCGCCGCGCGGGCGATGGCGGCGTAGTCGGTGTGCTGGTAGGTCGTGCCGTACGGCCGAAGGCCCGCGACCATCATCTCCAGGTCGACCATGCTGAGCGAGGAGTTGTCGAACAGCACCACCTTCACGGGGAGCCGGTGCTGGACCAGGGACAGGAAGTCCCCCATGAGCATGGAGAACCCGCCGTCGCCGGACACCGAGACGACCTGGCGCCCGCGGTAGGCGAACTGCGCGCCGATCGCCTGGGGCAGCGCGTTGGCCATCGAGCCGTGACTGAAGGAGCCGATCACCCGCCGCCGGCCGTTCGGGGTGAGGTAGCGCGCGGCCCAGACGTTGCACATGCCGGTGTCCACGGTGAAAACGGCGTCGTCGGCGGCCTCCTCATCGAGGACCGAGGCGACGTACTCCGGATGGATCGGGACATGCTTGTCCACGTCGCGGGTGTAGGCGTCCACGACTCCCGTCAGCGCATCCGCGTGCTTCTTCAGCATCCGGTCCAGGAACCTGCGGTCGGTCTTCTCCGAGACCCGCGGGATCAGTGCACGCAGCGTCTCGCGGGCGTCGCCCCACACCGCCAGGTCCAGCTTCGACCGCCGTCCCAGATGCTCCGGCCGCACGTCTACCTGCACGATGCGCACGTCATCCGGCAAGAAGGCGTTGTACGGAAAATCGGTGCCGAGCAGGATCAGCAGGTCCGCCTCGTGCATGGCGTCGTACGCCGCGCCGTAGCCGAGCAGCCCTGACATGCCCACGTCGTACGGATTGTCGTACTGGATCCACTCCTTGCCACGCAGCGCGTGGCCGACCGGCGCCTTGACCCGTTCGGCGAAGGCCATGACCTCATCGTGGGCGCCCGCCGTACCGCTGCCGCAGAACAGCGTCACCCGCCGGGCGTCGTCGACCATCCCGGCGAGCGTGTCGATCTCCTCATCGGCCGGACGGATCGTGGGACGGCGGGTGACCAGTGCCAACTCGGCCGCCCGCTGAGGCGCCTCCCGGGCCGCGATGTCGCCGGGCAGGCTGACCACCGAGACGCCCGACCGGCCCACCGCGTGCTGGATCGCCGTCTGCAGCACCCGCGGCATCTGCGAAGGATGCGAGATCAGCTCCGAGTAGTGGCTGCATTCGGCGAACAGCCGATCGGGATGGGTCTCCTGGAAATAGGCGGTGCCGATCTCGCTGCTGGGGATCTGCGCGGCGAGTGCGACCACCGGCGCCATGCTGCGGTGCGCGTCGTACAGGCCGTTGATCAGATGCAGGTTGCCGGGGCCGCAACTGCCCGCGCACGCCGCCAGGTCGCCGGTGAGCTGCGCCTCGGCGCCCGCCGCGAAGGCGGCCGTCTCCTCGTGCCGCACCTGCACCCAGTCCATGCCGGGAGCCCGGCGGATGGCGTCGATGACCGGGTTGAGGCTGTCCCCGACGACACCGTAGATCCGCCGTACGCCCGCCTGGCCGAGGATGTCGACGAACTGCTCGGCGATGGTCTGCCTGGCCATGGACGGTCTCCCCTCACCGGTCCGCTGTCCCTGACCGCCTACCTGCCCCGCGTCGCACCGTGCAGTCACTCCGCGACGTCTCCGGATGGGGCGGGCGCCCGCTCAGGCGCGGCGGGCCCGCCACAACTCCACGGCCACCCACAGGGCGCCGACCGCGATCAGGGCACCGTGCGCGATCCGGAGCGCCGGCGAGCCGAAGAACTGCGGGAGGAAGAGGGCGAACCCGACGGCCAGCGGAACGGCGCTCCACCGCGAGAGCACACCCGAACGCCACACGGCGACGGCCGCGAGGACCACGCCGACGCCGAGCAGCAGGAGCCCGGCCCCGAACATCGTGACCGCCGCGGGGCCGAACCGGAAGTCGTCGGCGAGCGAGAGCAGGGACGCGTCCTGCTCCTTGAGGGCGCGGGCGGCGATGACGTTCAGGCCGAACACCTCGGCTCCGTAGTACGGGAGCGTCAGCCCAGCACCGATCCACGTGACCACGACGGCGGGCAATGTGAGGGGCCGGTCGAGGACGAGGTGCAACGCCAGCAGGCCCAGCGTGAGCAGGACGAACCCCGCCACGGCGAACAGGTGCGACGCCACCCAGGCGGAGGAGGCCATCGCCCGGGCTCCGGCCAGGGTCGTCTCGTCCGAGTACGGACGTACCACCGGATACAGGAGGAACAGGACACCGGCCGCCGCGAGGGAACCGGCGCCAAGACGGGCACGGGAAGAGCTGGGGGTGGTCATGGACCTCTCCGATCGAGACATCGAATAGCGCATCGCTCCACTTCGAGAGCAATGCTCTCCATTGGAAGCAATGGTGTCAAGAGTGTCCTGCGCTCTGAAAGCGTGACCGTGGCGGCACACCATGACGAGCCCCTACGCCGCGCCGGAGCGGCGAGAGGGGTCGGCGGGTGCGTCGGCGGATCGTCCGCCCCCGGAAAAATGGGATGAACGATGGCACTTCACCCGGAATGATGACCGGGTGACCATCGCCGCCGACCTGACCGTGCGTCCCTACACAGACGCGGATCTGCCCCACCTCCAGCGGACCTTCGCCGAGTGGATCGCCGAGGCGGGCCGCTGCGGATACGACCACATCGGCGAGCTGCCGCACCGCATCTACGAGAACCTCCGCGGGCGTCGCCCGGTCGGAGAGCTCGTCCACATCTGGGAGAACGCGGCGGGCGTCGCCGGGCTCGCGATCAACCTGCGCTTCGGGGCGGCCTTCGACGTGTTCACCGCGCCCTCGCTGCGCGGGACCGCGGCGGAGTCACACATGCTCCGCACCGCGTACGAGACGACGGGCCGCCTCATGGGCGAGGACGAGCCCTTCGTGCTGACCGACCTCTTCGACTGCGACACCGTGCGAGCCGACCTGCTCACCCGGCTCGGATTCAGCCACTTCCGCGTCTGGGACCACGTCAACGAGCGCGATCTGAGCGGTCCGATCGCCGAGCCCCGGCTCCCTGCGGGGTTCGTCGTGCGCGGTGCCCGCCCGGACGACGCCGCCGGGCTCGCCGAGGCCCGCAACAACTCGTTCGAGGAGAGCTGGACGGGAGACCTGTACCGCTCGGCGGTCATGGAGAAGCCCGGCTACGACCCCGCCCGCGAGATCGTCGTCGAGTCGCCCGAGGGGCGGATCGCCGCGTTCACCGTCTACTGGACGGACGAGCGGAACGGGATCGGGCACTTCGAGCCGGTCGGCACCCATCGCGACTTCCAGCGCCGCGGCCTCGCCCGCGCCGCCATGCTGTACGCGATGCGACGCATGGCGGCGGACGGCATGACCGCGGTCACCGTCAACCACAACGCCGAGAACACCGCCGCGGCCGGACTGTACGCGTCGCTCGGGTTCGTCCGGCGGCACGAGACGTACGGCTTCCGCCGCCCCCGCCCGCACGACGCCTGACGATCGTCACCTGAAAGGCCGCGGTCAGGAGGGCGAATCGGAGCCGATCGCGGCCCCCGGCAGGATCCGGCGGAGGTGGTGGTCGACGATCGCGGCCGCATCACCCACGCCGAGGTCTCCGAGCAGCACCCCGTCGGAGAGGCCGCGCGCGAGACCGAGCAGCGCGTGCGCCTCCGCGCCGGGGTCGACGTCCGGGGCCGGGGCGGAGGCCGCCAGCAGCGCGGCGATCTCGCGATGGACGGCGTCGCCGCCGGCACGATAGAGGTCGCGGATCTCCGGATCGGCGACGGCCCTGGCCAGGAACGCGTGCCCGGCGAGCAGCGGGATCGGAGCGGTCACGCCCAGCTCGACGACCGCGAGCAGCACGCGCCGCAGCGTGTCCGCCGGGCCGCGGGCGTCCCGAACGGCCTCGAGAATATGGCGCTCGATCTCTCCTCGCAGGACGTGGGCGCTGGCGCGCAGCAGATCGGCCTTCCCGGCGAAGTAGTGCTGCACGAGCCCCTTGGAGACACCGGCCTCCTGCGCGACCTGCCCGATGGTCACTCCGGCCAGGCCGTCCCGCGCGCACAGCCGCAGCGCCGCCTGGGCGATCTCCTCCCGCCGAGCCGCGTGGTCGACCTGCTTGGGCACGGCTTACCCTCCCTCTTTTTGCAATACGACCGTATCGTGATATCGATACAATACGATCGTACTGCCAACGGGGAACGGAGGACCCGTACGTGAATGACCTCGTGCGGCCCAACATCGGAGCCGAGTTCCGCCGACGGCGCCTCGGCCACTTCCCGGACGCGTCGGCCTACGCGCGCTACCGGCGGAACTACGACCGGGCCATGGCCGACCTTCCGGCGCCCGACGAGGTCCAGGACGTGCCGACCGGCTTCGGGACCGTGCGCGTCTACCGCTTCGGCGCGGACGGCGCCGACGCCGGAAGGCCGCTCCTCCTGCTGCCGGGACGCACCGCGTCCACCCCGATGTGGGCGCCGAACCTCGCCGGTCTCACCGCTTCGCGCCGCGCCGTCTACACGGTCGACCTGCTCGGCGAGCCCGGCCTCTCGGTGCAGAGCAAGCCGTTCGCGAGCGCGGCCGACCAGGGCGTCTGGCTCGCGGAACTCCTGACCGGGCTCGGCCTCGACCGGACGCACCTGCTCGGGGTGTCGATCGGCGGGTGGACCGCCTTTCAGCTCGCCAGACACGCTCCGGAGAAAATCGCCTCCCTGAGCCTGCTCGACCCCGCCTGCCTGTTCGGCCGGATCACCTGGAAGGCGGTCGCCGTCTCGCTGGGATCGGTGGGGCCGCTCCCCGAGTCGTGGCGGCTGCGGCTGCTGAGCTGGATCTCCGGCGGAGCCGACCTCTCCGGCGACGAGCCGGTCGCCGACCTGATCTCCGCGGGGATGCGCGAGTTCACCTCCTTCCTGCCCCCGCCGACGTACCCCTCGGATGAACAGGTCGCCGCGGTCGACGTGCCGACCCTCGCCGTGATCGCCGGACGTAGCATCATCCACAACCCGGGCCGGGCCGCGGACCGCGCCCGCCGACTGCTCGCCCGAGGGGTGGTCGAACTGTGGCCCGACGCCTCCCACGCCCTCAACGGCGAGTTCCCGGAGCGGGTCAGCGCCCGGGTTCTCGCCTTCATCGACCAACTCGACGGGGACGACGCCGGCCGCTCCTGACCGTCGTGGCCGGCGGGGCGCGCTCAGCCCGGACGGGGGATCCGCAGCGGCGCGAGCCCCGGAGGCGAGGGGTCCGAGAACCCGTCGGCCATCATGGTCGCGACCGTGTACAGGTTCCAGACCACGTCCATCCGCCGCCGCGGGAGGATCGCGAGGAACCGGCCGAGTTCGTCGCCCTCGACGAGACTCGCCAGGCTCTCGCGTACCCGCGCCTCACCCGCGGCGGCGACACCCTCGCGCAGCAGGCCGGCCAGCTCCTCGGAGGGCGTCAACCGCCAGTTCCACGGCTTCCCGCCGCCTGCTCCCCCGGCTGTGCCGGCAGTGCCGGCGACGGGAGGCCGGGTCCGTGCGCGCCGGCGCAGGATCCGGTTCACGAAGCCGTGGTCGGAACGCTCCACCTCGAAACGCCACGGCCGGCCCTCGATCGGGATGCCGCGCAGCTCCGGCGCGAAGTGGTCGATCACCCGGTGGACGACATCCTCGGAACGCCGCCACAGCGGGTCCATGCTGAGCGCGGTGCGGACGACACGGTTGTCCAGGAACGGCGGGATCGGCCGACTCGTGCGCAGCAGCGAGGCGCGCGAGGCGGCGTGCCACCGCCCGACGCGATACGTGACGTAGAAGTGGTCGAGCGCCTCGGCCGGGTTCTCGTCGCACCGGGCCAGCCAGGGGGCGGCCAGCGCCCGGGTGTGCTCCCTGGCCCGCTCGGTCAGCAGGTCCGCGTTCTTCGCGTAGAAGCCCTCCATCCGGCGCCTCACCGCCTTGTGGCCGGGGTCCTCCTGGTTGTGCAGGAACCCGGCGCGCAGGATCTCCCCGCCGTGCCCCGACATGCGCGGCGCCGGATCGAAGCGCGCCTGTCCCGGCACGTTCTCGTACGCCGACAGCATGCCCTCGCAGGCGTACCGGACGTTGTGCGCGCGAACCAGCGGATGCGGGACGACGACGCTCCCGCCGTCCGGGGACCGTTTCGGCCGGTGGACGCGATGCTCGACGCCCAGCGCCGCGGCGACGCGCCGCGCGAGCTCCACGTCCGGGTCGCCGTCGTTCCCGCTCGTCGTGGCGACGAAGGGGATGCCGGCGCCGTGCAGCAAAGCGGCGAGCAGCCGGCTGTCCCGTCCTCCGGTGAGCGAGAGCCGTACTGGCTCCGCCGTCCCGAGCAGCGGCTCGACCGACGAGAGCAGCGCGTCGGCCAGCTCGCCGACCTGGGAGCGGATGTCGCGCCTGGATGTCGGCATGGGACGCGCCACCGGCAGCGGGACGACGGTGACGATGCGACGCCCCCCGGCGATCCTGATCTCGCCGCCGGGCGGCAGCACCGTCACACCCTCGAACGGGGTCTCATCGGAGAGGAAGTACCCCATCCGCACCATCGACTCAAGCGCCAGCAGGTTCCAGACGATCTCGGGCCGAGCCGAGCCGGTCCGGGCGGCCTGCGCGACCAGGTGGACCAGCAGGGCACGGGTGCCGACGACGTGGACCTCCGGAGTTTCCGCGTAGAAGATCGGGCAGGCTCCCGTGCTGCCCGTCGCCGCGGCCAGATCGTCGTCGCCGGCCCGCAGGACCGAGAAGCAGCCGCCGGTACGGCCGGCCGTCTCGCCCAGCCGCGAGGCCGCGAGCAGCGTGTCGGCGTCCGGTGGCCTGCTGAGATGTCCCGTGACGCCCGCCACCCGGCCATCGCCGTGCACCGTCACCGGCAGCCCGTGGTCTTCCGGTTCGTTGGACCAGGAAAGCAGCGAGATGTCGCCGCGCGCGGACTGCCATTCGCCCGCGACGACGGTCTCGGCGGGCACCGGGAAGGCCCGCGTTATGGCCTCGCGGGCCGCGGCGAGGGCCTCGGACGGTAGCGGGACACCGGCACGCCTGGCCGCGACGCCTAGATGGACGCGCAACGCGCCACCCCCGCCGCCCGGCAGCCCGTACCGCCGTCGAGATGAAGGAGAACCGGCACCCGGGAACGACCGGGCCCGGCCATGGCTGTGTTCCGATAGATCGCGAATCGCATACCCGTAAGAGACGTCGGCGGTCAGGAAAAGGTTGGTGAGAACGCGCCACAATCAATCCGCACCCGCGTCCCGGCATGCTCGCCGAGTTCTGGCGGCGTGCCGCAAATGGCAGCAAACTGACCCTGTCACGCACGACGGCTACCCGGCTGTCACGGACCCGGCGGAGGCAGGATGACGACGGCGCGCCGCGATCCGCCGCAGACACGACGGCCGGAGCTGGACGCCATCCGCGCGCTCGTGGTGGTCGGGCTGGTGTTCTTCCACGCGGCGCTGGTGTTCGACACGCGCAACGCCTACTACGTCAAGAACGCCCAGACCACCGAGGCGACCACGGTCGTGGCGGGCCTGGCCGTGGTGTGGGCGATGCCGATGCTCTTCCTCATCGCCGGTCTCGGCTCGTGGCACTCCCTCCGCCGTCGCGGGCCCGCCGGGTTCGCGATGGAACGGCTGCTGCGGCTCGGCGTGCCCCTGATCTTCGCGACCGTCGCCCTTCTACCGGTGCCGCAGTGGCTGCGGCTGCGGGCGGATCCCGCCTACCAGGAGTCGTATCCGCGCTTCCTGCCACGCTTCTTCGACGTACGGCTGGACCTGTCGGAGTTCCCCTTCATCGTGCAGGGCGAGCACTTCGAGCCCGGCCATCTGTGGTTCGTGGTGATGCTGCTCGCGTACGCGCTCCTGCTCGCCCCGCTGGTCCGCTGGCTGCCGCGCGAGCCCGGCCGCCGGATCCGCGAACGGCTGTCCGCCGCCATGCGAACCCGCGGAGCGATCCTCGCGCTTCCGGCGGTCCCCGTCGCGCTGATCACCGCCCTGGCGGGCATGGAGGAACCGTTCGCCGGATGGAGCCGCTGGGCCTACCTGCTGTTCTTCCTGTACGGGTTCGTGCTCGCCTCCGACGAACAGTTCCGGACCGCGATGCGCCGCGACGCGATCCTGGCCGTCGTGTCCGCCCTGATTCTGCTGGCGATCGGCATGCCGGGCTTCCTGATCGCGGGCGAGGCTCCCGGCGCGAACCCCTTCACCGACATGACCGCGCTCGCGATCGCGGTCCGCGCGCTGTACGGCGCGGCCGGCTGGTGCTGCCTGGTCGCGATCCTGGGCCTGCTCGACCGCCGCCGCACCGCGCGGAACCCCGAGTCCCCGCTTCCTTCGGCCGCACCTGGGGGCAACCCCGGAGGGCCGCCTCCGGCGCCGCGGGCCGGCCTCGGCAGGCGGCTGTACGGCTACCTGGCCGCGGCCGTGCTGCCGCTGTACATCCTCCACCAGCCGATCCTCGTCGCCATCGCGTACGGGGTCGTCCGGTGGGACGCCACGATGCCGGTCAAGTACGTCACGATCGTGGCGGCCTCGCTCGCCCTGACGGTCGCCGCGTACGAACTGGTGGTGCGCCGCACCCGCCCGACCCGCTTCCTGTTCGGGATGTGGAGAAGATCACGGTCCTAGCGAACTTGTCGGGAAGATCGCGCATCTCACAGTTGTGATCAAACACGTTATAGCGACGGCATTGGTATTCGGATCGGCACTGGGCGGAACCGGCGTGGCCCACGCGAGCGCCGCCGAGATCCCCAAGGGGTTCCTGCTGACCGAGGCGAAGGCGAGGAAGGTCATCCCTCCGCCGTTGGATGACGAGGAATGGTGGGAGATCAGCGACAAGCCGTCCCTCCAGCTCGAACTCAACCCCTGCTCCACGAAAGCGAAGCCCCGCGACGGCCGGGTCGCGATGCGTACCATCACGCACGGGACCAGCGCTCCCTCCTCCAGCGGCGAACAGCTTGTCCTCTACCGGAACGCCACGTCGGCCAAGGCGGTCCTCGCCAAGCTACGGGCCGAGCTGAAGCGCTGCTCGCGTGGCTCATACCGGTCCTCCGCCACGCGGTTGTCGGTCGGGGACGAGGCCGTATTCGTCACCGGCCACGCCTACACGAAGGGCAAGCTCGATGAAACCATGCCCCCCACGATGTGGGCGGTGGCGCGACGGGGAAGCGCCGTGTTCTTCTACTCCGACTTCGCCGACCGCGGCGATGGCCGAATCCTCCGCGATCGGGCACTACTGAGGAAGACGCTCGCCGGCGACGCGAAGAAGATGGCGAAGAAGGTGTGCGACCTCCCCGGGGTGTGCCGATAAACCGCCCGTCGTGGCCGGGCCGTACGGCCCGGCACCTGGGCTCACCCCGCCGATGTCAGTGCCATTCATAGTCGCAGACCTTTTTGCCGCTCACAGGCGACCACTTGCATGCCTGGATCCAAATGTCTTTGGTCCTGCCGGATGTGTCCCAGCTGATGGGCTTGTATTTGGAGCCGGTACTGCCCAATGTTGAGACGGCGGATGTGGCGCCGAAGTTCACGAAAACCGGCGACCTGGCCACAATCGTCCCTTCTGGTCCTCCCGATGTCGCCCGCCAGGCGACAGCGACCAACGACCAGGAGCGAGCGATCATCGCAGGTCTACGTCTCGACGGTCGTCAGGCCGGGGTTCACGAGGAGATCTCGACGATCTTCTTCCAGGTCTAGTGATCCTCAACGTGATCCGGCGGCGCCCGCCGTCTCCACGAGCCTCACGCGTCCCGGATAGCCCGTCAGCCGTTCTCCAAAGTGAGCAGGCCGCGTCGGAAGGCGACGGCGACGGCGGCCGCGCGGTCGTTGACGCCGAGCTTCGTGTAGATGTGCAGCACGTGGCTCTTCACCGTGGCCTCGCTGATGAACAGGCGCGCGGCGGCTTCGCGGTTGGTGGCGCCCTCGGCGATGAGGTGGAGGATCTCCAGTTCCCGGGCGCTCAGCGGGTCGGCGGGCGCGCGGACCTGGCCGAGCAGGCGGGTGGCGACCGACGGGGACAGCACGGCTTCGCCCCGCGCCGCCGTACGGACGGCACGGATGAGCTCGTCGCGGCCGGTGTCCTTGAGGAGGTAGCCGGTGGCTCCGGCCTCGATGGCGGGCAGGACGTCTCTGTCGGTGTCGTAGGTGGTGAGGACGAGGACGCGGGCCGCGATGCCCAGCCTGACGAGTTCCTTGATGGCCGCGACGCCGTCCATCCTGGGCATGCGGAGGTCCATGAGGATCACGTCGGGGTTCAGCGCCCGCGCGAGTTCAACGGCCTGGGCGCCGTCTCCGGCCTCGCCGAGCACCTCGAAGTCCGGGTCTCCGACGAACATGCCGCGGATGCCGTCCCGGACGATGGGATGGTCGTCGACGATCAGCAGCCGGATCGGGGTCTCAGCCACGTGCCACCGCCGGAACGCTCGCGGAGATCGCGGTGCCGGCACCGGGTTCCGACTCGATCTCCAGCGTGCCCGTCAGCCGGCTCACCCGCTTGCGCATCGAGGTCAGGCCGAAGCCGCCGCCGTCGCGGACGCGCTCGGGGTCGAACCCGACGCCGTCGTCGCGCACGTCCAGAGTGACCACGTCCTCCATGTACGACAGGGTCAGCCCGACACGGGACGCACCGGCGTGCTTGGCCGCGTTGGACAAGGCCTCCTGCGCGGTGCGGAGCAGCGTCTCCTCGACCTCCGGATGCATGGGACGGACCGTACCAGTGGCGGTGAAATCCGCACGTACCCCGTTGAGCTCACCCCACTGGGTGACGACGTCCCTCAGTGCCTCATGCAGCGGCGCCGCCTCCAGCTGGCCGGGTCCCACCGCGTGTACGGAACGCCGGGCCTCGGCCAGGCTTTCCCGCGCCAGCTGTACCGCGTTGTCCACATGACGCCGCCAGTCCTCGGTCCGCTGCGCCGCCTGGAGCTGGGTGATGATGCCGGTCAGCCCCTGGGCGAGCGTGTCGTGGATCTCCGCCGCCATGCGCTGCCGTTCGTCGAGAACGCCCGCCTCGCGGGCCTGGACCAGCAGTTGGGCGTGCAGTCCCGCGTTCTCGCTCATGGTCGCCTCGAGCTGCGTCACCATCTGCTTGCGTTCGGCGCTCCGCTCGGCCGTGATCTCACCGACGAAGCTGAACAGGCTGACCCCGGCCACGATGGCGCCGGTGAAGAACAGATAGGTGAGGATTCCGGACGGGGTGGGATCGGGCAACCCGCCGTTGTAGGTCGCGACGCTGATCGCCGCCGTGGCGGTCACCGCGGCGAACCGCCACTTCCCCTTCAGGTACTGCCAGGAGTGGAGGTATCCGGTGAAGCCGAAGAAGCCCGCGAACCACATCCCCTGCGTGCAAAGAGCTCCGATCAGCACCACCAGCCCGGCCACGTAGACCGCGCCTCGCGGCACCAGCCAGATCCAGGCGGCGGCGAGCGCGGCCAGGCCGAGCATGACCCACGACCTGCCGTCGGTGAGCAGGGAGAGCACCGTGGAGGTCGCCAGCAAGACGTACGGCGCAGCCGCCATCTGGCGCTCCAGGAGCTGCTCCCATCGGTCGAGCCGCCCGGTCATACCTCACTCACTCCCAGCGGAAGAACCTGGCCGCGGCGATGCTGATCACCACGGCGTATGCGGCCATCACACCGAGCAACAGAGGGCTGGGAGCGCCGCCCGCCCAGACATCCTGCATGCTCTGCCGGAAAGCGCCCAGAGGGGTGTACTCCCCAATGCGGGCCAAGATATCGGGCATCTGATCCGTCGGCTGCATAAGTCCGGCGAGGTAGGCCATCGGGAAGTACAGCAGGACGCCGATCCCGTTGGCGGCCCGGCCGTTCGGAGCGAGGGCCGCGATGAGCAGGCCGACAGCGAACATTGCCGCCGTGCCGAGCAGAAAGGTCAGCACACCGGACAGCACCCGGGTCGGCAGGTGGGCGCCGAGAACGGTGCCCCCGACGGCCAGCAGCAGGCCGCATGCGGTCAGCGCGAGGACGAGCTGCAGGATCAGCTGCACCACCAGCAGGTTTCCCGGGCGTACCGGCGTGGTGGAGAGCCTGCGCAGGATGCCTCGCTCGCGATAGGTGGCCATGGTGGTGGGCAGCATGTACAGACCCACGAGCCCCACGGCGATCGCCAGCGCCATCGGCAGGAGCACGGTGTCGCCCGGCTCGATCGAGCTGCCGAAGACCACCAGGATGAACAACGGGATGAGCAGCGAGAAAATCGCCCCGGGTTCCCGGGTCAGCAGCTTCAGTTCGACGACGGTGAGCTTGGTCATGGTTCTTCTCCGTTAGTGGGTCGCGTCGAACGAACGGCCGGTCAGGGCGACGAACGCGTCGTCGAGGGTGCGCTTGTCGATGCGCAGATCGCTGACCAGGACGTGGTGGCGGGCGAGCTCAGCAGTGACCGCCGTGGCGAAATCACCCCTGCCCGTGACGACCACCCGGCTCCCCGTCCTGGTCACGCCGGTCACCCCGGGCAGTCCACCCAGCTCGACCATGTCCCCCGCCATCAGCGTGAACCGCATCTGGTGCTCGGCGTCGATCCCGTCGACCAGCCCGGCCGGGGTGTCGATCGCGACGATCGTGCCGCGGTCGAAGACGGCGACGCGGTCGCAGAGCTCCTCCACCTCATCCATGAAGTGGCTGACCAACACCACCGTCACGCCACTCGCCCGGACCCGCTTGATCAGCTCCCAGGTGGTACGGCGAGCCTGCGGGTCGAGCCCCGCGGTCAACTCGTCGAGGAACGCCACCCGCGGATTGCCCACCAGCGCCAGCGCGATGAACAGCCGTTGCTTCTGGCCACCGGACAACTTCCCGAAGCGGGCATTGCGCTTGTCCGCCAGCCCCCACTCCTCCAGCAGCTCACGCCAATTGCGCGGCTTGGCATAGAAGGAGGCATACAGGTCGAGCGCCTCCCACACCTTGATGTTCTCCGGCAACTGCGTGTGCTGGAGCTGCACCCCGATCTGCTCGCGCAGCTTGCGCCCGTCCTTGACCGGGTCGAGCCCGAGCACCTTGATCGACCCGCCGTCGGGCCGCCGCAGTCCCTCCACGCACTCCACGGTGGTGGTCTTGCCGGTGCCGTTCGGCCCGAGGATGCCGAAGATCTCGCCCTCCTCCACGGAGAACGACACCCCGTCCAGAACCGTCAGGTCCGCGTACCGCTTGCGGAGGTCTGTGACTTCGATGACTGCCATGACTCAAGCATCTTTCGCCTGCGCTCGGGGCGAATCGATCTGCCGGCCATACTCGTCCGCGAATGCTGCTGACCCGAAAATCCACCGTTCGGTTGATGCCGCCGAGGAGCTGCGCCGTGCTTCCATGGCCTCGATCGGCACTTCGCTGTGCTCAGTCGCGCTCCCGCGCCTGAAGGCGATCCCCGCCCGGGATCCTACTGACGAGCCGGTCGCCCAAGCAGCTGCCCGAGTTCCGCATGGCCGAGGGCGGGCTCGTGTCGTCGGTGCGCGACCAGCTCCGCTATGCCGCCTTCCACCTGGGCGCGAGCGGCGAGGAGCCGGTCGGCGCCGCCACCAGGGAGCTGATGCAGAGGGAGCACGTCCCGCTCGGCGTGCCGTGGACCGGCATCGGGCTGCCGTGGCTGCTGGACGAGCAGGCGGGCGTGCGGCTGGTCACGCACGGCGGCAACATCGGCAACCTGCAGTTGTCCTCGTTCGTCCTGGTGCCCGAGCGCGGCTTCGCCGTCACCACGCTCACCAACTCCGCCCCCGGCAAGGCGCTGGGCAACCTGGTGATCGACTGGTGCCTGGAGCACCTCCTCGGCGCCACACCGCAGGCCGTACGGCTGACGCTGCGCGAACCCGGGCCGGAGTACGCGGGCAGCTACGACGCGGGGCAGTGGACCTTCGAGGTCGACGCTCAGACGATGCGCCGAAGGGCACGAAGCCCTCGGCGTCCGAGAAGCCACCCTCACCATCAGTGGAGCGGCCACGACCAGACGCGGGAAAGGTGTCGCCATCAGTGGAGCCGCCGTCAGACGCGGGAAAGCGGACGCCGTCAAGCGGACAGGAGCAGCCATCGTCAAACGGACGAGAGCCGACTCCTTCAGGTCCGAAGGTGCTCGGGACCGTGTCGCAAAGCGACGTGAACGCCTACTGCCAGAGTCAGGGATACTTCGGCGGCGTGGGCGGCGTAGGCAACTACTCGTGCTATGGCCCTAGTGGAATGAGAGCGGTCACCATGACGAACGTATGCCAGTGGGCCTACCCCGGTTACCCGAACGTCCGTACGGAAGGGGACACCTGCATGTCGTCCTGACCACCAGGCGAGGGGGCACATCGCCCTTCCGGGCTCAGACAGCGACGGATGTCGCCGAGCGCCCATGGTGGCCGCAGCCGTCCGCGACCAGGGTCGAAGCGTTCCCGGATCACGAGGCGGCGGACGGCGGCGGCCCGGTCTAGTCGATCCAGATCACCAGGCCGGTCAAGCCGTTGAGCACCGCCGCGGCACCGGCCCGGACGGCGCGCCCGGCACGCTCGGGGGTGAAGGTGGCGGGGTCGTACGTCGACGACATGCCGAGCCCCTCGCCGCGGAACGACGCACCGGTCCAGTCGGTGGCGGTGACGTTCCCCGTGGGCTCGGCCAGTTCGGCGCCGACCACGAGGAACTGCTGGTCGAGGTGGTTGGGACTGACCATGGCCAGGGGGTCGATGAGGTCGTTGCCGGCGCTGATGATGAGGTCGGGCTTCATCTCGATCGCGCTGCTGATGCGCGGGATGAACTGGTCCGGCTCCGTGGCCGTGAGGGTCTTGAGGCTGACGCGCTCCTCCTCGGCCCACTCCGTCACGGCGTTCACCAGCGTCTTGGTCTGGGGGTCGTCCCCCGCGGTGAGCAGCACCACTCGGTAGCCCTCCGACGGGCGAACCCCGTTCCACGAGCCGGGTCGCGGCGTGATCGTCGCCTCCGGGGCGGGCGACGCGGCCGGGAAGAACCCCGGGCCGGGGGTGCCGACGGCGCTGGGCTTCGCGTGCGGCCGGGACCAGTCGTCACCGGAGCCGCATCCGCTGACCAGTAGAGCGGTCGCGACTGCAGCGGCCAGTGTGCCGGCAGGCAGAAGTCGAGGGCGCATTGAGATCGTCCTCCGGGATGGCGGGAAGTGCGCCTACTTCCTACCTCATTGTTTGCGGCCTTCGGAGCTGAGGCCGCCTCCGCCGGGTTTGGTTCGTCGCGAGTTCGCGTGCGAGAGGCCACTCGTTCATCCGAGTCGAGCAGATTTCGTACACCAAACCGCAAAAGGAGTCATATGTCCCCCGCCGCACGGCGTCGTGCCGGTGCCGTCATCGCCGCCGTAGCCGTGGCCGTCCTGCTCAGTGCCGCGCCCGCTCTCGCCCACGGGTTCACCTCGACCGTGTACGCCGACCTCACCTCGACCGAGGCCGGGCACGTCCGCACCGAGCTGCAACTGGAGTACGACCTGCTCGTCGTCTCCGCCGCCGACAACGAGAAGAACGATCAGCTCTTCCGCGCGGGCACCGCGGCGTTCGAGTCCGGTGACGCCGCGGAGCAGGCCGCCACACTCAACACCCACGCCGACTCGGTCGTCGCGTACGTGACCGAACGGTTCGGCGTCACGGCCGGAGGTAGCGCGTGCGCCCCGGCCCGGGACGGCGACTTCACGATCGGGCGACGCGAGGGCGTCCCATACGCGCTGCTGGTCCTCGACTACCGGTGCCCGGAGTCCGCTGAAGCGCACGACGTACGCAGCGGGCTGTTCCCGGGTTCCGAGGGCTATGTACGCGACAGCAAGACGATCGTCACCTACGACCTCGACCTGCAGTCCGGAAGCACCGCCCTCGACGCTCAGCATCGGTCGTTCTCCACGCAACAGTCCTGGATCGAGCGGTTCTGGCAGTTCTTCCGGCTCGGAGCCGAGCACCTGCTCGACGGAATCGACCACATCCTGTTCCTGCTGGCGCTCATCGCGGGATCACGCCGCCTGCGCGAGATCGTGCTGGCGGCGACGACCTTCACGCTGGCCCACTCGGTGACCTTCATCCTCGCCGCTCTCGGCCTCGTGGAGGTGCCCGCGTCGCTCGTCGAGCCGGTGATCGCCCTCTCGATCTCGGTCGTGGCCGGCTGGCATCTGTGGCGGATCTGGCGACGCCGATCGCACGCCACAGATCTCGAGACGGTCGGTCACGGTCACCTCGCCCTGGACCGCGCGGGCTGGACCCGGCTCGCGGTGGTCTTCTGCTTCGGCCTCGTGCACGGTCTCGGCTTCGCCGCGGCCCTGGGAATCGACCAGGCCTGGTCGTGGACGCTTCTGTGGTCGCTGCTCGTCTTCAACGTGGGCATCGAGGTCGTCCAGCTGGCGATCATCATCGTCGTCTTCCCGCTGCTCGCCCTGCTGCGCCACCGCCGACCGGCCGCGGGACTGTGGGCGACGGGTGCCATCGCGACGGGTGTGTCCGTGATGGGCCTGGTGTGGTTCGTGCAACGCGTTCTTGAAATCTGAGATCACGTCACAACTTCCGGCGAGCGCAACAGCCTGCCCACCCCACGTTCACCTCCACGACACGGCTTTTCGAAAGCGTGCAAATCTCCCCAACTCCCCCAAATGGATGGAAACACATGAAGCTCGACAAGGGGCCACAAGGCCCGGGGTCTGTTCTGCGCCGGATGGCCATGGGCGCCACCGCGGCGGCCATCGGTGTCACCGCGGTGTTCGGCGGCGGCCTGGCGTCCGCGGCCCACGCTGACAGCACGACGCTCACCGGCATCGTCCTCGGCGTGGGCACCAACGAAACGCAGCGCGTCGTGTCGTGGTACTCCTCGGCCGACACCGCGCAGGTGGTCCAGGTCGCGCCGACGTCCAAGCTCGTCGACGGCCAGTTCCCCGCAAGCGCCGTCACCTTCCCGGCCACGGTCGCCGCCAACAGCGTCAACGGCGGCTACAACGCCCACGCCACGATCGACAGCCTGAAGCAGAACACCTCGTACTCCTACCGTGTCGGCGCCGAGGGCCAGTGGTCCCCGACGTACTCCTTCACGACCCAGGACTTCAACGGCAACAACCTCGACTTCCTGTTCTTCGGCGACCCGCAGATCGGCTCGTCCGGCAGCACGGCGAAGGACGGCGCCGGGTGGCTCGACACCCTGGACGTCGCGCTCGCCGCCAACCCGAAGGCCGAGCTGCTGGTCTCGGGCGGTGACCAGGTCGAGACCGCCAACACCGAGTCGCAGTGGGACGCGTTCCTCGCGCCCGCCAAGCTGCGCCAGTACCCGTGGGCCGCCACCATCGGTAACCACGACGTCGGCGGCAAGGCGTACGAACAGCACTTCTGGACGCCGAACACCGACCGTTCCGCGCCGTACTACAACGGCAGCGCGACGACCCGGTCGGGCGGTAACTACTGGTTCAAGTACAAGAACGTCCTGTTCATCGACATCAACAGCAACGCCTACGCCAACGACGCCGACGCCGCGCACATCGACTACATCACCAAGGTCGTCAAGGAGCAGGGCGCCGACGCCAAGCACACGGTGCTCATCTACCACCACGCGATCTACTCGCCGGCCAGCCACGCGAACGACTCCGACAACAAGAAGCGCCGTCAGGACTTCCCGACCGCCTTCTCGAACCTCGGCATCGACCTGGTCCTGCAGGGTCACGACCACAGCTACTCGCGCAGCTACGTGATCAAGAACGGTCAGAAGGCGAACACGGACGAGCAGCCCGGCGCCGCCGAGGTGTCCAAGGGTCCGGGTGGCGTCATCTACGTGACGGCGAACTCCGCGTCGGGTTCGAAGTACTACGACCTCACCGCTCCGGACCCGAACAAGGACCCGAACTACGGTCCCGACCCGCTGAACCCCAAGAGCCACTGGGCCAACTCGGTCGAGAACCAGGAGCACGTCCGCACCTACGTGCGGGTCCAGGTGCGCGGCAACAAGCTCGTCGTCGAGAACATCCGCAGCGGCACCTGCGCCGCCCCCAACGCCGCGGTGGAGCTCGGCAAGGTGAAGTGGTGCGGCCCGAACAACGGTGCCGACGCTGCTCCGGGGGTCGGCTCCAGCGTCGACAAGGTCGTGATCCACACGAACGAGGGCAAGGCCAACGAGAACACGTCGGCCGCGGCTGACTCCGGCTGGCTTCAGTAGACGACTGAGAGTGGTGCCGGGCTCCTCACGCTCACCGCGCTGAGCTGATCCGGCCCGCTCAACCTCGTGGGGTGGGCACCGACGGTGCCCACCCCACCACAGGTCCTCCACGCCACCACAGGTCCTCCACGCCACCGCATGCCTTCCATCCCGCCGCTCCCAGAACTGCCCGAGGACCATCAGATGCACCTGCCCAGACCGCGTACGACCACAGCAGCCGGATCCCTCGCCCAGGCCACCGTCGTGGTGCTGCTCGCCGTGCTCGGCTTCCTCGGAGTGGGAACGGCACCCGCCGCGGCGGCGGACGGCGAGGTCTCCTGGGCGGTCAGGACGGCCTCCAATGACTTCGGGTCCGGCCGCCAGAACTACCGCTACACCCTCGACCCGGGCGGGCAGTTGGACGATGGCCTCGTGGTCGTCAACCACGGCACGACGCCGCTGCACCTGGCCGTGTACGCCGCTGACGGGTTCACCACCGAGCAGGGCCGGCTCGACCTGGCCGCGAAGGACGCGAAGTCGACCGGGGTGGGTGCGTGGGTCCACACGGACCGGTCCGACGTGACGGTCCCGCCCGGCACATCGGTCGAGGTGCCGTTCACCGTCGCCCTTCCGGACAGCGCCGCGCCCGGCGAATACATGGGCGGCATCGTCACCTCGCCGGCGCAGGCCGGCGAAGCGGACGGGAGCGAAGGGGACCACCGTCTCGGCATCCGGATCCGCCTGCGCGTGGGGGGAGAGCTCAAGCCGAGCCTCTCGGTAGAGGACCTGCACGTGCGCTACTCGGGCACGCCCAACCCCTTGGGAAAGGGTGATGCCACCGTCACGTACACGATCCACAACACGGGCAACGCCATCCTCACCGCTCGGCAGACGGTGTCCATATCCGGCCCCCTCGGGCGCCTGAGCGGGGACGCGGGGCACATCGACGATTCGCCCGAGTTGCTCCCAGGCGACACCTGGAAGGTCTCCGTGCCGATACACGGAGTGGTTCCCGCGCTGAGACTGACGGGGACGGTCACCCTCATGCCGCTGCTCACCGACGCGGCGGGCTCGGTCGCCCCGCTCGCCAACGTTGAGAGCACCACGCACGCCTGGACCATCCCCTGGGCACTGCTGCTTTTCCTCATCGTCCTTTGCGGGCTCGTCATCGCGGCTCTGGCCTCCCGCCGCCGCCGTCAGACCAAGCTCCGCGTCCAGGAGGCTGTCGAGCAGCCGCTTCGCGAACGGGAGACCTCTGACCGGTAGCCGTCAGACACGACCTAATGCCGCGACCGGCGAGGTCGTACGGACGCCTCACCCTGGCCCCGGCACGGCGCACCGGCTGGGAGTCACGCGACTCACCGGCGAACCCCGCCGGAGACGGACTCCCAGTGAACGTTTGGATCAGGCCTGGCTTCTGAGCCGGGCGTAGGCCGCGGGCGGCATGCCAACCGCGGCGGTGAAGTCGCGGGTCAGGTGGGCCTGATCGGTGTAGCCAAGCTCGGCGGCCAGCGTGGCGAGGTCAAGGCCCTGGTAAACCCGCTCCGCGGCCTCGTGCAGGCGGAAGCGGCGAATCACCCACTTGGGGCCGATGCCGACATAGTCCCGGAACAGCCGCTGCAGCGAGCGCACCGACCGCCCCGATCTGGCGGCCAGCTCGTCGACCCTGGTCACGGACACGTCGCTCTCCGCCATCGCCACCAATGCCGCGACCTCTTCCGCTAGCGGATCCTGATTTGGCCCCAGACTCAGCAGGAACGTCTCGGTGAGTGCGATGGCGGCCCGGGGATTGGACTCGGTCAGGACTTGCTCGACCAGGGTCGCGCCAGCTGCGCTGTACATCTCGCTGATCTCCACGAAGCGGCCGGTCAGCTGGGACACCGGACCGCCGAGGAACGGCCGGAAGCCGCCAGGGCGGAAGCGCGTGCCGAGCACGCGGCCGCTGCCCCGCATCGTGTAGGAGAACCCGCCCTTGATCACTCCCGCGATCCGGTGAAAGTCCTGGGCGATCGTCATGTTCACGGTGGGGTGCGAGACGATGCGCTGTTCGTACGGCTCAGCGAGGTCAGCCCATGTGACGACCCAGAAGTGCTCCACATACGCCGAAATTTCGGATGATGGCGCCTGTCGGACGAAATCGAAGGCGTTGAGCCCCGCGTATGGATTGACCCAGCCACGCTGTCGCGTTTCTACAAGCCGCGCCTCGGGCAGGCGGGGCACGATGGCTGCCATGGAAGACATGATGCCGCTCATGACGCGCGCCACCGAACGGACCACAGGATTGGTGCGCGCGGTTCGGCAGGAGCAGCTCGGGTTCTCGACGCCATGCGCGAAGTTCGACGTCAAGGACCTGATCAACCACCTCGAGTGGGTGGCGGAGATGTTCGAGTCACTGGCTCGCAAGGGACCGAGCGTCGAGCAGGGACCTTACACGGGCGACTTCCCCGAGCGAGCGGAGGGCACGCTGGACGCCTGGTCGCGGCCCGAGGCATGGGAGGGGACCAGCCCCGCCATGGGCCTGCCGATGACCGCGCTGGCCCACATGTACCTCGTCGACATGATCGTGCACGGCTGGGACCTGGCCAGAGCCACCGGTCAGGAGTACGAGCCGGACCCCGAGGCCGTCTCGCGGGCGCTGCACTTCACTGACCAGATGGTGGAGGTGGCCAGGAAACGCGGTGTCTTCGGGCCGCCGGTGGCAGTGTCGGACGACGCTCCGCTGTTCGACCGCCTGCTCGGCATCATCGGTCGGGATCCGGCCTGGACAGCGTGATCTGTTCCAGCCCTATTAAGGCCGCCCGCAGGCCTACGACGAAGCTGAGCAGAGATCCGGACCGCCGCCGGCCTTGGGGCCGTGCGACTCCATGACCTTCGGCACCACGACCCGGGGGCCGGCGAAAGCTGCCCGGCGGCCTGCGAGCAGGCCGGGCAGCCGTGCCGTCGGGGTTGCCGTCGACGACGTTGGATCCGCCGGCGAAGAACAACGTCGTAGCACCTGGGGACACCAGAAGCTACATTGGATGCATGAAGACGATTACGCAGCGCGAGTTCCGCAACAACTCGGCTGCCGTCATGGATGCGGTGGAAGCGGGCGAGGTCTACCACATCACCCGCAACGGCATCGAGGTCGCCGAATTGCGGCCCCTGGCCCGCAGACGACGCCTGACCGCGGAGGAATTGGTCGCTCGCCATCGTCGGCTACCACACGTGGACTACGAGCGCATGCGGCAAGAGGCCGATGAGTTCTTCGGCACGGAAGACCGCGTCGGCGACGACAACGATCCCTGGGAGCGCCACCATGCCGGACCGTGACGAGTCGGGGGTGCTCGACACCTGCACCTACATCGATCTGGGTCTGATCGACCCAGCGCGGTTGCCGACCATCCCGGAGATCACCGCTATCACTCTTGCCGAACTCCACCAAGGCGTCGCCATGGCCAAAGACGCTGGAGCCAGAGCCGCACGCATGGAGAAACTAGGGGCAGCCGTCACCGATTTCGAACCGCTTCCCTTCGACGGCGACGCCGCCGCCCGCTACGGGACCCTGGTGGCCCTCACGATCGCCGCCGATCGCGACCCTCGTCCTCGCAGGATGGATCTGATGATCGCAGCGGTGGCATCCACTCGAGGCCTGCCGCTCTACACGCGCAACGACGCCGACTTCAAGGGGCTCGAAAGCGTAGTGACCGTAGTGTCCGTGTGACGATTCCGCGGAGCCCGGAGAGCGCGAGCGGCTGGCGGGCGACTATGAGGCGCTGCGCGCGTACCGGGCCAAGTACGGGTTCGGCGTCTGGTCCATGGTCGCCTTCCCGAAGGACCCGGTGGTCAACCCCGTGTGGGGGGAGAACCCGAACAACGAGAACCTGATGGCGATGTCGGCGGACGAGCTGAAGAAGTGGCGCGCCGCCGACGACAGGTGCTTCGCCAAGGCCGCCAAGCAGCACCTCGGCATGACCGTCACCTCGTACAACGACTACCTCACCAAGCTCGAAGCGACGCTGGACAAGTCCGTGGTCGCGCTCGACGAGGACAAGCAGATCGCGCAGCTCGGCGAGCAGTTCGCCAAGTGCCTGGGCGTCAGCCAGACCAAGCCCTCGGCCTTGGCCGAGCTCGGTAAGTCGCAGTACACGAAGCAGGCCACGGAGGTCGCCAAGAAGAACTGGAGGGGCCCGCTGCCGAGATGAACGTCCGACCCCCGCAATGCGGGTAGCCCACTGCTGGCCACCCCACCCGGCGATCGTCGCCGTAGACCGACAGCGAAGCGGGCGCCCTCGCGTCAAGGGCGCCCGCTTCGCTTCGTGCTTTACGCCGGCGCGTTGACGGCCGAGCCCGCCGCGGCCCGCTCCCGCGTGACGCGGCGGCGCCGGGTCGGCAGCCCGAACGTCGGGTTGGCGACGCCCCAGGCGGCGCCCTTGCAGACCAGCTCCTTGTAGACGGCGGCGAGTCGTCCAGTATGGACCGCCTGCACGGTGCGGTCGTCGGCGGTGACGTACTGGATCAACCCCTCCTTGCGGCCCAGCGAGACGCACTGGGCGAAGTAGCGGATCGGCACATTCGGGAGCTTCCCGCCGGTCAGGCGCGCCGCGATCGCGTCGGCGGCCTGCCACGCGACCGGGGTGCCCGAGGCGCACGACATCCGCAGCGGCTTGTCCCCGGGGCCCATCACCATGGCCGCGTCGCCGACGGCGTACACGTCCGGGTGCGAGACCGAGCGCATGGTCCCGTCGACCACGATCTGGCCGGCGCCGGTGACCTCCAGGGTGGTCGCCTTCGCGATCGGGTGGACCGCGAAGCCGGTGGCCCACACGGTGACCGCGGCCGGGATGGCCTTGCCGTCGGCTGTGGCGACGCGGTCGGCTTCGACGCCGGTGACGGCGGCGTGCTCGTACACGGTGATCCCGAGCCTGCCGACGACCTTCCGCAGATGCCCGCGACCCTTGGGCGAGAGCCAGTCGCCGAGGCCGCCGCGGGCGGCGAGGGCGACGTCGAGGTCCGGGCGGGTCTCAGCGATCTCGGTCGCGGCCTCCAGGCCGGTGAGGCCGCCGCCGACGACGACCACGGTCTGCCCGGCGTCGAGGCGGGCCAGGCGCTCGCGCAGCCGGAGTGCGCCGGGGCGGCCGGCGATCTCATAGGCGTGCTCGGTGGTCCCGGGGACGCCTTGGGCGTTCCAGCCGCTGCCGAGGGCGTAGACGAGCGTGTCGTAGGCGAGTTCTTCGGCGCCGTTCGCGTCGATGACGGCGACGGTCTTGCGGTCGACGTCGACGCCGGTGACCTTCGCGAGCCTCAGTTCGACGCCGGTTCCCGCGAACATCCCGCTGAACGGCCGGGGCTTGAGGTCCTGGCCGGCCGCCAGCTGGTGCATGCGGACGCGTTCGACGAAGTCGGGCTCGGCGTTGACGAGGGTGATCGCGACATCCTCGCGGCGGAGCCGCCTGGCGAGGCGGCCGGCGGCGAAGGCTCCGGCGTATCCGGCTCCGAGGACGATGATGCGGTGCCGCATTTCCTTGCTCCTGTCGTGCGCGGGTTCGCCCCTTGAACCGGGCGGCCCGCCGTTTCCTGACAGGAACGCGATGTGAAGCACCTCACATAGCGCTCAGAAGGCGTTGAACAGCGGCTCCCCGTGGTCGGCGGCCGCCCAGTGCGCGGTCGCGCGCTCGAGCTTGTCGGGGTTGACCTGGATGCGGGACGCGGCGACGCCCTCGGCGGTGACCTCCAGGCACATGACGCCGACGACCCGGCCGTCCACGGCGGCCACGACGGCGGGTTCGCCGTTGGCGGTCCAGGCGTAGACCTCGGCCGAGCCGCCGACCAAGGCGCGCTTGGCCGCGCCGGGTTTGAGCAGGCCCCACAGGAACTTCGCCACCGCGACGGCACCCTCGAACGCCTTGGCGCGGGCCGGGACCTTCCCGCCACCGTCGCCGATCGCGATGGCGTCCTCGGTGAGCAGACGCACGAGCGGATCGATCCGGCCGCTGGTGGCGGCCGCCAGGAACTCCTCGACGATCCGCCGGGCGGCGGCCTCGTCGACCTCGGTGCGGGCCTTGCCGTCCGCGACGTGCTTCTTGGCACGGTGGAAGATCTGCTGGCTGGCGGCCTCGGTGATGTCGAGGATCTCGGCGATCTCCCGATGCGGGTAGTCGAAGGCCTCCCGCAGCACGTACACCGCCCGCTCGTTGGGGGAGAGGCGCTCCATGAGGGTGAGGACCGCGTACGAGACCGATTCGCGCTGCTCGGCGGTGTCGGCCGGGCCGAGCATCGGGTCCCCGGCGAGCAGCGGCTCGGGAAGCCATTGGCCCACATAGGTCTCGCGGCGCGCCCGCGCGGAGGTGAGCTGGTTGAGGCACAGGTTGGTGAGGACCTTCGTCAGCCAGGCCTCGGGGACCTCGATGCGGTCGACGTCGGCGGCCTGCCAGCGCAGGAACGTCTCCTGCACGGCGTCCTCGGCCTCCCCGGCGGAGCCGAGGAGGCGGTAGGCGATGGCCTCCAAGCGCGGCCTGAAGGCCTCGAACCGGTCGACGTCCTTCGCGGTCAAGGGCATGGCCCGATGCTAGCCCGCGCAGCGCGAATCGGCCGCCGCCGTGATGGGGCTCTTCCGGGGCGCTTCTCCTGCTCCCATGCTTCGGGGCGTTCTTGCTGTTCAGATGATGTGGTCAGGGGCAGGGTCGAACTGTCGACCTTCCGCTTTTCAGCTGTGGCAGTCGCCCACCTCGCCCTTGCTGACCTGGGGCTGGAGAGTGCTCGGCGGTTTCTGACGTACGGCGTGGGTGGCCGACGTTGCCGTCAGCTTTGCCGTCGGACGCCGGCAGCGGGGGCGGCAGCGGGGGCGGCACGAACCGCATCTCCATCAGTCAACGCGGGAGGTGACCTGTGGCGCCCGCAGCCGAGGCTGCGGGCGCCACAGGTTCTGGAGTCACCGCAGAGGCCGGGGCCTCTCCGGTGGATACGTCACGGGGTGACGGTCACCTGGACCGCCGAGGCCGTGCCGATCTGGACGTCCAGGGTGATAGACCTGCCGGCGAGGAGTGCGGCGCGGGCCTCGTCGCGGAGGTTGAGCTGCAGGTCGCGGGTCTTGCCGGGCTGGAGCGTGACCTTCTTGGTGTCAAGAGGGTGGCCGTCGTGGCGGATGGTGACCTGCTCCTGGCACTTCTCCGCGCCGGCGCAGACCAGGGTGATCGTCGCCTGAGCAGGGGCGTTCTCCTTCGCCTTGACCGTGGCGGTGACGGTGTCGTGCAGCACACTCATCGGCGGGGTCCCGGGCTCCTGCGGGAGGAGCGAAGCGACGTAGCGCCCCGTGTCACCGGAGGTGTTGAGCGCGAGGGTCGTCCCGTCCGACCGGTTCAGGAGCACGGTGACCGTGGCGTTGCCCTGCTCGTCGAGGCGGACCTCTCCGAGGTAGGCGACGTCGTCCTCAGCCGGAGCCGACGTCGATGCGCCGGCCTTCAGCAGGAGGAACGACAACTGCTTGGCCGCCGCGGCGGTCCCGGCGGACACCGTGACCGTGACGGTGCCGTTGTCGTTTACGACCACCTCGTGGTGGATGCCGCCGGTCTCGGTGGCCTCGGCCGTCGGCGGGACCGCGGTGGTGAATGCGACGGTCCGCACCGTTCCGGCCTCGGCGACGGTCTCCCTCGCAGCCGCGGGTTCGGCCGCTGTCGCCTTGGCGGCCGGTGTTGTCGAGCCGCGCAGAACCGGTCGGCCGAGGCCGGTGTCCCACTGCCAGACCTTCTCCAGGTCCCACCTGAGCGACGTGTACGTGGCCGGGTCGGCGGCCTGCGCGGTGGTGATGGTGGTGCCGTTGAAGCTCTCCGGCGCGGTGTCTCCGATGTTCTGCACCGAGGCGACCACGGTCTCGGAGGCGAGGTTGTTCTCAACGGTCGGGGCGCCGCCGCTGAGGGTGCGGGCGACGATTCGGTGCGCCCATCCGGTCGCGGTCACCGTCGGGTTGAGGGCGACGTTGTCACGGATGGTGGTGCCGGTGTAGGCGTAGCCGCTGACACCGCCGGCGCTCTGGTTGCCGGCGGCGTTGACCGGGCCGGCCGCGTACGTGCGCTCGGTGAGGCTGCCGCCGGTGGTCGCGGCGCACTGGGCGGCACCGCCGGCGATGCCGATGAGGCCGCCGGCGTACCGGCCGCCGCTCGTCGAGACGCCGGCCGCGGACCATGCGTCGCGCAGGATGCCACAGCTGTACCCGACGATGCCGCCGACGGTGGTGTTGCCGACGATCGCGCCGGTGGTGGCGACGCGCTCGAGGGTGCCGTCGAGGCGGTCGGCGAGCAGGCCCACGTTCCCCGCGGTCGTCTGCACGGAGGCGTCAGCGAGGGTCAGGTCTCGGACGTGACCGGTGACGGAGGCGAACAGACCGCCATCGGCGGAGGCGTACCCGGTCAAGTTGTGGCCGGCGCCGTCGAGCTCACCCGTGAAGGCCGGGGTGATGCGGGCGATGCCGGTCAGGTCGAGGTCCACGGTGAGGCGGAACCGCTCGGACGGGTACGCGGCCAGTTCCTTGAGGTCGCCGGGCTTCTGCACGAGGTAGAAGCCGTCGGTGTCGCGTTTCAGGGCCGGGCCCGCGGGGGCCGGCTCCTCGACGGCCGGGACGTCCTCCGGCACCGCGCGCAGAACGGGCCGCCGGCCGTCGGCGTCCCACTGCCAGGCCGACTCGAAGTCGAAGCCGAGCTTGCCGGCCCAGAAGGCCTGGTCGGCGGTTTGGTCTCGGGTCGCGGTGGCGCCGTTGAGCGTGGCCGGGCCGATCGCGGTCTCGGCCTGCGAGTTCGCCTCGACGGTCTCGGCCGCCCAGTTGTTACTGAGCGTGGCGACGTTGTTCGCCAGCACACGGCCCAGGAAGCGGTGCGCCCAGGACGGTGCGGTGACGGTCGGGTTGAGCGCGATCGAGTCGCGGATGGTGGTGCCGGTGTAGCCGTAGCCGACCACACCACCGTCGTTACGGGCGTCGGCTGTGACGGCGCCCGTGGAGAAGACCCGCTCCGTGGTGGAGCCGGCCAGGGCCACGCCGATCACGCCGCCCGCCTCGGTGGCGAGCGCGTGCACGTTCGCCGTGGAGTAGGCGTCACGCACGATGCCCTGCGAGTCACCGACGAGACCGCCCGCACGCGAGCCCGCGGTCACGGACCCGGAGACCCACACGCGCTCGATGGCGCCGGTGCTGCTGTTGGCCAGAATGCCAGCGCGAGCCGTGGTGGTGTTCACCTTGGCGTCGAGGACCGCGAGGTCGTGGACGTGCCCGGAGATCTGGGCGAACAGACCACCGGTGGTGGAGGTCAGGCCCGTGATGGTGTGGCCGGCGCCGTCCAGTTCGCCGATGAACGGCTGCGGCGGGCTGGTGAACGGCGTGCCGGTCAGGTCGAGGTCGGCGGCGAGCACGTAGTCGTAGGACGGGTGCTTACCCATCAGGATCAGGTCCTCGACGCTGTCGACGACGTAGAAGCCGCGCTCGTCCTTCGGCAGTTCGGGTGCCGGGACCGGCTCGAGCGTCTCCGTCGCCATCCGCAGGGTCGGGCGCTTGGCGACGTCGTCCCACTGCCAGACGGTCTCGAAGTCCCAGCCGCGCTCCGCGTAGAAGGCCTGCCGCTGGATCTCCGAGGGGGCGACGACATTGCCCTTCTGGTTGTCGGCCGCGGGCGGGTCGGTCAGCGACTGCCCGCTGATCGGCACGGAACGGCTGACGTGATTGTCCTCGAGCGTGGCGGTCTGCCCGGTGTAGACGCGACCGACGATGGCGTGCGCGTAGCTCGACGCGGAGATGTTCGCGTTCAACGCGACCGCGTGGCTCACCTGGGTGTCGGTGTAGCCGTAGGCGGCCACACCGCCCGCGGATGAGCCGCTCGCGAGGACCGCACCGGTGGCGAGGACGTTCTCGGTGACCGACCCACCGACGGAGACGCCGACGACACCGCCGGCGTACTGGGTCGTCGCGCGTACGTTCGCCGTGGAGATGCTGTCGTGGACGGTGCCGAAATGGTGGCCGGTGATGCCGCCAACGTAGCTGTTCGCGGTCAGCGACCCGTCGACGCGGACCCGCTGGATCGTGCCGTGGTTCTGGTCGGCGACCAGGCCGGCGGTGGAACGGTCGGTGGTGACGTCGCCCTGGACCACCAGGTCCTCGATCGTGCCGTGGTTGTCAGCGAACAGGCCCGGCCCCTGGTCGGCCAGGGCGGCCAGCCCGGAGATGGTGTGCCCGTCGCCGTCGAAGACGCCCGTGAAGTTGGTCGTACGACCGATCTGAGCACGGTCGAGCCCGGTCAGGTTCAGGTCGGCGATGAGCCGGTAGTGACTGGCCGGGTCGTTGTCGACCTTGGCCAGGTCGTCGGGCGAGTCGATCAAGTACGGGGACTTCTCGGTGCCCTCACCGCTCAGGCCCTCGCGCAGGGTCACGGCCGGCCGCAGTGGCTTTCCGGACGCCAGCGAGTCCCACGTGAACAGCTTGACCGTCGAGCTCGGCGCCACCGGCAGCGGCGTGTCGAAGCGGACGTACTGCTCGCGACCGCGGTGGTCAAGGGTGACGTCGAGGGTACGCACGTCGATCATCCGCTGCTGCGAGTTGTCGTACGTCGCGGCCATGACGGTGACCTTGTCCAGGCTGCCCGAGGAGGACAGGAGACCCACACCTTTCAGCTCACGGTTCTCGATCTCGGCCGAGGAGACCTTCCAGGAACCGCGCGGTTTGGCGACGGTCACCTCGTCGACCAGGCGCCCGTCCATCGTGTACGTCGACAGCTGCAGGCCGGCGTCGGTCGCCTTCAGGACACCGCCCATCTGGACGTTCTCGTCGAAGACCTTGTCGTCCCACCAGAACCGCTGGTTGTCGTAGAACTTCGGGCCGGACGACCCCATGGTCACGAACGCGGTGCCTGCGGCCTCCTCCTCGGGGGTCTTCGCCAAGCGCCCGTCGTAGATCGTGGACCGCTTGTAGACGTGGTCGTGCCCGCCGACGTACAGGTCGACGCCGAGCCGGTCGAGCACGCGCGTGACCTTCTCCCGGTCGATGTCCATGCCGCCGTCGCCGGCGTGCTGGCCGCCGTAGTAGGAGAAGTGCCCGACGACGACGTTCCACGTCGCGTGCGAGGCGCGCACGTCGTCGACCAGCCACTTGAGCTGCTCGTCGAGGCGCACGTTGGAGTTCAGCACCGAGAAGTGGATGTCACCGCGGTCGAAGGAGTAGTTGCTCTCGCCGATCACGCCGTTGCGCGGCAGCGCGAACATGTTGGTGAAGATCGCACTCGGCTGCTTGCCGACCGCGTCGTAGTCGAGGTCCTCGTAGGTCTCGTGGTTGCCGACCACGCCCGCGTATTGCAGGTCGAGTTCGGACAGGAAGGAGCCGTGGATCTCGGCCCACTTCTCACCCCGTCCTCCGCGGTCGACGAGGTCGCCGACCTGAATCACGGTACCGCCGCCCGGCGTCTGGCCCTTCAGCCGGTCGAGCACCCGCACCGGCAGGGTGAGGGCGTCGGCGTTGCCGTCGGGCACCTGAATGTCGCCCAGGATGTAGACCGGCTCCCCCTTGGCGCCGCCGGCGAGAAACTTGCCCCGTACGCCGGTCCAGGCCGACTCGACGGCAGGGGCGGGGGCACGGCCGTCGCGGGCCACGCCGAACCGGAACCGGTACGTCGTGCCGACCTTCAGCCCGGTCAGCCGGAACTCGTGGGAGCGCAGCGTCTGGCCAGTGATGGAGTGCTGGTAGACGGGCTCGTCGTTGCCGACCGTGTTGACCTCGTACGGGCGGTCGTTCGTCGAGGTCAGCACATCGGCCTTGGACCAGTCGTCCGAGCCCTCGGGCAGGACCTGTGCGTAGACCTGCTTGACGTCGCGGTCGGTGGTGACCGCGATGCCGGCGGCGCCGGGCACCTCGCCCACGGACGCGTTGCTGCCGAAGCGGAAGACGCCCGCCGGGTTCGGCGCCTCCTGGGAGACCTGGATCCGGAGCATCTCGGCGTTGGTGTTGCCGAGGTTGTCGGTCGCCTTCACGACCACGAACGCGTCGTCGTACGAGCGGATCCGGAAGGCACCGCCGGAGACCGGGACCTTGCCCGCGGAGTCGAACACCTCGAACGTGATCGTGGGCTGGGTGCCGGAGTCGTCGGTGGCCGTCACCTTCGGCAGGGTGACCGTGTCACCGTACTGCGCGGTGGCGGGGAAATCGCCTGACACGGTGATCCGCGGGGCGTAGTTCGCGCCGCGGGTGGTCTTCCCGATCCAGATCGGGGCGGAGACCAGGAAGTTGCCGTCGGCCTGGTCGGCGCGGACGTAGTAGAAGTCGCCATCCCGGACGTCCAGCTTGGTCTTCAGCGTCAGGTCGTTGCCGCTGATCTTGCCGAAGTCGTGGGCGACGGCGCCGCCGTTGGTGATGAGGCGCGCGGAGGTGAAGGAGTCCTTGGCGTCCGGGTCGGCGAGGCGGAGCTCGACGTCCAGGCTGGTGGTGTCGCCCGGCAGGACCGTGCCCATGATCTTGCCGTTGCCGCCGAACGCGAGGACCGCGTTGACGTCGGCCGTCGAGTAGAGGCTGCGGTCCCGCATCGCCGCGTATAAGGCGTCCAGGGAGTGGTCCTTGGCCCACACGCCGGTGATCGACGGGTTCCCGGACACCCAGTTCGCGGAGTGCTCGTCGCCGTTCCACACCGGGGCCAGGTGCCAGCCGGCGTCCAGCGCCTTCTGGAACTCGTTCACCGCATCGGTGGACTTGACCTCGATGAGCGCCATCCGGTCGTCGGCGGCCGGGTCAAGGCCCTTGAAGCCGAAGAAGTCGCCCTTGCTCGTGGTGGACGGGTGGTTGAACTGGCCGATCACGTCCGGGTCCTGCTTCAGGCGGGCCAGGAACGTGAAGTAGTCGTACTTCATGTCGCCGGTGCCGAACACGTTGCCGTACCCGTCGACGCTGCCCTTCTCGGTCGCCCGCGCCGTCACGTGCCAGTCGCTGTTGAACACGTTGATGTGGCCGGTGCCGTCGTACCAGGTGTTCTCGACCGCGGGGACCGCGACCAGGCCGTCCTGCTCGGCATTGAACTTCGCGGCGCTCTCGTGGAGGTAGCGCCACTCGGCGGAGTCGGCGTCCCGCCAGTTCTCGATGAAGTCGTCGCCGTTGCGGATGTCCCACATGACGTCGTGCTCGGACACCGCGAAGAAGTCGGCGTCGGTCTCGTCATGGACGTGCTTGTAGGCGTCCGGCGGCAGTTTGGCGCCGTCACTCACGGAGGTGTGCGCGTGGAACTCGCCGGTGTACAGGGACCTGTTGAGGTACGTCGGCCGATCCTCGCCGGCCGCCGAGGCCGGCGAAGCCGGTGCACAGACCAGTGCGCCGGCTGCGAGTGCGATCGCCGTGATCGCACCGGGCCAGGTGTGTGTTCGTGGTGCGCTGGTGCGCGTCATGTTTCTGCCGTTTCAGGTGGTTCTGGAGTGGCGACTGCCGCATCACAAAGACCACAGCAGGTGAAACGATCTGCTGCGCTCGCGTGTAGCGAAGGTGAACCAAGAAAGAAACCTGACAAGTCTCATATTTGGGATGCATTGGACAAAGCGCTGAGCGACTCTGAAACCACTCAACGGGGAGGAGATCGCCGCGACGAAGGTCACGGTCGGAGAGGGCCGGGGAATCCGCAGCCCGGGAGCGTTCGGGTCATCGCCTGCCCAGAACTCTGTCCAGTGGGTGCGGAACTCGTCGCGGGCGAGGTGGCCGTCACCGTCCAGGTCGAGCCGAGAGAAGATCTCATCGGTCGCCATGCTCGCCCGAGTCCGACCGCCTGCGGGGCAGGGGGAATTGCCTCTGTGCCGAACCGGCCGAGCGGGGCAACATCAGCTGGACGCGCCGAGGTTGCCGTCCGTGGACCGCAGAGTCGGCAGATCGGTTCGCGGTCGCAGGTAGGAATGGTGATATTGCAGGACCTCATAATCGGGAGCCCGGCCGCGGCCGCCAGGTTCCTGGCCCGCTCGAGTCGCCACGCCCAATGGTTACTCGCCCCGAGGTGACCCACGGTGCCGTCCTCGACCAAACCCGCGAAAGCCTCGACGGTCTCCTCCAGCGGCACCTTGGAATCCTCGAGGTACGCGTGTGCGTACAGCAGGTCCAGCTTGTCCACACCGAGCCGTTCCCTGCTCCACGAGGATTCCCGGATCACCTGTGCGGACAAGCCATCAAGGTCGTGGGTGAGGCCGGTCGCCGGAGCGTTGGGCCGCCCTCCGAGCTTTGAAGATCAAAAAGCCCCGGGCCATGATCGGCTCGGGGCGTTCTTGCTGTTCAGATGATGTGGTCAGGGGCAGGGTCGAACTGCCGACCTTCCGCTTTTCAGCTGTAGCAGTCACCCAGATCGCCGGTGCTCACTTGTGCGTGGAAGGTGGTCGGTGGTGCCCAGAGTGCGCTACTGGTAGCCGACGCTGCCGTCAGTGTTGCCGTCATCGCTCATCTTCAAAGCTCCTCTATGAGCTGTTCGGAGAGATGATCAGGCTAGCCCGTACGCCCAGGCAACCGGCAACCGGCCAAGACGGGCTGGAACCCGTCAGGTCGCAGAGATCCTGCCGCTGGAACTCTCGCCGGCCAGCATCTGCTGATATACTAATCTGAATTTATATATACGAGCGAGGTGGTGTCCATGACCAAGACCCTGATCGACCTCGATGACGAGGCCCTGGCCGAGGCCGCGAAACTGCTCGGCACTTCTTCCAAGAAAGACACGGTCAACGCCGCTCTACGAGAGATCGTCGACCGACGCAGACGTGCAGCCGCCATAGCTCGTATGCGCGAGATGGTTGCTGAGGGAGAGATCGATTTCTCGGCCATCGAGAAGGGTGATGGCACACAACAGGCTGTGGCGTGACAGAGCTCTATCTCATCGATACCAGTGCCTTGGTCCGCTTCTACCGCGGTCAGGTGGGTGCGGAATGGGATCACACGGTTTCCGCCGGGCTTGTCGGCATCTGCGAGCCGATCAGGCAGGAGTACCTCAGAGCAGTCGGCGGCCGACCGGCCTTCTACGAAGCCGACAGCCTGCTCCAGGAGACCTTTCCGTACCACTTCATCCCCGAATCGGCTTGGGACGAGACAAGCCGGCTGCAGCGCGAGCTCGCTGACAGGGGATGGCACCAATGTGCCTCTCCGGTCGATCTGCTCATGGCGGTGACGGCTCGGCATCACAAGCTCACCGTGTTGCATGCAGACGCCGATTTTGACGCCATCTCCCGCCTAACCGGACAGCCGGTGCGCTGGATTAGCTGAGTCAGCTTCTCGGCCCTGAAGGGCCGAGCTTGCGGCTCCTCGCCGTACCTGGCAGGTACGGGTCAGGCCGCGTCGTCGGCAGCGTGACTCACTGCCCAGCCCGTGACACCGCGCGAGGCGATGTTGCGGGCTGCGTTGACGTCGGCGTGCTCAGCGAAGCCGCACGACGTACAGGAGAAGGTTTTCTGGTCGGGCCGGTTCCTCTTGTCCACATGCCCGCAGGCCGAGCAGGTCTGGGAGGTGTAGGCCGGATCCACATGGATCACGGCGACCCCGCGCTGGGCCGCCTTGTAGGCGATGAAGCTCCCCAACTGGTGGAAACTCCACGAGTGCAACGTGACCCGCTGGGGCTTGCGGAGCCGTACCCGGTCACGGATCCCGCCCAGATCTTCCAGGGCGATGCCGCGTCCGGTGCGTTCTGCCTCGGTCACGATGCGTTTGGCGATGCGGTGATTAGTGTCGGCGGCGAACCGCGCCTCCTTGCGGCGGCGCTTCTTCAGCAGCCGTTTGGCGGACCTGCTGGCCTTAACCTGCAACCGGCGGCGTAGCTCCCGGTTGCGGTGGCGGACCGCGTTCAGGCCCTTACCGCAGTGGCGGGCACCGTCACTGGTGGTGGCAATGTTGGCAATGCCCAGATCCACCCCCACAAACCCGTCCGGTTCGGCGACCGGAACATCGGGGATCTCACAGGTCGCGTACAGGAACCACATGCCATCCCGGCAGACCAGGTCGGATTCGCCCTTCCGGTACAAGGCGAGCGTCTTGAGCTGGTCGGCCGACCCGGTGAACGCGACGTTCTTCAACCGGCCGGTCGTGGTCCAGATCGACACCATGCGCGCGTCGATCTGCCAGGACAGGCAGCGGTCATCGAACGACTGCGCGGCACCGGCGCGGAAGACGATCGGTTTACTCTCGGCCCGCGCACGGCGCGCAGAGCCTCCCGGCCCCAGGTTCCCGGCCCGGATGTTGGCTTTCAGTGTGGTGTAGGCGTCGGCGACCTTCTTGATCACATGCTGGGCGGCCTGCGCCCCCAACCCGCGCGCTTTCATCTCGCGATAGGTGTGCTTGCGCAGCGCGTACTCGCGCCGGTCTCCGGTCGTGAACGCGGTCATCGAGGCGAAGTTCGCGGCGTCGTTGCAGGCGTGCAGGGTCGCCTCCAGCGCCTCCGCCTGCTCGGGCGTCGGCCGGAGCCTCACCTGCATCACCAGCTTCACATCGAACACATTATCGGTTGGTTGATGGAAACCGAATCCGGATATCCGCAGACGTCGCAGTGTGGTCTACCGGTCTACAGCCTCCACGCGCATTCGGTCTTCCCCACCAAGTACCGGAGGCGGCCATTTCTGGTCACCGTCGCACTTCGCGGCGTCCTGCGGCGACGGTCCACTGTCGATCATCAAGGAGTACATCGAGAACCAGAAACGCCCGGACTAGCGTCCGGGCGAGGCGAGGGAAGCGATTCCTCCCGGGCGTGAACGCCCGGGATTCCTCGCTATATACCGCTGAACCGGACGCGCCGGCTGTCGCCGATCTGCGGTGAGTAAGGAGCGCGAGCGTTCGGCTGACCACGTGGGCGGAGTCAGCCGATCAGGCGCGCAGGGGCGGCGAAGCCGTCCTCGGTCAGGGCCAGTGGCGGCGTACGGCTTGCAGGCCAACACGGAATCGCTTAGGGCCCTTGCTCATCCTGGGACGATTGCGTAAGGGGATGTTGCTGTATAGGACCGGGCCAGCGCCCGCACGCCACTGTCGGCCCCGGGTTTGTCGATCACCACGCACACCCGGGGAACCGCACCTCTTTCAGGTCTTCCGGGACCAGAGCAGGCAGAGGCTCGGCTTCCCCGGTCTCGATGTCAATCCGGTAGTAGTTGCTGGGCCCGTAGCCGTAGGTACTGATCACGAAGGTGTCCGCACTGGTCCAACACTCGACCCTTTGGAGCCTCGCGGTCGTGGGCAGCCGCATGCTCCGGCGACCTGTGCGCCGGCCGTACCGCGTGAAGCGATTCTCGTCATAGTCGACGTCGATCCACGTCTTCCCGTCGAGCAACGGGCCCAAGTAGCCCAAGTCCTCTGTGCTGAACAAGACGCTGCCACTGAGATCGACCGCCCGAGCACCCTCCCAGTCATCAACCAGCAAGGCCTGCCCGCTCGCTAACCAGCCGTTCAGTATCGACTCCGGCCCAAAGCCCGGGACACGCCGCCGCTTGCCGTCCCAGACATACAGTTTGTCCTCGGAAGTGAACGCGAGGCGGCGACCGTCCGGAGAAAAATACAGTCGGTAGTCCGACGCATCGGCTTTCGATATCGTGCTGATCTTCCCCGACGGAAGGTCATACACGACGACCTTGCGCTTGCTCCGGCTGTGGTAGGCCAGCCTCCGGCCGTTCGGGCTGATCTCGAGGTCGCTTGGGGTGGCGTCCTCGACAAGCAGCCGTTGGTTCGACTCAGTGATGACGACCCAGTAGCTCCGCCCCGCGGCGCTCCGGTTCGCTTCGTGCAGGCCGGGGCGCTGGCGTGTGCGGGTCACGCGTGGATGTGCTGGGCGACCTTCGCTTGGAACGCCTGGCCAGACGTCGTCTCGCAGCCGGAGCACGACGACCGTGCCGTCCGCGTCGAATACGCCACCGCCTACCTGCAGATCTGGATCGTCGTCATCACCAACGGCGCAATATGTGGGAACCGTCACATCGAGTACAACTCGTGGGTGGTGACCGTCGGCCGGTGGTACTCATGATCATATCTATGATAATCGAAAGGATATTCGTGCGTACACGTAAGCTGGCGACCCTCCTGGCCGGCGCGGCCCTGGCCTCCACCACGCTGGTGGTGGTGGGCGCCGCCCCGGCCAGCGCGGCCGGACCCTGCGGCAGCAGCTACTCCCGGGTCGGCGTCTACGCCATCCCCAAGACCGGGACCCGCACAGGCACGCTGGAGGTGTACTACAGCTCCAGCACCGGAAAGAACTGCGCCTTGGCCTACGGTTACGGTTCCAACTACGGCACCACGACCTGGAAGGGCGTCTCGATATCGAGAGCCAACGGCACGGGGTACGACGTCGATGCCGACTATTACCAGTACTACGCTGGCCCGGTGTACGTCTCGGCGCCTGGCACGTGTATTAACGTGAGCGGATCAGTAGTGGCCGCGAAGACCACCTCGCTCAACAACGTGCACTGTGGCTGAACCTTTCCTGACCAGGCCGGGTGCTCCCAAAGGGACTGGGGTGGAGGTAGCCGTCGAGTTGGCCACGGATCTGCTGATGACGGAGTCCAACGTCAGGGTGCGTCAGGCGCAGTGATCCACAGGCAGAGCATCCACCCGACCTGAACATGAGACAGGCCCGCCCGCGCGCGGAGAGGACGATGCGCGGACGGGCCTGGTCAGCTTCCGGACGAGCTACTCGGCGGCGACGAGGCGAAACTGTTCAACCCGGCGCCGGTCAGCACCACCCGATACCGCTTTCACTACCGAGCTCCTTCGGCTCCTCCATGTGCTCACCCTCTGCGTGGAGCTGGAACCTGAGCAGGCCGACCTACTAGAGCGGATCTGTGATGGCCCGCTCGTCACCGTGGCTGACCTGGAGCAGGGGGACGTGTTCCCCAGGCCGCGCGAACGGTTCCCAGTCACAGATCTTGCTCTGCGGCCTGTCCGCCTTCTACGCCAGTCGAGGCGCGCATGCGTTCGGAGACCTTCAGGACCAAGGGGCCAGCTTGGACTCGCCACCCGGACGCGCGTAGCTGGGCCAGGCCGTCGAGCACTTCGGGCCGTAGGAAGCAGTCCGGCGCGGGATGCCCTCGGGTGAGGACGCCCCTTCGCGCTTCTTCCAACTGAGTTGGATATATGACGAAGCGCTTCGTGGCGCATTCTCCTCGTCGGGCAGACGTAGCCATGCCGGGCGGGCCAAGCCGAGCAACCGCGAACACCTGCTCGCGAACGGAGCCGGTTACGAAGTGAAAGTTCCTCGCCCTGATCGGGCTGTGACGGCGGGGGATGAGAAGTTGTGCCGTCCCGTTTCCGTGTTTCGCTACGGTACAGCATCGACGGTCTCAATCGAGTTCAGATCAGTCCCGCCCCTGGCGGGAGCCCGCCAAATTGATCACCACTTCCACCCGCGTAATCCTTCGGCGGTGTTTGAGTAGGCTTCCAGGTCCATGAATCCTCTGCGTTACCCACAGGAAATGCTTCCGCTATTTGAAGTCCTCGTCGAACTTCAGGGTTGATCAAGCCCGAGCTTCCTATCATGGCCACAGATACATCGGCCATTCCCGGAATCTCCCCTTGCCGATTGCGTGTCAGCGTGTTGGCCAGGACATAATGCCCGGCATCGGTCAGGGGGGCCTTATTTAGCCTGACACCCCGACGCCATGCGGCCACGCCAATACCCACTGCGACGACTGCGAGTACTGCACCCAACAGATGTCCGGTGAGGATGGAGATCACCGCAGCAGCACCGGCGAGCGATATGGCGAGTCCCAAGAGGCGCCGACTCCATGCCGGCGGCCTATAGGCAGCAGGCAACAGCAGCTTTTGACGAGTGAGTCGCTCGGCCAGGGCGGTGATCGCGGCACTCTCCGGCATCTCGGCGCATAACTCGGTCACCGGCCCAGATCTTTCACGATCATGATCAAGCCTTCCTGGGGTCGTGTTGATCAGGGTGCTGGGTGCAGAGTTCCGGGTTCGGGCATGCAGAAGGCCCGGTGGTCGCCGGGTTAGGCCCTCGGTCTCCCCTGGCGGGCCGGTAGGCGGGGCCTTTCTCCTCGTCGGGACGGATGGGCCACGGTCAGGAGGGGGCGGACAAGGCTCGAATCTTGTTCCAGGCCGTGATCAGGTCGGCGGTATGGGGATGGTCGGCGCATAGCCGGATCAGGCGTTTGCGGGCACGCCGGACGAGGCGTGCGGGGATCTGGAACAGGAGGCGGCGCAGGAGAGCGGGTGTGGCTGTGCGCA
>NZ_BSSE01000005.1 GCF_030268965.1 Microtetraspora sp. NBRC 16547 | reverse complement strand
TGCTGGCCCGGATCGAGCGACACGAACAGAAAGAGTTCGACTCCCAGCAGCACGATCACTGCGAGCAACAGCCTGACGTGCTCGACGTCGCGGCGTAACCCCCGAGGGATTTACGGACATGACCACTTAGGAGGCACCGGCCGGTTCATGGTTCCTATGGACACCAGGCATCACGACAGGCCACAACCGATCGCCACGCAGATCGCCACGACACTTCACAGCCGATCACCAAAGCCACATCACAGTGAATCACCGCGGCGCTCTACACCCCGCCTCCGCGCCACACTCTCCCGCCGCTCGTGTCAGTCGGACACTGCGGCGACGAGGAGAGGGGTGATGCGGTACGGGATCTGGGTGGAGAGGGCGATCGTCGTGTCCGTGCGCTGGACCGCGGGTGACGCGAGGATGCGGGCGATGATCTCCTGGAGATGAGGCGTGTTCCGGGCCACCACGCGGCAGAGCAGGTCGGCTTGGCCACTCGTGCCGTACACCTCCAGGATCTCGGGTATCACGTCGAGGGCCTCGACGGCCTCGGCGAGCTTGCCCTGAGCGATCTGAAGTGACGCGAAGGCCAGGATCGAATAGCCGATTTCCTCGGTCATCACCGTAGGCCCGAAGTCACCGATGACACCGCGCGCGGTGAGCTTCTCCAGGCGGGCCTGGACGGTGCCGCGGGCGACGCCGAGCAGGCGTGACAGCTCTGTGAGACCGATCCTCGGGTTGTCACGCATCGTGATCAATAGCTTGCTGTCCAGCGAATCGAGCATGAAACCGACGCTACGCCCTGACTGTGCGATTCGACCAGGCAAAGACGCATAACGATAGCGATATTGAACGATCCGCCCACTCAGACTGGTCGCTCTTGCCAGCAGAAATCCGATTTGCTGTCATAACGAAGTATGTTCGAGGAAGCCCAATACTTCGCTCCCGTCGCCAAGCGGGAGGACGGCTCGGTGACCGTGGAGCTGGCATCGAGCCACCCGGGATTCGCCGATGCGGTCTACCGGGAGCGGCGCAACGCCATCGCGGCCCTGGCGCTGAACTACCGGCTGGGAGACCCCATCCCACACGCGGAGTACACCGAGGAAGAGCACAGGGTCTGGGCCCTGGTGTCGAGGGAGCTCGCGGTCAAGCATCAGGTGTACGCGATCCGGGAGTTCCTGGACGCCGCCGATCGGCTGGGACTGCCCAAGGATCGCATCCCGCAGCTTCAGGAGGTCGGTGACCTCCTCGAGCCGATCACGGGGTTCCGTTACCTCCCGGCGGCCGGTCTCGTCCCACTGCGGGAGTTCTACGGCGTGCTGGCGGACGGACTCTTCTACTCGACGCAGTACATCCGGCACCATTCGGTGCCGTTCTATACCCCGGAACCAGACATCATCCATGAGGTGATCGGGCACGCGAACACGCTGGCCTCGCCCCGCTTCGCGGAGCTGTACCGGCTCGCCGGAAGGGCGGCCCGGAGGGTCGAGAGCGAGGACGCGCTCCAGTTCATCTCGAAGGTCTTCTGGTTCACGCTGGAGTTCGGCGTGATGCGTGAGGGGTCGGAGCTCAAGGCGTACGGCGCGGGGATTCTCAGCTCCTACGGTGAGATCGAGGAGTTCCGGGGCATGGACATCCGGCCTATGGATCTCAAGGCCATGGGAACGACCCAGTACGACATCACGAAATATCAGGACGTGTTGTTCGAGGCGGCCTCCTTCGACCAGCTCGAAGACGTCGTGGGATCGTTCTGGGCGACCTGCGACGACGACAGCATCGCTCGAATCGTGTCAGCCGGCTGAACCGGCCGGCCTCCACAGCGTCGCGCGGATGGTGTCAGGCGGCTGAATCGGCCGGCCTCCACAGCATCGCGGAGATCGTCTCAGTCGGCTGAACTGGCTGGCCGAGCGGCGTCGCGGAGATCGTCTCGAACCGGCGAGCCGAACAGCGTCGCGGAGATCGTTTCAGCCGCTGTAACAGCGCGCACCACCACGTCACCAGCCTGCCAACCCACCAGCCCGCCACGTCACCAGCCTGCCAACCCACCAGCCCGCCACGTCACCAGCCCGCCAACCCACCAGCCCGCCAACTCACCAGCCCGCGCCGTAACCGGCGCGCACTGTTCCTGCCCGCTTGCGAGGCGGCGCGCCGTTCTCGGCTGCCCCACGTGGTGGGATCGGAAGACGCAAGCGGCCCCTCGGCACGTCGATTCGTGCCGAGGGGCCGCTCCTGGCGTGGTGAATCTCCAGGCCGGGATCAGTGCGTCATGCGGTCACTTGGGCATGACGAGGAGGGCGTCACCGACACCGCGCTCGACGCCGTCGGACGGGTGGTTGACGACCTTCTTGCCGATCACCATGGTGCTGGAACCGCCGCCGTCCAGGTTGATCGCGTCGCGGGCGCCAAGCCAGCGCATGATCTGCGCGGCCTCGATGAAGGACGCGCCGACCGTGCTTCCGGGGTCCCTGCCGTCGACCACGGCCAGGATCAGCTTTCCGGAGGAGGTCACTCCGGCGAGCGTGCGGGGGTGACGGCGCAGGATCATGTTGACATTCGCCATGCCGTCCCGCTGCGCGGTGATCGAGGTCTGGCCGCCGCGGACCAGCCCGATAGCGCCGGCGATGATGCTGGTGTCCGGGGTCAGCGGGATGGTCCGCTTCGTCCGCAGGTCCGTCACGGTGGTCTTCACCTGGATGGTGGTGCCCTCCGTGGCGTTCTCCCACAGCCAGTCGGCCGCGGCGCCGACGCCGTGCAGGACGCGGGTGCCCCGGGTGACGGCGGCGCCAGGCGACCGGACCGCGATGACCTTGCCCGAGGCGTCGAGCACGGCTTCGGCCCCGTCGTCCTTCGGGGTCTTGGCTCCGAACTCCTCGGTGTACATGACGAGCTCGTCCGGCTTGGCGACCCGGTTCACTCCCGCGACGACGGCGTTGCCGCTGCCGGAGGCGGTCGCGACCACGCTGGAGGACAACTCGGTGATGCGGGCCGTACGTCCTCGGAGCACGAGGCCGATGCGGCCGGGTACGGCCTCGCTGAGCAGCTTTCCGTCGACGACGGAGAGTCCGGTGGGGTCGCCGCGCAGGTTCTTGAGCGTGTGGATGTCGAAGAACCCGCCGTTCACGGCGACCGCGGCTCCGGCGGCGTTGGCCATCGAGGAGACCGTCTCCCGCTTGGCCACGCTGACGCCGAGGGAGGAGCGGAAGGAGCCGCGGAACGTGCGCGGGTCGATGGTGACGACCCGCATCAACCACGGGCCGGTGGTCTGGAAGCCGTCGTCACCGGTGAAGTCGACCAGGGAGCTGATGCCGGCCTTCTTGAGCTCCTTCACGACCTTGACGGCCTCGTCCTTGTCCTTCAGCGCCCAGGAGCCGACGCGGACCGCCCAGAAGTCCTGGGCGGGGAAGTCCGCGACGGCGGGCCGGGTGAACTTGACGATCGTCGGCGTCATCCCGGCGTCCTGGACCGCGAGCGCCTGTGTCTGCGCGGTGGATTCGGTCATGAAATCCTTGCCCCCGACGGTGACGCTCACCGTGTAGCCGTCCGTGGAGGTGCCGTGCTTCACGGTGAAATAGTCGATGCCGGCAGCGAGGGGCTTGTGCGCCGATTTCGGGATGCCTGGCTGGCCCAGGGGGAATGCGGTCGTGGGCAGGCCGTTGACCGGAGCGGCGGTGGCGGTGGCCGTGGTCATCCCGACAACCATCGGTATCCCCACAACCAGGGCGGCTGCGCCGGCGATCAGGCGGCGTTTCATTGCGGTCTCTCCCGTTCATGGTCGTGAAATGACCATCGTGGCGAGAAAGACAATGCAATGTGGGCTAAAACCGCCAAATGCGAGAAAATGTGGCGAGATTCGCACTGGCAATTTCCGGCAATTGCGACATTCCCCCTTAAAGGGGATAAATCGCTAAGGGTGGCGGAAGTCCATGTCACGGGCCCGCTGCATGAACTCCTGCGCCGAACGGGCCTCGACGTAGACGAGAACACCCCCACGACGCTGGGAGAGTCCCCAATAGTGCGAGGTGGACTTACCCCACCAGATCGTCCATCGGGGGAAGCGGGCGGACAGGGCGCGGACCACGGTGTCCGGACTGATCTCAGGTTCGCTGGTCGTCTGCACCCTTCGAGAAAACCACATCGCACCGTGCACGCCGCGGTACGCAGCGTGCACGGTGCGATAGGTCTTACACCCGGGTGAGAAAACCGCTCCCGGGGTCAGGATTGGGAGTGGTACACCTTCCGGAGCGTCTCGTGAACGGTCCAGGTCGTCTTGGCGCCCTCGGCCAGCAGGCAGACGTCGCCGGGGCCGACCTCGACGGTGTCCCCGCCCTCCACCTCGATCGTGGCGCGGCCGGTGAGCACGACGAAGATCTCGTCGGCCTCGACGTCGGTGACCACGCCCGGCGTGATCTCCCACACGCCCCGGCCCGGGCTGAGCTGCGCCAGCGCCACGCGCGGGTTCCCGGAGACGATCTGGCCCGGGTCCAGGTCGTACGGCTCCAGCTCCACGTCGGCGACGGGGAGGGCGATGGCCCCGGCGGCGGCCAGGTTGTCAGAAATCATGTGGTCAGCACCTTTGCCAGAGTGGCCCCATCGAGGCCGGTAACGGTCAGATCGTCAGCCCCGGTCATGGTCTCAGCCGCGACCAGCGCGTTGACGATTGCCTCCTCGGTCGCCTCGATGACCGCGTAGAACAGCGGGTCGATGTGCTCGTCGGAGAGTACGGTCACCTGGTACGTGCGCGGCGTGTTCGAGTCCAGCGCCGCCGAGGGGAGGTTCCTGTTGCCGGTGGAGAAGCACAGGAAACCGTCGCCGCTGAAGTTCTCGCCCGCACCGCCGGTCCTGGCGACGCCGAGCCCGGCCCGCTGCGCGAGCCGCCTGCACTGGTGGGGGAGGAGCGGTGCGTCGGTCGCCACGATCCCGATGATCGAACCGGCGCCCTCGTGCGCCACCGGCTCGGCGGGCAGCCGCGCGCCGACGTTGACCCCGTTGACCGTCAGCCGGTCTCTCCTGCCGTGGTTGGCCTGGACGAGGACGCCGACCGTGTAGCCGTCCACGACCCGTGAGGCCGTACCGATGCCGCCCTTGAAACCATGGCAGATCATGCCGGTTCCGCCGCCGACCGAGCCCTCGGCGACCGGGCCGTCACTGGCCTCGCGGTACGCCTGGTGGACGTGCTCACGCCGGACGTGCTGGCCGTTGATGTCGTTGAGTCGGCCGTCCCATGTCTCACCCACGACCGGCAGCGACCACGCCTGCCTGCCGCCGATGACCTCGATCTCCACCAACGTGTCCCTGACCACGCCCACCGAGGCGGTGTTGGTCAGGGCGATCGGGGAGGTGAGCATACCGAACTCATCGAGGGACGCCATGCCGGTGATCTCGCCGCAGCCGTTGAGCCAGTGGAGGCCGGCGTACAGCGGCTCGTCGAAGGTCGAACCTCCGTGGGGGAGGATGACCGTCACTCCGGTGCGGATCGGGCCCCGACCGGTGACCCGGGGGCCCTCACCACTGATCAGCGTGGTGTGGCCGACACGCATTCCGGCGACGTCGGTGATGGCGTTGTGCGGTCCGGGCGTTCCTGTGCCGATGACGATGCCGTGCTCGCGAGCCCTCAACGGGCCTCCCTCCGGAAGGATTCCAAGGCAAGCAGTGCCACATGAAGTGACAGGCATGATTCAACATCGTCCAGATCGGTGTCCAGTACGCGTTCGAGCCGTCGCAGCCGGTCGTAGAACGCCGGCCGGGACAGGTGGGCCTTCTGCGCGGCGACGGCCTTGTTGCGCCCGGCGTCCAGGTAGATCCGCAGGATGCGGGTCAGGTCGCCGTTGCGCTGGGCGTCATGGGCCAGGAGGGTGCCCAGCTCGCGCTCGGCGAAGGTCTGCATCCGCGAGTCGTCTCGCAGCAGGTGGAGCAGGCCGCGCAGCCGCAGGTCGGGCAGGCGGTAGAACGCCCGCCCGTCGGGCTGGCGCACCGCCACGTCCGCCACCTGCTCGGCTTCGAGGAAGCTGCGCCGTACGTCCCTGATGGACTCGACCACGGACCCCGCCGCGAGGACGAAGGTGCCGGTGTAGGAGGCGCGGAGCCGGTCGGCGAGTGCGTTCAGCGCGGCCTCGGCCGTCGAACGCGGGGGAAGGGGAAGCAGCAGACCGACGTGGTTCTGGTCGAGCGTGCCGACCAGGGCGGGCAGCTTCGCGACGCGGCACGCGGCGGCGCCGGCCTCGGCCAGCTCCCCGAGCTGGGCCTGCTCGCCCAGCGCGGTGTCGGTGGGTCCGGTGAGCCGGATGACCGCGCTGACCAGCTTCCTGCCGGTGAGCGGCACGCCGACCGCGCGGGCCCGTGCGGCGGCCTCCTCCGGGTCGGCGTACGCGTGGGTCAGGATGCCGGTGATGATCGTGCCGTGCGCCTGGCGCTCCAGGGACTCCTGGTGGCGTTCGAGGAGGCGGCTGAGCGCGAGCGTGGTGGCGGCCCGCTCGGCGAGCACGATGTCACGCGGGCTGGGCTCGCCGTCGCAGAGCAGGATCAGCCGGCCCCAGTCCTGACCCCGGGCGCCGACCATGGTGATCAGCCAGCCGGAGGCCGCGTCGTACGCGGTGCGCTCGTCGGGGGAGACGGCGCGGGAGCGCGTCTCCCAGCTCGCCAGCAGCGTTCCGGTGTCGCGGCCCGCGGTGTCGCAGGCGAGCACCTGGTGGGCGAGGTTCTCCAGCAGGACCGGGCGGCCGGAGAAGCGGGCGACCTGGCCGAGCACCTCGGCCGGAGAGGCCCCTTCGACCGACAGCTCGGTGAACACCTCGTGCAGCTGCTCGGACGCCCGCAGCTCCTGGAGCTGGATGTCGATGATCCGGGCATGCACCGACTCGGTGATCTGCACGAACGGGGTCTCGCGGGCCAGCGCGATCAGGGGCAGCCCGTGCTCCTCGGCGGCCTTGACGACTCCCCGGGGCAGCTCGCGGACGAACTTGCGCCCGAGCTCGACCACGAGGCCGGAGACGCCGACCGCGGCGAGGTCGGCGATGTAGTCCGCGAGCTTGTCCGGCTCGTCGGGCAGGGCGACGCCCGTGGTCAGCACGAGCTCCCCGCCGCGCAGCATGGTGGCGATATCGCTGATCTCGCCGACATGGACCCAGCGCACGCGCGTGTCCAGCCGGTCCGCGCCCGCGACCACCCGTGGGTTGCCACGCCGGACGGCGTCCAGCGCGAGAACATCGGCGACCGTCGGTAGCATGCCCATGAGGCTACCTGATCATTATGTAAGGTCGATGAGGGGCAGCCTGACAGGATGACGCGGTGCTCCGATCCGGTCCACCCCGCCGCTACGGCCGCATTTCGGACACACGGGGCGCGCCGCCGTCCTTGGTGCCCCGCGAGCCGCTCTGCCCGCCCGCCTGTCCGCCACGGCGCGCGTCGAGGCCGTCGAGCAGTGCGACCAGGCCGTAGTCGAAGGCGATCTGCCGTCCGGTCAAGGGATCGACGCCGCTGGCGATGTAGTCCTTGTAGCGTTCGAGCAGGTCGGGGTGCCCGGCGGCCAGTCCCTCGATCGTCGGCATCATCTCGGTCTGGGCCTCGCACGGGGAGTCGCCCGAACGGTTCAGCATGCCGCGCCACGCCGCCTCGGGTACGGCGGAGCCGAGGGCGTACGCGACGACGGCCCCGACGGCGAAGTCGATGTCGATGCCCTGGAACCCGGCCTTCTTGCACGCCTTGACCAGCAGGTCCGACATCACCAGCGCGTTCGGCCCGATGCCCGGCAGCACTCCGATGAGCCTGACGCACCACGGGTGCGCGAGGATCGCGCCGCGCAGGCCCCACGCGATGGCTCCCGCGGTCTCGCGCCAGCTCGCCCCGACGGGTTTCGGCACCTCGCGGTAGACCTCGTCCATGGCGAGTTCGAGCAGCTCGTCCTTGTTGGCGACATGCCAGTAGAGGCTGGTCGCGCCCGCGCCGATCCGGGCACCGAGCTTGCGCATGCTGAGCGCGTCGAGCCCCTCCTCGTCGAGCAGTTCGAGGGCGGCGCGGACGATCTGGTCACGGCTGAGTCCTTGCTCGCGCCGCCCCTTGGGTTCGCGGGTCCAGACAGACGAGAAGGGCTTCGCTGACATCGTCACAGAATAGTTCCTCGCACGGTGTACGAGTTTTATCGTACAGTGTCCGAGTCTAATCGCACACTGTTCGAGGTGAAGATCAATGTCGCACCCACGCCGATGGTGGATCCTCGGCGTCCTCTGCCTGAGCCTGCTCGTCCTCGTCGTGGACAACACCGTGCTCAACCTGGCGATCCCCGCGCTCATGCGCGATCTCGGCGCCACCCCGTCGGACATCCAATGGATCATCGACTCGTACGTGCTGGTGTTCGCGGGACTGCTGCTCACGGCGGGCAGCCTCTCCGACCGGTATGGCCGGCGCCGCCTGCTTATCATCGGCCTCGCCTTCTTCGGCGGGGCGTCGGTGCTCGCGATGCTCGCGACGGAGCCGTGGGAGCTGATCGGCGCGCGGGCGCTGATGGGCGTCGGCGGCTCGTTCATCATGCCGTCCACGCTGTCGATCCTGATCACCGTCTTCGACGAGTCGGAGCGGCGCAAGGCCATCGCCGCTTGGAGCTCGGTCGCCATGCTCGGGGTGATCGCGGGGCCGACGATCGGCGGGTTCCTGCTCCAGCACTACTACTGGGGCTCGGTGTTCCTGCTCAACGTGCCGATCGCCGCGCTGGCCATCCTCGCGGCGGTCGTCCTGATGCCCGAGTCGCGCGGCTCCGTGCGGAAGATCGACCCGGTCGGCGTCGTCCTGTCGATCGTCGGAATGGCCGCGCTGGTGTGGATCGTCATCACCATGCCCACGGACGGCCTCAACCCGCTGTACGTCGCGGTCGCCGTGCTCGCCCTCGGCGGGTTCGTGCTCTGGGAGCGCCAGGTCGAGCACCCGATGCTCCCGCTGCGGCTGTTCCGTGACCGGTCCTTCAGCGGCGCGTGCTTCTCGATCGTGCTGCTGTCCTTCGGCTCGGGCGCGCTGATGCTGGCGCTGACGCAGTACCTCCAGTTCGTCCTCGGCTACGAGCCGATGCAGGCCGGGCTCGCCCTGCTGCCGTACGTCGTCGCCGCGCTGATGTTCAACGGCCTCGGCGCCGGGCTGGGCAAGAAGGTCAGCAACCGCACGCTGATCGTGGTCGGCCTGTTCGTCATGGCCGCCGGGTTCGGCGTGCTGTCCACTCTGAGCGGCGGGTACGCCGTGCTCATCACGAGCCTGATCATCATGGGCGTCGGCGGCGGCCTCGCCGGTCCGGCGGCGTACGCGACCCTGATGGGGGCGGTGCCGGCGGAGCACGCGGGGGTCGGCTCCGCGCTCAACGACACCGTCCAGCAGGTGGGCATGGCGCTGTCCGTGGCGGTGCTCGGCAGCGTGCTCGCCGGGTCCTACACCGCCGCCATGCCCGAGTCCGCTCCCGCGGTGGCGCGCGACTCGATCAGTGGGGCGCTGGCGCTCAAGGACCCGTCGCTCGCCGCCACGGCGAAGGACGCGTTCGTGTCGGCCATGTCCATCGGCTCCTACGTCGGGGTGGGCTGCTCCCTGGCCGCCGCGGTTGTGGCCCTCCTGGTGCTGCGCCGCACGTCGGCCGCGGGGGTTCCGGCGTCCGAGGCTCCCGTCGCGGGGGCGCCCACCGCGAGCACCTCCGCCTGACCATCCGGAAGATCCATGAGGTACGGCCGCCGCGCCCCGGGGGCCGTATCTTCATTTGTCATTACATGCTGATGTCTGGAAGGTCACTTCATGATGTAAACCTGAGCCGAAGAAAGTCGACATGTTGCCGCTGGGAGCGGTCCATCTGAAGCGAGATACTCGACACTATGTCGGACCTTCTTGCCCGCCATCGCGCGGTTATGCCCAACTGGCTCGCTCTCAACTATGCCGAGCCCATCGAGATCGTCAGCGGCAAGGGCAACCGTGTCGTCGACGCTTCAGGCAAGAGCTACCTCGACTTCTTCATCGGAATCCTGACCAACATGATCGGGTACGACGTGCCCGAGGTGCGCGAGGCGGTCGAGCGCCAGCTCGCCACCGGTGTGGTCCACACGTCCACCGCGTACCTGCTGCGCGGTCAGATCGAGCTGGCCGAGAAGATCGCCAAGCTGTCCGGGATCAAGGACGCCAAGGTCTTCTTCACCAACTCCGGCACCGAGGCGAACGAGACGGCGCTGCTGCTCGCCACCTACGCCCGCAAGTCGGACCAGGTCCTGGCCATGCGGCAGAGCTACCACGGCCGCTCCTTCGGCGCCATCAGCGTGACCAGCAACCGGGCCTGGAAGAACAACTCGCTGTCGCCGCTCAACGTGCACTTCCTGCACGGCGCCGACCGGCACCTCACCCAGTTCCGCGGCATGTCGGACGCCGAGTACATCGCCGCGTGCGTCGAAGACCTGCGGCACGTGCTGGCCACCGGCGTGACCAACAACGTCGCGGCGCTCATCGCCGAGCCCATCCAGGGTGTCGGCGGCTTCACCATGGCCCCCGACGGCCTGTTCGCGGCGTACAAGGAGGTGCTGGACGAGGAGGGCATCCTCTTCATCTCCGACGAGGTCCAGACCGGCTGGGGCCGTACCGGATCCGCGTTCTTCGGCATCCAGAACCACGGCGTGACGCCCGACATGATGACCTTCGCCAAGGGGCTTGGCAACGGCTTCGCGGTCGGCGGCATCGTCGCCAGGGGCGACCTGATGGACGGGCCGCACGCGCTCGGCGTGGCCACCTTCGGCGGCAACCCCATCTCGATGGCGGCGGCCACGGCCACCCTCGACTACGTGCTCGACCACGATCTGCAGGCCAACGCCGCCAAGACCGGCGAGATCATCATGTCCGGCCTGCGCGAGGCCGCGACCCGGCTGCCGATCGTCAAGGAGATCCGCGGCAAGGGTCTCATGTTCGCGATCGAGCTCGCCGACCCCGTGACCAAGGCGCCCGCTCCGGCGCTGGCCGCCCGCTTCATGGAGGAGACCAGGAAGCTCGGCCTGCTCGTCGGCAAGGGCGGCCTGCAGGGCAGCGCCCTGCGCATGGCGCCGCCGCTCACCCTGACCGAGGACGAGGCCCGCGAGGGTCTGGAAATCATGATCACCGCTTTGGAGACCGTCAACGATGAAGCACGTTAACCACTGGATCAACGGGAACCGCGTCTCCGGCGGGGGCCGCACCTCCGAGATCTTCAACCCGGCCACGGGCGAGGTCGGCGGCACCGTGGAACTCGCGGCCGTCGAGGACGTGGACGCCGCCGTCGAGGCGGCGAAGGCGGCGTTCCCCGCCTGGCGTGACGCGTCGCTGGTCAAGCGGGCTGCGATCCTGTTCCGCTTCCGCGAGCTGATGGACCAGCACCGTGACGAGTTGGCCGCGCTGATCAGCGCAGAGCACGGCAAGGTGCACTCCGACGCGCTCGGCGAGGTCGCCCGCGGCATCGAGGTCGTGGAGTTCGCCTGCGGCATCCCGCACCTGCTCAAGGGCGGCTTCTCCGAGAACGTCTCCACCCGCGTCGACTCGTACTCCATCCGGCAGCCGCTCGGCGTCGTCGCCGGGATCACGCCGTTCAACTTCCCGGCGATGGTGCCGATGTGGATGTTCCCCGTGGCGATCGCCTGCGGGAACACGTTCATCCTCAAGCCGTCGGAGCGCGACCCCTCCGCGTCGCTGCTGATCGCCGAGCTGTGGAAGCAGGCGGGCCTGCCCGACGGCGTGTTCAACGTCGTCCAGGGTGACAAGGTCGCCGTCGACCGGCTGCTTGAGCACCCCTCCGTCGCGGCCGTCTCCTTCGTCGGCTCGACCCCGATCGCCCGGTACGTGTACGAGACGGGGACCGCGCACGGCAAGCGGGTCCAGGCGCTGGGCGGCGCCAAGAACCACATGCTCGTGCTGCCCGACGCGGACCTGGACCTGGTCGCCGACTCGGCCGTGTCGGCGGGCTTCGGCTCGGCCGGCGAGCGGTGCATGGCGATCTCCGTCCTGCTCGCGGTGGACCCGATCGGCGACGAGCTGGTCGACAAGATCGTCGAGCGGGTTCAGAAGCTGACGATCGGCCCCGGCGACGACCCGAAGTCCGAAATGGGCCCGCTGGTCACCAAGGTGCACCGCGACAAGGTGGCGTCCTACATCGACCTCGGCCAGGAGGAGGGCGCCAAGGTCGTGGTCGACGGCCGCGAGACGCCCGTTCACGGCGGCAGCACCGCGGCGGAGACCCCGGGCTTCTGGCTCGGCCCCACCGTGCTCGACCACGTGCCGGCCAACTCCCGGGTCCACCGGGAGGAGATCTTCGGCCCGGTCCTGTCCATCGTGCGCGTCAAGTCGTACGAGGAGGGCCTCGAGCTGATCAACACCGGCGAGTACGGCAACGGCACCGCGATCTTCACCAACGACGGCGGCGCCGCCCGGCGCTTCCAGAACGAGGTCGAGGTCGGCATGGTCGGCATCAACGTGCCGATCCCCGTGCCGATGGCGTTCTACAGCTTCGGTGGCTGGAAGGCGTCGCTCTTCGGCGACACCCACGTCCACGGCACCGAGGGCGTGCACTTCTACACCCGGGGCAAGGTCGTCACGTCACGCTGGCTCGACCCCTCGCACGGCGGCGTGAACCTCGGCTTCCCGACGAACGGGTGACGAACCGCTAGCGACCTCAGGACGCGCGTGGAGGGGGCGAAAACGCCCCCTCCACGCGCGTTTCTCATTGGATCCGGCCGACGCCGCAGAGGAAGTAGGACTTCACCTTCTCCAGCGGCGGCGCGAGGACCGGGCTGTCGGGCCGCCATTCGTGCAGGTTGACGATCCCCGGCGGGGCGACCTCGAGGCCCTCGAAGAACGGTTCGATCTCGCTGGACATCCGGGCGACGAACTGGGCGGACGCGCTGCGATAGATGCCCTCCACCTGGGGCGCGGCCTCCGGGCGCTCGTCGACGGCGACGTGGGAGAGGACCAGGTGGCTGCCGGGCGGCAGCTCGCCCCGGATCTCGGTGATGATGCCGGCCGGGTCGTCGGAGTCCGGGATGAAGTGGACGATCGCCAGCAGCAGCACCGCGATCGGCTCGTCGAAGTTCAGGTGAGCGCGGATCTCGGGGTGGTGCATGATCTCGGCGGGCTGCCTGAGGTCGCCCTCGACGACGAGCACCTGCGGGCTGTCCTGCAGCAGGGCGCGGGCGTGGACGAGCACCTGCGGGTCGTTGTCGACGTAGACCGTGCGGGCCTCGGGGTCGATCTCGGCGACCACCTGGTGCACGTTCCGCTGCGTCGGCAGACCGGCGCCGATGTCGAGGAACTGGCGGACGCCCTGCTCGGCGAGGTAGCGCACGGCGCGCTGGAGGAAGGCGCGGTTCTCCCTGATCCCGATCGGGATCTCCGGCACGTATCGCAGGACCTGATCGGCCGCGGCACGGTCGGCGGGGAAGTTGTCCTTGCCGCCCAGGTAATAGTCGTACATTCGTGCTGCATTGGGAGTATTCGGGTCAAACTCGACGCTCATCACGCCCCGATTCATCGCGGTCCCTCGCTCGCCGCCGTACCGGCGATTTCATTGCAAATGACGAGATATCTGGATATCTGAGGAAAAGCTAGCTTATCGGGATTAGTGGTGCCATGATCTTCGGGTGACTTCCCCGACTCGTGTGCTGGGCGCGCAGCTCGCCGACGGCATCACCAAGGGAAACATGCGGGCGCTGCTGTTCCTGGCGACCGCAGGCACCGCGGTGGTCTCCTTCCTGCCGTCGACCCAGCCGCACATCCTCACCACCATCCTCGGCGTGCCCGAGTCGGAGCAGGGCACGCTCGTCGGCGTGCTGACCTCGTCCGCCGAGCTCGCGATGATCCTCAGCCTGGCCTGGTACGGCGCGCTCGCCGACCGGTTCGGTCGCCGCCTCATCGTGGTCGGTGGTCTGGCGCTGTGCGCGATCGGTGCCCTGCTGTTCCCCTTCGCCGGCAACACCGCAGTCCTCATCGCCCTGAGGGTGATCTTCGGGCTGGGCGTCGCGGCCATCAACGCCATGCTCTCGACGATTGCCATCGACTACGTGCGTGAACGGTCGCGCGGCAAGTCGTACGGGCTCATCGGCGTCTTCGGCGGGCTCGGCGCGATGATCGCGGTACTGGTCGTGGCCAAACTGCCGCAGACCATGGAGAAGCGCGGCCTGGCTCCGGTGGCGGCGACCCGGGTGTCGTTCCTGCTGATCGCGGCGGGCATCCTGCTCGTCGCCGGCCTGCTCTGGGCGACGCTCTCCCGGGTTCCCGCCGTGGCCACCACCGAGCGCACGCCGCTGACCCGCCTGGTCCGTGAAGGGCTCGTGCTCGGGCGCGATCCCGGTGTCGCGCTGTCCTACGCCGCGTCGTTCGTCGCGCGTGCCGACCTCGCCATCGTCGTGAGCTTCCTGTCGCTCTGGATCGTCAAGTACGCCACCGCCGAGGGTGGGCTGTCCAGCGCCGAGGCACTGGCGAAGGCGGGCGCGGTCGTCGGCATCTCGCAGACCGTCGCGCTGCTGTTCGCGCCGGTGTTCGGCTGGCTGGGCGACCGCATGCGCCGCCAGGACCTGCTGATCCTGGCCCAGCTCATCGGTGCGGGCGCCTATCTGTCGACGCTGCTCGTCTCCGACCCGCTCGGCCCCAGCATGATGATCGTCGCCGTGCTCATCGGCATCGGCGAGATCGCCGGCATCACGACCGCCGGGCCCATGCTGGCGCAGCAGGTTCCCGCCGCCGTGCGCGGCTCGGCGTTCGGGGTGCACACCCTCTGCGGCGCACTCGGCGTCATGATCATCTCGGCCCTCGGCGGGGCTCTCCACGACGCGTGGCGTCCCGCGGGCCCGTTCGTGGTCGCCGGCGTCTTCGGCCTGCTCGTCGCCCTCTTCGGCCTCGCCGTACGGCACCGCATCACGGCCAGGGTCGACGACGACCCGGCCCGCGAGACGCTGCCGACCGGCTGAGCGTGGACTGATCGGCTGAGCGTGGGCTGGCCGGCGGACGGGAAAGCGCGAGCCTACGGGGCGGTGGCGGACGGCGTCTCCCCGCCCCGTCCCCAGTAGGCTCGTGGCGTCCGTCTCGTTAGGGGGTCCGCGTGGCGCTTCGTCCTACCCGCCGCCTGGCCGTCGCCGTGCCCGCCGCCCTGATCGGACTGCTCGCCGCGGCCTGCGGCACCACCGAGGCGACCACAGTGGGCATCGCGGGGGGAATCGCGGGGGGCATGGCCGCCGCGACGACCGCCGCCACCCCGGAGCCGGCGACCGCCCGGGCTTCCCAGCCGCACACCGCGCCAAGCGCGCTACCCGGTCCCAGACCGGCGGCCGCGCGGGAAACGGGCGGGCCGGGCACCGCCTCCGCGACGCCGTCCAAGCCCGTGAAGACCCCCACACCGGTCGCCTCGGCCGGTCCGGGGGAGGGCACGGTCGACGTCCTCGCCCTTCCGGGATACGCGGAATGGGGCGGCACCGACCCCAAGGTCAACTGGGTGACGCCGTTCCAGGCCAGCACCGGCTGCAAGGTCAACCTGCGCGGCTACGACGCCGCCGCGACGGCCGCGGGGACCCGGCCGCTCGATCCCGGCTCGTTCGACGTGATCGCCGCCCCGCCGGAGTTGGCGGGCAAGCTGATCGACGAGGGCACGGTCGCCCCGCTCAACACCTCTCTGATCACGGCCTACCACGACATCCCGAAGCAGCTGCGCCGGCTGGAGAGGCGCAAGGGCGACGTGTACGGCGTGCCGTACCTGTGGGGGATCAACGAGGTCCTCTACGACACCACGAAGGAGGGGCCGAAGACGGCGGCGGCTCTTTACGGCGGCACCGGCAAGGTCATGCTCAAGGACTCCCCGCTCACCATCGCCGACGCCGCCCTCGTGCTGAAGCGGAGGGGCGCCGACATCGAGGACCCCTTCCAGCTCACGCCGTCCCAGCTCGACGACGCGATCAGGCTGCTCTCCCGCGGCGCGTCGCCGGACCGCGTCTACTGGCGCGACCCCATCGAGGTCATCCAGGGGTTCGCCTCCGGTTCGGTACGGCTCGCGCAGGCCACGCCGTACCACCGGGACGTGCTGGCCCTCGGAGGCAGGCCCGTGGAGGCGGCGGGCGGTCCGGTGACCGGCTGGGCGGACGCGTGGATGGTGTCCTCGTCCGCCGCGCACCCGTCGTGCGCGTACGAGTGGCTCGACTGGACCAGTTCCACGACCGTGCAGAAGGAGGCGGCCGAGTGGACGGGGCTGGCCCCCGCCAACCAGGTCGCGTGCACCGGACGGACCAAGCGGATCTGCGCCGACTACGAGTCGTTCGACGACGTCTACTTCGCCTCACGCCCGTCCAAGGACTGCGGAGGGGGAAAGCGGGAGTGCGCGGGCTACGGCCAGTGGGTCGAGCGCTGGAAGCGGCTCGTGGGCTGAGCGGCGCCCCCTGCGGAGGCCGTGCCGCTCAGCATGTCCCTCAGCAGGCCGCTCAGGAGAACGCGCGGCTGCGGCGTTGCAGCGGGACCGCTCCCTCGGGAACGGGGAGCAGCGCCTCGGCGCAGTCGTCGCAGGCGTGAACGGGAGCGTCGTCCGGCAGCCGGCCCACCCGCACCCGCGGGCGGGGCCACTTCTTGTGGCACACCACGCAGGCGTCCCCTTCGATCTGGGTCGCGGTCAGGCCCGCGGGGTCGAACGTCGGCACGAGCCTTCCGGCCCCTTTCGGATCCCACCCCATCGCGTTCCCCCTTCGCATATCGGAACCGTTATAACGCGGTTACGCTTTGTGATCGATTAGGGCGATGTCAAGCAAGGGTTAAATCGCAGGCATGTGGCGGACCGTATAACAACAAAAGGGGCACCCAGCGTGAAGCCGGGTGCCCCTTTTTAAACCTTGTGTCCTATGCGACGGCGGCGATGGCCTTCTCCAGAATGGACAGGCCCTCCTCCAGCAGTTCGTCGGAGATGACGAGCGGCGGAAGGAAACGCAGGACGTTGCCGTACGTGCCGGCGGTCAGCGCGAGCAGGCCCTCGGCGTGGCAGCGGCGCGCGATCTCGGCAGTGGCGGCCGGGTTCGGCTCCTTGCCGCCGGGCTGGACCAGCTCGATCGCGATCATCGCGCCCCGGCCGCGGACGTCGCCGACGATCTCGAAGCGCTCCTTGAACGCGTTGAGCCGGGAGAGCATCACCTCGCCGATGTGCGCGGCGCGCTCGACGAGCTTCTCCTCCTCGATCGTCTCCAGCACGCCGAGCGCCGCCTCGCAGGCGAGGGGGTTGCCGCCGTACGTGCCGCCGAGGCCGCCACCGTGGACGGCGTCGAGGAGCTCGGCCCGGCCGGTCACGGCCGCCAGCGGGAGCCCGCCCGCGATGCCCTTGGCCGTGACGATGATGTCGGGGACGATGCCCTCGTGCTCGCAGGCGAACAGGTTGCCGGTGCGGGCGAAGCCGGTCTGGACCTCGTCGGCGATGAAGACGATGCCGTTGGCCTTGCAGAACTCGACGATCTTCGGGAGGAAGCCGGGGGCCGGCTCGATGAAGCCGCCCTCGCCGGCGATCGGCTCGATGACGACGGCCGCGACGTTCTCCGCGCCGATCTGCTTGTTGATCATGTCGATCGCCTGCGCGGCGGCCTCATCGGCGCAGTTCTCCGGCCCGGTCGGCCAGCGGAACGGGTAGGCCAGCGGCGCGCGGTACACCTCGGGAGCGAACGGACCGAACCCCTGCTTGTACGGCATGTTCTTGGCGGTCAGCGTCATCGTGAGCAGCGTCCGGCCGTGGTAGCCGTGGTCGAACACGACGACCGCCTGGCGGCCGGTCGCGCTCCTGGCGACCTTGACGGCGTTCTCGACGGCCTCGGCGCCGCTGTTCACCAGGAACGTGCGCTTCTCGTGGTCGCCGGGAGTGAGCTCGTTGAGCTTCTCGCACACCGCGACGTACGACTCGTACGGCGTGACCATGAAGCAGGTGTGGGTGAAGTCGGCGACCTGCTTCTGCACGCGCTCGACGACGCGCGGCGCGGCGTTGCCGACGCTCGTCACGGCGATGCCCGAACCGAAGTCGATCAGGGAGTTGCCGTCCACGTCCACGACCACGCCGCCGCCGGCCTGGGTGATGAAGACGGGCAGAGTCGTGCCGACGCCGGAGGGGACGGCGGACTGCTTGCGCGAGAACAGCTCGCGCGACTTGGGGCCGGGGATCTCGGTGACGAGGCGGCGCTCCTGGGGAAGTCCGGGGCCGCCGTGCGTGGCAGTGCTCATGGCATCGACGGTACGGCCAGCGCCCCGGCCTGCCGATGTGTCGCCGTGGCACAATGATTGGGTCTGTTTGTACCGGTTGGACAAGTCGAGGAAGCGATGGCGCCGACGCTGCGCAGGGTGACGGCGATGGCCCCCCTTCACCTGGAGGTTCTGGCCGGTTCCGGAGTGCTTGACCGGCAGGTCCGCTGGGTGGCGGTGAGCGAGCTCGAGGATCCCACACCCTTCCTGGAGGGTGGCGAGCTGCTCCTCACCACCGGCATGCGGCTCGGCCCCGACACCGCCCTGCCGTACGTGTCGAGGCTCGTCGCCCGCGGGGTCGCCGGGCTCGGCTTCGGCGTCGGCCTGAGCCACGAGGACGTGCCGCCCGAGCTGGTCACGGCCGCGGCGGAGGCCGGGCTGCCCCTCATCGAGGTGCCGAGGGACACGCCGTTCATCGCGATCGGCAAGGCGGTCAGCGAGCTGCTCGCGGCCGAGCAGTACGAGGAGATCAGCCGCGCCTTCGCCGCGCAGGGCCGACTGACCAGGGCCGCGCTCCAGGCGGAGGGCATGAACTCCGTCATCGAGCGGCTCGCCCGCGAGATCGACGGCTGGGCGCTGCTCCTCGACGCGGCCGGAGCCGTACGGCACGCGGCGCGGGCGGGGCGACCGGACGCGAGGGCTCGCGCCCTGGAGCCGGAGCTGGCGCGGCTGCGCACCCCCGGAGCGCCGTCGAGTATCGCCGTGTCCACGCCAGGCGACCATGTGATCGTGCAGCCGCTCGGCCGGCGCGGCTTCTTCGCCGTGGGCTCGGCGCGGCCGTTCACGCCCATCGGCCACACCATCGTCAACGCCGCCGGGTCGCTGCTCACCCTCGGCCTGGAGCAGGGGCGCGAGCAGCGGACGGCGGAGCGGCGGGTGCGCGCCGCCGTGCTCCGCCTGCTGCTCGCCGGGGAGCGGGCGGCGGCGGGCGAGACCCTCGCCGCGATCGGCGGCGAACTGCCCGCCGAGCCGTTCGTCGTCCTCGCCTGCGACACCGACGAGTCCCATGCCCAGGGCTTCCCACATCGGGACCTGACCGTGATGCTGACGCACGCGGAGGAGGCCGAGGAGGCCATCGCGCTGGCGTCACGGCGGGGGAAGGTCGGCGCCAGCGGGCCGGTCGGTTACGCCGAGCTGGCGCAGGGGATCGACCAGGCGGAACGCGCGCTGGCGTCCGCGGCTCCCGTGGCCAGGTTCCCCGAGCTGGCCGGACAGGGGCTGCTCTCCCTCCTCGACCCGGCCACCGCCGCGGCGTTCTCTTCCGCGTTGCTGGCGCCGCTGCGCGAGTACGGCTCACGCGCCGACCTGATCGAGTCGCTCAGGGCGTATCTCGCCTGCAACGGCCACTGGGACGCCGCGGCCCAGCGGCTCGGCGTGCACCGGCACACGCTGCGCTACCGGATGAGGCGGGTGAGCGAGCTGCTCGGACGGGACCTCGACGACCCCGCCGCCCGCGCCGAGCTGTGGATCGCGCTGAGCTGCGGTCCGCGCTGAGTTGGCGACGGCGCTGAGCTGCGGATCGCACTGAGGTGTGGACCGCGCCGGCGGCCGGGCTCAGCTCCGATCGGCCAGGAAGCAGCAGATCGTGGCGGTGGTCACGGTCTCGTACGTCTTGGCGTCCTGGAGGTGCCCGGCACGTTCCAGGCTGAGCGCTCCCTGGGCCGCGGCCCACACCGCGTCGGCGATCTTCCTGGGCTGGGTGGGCACGAGATAACCGGCCGCGATGCAGTCCGCGATCACCCGGTCGAGGATGTTCAACGCGGCGCGGGCCAGCGTCCTGGCCCGTTCGCTCGGCATGAACCCGGGGATGGCCTGCTCGAACATCAGGCTGTAGTAGCCCGGGTCGGCGAGCACGGCCTCCCGGTACGCGGGCCCGAGCGCGGTGAGGAACTCGAACGGGTCGCTGCGCGGGGGAACGGCGGCCAGGCGGCGGCGGACCCGCTCGAACCCTTCGAGATAGAGGGCCTCGGCGAGGCCCTCCTTGCTGCCGAACATCGTGTAGATCACGGTCGTCGAGCAGACGGCCTCCGCGGAGATCCTGCGTACGGTGAGGCTCTCCGGGCCCGTGGTGGAGAGCAGTCGGCTCGCGACGTCCAGGAGCCGGTTGCGGAGTTCGTCGTTGCTACTACGCTGCCCGAGCGCGTAGGCGCCCTGAAGACCCAAAGGCGCCGGCGTACCCATGAGCGACGAGCCCTTCCATCGATGGGGCCCGCGACGGACCCGGTTGAGACTTAACCACGCCGTTGGACTTTCAAACCGCTCCGAAACTGAATTCATCGCGAAATTGCGCCATATCTGTGACATAGCGTGGCAACACGGAGTTGTCCACATTGGCCAGGCATGGTCCGTGGATTGTGCGGCCCGGAGTAGCGCCGTGCGTGGCCGGTTGGCATAGCGTCGGAGACATGGACAGCAGCGCAAACGCCACCTCACCGATCCCCTTCTGGCTGGCCGGTCGTCCCGCGACGGGAGACGCCGAGCTGGAGGTGACCAACTCCCACGACGGTCGTGTCGTGGGCGTCTACTCCGTGCCGACGGTTGAGCAGGTCGAGCAGGCCGTGGCCGCCGCGGACGCCGTGCGCAAGCAGGCGGCGGCGCTGCCCATCCATGTCCGCGCCGACGCGCTCTCCCACGTCGCGCGCCGCCTCGCCGAGCGCGCGGAGGAGATCGCGCAGCTGATCAGCGGTGAGAACGGCAAGCCCATCTTCTGGGCGCGCGGCGAGGTCAACCGGGCGATCTCCACGTTCCGGTTCGCCGCCGAGGAGGCCCGCCGGTTCAGCGGCGCCGTCCAGCGGCTCGACACCGAGCCCGCCGCCCAGGGCCGCATCGCCTACGTCTCCCGCGTGCCGCACGGCCCGGTGCTCGCGATCACGCCGTTCAACTTCCCGCTGAACCTGGTCGCCCACAAGGTGGCCCCGGCCATCGCCGTCGGCGCCCCGGTCATCGTCAAGCCCGCCCCGGCCACGCCGCTGTCCGCGCTGGTGCTCGGCGAGATCCTGGCCGAGACCAACCTGCCCGAGGGCATGTTCTCCGTGCTGCCCGTGCCGAACGACCGGGCCGGCGCGCTCGTCGAGGACCCCCGCCTGCCGGTGGTCTCCTTCACCGGCTCGGGCCCCGTCGGCTACGCCCTCATGGACCAGGTCCCGCGCAAGCACGTCACCCTGGAGCTGGGCGGCAACGGCGCGGCGGTCGTGCTGGCCGACGCCGACCTGGACTGGGCGGCCGCGCGGGTGGCCCTGTTCTCCAACTACCAGGCCGGTCAGAGTTGCATCTCCGTGCAGCGCGTGATCGTCGAAGAAGCGGTGCGGGAGCGGTTCACCGAGAAGCTCCTCGCCGCCGTCGACGCCCTCGTCACCGGTGACCCGTCCGACGAGAAGACCCAGGTCGGGCCGCTGGTTTCGGTCGCGGCCGCCGAGCGTGTCGAGCAGTGGATCAAGGAGGCCGTCGAGGGCGGCGCCCGCGTCCTCGCCGGCGGCACCAGGGACGGCGCGGCGGTCGCCCCCACCGTGCTCGGCGACGTCCCCGCGGACGCCAAGCTGTCCTGCGAGGAGGTCTTCGGGCCCGTCATGATCATCCAGCCGGTCGCCTCGGTCGACGAGGCGTTCGCCGCGGTCAACGACTCCAAGTACGGCCTGCAGGCGGGCGTCTTCACCCGCAACCTCGACATCGCGTTCCGGGCCAACCGGGAGCTGGAGGTCGGCGGCGTGATCATCGGCGACGTCCCGTCGTTCCGCGCCGACCAGATGCCGTACGGCGGGGTGAAGCAGTCGGGCGTCGGCCGCGAGGGCGTGCTGTCGACGATGAACGACCTCACCCACGAGAAGGTCATGGTCCTCACCGGCGTGACCCTCTGATCCTCGGTCGCTCGTCCGTGACGCGCCTGGAAACCTAGCGAATCTTCTCGAAGCAGACGCTCTCCGCGTTGTTCGCGTACGCCCCGAAACGGGGGACGCTCGCGTAGCCGCTGGGGGAGTAGAGGCCGATGGCCTCCGCGAAGATCTGCCCGGTCTCCAGGCGCGGCGCGGTCAGCCCGTGCTCGCGGGCGAGCCGCGAGTTACGACTGCTGAGCGGTGTCGAAGACCTGCTTGACCTCGTTTCCGAAATACGGGCCGTACATGCTGCCATCGTCGTTGCTGTACTTGAAGCTGCTCACCGAGGTCAGAAGGCCCTGACCGGTGGCGGCGTCGAAGCCGCCGAACCACGGGCCGCCGCTCGCCCCGGCGGTGAGGTCGCACCGAAGCCCCTGGTCCTGGGTCTTCTTGTACGGATCGTCGTGCGGCAGGCCCGCGCAGTAGAGCAGGTGCTCGCCGTCGTACGGCGGGTCCGCCGGGAATCCGAAGGCGTACGTCTGCTGCCCGCGCGCCCCGTTGAAGCCGATGGCCTGCGCCCCCACGGCGTCGGCGAGGTGCTGACCGCCGCGGTCGTTCACCGCGACCATGCCCACGTCGAAACCGTCGTCCGCGTCCCGCGCCCACGGCCCGGCGACGAACATCCGCCGTGCCAGGTAGGAGCCGTACGGCTGCCGCCCCGAGTCGTAGCCGGGGACGAACGTCCAGTTCTCCGCCCAGGCGCCGGTGCCGTCCTTGACGCAGTGCCCGGCGGTCGCCACGACGTCCCTGTTGGCGCTGCGCACGGCGGTCCCCGAACAGACGAAGTCGACGCCCTTCAGGGTGAGGAAGATCCGGCCGACAGTGGTCCCGACGGCGCCTCCGCCGCTCCACTGCGAGCCGCTCGTCACCGTGTCCACGGATCTGTTCACCGTCCTGCGGGTCGCCGCGGGCCGCCGTGCGATCGTCCGCTGGTCCACCCCCAGCGGGCGCAGCGCTCTGACGGGCACGGCGGCCGGCGCGATCAGCCTCTCGGCGAGGGCGCCCACGCGCGTGACGGTGGTGGCGACCACGTCCAGCGGAAGCGCCCGGGTCATCCGCTCGGGTGTCCAGTACCCGCCGGGGGCTTCGGCCGCCGTGTACTCGACGACGTCGGCGGGATGAGTCCCCTGCGCGGGCGCTCCAAGGAGTTCGGCGACCAGGGCGGAAGCGGTGAAAACAAGGAAGCCGGGGGTCAGGCTGGGGGTCATGGAATGCGATTTTGCACTACGCAGAGTATTCTCGCCGCTACTTTTGGTGAATCCCGCCGTGTCGGGCCGACGCCGGGCCGACCCGGTTCCCCTGCCGCCCCGTCCGGCGGCGCTAGCGGGACAATGGGACGGTGACTCCTGAATCCAGCCCGCGCTCCGTCGTCCTTCTCGGCTCCACCGGATCCATCGGCACTCAGGCGCTCGACGTCGTCGCCCGAAATCCCGAGCGGCTCCGGATCACCGCGCTCGCCGCGGGAGGCGGCCGGGTCGGCCTGCTCGCCCGCCAGGCCGCCGAGTTCCGGGCCGAGGCGGTGGCCGTCGCGGACGCGTCGGCCGTACCGGCGCTGAAGGAGGCGCTGGCCGCGCACGGTGCCGCGCCCGCGGTCCTCGCGGGCGCCGAGGGAGTCGCCGAGGTCGCGGCGTGGCCGTCCGGCGGCGGCCTGGACGCGGGAGGCGGGCCGATCGTGCTGAACGGGATCACCGGTGCGTTGGGCCTCACCTCGACGCTGGCCGCGCTGGAGGCCGGCCGGGATCTCGCCCTGGCCAACAAGGAGTCGCTGATCATCGGTGGGCCGCTCGTCAAGCGGCTGGCCAAGCCGGGCCAGATCCTTCCGGTGGATTCGGAGCATTCGGCGCTCGCGCAGTGCCTGTGGGCGGCGGGCCCCTCGGGACCTGACGCGCGGGCCGTGCGGCGTCTCGTCGTCACGGCCAGCGGCGGGCCGTTCCGGGGCAGGAAGCGCGCGGACCTGTGGGACGTCACCCCCGAGATGGCGCTCGCCCACCCGACCTGGAACATGGGGCCGGTGATCACGATCAACTCGGCGACCCTGGTCAACAAGGGCCTGGAGGTGATCGAGGCGCACCTGCTCTTCGACATCGGGTTCGACCGGATCGAGGTCGTGGTGCACCCGCAGTCGGTCATCCACTCGATGGTGGAGTTCGTGGACGGCTCGACGGTCGCGCAGGCCAGCCCGCCCGACATGCGGCTGCCGATCTCCCTGGCCCTCGGATACCCCGAGCGCGTCCCCGGCGCCGCGTCCCCCGTCGACTGGACCCAGGCGCACACCTGGACCTTCGAGCCGCTCGACGACGAGGCATTCCCCTCCGTCTCGCTGGCCCGGCACGTCGGCACCCAGGGCGGTACGGCCCCTGCCGTCTACAACGCGGCCAACGAGGTGTGCGTGGAGGCGTTCATGAAGGGCGCCCTGCCGTTCCCCGGCATCGTGGACACCGTCGCCCAGGTGGTGTCCGAGCACGTGACCAGCCAGGCGTCCACGGTCGAGGAAGTGCTGGCGGCCGACGAGTGGGCTCGGTCCCGGGCCGCCGAGCTGACGGCCTGAGGGAAGCCCGGGACGGGCGTCGCGCCCGTCCCTGACCCGTACGACGTGTCGATCGCGACCGCGGTACAGGAGGGACATATGGGCCACCCGGCCAGAGATCTAGGCGGGACTCCCTAGACTGGGAGGGCCCGTACGGGGCCATCGCCCAAGACCCAAGGTGCTGAAATGTCTGTTGATCTCGGGATTCCCACCATCAGGACCCAGCCGATCGCCGCGCGGCGGGTGTCGCGGCAGATCATGGTCGGCTCGGTTCCGGTCGGAGGGGACGCTCCGGTCTCGGTGCAGTCGATGACCACCACGCTCACCGCCGACGTCAACGCCACGCTCCAGCAGATCGCGGAGCTCACCGCGGCGGGCTGCCAGATCGTGCGCGTGGCCGTGCCGTCGCAGGACGACGCCGACGCGCTGCCGATGATCGCGAAGAAGTCGCAGATCCCGGTGATCGCCGACATCCACTTCCAGCCCAAGTACGTCTTCGCCGCCATCGAGGCGGGCTGCGCGGCGGTCCGGGTCAACCCCGGCAACATCAAGAAGTTCGACGACAAGGTCGGCGAGATCGCCAGGGCGGCGTCCGACCACGGCGTGCCGATCCGCATCGGCGTCAACGCCGGCTCCCTCGACCCCCGCCTCCTCAGGAAGTACGGCAAGGCCACCCCTGAGGCGTTGGTCGAGTCGGCCCTGTGGGAGTGCTCCCTGTTCGAGGAGCACGGCTTCCGCGACATCAAGATCTCGGTGAAGCACAACGACCCGGTCGTGATGATCCAGGCCTACCGCCTGCTCGCGCAGAAGTGCGACTACCCCCTCCACCTCGGCGTCACCGAGGCCGGCCCGGCGTTCCAGGGCACCATCAAGTCGGCGGTGGCGTTCGGCGCGCTGCTCGCCGAGGGCATCGGCGACACGATCCGCGTCTCCCTCTCGGCGCCGCCGGTCGAAGAGATCAAGGTGGGGTGCCAGATCCTGGAGTCGCTGGGTCTGCGCGAGCGCGGCCTGGAGATCGTCTCCTGCCCGTCCTGCGGCCGGGCCCAGGTGGACGTCTACACCCTGGCCGAGCAGGTCCACGCCGGTCTCGACGGACTCAAGGTCCCGCTGCGGGTGGCCGTGATGGGCTGCGTCGTCAACGGCCCCGGCGAGGCGAGGGAGGCTGACCTCGGCGTCGCCTCCGGCAACGGCAAGGGCCAGATCTTCGTGAAGGGCCAGGTCATCAAGACCGTCCCCGAGTCGCAGATCGTCGAGACCCTCATCGAGGAGGCGCTGCGCCTGGCCGAGGAGATGGGCGTGGATGTCGACCTCGACGACGACGCCTCCGGCCCTCAGGTCATCGTCAGCTGACCGTTACACATCGCAAGGCCTCGGCTACAGACTGACAGGCATCCGCGAATGCGGAGCGTAGCCGTACGCTGACGCACGCGAAGCTTTCCTCTGCCGTGTGAGCAGAGGGAGCGTGCGGGTGAAGCGATTCATCGGAGTGGTCGCGGGCGTGACGGTGCTCGTCACCGCAGCTGGCGGAGCCGGGGTGGCGAGTGCCCGGCCGTGGACGGCGCCGGAGGCGATCAATTGGGGGCCGTGCGAGGAGGCGAGGCCGCAGACCGGCGCGCTCGGTGAAGCACTGGGGAGGATCGGCGACGCGGGCGAGCACGTCACCCGCCCGGTGGCCGGGCGGCGGCAGGCGCCCGTCGGCCAGGTGGAGTGCGGCACCCTCCGTGTGCCGCTCGACTACTCCGTGCCCGAGGGGCAGCAGATCTCGCTGGCGCTCAACCGGATCAAGGGGACGGCCCCCCTCGACGGCAACCACCTCGGCGTGATGCTGGTCAACCCGGGCGGGCCAGGCGCCTCGGGACGCGGGCTGGCCAGGTTCGTCGCGGCCTCGCTCCCGGCGGACGTCGCCGCCCGCTACGACGTGATCGGCTTCGACCCACGCGGGGTGGGGGCGAGCGAGCCCGCGCTGAGCTGCGTGGACTCCGCGCGCTACTTCGCGCCGCCCCGCGTGGACAACGTGCCGCGCGACGCCGCGGAGGAGCGGGCGCTGGTCGCCCGCGCCCGCGAGTACGCCGACGGATGCGGCAACCGGTGGGCCTGGTTCCTGCCCTATCTCACCACCGAGAACTCGGCGCGCGACATGGACGCGATCCGCGCCGCCCTCGACGAGGAGAAGATCAGCTACCTCGGCTACTCGTACGGCACCTACTTGGGGGCCGTCTACGCGACGCTCTTCCCCCAGCGGGTCCGGCGGCTGGTCCTGGACAGCGTGGTCGACCCCGCGGGTGTGTGGTACGACGCGAACATCGCGCAGGACTACGCGTTCGACCAGCGCCACCAGGACTTCCTCGACTGGATCGCGCGGCACGACGACGTGTACGGCCTCGGGCGGACCAGGTCCGGGCTCTCCTTCGCGTGGTACTCCATGCGTTCCCGGCTCAGGAGCCGCCCCGCGGGTGGCATCGTCGGGCCGAGCGAGCTGGACGACACCTACACCGTCGGCGCCTATTCGAGCGCCGTGTGGCCCCGGCTCGCCCAAGCGTTCGCCGACTACGTCAAGAAGGGCGACACCGCCGGGCTCGTCGCCGCCTACCGCGACCTGGCCGCGAGCGACGCCGCGGAGGAGAACAGCTACGCCGTCTACCTCGGCGTCCAGTGCCGCGACGCCGCGTGGCCCCGCGACTGGTCCCGCTTGCACGCGGACACCGTCCGGGTCGCCGCGAAGGCGCCGTTCATCGCCTGGCCGAACGCCGTCTACAACGCGCCGTGCGCGTTCTGGGCGGAGCGCGGCGGGACTCCCCCCGCGGTGGGGAGCGCGAAACTGCCTCCGGTGCTGCTGATCCAGGCCCGGCACGACGCGGCCACGCCGTACCAGGGGGCGCTCCGCGTCCGCGGGCTGTTCCCGACCGCGCGGCTGGTGACCGTGCCGGGCGGCGACCACGGCGTCGCGCTGGCCGGGAACGCCTGCGTCGACCGGAATCTCGCCGCCTACCTGCGGGATGCGACCACGCCGCCGAGACGGATCGGCCAGGGGCCCGACGCCGCCTGCCAAGGGGCGGTCGAGCCCCGTCCCGTCACTCCGCTGGCGTCGGGGGGCGCGAGCGGGCATCCGCTCCTGACCCGGCTGCTCATGGGACGCGTCCGTTAGGGAGCGTCTGACAAACGCTGCCCGCCGCGCGCGGCAGGGCATGATTTGTCAGACACGACCTAACTTCCAAAATCGAGGCAGTCGCGTAGGCTTGGCCCCGTGATGCTGCGTACTTCGGCGTCGCGCGTGCTCGACGACAACGATCGCGAAGAGGTGCTGGCGCTCCTCGACTCCGATCCGGTCGCCAACGTCTTCGTCGCCTCCCGGGTCAGGTCCGTCGGCCTGAGCCCGACCCGGCTCGGGGGGCAGATGTGGGGGTTCGGCCCGCGCGGCGGGCTGGTCTCGCTCTGTTACGCCGGGGCCAACCTCGTCCCGGTGAACGCCGGCCGGGAGGCCGTGCACGCGTTCGCCGACCGCGCCCGCAAGCAGGGCAGACGCTGCTCCTCGATCGTGGGCCCCGCGGGTGCCGTCGAGCAGCTCTGGGAGCGGCTGGAGCCGCACTGGGGGCCGGCCAGGGCGATCCGCTGGGCCCAGCCGGTGATGGCCATCAGCTCCGCGCCCGCCGTCGAGCCCGACCCGCTCGTACGCCGGGTCAAGCCCGAGGAGTTCGGCATCCTGCTGCCCGCCTGCGTGGCGATGTTCACCGAGGAGGTGGGCGTCTCCCCGGACAACGGGGACGGTGGCGCGCTCTACCGCTCCCGGGTCGCCGAGCTGATCCGCATCGGCAGGTCCCTCGCCCGCATCGACGACGGCAGGGTCGTCTTCAAGGCCGAGATCGGCGCGGTCACCCCGCGGGCCTGCCAGATCCAGGGCGTCTGGGTGGATCCGGAGCTGCGGGGGCGCGGCCACGCGTCGGCCGGAATGGCCGCCGTGGTCGAGCAGGCGCTGAAATACTTCGCGCCGCTGGTCAGCCTCTACGTCAACGACTACAACCTGCCCGCGCGGGCGGCCTATCGCCGGGTCGGTTTCCGCGAGGTCGACACCTTCATGTCCGTGCTCTTCTGACCAGCCGGTCCATCAGGTGGTCGAGCTCGGCCGCCGGGTCGAGGGTCAGGCCCGCATGGACCGGGCCCGTCTGGACGATCGTGCTCCGGGGGGCGGTCAGCCACCGGAACCTGCTGCCGGGCGACTCGTCGTCGAGGGGGCCGGCGTCGTCGCCGCAGGCCATCTCGTAGGCCGCGAGCGCGTGCCGTACGCCGGGGAGATCGACGGAGGAGCTGAGCGCGCGCAGCCGGTCCTCGTCCAGCTCGACACGGGCGCAGAGATAGCCGTGCGGCTGGCAGTAGAGGATGACCCCCGCGTTGATCAGCTCGCCCCGCTCGACGCTGGGGATCACGCGGATCACGGCGTACTCGTAGACGGCGCGGCTCATCGGCCCTCCACTCGCGTGGCACGCCAGAATCGGCCGATGGAGCCCTGCCGCTCGCGGGTGGCGGGCGGCGCGGTCGCCGGGTCGGGGAGCCAGTCGCGCGGGCCCCGCGCGCGGGCGAGGAGGTGCTCGACGTATCCGTTCCGTACGGCCTGGGGGTCGTCGAAGCCCGGCTCGGCCTCCAGCCACTCGTCGGGGACCAGCGCGGTCACCTTGTCGAGCAGATCACGGGTGACGCGGGGGGTCAGCTCGGCGTCGGCCGCGTCGAGCTCGGTGGCGTACGGCGCGAGGACATGGTCGCGCCCGTCGAACGCCCGCCGGGGGTTCGCGGACGGCCAGTTGTGGTGGAACCAGAGCGCGGCGCCGTGGTCGATCAGCCACACGTCGCCGTGCCAGACGAGGAGGTTCGGGTTGCGCCAGCTCCGGTCGACGTTGTGGATCAGGGCGTCGAACCAGAGCAGGCGGGAGGCGAACCCCGGATCGGGCTCCCAGCCGAGCGTGTCGAAGCCGAGGGCTCCCGGGAGGAAGTCGATCGCCAGGTTGTGGCCCGCGCTCGCGGTCAGCAGGTCCTGGATCTCCTCGTCGGGTTCCCGCGCGCCGAGCTGCGGGTCGAGGTCGATGACCTTCAGCTCGGGAGTGGCGAAGCCGAGGCTCCTGGCCAGCTCGGCGCAGATGATCTCGGCGACGAGAACGCGACGCCCTTGCCCGGCGCCCCGGAATTTCACGACATAAGTGCCGAGATCATCGGCTTCCACGACGCCGGGAAGCGAGCCGCCCTCCCTGAGGGGCGTCACATAGCGCGTCGCCGTGATCTGTTCCAGCACCCCGTAAGGCTATCGGCTGCCCGCCCGCGCCTCGCGCTCCCGGATATTGCTCCGCTACCGCCACATCTCGATCGGGGGTGGGGGCTTCGGGACGATCACAGTGCGTACGACGCTCTGTATGTCGCGCTCGCGGAGGCCCTGGACTGCCCTCTGGTGACCAGTGACGCGAGGATCGCGAAGGCGGGGTCGGCGCGCTGCCCGATCGAGGTGTCCGGATAGCGAGCCAGTTGTCCCGATTGCGCCCGATTGTGGCGGGCGTGATACGTATGGCGAATGTCGCGGCTCTCCCCCCTACGCCCGGAGGATCCACGGCGGCTCGGTGACTACCTCCTCGACGGGCGGCTCGGAGCGGGCGGCCAGGGAGTGGTCTTCCTCGCCACCGGCCCCGGTGGCTCACCGGTGGCGGTGAAGCTGCTCCACGCCCGCCTGATCGGCGGCGGATCCGAACGGCGCAGGTTCATCGGGGAGATCGAGGCCGTACGGCGGGTCGCCCCCTTCTGCACCGCGCAGGTCCTGGACGCGGACCTCGACGGTGACCGGCCCTACATCGTCAGCGAGTACGTCGACGGCGTCTCGCTCCAGGAGAACGTCACCGCCAACGGGCCGAGGTCGGACGGCGCCCTGGACCGCATCGCGGTCGGGACCGCCACCGCGCTCGCCGCCATCCACCGGGCGGGCGTGGTCCACCGTGATTTCAAGCCGGGCAACGTCCTCATCGGCGCGGACGGGCCGCGCGTCATCGACTTCGGCATCTCGCGCCTGCTCGACGCCACGACGACGACCGGCGGACCGGTCGGCACGCCCGCCTACCTCACACCCGAGCAGCTCAGAGGCGAGCCCGCCGGGCCCGCCGGCGACATGTTCAGTTGGGCGCTCACCGTGGCGTACGCGGCGAGCGGGCGGCACGCCTTCGCCGCCGACACGTACGCCGCGACCATGGGCAGGATCCTGTACGGCACGCCTGATCTCGGGCCCCTCGCCGGCTCGCTCCGGGAGATCGTGATCGCGTGCCTGGCGAGCGAGCCGCGCGACCGCCCCGGTGCCGAGGAGGTGCTGAGCAGGCTGCTCGACGGCGGGCCGGCGGCGGCCGCGACGACGGCGCCTGTGGCCGCCTCTGATGAGACGGGAGAGCGCGCGATCCGGGAGGCGAAGGGGACCGGGCGCCGACGCCGGTGGCCGGTCGCGGTGGCGGTGGTGGCAGCGGCCGCCGCGCTCGCCACCGTCGCCGGGGGAGCGGTCTTCCTGACGACCCGCGACGACGCCGCCGTGGGCGGTGGCGGTGGCGGCGGTGGTGGTGGTGCCGTCGCCCGCGAGAGTGACGAGGTCGCGAAGCGGGACCTCGACGGCATGTGGACCGGGGTGGCGCGATACCCCGAGGCCGCCCGGACGTTCCCGCTGGAGATCTATCTGTCCGGGTCCTCGCGCATGCGGTGGGGCGCCGACCTGCACTGCGAGGGACGCCTCACCAGGGAGCGGGAGAAGGAGGGCGACCTCATCCTGCGGCTGGATCGGGTGACCGGGAAGAGCTGCTATCCCGGGAGCGTCGTGTTCAGGCCCAAGGACGACCGGTCGGCCACGGTCGATGTGATCAAGAGCGGGAACGGGGAGATCGCGTACAGCGGCACCCTCGCGCGCGGACCCTGACCGGTTACGGCTTCCGGCCGACGCCGCCGACGATCGTCCAGGGCGTGCTCGCGGCGGTCCCGGCGGAGGGTTCCGCGGCACGCCACTCCCGCACGTTCGCCAGCCCGGGTTCGACCAGCTCCAGACCGGAGAAGAAGCCGCCGATGGCCGCGCGGGTACGCGGAGTGAGCGGTGCGCCCGCCATCCGGAACCCCTGCTGGGCGGTCGCCATGACCTCCGTCGTCGACTCCAGGGCGGTGTGGGAGACGACCAGGTGGCCGCCGGGCACCATCGCGTCGCGCAGTCGCTCGACGATCGCCCCCGGCCCCTCGTCGTCCGAGATGAAGTGCAGGACGGCCACGAGCAGGACGGCCACCGGTTCGTCGAAGTCGATCAGCTTCGCGGCGTCGGCGAGGATCGCCTCGGGGTCACGCAGGTCGCCCTGAATGACCGCGACCTCGGGAGCGCCGCCCAGAAGCGCCTGTCCGTGGGCCACCACCAGCGGGTCGTAGTCGACGTAGACCACGCGACTGCCCGGGGCGCACTCATGGGCGACCTCGTGGACGTTCTGCCGGGTCGGCAGGCCGGTGCCGATGTCGAGGAACTGGCGGATGCCGCGCTCCTCGGCCAGGAAGCGTACGGCCCGGCCGAGGAAGTCCCGGTTGGCTCGCGCGGTGAGAGGGGCCAGCGGGTTCGCCGCGAGCATCCGCTCCGCGGCCTCGCGGTCGACGGCGTAGTTGTCCTTGCCGCCCAGCATGTAGTCGTAGATGCGTGCGCCATTGGGAATGGTGGTGTCCACGCCGGTCGGGGCCGGCCGTTCCTCGGGTGCCACGGTGGCTCCTTCCAGGGGGGGCGTCATGATCGTAACCAGCCGGGCACGGTTCCGGCCAGATCAGGATTCGTAGATCGCGAGGGCGGCGCGGACGACGGTCTTCTCGACCAGCTCACCGGGCACCTCGACGGTCTTGACCGCGGCGGCCTGCACGCAGCCGAGCACCGCCCAGGCGCGGACGCGGCTCGCGTCGTCCGGGTCGGCCCCGGCCAGTCGCGCGTACAGCTCGTCGCGGAAGGTCCGGATCGCCTCGCCGGGAGAGCCGGGAGGGGCGTCGTCGGCTCCGCCGATGTCCTCCATCAGCAGCCGGATGACGGTGCGGTGCCGTATGGCGAAGGAGACCAAGGCGCGGATGTAGGCCGGGCGGTCGCCCTCGAAGTCCGTGCCGAGCAGCCGCAGCATGTCCTCCGCCGCCGGCGTGATCAGCTCGGCGGCCAGGCGGTCCTTCGGATGGAAGTGGTACGCCACGGCGGTCTTGGTCAGGCCCACCGCCGCGGCGATGTCGGCCAGGGACGTGGCGGCGTATCCCCGCTCGGCGAACAGCTCACGGGCGGCGGCCAGGATGCGGGATCGGGTGTCATTTCCCGGGTCAAATGTGGCCATCGTCTCATTTCCGGAAGAGGTGCAGCATTCAGTGTGATTCGCGTCTTACGCTCGTCCTGTACGACCGTACAGGACGAGCGTTTCAGGGATATGACGGGCGGGTTCCCATGAGTTCGGTGCTAGGACGTCTCGGCGGCTGGTGCGCCCGGCACGGGCGGCTCGTGCTCGCGCTCTGGGTGCTCGCGGCGGGCCTGCTCACCGCCGTCACCATGGTCTTCGGCAGCCCGGTCAGCAACGACGTCGCCATCCCCGGCACGGACGCGCAGCGGGCGCACGAGCTGATGCGCGAGGGCTTCGGCCCGGGGTACGACGCCGGTGGCACCGTCCAGCTCGTCCTGTACACCGAGGAGGGCACCCTCCTGTCGAAGGATCGCGAGAAGGCCGTCGGCGACGCGGTGGCCCGGATACGCCAGGTGCCGCACGTTGTCGACGTGCAGCCGCCGTACCGGCTGGGCGGCATGGCGTCCAACCAGCGGATCGGCATGATCACGGTGAAGCTGGAGGGCCAGAACAGCGCCAAGCAGGGCGAGACCGCGCACGAGCTCGTCACGGCGGCGGCGCCCGCGGCGGAGGCGGGCATCGAGGTGGTGGCCGCGACCTCCGGCTCGCCGGCCGACAAGGAGATCAAGACCGGTGTCAGCGAGATCATCGGCGTGGCCGTGGCGCTGCTGGTCCTGTTGTTCGCCTTCGGCACGCTGGTTGCCGCGCTGATCCCGATCTTCACCGCGTTGATCAGCATCGGCGTCGGGCTCGGCGTGATCGGCCTGCTCGGCCACGTCGTGGACGTGCCCAAGTCCGCCTCGATCATGGCCACGATGATCGGGCTCGGCGTCGGCATCGACTACGCGCTGTTCCTGCTGTCGCGGCACCGCCGGCTGCTCGCCGACGGCGTGCCGGTCCAGGAGTCGGTCCGGCGCACGGTGGCGAGCTCCGGCGGCGCGGTCCTCTTCGCGGGCGGCACGGTGGTCATCGCGCTGAGCGCGCTGATGCTGGCCGGGTTCCCGATGCTGCGCACGCTCGGCTGGATCACCGGCATCTCCGTCGTGTGCGCCGTGCTCACGTCGATCACGCTGGTGCCCGCGCTGCTCGGCCTGCTCGGGCACCGCGTCAACGCGCTGCGGCTGCCGCTGGTGGGACGCGTCGCGGGGCGGCACGGGTCCGCCGGCGGCTGGGCCGCGCTCGGGAACTGGGTCGCCCGCCGCCCGTGGCGGGTCCTCACGGCCACCGTGGTCGCGCTCGCCGCGCTGGCGGCCCCGGCGGCGGCGCTGAAGCTCGGCGCGCTGGACCAGGGCTACTCGGACCGGGGCAGCTCGGAGCGCCGGGCGTACGAGCTGGTGTCGGTCGGGTTCGGGCCCGGCGCGAACGGCCCGCTCATCGTCGTCGCCGAGCTGGACCGGAAGATCGCCGACACCACCCCGGCCGATCCCGTCGTCCAGGACCTGACCCGGCGGCTCCAGCGCACCGACGGGGTCGCGCACGTGTCACCGCACAAGGTCAACGAGAACGGCCGCTCGGTGCTTCTGCAGGTGATCCCCGAGTACGCGCCGAGCGATCCGCGCGCGCTCGACGTGGTGTCCCGGGTGCGGGCGTTGGAGGTGCCGGGCGCGCGCGTCCACGTGGGGGGCGAGGTCGCCGGGCTGGCGGACGCGGGGGACCGCATCATGAGCAGGACCCCGCTGGTGGTCGCGGTCGTGGTGCTGCTCAGCGCGCTGCTCCTGCTGCTCGCGTTCCGTGCCCCGCTGGTGGCGATCAAGGCCGCTCTGATGAACCTCGTCTCCCTCGGCGCCGCGTTCGGGGCGCTGGCTGTCGTGTTCTCCTTCGGCGTGGGCAGCCGGCTCGTCGGCATGGATCCGCCGTACTCGCCGGAGGGGTCCTTCGTGCAGACGATGTTCTTCTCCGTGCCGATCGACACCTATGTCCCGCTGATGCTGTTCGCGGTGCTGTTCGGGCTGTCGATGGACTACGAGGTGTTCCTGCTCACGGCGGTACGCCAGGCGTACACGCGGACCGGGGACAACCGGGCGGCCGTCGCGGAGGGGCTGGGATCGACCGGCCGGGTGATCACTTCCGCCGCACTGATCATGGTGGCGGTGTTCACCGCGTTCGTGGCCTACCCCGATCCGCTGGTGAAGGTGTTCGGCGTCGGGCTCGCGGTGGCGATCGCCGTGGACGCCACGATCATCCGCGGCTTCCTGGTGCCCGCCACGATGGTCCTGCTCGGGCGGCTCAACTGGTGGATCCCGCGCTGGCTGGACCGGATCCTTCCGAACATCTCCATCGAGGGACATGAGGACGAGCCGGCGGACGCCGCACGGACGCGGGAGCCCACTGAGGCCGGTCGCCGCTGACGGCGGGTCAGCACGTCTCGCGGAACGGCGCGTCCTTGAGGCGGGCGCAGACCCGGCGGCGGGTCCGCATGACGGTGAGGGCGAGCGTGGTGATCAGGACGGACGCGATGATCGCCTGCGGGCCCAGGTCGTACGGGGCGGCCGGGGCGGCCGGGGTGGGCTGCTGAGCCGACGCCTTCGTGGCGGAGATCGCGTGCGACGTGCCCTGCATCCTTTCCTTGATCTTCTCGGGGTATCCGTAGCCGACGACGGCGTTCTGGTCCCGAAGCTTGATCTTGACCTGGCCACCGTCGATGTTGCCCTCGATCGTCTGGATCTTGTTGCCGACGACCTTGGTCACGATGCCCACGTGGTCGATGTCGCTGATCGCCCGGGAGCCGCTCCAGTCGTAGAACACCAGGGCGCCGGGGACGGGCTTGCCGCCCCAGGCGCCCTGCTCCTTGAACCACTTGGCATGGCCGACGGTCCACGCGAACTGGCCGAACCAGTCGTCGTAGCCCAGCTGGCGGGCGCCCCATGACAGGAACATGTCGCACCAGGGCTCAGTCGAGTAGTCCGCGTCCTGCTCAACGTTGTTGTACCAGTTGCCATACTTTGTGTATCCATTGCCCTGCGCGCTGTAACCGACCTGGGATCGCAGCAGTTCGAGCAACTTCGTCATCTCGGGGCTCATGCGAATACGGGGCCTCTGCTTTTCGGGGGTCGTGGTGACCTGGGAGGCTAGCCATCTCAAAAGGGATGTTCAAGGACATATATCCACAAACCCAAATTTCTTTACCCAGACATGGCCAAATCGCCCCAAAGTGTGAGGCAGATGGAACAGGTTCTAGAATCGTGGCCATGACGATGGATCTCGCCCCCGGACATGACGAGGAGACCCGGCTCGCCGCGCAGGCCGTGCTGGCCCAGCAGGTCAGAGAGCTGATGGACGCGGTCGTGGTGACCGACGTCGGCGAGGACGAGATGACCGCCGTCACCGCCGAGATCGTCGCCCTGACCGAGCGGCTCAACGCCGCCCGCCGCGAACGGCCGCACACGCCCGAGATCGCGCCGGACGGCACCTTCCGCCACCTCGGCAACGCGGTGACGGGCTCCTGCAACCCGCACGCGCTGCCGCTCGTGATCGAGCGCACGCCCGAGGGGGAGTCCCGGGCCGACCTGGAGTTCCGTCCGACGCACGAGGGCCCGCCCGACAGCGTGCACGGCGGCGTGAGCGCGATGATCCTCGACCACCTGCTGGGCGACGCCGTGGCCGCCTCCGGCCGGGCGGGCATGACCGGCACTCTGACCATCCGTTACCGCCAGCCGGTGCCGTACGGTCAGCGGGTCGTGGGTACGGCCGCCACCACCCGGGCAGAGGGGCGCAAGACATGGGTGGACGGGACGATCACCCTCCTCGACGGCACGCCGCTGGTCGAGGCGACCGGCCTGTTCATCACGCCGGCGTGGTGGGTGGGCGCGCTGCCGGAGGCGGCGGAGTGACCGCGGCCGCGCCGATCGCCGTGGCCGCGCCGATCGCCGTGGCCGCGTCGGTTGCCGTGGCCGCGCTGGTCGCCATGGTCTACCGCTCGGGCGCCGCTTAGTATCCCGCGCCGGTCAGAAGGCCGCCGTCGATCGTGAACTCGCTGCCGGTGCAGTAGCTCGCCCGGTCCGACGCGAGGAACGCCACGACGTGTGAGACCTCGATCGGCTCGGCGAAGCGCTTGATCACCATCGACTTGACGAACTGCTCGCCGTCCACCTCGGCCATGAGCTCGGGGTTGGCCGTCATGGACGTGTTGATCGCGCCGGGGTGTACCGAGTTCACCCGGATCTTGAAGGGGGCCAGCTCGCGCGCCGCCGCCTTGGTGAGGCCCCGTACGCCGAACTTCGAGGCGGAGTAGGCCGACAGGCCGGCGGCTCCGATGAAGCCCTCGATGGAGGAGATGTTCACGATAGAGCCGCGCCCGGCGGCCTTCATCGGCTCGATCACGGACTTGACGCCGAGGAACGTGCCCGTGAGGTTCACGTCGAGCACCCGCTGGTACTCCTCGACCGTCATGTCGGCGATCCGGCGGAACATCAGGATGCCCGCGTTGTTGACCAGCACGTCGAGCCGGCCGTACGTCTCGACGGCCGTGCCCACCGCCCGATCCCAGTCGGCCGGCTGGGTGACGTCGTGGTGGAGGTAGAGCGCGCCGGTCTCCTCGGCGAGCGCCTTGCCCTCCTCGTCGATCACGTCGCCGAACACCACCCGGGCGCCCTCCTCGAGGAAGAGCCGGACGTGCGACGCGCCCATCCCGCGAGCCCCGCCGGTGATCAGCGCGACCTTGCCGTCGAGCATGCCCATGGCTTCCTCCCGTGTAGCGCCCGCCGCCGCGTGGCCGCGGTCTCCTTCGAACGTCGGACCGGCCGCCGTCCTCCGCTAACCTAGCGAACGCTTGGTTAGCGGACAAGATCCGGATGGCCGGAGCTCTCCGGCGAGTCCGGGTTCGGAGATTCTTCGGGATCGGCGCACGGAGGCCCGTGCAGCGTCACCGATCTCGTGGCGCTCGCTCCGCCGGGCGACAGGGTGACGGTCACGCTCCTGGTGTCCTCGACGCCGCAGCCCGCCTGCCTGAACGACACGGTGAACGAGGCGGTGTAGGCCTTCTTCCCTCCGAGGATCTCCCGCCGGCTCTGCTCGGAGGCCACCGTCCCCTCCCGATCGCGCAGCCGCTGCGTGAACGCCGCGACGAGCGTCACCGGCCCCGTGGAACCGGAGGTGACGTTCAGGCTCAGCGTCGTGCCGTCCCAAGACGCGATCGAGATGGACGGCGGGGCGCACGCGGGCCCGCTGACACGGGTCTCCCTCACCTGCGTGCCGTTGGCGGCGGCGGGCTCGGTCCACACCTTCACGCCGAACACGGCGGTCGTGCCGCACTCCACCGCGACGGGATCGGTCGCGAGGTCGAGGGCGTACGACGTCCTGCCCGAGAGGGTCCGCGCGGCGCGACCCACGGTCGTGCCGTCCCGGGTGAACTCGGCGAGCACTTTCACCGGGCCGGTGCCGCCGGTGCCGACCTCGACGGCCGCCGCGTCGCCGTCCCACCTGGTGATCGCGACGCTCCGTACGGCGGGCGGAGGGCACGGCGCGCCCCTCACCCTGGTGGTCGCGGCCGCGGTGCCTCCGGGAGCCCTCGGCACGGTCGCCGCCTCGATCCGGCGGTAGACGGTCGTCCCGCAGGCCGGAGTGGCGAAGGCGTGCTGGACGCCGGGGGAGTAGGAGGTCGCGCCCTCCAGCGGGATGGTCTGCGCCGTGATCGGGCGCACGCTGTCCGGCGACGCCCCCTCGGAGAACCTGACGCCCAGGGTCACCGCTCCGCCGTTCGTCGTCCGTACCCTGATGGTCGCGGACTGGCCGTCCCACCCGGAGATGCCGAGGCCCGCGACCGAGGGCGGCGCCGGTCTCGGCGTCCCGCCCGAGCCGGGCGTGGGGGTCGCGCCGGGAGGCTTCCCCGCGGGGTCCACAGGCGGTTTCCCGGGTGATACGCCTGGCGTGTTGTCCGGCGTGTTGTCCGGAGTGTCGTGCGGCGTGCCGTGCGGGCCGGCGTCCGGCGTGGTCGTGCCGGGAGCCGCGGACGAGGGACTCTCCGCGCCGGCGGAAGGGAACGGCCGCTCCGGCGAGACCTGTGTGGACGGGCGGGACGGAAGGGCGCCCTCGCCCGCGACCGGCGCCTGCCGGTTGGCCGCGACCACCACGGCGACCATGACCGCGGACAGCAGGGCCGCGCCGATCGCGAACCGCGGGGCGAAACGCGCGAACCGGTCGGACAGCACGGTCCGCGCCAGCGACGTGCCCGCCTCGGCCGGCTGAGCGGGCTGCGCCAGCGGGAACGTCAGGGCGAGCAGGGTCGCCAGCTCCGCGAGGTGACGCCGGCCGCGCTGCTCCCAGTCCGGTCCGTACGCCGAGGTCGCGGCGGCCTCCAGATCGCCGATGAACGCCCGGGCCGTGGGCGGCCGGTCCGCCGGGTTCTTGGCCAGGCCCCGTCCCACCAGCCCGCGCACCGAGCTGGGCACGTCGGAGACGGGGATGGGCGCGCTCTGGTGCTGGTGCCGCAGCCCCGCGGCGTGGTCCGCGCGGTACGGCTTGCGCCCGGTCAGGCACTCGAAGAACACGCAGGTCGCGGCATAGACGTCGGTCGCGGGACCGGCCGGGGCGCCGACCCACTGCTCCGGGGCCATGTACGGAGGCGTCCCGGCGGGCAGGCCGGGATCGCCGCTCGGCGCCGCAATGCCGAAGTCCGACAGTTTGCTGGTGCCGTCCGCCTGGACCAGGACGTTCTCGGGTTTGTAGTCCCGGTGCACGATGCCGGAGGAGTGCGCCGCCGACAGGCCGGTCAGCGAGCCCTTCAGGACGACGAGCGCCGCCTCCGGGCTGGTCGTGCCGTGCTCGGTGAGGATCCTGCGGAGCGAGACCCCGTCGACGAGCTCCATGACGATGGCCGCTCCGGCCGCGGTCTCGACGTACTCGTAGAGCCGGACGATGTTCGGGTCGTTGATCTCGACCATGACGCGGGCCTCGCGGCGGAAACCCGCGAGGAATCGGGGATCGCCCCGGAGCTCGGGGCGGAGGTACTTGATCGCGACGAAGGCGCCGGTCGCCTCGTAGGTCGCCAGCACCACGCGCCCGGCGCCGCCCGCGCCGAGCTCGCGCACCTCCCGGTATCCCGGAACCGTCCAGGCATTCATCCTTTCGAACTTCTCACCGGAAGGGACGGTTGTCACCGGTGGAGAATTGTCACCTCGGGGATGTAGTGGTAGAGGCTGTCCCGCGCGTCGGTGACGGCCATGTGACGTAGGAGTCGGGGGCGTGCCCGACCGCGAACGGCGGCCGCGACCGCATCACCGCGGCCTGAGGCCTCACCCCGCGGGTTCAGGCGGCCGAGGAAGCGTCACGTCGTACGGAATCGGAATCGGAGGCGCTGGCCCGGGCGGGCCTGGGCGGCGCGGTCGACGTCGCGGGCCCGCACCACCGCGATCACCGGATAGCCGCCCGTCAGCGGGTGATCGGCGAGGAAGAGCGTGGGCTGCCCCGACGGCGGCACCTGAAGCGCACCGGGCACCATGCCCTCGCTTGGCAGCTCTCCCTCGCGGGCACGTTCGAGGACCGGCCCGCGCAGCCGGATGCCGACCCGGTTGCTGTCGGCTGTCACCTCGTACGGCTCCGCGCCGAGCACGCGCAGCGCCTCCGGCCTGAACCAGTCGTCACGCGGGCCGGGAAGGGCCTCCAGGACGAGCTCGCCGTCGGCGGGCTCGGGCACCGGGGCGAGATCGACGGCGGGGAAGGCGTCAGGCGGCGGCCCGACCGGGAGCAGCGCCCCCGGAGCCGGAAGACCGGGCCCCAGACCGGCGAGGATGTCCGTGGAGCGGGACCCCAGCACCCGGGGGACGTCCACGCCGCCCCTCAGGGCGAGGTAGGTCCGCAGGCCGCGGGCCGGGGTCCCGAGCCGGAGCGTGGCCCCGCAGGGCAGGTGCTCGACCGAGTGGTGCCCGATCTGCCGCCGGGTGCCGAGGGGGCCGGTGACGGTCGCCGGGCAGGCGGCGCCCGCGAGCGCGATCACCAGGTCCCCGCGCGCTCGCACGCACAGCCCACCGAACGTGACCTCGAGGGCGGCGGCCCCCTCCGGGTTGCCCACGAGCCGGTTGGCCAGCCGCAGCGCGCCCCGGTCGGCCGCGCCGGAGCGCCCGACGCCCAGGTTGCCGCGTCCGGGCCGGCCCAGGTCCTGCACCGTGGTCATGGGGCCGGTCGCCAGGACCTCCAGCATGCCGTACCTGCTCATCGCACCCTCATCCCGTCGCCTCCGTGAACCGGACCCGGGTGCCCGGGCTCAGCAGGGCCGGCGGCTCCGCGGTCAGGTCCCACACCGCCGCGTCCGTACGGCCGATGAGCTGCCAGCCGCCGGGGGACTCGCGCGGGTAGACGGCGCTGAATTCGCCCGCGAGCGCCACCGAACCGGCGGGCACGCGCACCCGCGATTCGGTCCGCCGGGGGACGGCCAGCCGGGGGTCGCCACCGGTCAGGTAGCCGAAACCGGGAGCGAAGCCGCAGAACGCCACAGTCCAGGTGGTGCCGATGTGCGCGGCCACCACGTCGCGCTCCGTCAGGCCCGTCAGTGCCGCGACGTCAGCCAGGTCCGCACCGTCGTAGACGACGGGGATCCGCACCTCGCCCGCGCCGGTCCGCCCGCTAGAGGCCGGCCGTGCCGCGCGTATCGCCGCCTCGACCGCCGCCGGGGTCGCGGGCGGCTCGAACCGGACCAGTAGCGTGCGCGCCGCCGGGACGACGTCGACGACCCCCTCCGGGGGGTGCGCGGCCAGCGCGTCATAGAGCGCGACGACCTCGTCGAGGCCGTCCACCTCGGCCAGCAGAGCGCTGTCGCCGCAGCGGCGCACGTGCATCGGATCTCCTCGTCAGCTCTGGACCGGGGTGAAGGGCGTGAGACCGACGCCCGCGGCGAGCAGCGCGCCGCGCACCGCGCGGGCCACCGCCACCGCGTTCGGGCTGTCGCCGTGCACGCAGATCGACTCCCCGCGCACGGTCAGAGGATCGCCGCCGATGTCCGCGATGGGCTCGCCGCGCGCCATGCGCACGCAACGCTCGGCCACCGCGACCGGGTCGTGCACGAGCGCGCCCGGCCGGTCGCGCGGCACGAGCGTCCCGTCCGGCGTATACGCGCGGTCGGCGAAGCACTCCGTGACGACGGTGAGCCCGGCCCGCTCGGCCCGGCGCAGCCACGCGGAGCCGGGCAGGCCGAGCACCGGCAGCCCGGGGTCGTAGGCCCGGACGGCGGCCACGACCGCCTCGGCCTGCTCCTCGTGCCGCACGATCGCGTTGTAGAGCGCGCCGTGCGGCTTGACGTAGCCCACGCGGCCGCCGGCCGCACGCGCGAAGGCCTCCAGGGCGCCGATCTGGTACAGCACGTCGTCGGCGAGTTCCCTGGGTGGCACCTCGATGAAGCGCCGCCCGAAGCCGACCAGGTCGCGGTATCCGACCTGGGCGCCGATCGCCACGCCGCGCTCGACCGCCGTCTCGCACGTACGCCGCATGATCGTGGGGTCTCCGGCGTGGAACCCGCAGGCCACGTTGGCGCTGGTGACGATCGACAGCAGGGCGTCGTCGTCGCCGAGCGGCCACGGGCCGAAGCCCTCGCCGAGGTCGGAGTTGAGGTCGATACGCGTGATCGGATCGGACATCGAATCGGACACGGTGAGCTCCAACGGTCAGTTCCAGAGGGCGGCGATCCCGCTGAGGGAGTTCCACCCGAGGTAGACGGTCAGCCCCCAGGCCAGCAGGCCGAGGCAGGTGAGCGAGCGCGGGTAACGATATCCGCCCAGAAGATCACGCCGTACGAGCACGACCCAGAGCAGGATCCCGAGACCCACGGGGAGGATGAGGCCGTTCAGCGCCCCGGCCAGGACGAGCAGGGTCGCGGGGGCCTTTCCGAGCGTCAGGTAGACGACCGTCGAGACCAGGATGAACGCCACCGTCACCCCGGAACGGTGGCGGCCGAGCCAGGGCGAGAGCGTGGCGAGGAAGGAGACGGACGTGTAGGAGGCGCCGATGACCGACGTGATCGCCGCTGCCCACAGGACGACGCCGAACAGCCGCAGGCCCACCGTGCCGGCCGCCGCCTGGAAGGCCTCGGCGGCGGGGTTGGCGCCGGTGAGCGCGACGCCTCCGGCCACCACGCCCAGCACGGCGAGGAAGAGGATCACCCGCATGACGCCGGTGACCAGGATGCCGGTGACCGACCCCCTGCTGATCTTCGAGACGTTCTCCTGGCCGGTCAGGCCGGCGTCGATGAGCCGGTGCGCACCCGAGTACGTGATGTAGCCGCCGACCGTGCCGCCGATCAGGGTGGTGATCGTGAGGAAGTCCACCGTGTCGGGCAGGACCGACTGGCGCAGCGCCTCACCCACGGGCGGCTTCGACACGAACGCCACGTACAGCATCAGCAGGATCATCACCACACCGAGGACGACCACGATGCGGTCGACCGCGGCCCCCGCGCGGCGGCTCAGGAAGACGCCGACGGCGATCAGCGCGGACAGCGCGCCGCCGATCTTGACGTCGATCCCCGCGAGCGCGTCGAGGCCCAGCGCGGTGCCGCCGATGTTGCCGACGTTGAACACCAGGCCGCCGAGGGCGACGAGGGCGGCCAGCACGTAGCCGACGCCCGGCAGCACCTTGTTGCCGAGGTCCTGGGCGCGCAGCCCCGAGACCCCGATGACCCGCCAGACGTTCAGCTGGACGGCGATGTCGACCAGGATCGAGATGAGGATCGCGAAGGCGAACGCCGCCCCGAGCTGGGCGGTGAACACCGTGGTCTGCGTGATGAATCCGGGGCCGACGGCGCTCGTGGCCATGAGGAACATGGCTCCGAACAGGGCGGCGCGCCGCCCCTTGCCGGATGCGGGCGTCTCGGGCGCCGTTTCGGCGGGTGCGGCGGCGTGGTCGTGCATGGAGGGGTCTCCTCATGTCCGTGCGTTCGCGCAGGGGTGTCGTCCCGGTGACTGTCCTTGAGGAAGGTAAGGGTTGTTGAACAATCCGGCAATCCCCTTGTGCGTAAATTCTACGGAGGGACGAGACTGAGTTATGCGGACACCACGCCTCGCCCTAAGCTCGGTTGCGTCTCCGGGCTACTACAGGGTGGTTCGCGTTCTTGGAGAGAAGGGCGGCGGCGATGACGGCGACCGCGGAGTGGGCGAGCCGGTTGAGCGCGGCCAGGCCGGTGCTCGAACGCGCCAGCACCGCCGAGCTCGTCGCGGGCGTCCTGCGCGAGAACGTCATCGAGGGATCGCTCCCCCCGGGTACGCGGCTGTCGGAGGAGATCATCGGTCAGGCGCTCGGCGTCTCGCGCAACACGCTCCGTGAGGCGTTCCGGCTGCTCTCCCACGAGAACCTGCTCGTGCACGAGTTCCACCGGGGGATGTTCGTCCGCAGGCTCACCGCCGCCGACGTGGTCGACATCTACCGGATGCGGCGGCCGCTCGAAGCCGCCGGCCTGCGCGCCGCCGGCGCCGCCCCGGCGGAGGCCGTACGCGAGGTGGGCCGCCGGGTCGAGGAGGGCCGGGCGGCGGCCGAGGCGGGCGACTGGGTCGGGGTCGGCACGGCCAACATGCGCTTCCACCGGGCCGTCGCCGCGCTGCTCGGCAGCCGCCGGGTGGACGAGTCCATGGCCCGCATCCTCGCCGAGCTGCGGCTGGCGTTCCACATGATGGGTGAGCCCCGGCCGTTCCACGAGCCGTACCTCGACGACAACACCCGCATCGTGGCCCTGCTCGCCGAGGGGGAGTACGAGCAGGCGGCGACCGTGCTGCTGGCTTACCTCGACACCGCAGAGTCCCAGCTCCTCGCGACGTACGGCGAGCGCTCCGCCTGACCCGGATCAGACGGCGGCGGGGAGCAGCCGCTCGCCCGAGCGCCGGGCCAGGTCGAGCGCGCGCGGCAGGTCCGCGCGGACCAGGCGGCCGCCCCGCTTGACCACCTCGCCGCCGACGATCACCGTGTCGACGTCGCTCACGTCGGCGGCCGTCACGACGGCCCCGATCGGGTCGTGCGCCGGCGCGAGATTGGGCAGGTCTGTGTCCAGCATGACGAGGTCCGCCCGCTTGCCCGGACACAGCGATCCGATCCGGTCGTCCATACCGAGGGCGGCGGCTCCCTCGATGGTGGCCATGCGCAGGATGTCGGCCGCGGTCGGCCGCGTGCCGACGCCGTCCTCGAAGTGCCGGAGCCTGGCGGCGGCGAGCGCGGCGCGCATGACGCCGAACATGTCTCCCGGCACCGCGGCCACCGTGTCCACGCCGAGCCCGGTCGGGATGCCGAACCCGCGCAACCGGCCCGTTTCGGGGGAGCCGTGGCCCATCTGCGACTCCACAGCGGGCGCGACCGAGGCGCTCCCCCCGCTGTCGGCGACCATCTTCATCGACCGGTCGGTGAAGCCGTTGGCGTGCACGAACATGACGTCGGGACCGAGCAGCCCGACCGCGTGCAGCCGCTCCACCGGCTCCTCCCCAGTCGCGTGCAGGCTGATGCGGAGCCCGAGTTCGCGGGCGAGCCGCCAGTCGGCCACGGCCGCCTCGACGGAGCCGTACACCGGTCCCCACGCCGCGAAGGCGGGGGTGACCAGGCCGGAATCCCCTGAGGGGAAGTGCCGGGCGAAGACCCGCCGTGCCTCCGCCTGGTCCCTGGACGCGTCGTCGGTGCCCGGATGCGCGTACGCGAAGACCACGCGGGCGCCGGAGTCGCGGAGGCCCTCGACGGCGGCGTCGGTGTGCGCGGGGGTGAGCTGGATGTGCGACCAGTCGTACACGGTGGTGATCCCCGCGTTGAGCGCCTCGATGGCGCCCCAGAGGTTCGCGGCGTAGACGTCCTCGGGCCGGAACGCGGGGGCGAGCCGGCCGAGAACGATCGCCAGGTAGTCGCCGAGGGTGGCGTCGGCGGAAACGGACCTCAGCACGCTCTGCCAGACGTGGCGGTGGGTGTCGACGAAGCCGGGAAGCACGATCTGGCCCGTGGCGTCGATCACCTCCGCGCCGTCGGCGGGCAGATCGGGGCCGACCGCGGCGATCGCTCCGCCGGTGATGAGGACGTCGGTTCCCCGATGGACGCGTACGTCCGGCTCCGTGTTGATCACGATGCCGTTTCTGATGAGCAGGCTCATGGGCAAAGACTCCATTTCGAAAAGCTTTTGAGAAAGCTTGTTGGAAAGCTATCAAGAGGCGCGGATATCCTCAAGCGCATGAACGAGGGGCGGGTGACCGGCCGGGATCGCGTCGACGCGATGATCGAGGCCTGGCGGGCCGAGCTGCCGGAGGCGGCCACGACGCAGTTGGAGATCGTCAAGCGGGTTGGGCGGCTCAAGGCGCGGATCGAGACGGTCACCCAGGCCGTGCTCGCCGGATACGGCCTGACCTATGCGGAATTCGACGTTCTCGCGACGCTCCGGCGGGCCGGGCGTCCGTACCGAGTCAAGCCCAGCACGCTCGCCACGCGACTGATGCTCACAACCGGCGGGACCAGCAACATCTTGCAGCGGCTGCTGGCCGCGGGCCTGGTCGAGCGCGAACCCGACCCCTCCGACGGTCGCAGCTCATGGGTCCGGCTCACTCCACAGGGGGTGGAAAGGGCCGAGGAACTGTCCCTCGCCACCACGGAGGCGCACAAGGACCTGTTCGCGGACGTTCCCGAGGAGACCGCGCGCGCCCTCGCCGACGTGCTGCGCGACGTACTGCTCGCCCTCGGGGACCGGCCCGACGACACGCCCTGCCGGAGAGCGCGGCCGACCTGATCAGCCGGGTCTTTCTAGGTGAGCGAGCCGTAGACGGCTTCGGCGAGACGGTAGGCCCGGCGGCTGCCGGCCACCGACCCGACCATGCGGTTCATCGTGTACGCCATGGCGAGACCGTGCTCGACGTCCCCGAGGCCCAGGGAGCCACCCAAGCCGGTGTGGCCGAACGCCGACTCCACTCCGCGAGCGGGCGTGAGGAAGGTCATCGCCGGGCGCATGTAGCCGAGGCCGAAGGCGCTGTCCAGGTACAGGACCCGGTCGGGGCCGCCGACACGCGGGCGCATCGCGTCCTTCAGCGTGGCGGGCGCGAGGATGTCACCGGCGACCAGATGGCGGTAGAAGTCCGCCAGGCCCCGGGCCGTCGTGACCATGCCGAGAGCGGGCCAGCCCGCGCGCAGGATCACCGGGTGGTTTCCGCCGCCGGGCAGCTTATGGATGGGTGGGTTGCCGAGCGCCCGGTTCATCAGGCTGTCCTTGTCCCGTGTCGCGGCGGCCATGGCCGCCACCGGGCCGTCCGCGGCGGGGGGCTCCGCGACACCGGCTCCGCCCGCGGGGGCCGCACGCTCTCCGGTCCGGGCCGCTTGCTCTCCCGCTCGGGCCGTACGCTCTCCGGCGGAGAGGCGGGCGGCGCGAGCCGCAACGTCGGATGGGGCGCCGAGCCAGAGGTCAAGCTGGTGAGGCCCGGCGATCTCCGCCGCCACCAGCTCTCCCGTGGACATGCCAGTGACCCTGCGGATGATCTCGTCGACCAGGAAGCCGTACGTCACGGCGTGGTAGCCGTGCGCCGTGCCGGGCTCCCAGAGCGGCGCCTGCCCGGCGAGCCGGCCGGCGATCGCGGGCAGGTCCTCGAACTCCTCCACGGGGACCGGCTCCTCGATCACGGGCAGCCCCGCCTGGTGGGTCAGCACGTGTTCGACGGTGACGACGTCCTTGCCGGCGTGGGCGAACTCCGGCCAGTACGCGCTCACCGGGGCGCGCAGGTCGACCAGGCCGCGCTCCACGAGCAGCAGCAGGGCGGTGGCCGCGACGGCCTTGGTGCACGAGTAGGCGAGGACCGGCGTGTCCGGCTCCCAGGGACGCCCCGTGTGCCGGTCGGCGACGCCGCCCCAGAGATCGACGACGGGCTCGCCGTCCAGGAACAGCGCGAAGGCGGCACCGAGTTCCTCGCCGTCCGCGAAATGCCGGTCGAAAACCTCGCGTACCCGGGAGAAGCGCGGGTCACAGTGCCCCGATGTTGTCACGGGGTGATCGCCGACTGTCATGACCATCCCTACTGAGGAGCGCCTGTTCGGCAACCGACACTAACAAGCGGGACCCCGCCGTCCCAGAGGGTCAGGTGGGCGCGCCTGATCGTGCGCCCACCTGACCCTCGCCCGGATTGTGTCCGTATGGGAGTCCGGTGTCTATGCCGGCGGCGCGACCACGAAGGGGAAGAAGGTGGGCTGCACCGCGAGATTACCCGCCCGATCGACACTGACCACGGCCAGCATGTGGAAGCCCGGGGCCGAAGGCGTCCATGTCAGGGTCGCCGTCCCGTCGGCGTCGGCCGCCACTTCCCGCCATGGATCGCTGTCCATCTTGTATCGGTAGCCGGCCACGTCCGTCACCCCGTTGGGGCCGAAGCGGAACTCGCCGGGAACGCCGGGACCGCCCTTCGGGGAGGGGCCCCCGTACGGGTCTCCCGTTACCGTGGCCGGTCGGTCCGGTGCCGTGGTGTCCACGGCGTACTCGCACCACGGACTCCATTCGCTGACCCGCTGGTAGGAGTCCTCCGCACGCACACGCCACCGGTAGGTGCCGTCCGGACCGACGTACTTGTTGCTGGCGACGAGTCCGGACGAGGGCAGGACGGGTGCGATCTCCTCGTCCACCGGCCGTCCGTCGACGGTCTCCCACTGCCAGTGGACGTTGAGGGGCCCGTAGCCGGTGACGAACGCCACCGGTCTCGGCACGAAGAAGAGATAAGGCCGGTCGGAGCCCGCGGCACAAGGGACGGGTGGCATGGGAGTGTCGTCCGGCCGGATGCGGCTCGCACCGTCGGTCATGAGCCGGGTGGGTGGGCCGAGAGGCGGGACGGAATACACCCTCAGCACGGGATCGTGCCGGAAGACGTACGCGCCCAGGGGGTCGTGCTCGTCCTGTGACCGCAGGCCGAGCGTGAGTGTTGTACGGCCGGCCGCCCTGGCAGCGGCCACCGCGTCCGTCAGGTCGAAGATCAGCGGACCCGCCGACGCCACGCACGATCCCCAGGCGAGGGTGCTCAGTCGTGTGCGCCACTCCGGTTGACGGTGCCACGTGGTGGTCGCGTCGACGGGACCGGTCTCCCAGACTTCGATGGGGCGCTCGCCGACTCTGCAGACGTCGGCGCGTTCCACCTGCACCATCGTCGACAGCACGTGGCTCTCGGCGGGCAGCGCGAGGTCGAACTCGAAGAAGGACCGGGTGACGCGACCCCTGTCCGACGCGCCGATCGACGCGAGCCCGTCCTCGTTCCAGTGGGGGACGTTGCGATGCTGCGACTCGACGTAGCCCCAGGCGGTGGCGGGGAGGGAGTGCATGGACACCCACGGCTCACTGGGCGGGGGATTCGGGGTCGTGTATTCGTACGTGATCCGCAGTTCCGGGTCGTTCTCGAAGACCAGGTGCTCCTGCGGCTTATCCTCGGATTCGCTGCGAACGCAGAAGGTGATCTTTCCGGTGTCACCGGACGCCGCCTCGGCGACAGCGGGCGGAACGTCGAGCACATAGGGCCAATCGGGACTGCACGGCAACGGCGACAGCAACGGCGACAGCAACGGCGACGGCGATGGCGACGGCGATGGCGACGGCGACGGAACCGTGGCGAGGCCGCGGATCCACTCGGGTTGGTGCTTCCAGTCGGTTTGGCGATCGATAGGGCCGGTCTGCCCCAGTTCGAAGCCGCTCACGTGGTTCGCGCAGTCGGGATCGGGCCGCAGCAGCGTGAGGCGGGCCTCGACGATCTTCAGGCCCTTGAGCGCGGAGACGTCGTGCGTGAAGAAGGCTCTGCGCACATCGGCCGAATCGCTCCCCTCGCCGCCCGTCCCCGCGATTCCGACCGGCAGGGCCGCATTCTCCTTCCAGTGGGACTCGTTCTTCGCGGCCGAGGACACGTAAGTCCACGCTTCGGGCCGGAAGGTGATCGTCGCCGTCCTGGTGGCGGCAGCCGGAGATGTCGCCTGCATCGTGCCCAGCAGTGCGACGATCAGGACGTGAACGGACAGAACGCGTCGTAAATGTGCTCCCATAATGCCCCGTTTCGGAAACCAGTTCTTTGCCGGGACTGTAGAACGTCGGTTCGACGGGGGGCAGGCCCAAAAACACGTCTGATCCCTGCCTGATCCATGTCTGGTCCACAGGGTGCGGTGCCGGTGGTCCGCGGCTCTCGCGTGGCGTTGTGCGGATCAACCTTCCGGCGGGCAGGGGGTGGCGCCGAGGATCCTGGCGGACTCGGACTCCTGGGCCAGGCGGCGCAGTACGTCGAACGCCTTGCCGTACAGGACCTCGCAGATCACCAGCGTCTCCACGGCGACGTCGCGGGGACCGTCGAAAGGGATCTTGGTGATGTCCAGGTCGCGTACGAGATCGAGGGCGGCGGTGGCGTAGGGGAGCAGGTCCTCCTGGGACGTGGGCATGCCGAGGCGCTTGAGCGTGACGACGGCCTGCGTGAGCTCATCCCGTGTGGGCGCGAGCGGATGGACGCCCCAGCCGAGGTCGGCGATCAGCCGGTCGACCAGTTCCCTGGCCTCCTGCCAGTCCTCGTCTTCCGGGTGTGGCTCGACCGGCGTGGAGAGCGCGTGGTGGGCGGTGCCGAGCATGTGATGGACGTCCAGTCGCTCGTCCTCGACGGCGTCGATCACCTTGCGGATCGTCGCGACGGGCAGCCGCCCGACCTCCAACAGCGCTCTGATCAGCCGTAGCCGGTGCAGGTGGGACTGGTCGTACTCCGCCCGGGTGGCCGACGTCTGGTCGCCCTGGGGGAGCAGCCCCTCGCGCAGGTAGTACTTGATCGTCGGGATCGGCACCCCGGACTCGGTGCTGAGCTGGGAGATTCGCATGACTGGATAGTAGTGCTTGCCAATGATGCTCGATAGTTTTACTATCCAATTGTTAGGTAGCTGGACTATCCAACTGGAGGGCGTCATGCGCATGAGCGCGCGCATGGAGGGCGACTTCGTCGTCTTCCTGATCGGTATGCGGATCAACAGGTTGCGGTCGCTGCGCAAGTGGCTGCCGGTGGCCAAGGCCATGCCGCCGATGATCAAGGAGTTGCGGTCGAACCCCGCCCATGGCCTGCTCGGCTTCGAGAGCTTCTTCAACGGGCGGACCACGCTGATGGTGCAGTACTGGCGCAGCACCGATCACCTGATGGCGTACGCGAAGGATCGTGAGGCGAGCCACTGGCCGGCCTGGAAGCGCTTCTTCCGCGAGGTGTACACGAGCGAGGCCGTGGGCGTCTGGCATGAGACCTATACGGTCAGCGGCTACGAGTCGGTCTACGTGAACATGCCGGAGTTCGGTCTCGGCAAGGCGGGGGAGCTCGTCCCGACCACGAGCGTCGGCGACAGGGGTGCGGAGCGGCTCGCGGCCGTCAAGGGATCCCGGTAGTGGATGTGGCGATCGGCCGCCCGCTGCGTTGTTGAGCCCGTGAGGTGTTGTCTGGCTCAGCGCGGCGTCAGCCCGGCGAGGAGTGTCCTCACCAGATCGGGCACGAGAACCTCGTCGGGCGCCAGTTCGACGAGGTTCGCGAGGAACGCCCGATGGAAGCACGCGCCGAAAAGGAGGGCCGACGCCGCGTCGGGGTTCGCGTCCGGGCCCACTCGCCCGATCCGCTGTTCCTCCCTGAGGTAGGACGCCACCAGGTCGATGGGCACGTGCGGGCCGCCGCCGGACTCCGCGAGCGTCTGGCGGAAGCCGTTCAGCAAGGAGGGGTCGCTGAGCATGCCGCCCGCGAGCGAGATCGTTCTGCGGAAGAACTCGACCGCCGCCCAGGCCAGCTCCTCCAGGTTGCCCGCAACCGTGCCCTGCCCCACTCGCTCGCCGAGCCGCTGCGTCGCCGGTCGGAGCGCGGGCATGCGTTCCAGGAGGACGGCCAGGAAGATCTCCTCCTTGGTCCTGAAGTGCTTGTAGAGCAGCGCCTCCGAGCATCCGGCCGCACGCGCGATCTCCTTGGTGGTGGCCCTGGCCAGGCCGAGCTCCTGAATGACCTGTTCGGCGGCGGCGACGATGCGGTCGCGGGTGGGAGTCATGGCCTCTCTCTTTGACGGTGCGGGATCCGGTGCCACCATAATGGTGAGTGAGTATCCACTAACCCCAGACTCTCCTTGAGGTGATGGACGTGAGGATCACGATTTTCGGAGGGACCCGCGGCACCGGACGCCACCTGGTCCGGCTCGCGCTCGCGGAGGGCCACGACGTCGAGGTGGTGGCGCGGCGGCCCGATGCGCTTACCGAGCGTCACTCCAGACTGTCCGTCCGGCAGGGAGACGTGCTGGAGCCCGAGACCCTCACCGTCGGCCAGGCCGACGCGGTGGTGCTCCTCGCGGGGCCCAGCGGTGGCGGCCCCACCCGGCTCTACTCGCTCGGCGGTGGGAACGTCGCCAGGGCCATGGTCGAGCAGGGTGTCCGCCGCCTGGTCGCGGTGACGAACGGGCTGGGGAACCATCCGGCGGACACAGTGCCGCAGCGGTTGCTGAAGGTGATCCTGCACAACACGCTGCTCCGGCACGGGCACCGCGACGCCCGGTTGTTCGAGCGGGAGCTGCTCGGCCGCGACCTCGACTGGACCGTCGTCCAGCCGCCGCGCCTGACCGACGCCCCGGCCACCGGGAGGTACCGGACCGCGGTCGGCGACTCCGTACGCGGAGGGGTCTCCATCTCGCGGGAGGACCTGGCCGGCTACGTCCTGCGGATCATCGCCGCTCCCGAGACCTATCGAAAGGTCATGGGCGTCGCCTACTGAGTGCCATCCCAAGCGGCCGTGATCCACAAGTCAAGGATCTGTTGCGCTCAGATGTCATTAGGTTACGCTCCGTACAAGCTCGGCGTACCAGCGGTCATCCGAAGCACGGAGAAGCACCCATGGGCAGGCACAGGCGTGGCAGGAGCCGGCGCAGCGGGACCGGCATGACCGTGGCCGATCTCATCGAGACCCTCGAACGGTTCGACCCCGAGCTGGAGGTCCGGTTCGCGGTCCAGCCCCGGCTGCCGATGAGCTACGCCCTCGGACCGGTCGCCGAGTACGACGACATCCTGTGGATCGGCGAGGCGGGATCGGACGGCTACGTCCCCGACGACGCCGCTTTCCGGCTCGGCTGGCAGCGGTGAGCCCCACCCGCGCCCCGTGAACACCCGCCGAGCACCGTGTCAGGGCGTGGGCCGCCACACGTAACGGATGTCCGGCGAGCACCATCATCCCGATCACGGAGCCATCCAGCGCCGCGACCCAGGTCTCGCGTGCGGGCACGACGACATCGCGGAATCGAATCCCGGCGGCCCGTGGCCGCCGGGATTCGCGAGTCAGGACTGGGCCCACCAGGAGGCCGCGAGGAGCTCGGCGACCAGGGTCTCGGTGAGCAGGGCGACATCGGGGTCGTCGTCGTGCCGGTAGCGGATGGATCCGGCCTGGCCGTCCAGTTCGCCGCCGACGGTGAGGACGGTCGAGCCACGCTGGCGGATCCAGTCCATCGCCTGCTCGTCGTAGCGCGAGCCGGGGAACAACAGCGCCCGGTAGTCGCATGTCTTGGTGAGATAGACGTCGACGTGCGCCCAGTCGCCGGTCTCGCAGGCGTCCGCCTGGCGGCGCGGCCCCTCGCGGAACATCAGCGCGGACTGCTCCGCCGAGGAGAGCCGCTCGGCGGGGGCGATCGTGTAGACGCCGTGCGGCCCGTCGAGCACGTCCGAGGCCGTCTTCAGCCAGTCGCCGCGACGGTCGAGCAGATCGGCGGTGGCCTCGGCCGCGCGGCGGACGAGCGCGGGAACGTCGCCGCCGCCCGTGAGCCGCGACTTCAGCGCGAGCAGCAGGGCGAGGGTGTGCTGGAACGTCCGGCACGCGACGCCGCCGCGCTCCTCACCGGCGGCCATGGGCACGACCAGGTCGGCGCCCTCGGTCACCGCGGAGCCCGGCTTGTTGGTCATGGCGAGCACGAACGACTTCCCGGTGTAACGGGCGAGCGCGTCGAGGGTCTCCCTGCTGCCGCCGGTCGCGGAGATCGGCACCACCAGCGTCCCCGGCCCGGGCACGGTGTGCGCGGCGGAGGCGTACTCGGCCACGGCGTCGATCCCGGCGGCGCGGAGGCGCGACGCCACGACCCCGGCGGCGTACCGGGAGCTGCCCATCCCGAGGAAGACCACCCGGTCGATCCGCTCGGGCAGGCCCTCGAACGGGTCACCGGCCTCCAGCGACTCGGCCAGCGCGCCCAGCGCCTCCGGCTTGGCCAGCAGGTCGGCCTCGAACAGCCCCGCGTCCACAATTCACTCCTTGGTTCTCGTACTGCTTTGTTGCTGTTTTGTTGCGACTTACTTCGTAAAGGCGGGATCGGTGCCGAACCAGGTCCGGAGCACGCCCATGGGGGCGTACCGCCAGCGCGGCAGGTGCCGGGCCGCGTAGATCAGCTCGCGGCACTCCTGCTCGATCTCGAACGGCCTGATCAGCGACCGGTCGAGCAGGTCGGCCCGGCCGGCGTCCGCGAGCCCGGTGACGTACGCGCTCACGAGCGCGGCCCGCGCCGCCGCGACCCACTCCGCGATCCGTCCGGGATCGGCGTTCCTGCGGAGGATCGCCACCTGGCCGACGTGATCGACGCTCGTGGTGAGCTGGGCGAGGTCGCGGGCCGCCGGCTGGAAGGCTCCGCCGCCCGGGGCCGCGCTCGAAACCGTCGGGTTCCCGTCGAAGTCGACCACCGCGTAGCCGTCACGCCACTGGAGGATCTGGCCGACGTGAAGGTCGCCGTGGATGCGGATCAGCGGGGTCGGGCCGGCCGTCGCCAGAGGGGCGAGTTCGCGGCGCAGTTCCCCGGCCCGCGAGGCCAGCCACGCTCCGTCCTCGCCGTCGGTGAGCGAGAGCGCGTCGCGCAGAGCCTCCTCGGCCCGCTCCGCCCAGGCCCCCGCCCCGCCCGCCGCGTCCCGCGCCGGGTCGTGTCCTGCCTCAGGTGCCTGTACGGCGGGCGAGAGCCGTACCGGGTCGGGGAAGACGGGGGAGGAGGTCGCCATGGCGAGGTGCAGTTCGGCGGCCAGCCCGCCCAACTCGGCGGCGAAGGCGGTCCGGCCGGCCTCGGCCTCGTCCACGCACCATTCCCAGCCGTCCCTGGCCTCGGGCAGGTACGCGGTGACCAGCGCGACCAGCGCGTCCTCCCAGTAAACGGCGGCGTACGGCGTGGCCGTGCGGGAGAAGCCGGACAGGTGCGCCAGTAGGTCAGGCGCCGGATGCGGCGCGCGGGACGGGCGGGGGAACCACTTGACGACGACGCTCTCGCCCGCGATCACCGAATGGTTCGTCTGGTCGACCGTGATCGCGCGCTCGCCGGGCGGGGGTGTGGGCAGCGAGCGGAACGCGCGCACGGAGAAGGGGCGCGGTGGCGTGACGCCTTCCGCGAGCGCCCGGACGACGGTTCCGGTGACGCCTTCTCCGACGGCCAATGAGAGAGAACTGTCCGGTTCCTCCCGAATGGTTGGCCAGTGCCGCGCTTCGACCTGCATCTGTTGAATCTCGATTCAATAAGGCTTGTATCGCCAATGCTCACAATGCCCAAGTAAGTCTTGTCTAAGTTGATTTATCCTGCAACACTCTAAGCTCCCCACCGGAAGGAAGCTCTCACATGTCATTTCGCGTGCCCGCCTTCGTGGCGACGGCACCATGAAGTCCACCGTACGGGCACGGGTCATCGGGCGGCTCGTCACCATGGGGCCGGGCTTCGGCTTCCTGATCGTCTTCCTGGCGGTCCCGCTCGCTCTCGTGCTCAGCTACACGGTGTTTCGCCGCGGCAGGTTCGGCGGGATCGTCTATGAGCCGACAGGGGAGAACTTCACCCGGCTGATCGACCCGCTCTACCTCGACGTGGTCTTCGGATCGGTGAAGCTGGCCACGATCACCACGCTCCTCGCTCTGCTGCTGGCCTACCCGACCGCGTACATGATCGCTCGGCTGCCCGCCAAGTGGAAGGTCGTCGCGCTCGTCGCCGTCGTGCTGCCGTTCTGGACCAACTTCCTGATCCGCACGTACGCCTGGATCGTGCTGCTGAACTCGGAAGGCCTGGTCAACTCGGGGCTGAAGGCGCTGGGTCTCGGCAAGGTCGAGCTCCTCTACACGGACGGCGCCATCGTGGCCGGCCTGCTCTACGCGTACCTGCCGTTGATGGTCCTCCCGCTGTACTCGGCCATCGAGCGGCTGGACCCGCAGCTCCGCGAGGCGTCGGCCAACCTCGGCGCCGGCCCGATCAGGACCTTCTGGTCGGTGACCCTCCCCCTGTCGCTGCCCGGCGTGCTGACCGGCTGCGTTTTCGTCTTCGTGCCGAGCCTGGGCAACTTCGTGATCCCCGAACTTCTCGGCGGCGGTCGCCGGATCATGGTGGGGAACCTGATCCGCGACCAGTTCCTCAAGGCCCGCGACTGGCCGTTCGGGTCGGTGCTGGCCCTGTCCGTGATCGGAGTACTGGTGCTCCTGCTCTTCGCCCAGGCGTGGGCCACCCGAAGGGTGGGCCGGGATGCGTAGAAACGCCAAGCGTGGACACGGCTGGCTGCAACTGCCCTTCTGGCTGACGTACGTCTTCCTGTACGTGCCCATCGCGGTCGTCGTGCTCATGTCGTTCAACCAGAACAAGTCGGCGTACGCGTGGGGCGGGTTCTCGCTGCGCTGGTACAGCGCGCTGATCGGGAACGAGAAGATCCGCGACGGCCTGATCAACACCCTGATCGTGGCGTTCGGCGCGACGGTGCTCTCGACGGTGCTGGGCACGCTGCTCGCGGTCGGCCTGGCGCGCTACAACAAGTCGCGGCTGGTCGACGCGCTCTCGACGATGCCCGCGATCCTGCCCGACCTGGTCCTCGCGATCGGCCTCCTCGTGTTCTACGCGGCGGTCAAGATGACGCTCGGGCTGCACTCGGTGCTGATCGCGCACACGGTCTTCGGCATGGCCTTCGTGACGGCCGTCGTCCGGGCCAGGATCAGCCACGCCGACACCTCGATGGAGGAGGCGTCCCGCGACCTCGGCGCGACCCCGGTGACCACGTTCATGCGGATCACGCTGCCGACCCTGGCCCCGGGCATCCTGGCGGGCGCCCTGCTGGCCTTCACGCTGTCCATCGACGAGTTCGTGATCGCCTTCTTCACCGCCGCGCCCACAGAACCGACCCTGCCGATCGTCATCTACTCCATGGTGCGGTTCGGCGTCTCTCCCGAGATCAACGCGCTGGCCACCCTGCTGCTCGCGGTGAGCTTCACCGTCGTGATCGCGGCCCAGCGCATGACCAAGCTCTCCGAGGCACTGTCATGACACTTATCTCCATCGATGGCGTGACCCGCCGCTTCGGCGACGTGGCCGCCCTTGACTCGGTCAGCCTCGAGATCCGGCAGGGCGAGTTCTTCGCGCTGCTCGGCCCCTCCGGCTGCGGGAAGACCACGCTGCTCCGCATCCTCGCCGGGTTCGAGGAGCCGGACGACGGCGCGGTCCGCCTGGACGGCGACGACCTGCTCAAGATCCCCGCGCACCGGCGCCCGATCAACCTGATGTTCCAGTCGTACGCGCTGTTCCCCCACATGACGGTGGAGCGGAACATCGCCTACGGCCTGGAGCGGGAGAAGCTGCCGAAGAAGGAGATCCGGGAACGGGTCGCCGAGGTGCTGGAGACCGTCGGGCTCGCCGCACAGGCCCGCCGCAAGCCGCACCAGCTCTCCGGCGGCCAGCGCCAGCGCGTCGCCCTCGCCCGCGCGATCGTCAAGCGTCCGCGCCTGCTCCTGCTGGACGAGCCGCTGTCCGCGCTGGACAAGAAGGTACGAGCCGAGATGCAGCTCGAACTCAAGCGGCTGCAGCACGAGGTCGGCATCACCTTCGTCGTCGTCACCCACGACCAGGAGGAGGCCATGTCGCTCGCGGACCGCATCGCGGTCATGCAGGGCGGCAAGGTCGAGCAGGTGGACGCCCCCGTCGAGCTGTACGACCGGCCCCGCACTCCGTTCGTGGCGGGCTTCATCGGCGCCAACAACATCTTCAGCGGCAGGGTCACCGAGAACGGCCTCGACGTCGAGGGCCTGGGCCTGCTGCCCGCGCCCAAGGGCGTGGACGGCGACTCCGCGCTTCTCGTCGTCCGCCCGGAGAATATCCGGCTCACCGAGATCGCACCCAAGACCACCGAGACTCAGGACGAGGCGAAGGACGCAGCGGTCACGACCGAGGAGGGCGCCGAGCCCAAGGCGGAGATCGAGGCCGGGACCGAGGCCGTGACCGAGGAAGAGCCGAAGTCCGAGGCGAAGTCCGAGGAGGCCGCCGAAGTCGTGGCCGAGGAAGGCGCCAAGGCGAAGGAAGACGGCGAGGCGAAGTCCGAGGGCGCGGAGCCTGAGGCCAAGGAGATCGCGGTTGTGACGGAGGCGGACGCCGAGGTCAAGCCGAAGCGCAAGCGCAAGACGAAGTCCAAGGCCAAGGCGGAGCCTGAGGTCAGGGAAATCGCGGTCGTGACGGAGCCCGAAGTCGAGGTCAAGGCGGAGCCTGAGGCCGAGGTCAAGGCCGAAGCGGAAGCCGAGGCCAAGGCTGAGGCTGATGTTAAGGCTGAGGTCGCGACTGAGTCCGAGGTCAAGGCGGAGGAGAAGGACGCCACCGCCGACACCGTCGCTGGGGCTGAGGCCGTGGTCGATGGCGCGGCCGAGGTCGTGACTGAGGTCGCGGCCGAGGTTGTGGCCGAGGAGAACGCCGCTGCCGCGAAGGCCGACCGGGGCGACGACCTCAGGGCCGCGGTCAAGACCGCAATGACGGGCGAGGTCGACGCCGAGGCCATGGCCGAGGTCGTCTCCCGGGCCGTGGCTGGAGTCGTGGCCAAGGTCGTGGCGGAGGTCGTCGCCGAAGTCGTGGCCGTCAACGAGTCCAAGGCCAAGGCCGAGGAACGGCGCGCCGCCGACGCCGAGGCGGAGACCCCGTCCGAGACCGCGCCCGCGCCCCTGGCCGAGACCGCGTCCGAGACCAAGACCGAGACCGAGGCCGTGTCTGAGGCCGACCCCGAGCCGGAGCCCGAGGACGGTCCCCTCCGCGGCACGGTCGTGGACGTGAGCTTCTACGGCGGCACCTCGCACATCGTGCTGCGCGTCGAAGGCCACGAGGACCACGTGCTGGCGGCGGCCCAGGGTTCGGCGCGGGTCGAGCCCGGCACCGAGGTCGCGATCGGCTGGGACGCCGCCGACGCCGTGCTCATTCCGGCCTGAGTTCGTGTCCGGTCGCGAGGCGGGCGTAGTCGAGGATGAGCTCCACGGCCTGGTCCGGGCCGATCGAGTGGTGCCGGGCGATGATGCGGTAGCCGTACGCGTCCTCGAGCGCGACGAGGGTCCTGGCGATCGTCTCGGAGTTCTGGGCGAGGGTGAAAATACCCTGCGCGGCCCCGGTTTCGAGGATCGTCTGGTACATCGACACCTGCCGGTCGAACAGCGTCGTCAGCAGGGTGCCGTACACGCGGTTCCTGCCGGCGGCGCCGCCGAGTTCGCAGAGCAGGCGCACGCCGGCGTCCTCGGGTCCCTCGGGCAGGCCGGACCTGATCGTGGTGATGAGCTTCTGCGCGGGGTCGGCGATGCCGCTGACCTTCTTGATCCGCTGCTCGTAGAAGCGCTCCATCCCGGCGTGATGGGCCTCGATCAGCAGGTCCCTCAGGTCGGGATAGTGGTACAGCACGGCGCCGGAGGTGAGTCCGGCCTCCTCGGCTATCTGGTTGAGGTGGACACCCTCCGCGCCGTGTTGGATCATCGCCCGGCGGGCGGCATCAATGAGATCCATCCGCCGGTCGGCTCTGCTCTTGCGCTGGGCCATTCCATCCCATCCGGTTTGAACGCACGACAACAACTGGCTTACACATAATGTCCCAGCTGTTGACGGCGCGCTAGATACCTATTTGAATCACGGTTCAACAAGACAGGGAGTCCGGAGATGACAGATAAGCAGCTGACGATCCTGTTCATGCCCGAGAGCGCGTACGGGCCGACGAACAACTGCATCGGGATCGGTGACGTCCTGCGCAAGCGCGGACACCGCGTGGTGTTCGCCGCCGAGGCCTCGTGGAAGGGCAAGCTTTCGGCCCTCGGCTTCGAGGAGGACCTGGTCGACCTCGCGCCTCCGGCCGAGGAGGAGCAGGACGCGGGCCAGTTCTGGAAGGACTTCATCCGCGACACCGCGCCGGAGTACCGCAAGAGCACCCTGGAGCAGCAGGAGACGGTCACCAAGCCGATCTGGGACGCGCTCATCGACGGTGTGAAGTACTGCGAGCCGCAGCTCAAGGCCATCATCGAGCGCGTCCAGCCGGACGTGATCGTCGAGGACAACGTCATCACCTTCCCCGCGCTGCTGACGGCCGGCAAGCCGTTCGTGCGCATCGTCTCCTGCAACCCTCTTGAGGTGCGGGGCACGGACATCGCCCCGGTCTTCTCTGGCCTGCCCGACGCTGACAGGAGCGAGTGGGACGCCTTCCGCGCCGAGTACGACCGGACCCACCGCGAGATCTACACGGCGTTCAACGAGTGGGTTATGGAGCAGGGGGCCCCCGCGCTGCCCGACCTGGATTTCATCCACGAGGGCGACGCGAACCTCTACGTGTTCCCGGAGATCGTGGACTATACCGACGAGCGTCCGCTCGGCCCGACGTGGACCCGGCTCGACTCGTCCGTACGCGAGACCGATGAGGAGTTCACCCTCCCCGAGATCCCGGGCGACGGACCCCTGGTCTACTTCTCGCTCGGCTCGCTGGGTTCCGCCGACGTCGAGTTGATGCGCCGGGTGATCTCGGTGCTGGCCACGACGCCGTACCGCTTCCTCGTCTCCAAGGGCCCGCTGCACGAGGAGATCGAGCTCGCCCCGAACATGTGGGGCGCCGAGTTCGTCCCGCAGACGAAGATCATCCCGCAGGTGGACCTCGTCATCACCCACGGTGGCAACAACACCACCACCGAGGCGCTGCACTTCGGCAAGCCGATGATCCTGCTCCCGCTCTTCTGGGACCAGTACGACAACGCCCAGCGGGTGCACGAGAAGGGCTACGGCGTCCGCCTCGACACCTACCGGTTCACCGACGAGGAGCTGACCGGCGCCCTGGAGCGGCTGCTCGGCGACACCGAGCTGCGCGCCCGCCTCGCCGCTCACGGTGAGGAGATCCGGCGCAGGGACGGCCTGCGCGTCGCCGCCGACGTCATCGAGAAGATCGCTGCCAAGTGAAAGCACTGAAGGACGCCGCTCCCCGGGTCTTCTGGACCGACAGGCCCGGGGCGCCGGCGTATCACCCTCTTGACGGACGTACCACCGCCGACCTGCTCATCGTCGGCGGTGGTTTCACCGGACTGTGGGCCGCCGTACTGGCGAAGGAGGAGAACCCGTCCTGCGACGTGGTCCTGGTCGAGGCGCACTCGATCGCGCACGGCGGGACCGGGCGCAACGGCGGGTTCATCTCCGACTCGCTCACGCACGGGCTGAGCCAGGGCCTGAAGCTGTGGCCCGGCGAGATGGACACGCTGCTCGCGCTCGGCCGGGAGAACCTCGCGGCCATCGCGGCGTTCGTCGAGGCCCACGGCATCGACGCCGACCTGCGCCTGGTGGGCAAGACGACGGTCGCGGTCGCCGCGCACCACGTCGCCGAGCTCAAGGAGGCGGAGAAGCTGTACCGCGAGCACGGGGAGGACGCCGTCTTCCTCGGCCTCGACGAGATGCGCGCCGACGTGGACTCGCCGACGTACCTCGGCGGGCTGCGGCTGCGCGGCACCGGCGGCATCCTGGACCCGGCCAAGCTGGCCTGGGGCCTGGTCCGCGTCGCGGAGAAGCTCGGCGTCCGGGTCTACGAGAACACCGCGGTCACCGGTATGGAACGTTCCGGAGCCGTCGTCCGCGTCACCACCGGCGGCCGGAACAGCACGACGGCCGGCGCGAGCGGCGTGATCGACGCCTCGCAGATGCTGCTGGCCACCAACGCCTATCCGCCGCCGCTGCGCAGGCTGAACAACTTCGTGCTGCCGGTGTGGGACTACGTGCTCGCCACCGAGCCGCTGTCGGAGGCGCAGCGCGACTCGCTGCGCTGGGCGGAGGGGCAGGGCCTCACCGACGCGGGCAACCAGTTCCACTACTACCGGCTCACGGCCGACAACCGGGTGGTGTGGGGTGGCTACGACGCCATCTACAACTTCGGCGGCACGGGGACCGAACAGCGCGACGCCACGCACGAAGTGCTCGCGCGGCACTTCTTCGAGACGTTCCCGCAGCTTGACGGCGTGCGGTTCACCCACAAGTGGGGCGGGGCGATCGACTCGACCAGCAGGTTCACCCCGTTCTTCGGCACCGCGATGGGCGGCAGGGTCGCCTATGCCCTCGGCTACACCGGTCTCGGCGTCGGCGCGTCCCGGTTCGGCGCGCAGATCGGGCTCGACCTGCTGGCCCGCCGGACCACCAGGCGGACCGAGCTGAAGATGGTGCGCCGCCTGCCGGTGCCGTTCCCGCCGGAGCCGCTGCGCTGGCCGGTCGTCGAGGTCACCCGGCGGGCGCTGGCCCGGGCCGACGAGAACGGCGGACGCCGCGGGCCGTGGCTGCGGCTGCTCGACCGGTTCGGTGTCGGTTTCGACAGTTGATATCCACGATGAACGCCTAACCATAGCGATTTGCCCCGAATGCACTATTTGTGGCAAATAGGGCAGGTTCATCGTGACCGATGAAAGAGGATGCATGGCTACCCTGATCAATCCCGCGAACGGCCGGCCCATCGAGGACGTGCCGGACACGTCGCCCGAGGGCGTGGCGGCGGCCGTACGCGCCGCGCGGGAGGCCTTCGAGCAGTGGCGGGAGACCACCCCGGCCGAGCGGGCGCGGGTGATGCTGCGCTTCGCCGACCTGGTGGAGCAGGACGCGGAGGAGCTCACCCGGCTGGAGGTCGAGGAGACCGGCAAGCCGGCCCCGGTGTTCCGTGACGGCGAGCTGCCGTTCGGCGTGGACAACCTGCGCTTCTTCGCGGGCGCCGGCCGCTCGCTCGACGGGACGGGCGCGGGCGTGCTCAGCTCCGGCTACACGTCCGTGCTGATCAGGCGGCCGGTCGGCGTCGTCGGCTCGATCGCGCCGTGGAACTTCCCCTTCATCATGGGGATCTGGAAGCTCGGTCCGGCCCTCGCCGCCGGCAACGCGGTCGTGATCAAGCCCGCTCCGCAGACGCCGCGGAGCACGCTCAGGCTGGCCGAGCTGTTCGCCAAGGCGGGCGCGCCCGAGGGTCTGCTGCAGGTGGTGACCGGTGACGCCGAGGTCGGGCAGGCGCTGGTCACCGACCCCGGCGTCGACATGGTCAGCGTCACCGGCTCCACCGCGACCGGCCGGGCCGTCATGCGGGGCGCCGTGGACGGGCTCAAGCGGGTCCACCTGGAGCTGGGCGGCAAGGCCCCGGCGCTGGTGTTCGCGGACGCCTCCCTTGAGGACATGGCGTTCGGCGTCGCGATGGGCGCCACGTACAACACCGGGCAGGACTGCACCGCCGCGACCCGCGTCTACATCGAGCGGTCCCGGTACGCCGAGGGTGTCGAGGCGCTGCGCGACGCGCTCTCTCGCGTACGGCCGGGCGACCCGTGGGAGGAGGGGGCCGACATCGGCCCGCTGATCTCGCAGGCCCACCGCGACCGGGTGCACGGGTTCGTGTCACGCGCCTCCGGCCGGGTGGTCTGCGGCGGCGCTCCGATCGACGGGCCCGGCTTCTACTACGCGCCCACGCTGATCGCGGACGCCGACCAGTCCAGCGAGATCGTCCAGGGCGAGATCTTCGGGCCCGTGCTGGTCGCGGTGCCGTTCGACGGCGAGGACGAGGCGGTCCGCCTCGCCAACGACACGCCGTACGGCCTGGCCTCCTCGATCTGGTCGACGGACGTGTCCCGGGCGCTGCGCGTGTCGCACCGCCTGGACGTCGGCGTCACCTGGATCAACGACCACCTGCCGATCGCCTCCGAGGCGCCGCACGGCGGCGTCAAGGGCAGCGGCTTCGGCAAGGACATGAGCCAGGAGGCCGTCCAGGAGTACTCCGTCACGCGGCACCTGATGATCAAGCACGCCGCCCCCCAGGCGAGGGACTCCTTCCGTCCCGCCTAGGGAGGGTTTCGTGGCTTCGGCGGCCACGTCGCGAGGGGCAATCCGGGCGACCGCGGCCGGCCAAATGGATCCACGAAACACGACCCGGGCATGCCTGTCGACCCGCTCTCCGGCTCCGTAGTCGGAGAGCGGGCCTCGTGGGAGACCGTCGTCCCCATGTCAGAACGCGGGCGAGCCAGCGCTGCGCCGGGTTGATCGTGCCAGGGCCCCTGCCGGCTGGCCGGGGCGCGATCACTCCTTGATGAGGATTGCTGCCAGGCTGGATACCGCGGCGTTTGTACGAGCCAGGTCAAAGGCGGCGGGGTGGAACTGGTCGGCTGAGTCGAGGCCGAGCCATTCCAGCCGATCCTCATGCTCTTCGTGCTTGGGATCGGCGAGGATCTCAAGGAGGTAGTTGTAGCCCCAGATACCGCCGCAGTCCTCGGGTGGGCAGGCCCGGCGGCCGGTGAGGCAACGTGGGTAGGCGATGCCAGGCTCGGGTGTGGTGACGGCCTCGACGACGATGGTGTGCTCCCAGTCATCCCCGAAGTCGTAGGTGTAGCTGAGCCGGTCTCCCTGTCCGGGGGCTACCTGGTTGAGTTGCTTGGCGGAGGCGCTGTTGATCCGCAGTTCGCGGTCGGTGACGCCGTAGCGGCCCAACGGGCTTTCGAAGACCCACATGTGGTAGTCCTCCCAGCCGAAGGCGGCTTGCATGACGTCGTGCAGCGCGCGCAGCGTGATCGCGGACGGGACTTCCAAACGCCGCCAGATCGGCGGCCGTGACCCGGCCAGCGTGACCTTGATCTGGTGGACTGTGGGGGTCGTTCGGGCGCTGGAGGTTGTGCGCGGGGAAGTCATGACGGCATCTTGCCGTACCCATACCTGGCGCGCTCACCCGCTACCGCAATGATCAACCGCGCTAGACACGTCCAGGGGCACGCCGACGCGCAGCCATTCACGGCGGCGTGGAATGACGATCAACGGACGTTGCTGGAGCAGTCGGCCCGGTCGCGCGCCCACTCATAGCAGTTGGTTCAGCGCCCCAAGGTCGCGCTGGCTGCCGCCGACGGCGCTTTACGATGGCCTACACAGACCGCTGCGGTTGCCGGGTGTGGATTACTCGTCGACTTCTACGGGGTCGTTGGTACCGGTCTGTCCGTCCGGTTGCGCGACGAAGCTTCCCATGCCCCGGACTGTGTAGATGGTGCCTTCGGCGCGGAGAGCCCGCATCACCTTATGGGCAGTCATGCGGGCGATGCCGAACTCTTGCATGAGGTCGTTTTCGCTGGGCACCCGTGATCCCGGGCGGTACTCACCCACCACGATGCGGTCGCGGATCACCCTGGCTACCTGCTCCCACCTGGGCTGATCCTCGCGGAACTCGATCACAGCACCACTGTAGGAATCGGTGATTTCCCATCGTCTTCCGGATGGCCCTATGGTGCCCTATAGACAAGCTCGCCAAATCTTCCTACCCTGGTCTCATGTCAACAGTCGGCTGCGACCTCGACGAGGTGCGGGACCGCTTCCCCGCATGGGTGTTCTTCCGTAGCGATGCGGGCGCCTTCTACGCCACCAGGCGCGGTGAGCGACTCTCCTTCGAGGAGATCGGAACCGGGCTTCAACAGACGGTCTGCGCTGATGAGCTCCCGGCCTTCCTCGCCCTCCTTCGCGCCCAAGAAGCTCGCCGGTGACCGTACGCAGACCGCCTGGCTTTCAGGCACCGCACAAGTTGGAAGTTCGGCCCCAAGAGCGGGATGGTCCGCTGACCGGGGCTTTTGGACGGGTGGCCTCCCTGCGCACTGGGGGTGGGTGAGGAGGCCACCGCTGTACCGCGCCTGCCGGCGGCGCCTTCCCTATCCCGTCGGCGGGCGCCGCCCCCGCAGAGCCGCCCGCCCCCGAGTGCCCCTCTGCGGGGGCCACCACGGATTACGCAGACGCTTCACAGTGAGGAGGTGACGACCGGCATGGCAATCGACGAGTTGCCCGCCGGGTATCACGGCGTCCACCCCGCACACCCGAAGGCCGGCTGGGAAAGGCTGGACTGGCGAGAGCGTCACCCGCGTGCGATTCGGATCCGGGTGCTTGAGCACACCTGCGAATGCCAGGACATCGTCTATGAGCTGTGCCAGGCCGGGGGCCTGCTCTTCGTCCGCCGCCACTATCGCGCCGCCGACGGCGCCGTTGTCACCGAGAGCGAGTGGCTCCGCGCCGTCCCTGCCCGGCGGCTGTGGACGAACATCCTGCTTGGTCATGTCCGATGAGCGATCGAACAGGCCCGTCTCCTGTGAGATCGTGCGCTCAGGCGGCCAGACTCGGAGGATATTTCATGTCCCGTTCTCGTCACAGCTCTCCCGCGCGGCTCATCGGATCGCTCTCGCTGCTTGCCCTGCTCGTGGTCGCCTGCGGCGAGCGGGAGCCCACCGTGGCCGAAGCCGCCGCCAGCCTGCAAACTCACGTCTTGCGACTTCTCAAGGAGCGCGGTGCGCTGAATGTCCGGATAACGGATCCCGGCGGGAAGAACATCTCCTGCGGAGAAGGAAAGGCGAAACGCACCTTCGCCGCCACAGGGGAAGACGCTGACCCAAGGTTGGATCCAGGTTCTGCGAATGATGCACTCGTCGGAGCTCTGGGACGTGCTGCCGATCATAAGTACCATCTCGCCGATCCGATGGAGAGGCCATACCGTTTAGCGAACAAGGTAACCAGAACCTTTCTGGTCCTGGATTCGGTGACGGGGCGATACGTGGTCCGAGGCGAGACTGAGTGTCTCAGTCGGTCGTGAGCGTTCCCTCGTAAGCGAGGGCCGTCTCGTAGCCGACCTGCCTTCTCCCTTCGAAACCGTCGGCCTGAGTACTTGAAATATTTCCCAGGGCCGTCTCTTTTGAGCCGCCCGATCCATTGTCGATAAACCACTGTCTCAGTGCCTCTCTGCCCTTCTCGCCGCTCTTGTTGATCTCTGCGAAGGGCAAGAGCGAGCCGTTCTTGTCTGTGATGAGAGACCCCTTACCGTGAGAGGTCTGGTCGGGGGGAACCCGTGGCGTGAAACCTTGCTGCATAAGAAGTTCGGCGACGTTGTGTTTGCGCCCCAGAACCTCGAATTTAATGAGCTTCTGCAGCTCATCCGCATCCTTCTTCGGATCCGCTCCGTATGTGTAGTAATAGGACACTCCGGTAGAGAGCACGGTCCAAAGGAGCGCGTGGGCGGCGAACGCGGGAACAAGGCCGACAATGCCCAGCTCGGTGCCGATTATGAAGCTCTCGGCTTTGGCTGCGTCTTCCTTCACTTCGTCTCTCGGTGCGAGCACCCGCATGGCGGCGGCCAGTTCGAACCCTCGGACGTTCCCGAGCATCCTGAACAGCAGACGCATTGCGGAGATATCTCCGTCCTTCGCCAGCCGAGACACCTTGGGAAGGAGTCGCTGGGTGAGCTCGCCCATGCCCGCGTCGAACGGGGCCCGAGTCTCGGCCTTGGCCGCGAAGGTGGTCAGGAACCGAAAGGTGTCCTTGGGGCTCAGCCGGAACGCGCCGCGCAAGCCCGGAACGAGAACAGGCTCGAACACTCCGGGGGAGGGCAGCTGACCGCTTTCCATGGTCGCGTCCACGGCTTCGATGTCTGCACCCAAAGTGATCTCCGGCGCGTACGAACCGGCGAGCTCCCCCAGGTGCACGCGAGTCGCGTCATCGAGGTGGATGTCGTCGACCGTGGTCATCACCGTGTAGGCGAAGAACGCGGCCTCCCGGCTGTGCTCGCCCTGCTTCTCGTCGGAGGCGCCCGACGCCGCAGCCAGCAGACGCCCGAAGGCGTCGGCAGTCGTGGCGTCCCGCCGGGCCCTTGCACCGAGTTTCGTGAGAAATACCGACAGCTTGGTACTTTCCCCGCGCACCGGAAACGCCAGTTCCAGGTCCTTCTCCCAGGCGGAGGGCGGGCCGAGACGCGCCACTTTGCCGAGAGCCAGCCGTGCCGCTGCGGGGTTGGCCGCCAGGAGATTCAGAAGCGGGGCGAGGTTTCCGCTGTCAGCCATACCGTAGACCTGACCGTTGAGCACGACCGCGGCGATCCCCGCGAGCCACTCGGTCGGGTACGGCCCCGGCTTCAGCAGGTCGACGACGCCTTTCACGTCCGTCCCCGTGCTCTTGCGCAGTTCCTCCGCGACCGTGGCGAACCCAGGGGCCTTCGTCCCGCCCCTGAGCGCGGTGGCGAACGCCGTACGGGCGGCATCGATCGCCTTATCTGGGAGACGGCCACGAAGCACGGCGGCGAGCCGTCGGGTGCCGTCGGCGCCGAGCGTGGCGAAGAAGGCCGCGGTGAAGTTCGCGTCGTGCTGGTGGTCGCGGAGCGCTCCGATGACGGCGGCCATCCTGTCGATGGACATCCGATCAGAGGGTGAGGGGCTGGTGAGCGTGAAAGCTCCGGGCGCGATGGCCATGATTTTCTTGGCCAGGTCGGTGCCCTGGCGTCGCGCGTCCCCGGGGGCGAGCAACGGTTTCTCCTGATACGGCTGCAAGCCCGCACTGGGCAGCCACGGCAGGGTGACGTCGATGGTCTCCGCCCGCTGACGGAGGCGGGGGATCTGTTCCTCGGCCCAGCCGCCGATCTCCCTGACCGGGGCGAGATCGGTGGCAGGCAGATCGACGGCGGCCAGTTCCCTGCGGATCCCTTCGGCATGTTCTGCGATCACCTGCCCGGTCCGTTCCAGTTCGCTGATGAAACCGTTCATCAGTGACGGGTCGATGCCGGCGAACTCCGAGGCGAGCGGTCCGGCCCCTGACGGCAGGTGTAGCGCGTCGTCCATCCCGCCATCATGGGCGAAGAGGCCTCGGGATTCGAGAGCTTCCGCGCCGGATCGCCCGCCGATGCAAGACCGTTCAAGCGACGAGCCTCGTCAAGGGGAGCATCGCCGAGGGTGCCTACCCGTTGGCGCGCGTCCCCGTCGAGCACCTGCCCGACCCGGTGGAATCTCCCAGCGCTAACGCGTGGGAAGGTTCCGCAGGGCCTCGCGGCGGCTCAGGCCGGAGATGCCGTGGTGGTCGACGTAGCGGACGACCTCGTCGGGACGGGTCTTCGCGTACTCGCGCAGGGCCCAGCCGATGGCCTTGCGCGCGAAGAAGTCGATGTCCGACAGGCTCGGCTCGATGCACGCGTACAGCAGCGCCGGGTCGGTCCGCTCCTTGAAGGAGTTCTGGCAGAGGATGGCGGTGCGCCTCTTCCAGAGATCGGGGTCGTACGCCCACTCCAGCATGAGCCGGCGCATGCTCTCCGGGTAGAGCCGCAGCAGCGTGCCGATCCGATGCACGGCGATGTCGTCCACCAGGTCCCACCAGGCGCCGGTGACGACCATCTCCTCGTACATCGGGATGGTGTAGAGCGTCTGCCAGGAGCGGTAGAAGCGGTGCGAGGACAGCTCGATCGCGGCGTACCGCTCCTCGCGGTATTCGGCCTCGCGCCAGAGGGCGAGCACCGTCCTGCGCCACTCGGGGGCCGAGCCGAGGCGGTGCTCGGCGAAGACCCGCTTCAGCGCGTTGCGCCGGGGGACGGCCTGCACGCCGAGGAACGGCATATCCGACTTCATGTACGCCTGCATGACCGGGGCCTTGGCCGGGTCGGCCGCCTCGGCGAGGGCGTGCCGTACGGCCTTGAGGAGCATCATGCCTGCTGGCTGGTCCGGTCACCGGTGGCGAGGCCGTCGAACAGCACGGTGATGTAGTGCTCGGCCAACGTGGTGGTGTTGAGCTTGCCGCCCGGGCGGAACCAGCGCACCGCGACCCAGATCGTGTCGCGGATCAGCCGGTAGGTCAGCTTGGGATCGAGGTCGTCGCGGAACAGCCCCTCGGCCTGGCCGCGCTTGATCTGCTCGATCCACATCCGCTCGACCTCGTCCTCGGCCTTCACCAGGTAGCCGAAGCGGTCGCCGGGGAGGGAGCGGAGGTAGTTCCAGTCGTTCTGCATCACCGTGATCGCCGCCCGGTGCGGCTCCAGCGTGCCGAACCCGACCCGCACCATCTCGGACAGGACGCTGCGCGCGTCGCCCCCTCTCTCCAGGATGGCCCGGTAGCGGGCGGTGAGATCCTCGAGGAAGGTGCGCAGCACCTCGTCGACGATCGTCTCCTTGGAGTCGAAGTGGTGGTAGAGGCTTCCCGAGAGGATGCCGGCCTCGTCGGCGATCTGCCGGACGGTGGTCGCCTGGAAGCCCTTGCGCGCGAAGAGCTCCGCCGCGAGCTTGACGAGGTGGTCCCGCCGCTCGGACGCCGAGCCGGAGGTGGCGGCCCGCTTCGCCGTGCCCTGGCGTCTGACCGGGGGAGCGGTGGCGCCACCGGAGTTCTTTCGCTGGTTCACACGACCCATTATGAGGGTCCGAGCAATGGCTTGCTCGCCTAACTGCTGTTGCGGATCACCTGCTCACCGTGCCCGCCGGACTATACCAAGCGCTTGTTGTAGCCCGGACTTGCGCAACCTGGCATCGCGAAGGTCACTTATTGTGCAGGATCCTTCCTATGGTGAAATTGGGGTATCCGTTTACCTTGGGAGTGGCCTCGGGGGAGCCGCTTCCTGACGGGGTCATCCTGTGGACCCGTCTCGCCCCCGAGCCGCTGCATCCCACGCGGCCGGGCGGCATGCCGAACCAGACGGTGACCGTACGCTGGGAGATCGCTGAGGACGAGAAGCTCGCCCGCGTGATCCAGTCGGGCACGGCCCCGGCGCAGCCCGACTGGGCGCACAGCGTCCATGTCAGGGTTTCGGGCCTGCGGCCCGGCACGGAGTACTTCTACCGGTTCTCGGTGGACTCCCACGCGAGTCCGGTCGGCCGGACCAGGACCGCCCCCGATCCCGCGTCCACCGCCCCCGTGCGGTTCGGATTTGTATCGTGCCAACGCTACGAGCACGGCCACTTCACCGCCCTGCGGCATCTCGCCGACGAGCGGCCCGACGTGATCCTGCACCTCGGTGGCTACATATACGAGAACGGCAAGCCGGACGGCCCCACGCCGGGCCGGTACGTGCGCCCGCTGGAGCCGGAGACGGAGTGCGCGACGCTCGGGGCCTACCGGAACCGGTACGCGCTCTACCGGATGGATCCCGACCTGCGGGCGGCGCACGCCGCGGCACCGTGGCTGCCCGTCCCGGACGACCACGAGGTGCGCCGCGGCTATGCGGGCGCGCTGCCCGGCGACGGCTCCAGCCCGGCCGCCTTCCTCAAGCGGAGGACGGCCGCCTTCAAGGCGTACTACGAGCACATGCCGCTGCGCGTACGGCCGGCCGGGGCGGCGTTGCGGGTCCACCGCTGGCGGCCGTACGGGCGGGTCGTGGACTTCATGCTGCTCGACACCCGCCAGCACCGCGACGGCGGGGACATGCTCGGCGCCGCGCAGGAGGAGTGGTTGCTCGGGCGGCTGAAGAGTGCGACCGCTCGCTGGAAGGTGCTGGCCCAGTCCGCGTTCTTCTCCCAGCGGGTCTTCCCGGAGGGGAGGACGAGCGTCGACGCGTGGGACGCCTATCCGGAGAGCCGTGCCCGCGTGCTGGCCGGGGCTCCTGATGGCCTGGTCGTGCTGAGCGGTGACGCGTACAACGGCTGGGCGGGTGAGCTGCGGGCCGACCGGGCCGATCCGGGGTCGAAGGCGCTCGGAGCCGAGTTCGCCGGCGCGTCGGTGACCGGCATGCCGCCGGAGACCGACGCCCGGGCCGTCCTCGATCTCAACCCGCACCTCCGGTTCTTCGACGGCCGCCGCGGCTATGTCTCCTGTACGGCGGACATGAACGGGTTCCGGGCCGACTACCGCGCCGTGGAGTACGTGGACCGGCCGGACGCCCCTGTCTCCACGGTCGCCGGGTTCGAGGTCGTGGACGGTGAACTGCGCCAAATAGGAGGTGAGGTAGCCTAGCAAATAGGAAAGTTTCCTATTAGGTTGCGGGCATGCGTGATCTGCTGCGCCTCGCCGACACCGTCATCCTGCCCGGCTTCCCCGGAACCGCGCCGCCGGACTGGCTGCGTGGGCGGCTGGCCGATGGCCTTGCCGGGGTCGTGCTCTTCTCGCGCAACGTCGAGAGCCCCGGGCAGCTCGCCGACCTGACCGCGGCGCTGCGCGCGGAGAACCCGCACGTCCTGGTCGGCATCGACGAGGAGGCCGGCGACGTCACCCGGCTGGAGGCCCGTACGGGCAGCTCCCGGCCGGGCAACTACGCGCTCGGCGTGGTGGACGACGAGGAGCTGACCGAGCAGGTCGCCCGCGACGTGGGACGCGACCTAGCCGCCGCGGGGGTGAACCTGGATTTCGCGCCCGCTGCCGACGTCAACTCGAATCCGGACAACCCGGTCATCGGGCTGCGGGCGTTCGGGGCCGATCCCGAACTGGTCGCCCGGCACACCGCCGCCTGGATCCGTGGACTCCAGTCGGCGGGCGTCGCGGCCTGCGCCAAGCACTTCCCCGGGCACGGGGACACGGCGGTGGACTCCCATCACGGCGTTCCCCAGGTCACCGTGTCGCGGGAGGAGCTCGCGGAAGTGGAGTTGTGGCCGTTCCGCGCCGCGATCCGGGAGGGAGTCCGCTCGATCATGACCGGGCACCTGCTCGTCACCGCGTATGACGACGGCCTGCCCGCGACGCTCAGCCCCCGGATCCTGACCGGCCTGCTCAGGAAGGAGCTCGGCTTCGACGGGCTGATCGTCACCGACGGCATCGAGATGGCCGCCGTTTCCGGGCCGTACGGCCTGGGAGGCGCGAGCGCCATGGCCGTCGCGGCGGGCGCGGACGCGGTGTGCGTGGGCGGGGAGAACAGCGACGAGGAGGCGCTGGAGCACATCCGCCGCGCCATCGTGGCCGCGGTCGTCGAGGGGCGGCTGCCGGAGGAGCGGCTCGCCGACGCGGCTCGCCGGGTCCGCGAACTGGCCTCCTGGCACGCGGCCCAGCAGGCCGGGCAGACAGGGGAGGCGGGGAAGGCAGGGCGGTCCGGGCAAGCTGGGCGGTCAGGGGGACAGGCGGCAGGGAGTCCCGGAGCCAACGGGAGCGGCCCAGGGACCCCGGTGGGGATCGGTCTCGTGGCGGCCCGTCGCGCGATCCGGGTCACCACGCGAGCGGGAGCGGCCGTCGTGCTGCCACTGGCGGAGTCGCCGCACGTGGTCGAGCTCGCGCCGGAGACCAACCTCGCCATCGACAAGAACATGCCGTGGGGTGCCGCCGAGCCGCTCGGGCGGATGCTGCCGGGGACCACCGTCACCCGGCTGCGCGAGTCCGACGTGGCGGACGGCGTTCCACCGGCGGCGCTCGGCCGGGCCGCCGGACGGCCCCTGGTCGTCGTCGTACGGGACGCCCACCGCCACCCGTGGCAGTTGGACACGCTGTCGCACCTGCTCTCCGCCCGGCCGGACGGCGTGGTGGTGGAGATGGGCCTGCCGGGCCGTACCGACCTGGGGGCGGTGCACATCGCCACCCACGGGGCCGCCCGCGTCTGCGGGCAGGCCGCGGCAGAGGTGCTCATCGGGCGCGTCTGACCACCCTTCCTTTCGGCGTGTCACCCTGGTTCTCACCAGGGTCTTCCGACCCTGGACAGACCATGCGGATGCCGAGAACACTGTCGGAATTCACGGTGGAAGGGGCGATAAATGGGCATTTGCCGGGGCCGGGTTGTCGTGGTGACCGGAGCGGGACGCGGCATCGGGCGCGCGCAAGCCCTGGAGTTCGCCCGTCAGGGCGCGAAGGTCGTCGTCAACGATCTCGGCGCGGGGCCGCACGGCTTCGGCCGCGGCGGCGCCCCGGCCCGTGACGTCGTGGACGAGATCCGCTCCGCGGGCGGTCAGGCGGTCGCCAACTGCGACGACGTCGCGGACTGGGACGGCGCGGCGCGGCTCGTCAAGACCGCGCTGAGCGCCTTCGGCAGGCTGGACGTCCTGGCCGGCAACGCCGGCTTCACCCGTGACTGCGCGCTCGTGTCGATGACCGAGCGGGACTGGGACGACGTGATCCGGGCCCACCTCAAGGGCCACTTCCTGCCGTTGCGGCATGCCGGGGCGTACTGGCGGGAGCGGGCCGCGGCCGGATACATCGTGGACGCCCGGGTGATCAACACGTCGTCGGGCGCCGGGCTGTTCGGCAGTGCGGGCCAGGGCAACTACGCGGCCGCGACGGCCGGCATCGCCGCGCTTACCCAGGTCGCCGCCGCGGAGCTGGAGCGGTATGGCGTGACCGTCAACGCGATCGCCCCGAACGCCGCCCGCGACGTCGTCGAGCCCGCCGTCGAGGCGCTCGATCCGGCCGACGCGGCGTCACTGGCCGCCTGGCTGGGATCGGCCGGATCGCGGCACGTCACCGGCCGTGTCTTCGAGGTGGGAGGTGGTGCGATCTCGCTGGCGACCGGATGGCGGCACGGCCCCAGAGCGGACCGGGCCGACTGGAACCGCGCCGACGTGGGCGCCGCCGTCGCCGGGCTGCTCGCCCACGCGCCCGTCCCCATGCCCGTGTACGGCTCGGCCTGATGCCTGTGTACGGCTCGGCCTGAGGCCCACCGCGTGCCGCCTTCGCTGTTGACACGTCCGTACGATTTTTAGGTACTGACACGACAGGATGGGAGCACGATGAAGGTCGCCTACGTCACCTTCGCCGATCCGCTGGGCCACGACGACGAGCGGGAAACCGCGCTCGCGGCCTGGCTGGGGGCCGGCATCGAGGGCACGCCGGTGCGATGGGACGACCCCGAGGTCGACTGGGCCTCATTCGACGCCGCGGTGGTCCGCTCCGCGTGGGACTACATCGACCGCCGGGACGAGTTCGTCGCGTGGGCGCACCGGACGGGCGGGGTGACCCGGCTGCTGAACCCCGCGTCCGTGCTCGAATGGAACACCGACAAGACCTACCTGCGCGACCTCGGCGTGCCGACCGTCCCCACGCACTGGAGCGACAAGGACATCCCCGAGTGGGACGAGTACGTGGTCAAGCCCGCGATCTCGGCGGGCGCGCGGGACACCATCCGGACCGCCGACCGGGCCGTGGCGCAGGCGCACGCCACCGAGCTCGTGAGCCAGGGCAGGACCGTCATGGTGCAGCCCTATCTCGAAACCGTCGAGCACGAGGGCGAGCTGTCGCTGCTCTACTTCGGCGGCGAGTTCAGCCACGCCGTACGGCGGCACCCGATGCTGGCGGGAGGCCCTGAGCTCGACCTGAACAACAGGGCGACGCTGCGCGACCCGGACGCCGACCAGTTCGAGGTCGCCGAGCTGGTCCTCAGCAAGGTGTCCGAGAACCTGCTCTACGCGCGGGTCGATCTCGTCCGGATGCCGGACGGTGAGCCCGTTCTGATCGAGCTGGAGCTCACCGAGCCGTATCTGTTCCTCCGCTACGAGCTGGACGCCCCCGGCCTCTTCGCGAACGCCCTGGCCACGATGCTCCGGAGCTAACCTCGGGGCAGGCCGAGGGTGCGCTCGGCGATGATGTTGCGCTGGATCTCGCTCGAACCGGCATAGATCGTGTCGGCCCGGCTGAAGAGGTACAGCCGCTGCAGGTCGTTCAGGTCGTACGGCTCGCCCTCGGCGACCAGCCCCGCCCGGCCCTGGACGGCCTGCGCCAGCTCGCCCAGCCTGCGGTGCCACTCGGACCAGTAGAGCTTCCCGATCGACACCTCGGGGCCGGGCTCGCCCGCGCTCAGGGAGGTCATCGTGCGCAGGGCGTTGAGGCGCATGATCTCCAGCTCCAGCCAGGACCGGGTCAGCTGGTCCCGCAGCACTGGGTCGTCGATCGCGCCTGACGCGCGGGCGGCCTCGATCACCGCGGCCAACTCCCGGCGGAAGCCGATCTGCTGGCCGAGCGTGGACGCACCGCGCTCGTAGCCGAGCGTGGCCATCGCCACCCGCCATCCGTCGCCGGGCGCGCCCAGGATGTTCGCGGTGGCCGTGCGGGCGCCGTCGAAGAAGACCTCGTTGAACTCGCCGGTGCCGGTCATCTGCGTGATGGGCCTGATCTCCACCCCCGGCTGGTCCATCGGGACCAGCAGGTAGGACAGGCCGGCGTGCCGCTGGGAGCCCGGTTCGGTACGGCACACCACGAAGCACCAGTCGGCGACGTGGGCGAGCGAGGTCCACACCTTCTGCCCGGTGACGACCCACTCGTCGCCGTCGAGCACGGCCCTGGTCTGCACGTTCGCGAGGTCGGAACCCGCGTCCGGCTCGGAGTAGCCCTGGCACCACAGCTCATCGCCCCGCTGGATGGGCGGCAGGAACCGCTCCTTCTGCTCCCGCGTGCCGAAGTCGAGGATGGTCGGGCCGATCAGGCCCTCGCCGATGTGGCCGACCCGCGCCGGGGCGTTCGCCCGCGCGTACTCCTCATGGAAGGCGACCTGCTCGTCCAGTGTCGCGTCGCGGCCGCCGTACTCGCTCGGCCAGCCGAGGCAGGTCCAGCCGGCCGCGCCGAGGTGGCGCTCCCAGGCGACCCGCAGCTCGTGGCCCTCGTGCTCGCGCCCCGGGCCGCCGAGGCCCCGCGCGTCGGCGAACTCGCCGGTCAGGTTGGCCTCCAGCCAGTCCCTGACCTCTTCTCTGAAGCTTTGTAGCGTCATGCGTGGACCGTCCGTAATCTCCGCGGAAGAAGACGAGCGGATTGCCGTCCTCGTGCTTGTCGAGCCCGTTGACGCGGGCCACCACGATGACGTGGTCCCCGGCCGGGTGCTCGGCCTCGATCGTGCAGTCGAGCCAGGCGAGGGTGCCGTCGAAGACGGGACCGCCCAAGGGTGAGAGGCTCCAGGACAGGGACCGGCCGGGCCGCGTCGGTGCTCATCCTGGCGCTTCCTCCCTCGGTCCCGCCCGCGTCCTGCGCCCACCTTAGCGAGCGCTTGGTTGGAACCGGCGACCAGACAGGGACCGGCCGGGACACCATCTGAAATCTCACGTTCTGCGAGCGGCGCACGTCTACCAGCCGGGAGAAGGGAAACGCAGATGAGCACTCGACACATCGTGATCGAGACCCGCCTTGGACCGATCACGCTCGTTGCAAAGGGCGAGACGATTGCCGGCCTGTACTTCAGGCACCACGTCCGCCGGCCCTCGCAGGAGACGTTCGGCCCCGAGGTGGCCGACTCCACGGACCCGTTGCTGAACGAAGCTGCCCGACAGCTGCGCCAGTACCTGGCGGGTCGACGCAGGCAATTCGATCTTCCGCTCGCCGCCGAGGGTGACGCGTTCCAGCACGCCGTCTGGGACATCGTGAAGAGCATTCAGTGCGGTGACACGACCACCTACGGTCGGATCGCCGAGCAGGTCAGAGACCGCAGTCTCGCGCAACAGGTCGGACAGGCCGTGGGTACGAACCCGCTGTGCATCTTCGTGCCGTGCCACCGCGTCGTCGGCTCCAATGGTTCCCTCACCGGATACGCCGGCGGACTGGAGCGCAAGCAGGCGCTGCTGGAGCTTGAAGAGCCGCCTGCGGTCAGCGCTGGACGGTTGTTCTGACCGGAAAACTCACGTTTGTCACCGACAAGTATGTCTTCAATGGGATGGACATGAAACAACCGTTCGAGAACGTAGTCGCGCAGCACGGCGCAACCGTGCTGCGCGTCTGCCGGGTCGTCCTCGGCCCGCACGACGCGGACGACGCATGGTCGGAGACCTTCCTCTCCGCCATGCGCGCCTATCCCGACCTGCCTGAGACGGCGAACGTGGAGGCATGGCTCGTGACGATCGCGCATCGCAAGGCGATCGACGTGCTGCGTGTCGCGAAAAGGAATCCCCTACCAGTCGACGAGGTACCGGAAGCACCGACAGGGCGGGACATCCCAGACTCTGGGGACTCTGACCTGTGGGCCGTAGTGAAAGGGCTCCCGAGCAAACAACGCCAGGCTGTCGCCTACCGCTATGTGGCGGGGCTGGCATACGCCGAGATCGCGGAGATCCTCGGCGGCACCGTTGACGCGGCCAGAAGAGCCGCCGCAGACGGGCTCAGGAATCTCAGGAAGAAATATCCGGGCGCGATCACGAGAGGAGCATCATCATGAACGACATTCGCCACGATGACGACATGACCGCCCTGCTGTCGACGCCTGTGGACGCCGGCACTCTCAGTCGGCTCCACCGCCGTCTGGAGCAGGCGGCAGAGCGAGCCGATCTCCTCGATGTCGCCTACACCACCATCGACTCACCTGTCGGCAAGTTGCTGCTCGCCGCCACCCCGAAGGGACTGGTCCGCGTGGCGTACGCCCGCGAGGACCACGATCGAGTCCTGGAAGCCCTCGGCCAGAAGCTCAGCCCGCGCATCCTGCGCGCCCCGAAGCGGCTGGACGTAGTGGCTCGCGAGATCGACGAGTACTTCGCCAAGCACCGCCAGGTCTTCGACCTGACGCTGGACCTGTCCCTGTCTCGCGGATTCCGGCGCCTCGTGCAGACGCATCTGCCCGAGATCGGGTACGGCCAGACCCGCAGCTACCGAGACATGGCCGAGCTCGTCGGCAACCCCAAGGCCGTCCGAGCGGTGGGCACCGCCTGTGCGACCAACCCGCTGCCGATCGTCGTCCCGTGCCACCGTGTGCTGCGTACCGACGGCACGCTCGGCGGTTACATCGGCGGACTCGAGGCCAAGACCATGCTGCTGAACCTGGAGGCCGCAGCATGAGCATCGCGAAGGCGACCAGGAGGAAGACGGATCGGTGGTACAGCCGCGTCGAGTCTGGCGACTGGGAGGCGATCACCACAGAGGTCAACGAGTACGGCGGCGCACTACTGCCGCAACTGCTGACCCCGGAGGAGACCGTGGAGATCAGGGAGCTGTACCAGCAGGACGGCCTGTTCCGCAGCACCGTCAACATGGGCAGGCACCGCTTCGGTGAGGGCCAGTACCGATACTTCAACGCGCCGTATCCGGAACCGATCGAGCGGCTCAAGCAGGCGCTGTACCCGCGGCTGCTTCCCATCGCCCGCGACTGGTGGACCAAGCTCGGCCGGCCCGCACCGTGGCCTGACTCGCTTGATGAGTGGCTTCAGATGTGCCACGACGCCGGCCAGACGAAGTCTTCGGCGATCCTGCTCCACTACGGCGAGAAGGATTGGAACGCTCTGCATCGCGACCTGTACGGCGACCTCGTGTTCCCGTTGCAGGTCGTGATCAACCTCAACGAGCCAGGCGTGGATCACACGGGTGGCGAGTTCCTGCTGCTGGAACAGCGCCCGCGCGCCCAGTCTCGGGGCACGGCCACGCTGCTGCCGCACGGTCACGGATACCTCTTCACCACCCGCGACCGACCCGTCAAGTCCGCCCGCGGATGGTCCGCCGCGCCGGTTCGGCACGGCGTATCCGCCATCCGGTCCGGCGAACGTCACACCCTCGCTCTCGTCTTCCATGACGCCGCATGAGCGACGCAACGAAGACGTACACCCTTCTGGGGGCAGACGGCCGTCCCTATCGGTCTGCGGTCAAGGGGCTGTGGGGCGGCCATCGCGGCTCGAAGATCTACGGGCGACTCGACTGTCTCGCCGCGCTGCGCGCCATCGCTCGCGGCGGCTACGTGAAGCACCGGGTCTTCTTCGCTGACGAGGCCACGGCGGTCGCCGCCAAGTTCCGCCCCTGCGGAGCCTGCTGCAAGGACCGCTTTCAGACGTGGAAGACCGCCCGAGAGAACAGCGAACGATGGAAGCCCTGACCAGCCCCTTGCTGAAGACGTCAGCGAGTTATAACGCGGACCTGACGGCTACAGATGCCGAGGTCGCGACCGTCATCAGAATTGCCCGCGACCGCCGTGCCCGCAATATCGTGATCGGCTCCGGCCGCACCCCTCACGCCCTTGCGACCTCACGCCTGATCAAATCGGCCTGGGATCGCACAGGAGGCGGAACTCTCGACACGATCACCTGGCCCGAGACCGGGGCCTCCTGGCTGCGTCACGCGTCACGGTTCGCCGCCGCCGACCCCGACCTATGGGTGATGGTCGGGCCGGCAACCGGTTGGGCACAGATGACCCGGCGGCTGCTGTGGTCGACTCCCTGGAGCCCCGCACGCACCCTCGCGACCGCCGGAATCGGCGACCCGCGCACTCTCGCACTCGTCGGACTGACCAATCTGGACGGCCTGGCCGGCGCAAGCGCAGACGGTACCTCCTGGCTCGTTGCGCACGATTCCCTCGTGCACCTCACACACATGGAGGGCAAGCGATGACAGCGCTGTTCACTCTAGAGATCCCCGAGCGTGACGGGGGAGAGGTCGCCCCGGGCGCCACCCTGGTCCCTGATTGGCTGACTCGGGAACAGCAGAAGTGGATCGTGGATCAGTTCCGCGAGTGGGTGCAAGGCCCTGTCCCCATCCGCGCCGCGAAGGTCCGCGGACACGAGATGTCGGTGCGCACCGTATGTCTGGGCTGGCACTGGCAACCGTACAAGTACACGCGAGAGGCCACCGACGTGAACGGCGCCCGTGTCCTTCCGTTCCCTGACTGGATGATCCGCCTGGGACGACATGCCCTCCAGGCCACCGGCCACGACGCAGCCGCGATCCGCTCCTATACGCCCGACACCGCGCTGGTGAACTACTACGACGCGGGGGCCCGCTTGGGAATGCACCAGGACAAGGACGAGATCTCCCGCGCCCCGGTCGTATCGCTGTCCATCGGCGACAGTTGCACGTTCCGATTCGGCAACACGGAAAGCCGCGGCAAACCGTTCACCGACGTGCTGTTGGCCTCCGGCGACCTCTTCGTCTTCGGCGGACCCGCCCGACTGGCCTACCACGGTGTCACCAAGGTGCACGAGAGCACTGCCCCCGAGGGATGCGGCATCAGTCGCGGCCGGATCAACATCACGATGCGAATGACAGGGCTTGACGGGTGATCGAATGACACAGGATGCGAGCAGCATCACCGCCGACCCCGGCGTCGTCGTCGGCGATGACGGGCTCGCCCGGCCCGCATGGGCAGCCGCCGCCCCTCTGCTGCGCGACTACTACGACACAGAGTGGGGCATGCCGGTCACGGACGAACGCGGCGTCTACGAGCGCGTCAGTCTCGAAGGATTTCAGGCGGGTCTGTCCTGGGCAACGATCCTCCGCAAGCGACCCGCATTCCGTGCGGCGTTTGACAACTTCCTCCCGGACGCGATCGCCGCGTACACCGAGACCGATGTCGAGCGGTTGATGGCCGACGTCGGCATCGTGCGCAACCGGCAGAAGATCCAGGCGACCATCACCAATGCCCGCGCCACCATCATGCTGCGTGAGGAGATGGGCCTGGCCGAGCTGGTGTGGTCCTTCCGACCCGAGAGCACGCCCTGCCCCCAGACCTTCGCAGAGATCCCCACGAAGTCCGCCGAGTCGGTCGCATTGTCAAAGGAGCTGCGCCGACGCGGATTCGCCTTCGTCGGCCCGACCACCATGTACGCCCTCATGGAGGCGATCGGCATCGTCGACACCCATCTGCTCGGCTCGCATCGACGGGGCAGCTCCGGAATCTGGACATCGTGACCCTTCATGGGCAAGCTCGCTCAACTCACTGTCGACCAGGCGCGGACCATCGCTGCGGCGTGGGCACGTGGCGCTCCTACGCGCTCATGCATCTGTGGGCGGACACCGGCCTTCGCCCGTGAATCTTCACCGCCAATCTCACGTATCGGCTTCGACCAGCGTCTTCGAAATGTCACCACGCCTGCTGGCGGACCGGTGGCTACCGACAGAAAGGACAAACCCATGTCGCTCGAGAAGAACAAGGCCATTGTCGGCCGATGGTTTACGGAGTTCTGGGGCAACCCCTTCAACCCCGACATCATCGACGAGCTCGCCGCTCCGGACATCCGGTTCGAGTACTCGCTGCACAAGCCCATGCGCGGTCGCGACGAGGTGCGCGAGTTCGCGACCAATTTCCGCACCGCGTTCCCGGACCTCAACTTCTGGGGCACCGCGGACCTCATCGCCGAGGGCGACTACGTCGTCGGCCAGTGGGAGGGCGGCGGCACGCACACCGGGCCGATCATCTTCGATGACCTTCCCATCGGCTCCGCGCCGGCGGCGTCCGGCAAGACGCTCCGCTTCACCGGCACGACGGTGCTCAAGATCCAGGACGGTCTCATCGTCGAGGAGCTCGGGCTCGACGACGGTGTGAAGGTCCTTCAGCAGCTCGGAATCATCCCTACCGCCTGAGCTGAGCGCTCGCTCGCCGCCGGGGCGAGAGCTGACTGCTGCTGACCGGCTTGACCGGCCCCACCGCACTGTGCGGTGGGGCCGCCGTCGTCGATCGGCACGGCGCTGATCGGGTTGCTGACCAGGTGCGGCGGTCGCCCCGGTTGGCCGCGATCACGCGGACGAGGCGGACGGCTTGCCGCAGCCGGTGACCGTTGGGGATCTCGACGCCGGCCGCGATTTCGGCATAGCTGACCTCGCGCCCGTGGTTGCAGCGCAGCCAGATCATCACGTCGGCGACATCGTTCTCGGCCTGCGTGAAGTTTCGCCAGGGCGGCGTCGTCCAGGGCGGAGCCGGTGGTGATGGCCTCGGCGCGATCGGCGGTGAAGGCGATCTGCTGCTTGTGCAGCCGTGCCAGCGTCCGCGAGGCGGCCATGCGGATCTCGGCCATGGCGTTGAAGACGTCCATGGACGCATCGGCCTCGGTTCCGTCACGGGCCGGACGGGCCTGGGCGGCGAAGGCCTCCCGCTCGCGGCGCTGGGCGTCGTCGAACTCGCGCTCCTATGAAACAAGCCCGAACGACAGTGGAAACACAATCCGTAAGCGCGATTACAGAGAGCTACTTTGGGGCCGGTCGCGCGGACCCGAGTGGAGGGCCGATACGGGCGGGTGTGCGCTGGGGGTGGCGGAAGTGACGTGACGCGTCCTGGCGGGCGTGGGGGGCCCGCCAGGACACGTCACGCTCCGGGCGAGACGGTCACGACCCCGGCGAGGGTTGGGGTCGTGACGGTCATTGATCGCGCGGAGTCCGTGGCGGCCGGTCGTCCGTACCGGGACCGGCCGATCCCGTCTGGTGGCGCATGATCAGCAGTGCGGCGCCGGCCGGATCGTCCGCCGGGTGGGTCACGACGACTCCGCCCACATTCCAGGCGAAGACCCCGTTCTCGCACCAGACGGTCAGTTCGGTAGATACCGACGGCACCGACATCCTGCTTCCGCTGCTCTGGTAGGTGTTGGGCACCGCTTGCGGCGGCCCGCTCCCATTGGATGGATTTGTACCAACGTTTGGATGATGCGCGGTCCGCGCGCTCAGGTCAAGTGGTTGTTTGCAGGAAGACAGAGATCGTCTAAATTTGTTGGAACAAAAGGGTAGATTGAGGGAAAATGGCACGATCGTCGCTCTACCAGCAGGTGGCCGCCGAGTTGCGGAAGGCCATCTACACGGGGGCGCTCGGGCCAGGCGACCAGATCCCCACTGAGGCCGAGCTCATGGAGGCCCACGCGGTCAGCCGCAACACCGTGCGGCTCGCGCTGGGAGAGCTCGAGAACGAGGGCCTCATCCTCCGGATGCGCCGTCGCGGCACGTTCGTCCGAGAGCGCCGTCCGCTCCTCATCCGCCCGCAGGGCGAGCTGCAGTCCCTCCGCGCGGGAGGGCCCCGCATCGACGCGTTCGTGCACGCCGTCAGCTCCGAGGGCCGCACGGCCGACCAGGACATCGAGGTCGCCATCGTCGCGCCGCCGGAGGACGTGGCGACCCGCCTCGCCCTCGCCGGCCGAGCCCTCGCCGTCGTACGACGCCGCCTCCGTTTCGTGGACGGCCAGCCGTACAACACCAACGACTCCTACTTCCCGCACGCCTTCGTGGCGGAGTCGGAGATCGCCCGGCCCGGCGACATCAGGCGCGGCGCCAACCTGGTGCTCGAAGAGCTCGGGCACCCCCAGGTCCGCGTCATCGACGACATCTCCGCCCGGATGCCCACCCCCGACGAGTCGTCGCGACTCCAGCTGGAACCGGGCACGCCCGTCGTCGTCTACGTCCGGGTCGGATACGACCCCGAAGGCGTCCCCGTCCGTGTCGCGGTGTCGGTGCTCCCCGCCGACAAGCACCTCATCAGATACGAGCTGGAAGCCCGATGACGCGCCACGGATCCCCCGTCGCCTGACGGGGCGTTCCCCCCTATTCCTCCCCGCGGGCGACCGCGGGGCCCGCTCGCCGTCGCACCAGTCACGGCCTGCCCCCTCCATGCGCTGGAGAAGGCCGCCATCCGGCGGGCGAACGCCGCTGGAAGGCCGCTCCCGCTGGACACCCGTCGTGGTCGCGCGGAGGCGCACGCCCTCCATCGGTGACTTTCCGTGTTCGTATCGTCACCGAAAGGAATCGACCATGCCATCCCGCATCCTGCTCCCCGGCACGTTCACTCTCCGCCGGGCCGCCCACGGCGACCTCCCCGCCGTGCTCGCCCTACTCGCCGAAGCCGCGAAGTGGCTCGACTCCCACGGCGTACGGCAGTGGCCCGCGGGCGGCTTCCCCGCCTCCCGCATCGAGCCGCTCATCGACGCGGGCGCGATGTACGTCCTCGACGACGGGACGGGCGCCGCCGCGACGGTCGCGCTCGACGGCCACGCCGACCCCGAGTTCTGGGGGCGGGCGGACCGCCCCGACACCGCACGCTACGTCCACAAGCTCGCGGTCAGCCGCGCGTACGCGGGGGAGGGACTGGGCGAGGCGCTCCTCGACTGGGCCGGCCTGCGCGCGGCCGCCGAGGGCAGGCGCTGGCTCCGGCTGGACTGCTCGAAGGACAACCTCCGGCTGCAGCGCTACTACGCCGAGCTGGGGTTCCGGCACGTCAGGACCGTCGACCTGGCACACCGGGCGTCGGGCGCGCTCTTCGAGCGCCAGGCGGGCGCCACCGTGACATCCGCCCGCACAAGGTACTGATCGCATGCTGAAGGGCGCATGCCGTACAGCGTGTCAAACAGACCAGCTACTGTTCGGTACATGACCGCATCGCTGCTGGAAGTGATCGCGCTGGACGTGCGTGACGCCGTCGCCGCCGAGGAAGGGGGAGCCGACCGGCTGGAGATCGTGTCCGACATGGCCTCCGGCGGGCTCACCCCCTCGGCGGATGTGGTGGCCGCGATCTCCAGCGCGTGCTCCCTGCCCCAGATGGTGATGCTGCGCTGCAACGCGGGCTTCACCGCCACCCCCGAGGAGCTCGACCGGCTCCGCGAGGACGCCCAGGAGCTGACCAAAGCCGGGGCGGGCGGGTTCGTCTTCGGCTTCCTCGCCGAGGACGGCGCAGTCGACATGGAGGCGACCGAGGCGCTCATCCACGCGGTCGCGCCGCTGCCGTGGACCTTCCACCGGGCCGTCGACCACGCTGCCGACGTCCGGGCCGCCTGGCGTGCCGTACGGCTGCTGCCGAACCTGGCCACCGTACTCACGTCCGGCTCCCCGAACGGCGTCGGCGACGGCCTGCCGGTGCTGCGTGAGCGCACCGACGCCGGAGACGGCGAGATCATCATGGCCGGGGGCGGGCTCAAGAAGGAGCACGTCCCCGTGCTGCGCGAACGCGGCGTACGCGCCTTCCACGTCGGCAGCGCCGTACGCGACTCCTGGAACGACCCCGTAGACCGTGCCCGAGTCCGCGCCTGGCGCCACCTCCTCGATCGCACCTAATTTGTGCCTACTTGTCCGGCCTTTCTACGGCGGGACGATCAAGCGCGAGGGGCGCGGCGGTGACGTGAGAAGGAGCGAGCGGGCGAGGTACGAGTCCCGAGCGACGCCGAAGGTCATCGCCTCAAGGGCGCCCCGAGCCCGGCCCGCCGGAGGCGGGACGATCAAGCAGGGCGTGGTCGGCCCGGGTCAGGGCGGCCACCAGGGTCCTGATCGTGGCGGGCTCGTCCATCACGCCGCCGCCCGCCTCCCGCCGCTGCTCCCATGCCTCCACTCGCGCGCTGTACTCCTCGTAGTGGGCGAGATGGAACGCGTACACGGTGGCGTAACGGCTGACCAGATGTGACGGATGCATGTCCCAGCCCTGGTAGAAGCCGTTCGACAGGGAATGCGCCACGAGCGCGGCGTGCCGGGCCCAGAGCGCGTGCACGTCCTCGGTCGAGTCGGAGGCGGGGAAGGCGGCCAGCGAGCCGTCGGACAGCTCCACGCCGGTTCCGGCGAAGGCGCACCGCATGACCTCCCTGGCCTGGTCGCACACCGGGTGGTCGAGTCGCTGCTCGTGCGGAGGCAGCCCGCAGGACGCCGTGTAGTCGAACACTCCGAAGTGGGCCGCGGCGAGGCGTCCCTTGAGCGACGGCACCAGGTCGGGGGAGCGCAGCAGGAAGGCCACGGTCTGCGGGGCCTCGACCTGGATCTCGAACCCCAGGGTGCACTCGGGCAGGCCCAGCCCGCCCTCCAGAGCTTCCAGGCAAGCCGCGAACTGCCCGAGATAGGCCTCCATGAGCACCTTGGGGAACGTCACCGTGAAACCCGCGGGCAGGCTCCCGGCCCGCCTGATCACCTCGGTGAGGAAGCCGTCGAGCGTCCTGACGCTCCGTACCGGATCCCCGTCGGCGAACGACTTCACCCGCAACCCCCACCGGCGCGGCAGCGTGCCCGCCTCCACCATCGCGGCCACGGCGTCGGCGGCGCTCTCGACGTGGCGGTCCTCTTCGGCGTCCGGACGCCGGCCGTACCCGTCCTCGAAGTCGATCCGCAGGTCCTCGACCGGTTCGATCCGGAGCTTCCTGCGGATCCGCTCGTGTACGAGCGCCGCCAGGTCGGGGTCGATCCCGCACAGCGGCGGGAGCTCCCCCGGGGAGAAGAGATGCTCGTGGAGGAGCTTGGTCGCCGCCCGTCCCCAGGCGTCCACGGTGTCCCCCGAGACCCGGTCGGCGGGAACGTACACCGTGTGCACCGGCTGCCAGGCGGGCTCCGCACCGGCGAACCGCGCCGACTGCTCGCGATAGGTCTCCTCGAAGTCCCCGATGAGGGCGGAGGGTTCCGGCAGAGTCGTCTTCATACTCCAGATCCTCGCAAAAGCCGCACAGCAAGATCAGGAGGAGGCGCCCGCCGTGTCTCGAGGGACCCGGCGGCAGGCGGCGAGCATGGCGGAACGGCCGACGAGCTTGACCCGCTCGCCCCGGCCCAGAGCCCTGGCCAGGTCCGACTCGGCCGCCTCGATCGCGAGCCAGTCGTCGTACGTCACCGGCGTGACGCCCCGCGCGTTCAGCAGGTCGTCCAGCTTGGTGCCCGCCGTCCCGGGGGCGGCCTCCGCGAGCAGGGTGCGCACGGTCTCGGCGGCGTCGGACTTGTTGGTGCCGATCACGCCGGTCGGACCGCGCTTGAGCCATCCGGCGACGTACTGCCGGTCGGTTCCCGTCACCTTGCCGGCGATGTTGGGCACGATCATGTTCGCGGCGTCGAACGGCACGCCGGGGAGCGCCACGCTCCGGTAGCCCACGGACCGCAGCACGATGTCCGCCGGGATGGTCTCGAACTCCCCGGTCCCGGTGACCCGGCCTTCCACGAGGCGGGTCCGCTCCAGCCGGAGGCCCTCGACGCGCCCGGCGCCCATGATCTCCACCGGGCGCAGCCAGAAGCGCACGTCCAGTCTGCGCGGCCGGCCCGCCGGCACTCGTGTCGACCAGGATCGAAGCACGTCGACGTTTCCTCTGATCTGCCGGGAGAGCCCCTCGATGTCCCCGACCTCGACCTCGTGCGGGAGACTCAGGACGTCGGCGTTCGCCAGCTCGCCGAGCTCGCGCAGCTCCTTCAGGGTGAACTTGGCGTGCTCGGCGCCCCGGCGCCCGATCATGTGGATCCGCTCGACCCGCGAGGCGGCGAGCCGGTCGAGCACCTCCTCGGGGACATCCGTGCCGCGCAGTTCGTCGGCGGTCTTGGCGAGGATGCGCGCGACGTCGACCGCGACGTTGCCGACGCCGATCACCGCCACCTCCTCGGCGTCCAGGGTGAACGTGTCGGCGGGGACGTCCGGGTGACCGCAGTACCAGTTGACGAAGTCGGTGGCGGCGACGCTGCCCGGCAGGCCCTCACCCGGGATGCCGAGGTGCCGGTCCACCATCGCCCCGGTGCAGTAGACGATCGCGTCGTAGCAGGCCAGCAGGTCGTCGGCGGAGATGTCGGTCCCGAGCTCGACACCACCGAGGAAGCGGATCCCGGGCGACTCCAGCACCCGGCGCAGGTAGCCCGCGATCGACTTGATCGACGTGTGGTCGGGGGCCACGCCGTACCGGACGAGTCCGTAGGGGGTGGGCAGCCGTTCGAGTATGTCGATCTCGATCGGCTCGCCGGACTGCTTGGACAGGGCCTCGGCGGTGTAGATCCCGGCCGGGCCCGATCCCACGATCGCCACGCGCAACGTCACCATCGCCTCCAGAGCAGGCGTCCTATATGTGATTCTTTACCACGAGGGCCCTATCGGGCCAGATCGGCCGCGCCATCGTTCGGCGATCTCTTTCACCTGGCTCGGCCAGCCCCTGGTCATCCCGTCCCCGGCGTACGGCACGGCCCCGCAGGGGCGGGCGGAATGTGGCGAATGAGGGGTTGCGCGGGGGTGCCGTGACGATCAGAGTTGATCCTCGTGGGCAAAAGGCGGAGAAACCCGGGGACGCACCAGCGGCCGGATGGCACGCTCCCAGACATGAGGGGATTCCGTAGGAGGCTGCCCGAAGGGCAGGCGGAGGCCGAGCCGGTGCCGCACGCCCGGCGCTACGAGGCGCTCGGCCGGGTGATGGCCGCGCTGTCCAGCGACGCCGAGATGCGCGACGCCTGCCGCGATCTGATGTGGTGGCGGGTGGCGGACGAGAGCTGGCACGTCGAGTGGGGCGACGGCCCGTACGCCTCGGAGGTGGCGGATCTGGTCATCGAGCGAGTCCGCGAGCCGGGGGTCGACGGCAGTCTGGCCGGCACGTCCGGCCTGGTCACGCCGACGACGGCCCATCTCGACGTCATGGGCGTCGGTTTCCTGCTGCGCGCGGTCGACCCTCTCGGGCTGGAGCGCCTGCGCACGACCCCGGGGCTCTGGCGGATGGCCGCCTCGATCGAGGGCGGAGGGGAGCCGGGGGGCCGGAGCGGCTCCCGGCGACACTGGGAGGAACTGCTCGGCGGCTGATCGCTCCCGCAACTCCCGCCCGCCTTCGGCCCCTCGCGCTTCGCGGTCCCTGTTCCCGGTGATGCGGGATCAGAGGACGACCTGGGCCAGCCGCGCGCGGTGCGCCTGCGGCGGCCCGAAGAGCTGGGCGTCGGAGGTCGCGCGCTTGAAGTAGCGGTGCGCGTCGTGCTCCCAGGTGACGCCGATGCCGCCGTGGACCTGGATGCTCTCTCCGGCCGCCGTCAGATAGGCCTCCGTGCAGTACGACCCCGCGATCGCCGCGTAAACGGGCAGTTCGTCGGCGGGGGCCGCGCAGGCCTGGTAGGCGGCCGAGCGGGCCGACTCCACCTGGAGCAGCACGTCGGCCAGCTTGTGCTTGATCGCCTGGAAGGATCCGATCGGTCGGCCGAACTGGTGCCGCTGCTTGGCGTAGGCCACGGCCGACTCCAGGCAGCGCGCCGCCCCGCCGACCTGCTCGGCCGCCAGCGCGGCGACGCCGAGATCGCGGACCCGGTCGCACGCCTCGGCGCTCCCGATCCGCCGGGCCTCGGCGCCGTCGAAGGTCAGCTCGACCAGCGGCCGGGTCTCGTCCAACGTGACGTACGGCCGGCGCGCGGAGGGGGCCGCCTCGACCAGGGCGTCGCCGACGTAGGCGAGGACCACGTCCCCGTCCAGCGCGTACGGCGCGACGCCGCTCAGGCGCCCCCCGTCCAGCGAGAGCCCGGCGTCGCCGGGGAAGACGCCGGGGAAGATGACGGTGGCCGTCACGGTCCCGTCGGCGATGCCCGGAAGCAGCCGCTTCTTGGCCTCGCCGTCCCCTGACTCGTTGATCGCGGACACGGCCAGCACGGCGGTGGACAGGTAGGGGAGCGGGGAAAGGGCACGGCCGATCTCCTCGGACACGATCGCCGCCTCGCGGAGCCCGCAGCCGGCGCCGCCGTACTCCTCGGGGACGGCCAGTCCGGCGACCCCGAGCTCTCCGGCGAAGCGCCGCCATGTGGTCTGGTCCGCCGAGCCGGGGTAGGCCTCGAGGAAGGACCGTACGGCGGCCCGCAGCTCGCGCAGTTCATCAGAAGAGGTCACGCGCGGCAGCATAACAAGCGGTTGCTTGCTATACCTGTCCTAGGAAGTATTTTGTCCTGATTTGAGCTCTATATATGCTGCTTATTGCCACTTTCGAGTGATTTCGGGGGATCGAGTGGCTGTGGCCTTGGACAAGTTCCGGCGTCGGGTCGTGGGCGACCTACCCGGAGACTTCGCGGACCTGGAGCGGTGGGAACGCCGCATCCAGCGTGACATGCTGCTCGGACTCGCCATGGGCGTGTTCGCCGGAGCGCTCGCCACGCTGGGCGCAGGCCGCGCTCCCGCGCAGCTGTTCGCGGCAACCGACACCTACCTGTACCTCGGCGTCGTGATCCTGGCCGGACGCCTGTCCCTCGGGTCCGGCTGGGCGCTGGTCAACTGCACGCTCACCGCGTTCGGCATGCTGATCTCCCGGATCGTCTGCGCGGCCGTGTTCGGTGGGGAGTCCCCGCTGGACGGCGGCGTGGCCGACTCCCTCAACCTGCTGCTGTTCCTCATGGTGCTGAGCGGTGTGTTGGCCTCCCTCACCCGGCTGCGCGGCATGTGGGGCGACGCCGCCGCGGGTGGCCTCGCCGTGCTCTTCCTCATCGACGTCGTGGACGGCCATCTCGACCGGATGAACGGCGCGGTGCTCCCCACATGGGAGTGGGCCGCCAGCATGTCCTTCGTACTCGGCCTGGTCTGCGCCCTGTGCCTGCGGCCCACCCTGCTGTGCCGGCTGCGCGCCGCGGGCATCGCGCTCGCGCTCGCCGCGCTCTACACCCTGGCCGTCGCGTCTTAGTCGACCTTCCACGCCGACCGTCGCGTGGTCGTCGTGGCGTGATCGTCGCGTGGTCGGGGCATAACGGCGGGCGGTCAGCGGCCGGGAGTCGATAGCCTTAGCACACATCGTCTTTCATGAGATCTCCCACCACGAGCGAGGAGTAGCCGTGCTACTGCGTATGTCGACCCTGTTCCTGCGCACCCTGCGTGAGGATCCGGCGGACGCGGAAGTGCCGAGCCACAAGCTGCTCGTCCGCGCCGGATACATCCGGAGGGTCGCCCCCGGCATCTACTCCTGGCTGCCGCTCGGCAAAATCGTCCTGGAGAACGTCACCCGCGTGGTGCGCGAGGAGATGGACCGGATGGGCGCCCAGGAGGTGCTCTTCCCCGCGCTGCTTCCCCGCGACTACTACGAGGCGACCGGCCGCTGGACCGAGTACGGCGACACGCTCTTCCGGCTCAAGGACCGCAAGGGCTCCGACTACCTCCTGGGTCCGACCCACGAGGAGATGTTCACCGACATGGTCAAGGGGGAGTACTCCTCCTACAAGGACTATCCGGTCACCCTCTACCAGATCCAGACGAAGTACCGCGATGAGGCTCGTCCGCGGGCGGGCATCCTGCGCGGCCGCGAGTTCGTCATGAAGGACTCCTACTCCTTCGACCTGGACGACGACGGCCTCAAGCACTCCTACGAGCAGCACCGCGAGGCCTACATCCGCATCTTCGACCGGCTCGGCATCGACTACCGGATCTGCTTCGCCATGTCCGGCGCGATGGGCGGCTCGGCCTCCGAGGAGTTCCTCGCGCCCTGCCCGACCGGTGAGGACACCTTCGTCGCCTGCCACAACTGCGGGTACGCGGCGAACGCCGAGGCGGTCACCACGTCCGCGCCGCCCGCGGTGACGGCGGAGCAGCCCGCCCTCGAGGTCCTGGACACGCCGGACACCCCGACCATCGAGTCGCTGGTCGACCACGTCAACGAGCACTTCGGGCTCGGGATCACCCCGGCCGACACCCTCAAGAACATCGTCGTGAAGGTGCGCACGCCCGGCTCCGACAAGGTCGAGACCCTCGTCATCGGCGTTCCCGGAGACCGCGAGGTCGACTTCAAGCGGCTCGAGGCCGCGGTCGCCCCCGGCATCCCCGAGATCTTCGAGGCGGAGGACTTCGCCCGGCACCCCGGGCTCGTCCGCGGCTACATCGGCCCGCAGGTCCTCGCGTCCCTCGGCATCACCTACCTCGTCGACCCCCGCGTGGTCACCGGCTCCGCCTGGGTCACCGGCGCGAACGAGCCCGGCAAGCACGCCGCCCACGTCGTGGCTGGACGCGACTTCCAGCCCGACGGCACCATCGAAGCCGCGGAGATCCGGGCCGGCGACCTCTGCCCGCGCTGCGCGCACCCGCTGTCCATCGACCGCGGCATCGAGATCGGCCACATCTTCCAGCTCGGCCGCAAGTACGCCGACGCCGCCGGGCTCGACGCCCTCGGCCCCGACGGCAAGCCGATCCGCGTCACGATGGGCTCCTACGGCGTGGGTGTCTCGCGCGCGGTCGCGGTGGTGGCCGAGCAGCGGCACGACGCCCTCGGCCTGACGTGGCCGCGTGAGATCGCGCCCGCCGACGTGCACATCGTCGGCACCGGCAAGGAGAACCAGATCGAGGTGGCGACCCAGATCGCCGAGGAGCTCGAGTCGCGCGGCCTGCGCGTCCTCGTGGACGACCGCCCCGGCGTCTCGCCCGGCGTGAAGTTCAAGGACTCCGAGCTGCTCGGCCTGCCGACCGTGCTGATCATCGGCCGGGGCCTCGCGCAGGGCGTCGCCGAGCTGCGCGACCGCGCCACCGGGACCAAGGAGGAGATCCCGCTCGCCGAGGCCGTGGACCGCGTCCTCGCGGCCTGCCAGGCCTGACGCCCTCCCCTCGGGCCCGGCTCACCGGGCCCGAGACCGTCTCCCGTCAGGGACCGTCGCAGAAAGGACGGCCACGCCGGACGGTCGTACTGGCCGCCATGCCGGACGGTCGTACTCGACGGCTGTGCCGGGCGATCCTACTGGGGAACCGCCGGGACCGGCGTGGGCTCGGTCTTCACCGGCGGCGACCCCGAGGTCATCTCGGCGGGCATCCCCGGGAACGCGTCGACCGTCGGCTGCCAGCCGTACGCGCGGGTCGCGCCCTCCTGCATCGCCTGGGCGGCCAGTCGGCGCAGTGACGCGTCCTTGTCGGCGGCGAGCTCCAGGTAGGCGGTGACGACCCGCTCCTCGATGAGCGCGGCGAGCCGAACCGCGTCCGACTGGTTCTTCACCTCGAAGGGAAGCGCATAGGTCGGGCCCGGCTCGGGCGGCGTGCCGCCCCGCTGCACGATCAGCGCGCGCAGCCGGTCCCTCCGCGCCCGGTGGGCGTCGAACCCCGCCGTGGCCTTCGAGCGCAGCGCTCCGTCGGTCTTCCCGCCGATCACTCCGTAGGCGTACACGGCGGCGTGCTCGGCGGAGAGCACCTTGCCGAGCGGGTCGCTCATCGCAGCCTCCCGAGGGCGATCACGTGCACGGCCTCGCAGGCGCCGACACTCGCGAGGAGCTGGGACAGGGCGGGGGAGGCCCCCGCCATCTGGCCGGGGCGGGCCGCCGCGGCGCGCCGTTCGGCGCCGCGCAGCTCGGCCAGCGAAACGCCGGTCGAGGCCGACGGGGACGGTGAGGGCGCGGCAGTGGCGGACGTGGCCGCGGAAGCGGACGGCGCGAGGGCGGACGCTTCGGCGCCCTGCGGAAGCATGCGGCGCATGGCCGCCAGATGGGCCAGATGACGCTGCGCGAAGGGCTGCAGAGCGGTGGCCGACCTGGGCTGGGAGAGCGCGGCCCGCCGGTAAAGGTCGACCGTCCTCTCCTTGTCCGCGATCAGCGACCTGAGCAGCAGCGTCTCGGGGTCGGGAGGCCTCGGCGGGCCGGGTTTCGCGGCGGGGGACGACGAGCAGCCCGAGACGAGCACCCCGGCCGCGGCGGCGCCCAGCAGGGAGCGCCTCGTCAGCGTCGATCCTCCGTCCACGACACAGCATCGTAAGGGGGAGGCGCGGTGCTCGCCGCCAGGCGTGGCGCTCTTTCCGCCCCGTGGTGTCGATAGGCTGTTGGCACATTCGGCGAGGTACGCCAATTGAATCGGGAGGTCGGCATGGGCGACGAAGCTCGACGCGGCCGCCTTTTGGAGCTGCTCGGCCCGGTGATCGCCGCCGAGGGGCTCGATCTGGAGGACGTGACGATCACTCCGGCGGGCAAGCGGCGGCTGGTCCGTGTGGTGGTGGATCGCGACGGCGGCGTGAGCCTCGATGACGTGGCCGAGGTCAGCCAGTCCGTCTCCAAGGAGCTTGACGAGACCGACGTGCTGGGCGGCAGTCCGTACGTTCTGGAGGTCACCTCGCCGGGAGTCGACCGGCCTCTCACGGAGCCGCGCCATTGGCGGCGTGCCCGTGGCCGGCTGGTCAAGGCCGACCTGCGGGACGGCACCTCCGTCGAGGGACGGGTGACCGGTGTCGACGAGTCCGGCGTGGAGCTGGACGGCGCGCGCCGCATCGATCTTGCGGATCTGGCCCGGGGCCGGGTCCAGGTGGAGTTCAGCCGGGCGGACGACGGCCACGGCGATGACCTTGATGGCGACATCGAGGACGAGGGCTAAGGGGGAGCCTTGTGGACATTGACATGAGCGTCCTGCGCAGCCTGGAGCGGGAGAAGGACATCTCCTTCGACCTTGTCGTCAAGGCGATCGAGGATGCGCTTCTGATCGCCTATTTCCGCACCGAGGGCGCGGCGCAGAAGGCCAGGGCCGAGCTTGACCGCACCAGCGGTCACGTGACCATCTGGGCGGTCGAGCTGGGCGAGGGCGGTGAGGTGCTGAGGGAGTACGACGACACCCCCGGCAACTTCAGCCGCATCGCCGCGACCACCGCCAAGCAGGTGATCCTGCAGCAGCTGCGCGACGCCGAGGACGAGATCAACTTCGGTGAGTTCGCCAGCCGTGAGGGCGAGCTCGTCGCCGGCATCATCCAGCAGGGCAAGGACCCGCGGGTCGTCCTGGTCGACCTGGGGAAGATCGAGGCGATCCTCCCGCACAACGAGCAGGTCCCCGGCGAGGAGTACACCCACGGCGAGCGGATCCGTTGCTACGTCGTGCAGGTGAAGAAGGGGCCGAAGGGCCCGTCGGTGACCCTGTCCCGGACGCACCCGAACCTGGTGAAGAAGCTCTTCGCGCTGGAGGTGCCCGAGATCGCCGACGGCACCGTGGAGATCGCCGCCATCGCCAGGGAGGCCGGCCACCGCACGAAGATCGCCGTACGCTCCCGGAAGGGTGGGGTCAACGCCAAGGGCGCCTGCATCGGCCCGATGGGTTCGCGGGTGCGCAACGTGATGACCGAGCTGCACGGCGAGAAGATCGACATCATCGACTGGTCGGAGGACCCCGCGGAGTTCGTGGGGAATGCCCTGTCGCCGGCGCGCGTTTCCCGAGTCGAGGTCGTCGACGAGGCGGCCCGCGTCGCGAGGGTGATCGTGCCGGACTACCAGCTCTCGCTGGCGATCGGCAAGGAGGGCCAGAACGCCCGCCTCGCGAACCGGCTCACGGGATGGCGCATCGACATCCGGCCGGACACCCAGGAGGCACCGGCCGATCCCGCAGATGCGTCGGCAAGGTAAGCTGGAATATGGTGGCCGGGTGGTCCCGCTGAGAACATGCGTGGGCTGCCGGGTTCGCACGGTCAAGTCCGAGCTGCTCCGCCTTGTCGTGGTCGAGGACGTCATCGTCCCCGACCTGCGAGGACGGCTTTCCGGGCGAGGTGCTTCGCTGCATCCCGCGTTGGGCTGTCTGGAGCTCGCGACGCGTCGCCGAGCGTTCTCCCGCGCTTTTCGCACCGGGAGGACGCTCGATGTAACGCGTCTGCGTGACTTCCTCGCGGGGGTTGACGCCCGACACTGACCGGGTGAATGGTTACCAATTGCTGATCTCAGAGTCGGCATGAGGTCGGAAGAAACTGTCATGTAAGGGACGCCGAGTTGATGGGCGGAGTCAGATTGCTATGAGCGCCTGATGAGCACGCGGCGATGAGTACGTCTAGGTAGCGACGGTCCGGCGGCACTGCCAGCCTCCCGGGCCGAGTTAGGGAGTGCAGTGGCGAAGGTCCGGGTTTACGAGCTCGCCAAGGAGTTCGGAGTAGAGAGCAAGGTCGTCATGGCCAAGCTCACCGAGATGGGCGAGTTCGTGCGATCGGCGTCTTCAACGATAGAGGCGCCGGTTGTCCGCAAGCTTACGGAGGCGTTCGGTAAGGGCGACTCCTCCAGGGGTGGCGGCAAGCCGTCTCCCCGTCCGGCGCAGCCGAGGCCTGCGCCCAGGCCGGCCGAGGGCCAGGCCGGTGGCGCGGCGGCGCCAGTTTCTCAGTCTCCGGACGCCGGCGTCAGGCCGGCGGTCCCCAAGCCGGGTCCCAGGCCCGCGCCCCGTCCGGTTCCCATGCCTCACCCGACGCAGCCCGAGCCCGAGGCGTCGCGTCCTCAGGCTTCGCGTCCCGAGATGACGCCGCGGCCCGAGACCCCGCGTCCGGCTGCGTCCGGTCCTCGTCCGGGCGGCGGCGCGCCGAAGCCCGGCCCGCGTCCGGCGCCCGCGCCGCGTCCTGCGGCTGCTCCGGGTGGTCCCGCGGCTCCGGGTGCGCCGTCCGGCCATGGCGCGCGTCCGGGTGCGCCGTCCGGCCAGGGTCCGCGTCCGGGTGGTCCGAAGCCGGGCCCGCGTGGCCCGCGTCCGGGTAACAACCCGTTCTCGTCCACCGCGAGCGGCATGGGTCAGCGGCCTCCGCGTCCCGGTGCCCGTGACGGTGGCGAGCGCCCCGACCGCGGCGACCGCGGCGACCGCGGTGACCGGGGTCCCCGCGAGCCTCGTCGTGACGGCGCTCGCGACGGCGCCATGCCGCGTCCGCCGAGCGCGCGCCCCGGTGCTCCCGGTGCCGGTGGCCCGCGTCCCGGTCCCGGAGCGGGTGGTCCCCGTCCCGGTCCCGGCGCCGGTGGGCCTCGTCCGGGTCCCGGAGCGGGTGGCCCGCGTCCCGGCGGTCCACGTCCGAACCCGATGATGATGCCGCAGGGCCGCCCGGCCGGTCCCGGTGGCGGCGGTGCCGGTCGTCCCGGCGGCGGCGCCGGTCGTCCCGGTGGCGGCGCCGGTCGTCCCGGTGGCGGCGGTGCCGGTCGTCCCGGTGGCGGCGGCTTCGGCGGCGCCCGTACGGGCACCGGTGGCGGTGGCCGTCCCGGCGGTGCCGGCGGCGGTCCGGGTGGCGGCGGCGGTTTCGCCGGTCGTCCCGGTGGCGGCGGTGGCCGCGGCCGTGGCGGCGGCACGGCGGGCGCGTTCGGCCGTCCCGGCGGTCGTCCGACCCGTGGTCGCAAGTCGAAGCGGCAGAGGCGCCAGGAGTTCGACAACATGTCGGCTCCGACGATCGGCGGCGTTCAGGCTCCGCGTGGCGGCGGGCAGACGATCCGTCTGCCGCGTGGCGCGTCCCTGTCCGACTTCGCCGACCGGATCGGCGCGAACCCCGCGTCGCTGGTGCAGATCATGCTGCACCTCGGCGAGATGGTGACCGCGACCCAGTCGGTCAACGAGGAGACGCTGCAGCTGCTCGGCGCCGAGCTCGACTACGTCATCCAGGTCGTCAGCCCGGAGGAGGAGGACCGCGAGCTTCTCGAGTCCTTCAAGATCGAGTTCGGTGAGGACGAGGGTGACGAGGCCGACCTCGCGCCGCGTCCGCCGGTCGTGACCGTCATGGGCCACGTCGACCACGGTAAGACGAAGACGCTCGACGCGATCCGGCACACCAACGTGGTCGCGCGCGAGGCGGGTGGCATCACCCAGCACATCGGCGCGTACCAGGTGGCCACCGAGCACGAGGGTGAGACCCGCAAGATCACCTTCATCGACACCCCCGGTCACGAGGCGTTCACCGCCATGCGTGCCCGTGGTGCCCAGGCCACCGACATCGCGGTGCTCGTCGTCGCTGCCGACGACGGCGTCAAGCCGCAGACGATCGAGGCGCTGAACCACGCGCAGGCGGCGGACGTGCCGATCGTGGTCGCGGTCAACAAGGTCGACAAGGAGGGTGCGGACCCGACCAAGGTCCGGGCCCAGCTCACCGAGTACGGCCTGGTGGCCGAGGAGTTCGGCGGATCCACGATGTTCGTGGACATCTCCGCCAAGCAGGGCCTCGGCATCGACAGCCTGCTCGAGGCGATCCTGCTGACCGCCGACGCCGAGCTCGACCTCCGGGCGAACCCCGACATGGACGCCCAGGGTCTGGCCATCGAGGCGCACCTCGACAAGGGCCGTGGTCCGGTGGCGACCGTGCTGGTGCAGCGCGGCACCCTCCGGGTCGGCGACTCCATCGTCTGTGGCGAGGCCTTCGGCCGCGTCCGGGCGATGCTGGACGACAACGGCGAGACGGTCGAAGAGGCCGACCCGTCGCGTCCGGTCCTGGTGCTGGGTCTGACCGCCGTCCCGCGGGCCGGCGACAACTTCATCGTCGTCTCCGACGACCGGATGGCGCGGCAGATCGCCCAGCAGCGGGCGGCCCGCCAGCGCATCGCCGAAATGGCGAAGTCCGGCCGCAGGCGCACGCTTGAGGAACTGTTCAAGGACCTCGAGAAGGGCCAGGTCGACGAGCTCAAGCTCATCATCAAGGGTGACGTCTCCGGTTCGGTGGAAGCCCTGGAGGACGCGCTGCTCAAGATCGATGTGGGCGACGAGGTCAACCTCCGGGTTCTGCACCGCGCCGTCGGTGCGATCACCGAGTACGACGTCAACCTGGCGGTGGCCGACGACAACGCCGTCATCATCGGCTTCAACGTGCGTCCCGAGGTCCGGGCGCGCGACCTGGCCGAGCGCGAGGGCGTCGACATCCGGTACTACTCGGTCATCTACCAGGCGATCGAGGAGATCGAGGCGGCCCTCAAGGGCATGCTCAAGCCGGAGTTCGAAGAGGTCAGGACGGGTACCGCCGAGGTCCGCGAGGTCTTCAAGGTTCCGAAGATCGGCAACATCGCCGGTGCTCTGGTCCGTTCGGGCACGATCACCCGCAACAGCAAGGCACGGATCATCCGCGACGGTGTCGTGGTGGCCGACAACCTCACCGTCTCGTCGCTGCGTCGCTTCAAGGACGACGCGACCGAGGTCCGCGAGGGCTTCGAGTGCGGTATCGGTGTCGGCTACAGCGACATCAAGATCGACGACGTCATCGAGACGTTCGAGATGCAGGAGAAGCCGCGCGTGTGACGCGTGACGCCGCCGCCCTCGCCCTGTGCGGGGGCGGCGGCGTGACCGCCCGTTCCGCGGTGAAATATCGATGTATATCGGTGCTCTGACGTTGGACATCCTGCTCGGCGACGTGCGTTCGCTAAAGCAGAAGCGTTCCGTGATCCGCCCCCTCGTCGCCGAGGTGCAACGGCGGTTTCCCGGGGTGGCCGTGGCCGAGACCGGTCATCTCGACCTGCACCGTCGTGCCGAGATCGGCGTGGCCGTGGTGTCCGCCTCCGCGGCCAACTGTGGCGAGGTGCTCGACGCCTGTGAGCGTCTCGTCGCCCTCCGCCCGGAAATCGAGCTACTGTCCGCGCGACAGCGGCTCTTCAACGACGACGAAGAATAGACGGCCGTGCCCGAGCGCGGCCGTACCTGAACCGAGAAGGGGGAGCGCCACCATGGACGCAGCGCGGGCCAGGAAGCTGGCCGACCGCATTCAGCAGGTGGTCGCCGAAATGCTGGAGCGACGGATCAAGGATCCGCGTCTCGGCTTCGTGACGGTGACCGACGCCCGGATCACCGCGGATCTGAGTGACGCGACGGTCTACTACACCGTTTTCGGTTCGGAGGTCGAGCGGGCCGGTACAGCCGCCGCGCTGGAGAGCGCCAAGGGGATCATCCGCTCCGAGGTGGGCCGGCAGACCGGTCTGCGGCACACCCCCACGCTGACGTTCGTGCACGACCCGCTGCCGGACAGCGCCCGCCACATGGACGACCTGCTCGCCGTGGCCAGGGCCAAGGACGCCGAGATCGCGAAGAGGGCCGAGGGCGCCACGTACGCCGGGGAGGCCGACCCGTACCGCCTCGAGGAGACCTACGACGGCGAGGTGTCCGGCGACGAGGGCGACGACGAGTCCGGGCGCCCCGGCCGCCGGGCGATGTGACCCGGGATGTGACGGAGAACGTGACACGGGACGTGGGCGAGCGAGGCGCGGGACCATCCGAGAAGGACTGGGCGCGCGCGGTCGAGCTGATCGCCGCCGCCGACCGGGTCGCGCTGGCCTGCCACGTGTCGCCGGACGGTGACGCTCTCGGATCCATGCTCGGCTTCGGCCTCGCCCTCACGAAGGCGGGAAAGACGGTGGTCGCCTCCTTCGGCGACCGCCGTTTCGCGGTACCCCGGCTGCTGCGCTTCCTGCCGGGCCAGGAACTGCTAGTGGAGCCCTCGGCGTATCCCGCCGAGCCCGAGGTGATGATGACGTTCGACGCGTCCACCATGGAGCGGCTGGGGCTGCTGGCCCCGCATGCCGGACGCGCCGGCGAGCTGGTCGTGGTGGACCATCACGCGTCGAACACCGGGTTCGGGTCGCTGCACCTGGTGGATCCCACCGTCGCCGCCACCTCCGTGCTGACGGAGGAGCTCATCAGGCGGCTGGGGCTCACCCTGGACCAGGACGTCGCGACCTGCCTCTACACCGCCCTGGTGACCGACACGGGCTCGTTCAAGTACTCCACCACCCCGGAGGTCCACGCGCTGGCCGCGAGGCTGATCGAGACCGGGTTGCGGCCCGAGGAGATCGCACGGGAGCTGTGGGACGGCTCGCCCTTCGCCTACCTGACCGTGCTGGGCGTCGCCATCGGCAGGGTGACGCTCGAACCCGCCGCCGCCGGCGGCCACGGCCTCGTCTGGACCTACGTCACGCGGGCGGACCGCGCCGCGGCGGCGCTGCCGTACGACGAGGTGGAGGGCATGATCGATGTCATCCGCCGGGTCGACGAGGCGGACGTCGCCGTGGTGCTCAAGGAGGACGACGCGGGCACCTGGAACGTGTCCACGCGGTCCAAGGCCATCGTGAACGTGGCGCGCGCCTGCTCCGCCCTCGGCGGGGGAGGTCATCCCCGCGCCGCCGGCTTCTCGTCCCGCGAGTCTCCGCCGGACATCATGGCCGCGCTGCGGCCGCTGCTCTCTGCTTGACCCGGCGCCCACGCGGCCGACCGATCCCGTCCCGGGACCACCCGACCTCTCGACCACTTTGCGGAGGACCACCTTCATGCGCACGGCCAACGCCAGGCGAACCCCGCCGCCGAGCGGGCTCATCATCGTGGACAAGCCCGCCGATTGGACCTCCCACGACGTGGTCGGCAAGATGCGAGGCATCGCCGGGACCCGCAAGGTGGGCCACGCGGGCACGCTCGACCCCATGGCGACCGGCGTGCTGGTGGTCGGCGTCGAGAAGGCGACCCGACTTCTCGGCCACCTCGCGCTGACCGAGAAGGTGTACGACGCCACGATCCGGCTCGGCGCGAGCACCAACACCGACGACGCCGAGGGCGAGATCGTCGCGACGACGCCCGCGGGGCACGTGACCGACGAGGACGTCCGGAAGGGGATTGAGGCGCTCACCGGCGAGATCAGCCAGGTGCCTCCTCAGGTGAGTGCGATCAAGGTGAACGGAGAGCGCGCCTACAAGCTCGCCCGCGCGGGCGAGGACGTCGAACTGGCCGCCCGCCCCGTCACCGTGTACGGCTTCGAGGTGACCGCGATCCGGCGCGAGGGCGACGTCGTGGACGTGGACGCCGTCATCACCTGCTCCAGCGGCACCTACATCCGGGCCCTGGCCCGGGACCTGGGGAACGGGCTCGGCGTCGGGGGACACCTCACCCGGCTGCGCCGTACCCGCGTCGGGCCGTACACGATCGAGTCGGCGCGCACGATCGAGGAGCTCTCGCGGGAATGCGCGATCCTGCCCATGGCGGACGCGGTGGCGGCGGCCTTCCCCCGCCGGGACGTGACCGAGGAGGAGGCCCGCCTGGTCGCGCACGGTGGCCGGCTGCCCGCCGCCGGGCTCGGCTCCGGGCCCATCGGCGTCTTCGCCCCCGACGGCACGCTCCTCGCGCTCGTCGAGGAGCGGGGGCGTACGGCCCGGCCACTGGCCGTCTTCGTCTCGTGAGAAATGGATCCGCGGGGGCTGGTGCCCGGGCAGGCGTCCGGGCATGGCAGTCTTGTCTACTGCCGGATGGCGCGTAAAGGAATCGAGGTCGAGGTGCAGGGCTGGCACGGACTGGACGACGTGCCCGAGGACTGGGGCAGGTCCGTCGTCACGATCGGCGTGTTCGACGGTGTGCATCGCGGTCACCAGCAGATGGTGGCCCGTACGGTGGACATGGCCGCGAATCTCGGACTTCCCTCCGTCGCCGTCACCTTCGATCCCCATCCCGACGAGGTGGTCCGCCCCGGCAGCCACCCGCCGCTGCTCACGGACACCCGCCGCCGCACCGAGCTGCTGGCGTCGCTGGGCGTCGACGCGGTGTGCGTGCTGCCGTTCACGCTGGAGTTCTCGCGCATGTCGCCGGACGAGTTCGTGCAGACCGCGCTCGTCGACCGGCTGCACGCCGCCGGGGTCGTGGTGGGGGAGAACTTCCGCTTCGGCCACAAGGCGTCCGGTGACGTCGACACGCTGCGCACGCTGGGCGAGAAGTACGACTACGTGGTGGAAGGCGTTCCCCTGCTGAGCGACGGCGAGACGATCTCGTCCACCCAGATCCGCGAGCGGCTCGCCGCCGGCGACGTCGAGGGCGCCACCGCCGCGCTCGGCCGGCCGCACCGGGTCGAGGGCGTGGTCGTGCGGGGCCACCAGCGGGGGAAGGCGCTCGGCTTCCCGACCGCCAACGTCGAGTCGCCGCAGCACACCGCGATCCCGGCCGACGGGGTCTACGCCGGATACCTGCACTGCACCCAGTCGCCCTCACGCTACGAGGGGGAGCTCTGGCCGGCCGCGATCTCGATCGGCACCAACCCCACCTTCGAGAACGTCTCCCGCACCGTCGAGGCGTACGCGCTGGACCGGGACGACCTCGACCTGTACGGCATGCACGTGGCCGTCGATTTCACGGCGCGGCTGCGCGACAACCTCAAGTTCGACTCGATCGACGCGCTCATCGAGCAGATGCACGCCGACGTGGACGAGGCCCGGCGGCTGACCAGCGGCTGACCAGCGGCCGGCCGGGGTGCGGCCCGTCCGCGCGCTGGAGTGCGATGGTATCCTTGCATGTCGGCCATCCATACGCGGCGCATCCGCCGCGTGGCCGGACTGTCACGGCGACTGTAGGCACGCACGGTCGTTCGCGGGCTGGACCATCGTCACGCGTGCCTCCCAGAGAAGGAGATGCAGTGTCGCTCGACACCGCCACCACGAAGGCCATCGTCGCCGAATACGGCACGACCGAGGGTGACACCGGGTCCCCGGAGGTCCAGATCGCGCTGCTCAGCAAGCGCATCAGCGACCTTACGGAGCACCTGAAGACCCACAAGCACGACCACCACAGCCGTCGCGGGCTGCTCCTGCTGGTCGGCCGTCGCCGCCGGCTCCTGAAGTACCTTCAGGCCAAGGACATCACCCGCTACCGCTCGCTGATCGAGCGGCTCGGCCTTCGTCGATAGGGTGGAAAGGAGCGGCGATCCAACGCCGCTCCTTTCACATATCAGGTCAAAATAGGCCTACGGTTCGGCGAGTCGCCACGAGAGCGGCTGCGACACCGCGCAAACTTAATAGCCGAAAGGGAGAGGTAGCCGATTAGGCGACCTCGACCCGACAGACAGTGCCCCGCGTCCGCAAGCAAGCAACACGCGCGATCCGCGGCGTGAGAGGGCCGGTCCTCGGTAGTGGCCCCCGGTCATGCGGCGCAAGCCGCAGAGGAAACCGGGCGCTTCGATCGAAGACCGGCGCTGCACCTGACGGGGAGCCGGCAGAGGAAGGGGAAAGCCGGTCAGGCTGCCTCGACCGCAGCACACGGACGTGGGGAGACCGACCCGAGAAGGAGGTCCCCCGTGGAGGGTGTCCACAGCACAGAAGCCGTCATCGACAACGGCTCGTTCGGCACGCGTACGATCCGGTTCGAGACCGGCAGGCTCGCGCGCCAGGCGGCTGGAAGCGCCGTCGTCTACCTGGACGAGGAGACGATGGTCCTCTCGGCCACCACCGCGTCCAAGCATCCCAAGGAGAACTTGGACTTCTTCCCGCTCACCGTCGACGTCGAGGAGCGGATGTACGCCGCGGGCCGGATTCCCGGCTCGTTCTTCCGTCGTGAGGGCCGGCCGTCCGAGGACGCGATCCTCACCTGCCGGCTGATCGACCGGCCGCTGCGCCCGTCGTTCGTCAAGGGCCTGCGCAACGAGATCCAGGTCGTGGCGACCGTCATGTCGCTGCATCCCGAGCACCTGTACGACGTGGTCGCCATCAACGCGGCGAGCCTGTCGACTCAGCTCGCCGGGCTGCCGTTCTCCGGCCCGATCGGCGGCGTCCGCGTCGCGCTGATCAACGGCCAGTGGGTGGCGTTCCCGACCCACGCCGAGCTGGAGGGCGCCACCTTCGACATGGTGGTCGCCGGCCGGGTTCTGCAGGACGGCGACGTCGCGATCATGATGGTCGAGGCCGAGTCCACTCGTGACACGCTCAAGCTGGTCGCCGAGGGCGCCGTCGCGCCCAACGAGGAGACCGTGGCCCAGGGGCTTGAGGCGGCCAAGCCGTTCATCAAGGTCCTGTGCGAGGCCCAGTCGAGGCTCGCGAAGGTCGCCGCCAAGGAGACCGCCGAGTACCCGATCTTCCTCGACTACCAGGACGACGCCCTGGAGGCGGTCACCGGCGCGGTGCGCAGCGAGCTCGCCGCGGCCCTGACCATCGCCGGCAAGCAGGAGCGCGAGACCGAGATCGACCGCGTCAAGGCGCTCGCCGCCGAGAAGCTGCTCGCCGACTTCGAGGGGCGCGAGAAGGAGGTCGGCGCCGCGTTCCGGTCGCTGACCAAGAAGCTCATGCGCGAGCGGGTCATCAGCGAGGGCATCCGCATCGACGGGCGCGGCACCAAGGACATCCGGCAGCTCAACGCCGAGGTCCACGTCGTTCCGCGCGTCCACGGCTCGGCCCTGTTCGAGCGCGGCGAGACCCAGATCCTGGGCATCACCACGCTCAACATGCTGCGCATGGAGCAGATGATCGACACGCTCAACCCTGAGCGGACCAAGCGCTACATGCACAACTACAACTTCCCGCCGTACTCCACCGGGGAGACGGGCCGTGTCGGTTCGCCGAAGCGGCGCGAGATCGGGCACGGCGCGCTCGCCGAGCGGGCGCTGATCCCCGTGCTGCCGAGCCGCGAGGAGTTCCCGTACGCGATCCGTCAGGTCTCGGAGGCCCTCGGGTCCAACGGCTCGACCTCGATGGGTTCGGTCTGCGCCTCGACCATGGCCCTCCTCGACGCGGGTGTCCCGCTCAAGGAGATGGTCGCGGGCATCGCCATGGGTCTCATCGGCGAGGGCGACCAGTACGTCACGCTGACCGACATCCTCGGGGCCGAGGACGCCATGGGCGACATGGACTTCAAGGTCGCCGGCACCAAGGAGCTCATCACCGCGCTGCAGCTCGACACCAAGCTCGACGGCATCCCGGCGTCGGTTCTTGCCGCCGCGCTCAAGCAGGCCAAGGGGGCCCGCCTGGCGATCCTCGACGTGATGCAGGAGGCCATCGACTCTCCGGCGGAGATGAACCCGACGGCTCCGCGCATCATCACGATCAAGGTCCCGGTGGACAAGATCGGCGAGGTCATCGGCCCCAAGGGCAAGATGATCAACCAGATCCAGGACGACACCGGCGCCGAGATCACCATCGAGGACGACGGCACGATCTACATCGGCGCCACCGACGGCCCGTCCGCGGAGGCGGCCAGGTCCCTGATCAACGGCATCGCGAACCCGCACATGCCCGAGGTCGGCGAGCGCTACCTGGGCACGGTCGTGAAGATCGCGGCCTTCGGCGCGTTCATCTCGCTGCTGCCCGGCAAGGACGGCCTGCTGCACGTCTCCCAGATCCGTAAGCTGCACGGCGGCAAGCGGATCGAGAACGTCGAGGACGTCATGAACGTCGGCGAGAAGATCCAGGTGGAGATCGCCGAGATCGACTCCCGCGGCAAGCTGTCGCTCGTTCCCGTCGAGGTCGTCGAGAAGGAGGCCGCCGAGAAGGCCGCCGGCGGCGACGAGGCGGCCGCGCCCGCTGAGGCGCCGCAGCAGGAGGAGGAGCGCTCCGAGCGTCCTCGCCGGCGCACCCGCAGCGGACGGGACGACCGCAACTCGTGACGACCACCATCCTCCATCCCGGTAAGGACGGTGCGGGGGTCATCCGCCGCACCGTCCTTACCGGTGGTCTTCGAGTGGTGACCGAGACCATGCCGACGGTGCGCAGCGTCGCCGTCGGCATGTGGGTCGGCATCGGCTCCCGTGACGAGGCCCCCGAGCACATGGGGGCCACCCACTTCCTCGAGCATCTGCTCTTCAAGGGCACGCCCACGAGGGACGCCATGGAGATCTCGGCGTCCATCGAGGGCATCGGCGGTGAGATCAACGCGTTCACCGCCAAGGAGTACACCTGCTACTACGCGCGGGTGCTCGACGAGGACCTTCCCCTGGCGATCGACGTCCTGGCCGACGTCGTCACCTCTTCCCTCATCACCCCAGCGGACGTGGAGTCCGAGCGCGGCGTGATCCTGGAGGAGATCGCGATGCACGACGACGACCCTGCCGACGTCGTGCACGAGCAGTTCTCCGCCGAGCTGTACGGCGACACGCCGATCGGGCGGCCCATCCTGGGAAACGACGACTCGATCAACGCGCTCACCCGTGACCGGATTCACGAGTACTACCAGCGCTACTACCTTCCCCCGCTGACGGTCATCTCGGTGGCGGGCAACGTGAACCACGAGCGCGTCGTGGAGCTGGTCGCCGCGGCGTACGAGCGCGCGGGCGCCCTGACGGGTCCCGCGACCCCAGCTCCTCCCCGTCTCGACGGTCCCGGTGTCGAGCAGCGATCCGGAGTCCGGGTCATCGACCGGCCCACCGAGCAGGCCAACCTGGTGCTGGGCACGACCGGCGTCTCCCGCGGCGATGACCGCAGGTTCGCCCTGGGCGTGCTGAACGCGGCACTGGGCGGCGGCATGTCGTCCCGGCTGTTCCAGGAGATCCGCGAGAAGCGCGGCCTCGCCTACAGCGCCTACAGCTACACCTCGCAGTACGCCGACACGGGCCAGTTCGGCATCTACGTCGGCTGCCTCCCCTCGAAGATCGACGATGTTCTGAAGATCTGCCGGGACGAGGTGGCGAGGGTCGTCGCCGAGGGCATCACGGCGGAGGAGATCGCCCGCGGCAAGGGCCAGATGCGCGGCGGGCTCGTTCTCGGGCTTGAGGACACCGGTTCCCGCATGTCGCGGATCGGCAAGAGCGAACTCGTCTACGAGGAGCTCATGTCCGTGGACGAGGTCCTGGCCCGGATCGAGGCGGTCACGCCCGAGGACATCAACGCGGTCGCGCGTGACATCCTCAACCGGCCGCTGACGCTCGCCGTCATCGGTCCGTACGCCGACAAGGACTTCAGTTCGGCGATCTGCTGAGAGCATGTGAGGGGCCCGGATCAGGATGATCCGGGCCTTTCGCGTGTCCGCGAAGAGCGCGTGAAGATCGGCCACGACGCCGGGTATAGCCTTGGCCCGTGATTAGGGTGGGTGTTCTCGGCGCGCGTGGCCGCGTGGGTGTGGAAGTCTGCAAGGCCGTGCACGCGGCCGATGACCTGGAGCTGGTGGCGGCCGTCGACAGGGACGACCCGCTGGAGGCGCTGACCGGCGCCGAGGTGGTCGTCGATTTCACGCACCCCGATGTGGTCATGGACAACGTCGAGTGGTGCATCACACACGGCATCCACCCGGTGGTCGGGACCACGGGCTGGACCCCCGAGCGGCTGGACGCGGTACGCGCCCTGCTCGCGGCGAACCCGGGGACCAACGCCCTGATCGCCCCCAACTTCGGCATCGCGGCGGTGCTCATGATGCACTTCGCGCAGCAGGCGGCGAAGTACTTCGAATCGGTAGAGATCGTCGAGCTGCACCACCCCAACAAGGCCGACGCGCCCTCGGGCACGGCCCGCCGTACGGCAGAGCTCGTGGCGGAGGCCCGCAGGAAGGCCGGGGTCGGCCCCTCGCCCGACGCGACGACCTCCGAACTGGCCGGCGCGCGCGGTTCCGACGTGGACGGCGTGCACGTCCACGCCGTCCGGCTGGCCGGTCTGATCGCTCACCAGGAAGTGCTGCTCGGCGGCGACGGGGAGATCCTCACCATCCGGCACGACACCATGAACCGGTCCTCCTTCACGCCTGGTGTGCTTCTCGGCGTGCGGAGGGTGCGGGAGCTTCCCGGGCTGACGGTCGGCCTGGAGAACCTCCTCGACCTATAAAAGCCATCCACAGGCGGTGGCCTATCCTGGAAACACGTGATCGTCGGAGGCGGTCCACGCGTTCCAGGAAATTCGGTTGACCTTGTCAATATGGTCACTGATGTGCTTCCTCTGGCTGATACCGAAGAGCAATACGACGCGATCGATGAAGCGGAACTGCGGGCAGGGGTGCTGGCGCTATGTCAACACCTCGGGCTGACGGGCGAAGTCGTGGCCTTCGACGAGGGCTCCCTACCGGTCTACGCGGTCGGCGACGATCTGGTCATCAAGCTCTACCCGCCGCTCTACCTGGATGAGCTGCCCATCGAGCGGGACGTGCTGAGTGCGCTGGAGGGCCACCTGTCGATCCCCACGCCTGGGGCCAAGGAGGCCGGTGAGTTCCACGGCTGGGGCTACATCCTGATGGACAGGCTGCACGGTGAGGACCTCAAGCGGGCCTGGCCGAAGATTCCGCGGCATGAGCGGGAGCGCCTAGCCAGACAGCTCGGGAAGGTTCTTGCGGAGTTGCACGCCATCACCCCGCCGGATGTGCTCGGTCCGCCTGACTGGGCTGCCTTCCGCGCCGAGCGTGCCGCGGCCACGGCCGCGCAGAACCGGCGCCGCGGTTTGGACCAGACATGGCTGGACCAGATCCCGGCATTCCTGGACTCGGTCGACCTCGAACCGGGTGAGCCCGTTCTGTTGCACACCGAGTTCATGAACGTCCACGTGTTGGTTCAGGAGGAAGCGGGTGCCTGGAGGCTGTCCGGGTTGTTCGACTTCGAGCCCGCGATGCGTGGTGCTCGCGAGTACGACCTGGTCGCCGTTGGGATCTTCCTCACACGCGGCGACCGGTCGCTGATGCGTACTTTCCTGGACGGCTATGGCTACCCCGAGGAGCGACGGGCGGCGCTACCCCGCAAGGTGATGGCCTACGCCCTGCTGCACGTGTATTCGCACCTGCCGTGGTATTTCCGGGAGGTGCCTGCTTCGGGCGCCACTACCTTCGACGAGCTGGCCGACCGCTGGTTCGGGGTTCAGGAGAGCCCGAGCGGGGGTCAGAGGGCGAGGCCGAGGGTGAACAGGGCGCCGAACGCGAGCTGAAGGCGCCCGGTCTGCTGGAGCGTCGCGATCAGCGCCGGGCCGCTCGCCCCCGACCGGACGGTCCGCACCGGCGTGATGGCGAGCGGGAGCGCGAGCACGGCGATCGCGGCGAAGGGCCGGTCCGGTACGACGGCGAGCGCGATGACGAAGGGCACGATCAGCGCGGCCGCGTAGAGCAGCCGGGTGCGGCCGTCGCCGAGGACGACGGCGAGCGTCCGCTTGCCCGAGGGGCCGTCCGTCACGATGTCGCGCAGGTTGTTGATGACGAGGAGCGCGCAGGCGAGCAGTCCCACCGGGACCGCGGCGGCGAGAGCCAGCCAGGGCAGCCGCTCCAGCTGGACGTACGTCGTTCCGGCGACCGCGACGAGACCGAAGAACACGAACACCGAGATCTCGCCCATCGCGCGGTAGCCGTATGGCCGGGAGCCGCCGGTGTAGAACCACGCGGCCAGGATCGAGAGGAGGCCGACCAGCAGCAGCCACCAGGCGCGGGTGGCCACCACGAGCACCAGACCGGCGATTGCGGCGGCGAGGAAGCAGCCCAGCGCCGCCGCGAGCACCTCCTTGGGCGTGGCCGCGCCGGATCCGACGAGGCGCATGGGGCCGACCCGGTCCTTGTCGGTGCCCCGGACACCGTCGCTGTAGTCGTTCGCATAGTTGACGCCGATCTGCAGCGCGAGCGCCACGAACAGAGCGAGGAGGGCCCGCCACCAGACGGCTCCGCCCTCAGCGACCGCTACGCCGGTGCCGACGGCGACCGGGACGACGGCGGCGGGAAGAGTTCGGGGACGCGCTCCCGCGACCCATTGAGCTGGTGTGGCCACGTTTATACCTTTGTGAGATCTCGTGAGATTGGGAACCCGCGCGCGGTCACGAGCCGCCCGCGAGCGCCCCCGCGGTCGCGCGGCGGCCCCGGGCGGGGCACGCGGCGCGGAAGGCGGTCCGCCCGTGAGGGCGGGAGGACCGGCGGGGGATCCTGATCATGCCTTGAGGCAGGTCAGCTGATGTCGGTGCTGAGACGGATCATCCGGATGGGACGGCCCATGTCGAGCACGCGCTCCGCCTCGTCCTCGCCCCAGCCCGCCGACTCCAGGAAGCCGAGCATCGGATGGTTGTCGGCGAACACCCAGGTGACGACGGTGCTGTAGCCGTCCTCGCGCAGGTGGTCGACCGTGGCGTTGAGGAGGCGGCTGCCGTGGCCGCGGCGGATGTGGTTCGGGTCGACGAGCAGCGTCAGCAGCTCGGCGGTCGTGGAGGGGCGCAGGTCGGGGTCCTCGGCGGGGCCGTGCGAGGCGAGCCCCACGACCCGGTCGGACGCCCGTGACGCCGCGCTGGCGAGGATGCCGCCGGGGCCGAGGGCCGCGAACGCGTCCGTGTCCGGAACCACGCGCTCGACCGCGACGAGAACGCGGTGGCGCGGTGTGGGCGGCGAGAGGATCGCCTCGTCCCACTGTCGGCGCCACATCTTCTCCGCCGCCGGCCCGGTCATCTGCTCCAGCGGGCCGGGAGGGAGGAAGTCGCGATATCCGCACTTCCACGCCCTGATCTGGGTGCTCGTTACCGCGTCGACGTCTTCCAGACGGGCAGATCTAACACCCATGCGGCCGGCTCCTCTCTGTGCATGTATCACCGTACTGGTCAGGAGACACGGGACGAACCGTCCGTCTGGCGTCGTGCCCGATATGCCCGGGTTTTTGTGCGGTTTCCACACACCCGCATGGAACACCAGGACCGCGAGCGGTTCTTGGACGAGTCTATGAAGGCCCACTGACACGTGCTCTCCGCACACACCTTCAGTCGGGGCCACATCCCGTCGGCGTGGGCGGCCGGGATCGCGGCGGCGATCCGGGCGAGCCCGCCGGGCACCCCGGGCCCGGCGGACGTCCCAGTCACCGTTCCAGTCGCCGCTCCGGGCACGGTTTCAGTCACGGTTCCAGCCACGGTGGACACCGTGGGCACCAGCGCGGGCGCCCCTCCGGACAGTGTCACACGCAGCGGGAGCACCGCCAGGGCCGCGTCGAGAGCCTTCCCGTCGTCGTACGGCGTTCCGTCGTGATTGTGGCGCAGCGCGTCCCGAAGGCCCTCACGCAGCCGGATGGCGAGGGCGAGATCGCCGTCCACCGCGCGATCCCCCTCATGGATCAGATCGCGTTCGCGCAGCCACACGGTCAGCTCGGCCGGTGAGGCGAGATCGTCGATGTCCGACTCGACATCGTAGGTGTTCACGAAGTCGCGAAGCAGTTCCGCGGGACCTGTCATCTGCGTGATCCCCTCCTGCGACCACTGTATGGGACATGGAGGTTGCGCGATGCCGGGCGTATGACCGGCGCCTTTCCCGGCACATGACCGATGGTTTCCCGGCATGCGTTGTTTTCGCGGTATGCGGCGTATTCCGCGCATGTGCTGGTTCTCGGCATGTTCGGCTTACCCGGCACGCATGGGCCGCGGCTATTCGGGTGGCGTCACCACCTGGTCCCGGAACGCGGCGCCGAGGCGGCGCACCCCCTCTTCGAGCTCGGCCAGGCTGCTCGCCGATATGTGGGTGACCCGGAGACGCGGTCCGGGGGGCTCCGACGGGTAGTAGATCCGGCCCGGGCTGACCAGCACGCCCCTGCGCTGCGCGGCCTCGACGACCGCCGCCTCATCCATTCCTTGGGGGAGCCGCAGCCAGACGTGCAGCCCGCCGAGCGGCCGGAGGTGGACCTCCGCCTCCGGCACGTGCCGGGCCAGGCCGGTGAGAAGCGCCTCCTGGCGGGCGACGATCTCCTGGCGCACGGTGGCGCGGTGCCGTCGCCAACTCGTCGAGGTGACGAACTCCAGCGCGGCCTCCTGGAGCGGCCGGGCGACGAAGAAGGACTCGACCACCTGGCTCGCGCGTAGGCGCTGCGCCGCCGGACCGCGGGCGATGACGCCCGCCACCCGCATGCTCGGTGCCGAGATCTTGCTCAGCGAGATGATGTGGACGACCGTGCCGTGCGTGTCCATCGACCCCAGCGAGGGCGGGATGGGGCCGGCCCCGAGATAGCGGGCGTAGTCGTCCTCGATCACGAACGCCCCCGCGGCCCGCGCGACCGCGAGCACCTGTTCCCTGCGTTCGAGGGTGAGCGTCGCTCCGGTGGGATTGTGCAGGGTGGGCTGGCAGAGGAAGACGCGTGCCCCTGTGACGGCGAACGCCTCCGCCAGCAGGTCGGGCCGTACGCCGTCCTGGTCGATCGGCACCGCGGTCGCGCGCAGCCCGGCGGCCTTGGCCGCCGCCAGCGCCCCCGGATAGGTGGGCGTCTCCACCAGGACGGGATCGCCCGGGGCGGCCAGCGCGCGGAAGGCGTGAGTGAGCCCCGCCTGGCCGCCGCTGACCACGAGCACGTCGTCCGGCGTCGCGGTCCCGCCGGCCTCGCCGGCGAACCACCGCCGCAGGCCGGCGTCACCGTTCAACGGAGGCAGCGACCACGACTCCGGACGGCGTACGGCTCGCGCGGCGGCGGCCGACAGGGCCGTCAGGGGGCGCAGGTCGGGGTGAAGATATCCGCCGGTCAGCGGGATCACCCCGTCGGCGGGGCGGGCGAGGAGCCCGGAGACCGCGGAGTCGTCCACCACCCGGTCGCCGAGGGCCACCGTCTGCCAGGACAGATCTGGCGCCTCGGCGGCGTGCCCGCGCGCCTGGGCCACGAAAGCCCCGCTGCCCGGCCTGGTCACGATCCGCCCCTCGGCGGTCAGCTGTGCGATGGCGCGGGACACGGTCACGGGGCTGACGCCGTGCCGCCGCATCAGCTCCCGGCTCGACGGCAGCCGGTCGCCCGGCCGCGAGCGATCCGCCTCCTCACGGAGGATCGCCGTCAAGCGAGCGATACTGCTATCGTCATTCATGAGAGATAACGATAGCGCTATCAATCGGGCGTCAGTAGCGGCGGACCGTGGGGTCATCGGGGGACCGGCCGTGCGGCTCCTCGGCGACCCGCGGATCAAGCGGCGAACCTGGCTGGGAACGATGCTCGCCGCGCTGGGCGTCCTGTCGTTCTCTGGCTCGTTTCCCGGCACCGTCTTCGCGATGCGGGGGTTCGATCCGTACTTCCTCAGCTTCGCGCGCGCCAATCTCGCCACCCTGGCCGCCGTCATCTGCCTCGCCGCCGCAGGCGCGCCGTTGCTGCCGCCCAGGGAGCATCTGCGGTCGTACGCCGTGATCTCGGGGGGTGTGGTCTTCGCCTTCCCGTTGTTCAGCGCTCTGGCACTGCACAGCGGGGCGAGCACGGCCCATTCCGCGGTCGTCACCGGCCTGCTTCCCGCCGCGACGGCCGTCGGCGCCGTCCTCCGAGCCGGGGAACGGCCGAGACCGCTGTTCTGGGTCGCCTGCGCGGCCGGGGCGTTGTCGATCACGGTCTTCGTCCTCAGCCGGGGAACCGGCCGTTTCGCCGGGGCGGACGTGCTCCTGGTGCTCGCGCTGGTCGGCGCGGCCGCGGGCTACACCGAGGGCGGCCTGCTGGCCAGGGAGACCCCGGGTTGGCGCGTCATCTCGTACTCCCTGGTCGTGGCCGCCCCCGTCACCGTGCCGGTGACGGTCGCGCTGGCGGTCACCGGCGACGCGCAGCCGAGCGGCGTCTCGCTGGCCGGGCTGGCCTACGTGGGCCTGGTGTCGATGTTCCTCGGCTTCGTCCCCTGGTATGCGGGGCTGGCCATGGGCGGGATCGCCCGTGCGGGACAGGTCCAGCTCGCGCAGCCGCTGCTGACGCTGCTCTGGGCCTGGCTCTTCCTGGATGAGCGGTTCGGCTGGGCCACGGTGGCGGCGGCTCTCGCCGTGCTGGTGTGCGTGGCGGTCACCCAGGTCAGCCGCGCCGGCGGTGCGAGGCGGCCGGACAGGGCTTGAAGCAAGGACGCCGTCCACCGATCTGGAGCGGGCCGCGCACAACAGCATCGGCTGGGTCGAGGACGTCATCCCGGTGTTCTGAGCCCTGGGCGCCTTCACGCGCGTCCGAGGTCGTCCGGCCCGAGTCTCCTCTCGGTGAACGACCTCGGAGGCGGGACCGCCGGAGACGGCCGTGCCGTTCCGCCGTTCGGTGAAGATGAAGCGTTCAGCGAGGCGCTCGCGGCGCCCAGCGGGCCGCTCAGTGAGAGGGGTGCGGAGTCGGCGTCTTGACGTGCGGAGACGCGCTCGCCGCCGCCTTCTCGAGAAGCGTCAGGTGCTCCTGGACGACGGGCTTCGCCTCCTGAGCCACCTTCTTGACCTGCTCCGAGGAGCCGTTCGAGAGCTGCTTGTTGATGGCCGCCAGAGTCTTGCGGTGGCCGGGCAGCTCCGCCTGCACCCACGCGCGGTTGAAGGCGGTGCCGCTCAGCCCGCTCAACTGCTTGATCTCGGCCTGGTCCTGCTTCGTCGGTTCCCTGGGCAGCTGAACGCCGGCCTCCCTGGCCACCTTCCGTACCTTCGTGTCGAGCTTCGTGTGATCCTTGACCATCTTCGTGCCCAGTTCGCGCAGTGACTTTGTGGTCGCCTTCTCCTGCGCGAGCCTCCCCGCCCGGATCTCCGCCAGGTTGCCCTGATGGGCCTCGATCAGGAACGTCCGGTCCTGCTCGCTGGCGCTGACGCTGGGACTGTGAGTGGGGCTGCGAGTGGGACTGGGTCTGGGCTGGGCGACGGCGCCGGTGGTTCCCGCCACCAGGGCGCTCATCATGATGGCCAGCAGAAGGACAATTCGTCTCACCATGAGATCCCCCCTGGATCTCTTGTCGGGACGATCTCGGCACGGCCAGGACAGGCCGACCGCACATGGTGACTACCCTCCAACCCGTGGGGAAACGTCCCAGATCACCCGAAGGTGGCGTATCGGGTCAAAGCATCGCTACAAGTCACCGCGACGAGTCCGGATCGGGCCATCTGTCCCGGGGAGAGACGAAGCTGCCGCGTTCCGGGACGGTGTAGATCCAGCCGGCTTCGCGCAGCAGTGCGATGGCCCTGCGCACCGTCTCTCTCGCCACGTCGTATTGCTGCACCAGCGTCGTCTCGCTGGGGATGGGGCGCCGAGGCTGGAGGTCGCCCCGCCGAACGCCCTCGATGATGTCATCCGCTATCTGGCGGAACAGTGGAGTCTTCCGGGACTCCCGAGGGGCCGCGCCCGGGGGGCCTACGAACGTTCCCTCGCCGCGCACGGCATGGACCAGGCCCTCTTTCCGCAGCAGCCCGATCGCACGCCGTGCCGTGGTCCTGGCGACGCCGAACTCCCTTTGGATCATCGACTCGCTCGGGATGGGCTGACCGGGCAGGAGTGCTCCGTCGACGATCTGACGCCGAACGATGTCGGCGATTTGAAGGTACACATGTGTGTCGCCATCGCGATCGAGCATTTAGCCAAGATAGACGATGGGTACGTCATGAATGGGCAAGTCGACCACCGTAGACGGGTTGTGTACGTCTAGCTCTCCGGCCATTCCTTCTGAGGTGAGACGTACGTTCCGCGGTAGGCGACGGTGAAGGCCCATCCCTGCGTGCGCAGCAGGGCCATGGCCTGCCGGACGGTGGCCTTGGCCACGCCGTACTGGCGCATGATCACCTTCTCGCTGGGGATGGGCTTGTTGATGTGCAACTCGCCTTTGCGGATGCGGGTGCTGATGTCCGCGGCGATCTGCTGGTAGATGGGCGTTCGTTCAGGAGACCGGGGCGTCCCGGGCTGCCCGACGAAGGTGCCCTCCCCTTGGACGGTGTAGACGAGGCCCTGTTCGCGGAGCTCGCGTGCCACACGTCGTGCCGTCATCCGGGCGATGCCGTACTCGGCCTCCAACTCCGCCTCGCTCGGAACGGCGTCGCCCGGCGTCAGATCGCCGTGGTCGATCCGGTCTCGGATGATTTCGGCGATCTGCTTGTAGACGGGTATGGGTCCCTCGCGATCAAGCACATCCGCATGATAGACGAAAAGGTACGTCTACCCACAAAACAGACACCTGCTTAACCAATATATACGTGCACTAGACCAATGCGGTCGAGTCGATTAAGGTCCATCGTGTGGTCAGGCGTTTTCCGGAGGGGAGAGCGGGATCCGGCGCCAGCGTGTGTCGGTGACGATCACGTGGTCGAGGAAGCGCAGGCCGACGGTCTCGGCCGCCTCGTGGACGCGGGCGGTGACCTCGAGGTCGGCACGGCTGGGCTCCAGTGAGCCGCTGGGGTGGTTGTGGGCGAGGCCGAAGGCGGTCCCGCCGCAGATGAGGACGGTGGTGATGATGTCGCGAACGGGCGCGGGGGTGTGGTCGCTGCCCCCTTCGCTGGCCAGGGTCCGCCGCAGGACGTTGCCCCTGGCGTCGCAGACCAGCACGACCAGGCGTTCCTTCGCCTGGCCGCGCAGGAGCGGCGCCGCGGCGGCGGCCAGGTCACCCGAGCAGGTGATGCGGGTCCGCTCGGGCTCCGCCTGCGCGCGGCGTACGAGCTGGAAGGCGGCGGCGACGCGGGCCGCCTTGGCGGGGCCCACGCCGGGAACGGCCAGCAGGCGATGGGGCTCGGCCCGGCTCAGCTCTCCCAGGTCGCCGCAGTGCGCGATGAGTCGCGAGGCCAGCTCGACGGCGTTGGTGCCCCTGCTGCCCGAGCCGAGCAGCAGTGCGAGCAGCTCCCGATCGGCGAGCGCGGTCGCACCTGAGGCCAGCAGGCGCTCTCTGGGCTGGTCGGACACCGGCAGATCCTTGACGCGCATCGCCACCTCCGGATGGGGAATCCGGATCGGTTCTACCAGCGGCCACCGACAGTCAGAGCTGGACCGGGATTCCGTAGACCAGGCGGAACCTGTCGCCCGGGATCACGATGTCGCTGGTCTCCACGGGCCGGTCGCCCGTCCAGTGGGTGCGCTCGATGTGCATCACCTGGACGCCCGCCGGAAGCTCGAGCAGATCGCTCTCGGTCGGCTGGGGCACCCGGATGTGCACGCTCTCGCTGATATCGGTGATCTTCGTTCCAGAGACCGCCATCCGCTCCAGGACGCTCCTGCGCTCGGTGGTGCCCTCGTCGGGGGTGTGCCCCTGGCTGAACTCCAGCAGCTCGTACGACGTGGCGAGTTGTATCGGCCGGCCGTCGCCGCGGACCACGTGGAAGACCTTGGTCACCTGGCTGCCGTGGCCGAGCCTCAGGCGCTGGGCGATCTCCGGAGGCGCCTCCGAGAGCTCGCTGCGCCAGCTCCATGTGGGACGGTAGCCGCCGCCCTGCACGTCCGACGGCAGTGTCGCGAGGGTGTCGGGCAGGCGACTTCGGTACAGCGGAAGCAGCGTCGGTTTCTCGCGGACGCGATGGCCGGAGCCGACGCGTCCGACGATGAGCCCTTCGTGCGCGAGCACGCGCAGGGCGTGCCGGGCCGCCGTCTCGCCGACGCCGTACTTCCGCGTGATCTGGTGACGTGAGGGGATCGGTGCACCCGGCGGCAGAGTGCCATCGACGATCTGACGTCGGATGTCCTCGACTACGCGCAGGTAGACCGGATCGGAATTGGCCATCATCCATCCCTGGGGGTGGGCTTTGATGCGGTCGCCCAATCTTGGCGTATCCGATGGACAACCCAGAGTAATGGCCCGTGTCTGTGATTCCAACTTTATGGATCAGATGGTGAGAGGTGCGCCGGCGATGGATTCGCCCCCCACGGCGGTTCCGGAAAGTCCGATTCCCGGGCCATATCACAGTGTTCACGTGGCCCCGCTGCAGAAGCAGCACGAGAAGATCCGCTGGCTCGTGCCGGCCCAGCGGAGCGACCGGGTCCGCGTGCGGAGGCATACCTGCGAATGCAAGGCGACGCTCTACGAGTTGTGCCACTCGGGCGGCCTGCTGTTCATCCGCCGGACCGTACGCGGCCCCGACGGGTCGCGGGTTCACGAGAGCGAGCGGCTCGTGACGGTGAGGATGGAGAACCTGTGGCTCAGGCTGCTTCTCGGGGAGGCCCGATGAGCTGGGCGAACGCCGGCCGCCCGACGGTTCGGAAAATTCTCGTCGGCCGCGTGTAACGCGCTCGTAAGGTGCGGCGATTCATTGGTAGAGGCCGCTGATCTGTGTACCCCCGAGCACATATCAGCGGCCTCTACCCACTCCGTCGCGACCAGGTCGTGCCGGTGCAGTCCGTGTAACGGGGTGGCGACGTCTACCGATTCGGTGGATCCGGGTAGCGTTCGGTCTATGGCATCGCCAACTGGAACCTCTGACGCCCCCTTCGGTCGCATGCTGACCGCCATGGTCACCCCGTTCACCAAGGACGGAGCGGTCGACTATGAGGGCGTCCAGCGTCTCGCCACCTATCTGGTCGACGAGCAGCGCAACGATGGACTGGTCGTGAGCGGCACCACAGGAGAGTCCCCCACCACCACCGACGCCGAGAAGGATCGCATTCTCCGCGCGGTGATCGAGGCGGTGGGCGACCGGGCCACGGTCGTGGCCGGAGCGGGCAGCAATGACACCCACCACAGCGTGGAGCTGGCCCGGGCCGCGGAGCGCGCCGGGGCGCATGGTCTGTTGGTGGTAACTCCCTATTACAATAAACCACCACAAGAGGGTCTTTATCGTCATTTCACCGCTGTGGCTGACGCTACCGGCCTTCCGGTGATGCTTTATGACATTCCCGGCCGGACCGGGGTGCCCATCCAAACTGTGACGCTCGTACGGCTGGCCCAGCATTCGCGGATCGTCGCGGTCAAGGACGCCAAGGGCGACCTGTTCGCGGGCTCGCAGGTCATGGCCGCCACCGACCTGGCGTTCTACTCGGGTGACGACCTGGTGAACCTGGCGTGGCTGTCCCAGGGCGCCGCCGGGTTCGTCAGCGTGGTGGGTCACGTGGTCGGCGCGGACCTCGCCTCGATGATCGAGCGCTACCGGTCCGGAAACGTCGCCGGCGCCCTGGAGTTGCACCGCCGGCTGCTCCCCGTGGTCGCGGGTGTCATGACGCGGACCCAGGGGGCGATCGCGTCGAAGGCCGCGCTGAGGCTGATCGGCCAGGACGCCGGTCACGTGCGGTTGCCGCTCGTCGACGCGACGGAGGAGCAGATCGCGATGCTGCGCGTCGACCTCGTCGCGGGCGGCCTGAAGCTTGCAGATAGCTAGTAACAATGGAGACGAATGAGCGAGCGCATCACCAGACATAACTGTCGCGATTCCCGGGGGCCCCAGCCGACAGGCGGGGAGGTCCGGTGAGCGGGGGAGTGATCGGGAACCGCGGCGTGCGGATCGAGGAGTTCGCATGAGCCATCCGCATCCCGGGCTAGGAGCCCCGCCGCCGCTGCCCACCGGCGGCCTGCGCATCGTCGCGCTCGGCGGGCTGGGGGAGATCGGCCGCAATATGGCGGTCTTCGAGTTCGACGGCCGCCTGCTCGTGGTCGACTGCGGGGTGCTCTTCCCCGATCCCGAGCAGCCGGGCGTCGATCTCATCCTGCCTGACTTCGACTACATCAGGGACCGCCTGGACGACATCGAGGCGGTCGTCCTGACGCATGCCCACGAGGACCACATCGGCGCGGTGCCGTACCTCCTGCGCGAGCGGCGGGACCTGCCGTTGGTCGGGTCCCGGCTGACCCTGGGCCTGATCGAGAGCAAGCTCACCGAGCACCGGATGCAGCCGGTCAAGGTCGAGGTCGTCGAGGGAGAACGGCGGCGGTTCGGGCCGTTCGAGTGCGAGTTCTTCGCGGTCAACCACTCGATCCCGGACGCGCTGGCGGTCGCGATCAGGACGCCGGCCGGCATCGTGCTGCACACCGGCGACTTCAAGATGGATCAGCTGCCGATGGACGGACGGCTGACCGACCTCGGAGGCTTCGCCCGGCTCGGCGCCGAGGGCGTCGACCTGCTGATGTCGGACTCGACCAACTCCGAGGTGCCCGGGTTCGTCACCAGCGAGCGGGACATCGCCCCGGTCATCGACGACGTCTTCCGCAGCGCCGAGAAGCGCATCATCGTGGCGAGCTTCGCCTCGCACATCCACCGCGTACAGCAGGTCATGGACGCGGCGGAGAAGCACGGGCGCAAGGTGGCGCTGATCGGCCGGTCCATGGTCCGCAACATGGGCGTGGCCCGCGAGCTCGGCTACCTGCGGGTGCCCGCCGGGCTGCTGGTCGACTCCCGGGAGATCGAGGAGCGGCCGCCGGAGGACGTGGTGCTCATCTGCACCGGGTCCCAGGGCGAGCCGATGGCCGCGCTGTCCCGGATGGCCAACCGCGACCACCCCATCCGGATCGCCGCCGGCGACACCATCCTGCTGGCGTCCTCCCTGGTCCCCGGCAACGAGACGGCGGTCAACAAGGTCATCAACGGCCTCAGCCGGTGGGGTGCCCGGGTCGTGCACAAGGGCAACGCCCGCGTTCACGTGTCCGGCCACGCGGCGGCCGGTGAGCTGCTGTACGTGCTGAACCTCACCAAGCCGTCGAACTTCATGCCGGTGCACGGCGAGTGGCGGCACCTCCGGGCGCACGCCAAGCTCGCGCGGCTGACCGGCGTTCCCGACGAGAACATCGTCATCGCCGACGACGGCGTGGTGGTCGACCTCGTCGACGGGCAGGCGCAGATCACCGGTGCGGTCTCCTGCGGTTACGTGTTCGTCGACGGCACCTCGGTCGGCGACATCACGGACATCGCGCTCAAGGACCGGCGCATCCTGGGCGACGAGGGCTTCATCTCCGTCGTCGTGGTGGTCGACTCGACCACCGGCAAGCTGACCGGCGGTCCGGAGATCACCGCGCGCGGGTCGGGCATCGACCCGGAGGCCTTCGACGGGGTGATCCCGCAGATCGAGATCGCCCTCCAGGAGGCGGCGGCCGACGGGGTGGCGGACGTGCAGCAGATCCGCCGCGCGGTCCGCCGTACGGTCGGCCGGTGGGTGAGCGACACCTACCGCCGCCGCCCGATGATCATCCCCGTGGTGGTCGAGGTATAGCCGAATGAGCACCGGGGACCACGTTCCCCGGTGCTCTTCGCGTCTTGTGCCCCGGACACGGGACCGCGTACGTTCGGTCCGATCATCGTCCTTCGGAGGAAGGGGCCGGCGTGGCCGCTGAGGCGGATCCGGTCAGGGTCGTCTACCGCAAGTACGGAGGGTCGCTCCACTGGAACCATCAGGCGCGGCTGCTCGGTGATGACGAGTTCGGCGTCTGGGTGGGGTGTCCGGCGGGGACCAGCGGCAGCAGGGGTGAGGAGCCGCCGGTCGTGTGGGAGCGGCCGTTCGTGATCCTCTTTCCGCGCGACGCGTGGTGGACGGCGACGTTCAACCCCGATGACCACAAGACGGCGATCTACTGCGATGTCACCACCGTGCCGGAGTGGCACGACGGCGAGGTCACCATGGTCGATCTCGATCTCGACGTGCTGCGGCTCCGCGACGGCCGCCTGCATCTCGACGATGAGGACGAGTTCGCCGAGCACCAGGTGCTGTACGGCTACCCCGTGGAGATCATCAGCCAGGCGGAGCGGTCGGCCGCCTGGCTGATGGACGCGGTGAACCGCGGGGACGGGCCCTTCGGAGGGGCCCACCACCGCTGGCTCTCCCTGATCAGCTGACCACCCCTGACGCGTAACCGTCAGCGCGGCACGTCCAGGACGCCGTCAACGTGGCGGGGCACCCCCAGCGGGTTGTCGTCGCGCAGCGCCTCGGGAAGCAGGGCCGGAGGGGTGTCCTGGTAGGCGACCGGCCGGAGGAAGCGGAAGATCGCGGCCGTGCCGACCGAGGTGGTGGCCGGCTCCGTCGCCGAGGGGTACGGCCCGCCGTGCTGCTGGGCCCACGCCACGGCCACGCCCGTGGGGTAGCCGTTGAAGACCAGCCGGCCGGCGCGGTCACGCAGGACGGACACCAGCCGCGCCGCCAGCTCCTCCTCGCCGGGCTCGCTGTGCAGGGTGGCGGTCAGGTTGCCGGGCGTGGCCGACAGCGTCGCCACCAGCTCGTCCTCGTCCTCGTACGTCAGCACGACGGTCAGCGGGCCGAAGCACTCCTCGAGGAGCAGTTCGGCGGCCTTGTCGTCGGCGAGCAGCGTGGCGGGGGCGGTCAGCAGCCGCGCGGTCACCTGCCGGTCGTCTCCGGGCTTGCCGGTCGCGGCGACGGTCACGCCGGGGAGCGAGGAACGGGCGTCCGCCCCGGAGAGGAAGCCGCCGCGGATGCCGTCGCCGAGCAGCACCTGCGGGCCGGTCTCGGTGAAGTGCCCGGCCAGCGCCTCGACCAGCGCGCGGCCCGCCTCGGTGGCGGGAGCGAGGACGAGGCCCGGCTTGGTGCAGAACTGGCCGGAGCCCAGGGTCGCGGAAGCCGCGAGGCCGGAGGCGATGGCAGCCGCCCGCGCCTCGGCCGCGCCGGGCGTGATCACCAGCGGGTTGAGGCTGCCGAGCTCGCCGTAGAAGGGGATCGGCTCGGGCCGCGCCTTCGCCACGTCGTGCAGGTAACGGCCGCCGGGGACCGACCCGGTGAAGCCGACGGCCTTCACGAGCGGGTGGTTGACCAGCGTGATCCCGGCTTCCTGGCCGTGGACGAGGTGGACGACCTCCTCGGGCAGGCCCGCCTTCCGCGCTCCCGCGCGCAGCGCGGCCAAGGCGATCTCGGAGGTCTCCGGGTGCAGCGGATGCGCCTTGACCACGACCGGGCACCCCGCGGCGAGCGCGCTCGCGGTGTCGCCGCCGCACACGCTGAACGCCAGAGGGAAGTTGCTCGCCGCGAAGACGGCCACCACGCCGAACGGCACGTTCATCCGGCGCAGGTCGGGCGTCGGCGGCGTCGTCGAGCCGTCGGCGTGATCGATCCGCACGTCGAGGAACGACCCCTCGCGCAGCACCCGCGCGAACAGCCGGAACTGCCCGGCGGAGCGGGCCACCTCACCGGTCAGCCGGGGCCCGCCGAGCGCGGTCTCGGCATCGGCGGCGGCGACCAGCGCGTCGCCGGCCGCCTCCAACTCGGCGGCGATCGCGTCCAGCAGCTCGGCCCGGCCGCGCGGGCCTGCCGCGTCCAGCGCTCGCAGGGTCGCCTGGGCGGTACGGCATGCCTGATCGACCTGCTCGGCGGATGACTCGGCGTACTCGCCGCGGCGGTCGCCGGTGCGGGCGTCGACGCTCCAGACGGTCATCGGTGGTGCTCTCCAATCGCACGATCTCGCGTGATCCGGCCCAGGGCGGAGTGGCCGCCCGGAGTCGGCTGGGACCATCCTGCCCCAGGCGGGTGACCGGCGGCACCGGGGCCATGGCCTATCGCACGGCTTTGATCACGACTGCGCCGCCGGTACTGTCGCCTCATGGTGACGCTCATCACCGGCGCCGCCGGCCGCATCGGCACCTGCCTGCGCCGGGGACTGCCGGAGCTCGGCCACCGGCTGCGCCTCATGGACCGGGTCCCGGTCGAGGACGCCGACATCGACCAGGTCACCGGCGACATCACGGACCCGGGGGCGCTCGCCCGCGCGATGGAGGGCGTCGGCGCCGTCGTACACCTGGCCGGCGACCCGTCGACGACCGCGTCCTTCGAGAGCGTGCTCGGCGCCAACATCGAAGGGACCTACCGGGTCTTCGAGGCGGCGCGCGTGGCGGGCGTGGAACGGGTCGTCTTCGCCAGCAGCAACCACGCCGCCGGGTTCACACCCCGCCAGGAGTCCGCGCCCGCCGACACCCCCGCCCGTCCCGACTCGCTGTACGGCGTCTCCAAGGCGTATGGGGAGGCGCTGGGCCGCTATTACGCCGACAGATACGGCATGCGCGTGGCGTGCCTGCGCATCGGCTCCTTCGAACCGCGCCCGCCCGACGCCCGGGCGCTGTCCACCTGGCTGAGTCCGGGGGACATGGTGCGGCTGGCGCACGCCTGCCTCACGACCCCCGGCCTGATCTACGCCCTGGTGTGGGGCGTCTCGGCCAATACGCGGGGGTGGCTCGACCTGGAGCCGGGCCGTGCCCTCGGGTACCACCCGCGGGACGACGCCGAGGTCTACGCCGCCGGGCTGCCCGAGCTCGACCCCGCCGACCCCGACCACGCCTGGCTCGGAGGCCGCACCGTGGAGAGCTGACCGGCCTGGAGCTCCTTTCGGCGTGCCTCCGGGAAATCGGTGAGTCTCGCGAGTACCTTCGGCATCATGGCCACCCGTACGTCCGGCAAGGGTTCAGGGAAACGTCCCACGCCGCGAACCGGGTCCCGCCCGGCTCCCGCCAAGCGGACTCCGGCGGGGTCCCGCGGCCGATCCGGGTCCGGTTCCCGCCCCGCCCAGAAGCGCCCGGTCGCGACCGGTCAGGATCCCGTCAGCTGGGTCTTCCTGATGATCGGCAGGCTGGTGATCGGCCTCTGGTCGCTGGTCGCGCACGGCATGGGCAGTGCCGCACGCGCTCTCGGGCAGGGCGCCCGCGACCTCGACCCGGCGCACCGCCGCGACGGTCTCGGCCTCTCGGCGCTCGCGGGCGCGATCGTGGTCGCCGCGATGACCTGGCGGCAAACCAAGACCGGTGTCGCCGAGGTGGTCGACGCGGTCGTACGCGGCACCGTCGGCACGCTGACCTGGGCGGTCCCGTTCCTGCTCGGGCTGCTCGCCTGGCGGTTCCTGCGCCACCCCGACCAGAACGCGGAGACCGGCCGGATGGGCATCGGATGGGCGGCGCTCCTCGCCGGCATCCTCGGGATCGTCCACGTGGCGCACGGCACGCCGTACCCCTCCGGGGGTGCGAACGACGGCATGGACAAGATCTCCGAGGCCGGTGGCATGCTGGGCTTCCTCGTCTCCGCCCCGCCGTCGAGCATCCTGCCCGCGTTCATCACGATCCCGCTGCTCCTGATGCTGTCCGGCTTCGGCGTCCTGGTCATCACCGCCACCCCGGTCCACCGCGTCCCCGAGCGCCTCACCGAGATCCGGCACATGCTCTTCCAGCGGCCGGAGGAGTCCGCGGCGAGTGGCACGACCAAGCCGCAGTCACGGCCGAAGCGCCCGCGGAAGAAGGCGGGCGCCCCCGAGGGGGAGGCCGAGGTCGGCGACAACATCAAGCCGTACGACACCCCCGTGCTCTCCGAGGACGGGGGCCGGCGCGCCGACCACGCGCCGGAGATCGTTCCCGGACTGGTCGACGACGAGGCGGAGCCCGCCGTCGCTCCGGGCAAGGCGCCGACCCCGCCGCCGCAGCCCACCCCGGCGCCGCGCAAGGTCGAGCAGCTCGTCCTCTCACCGCAGGCCGGGCCGTACACCCTGCCGGACACGCAGATGCTGCGCGTGGGATCGGCCCCCAAGCCGCAGACGAAGGCCAACACGATCGTGGTGAACGCGCTGACCAGCGTGCTGGAGCAGTTCAACATCGACGCGCAGGTGATCGGTTTCACCCGGGGGCCGACCGTGACCCGCTACGAGATCGAGCTGGGGCCGGCGGTCAAGGTGGAGAAGGTCACCGCGCTGACCAAGAACATCGCCTACGCCGTCAAGTCGGCGGATGTCCGGATCCTTTCCCCGATCCCCGGCAAGTCGGCGATCGGGGTGGAGATCCCCAACACCGACAAGGACCTCGTCTCACTCGGCGACGTGCTGAGGTCTCAGGTGGCCCAGGCCGACCACCACCCGATGATCGTGGGGCTGGGCAAGGACGTCGAGGGCAACACGATCGTGGCCAACCTGGCCAAGATGCCGCACATCCTCATCGCGGGCGCGACCGGCGCGGGCAAGTCCACCTGCATCAACGGGCTGATCACGTCGATCATGATGCGGTCCACGCCGGACGAGGTGCGGATGGTGCTGGTCGACCCCAAGCGGGTCGAGCTGTCCGCGTACGAGGGCATCCCCCACCTCATCACGCCGATCATCACGAACCCGAAGAAGGCCGCCGAGGCCCTCGAATGGGTCGTCGGCGAGATGGACCGCCGCTACGACGACCTCGCGGCCAGCGGCTTCCGGCATGTGGACGACTTCAACAAGGCGGTGCGGGCGGGCAAGCTCGTGCCGCCGCCGGGCAGCGAGCGCGTCTACCAGCCGTACCCGTACCTGCTGGTGATCGTGGACGAGCTCGCCGACCTGATGATGGTCGCCCCCAGGGACGTGGAGGACTCGATCGTCCGGATCACCCAGCTGGCCCGCGCGGCCGGCATCCACCTGGTGATCGCCACGCAGCGGCCGTCGGTGGACGTGGTCACCGGTCTGATCAAAGCGAACGTGCCCTCCCGGCTGGCGTTCGCGACCTCCTCGCTGGCGGACTCCCGGGTCATCCTGGACCAGCCGGGCGCGGAGAAGCTGGTCGGCCAGGGCGACGCGCTGTTCCTGCCGATGGGCAAGAGCAAGCCGATGCGGCTGCAGAACGCGTTCGTCTCGGAGAAGGAGATCGCCGAGGTCGTCGCGCACTGCCGGGCGCAGATGCAGGCCGAGTACCGCGAGGACGTGTCGGCGCCCGCGGCGGCCAAGCGCGAGGTCGACGAGGAGATCGGCGACGACCTCGACGTGCTGATCCAGGCGGCCGAGCTGATCGTCTCGACCCAGTTCGGCTCGACGTCGATGCTCCAGCGCAAGCTTCGGGTGGGCTTCGCGAAGGCGGGCCGGTTGATGGACCTGCTGGAGAGTCGAAATGTCGTCGGCCCGAGCGAGGGGTCCAAGGCCCGCGAGGTCCTGGTCAAGCCGGATGACCTGCCGGGACTGCTCGCCGACCTGCGCGGAGAGTAGCCGGGAAATTACCGTGCGGGGTGCCCCCGTTGTGCCGCCATGGATCGACTACTGGTTGAATGGGACCAACTACGCAACGTCGATGACGGGGTATGGTTCCGGGCGTAGCCGTTTCGGGGGGCGGAAGCTATGAGCATTGGCGAAGCTCTGGCGGAGGCGCGAGAGCGGATGGGCATGACGGTCAGTCAGCTCAGCCAGCGCACGCGCATACGCGAGACCATAATCGAGGGCATGGAGCGGGACGACTTCTCGCTCTGCGGAGGCGAGTTCTACGTGCGCGGGCACCTCCGCGCGATCTCCAGAGCGGTCGGGCTGGACCCCGACGAGATGGTCAGGCAGTACGACGATCTCCGCGGCGGGTCCGTCATACCGGTACGCGCGGCGAGCGTGTTCAAGGCCGGACGATCACTCGGCATACGCGGGCGCAGGACGCCCAACTGGACCGTGGCGCTCGCGCTCGCGCTGGCAGTCGCCGTGATCTTCGGGATCGTCCGGCTGCTCGGCGGTTCCGGCGATGCCGTCCAGGAGACGGCGGCGCACAGCAGGAAGGCCCCCGCGGCCGAGCACGACGCGGCGAAGGCGGCGAGCGACATGGTCGTGCTCACGGTCATCGCGAAGAGGTCGTCCTGGCTCGACGTCAAGGACGGGGCGGGCCACCAGCTCTTCCAGGGCACCGTCGCGAAGGGTAAGACCTCCACCTGGAAGGCCCGTGACCAGGTCAAAGTCGTCTTCGGTGACGCGGGGGCAGTCCGTCTCGAGGTCAACGGCAAGGACCTCGGCACGCCGGGCAAGAAGGGAGAGATGCTGCGGCGCACCTACGGGCCGGGAGTCCCGGGTCCCCGTTAGGGGTCGACTCCCGATACCGTAGTTTCATCATGTCTTCTCGCCGAACCGTATCGCTGGTCACCCTGGGTTGCGCGCGCAACGAGGTGGACTCCGAAGAGCTGGCCGCACGCCTTGAAGCCGCAGGCTGGCAGATGGGCGATGACGCCCCCGACGTCATCGTCGTCAACACCTGTGGCTTCATCGATTCGGCGAAGAAGGATTCGATCGACACGCTGCTCGCGGCGGCGGACTCCGGCGCCAAGGTCGTGGCGGCCGGATGCATGGCGGAGCGCTACGGCGACCAGCTCGCCGAAGCGCTCCCCGAGGCCGCCGCGGTGATCTCCTTCGACGATTACGCCTCGATCGGGGAGCGGCTTGACGACGTCGTGGCCGGCCGTGCGCTGAAGCCGCACACGCCGCGCGACCGCCGCCTGCTGCTGCCGATCAGCCCGGTCGAGCGTCAGGCGGCACGAGCCCAGATCCCCGGCCACGGCGGCGATCTGCCCGAGGGGTTGGCCCCGGCCAGCGGGCCGCGCATGCTGCGCAAGCGGCTCAGCGGCGGACCGGTGGCCTCGCTGAAGCTCGCCTCCGGCTGCGACCGGCGGTGCAGCTTCTGCGCCATCCCGGCCTTCCGCGGCGCGTACGTCTCCAGGAGCCCCGAGGACCTGCTCGCGGAGGCCCGCTGGCTGGCCGAGCAGGGCGTCAAGGAGCTCGTCCTGGTCAGCGAGAACTCCACGTCCTACGGCAAGGACCTGGGTGACCTGAGGGCGCTGGAGGCACTGCTGCCCCGGCTGGCCGCGACCGACGGCATCGAGCGGGTCAGGGTCAGCTACCTCCAGCCGGCCGAGCTGCGGCCCGGCCTGCTGGACGTGATCGCCTCGACCGAGGGCGTGGCGCCGTACTTCGACCTGTCGTTCCAGCACGCCAGCGGGCCGGTGCTGCGGCGGATGCGGCGGTTCGGCGACCCCCGGCGGTTCCTCGACCTGCTGGAGCAGATCCGCGAGCGCGCTCCCGAGGCGGGCGTGCGCTCGAACTTCATCGTGGGCTTCCCGGGCGAGACCCAGGAGCACTTCGACGAGCTGGTCGCCTTCCTGGAGGAGGCCAGGCTCGACGTCATCGGCGTCTTCGGCTATTCCGACGAGGAAGGCACGGAGGCGGCCTCCTTCGACGGCAAGCTCGACCAGGAGATCGTGGACGAGCGGGTCGCCGCGCTGTCCGAGCTGGCCGAGGAGCTCGTCGCCCAGCGGGCGGAGGAGCGCATCGGCACCGACCTCGAGGTCCTCATCGAGGAGGATCTGGGAGACGGCGGCTACGAGGGGCGCGCGGCCCACCAGGGGCCGGAGGTGGACGGTTCGGTCACCGTCCAGGGCATCGGCCTGGTGCCCGGGCAGATCGTCCCCGCCGTCGCCGTCGACTCGGAGGGGGTTGACCTGATCGCCCGGATCAAGGCCGGTCCATGACCGAGCGCAGCGAGCCGCCGGTGAGCGCGGCGAGCCCGCCGGAGATCGTCCCGGAGCCGCAGGCGACCCGGATCGCCGAGCCGGCCGAGGCTCCCGTCCGCCTGGTCAGCACATGGAACATCGCGAACGCTCTGACCATCGCGCGGCTGATGATCGTTCCGGTCTTCACGGCGTTCCTCTTCATGGACGGGGAGGGCTGGCGGTACGCCGCCCTCGCGGTCTTCCTGATCGCCTCGCTGACCGACCAGCTCGACGGGTGGCTGGCCCGCAGATACGGCCTGATCACCGACTTCGGTAAGATCGCGGATCCGATCGCCGACAAGGCTCTGATCGGTGCCGCACTGGTGAGCCTGTCGCTCCTCGGTGAGATCTCCTGGTGGATCACCAACGTGATCATCGCCAGGGAGGCGGGGGTGACCCTGCTCCGGTTCATAGTCATCCGGCACGGCGTGATTCCGGCCAGCTACGGCGGGAAGGTGAAGACCGTCCTGCAGATCGCGGCGATCGCGTTCTACATCCTGCCGCAGGCACCGGACCTGGTCCGGTGGCTGCTGATGGGACTGGCGCTGGCCGTCACCGTCGGCACGGGTGTCGACTACGTGGTCCGGGCGGTCCGGCTGCGCCAGGTGGCGAGGAGGTCGCGCGCCGAGTGAGGGGCTTCGCCGCAGGACAGATCCTGTCGCTGCTGGTCCGGCAGGGGGCCACCGCCGCGGTGGCCGAGTCGCTGACGGGTGGTCTGATCGGGGCCGCGCTGACCGATCCGATGGGCGCCTCGGCCGCATTCCGCGGCGGCGTGATCGCCTACGCGACCGAACTGAAGATCAAGCTGCTCGGGGTGCCGGCCGACCTGCTGGAGCGGGAAGGCGCCGTGCACCCGGATGTCGCGGCCGCCATGGCCAAGGGAGTCCGTGATCTCACGGAGTCCGACTACGGCCTGGCCGTCACGGGCGTGGCCGGCCCTGACATGCAGGACGGCAAGGCGGTCGGCACCGTGTATGCCGCGGTCTGCGGTCCGGAGGGCCGCGTCTGGCACCGGAACATGATGTTGAACGGGTCCAGGGAGCGGATTCGCGAGGCCACGGCCCAGGAGGCCTTGGAGCTGCTGAGAGGTGTGCTAGAAGCAAATTTGGGGGAACAATCGGGGTGATTACCGCGTTACGTCACCAGCGAACATGCTCACGACGGTCTGCCGCGGTGTCGCTCGATACGGGTACGGTGGAGCTGTGAGTGAGGTCCGTGAGCCATCGGCGAGGAGCAAGTCCGGAAAGCGGCCGGGGAAAGGGCCGAACGAACCAATGATGACGGCGAGGACTATGTACGAAGGGCGTTCGAAGAACGGGCGATATGAACCGACCGCGCGGAGCGCCGTGAAGACGCCTGCGCTCGGGAGGGAGCGACAGATGGTCCTGCTGCGTCAGCTGCTCGGTGATGTGCTGCGGCGGCTGCGGGTGCGGCAGAACCGCACCCTGCGTGAGGTCTCCACCCTGGCGCGTGTCTCACTCGGTTACCTGTCCGAGGTGGAGCGCGGTCAGAAGGAGGCGTCCTCGGAGCTGCTCGCCTCGATCTGCGGCGCCCTCGGTGTTCCGCTCTCGCAGGTGCTTCGTGAGGTTTCCGACCAGTTCGCGCTTGCCGAGCTCCAGCATGCCCCGGTCCTGGCCGACATGCCCGAGCACGAGCGGCTGCCGATTCCGGAGACCGTTCCCGGTGGCCTTCCCGGCCCCGAGTTCGACGGTTTCCCCGAGGTCAAGGACATGGTCGCCGCCTAATCTCCCTGACAGGAGCGGCACCAGAAGATCAATCGTTCGTAGGGCTGCGGCCCGAGTTCCCCAACGCTGACCGGGTTCCCGCAACGCCGGCAGGAGCGGCGTGCCCTGCCGTACACATAGAACGCCCGTCCGGGCCGAGCGTCACCCGTGGTGACCGGTGCCGGAGCGTCCTTGCTCGCCTCCATGAGCCGGTGGGCGAGTGTGACCAGGTTCTCGAGTTCATCCGCCGACATGGATCCGACCATCCGCCACGGCGACAGACGCGCGAGAAAAAGCGTCTCGGCCCGCCAGATCGTGCCGATCCCCGCCAGGTTCCGCTGATCGAGTAGCGCCTCTCCGATGGTGGTCTCCGACACCCCGCGCAGATTCCGTACGGCCGCGGCCGCGTCCCAGTCGGGGCCGAGCAGGTCGGGCCCGAGATGGCCGACGACCCGGTCCTCCCGGTCGCCGCGCAGCAGATCGACCACGCCCAGCTTCGTCCCGACGGCCTGCCACTCCGCGTTGGCGAGGATGAGTCGTACGACGTCGCCGCGCGGCGCGGGCCGGTCCGCGGGAACGACCCGCCAGGCGCCGTCCATCCGCAGGTGAGTGTGGATCGTGAGGCCGCCCTCCACCCGGGTGAGCAGGTGCTTTCCACGGGAGACGGTCCCGAGGACGGCACGGCCACGCAGGTCGGCGGTGGCGTGCCGGGGCACCCGGAAGTCCGATCGGGTGAGCACCCGGCCGTCGAGCGCCCGGCGCAGCCGCTTCGCCGCCCGGTAGACCGCGTCGCCCTCGGGCATGTCAGACCGGCGTGTGCGAGTTCCAGGCGGACGGGTCGGCCGTGAGGTCGGTGACCCGCGCGGGCAGCTCACCCTTGGCGATCTGCTCCAGCGTGACCTCTTCCAAGATGGCCCGCTCGCTGGCGCGCAACGCGATCCACACCTGCTGCAGCGCTTCGGCCGCTCCCGTGTAGCCCACGTGCTCCGGGCGCTCGCCGCGCACGTTGGCCAGCGGGCCGTCCACCGCCCTTATCACGTCGGCCAGGGAGATCTTGTCGGCCGGCCGGGCCAGGACGTAGCCGCCTTCCGGGCCGCGCTGACCGCGAACCAGTCCGGCGCGGCGCATCTGGAGCAAAATGTTCTCCAGGTATTTGGGAGGCATGTCCTGACCCTTGGCGAGCTCGCCCACGGTTGTTGGTCCCTCACCCGCGGCGGCGAGCTCGGCGGCGGCACGGAGAGCGTAGTCAACACGGGCAGAAAGTCGCATGTAGTCGATTATCCCGCCTGGTTGGCAGTGGTTCGACGCCGCCTCGCGCCATGTCGTCAGCGCTGTCGTCAGCCCCGCCGTCAGCGCCGCCGTCAACCCGCCGTCAGTCGAGGCGGAGCCGTACGACGACCGGAAGGTGGTCGGAGAAGGGCACCCGCGGCACCCGGGCCTCGACCGCCTGGAGTCCCGGGGAGATGAGCACGTGGTCGATACGCTCCTCCGGAGCCTCGGCCGGAGACGTGGGCGGGTTTCCCAGCGCGAGCAGCGGGTCGGACACCCCGGCAGCCGAGAGGATCCGCATCTCGGGGTCGTCCGGCGTGGTGTTGAGGTCCCCCGCCAGGAGCACCGGTCGTGCCACTCCGGCGTGTCCCGCCGTGGACACGGGGTTTTCCAGGGTTCCCGCGCTCGTCGCGGAGTTTCCGGCGGTGAGGTTCCGTACGATCGCCGCCACTTCGGGAGCCTGGCCGGGCGGCGCCTGGAGATGGGTGTTCACGATCCCGACCTCCTTGCCGCTGACAGTGAGCACGATCGCCTGGGCCTGGGCGCCGGTGGGGTAGTCGTGCCGGCCCAGAGGGTGCGAGGCGATCTCCTCGACCGGAAGGTTCGTGAGCAGCGCGTCGCCCCAGAGCGGGTCGGCCGCGGGAGCGAAGTAGTACCGCATGCCGAGGCCCTTGGCGATCCGGGCCAGGTCGTCGTGGCCGCCGTTGAGCATCCATCCCCGGTCCACCTCGCTGAGCAGCACCACGTCCGGGTGCTGCGCGCGGGCCCAGTCGGCGATCCGGTCCAGGTCGAGCCGTCCTTTGAGGCCGAAGCCCATCCTGATGTTGTACGTGATGAGGGTGAACTCGGGCTGAGCCGCTTCGCGCCGGTCGGGCTCCGGATGCCAGGTGAGCAGTCCGGTGACCAGGCCCAGCCCCAGGGCGAACGGCAGCCACTTCCTGGACGGCCACGCGATGGGGACGAGGAGGCGGCGCCGGGAGACCTTCGCGCTCGTGCCGGCCACCAGCGCGGCCACCGCGGCAGGGATCACCAGGTTGGGGAATCCGAGGTCGGTGTCGTAGGCCGCGTAGTAGAGGAACGTGGCGACCAGGAACACCACCATGCCGCCGAGTGCGGCGACGCCGGCGCGAGGAGGACGGCCAGGGGGCGTGGCGGCGCACGCGCAGAAGCGTAGGCACGCGCCCAGTGCCAGGGGGACGAGGAGAGAGGGCGGCGAGGCCGGTGCGTCGGCCCAGAGCAGGGTCGCCAGAACGAGGATGACGCTCCACCAGCCCCATCGGGCGGTGCGCGCGGTCACGACGCCCCAGCACAGGGCGACGACCTGGAGGACCACGCCGATGAACGCGAAAGGAAAGGCGAAGCCGCCCGAGGTCATGCCCAGCAACAGGAGGGCCGGTCCGGCCAGGAACCACACGGGCGCGGGGGCGAGGTCGCCTGACGGGGGCGAGAGCCGTACGGACGCGAGGAAGGCGGCGCAGACCGCCGCGACGGCGAGCCAGGGGAGCGGGCCGTCCCGCCAGACCAGGTCCATCCGGTCGAGCAGGAGGTGCGCGATCGTTGAGATCGCCAGCCCGGCGGCCAGGCCCACGGGGACCGCCTCACGTGCGGCCGTGCGGGCGGTGCCGTACAGGAAGAGGAGGCCGGCGCACACGCCGATCGCGGAGACGTAGAGCTGGAGATCGCCGCCGTCGGCCGCCTGCAGGACGAGCCGGGCCACGATGAGGAGGACGGCGCCGCAGATCTGGATCGGGCGGGCGCCGGTGAGGCGCGCGACCGGGATGGCGGCGAAGGGCAGCGCGAACCACAGCGCGGCGAAGATCCCCATCTGTTCCGGCGGGGTGTCGCCGGCCCTGCCGTACAAGGTGATCAGTGAGGGCAGGAAAACCCGCAGCGTGTCGGTCAGCAGGAGCACGCCCAGAGCGATGGCGGCCGCAGTCCCGATCTGAGGAGGAATCCGCCGCATCGTGGGGGTGTCGCGGTGATCGGTGACCTGTCCGGCCATGCGCTCTCCTCTATCGAAGACATGAGCGATCCTCGTGCTTCTGGTGTGGGAGGGCAATAGCCCGGCATCCGGCGGTTTCCGCCCGATGCGGCAGGGGGGCCTGATCGCTAAGCTGACAGGAAACTTTGCTGACCGGACGCGTGCGCACCTTGTAAATGATCTTCGGGGGCGATCATGGAAAGTAGGACCATGGAGCGGCGTCCTGGCGTTCCAAGGCTGCTGCGGGAGATCAACGACCGGGCCGCGCTGGAGTTGCTGCTCGCCTCCGGCCCGCTGACCCGGGGCCAGATCGGCGAGCTGACCGGGCTGTCCAAGGTCACTGCCTCGCAGACCCTCGCGCGGCTGGAGGAGCGCGGCCTCGTCGAGGTCGTCGGGGAACAGGCGGGCAACAGGGGGCCCAACGCCGCGCTGTACGGCGTGGTCCCGTCGTGTGGGTACGTCGCGGGCCTGGACGTCGGTCCCGATCTGGTCACGGCGGCGATCGCCGACATCAACGGCAAGGTGATCGCCCAGGTCACCGCGGAGCCGAGCGCGCACGACGATCCCGTCGCCGCCGTCCACAACGCCGTCGTGAAGGCGTGCAGGTCGGCCAAGGTGGCGCTGTCACGGCTGCGCGGCGTCGTCATCGGCACCCCCGGCGTGGTGGACCCGCGGACCGGCGACGTGCGGTTCTCCTTCGACCTGCCGCACTGGCATGAGGGCATCCACGAGGCGCTGGCCAGGGATCTGCGCCGCGAGGTCACCATCGAGAACGACGTCAACCTCGTCGCGGTCGCGGAACGTGCCAGCGGGGCGGCCCGGGACGTCGAGGACTTCGTGCTCGTCTGGGTGGGCCGGGGCATCGGTCTCGCCGTCGTCCTGGGCGGCCGGTTGCACCGGGGCAGGTCCGGCAGCGCGGGCGAGATCGGCTACCTTCCGGTGCCGGGTGTTCCGCTGGCCGAGACCGTGAAGGCCACGCCAGGACGGCTGCCCTCGCTCGCCGGCGGCCTGCAGTCCCTGGTCAGCGCCGAGGCGGTCACCGAACTGGCCCGCGAGTACGGCTTCGTCGGCGGCGGCGCCGCCGAATGCGTGACGGCGGCGGTGGAGGCCGGGGAGCGCGGCGCCCCTCTGCTGGACGAGATCGCCTCCCGCCTGGCCCTGGGCGTCGCGTCGGTCTGCGTGGTGCTCGACCCCGGGCTGGTGGTCCTCGCCGGAGAGGTCGGCCGGGCCGGAGGAGCCGGTCTGACCTCGCGGGTCGAGGAGGCCGTCGCGCGGATCTGCCTGATCCGGCCCCAGGTGGTCACCACCGAGCTCGAGGGCAACCCGGTGTTGCGCGGCGCGGTCCTGGCCGCGCTTGAGCAGGCCCGTGAGGAGATCTTCGCGTCTTAGGTTCCTGACACGCGGCCGTCGGCCATGTGGTCGGAACGTGGGAAGCGTTGGGCACACGGGAACGCCCGGCCCGCGCTCGGTGGGCGGGGCCGGGCGTCTGTGCCGGTCTCTGTGCCGGACTCTGTGCCGGAGGACATCTGGGGCGGGTGGCTACGCCGTCAGTAGCTCCACGGCCGCCTGGGCGTTGGCCCGCGCGGCCCCATAGGTCGCGATGTACGCCGCCGCCTGGGGTCGCCAGACGGGCAGCCCCATCTCGACCACCACCCCGTCGGGGCGGCCGGCGAGAAGGGCGGAGACGAGGTCGCGGCTCCGGGGGTACCGGTGCGCGTCCTTGACCACGATGACCAGCGAGCGGCCCTCGGCGCGGCTGAGCAGCGCGGCGGGCTGGGCCTCGTCCGGCTTGATCCGGACGATCTCAGCCTCCGGCAGCCACGGCGCGACGCCCCAGGGGACGTCGCCGACCGCGATCGTCGGCGGGGTGTCCACCTCGATCACGAACGGATCGACCAGAGGCGCCGTCGATCCGGAGAGGGTGACGGCGCGCCGGGCGGCGTCCAGGCCGATGACGTTGCTCTCCGCCGCCTCCTCGCGGGCCACGGCGAACCACTCGCGCAGCCGTGCCACGCGGTCGGCGGCCTCTTCGAGACGGGCGAGCGGCAGGCGGCCGTCGCCCACCGCGCGGGTGATCTCGTCCAGGATGCCGCGGATCTCCTCGTGGGTGGGCAGCGGCCCGAGACAGAGCAGGTCCGAGCCCGCCACCAGGGACAGTACGGCACCGCCGCCCAGGCCGACGCTCTTGGTGATCGCGTGCATGTCGAGGGCGTCGGAGATCACCACGCCGTCGTAGCCCATCTCCTCGCGGAGCAGGGTGGTCAGCGCGGCGGGCGACAGCGTGGCGGGAGCCGTACCGGTGAGGTGGGGGACCGCCACGTGCGCCGTCATGATCGCCTTGGTGTCCGCGTCGATGGCGGCCCGGAAGGGCGTCAGTTCGCGCCGCCAGAGCAGGTCACGCGGGACGTCGACCTGGGGGATCTCCAGGTGGGAGTCCTGCCGGGTGGCCCCGTGCCCGGGGAAGTGCTTGACGCAGGCGGCGATCCCGAGCGCCTGGAGCCCGCGCACGGCGGCCACGGTGTGCCGCGCGACCAGGTCGGTGGACGAGCCGAAGGAACGGGTGCCGATCACCGGGTTGTCGTCCGCGGTGTTGACGTCGGCCACGGGTCCCATGTCGAGGTTGACGCCGGACCTGGCGAGGTCGGAGGCGATGGAGCGGTAGACCCGCTCGGTCAGCTCGACGTCGTCGACGGCGCCGAGCGCCGCGTTGCCCGGGTACGGGCTGCCGGTGTGGTAGGCGATGCGGGTGACGTCCCCACCTTCCTCGTCGAGCGAGATCACCGGTCTGCCGGCGCTGCCCAGCCGCCCGGTGAGCTCGGCGAGCTGCTCGGGGCTCGCCACGTTGAATCCGAAGAGGGTGACACCGCCGAGGCCGTTCTCCAGTTCGTGGAGAACCCAGTCAGGGGCGGTCGTGCCGGGGAAGGCGACGAGCAACGTGCCGGCCGCGAGACGGTATAGCCCCCGGTCGCCGATGCTCGCGGAGTAGTCGGACATGGCTGTCTTCGGCTCCATGATGGTCGTGGTACGGCTCCCGCGGCGTGCCGGAGCCGTACGAGATGGTGTGGATCGGCGCTGATGGTTCAGCGCGGAGTGGTGGAGGGCGGGTTCAGCCCTTGACGGCGCCGGCGACGAGTCCGGAGACCATGCGCCGCTGCACCAGGAGGAAGAAGATGAGGACCGGGATGGTCATCAGGGTCGAGGCGGCCATGATCCCGCCCCAGTCCGTCGACCGCTGGCCGACGAAGAACTGCAGCGCCACCGGCATCGTGTACTTGCCCTGGTCGTTGATCAGCGTCAATGCGTAGGCGAACTCGTTCCAGGTGGTGATGAACGAGAAGATGCTGGTCGCGACCAGGCCGGGGGCCACCAGCGGGAACAGCACCCGCCAGAAGGTCGAGAACCGGCTGGCGCCGTCGATCCAGGCCGCCTCCTCCACCTCCTTGGGCACCGCGGCGACGAACGTGCGCAGCATCCAGACGGAGAACGGCAGGGTGAGCCCGACGTTGATCACGACCAAGCCGATGAGCTGGTCGTACATGCCGAGCCGCTTCACCATGGTGAACAGCGAGATCAGCAGGGCTTCGGCGGGCACCATCTGCACGATCAGCAGCAGGATCAGGAACGAGGTGCGGAACCGGAACCGGAACCTGGCCACCGCGGTCGCGGCGAGCAGCGCGAAGACCGCGCCGAGCACGACGGCGCTGACCGCCACGATCGCGCTGTTCAGCAGGTACTGCCAGATCGAGTGCCCGGCGACGCCCTTGGTGAACACCCGGGAGATGTGGTCGAGCGACGGCGGGCTGGGGAACGGGATGAACTCGGTGGTGAAGATCTGATCGTTCGGCTTGAACGCGGTGGAGACCATCCAGTAGACGGGGAACACCGCGAACAGGAACACGACGATCCCGGCTCCGTTGAGCGCGGCGCGCCCGAGACGCTTGCGGGTCAGGCCGTCGTTCATCGGATGTCGTCCTCCGTCTTCACGATCTGCCGGACGTACACGAAGGTGATCACCATCAGGATGGCCGTCAGCACGACGGCGATCGCGGCGCCGATGCCCATCTTCGGCGGGTTGCTGAACGCCTCGGCGTAGCTCCACAGGGAGAGGTTGAACGCGTCCCGGTTCACGGTGCCGCCACCCAACAGGTAGAGCTGGGTGAAGACCTTGAAGTCCCAGATGATGGACAGCACCATCAGAACCGAGAACACCGGCTTGAGCAGCGGGAAGGTGACCTTCCTGAACGTGGTGAACGGGCCGGAGCCGTCCATCTGGGCGGCCTCGTACAGCTCGCTGGGGATGCTCTTCAGACCGGCCAGGACCGACACCGCGATGAACGGGAAGGCCCCCCAGACCACCATGACGACGAACACGAAGTAGATGGTGATCGTGCTGTTGAACCAGGGGTGCCCGCTCCAGTCGGAGACCCCGAAGACCAGCTCGGACAGCCAGGTGGGGACCAGGTTCAGCGACCAGTTCACCACGCCGGAGTCCGAGTCGAACATCCACTTCCAGACCACGCTCTGCGCGGTGGGCGGGGTCGCCCAGGCGGCCATGATGCCGACGATGACGAGCATCGACATCTTCTTGCCGAGCTTGTTGAGCAGCAGGCCGACGAGCGTTCCGAGGATCAGCGTCAGGGCGACCGTGACGGCGGCGAACAGGATGGTGTTCCGCAGCGACGGCCAGAACAGGTCGGACTCGAAGATGTGGGTGTAGTTGTCCACCCCCACGAACTCCGCGGGGCGCGGGTTGATCGCCTTGATCTGCGCCAGCCCGACCTTGTGGAAGGACATGTCGATTATCTGGTACAGCGGGTAGAGCAGCAGCGCCGCGATGACCAGGAGCCCGGGCAGGAGCAGGACGTACGGAACGACCCAGTCGGGGAGCCCGCTGGATCTGCGCGGTGATTGTCGCGGGCGCCGCGCCGGGGCGGAGGAGTTCCCTCCGCCCCGGGCCGCTGTCGACGTGTGAGTCGTCATGGCGTTACTGGTTGAGAATCGTCTCGAGCTCGGTGTTGGCGTCCGCCAGAGCCTGGTCGACGCTCTTCTTGCCGTCGATCACCGAGCGGGCCGCGTTCTGCAGCACCGCCTTGGTGTCGTTGGCCTCGGCCCAGTTCGGGCTGGCGGGGAAGCCCTTCGCGACCTTGAAGGTGTCGGTGAACGGCTTCTGCGCCGGGTCGTTGCCCATCTCGGCGAGCGCGTCCGGGTAGAGCGGAAGCAGGCCGCCCTCCTTGGCGTACCGGACGCCGAACTCCTTGCCCGCGGCGAGCTTCAGATACTCGGCGGCCAGCTCGGGGTTCTTGGCGTCCTTCCAGATGGCGATGTCGTTGCCGCCCTGGAAGGCCGGGGCCGGGCCGCTGCCGTCCTTCGCGGGGAGCGAGAAGAACGCCATCTTCGACTCGTCGATCTTGCCCTTGCTCTGCTCCTTGATGGCGGCGATGTCCCAGCCGCCGGTGACGTACATGCCGACCTTGCCCGCGGCGAAGCGCTGCGAGATGTCGACGGAGTTCTGGGTCAGGCGGCCCTTGCCGGAGACGCCGTCCTTGGCGACCAGGTCCGTGTAGAACTGGAAGCCCTCCTTGAAGGCGGGCTCGGTCAGCTTGCCGACCCACTTGCCGCCCTCGAACGCGGCGAAGTCGCCGCCGGCCGACCAGACGAACGGCGAGAGCGACATGTTGGCGTCCGACCCGCCGTTGAAGGCGAAGCCGTCCACGTCCTTGCCCTGCTTCTCGACGATCTTCTTGGCCGCGGCGACCAGCTCGTCCCAGCTCGTCGGCACGGAGATGCCGAGCTTGTCGAACCAGTCCTTGCGATACAGCACGGCGCGGGTGCCGCCGCCCCAGGGCGCCGCGTAGATCTTGCCGTCGATGGTCTCGTAGCTCCACAGGTTCTGCGGGATCTGCTGCAGATCGGCGTCGCCCTTGGTCAGGTCGGTGATGTCGGCGAGCGCCTCCTGCTGCACCCACGCGGCGACCTGGTCGTTGCCGAACTCGGTGACGTCCGGGCCTTCGCCGCCGGCGAGCGCGGCGGTCCACTTCTTCTGGGCGTCGGGCCACGGGATGTACTGGACCGTGGCCTCCGCGCCGGTGACCTCCTTGAACTTGGCGCCCAGGTCGGCCATGTACTTGTCGGAGACCTCAGTGGGAGCGCCGAGGCGCCACACGGTGAGGGTCTGCCCGGCGTACTTGGGGCCGGATGCGGCGTCGGACGCGGCGGTGGTCTGCTGCGTCGCGGGCTTGTCCTCGCTGCTGCAAGCGGCGAGACCCAGGGCCAAAGCGGCGGTCGCGGTGGTGGCGGCCGCGATCTTCACGAACTTCACGTTGGGTTTCTCCCTTCCCGGCTTCATGTCGGGGTGGCGCTCGGTTGGCGCGTCCCGTGGCCTGATCGCTTGCCTCCGGGGCGGCTGCCGCTAAACTAACAATAAACTTTATTAAAAAAAACATGCCGTTAGCGGATCGTGACGAGAGAGGAGGCGCGGCCGGTGTCACTACGACCGGGCACACCCCGGCTGCTGCGCCAGATGAACGACCGGGCCGCGCTGGAGCTGCTTGTCGCGCACGGTCCGCTGACCCGCGGCGAGCTGGGAGAACTCACCGGGCTCTCCCGGGTCACCTCCGGCCAGCTGCTGGCTCGACTGGAGGAGCGGGGGCTGGTGACCACGGCCGGTGAGCGGCCGGGGGGCCGCGGCCCGAACGCCGCGCTCTACGCCGTCGATCCGACCAGCGCGTACGTGGCCGCTCTTGAGGTGCTGCCGGACAGCGTCACCGCGGCCGTGGCCGACATCACCGGCGAGGTCATGGCGGAGGTGACCGTCGACCCGACCGAGGCCGCCGACCCCGTGGGGATCGTGCGCAACGCCGTGCTCCGCGCCTGCGCGACGGCGAGCGTCGACCTGGCCCGCCTGCGATGCTTCGTGATCGGGACGCGCGGCGTGGTGGATCCCGCCACGGGTGACGTGCGCTACTCGTTCGACCTGCCCGCCTGGCACGTCGGCGTCCTCGCGGGGTTGCGGGCCGGCCTCGGCGAATCCGTGGTCATCGAGAACGACGTCAACCTCGTCGCGCTCGCCGAGCAGGCGTACGGCGTCGCCATGGGGGTGGACGACTTCGTCGTCCTCTGGACCGGCGTCGGCCAGGGGCTCGGCGTCATGCTGGGCGGGCGCCTGCACCGGGGCATCTCCGGCGGCGCGGGGGAGGTCGGCTGGCTTCCCGTCCCCGGCGAGCCGCTGCCGGCGGACGTCACGGATCCCCAGTCCGGCTCGTTCCAGCGGCTGGTCGGGAACACGGCCCTGGCCGAGATCGCGGCCGGGCACGGCCTCGCCGCCGCTCCCGTCGCCGATCTCGTCCGTACGGCGGTCGCCACCGGCAACTCCGGCTTCCTGGAGGACCTGGCGGGCCGCCTCGCTGTGGGGGTGGCGGCGGTGGCGGTGGTGCTCGACCCCGGGCTCGTCGTCCTGAGCGGCGACATCGGGCGGGCCGGGGGATGGGAGCTCGCCCGCCGGGTGGAGGAGGCGGTGGCCCGGGTCTGCCCGAGCCGGCCCGCCGTCGCGGTCACCCAGGTCGAGGGCAATCCCGTCCTGCGCGGCGCCCTGGTGGCGGCGCTGGACCAGGCGAGGGAGCAGGTCTTCTCGTCCACGGTCTGATCAGGTACGGCCCTGATCGGGGAGGGTCTGGTCCGGTACTGGGCTGGTCCGGACGGGGCTGATCGAGACGCAGATGGCCCCGGGTGTGCGTCAGGGCCGGGGAAGCCACGGCCCCGAGCGCTGCGCGAGAGCGGGTAGGTTTTTGACCATGCTTGACATCGTCCTCATCTCCGATCCCCGTGTCACCTCCCTTCCCGTCGCGGAGTGCGGCGAGGCACTCCGCGACGTCCGCGGCAGGCTCCGCGTGGACGGGCGTCTCGCCGACGACGCCGGGGCCTACGCCCATCTGCGGGAAGGTGTGCTGGCCCGGCTGGAGGACGCGCAGGCCCTGCTGCCGGCCGGATACCACATCGTGGTCGTGGAGGGTTACCGCCCGCCCTCGCTGCAGCGGAAGTACTTCGAGGACTACAAGGACGAGCTTCGGGCGACATTTCCTGGAATGTCGCCCGAAGAGCTGCACAGCGCCGCCAGCCGGTACGTCTCGCCGATCGAGGTCGCGCCGCACACCGCCGGAGCGGCCGTCGACCTCACGCTGTGCGACGACGACGGCGTCGAGCTCGACATGGGCACCGCGGTGAACGACAACCCGGAGCAGAGCGGTGGCGCCTGCTACACCGGCGCGTCGAACATCAGCACGGACGCGCGGCAGAACCGCAAGGTCCTCTCGACCGCGCTGGAGGCGGTCGGACTGGTCAACTATCCGACCGAGTGGTGGCACTGGTCCTACGGCGACCGCTACTGGGCCATGACGACGGGCGCCGCCGCCGCGATCTACGGCCCGGTCGAGTTCTGAGCGACCCGCTCAGGAGCGGATGCGCAGGCCCTTCGGCGTCGGGTGGAACCCGGCCGCCTCCAAAGCCGCGGCGACTTGGGCGTGCCGGGTCTGGGCTTAGCAACGCCAACGAGATGGCGTCGGTCTACGAGATGCTCGCCGAGCGGCTGTTCGTCGAACTGAAGGCGATGTCGAGATGTCGGCGCCTTGGAGACCAGCCCGTAACGGGCCAGCGCGGTCAGCTTCACCGCCGGCCTCGCCGTCAACGCGGTCACGCACGCCTGGGCTGACCGGCGCGGGAGCGGTCAGAGCGCGGCCAGTGCTTCACGGGTGCACCAGGAAGCCCGTCAGAAAGATCACGTTCAACCGGCAGCAGGTCTGGGCCTGTAGGGGCTGCGAGCACGCGGACGGCACCCCATGCGGTCAAGCCGAGGTGCCTCCGGAGTTGCCCCTGGCGCTGTTCGTTAGCGACGACGGCGACACCCGCCTCAACCCGGCGGCGTGGGTGCTGTGGGGGTCGTCGTGGGACTTGCTGTCGCGGCGGCGGTGTTCTTCTGGCCGGTGTGGACCGGCCAGACCATCTCCTACGAGGGCTGGCAACTGCACGTGTGGCTGCCGACCTGGATCTGCTCAGGCATCCTCGCCGGGACGAACCAGCCCGGACTCATAGCCGAGGACTACGGCGTGCACCCGGTCACGCAGGCCGAGCTTGGCGAGTATGCGGGTGATATGCGTCCGGACGGTCGTGGCGGAGATCACCAGCCGGTTGGCGACCTCCTGGTTGTTCAGACCCCGAGCCATCAGCGTGAACACCTCGAGCTCGCGCGCCGTCAGCATGGAGAACGCAGCCGGCGGGCGGCCCGGCGGCGGGGTGGCGAGGAACCGTTCAATGAGCCTCCGGGTGATGGCCGGCGCGAGCAGCGCCTCATCACGGACGACGGTCCGGCAGGCCTGGACGAGGTCGGGAGGGTCCACGTCCTTGAGAAGAAACCCGCTCGCGCCGGCGCGCAGCGCGTCGTGGACGAGGGCATCGTCGTCGAAGGTGGTGAGTACCAGGACCTTGGCCGTGGCGCTGGCCCTTGCCAGCTCACGCGTCGCGCCGATCCCGTCGAGCACAGGCATCCGGATGTCCATGAGCACGAGGTCCGGTCGGAGCTCGCGGGCGGCGGCGACCGCCTGCCGCCCGTCGGCGGTCTCGCCCACGACCTCGAGATCTTCCTCGGCCTCGAGAATGAGCCGGAACCCGGCACGCACGAGCGACTGGTCGTCGGCCAGCAGGATCCGGATCATGCCACGCTCACGGCCCGTACCAGGGGCAGCCACGCCTGAACGCGGAAGCCTCCGCCCGGCCGGGGCCCGGCCTCAAGGTCGCCCCCGCACAGCCGGGCCCGCTCCGCCATCCCGATCAGGCCGTAACCGGCCCGCTCGGGCGCCCCGGGCGGGTGTACCCGCGACGCGGGCCGGGTAGCGCCGTCGTCCTCGACCGTGAGACGCACGGCATCCTCATCCACTACCACGAGGGCACGGGTGGGTGCGCCCGTGGCGTGGCGCATGACGTTCGTGAGGGACTCCTGAACGATCCGGTAGGCGGCCAGGTCGACCGCCGACGACAGCCCGCCGACCGAACCTCTGACCGTCAGCTCAACCGGCACGCCGGCGGCACGCATGTCGTCGACAAGGTCGCCGAGCCGGGCCAGGGAAGGACGAGGCCCGGCCGCGGGAACGCCATCGAGGCCTAGCAGGAACCGCAGCTCGCCGAGCGCGGACTTCGCGGTGGCGCGCACCGAGGCGACCACTGAGCGGGCCGTGCCCGGATCGGACTCCATGATGCGCTCGATCGCGCCGAGCTGGACCACCACCACGCTGACAGTGTGTGCAAGCACGTCGTGCATCTCCCGGGCGATGCGGGAGCGCTCTGCATCCCTCGCCTCACGGGCCCGTTCCTCCCGCTCGTGCTCCAGCTCGCGGGCCAGGCGTCGCAGCTCGGTGATGCGCAGCTGTCGGTCCCGGATGGTGCGGCCCGCGAGCCAGGGCGCGAGCGTGATCAGCCCGGTGAACGCGAAGTCGGCCACTGTCTGTGACGCGGCGAACGGGATCGCGCCCCAGACCAGGGCCAGCGCCGCGACCAGGCCGACGAGCGCGCGGCGGAGCGGGGCGTAGGCGGCGACCGAGTAGACGGTGAGTATGAGCGCGATCACGGCCGCGTAGCCCTGGCTCGTGATGTCCGCGCCCAGGCCCTCCCCGACGAAGAGGGCCGACCACCCGATCAGGACGGCCAGCAGGGGCCGTCGGCGCCGCCACGCGACAGGCGCCGTCATGGCGACCGAGACGATCAGCGCCGTCGCGGCGCCGTCCCCGGCCATCACCTGCCCGGCACCGAGCGCGACGAGGACGGCGGCCACCGTGAAGTCCACGAGCCGCGGCCGGGCCCTCAGCCACTGCGCCAGGGCGTCGGCGCCGTCGTCGGTCATGGCACGAACCATAACGGCGCGCTGCCCCGTGCGGCATCGACCCGGGGAGGTAGCCGCATACGAGCAGGCTCGTATGCGGCTCGGCGTGACCTCCGACGATTCTGGCGCCGGCCGTCCCTAGGGTCGGCGGCACCAACCAGTGCTCCCCCGGAGGTCCACATGTCACGCCGAAGCACCGCCGTCGCACTGCTCACCGCCGCCGTCACCGGCCTGGCCGGCACGATCCTCCTGCCGGCGTCCGCCGACGCCGCCGCCCAACTCGCCCTGATCGAGGCGCAGCCCGCCCGCTGGATGGGTGCGAACGTGCTGCTCGTCATCTCGTTCCTGTGCTTCGCCGGTGGCCTGTTCGGGCTCACCGGGCCCTTCCGTGCCCAGGGCTCGCGGCTCGGCGTCGCCGCGACGGTCCTCACGGCGCTGGGGTGGGCGCTCCACATCGGTCCCGTCGCCTACGTGATGGCCCAGTACCCGCTCGCCCACCATCCGGACCGGGCAGGTGCGGCCGAGATCGCCGCGGCGATGTTTGCGGCACCGCCCTTCGCCGTGCTCATCGTCCCGGTGCTGCTGGCGACCGTCGTGGGCACCCTCATCCTCGTCGTCGCCCTCTGGCGGACGCGGCTGGCACCGCGGTGGGCGGCAGTGACGCTGGTGGCGGCACTGGCAGCCGACTTCGTGGCGCCCGACGCCGTGTCCGGGATCATGATGTTCGCTCTGATGGGTGTCGCGTTGGTCCCGTTGTCCGCACGGCTGCTCGTGCTGGAGACGACCGCTGGGGCCCCCGTGGCCACGCGGGCCTGACTCGGCCAGCCACGCGGCCATACTGGGCGTCATGGCGGCCTCGAGGGCTGGCCAGTGGATCGCTCTGATCGATGATCATGATTCCACTGCAGGATTCACGTACAGTGCGGTTGCGAGGGTGTTCAGTTCTGTCGTCACAAACGGATCTTGAACGCCCTCGCTCTATTTCCGCAGGCGATCCCTTGGACTCAATCGTCTATAGCGAGGTCTCCGCCCCGGAAAGGAGCGGGAGCCGTGACTGTGGGTGCGTGGACGAGAGATGTGGAGTCGGTCATGGACTCCAGACCATCGTCTGCTGGTGCAGTCGCCGGCCGCCGTGCCTGAGGCCGGGGACTAGCGGCGTCGGACCATGCCTGGCGAAGCCCATGCGCTCGAAGAACCGTACCGCGCGGGTGTTCTCGACCAAGGTCTGCAGGTGGCATCCGGGGGATCCGGATTCTCTGAGCCGATCGAACCATCGGTTCATCAGTTCGTCGGCGGCACCGGTTCCCCGAGCCGGGGGCGCGACGTTGATGTGCAGGTGCGCCGGCCACCGGGCATCGTCGAAGTCTCCTGCGGTGGACTCGCGCCGGATCGTGGCCCACGCGATGTCGACCATGCTGCGAGCGAAGAAGGCCGCGGGCTTGGGCCGGAAGACCAGCCGGTATTTCCTGATGGCCTTCTCCATGCGCTCGCTCTCGCTGGGAAACGTTGAGCTGTCGAGGCACTCCGTCAGGTAGCCGGCCAAAGCTCCATCTATCACGGCGACGAAGAGCGAGTCGGGTTCCAGGTCCATGTACGGGGCCAGGTACATGGCCGCTTCGGACTCCTCGTGTCCCCACAGAGAAGCGGTCGGAGCGCCCTCGCCGACGCGGCTGAACAGCTCGCGTAGCTCAGTGCGGTCGGTGTCGGCGAAGGTACGGATCTCCATCACGACAGACGCGCTCCCGGCCATGCGCCGGTTCGTTTCTCAACGGCCGCCCAGAAGCACGCCGCCTGGACGGCACCGAGGTGATCGGCGAGGCAATGGGCGTGGATCGGGGCCTCACTAACCGCGTATTTCGTACTCTGTATGGCATACACAGTATTGAAAGCTATATCACGTACACAGTTCTTGGACAGGGGAGAGAGGTCCGATGGCAGAGTTGCCGCCCGTCGTGGCGCGGATGTGGGGGCGCGAACCCGCGTCGCGTCGGGGGCCGCGGCCGCGCCTGGACCTGGCGACGATCGTCGCGGCCGCCATCGACATCGCCGACACCGAAGGGCTGGCCGGGGTCTCGATGAGCAGTGTCGCCGCCCAGGTGGGCGTCGCGCCGATGGCGCTTTACAGGTACGTCGGCAGCAAGGACGAACTGCTGACCGTCATGGCCGACAGCGCCGTCCCCCCGCCGCCCGAGCGCGGGAACCTGTCCTGGCGTGACTACCTCGCCGCGTGGACCCGGGCCAACCGCGACTTCCTGTTGTCGCGCCCGTGGCTGTTGTCCGGCCAGGGCCTCACCCCGTCCATGGGTCCGCGGCGGCTGTACTGGCTCGACCGTGCCCTGGACGCGCTCGGCGACACCACGCTCGACGACGGCGAGAAATTCAATGCCGCCACCGCGCTCGCTGGCTACGCGCTGACCGATGCCACGCTCGTACACGCGATGAACACGGGCGGCCGGGAACTTGCCGCAGCGGGGATCGCCGGGGCCGCCGCCTACGGCGAGGTGCTCGCCGAGGTGCTCGACCCCCAGACGTACCCGGCACTGTCGGCCATGATGGGCTCCGGGATGCTCAGGGAATCCGAAGGCTGGATCGAGGACGGCGACTTCCGGTTCGGCCTCGACCTCCTGCTCGACGGCATCGAGGCGCTGATCGCCAGGCGCGCGCACCAGCCGGACGGGTGAGCCTGTCGGTTGGTGGTGGCGCCTGGCACCATAGACGAATCACGTAGCCGGCGGCCAGTTTCTGAGGACGACATCGAGGGCGTTCAGAGTTCTGGACCATGAGGCGTCTGCCTCGAGTGGGCGATGCCGGAACCCGCCCACCGCTTCCAGGCGCACATAGCCGTAGAAGGTGCTGTGCAGCAGCCGTACCGCATCCGTATGGTCGGGCTCTGACAGCTCGTAGCCCGCGCGTCCGACCAGGCGGCGGCCGACCCTGTCGGCGATTTCCGCCAAGGCGAGTACCGCCACCCTGGTCCTCAGTTCCTGCAGGTTCTTGACGTGGGAGTACAGGCTCGCGTCCTTGACGCCGAACCCGCGCGAGATGATGAGAGCCTATGCCGATCCCACGTCGCTGACCATGCGATCGATGACCGTCGTGACGCCGCTGCTGAACCACGACGACCCCGCCGAGCAGGCCGCCGAGATGCCCTCGATCAACGGCATCTGCACCGCTCGCGCCCTGGCCCGCTTCTACGCCGCGCTCATCGGTGAGGTCAATGGGCAGGGGGGAAGCGATACAGGACTTCAAGTTGCAAGGTGCGCGAGCTGATCGCGGCGGGAGAGCTGCCCGCAGACCCGGGCATCCAGAAGATCCGTGCGGCGCTCGGCGTCGGCGCCGACATCGCCACCAAGGTCAAGAAGGCTCTGGGCGGTGTGGCGTGAGCGCCCCGGTCCGGCACCGGCCGGTCATCAAGCGCGGACTCGACGAGATCGGCAAGACCTACCGGATGCGCTGCACCTGCGGAGACAGCGGCGAGGTGCAGTACACGCGCCACCTGGCCGACGTCGACCTGAACAAGCACCTGGCGACCCTGCCGATCATCCCTCACCGCCCTGCACCCGTCCGGCATCGCGTGGGCCTCCGGCTTCGTCGCCGGGGGAACCGCGGCGCTGCGGGCGACCCGGGCCGCCAGGTTGTTCGGGCGCGGTTGTTCAGGCCCGGTTGTTCAGGAACGGCTGCTCAGGCCCGAATCCGCAGGCCCTTCGGTGTTGGGTGGAACCCGGCGGCCTCCAGAGTCGCGGCCAGGGGGGAGTCGATGATCGAGGCGCCGTCGGCACGCTCGACCGTCAGCTTCCCCAGCGCCCCTTCCCGCACCGCCAGGGCCAGCGCGTCGACCGCGGGTTGGAGATCCTCCCCGGCATCGTCACCGCCGCCGCTTCCGGCGCCGAAGGAAAGCAGCGTCTTGCCGCCCCGCTCCACGTAGAGGACGAGCCGTCCCTCGACCAGGACCACCAGCGCGCCCGCCTTGCGGCCCGGTTTGTGGGTGACCTCCCCGGGCCGGTCGGGCCAGGGCAGGGCCGCGCCGTACGGGTTGGCCGGATCCGCGGCGGCGAGCACGACCACGCGCCGGGGCGCGCGCGGCGGCGGAGTCGTCCACAGATCCTCAGGCGGTTCGGCAGAGGGCGCGGGAGATCCCGTCGGCGACATGGCCCGCATCCGGTCGACGGCTCCGGGCAGCGCGAACTGCGCGCCGCCGAGCCCTTCCACGAAGTAACCCCGGCGGCATCGGCCGCTCTCTTCGAACGCTCGCAGCACTTGGTAGACGGCGGAGAACCCGCCGGGCAGCCGTTCCGCGCCGACCCCGCCCCTGGTCAGCACGCCGTGCCGTTCGAGCAGGACCTCGGCCTGGGCGTGCGCGCGCTGCGTGCCGTCGTCGGCGGGGTCGGGGAGAAGCCACCACCGGCCGCTGACCGTGGGCGGGCCGGAACGTGTCGGCAGGACCGCCCGGCGACGCCGGAGCGACCGGTTCGCCGGGGGCCGGTGCGCGGGCCGCCCGGAGCCGAGCGCCGACCGGAGCGGCGCCAGCGTGTCACCGGTGACCCGTCCCGACCAGACCAGGTCCCACAGCGCGGCGGCCAGGGCCGGATCGTCGGGAACGGCGTCGCCCGGAGCGGAGACGCCGATCGCCAGGGACGCGACCCGGTTGGACAACTCGCGGAAGAAGAGCGCGCCCCCGCCGCCCAACGCGGCCAGGACGCCCTCGTGCAGCGGTGTCATCGTGATCGGGGCGGGCTCGGGGAGCAGCAGCGGAGCCGTGTCGGCGAAGTAGAGCGACACCCAGCCGTCCCCGCCCGGAAGCGAACCCTGGCCCGACCAGATGACGTCGCCGGACGCGGTCAGCTCGTCGAGCAGCGCGGGGGAGTAGCCCGGCACCCGACCGGGCAGGATCAGCGTCTCCAGAGCCGAGGCGGGCACCGCCGCCCCCTGGAGCCGCTCGATCGCGTTGACCAGATCGTCCATCGCCCGGGCCGGACCGCCGCGCCGCCCGCTGTCGGCGCCCCGCTCGTGGGCGGGCCGGACGGGAGCGACGCCGTGCCAGGCGGGCAGGAAGGTGGCCAGCGTCTCGGGCGGGACCGGCTCGACTTCCTTGCGGAGCCGCGCCAGTGACCTGCGGCGCAGCATCCGCAGCACCCCGGCGTCGCACCATTCCTCGCCACGGCCGCCGGGGCGGAACTCGCCCGACACGACCCGGCCGGTCGCGGCGAGCCGCCGCAGCGCGTCGCCGGCCACCGCGACGCCGATCCCGAACCGGGCGGCGGCCGTGTCAGCGTGGAAGGGGCCTCGCGTGCGGGCGTGACGCGCGACCAGATCGGCGAGCGGATCCGGACGCGTCGCCGTTGAGCCGGCCCCGAATCTGGTCCCGGAGCCGGACGAGGCGCCCGACGAGGAGGCGGAGGCCGGGCCGGACGCCGGAGCCGGGGCGTCGAGGAACTCCTGGGGCACGCCGACGGGGAGCGGTGTGCCCAGGGCGTCGCGCAGCCGCCAGGCGTCCTCGATCGCGGCCCACTGCTCCTCACCCGCGACGCGCACCCGGATGGCCCTGCGGGCCCGCTCCAGATCGACAAGCCAAGCGGGGTCGCCCTCGCGGATCGACACGTCCTCCGCGAGCAGCGGGCCGTGGGTGCGGAGCAGGTCGGCCAGATCCTCCGGATCCCGGAGGGGCCGGTCCAGCCGGGCCAGCTCCCGCTCGGCCTCGGCGATCACGTCGGGGTCGAGCAACTCGCGCAGATCCGCCTGGCCGAGCAGCTCGGCCAGCAGCGCGGTGTCGAGGGCCAAGGCCTGCGCGCGGCGCTCGGCCAGCGGCGCGTCCCCCTCGTACATGAACGCGCCGACATAGTTGAACAGCAGCGACGCGGCGAACGGCGACGCCTGGGCGGTCTCCACCTCGACCAGCCGGATCCGCCGGGCCGCGATGTCGCGCATCAGCTGGACCAGCCCCGGCACGTCGAAGACGTCCTGCAGGCACTCGCGCATGGTTTCGAGCACTACGGGGAAGCCCGCGTATCTGCTCGCCACACCGAGCAGGTGGGCCGCGCGCTGGCGCTGCTGCCAGAGCGGGGTCCGCCTCCCCGGCGTACGGCGCGGCAGCAGCAGGGAACGCCCGGCGCACTCGCGGAACCGGGCGGCGAAGAGCGCCGAGCCGCCGAGCTCCTCGGTGACGATCTGCTCGATCTCGTCGGCGTCGAAGGCCGCCACGTCTGCGGGCGGTTCGTCGAGCGTGTCCGGAATGCGCAGCACGATGCCGTCGTCGGAGTGGATCGCCTGCACGTCGACGCCGTACCGCTCGCGCAGCCGCCGCCCGATGGCGAGGGCCCACGGGGCGTGCACGCGCGCGCCGTACGGCGAGTGGATCACCACTCGCCAGTCGCCCAGCTCGTCGTGGAACCGTTCGACGAGCAGGGTGCGGTCGTCCGGCACGTATCCGGTGGCGGCGCGCTGCTCGCCGAGGTAGGCCAGCAGGTTGCCGGTGGCGAACTCGTCCAGCCCGGCCTCGCGGACCCGCGCCGCGGCGGACGCCTCCTGCGGGGACGGCCGGTCCTTCCCGGACGTACGGCCGGCATCGGACGGGAGACCGGCATCGGACGGGAGACCCGCGCCGGACAGCTCCCGGACGAAGGCGCCGATGGCCCGGCCCAGCTCGGCGGGCCGGCCGGGGGCGTCGCCGTGCCAGAACGGCAGTTTGCCCGGCTGGCCGGGAGCCGGGGAGACGAGCACCCGGTCGGCGGTGATGTCCTCGATCCGCCAGGAGGTCGCCCCGAGCACGAACACGTCGCCCACGCGCGACTCGTAGACCATCTCCTCGTCCAGCTCGCCGACCCGCGAGGCCCGTTCACCGACGAGGAACACGCCGAAGAGCCCCCGGTCGGGGATCGTGCCGCCGTTGGTCACGGCCAGCCGCTGCGCGCCCGGACGGCCCCGCAGCGTGCCGGTCACCCGGTCCCACACGATGCGCGGCCGCAACTCGGCGAACTCCTCGCTGGGGTATCGCCCGGCGAGCATGTCGAGCGTCGCCTCAAGCGCCCCGCGCGGCAGCGTCGCGTACGGCGCGGCCCTCCTGACCAGGTCCTCCAGCGAGTCGACCGTCCACTCGTCGAGCGCGGTCATTGCGACGATGTGCTGGGCCAGGACGTCGAGAGGGTTGCGCGGATAGTGCAGCTCCTCGATCTGGCCGCTCCGCATGCGCTCGGCGACGACGGCCGTCTGGACGAGGTCGCCGCGGTATTTCGGGAAGATCACCCCTCGGGAGACGGCGCCGACCTGGTGCCCGGCCCGGCCGATGCGCTGCAGGCCGCTGGCCACGCTCGGCGGCGACTCCACGCACGCGACCAGATCGACCGACCCCATGTCGATGCCCAGCTCCAGGCTGGAGGTGGCGACCACGGCGGGCAGGCGTCCGGACTTCAGCGCCTCCTCGATCTGGGACCGCTCCTCCTTGGACACCGAGCCGTGGTGGGCCCGCACGACCTCGGCGAGCGCGCCGCGGGACGCCCCGGCCTGCGCCATCATCTCGGCCGGAGTACCCAGAGAGCCGCGCGGACGGTCGCCCGGAGGGGTGGCAGCCGCCGGGCTCGCCGCAGCCGCCTGGTTCGCCGCAGCCGCCGGATCCGTGGACGCGCGCTCGTCCGCGAGCTCGTTCAGCCGGGTGCAGAGCCGCTCGGACAGGCGGCGCGAGTTCGCGAAGATGATCGTGGACCGGTGCGCCTCGATCAGGTCGAGCAGGTGCTCCTCCACATGGGGCCAGATGCTCCGCCGGTGCTCGGCCGGCTCTCCGTCCATCCCGGGCGGAGGCGGCGCCAGCTCCGTCATGTCCTCGACGGGGACGACGACGTCGACCTCGATGACCTTCTCCGACGGCGGCTGCACCACTGTGGCCGGCCGGGACCCGCCCAGGAACGCCGCCACCTCGGACACCGGCCGGACCGTCGCGGACAGGCCGATGCGCTGCGCGGGCCGGGGCAGCAGCGCGTCGAGCCGCTCCAGGGTCAGCGCGAGGTGGGCGCCGCGCTTGGTGGCGGCGACCGCGTGCACCTCGTCGACGATGACCGTCTCCACTCCGCGCAGCGCCTCACGCGCCTGCGAGGTGAGGATGAGGAACAGCGACTCGGGCGTGGTGATCAGGATGTCCGACGGGCGGGCCGCGAAACGGCGCCGATCATCCGCCGAGGTGTCGCCCGATCGGATCGCCACGGAGATCTCCGGAGCGGGGATGCCCAGCCTGTGGGCCGTCTGCTTGATCCCAGTGAGCGGCGCCCGCAGATTTCGCTCGACATCCACGGCCAGGGCCTTGAGCGGTGACACGTAGACCACCCGGCACAGCCGCTCAGGCGCCCTGGCCCGGGACGCGCGGGCTCCGCCGGCTCCCCGACCTCCGGGGCGCTCGCCCCCCGTCGCCGCGGCCTCGCTCCCGGCACGGGGCTCCGTCTCTGCCGCCGCCTCCTCGCCTCGTCCTCCGGGCGGGCCCGCGAGCCGCTCCCGGGCGTGCTCGGTGGCGAGGCGGTCGAGCGACCACAGGAAGGCGGCGAGCGTCTTGCCGGACCCGGTCGGAGCGACGACCAGGGTGTTGTCGCCACGCGCGATCGACGACCAGGCGCCCTCCTGGGCGGCGGTGGGGGCGGCGAAGGCGCCGGTGAACCACTGCCTCGTCACCGGACTGAAGTAGTTGAGCACGCTCACCTGGCCATAATGCATCCGCCGTCCGACAGAAACGGACGCCGATCCTCGCTGCGACCTGTTGGCGGCTCCCGTGTCATGGGCGCGGGCCCGGCGGGTGACTGGCGGTGAAGTAGGAAGACCAACCTGTGAGGGTTGGAATCCCCCGGTTTCAGCTGTGGGGAGGAAGTCACTGGAGGCGCCTCCGGCGCGGCGTGGACCATACTTGGGGGATGCGCCTGACCGATTTCTGGAGCCGTATGCACCGCCACTTCGGCGAGGCGTACGCCGAGTCGTGGGCGAAGGACTATGTCATCGCCGACCTCGACGGCAGGACCGTCGAGCAGGCCCTGGCCGACGGCGTGGCCGCCAAGCGGGTCTGGCGCGCCGTCTGCACGGTCGTCGACGTGGACCCCCGGCTCCGCTGAGTGTGTCTCAGTAACGGCAATCACCTGCCACTGGGGTGTTGTCAGCGAGGCGCTTCAGCTCCCGGCCCGGCGTGCAACGCGCATACCAATTGTCAGGGACTTCCTGACGAGCTAATGTGTCAGGGGCATCCTGACGCCTTAAGGAGTGCGCTGTGACACAGCCTGACGCCCCGGCCGAACTTGCTCGGTGTTCCTTCTGCGGCAAGCCGGACACCAAGGTCGACAAGCTGGTCGCCGGCCCTGGAGCGTATATCTGCAACGAGTGTGTGGCTCTCGCCGCGTCGATCATCGACGGGAGCCTCGGTAGCCCCGCAAAGTCGCGCGTGCCCGTCTGGGAGTCATTGACAGACGGGGAGATGCTGAGCCACATTCCGCGCGTCGCCGCGCACATCGACCAGGCCGAGGCCGACCTGCGCTCGTGGGTGCAGGAACTGCGCCGACGCGGCGTCACCTGGATCAAGATCGGCGAAGCTCTCGGGATCACCCGCCAGTCCGCATGGGAGCGGTTCTCCGGCAAGGAGTGACACGACCTGGGGCAACCCGCCCGCATCTCGTGGTCTTCTATGCGAGATGATCCCGCCTTGCAGAGTGGCCCCCTATCGCGTGCTCGTTACCGAGACACGCTCCTTAACCCATCACGCCCGGCCTGTCGCCGGCCTGTCACGCCCTGAGCGCATAGCGCGCCCGGCGGGCCCTGAAGGCCGTGTCACACGGAAGAGGCCGTCTTTCGCGACCCTAAATACGACCCCTGGATACCAGTTTGATAGCTTTCGTGGTGTGCGGTTGACGAAGTTCACCGACCTCGCGCTCCGGGTCACCATGCGCCTGGCGGTGATGGACGGGGCGCAGGAACTGCCCACCTCAAGGGAGGTGGCCCGTTCCGTCGCCGCGCCGTACACCCACGTCGCCAAGGTGGTCAGCCGGCTTCAACACCTCGGCGTCCTGGAAACCCGGCGGGGGAGGGGAGGCGGGCTGGAGATCACCACCACCGGCCGCAACGCCTCCGTCGGCTGGCTGGTGCGTCAACTGGAGGGCACGGACGACGTGGTCGGCTGTGACGACGAGCCGCCGTGCCCGTTGCGGGGAGCGTGCCGCCTGCGCGTGGCGCTGCGTGACGCGCAGGAGGCGTTCTACTCCTCGCTTGATCCGCTGACCGTATGTGATCTGGTCGGAGATTCCTCCAGGCCGGTGCTCTTCCAACTGCTCACCTCCCCGCCCGCCTGACCTCATCGATGTTCACGTCAGCCGTGGGAACAGTCGCGACTGAAATTGGTATCTCAAAATCAGGTTTAGGAGTTCGTCATGCTTTCAGAGAAGTCCGCCGCCGTGGTCCGCGCCACCCTGCCCGCCGTCGGAGGCGCGATCGGGGACATCACGCCGCTCTTCTACCGCAAGATGTTCACCGCCCATCCCGAACTGCTGCGCGACCTCTTCAACAGGGGCAACCAGGCCGACGGGGCGCAGGCCCGTGCCCTCGCCGGTTCCATCGCCGCCTTCGCGGTCGCGTTGCTGGAGAACCCCGACGTGCGGCCCGACCGGCTGCTGGCTCGCATCGCGCACAAGCACGCCTCGCTCGGGATCACGGCGGAGCAGTACGGCATCGTGCACCGTCACCTGTTCGCCGCGATCGCCGAGGTCCTCGGTGACGCGGTCACCCCGGAGGTGGCGGCGGCGTGGGACGAGGTCTACTGGTTGATGGCCGGGGCGCTGATCGCGCTGGAGGCGCGGCTGTACACCGAGTCGGGCGTCGCGGACGGCGACGTGTGGCGTCCCTGGCGGGTGGTCGGCCGGGTCGAGGAGACCCCCGACGTTGCCACGTTCATGCTGCGGCCCGCCGACCGCGGCCCGACGCCGTCCTTCCGGCCGGGCCAGTACGTCTCCGTCCAGGTGGAGCTCCAGGACGGGGCGCGGCAGATCCGGCAGTACAGCCTGTCCTGCGCGCCGGGCGGCACCGACCACTGGATCTCGGTGAAGCGGGTCACGGGCGACCCGGAAGGCGAGGTCTCGAACTGGCTGCACGCCAACGTCCGCGAGGGAGACGTCCTGCGCGTGAGCGCCCCCTTCGGTGACGTCGTCCTCGACGAGGGGGACTGCCCCCTTCTGCTCGCCTCCGCGGGCGTCGGAGCGACCCCGATCACCAGCATGCTGGCCTACCTCGCCGCGACCGCGACCACGCGGCCGGTGACCGTGGTGCACGGCGACCGCTCCCCGCTCAGCCACCCCTTCCGCGGTGAGCTGGAACTGCTCATCGAGAAGATCCCGCAGGCGGTCGCGCACGTCTGGTACGAGCAGCCGGAGGACGGGTGGCCCGCCGAGCGCACGGGGCTGGTCGATCTCTCCGGCGTCGACATCCTCGACGGCACACGGGCCTACCTGTGCGGGCCCGTGCCGTTCATGCGCGAGGTGCGGGCGCGGCTGCTCGACCGGGGCGTCCCGGCCGAGCGCGTTCACTACGAGGTCTTCGGCCCGGACCAGGGGCTCTAGACCCGGCGCGGCAGATGGGGCGAGGGGCCGGGGCGACGGTCCGGGCCCTCGCCCGAGGAGATCGCGTGGAGGGGGTCGCCGGGAAGCCGGGGTGGCCTGCGGAGGAGTCGTGAGGCTTGCCTGCCCGGAGCCCGCCTGGCGGCGCGGCTGGAAGCGGGGGCGGCGGTGCGGACGGAAGTGCGGACGGAAGTGCGGAAGTTCGGACGGCCTCAGCGGGTGCGGGAGAGCAGCTTCGTCACCGCGTCGGCCGTCTTTTCCAGGTCCTCGGCACTCTCCTGGCCGTCCGGAGACCACAGAAACAGCCACCCCTCGATCGTCGGCGCGGCGAAGACGATCGTCTGATGCCCGGTGTGCGGATGCCACACCCAGAGCACGGGGTCGTCCCCGCCCAGCATGCGGCCGACGAGCCCGCGCTCCGGGAGTTGCCCGGCGAGCGCCTCCAGGTGCGTGCGGCGCTGTGGTGCGTAGGTGCTGGTGCTCGTCACTTCGCCGCCTTGAGGGAGAACCGGCTTTCCCTCAGGATCGCCGCAGGTCATCGGACAGGCAACAGCGCTGACGGAATGCCCGGGAATGTGACTTCGCGGTTGGGCTCCGGGGACGTCCCCTGCCCGGCACGGCGGCCACCGCCGGGTCCTGGGCCGCCGTACGACGGGTGGAATCTCCTCGAACGGCGCGGGCGGGGGGTGGACGACTCGCCGTCCGGTTCCAGATGTGATCGAACAGCCGTTCGGCTATATTTGAACCGCCGCCGCAGGGTGTGCCGTGCCGGATGGGCAGCCACAGGCGCCTTCCGGGGCTTCCCGGGGCGTCCGGCGCCGGCTTCCAGACGCCGGCTTCCGGAACTCCGGAAAATGTCGGTGGCACCCCGTAGCTTTCCGGTGACCAACAGACCACGACCCTCCAGGGGGCACCCAATGGCAATCAACGACCGCGAGAAGGCCCTTGAGACCGCCCTCGCGCAGATCGAGCGGCAGTTCGGCAAGGGCTCCGTCATGCGCCTCGGCGACGACGCGCGTGCCCCGGTCGAGGTGATCCCCACCGGCGCGATCGCCCTCGACGTCGCTCTCGGCATCGGCGGCTTCCCGCGCGGTCGCATCGTCGAGGTCTACGGGCCGGAGTCCAGCGGTAAGACGACCGTCGCGCTCCACGCCGTGGCCAACGCGCAGCGGGCCGGCGGCATCGCCGCCTTCATCGACGCCGAGCACGCCCTCGACCCGGAGTACGCGAAGAAGCTCGGCGTCGACGTCGACGCGCTGCTGGTCTCCCAGCCGGACACCGGTGAGCAGGCGCTCGAGATCGCCGACATGCTGATCCGCTCCGGCGCGGTCGACATCATCGTCATCGACTCCGTCGCCGCCCTGGTGCCCAAGGCCGAGATCGAGGGCGAGATGGGCGACAGCCACGTCGGTCTCCAGGCGCGGCTGATGTCCCAGGCCCTGCGAAAGGTCGCCGGCGCGCTCAACCAGACCCGCACCACCGCCATCTTCATCAACCAGCTTCGCGAGAAGATCGGCGTCATGTTCGGGTCGCCGGAGACCACCACGGGTGGTAAGGCGCTGAAGTTCTACGCGTCGGTCCGGTTGGACGTCCGACGGATCGAGACGCTCAAGGACGGCACCGAGCCGGTCGGCAACCGCACCCGGGTGAAGGTCGTCAAGAACAAGATGGCGCCCCCCTTCCGCCAGGCCGACTTCGACATCCTGTACGGCGTCGGCATCTCCCGTGAGGGCGGCCTCATCGACATGGGCGTCGAGCACGGCTTCGTGCGCAAGGCCGGCGCGTGGTACACGTACGAGGGCGATCAGCTCGGCCAGGGCAAGGAGAACGCCCGCAACTTCCTGAAGAACAACCCCGACATCGCCAACGAGATCGAGAAGAAGATCAAGGAGAAGCTCGGCGTCGGGCCGCGCCTGGACGCCGCCGCCGAGGCGCCCGCTCCCGCGCCGGCTGCGGCCGCTCCTTCCGGCGGGCGCGGCTCCAAGGCCGCCACGCCCAAGCCCGGTGACGTCTGAGCCCAGTCATGAGGCGTGATGAGTTCCCCGGCTCTCCCGGCGAGCCGGGGCCGGGGGACGAGGGCCCGGAGCTTCCGACGGCGGATGTTCCCACGCTGGAGGCGCTCCGGGAGGAGATCAGGGCGCGCGAGCGCCGGTCCGGGCGACCGCACGGGCGGTCCGACGGTCCTGATGAGGAATCCTCGGCCGCTCAGGGGCCGGCCGCCGACCCTGAGGCCGTGGCCAGGGCCATCTGCCTCCGGCTGCTCACCATGGCTCCGAAGACCCGGGCCCAGCTCGCCGAAGCGCTGCGCAAGCGGGAAGTGCCGGAGGAGGCCGCGCACGCCGTACTGGAGCGCTTCTCCGAGGTCGGGCTCATCGACGACGAGGCGTTCGCCGCGGCGTGGGTCAGTTCCCGGCACGCCGGGCGCGGCCTCGCGCGGCGGGCGCTCGCGCAGGAGCTGCGCCATCGCGGTGTGGACGAGGACACCGTCAATGAGGCCGTCGAGCGGCTCGACCCCGAGCAGGAGGTGGAGACCGCCCGGAGGCTGGTCGCCCGCAAGCTGCGGGGCACGCGTGGCGTGGACCCCCAGGCCCGTACGCGCCGCCTGGTCGGGATGCTCGCCCGCAAGGGATACGGCCCGGGGCTCGCCTTCCGGGTCGTCCGGGAGGCGCTGGAAAGTGAGGGCGCCGAGATCGACGATCTTCTCGACGGCGACACGCGGTGATGTTCCGGGTGCCGCGCGCGGGGTCTTGCTCCGCGCGCCGACACGTCCCGCCTGGAGGGGCGTGTCCTTTTCGCGCCGTCGGATGTGACCAGGAAAAGCGATTTGACGCCGCTCCTTTGCTTGCCCGTTACCTCGTTGACGCTTAATCTCGACCGCAGTGAGGAGTTACTCCGCAGTGCGGATTGCCATATCGGTGGATGACAGAACGAGGAATATCGACCGGCTTGCCGGCCATGACGGCGACCCTTCCGGGCTGCCGGATTTCACGATGTCTCGCTGACGTCGCCGGGTTCTGCCGTGCTGTGCGCGTAACCCCCTCGCTGGCTCGAAGCTGCGACGCGAGGAGGGTGGGCGCGCATGAATACGATCGTGATCGTGCTGGCGTTGGCGGTGGTGCTGCTGACGCTCGTAGCGATTGCCGCGCTCGTCATGGTCGTGCGCCACACCAAGGGCGTCTCCCGGCCCGAAGACCCCTCCCCGGAGCAGCTCGCCGCGGTCGAGACCGAGGTGAACGAGGAGCTGGAACAGGCCAGGCGCCAGGCCGAGGAGATCCGCGGCAACGCCGAGAGCGAAGCAGCCGAGATCGTCAGGAAGTCCGAGTCCCTCGCCGAGAGCGCCGCCCAGATGCGCAAGGAGGTCGAGGAGGAGGCACGCGTCCGCAAAGGCGAGATCAAGGAGCTGCGCTCCGACCTTGAGCGCCGGGAAAGCCGCCTGGTCGAGCGGGAGCAGCGGCTCGACGAGGAGGCCCGCAGGCAGGCCGAGCGGGCACGGAAGCTGGCCGAGACCGAGACGGAGCTGGCGGACCGGCGGGTCGAACTCGACCACGTTGCCGACAACCGCAGGAAGATCCTGGAGCGGGTGGCGGGGCTCACCGCCGACCAGGCGAAGAGCGAACTGGTCAAGGAGATCGAGAACCAGGCCAAGCGCGAGGCCGCCCTGATCGTCCGCGAGATCGAGGGCGAGGCGCGCAAAGAGGGCGAGAAGCGCGCCTGCAAGATCGTGACACTGGCGGTCCAGCGCGTCGCCACCGAGCAGACCGCGGAGTCCGTGGTCAGTGTGCTGCACCTGCCCGGCGACGATATGAAAGGCCGCATCATCGGCCGTGAGGGGCGCAACATCCGGGCCTTCGAGTCCACGACCGGGGTCAACCTGATCATCGACGACACGCCCGAGGCGGTGCTGCTGTCGTGCTTCGACCCGGTCCGGCGGGAGACCGCCCGGCTGACGCTGGAACGGCTCGTTCTCGACGGGCGCATCCACCCGCAGCGCATCGAGGAGGCGTACGAGCGCAGCAAGACCGAGATCCGCGACCTGTGCGTTCGCGCGGGCGAGGACGCGCTGGTGGAGATCGGCATCACCGAGATGCACCCGGAGCTGGTCACGCTGCTCGGTCAACTCCGCTACCGCACCTCCTACGGGCAGAACGTGCTCAAGCACCTGATCGAGTCCGCGCACATCGCCGGGATCATGGCCTCCGAGCTGCGGCTCGACCGCGATCTGGTGAAGCGCTGCGCGCTGCTGCACGACATCGGCAAGGCGCTGACGCACGAGGTCGAAGGCAGCCACGCCCTGATCGGCGCGGAGATCGCCCGCCGGTACGGCGAGCACGAGGACGTCGTCCACGCGATCGAGGCGCACCACAACGAGGTGGAGGTCCGCACGGTCGAGGCGGTCCTCACCCAGGCGGCCGACGCGATCAGCGGCAGCCGCCCGGGAGCCCGGCGTGAGTCGCTCGAGGCGTACGTGAAGCGGCTGGAGCGGCTGGAGGAGATCGCCCAGTCGTACGACGGCGTGGACAAGGTCTTCGCCATGCAGGCCGGGCGGGAGATCCGGGTCATGGTCCGCCCCGACTCCGTGGACGACATCCAGGCCCAGGTGATCGCGCGGGACGTCGCCAAGCGGGTCGAGGAGGAGCTGACCTACCCCGGCCAGATCCGCATCACGGTCGTCCGCGAGTCCCGCGCCACGGAGTTCGCCCGCTGAACAGCCGGCAGTACAGCCGCGTCAGCCGAGATCCGGCAGCCGATCATTCCGGGCCGCCCGCAGCACCACGTAGCCGTCACGCTCGAAGACGACCTGGTACCCGCTTCGCCGCAGCAGGTCCACCCGGGCCCGCTGCTCGTCGAGCCCGGTGAACGGAAAGGTCTTCCTTCCCGTGTCGGCGACCACCCAGGGCGCCCAGCGCGGGCGCCGATCCCACAGCAGCACGCGCGTACGCGAGGTGAGCGCGGGGCCGACGTAGTTGGCCGCCTCCACCAGCACCCCGTCCGGCACCGCCGCCGCGGCGTCGGCGGCGGCGCGGGCGCGGTTCCCGGGCGTGAGCAGCCGTCCATAGGCGAAGAATGGCACGAGAGCGACGGCGACCAGCAGGAGCGCCGCGGCCAGCGACACCTTCCGGGAGGCCAGCCGGGTCCGGGCGATCCCGTCCGCCGCCGCGCAGAAGAGCACCACGACGACGAAGGCGTTGTAGTGGTACTCCGTCCCCCACCAGTTGGGGAACGAACTCGCCAGCATGCGGGCCGCGAGCGGCGGCACCGCGATCAGCGTCATCGGCGAGAGCAGGCACAGGAAGAGCACCATCGCGCCGAGCAGAGCCACCGTGGCCGCCTTCTCGGGCGGAGTGCCCAGCAGCGCCAGCGCCTCCACCGGATGGGTCAGCGCCCGCACCGCGGCGGTGCGCAGGTCGGGGCCGAGCGCGCCGTAGGCCCAGTAGTAGTCGGCCCGCCCGCCGAAGGCCGGAATGAGCATCCGGGTGGTGACCATTACCGCCGCGAGGCCGGCGCCCGCCAGCAGCAGTCCGGGCCGCCATCGCCGGACGGCGACCAGGAACAGGCCGTATCCGGTGATGATCAGGCCCATGTCCTCCTTGACGCACAGGAGCAGCGCGCCGGCCAGGACCGCCTGTCTCGTCCGGCCGGCGTCGTGGCGTTCGATCATCCACGCGGTCAACGCGGGTGCGAAGGCCACCTCGTGGAAGTCGAAGACGACCGCCTCGGCGATCGGCCAGGACAGCGCGTACGCGCCCGCGATCAGATGGGCGGCCGCGGTGCCGAGCCGCCGCCGGACGAACAGCCACAGCGGCGGGATCGCCGCGGCCAGCAGCACTCCCTGGAGGATGAGCAGGGTTTCGGGCCCGTCGTGCAGCCAGTAGAACGGCGCCAGCGTGACCAAGATCGGCGACCAGTGGTCTCCCAGGACGGAGAAGCCCGCGCCGAAGTCGTTGTGCACGCCTTTCGCGATCGACACGGGCAGCGTGAAGCGCGAGTAGGACCGGATCGCCTGGTCGAAGATGACCAGGTCGTAGGTGCCCAGGCGGAACGCGTGCAGGCGGATCAGGCCGGCCGCGGAATAGAGCGCCGCCGCGGCGACGGTGATCGCGCCCAGGATGAGCGCCGCACGGTTCGGGCGGGCACGGCGGCCCGCCGTCCCCCAGGGGAGCGTGATCTTCACCGTGGTCAGGCCGCCGCGGTGTGGAAGATCTGCCGGTAGAAGGAGAGCTCCGCGGCCAGCGCGGTGGCCCTGGTCTCGTGGCGGCGGAAGCCGTGCGACTCGCCCTCGAACGCGAGGTACGTGCACGGCACGCCGCGCGCGGACAGCTCGTCGGCGAACGCCTCCGACTGGGCCGGGGGCACCACCGGATCCGCCAGCCCCTGCATCAGCAGCATGGGGCAGTCGATCTCGCCGGCCCGGGCCAGCGGTTCGCGGGAGCCGTACAGCGTCTCGGGGCCGACCAGCCAGTCGATGTAGCGCGACTCGAAGTCGTGCGTGGCGGCGACGAGCGGGGCGAGGGCGCTGACCCCGGCGATCGACACGCCTCCGGCGAAGACGTCGGAGGCGCAGCAGGCCGCCATGACGGTCCAGCCGCCCGCGCTGCCGCCCCTGATGGCGATGCGCGCCGGGTCGGCCAGGTTCTCCGCCGCGAGCCACCGCGCCGCCGCGACGGCGTCCTCGACGTCGATGACGCCCCACTGCCCGCGCAGGCGCTCGCGGTAGGCCCGGCCGTACCCCGTGGAGCCGCCGTAGTTGAGATCGAGCACGCCGATGCCCCGACTGGTGAAGAACGCCTTCTCCAGGCTCAGCTCGGTCGTCGCGTGCCCGGTGGGTCCGCCGTGCACGAACACGACGTACGGCGTGGCCGCGGCGTCAGCGGCGTCCAGGGCACCGGGGCCGGACGGCGGGTACAGGTAGGCATGGACAACGCGGCCGGCGCGGCCCGCGCCGCTCTCGATCTCGACGGCCCTCGGCGTGGGGAGATAGGCGGCGTCGGGCAGCTCGGCGGTGTCTCCGCACAGCCACTCGACCCGGCCACTGCGGCCGTCGAGCCGGACGACCGCCCGGGGCAGGCGCGGGCCGTACGCGATCCCGGCGACGGTCCGCCCGTCGCAGGCCAGCGCGGGGGCCCAGCCGGAGTAGGGCGCCTCGACGTCGGAGAGCGTCCCCGTCGCCGGGTCGAGGACGCTCAGCCGCAGGTCGCCGCGCCCGTGCAGCACGGCGATCCGGCCGTCGTCCAGCGGCTGGTACGGCCGCCCGCCGAGCTGCCACAGCGGTCCGGCGAACTCCTCCTCCGCGGGGTGGAGCGCGCGGCAGGAGCCGTCGAGGACGCCGGCCTGGTAGAGGTTCCACCAGCCGGAGCGGTCGGAGACGAAGTACAGGGTGCGGTCGTCGCGCCAGCACGGGGCGAGCACCGACTCCTCGGCGCCGCCCGCGACGGTCCAGGTGCGGCCGTCCGAGAGGCGGGTGACCCGCAGCTCGGTGCCGGACCACGGCATGCGCGGGTGATCCCAGCAGATGTAGGCGAGGTGTCGCCCGTCCGGGGAGAGCGTGGGGGAGGCGTAGAAGTCGTTTCCACTCACGCGTGCCACGATCCCGTCCGGAACGGGCGAACCCGGCCGTTCCGTGAGGGGGATGGAGACGATGGAGCGGCTGACCGCGCCGTCGTCGTGGTGGCGCTCCCGGACGCACCACACCTCGGGCCCGTCCGGGCCGTCGTGCACGAGCAGGTCGGCATAGCGGAGCCCGCAGGGACGGCCGGGCTCCGGCGTGAGCGGCCACGGCTCGGTCCCGGGGGCCGCGAGATAGAGCCGCTGGTCACGGTGGTGGGCGAAGAGGACCCCTCGCCCGGGGACGACGGCGTAGGAACGTCCGCCGTACTCGTGGACGCGGGTGCGCGCGTCCCAGGGCGCGGGAAGCAGCTCATGGAGGATCCCGTCGGCGTCGCGATGGACGACGGTGCGCCGTCCGCCCTCCGCCGGCCGGTCCTCCTCCCACCAGAGATCCTCGCCCAGCACCGTCGGAAAGCCGAGGGACAACCCCGACCGGGCGACGTCGGTCGTCGAGATCGGCGAGGGCCAGGCGGCGTACGGCACGGGCGTGGGCTCGGGGGGCATGCCTCCCATCCTGCCGGAAGGAGAGCGGCGCCGCCGCTCGTCCCCGCGTCAGAAGACCCCTCCGCTCCGGGACTGTCCCCGCGCGCGGTGGAGATGCTACGGCCGACATTCCGTGGGTGGGGCGACAACGCGGCGAGGTGCCGCCCTGGGCACGCGACGGGGCAAAGATTGACGGGAGGGGCACTAGGTCATGCCCAGTTTGGGAGGCGTGGTGTAACGCGCGGCGAGGACGCCGAGATAGCTGATCACGGCCCGGTTCCAGGCGCCGTCGTCGAACATCCGCCGCAAGGCCGCGTCGATCTCCTCGCGGGTCCCGCCGGATCGCGCGTGGATGCCGTACCAGCTCGTGCTGATCGAGTCGCCGCAGAGCCGGAAGCGTCCGGGGTACTGCGCGTCGAGTCCCACGAGGACCGGCGCGTCGGCCACGATGGCGTCGATCTTCCCCTTGGCGAGCAGCGGGGCGCACGCGGCGGGGACGTTCCCCTCCGCGAGGAACGCGGCCTTCCACGCGGCGCCGAACCTGCGGACCAGCGGGGCCGCGTCCGCGACGGTCCCGCACACGCGCCTGCGCCGCAGGTCCTTCGGCTTGCTGATCGTCAGATCGCCCGCTCGGACGAGGAGGTCCGAGCTCGTCACGAGGTACGGCCCGGCGGCGTCGCGGGCGTCGGTCGTGCCGATGACGATGTCGGCCTCGGCGAGGTCACCGGTGTAGGTGATCTGGCCGTCGCGGTAGCCGAGCTCGCGGGTGACGTACTGGGCGACCGCGATGTCGAAGCCGGTGTAACCCTCGTCGGGGAGCCGGGTGACCAGCCCCGGATATCCGACGCGCACGCCGACGATGAGGGAGCCTCCCCTTCCGCACGACGTCAGGGAGGCGCCCACCATCGAAAGGCCCAGCAGCAGGGCCGCGACGCGCCGCACGAGCCCAAGGATCGAGGCGGGGCGGGCCGGCGGCCAAGCAGCGACACGACAGGGAACGGCAAAGTTCTCGGCCGTGCCGTCCGCTGGTCAGGTCAGCGTGCCGACTGCTTCGGGCTCGCCGACGGCTCCGGGCGGGACGATCGGCCCGGCCGCCGTCCGGTGGCTGCGCCTGGTGCGCCTCTCCAGCCGGGTGGCGAGCGCGCTGAGCGACATGTTGAGCCCGATATAGATGACGCCGATCACGATCGCGGCCGGGATCAGCGACCCGAAGTACACCGCGGGCAGGACCTTGAACCCCATGTTGAGCAGATCCGCGTACGCGATGATGTAGCCGAGCGCGGTGTCCTTGAGCAGCACGACGAGCTGGCTCACGATGGCCGGCATCATGGCGGTCACCGCCTGGGGCAGCAGGACCAGCAACATCATCTGTGACTTGCGCAGCCCGATCGCCTGCGCCGCCTCGGCCTGGCCGGACGGCACGGCCCACACGCCGGCTCGTACGATCTCGGCCAGTACGGACCCGTTGTAGAGCGTGAGCCCGGCCACGAGCGCGATCAGCGTGTAGTCGCCGCCGCCGAACACGCTCGGCGCGAGAAAGAACAGGAAGAAGATCAGCAGCAGTAGTGGGATCGCGCGGAACGTCTCGACGACCGCGCCCGCGATCGTCCGGACCCAGCGATGGTCGGAGAGCCGGGCGAGGCCGAAGATCGCGCCGAAGATCAGCGCGCACACCGCGCTGAGACCGGCCGCCTTCAGGGTGCCGAGCAGCCCAGGGATGATGTACTCGGTCCAGGTGGACGCGTCGAGGAAGGGCTTCCAGATCTCGCCCTCCCACTGCCCCTTGGTGTCGAACCTCGCGTAGACGTAGTACGCGGCGGAGGCCAGGACGACCACGGACAGCAGGGTCAGGATGTTGTTGCGGAGCCGTGCGCGCGGGCCCGGCGCGTCGAAGAGGACGCTCGCGCTCATCGGGCCACCGCCAGCCTCGACGCCAGGCGGCTGGTGACGAACCCGACCGGCAGCGTCACGAGCATGAAGGCGATGACCAGTCCGATGAAGATGGGGATCGACACCCCTGTGTCGTCGAAGGTGTCCCTCATGACGAAGGCCGATTCCATCAGGTAGCCTCCGGCGATCGCCACGGTGGTGTTCTTGATCATTGCGATCATCACGCTGCCCAGCGGCGCGACGACCGTGCGGAACGCCTGCGGCAGGATGATCATCCGCAGGGACTGCAGGAAGGTGAGCCCGATGGCCCGCGCCGCCTCGGCCTGCCCGATCGGGACCGTGTTGATGCCCGCGCGAAGCGCCTCGCAGACGAACGTCGCGGTGTACGCGGACAGCCCGAGCACGACCAGCCAGAAGCTGTTGGTGCTCGGGGTCTCGGAGAAGGTCAACCCGATGGTGTCGCTGAGGCCGAGCGAGGAGAAGGCCAGCACCAGGGTCAGCGGCGTGTTGCGCACGATGTTGACGTAGAGCGTGCCGGCCCCGCGGAGCACCGGTGTCGGCGCGACCCGCATCGAGACCAGGATCGTGCCGAGGATCAGCGCGAAGACCCCGCAGATCAGCGAGAGCTTGACGTTGTCCAGGAAACCGGCCAGGAGGTCCGGCGCGTATTTGATCAGATCGTCCATCGTGCTCCACCGGTGAAGGAGGCCGCCGCCGGCCGGGTGAACGGCTCGGCGGCGGCCATGTCAGGTGTCCTCAGGACACGGTCAGGCGCAGGGCTCGAACGTCGGAACCCCGGTGGGGGCATTGAGCCCCTGTGCCTGGCCGAACCACTTGGTGAACAGCTGCTGGGCGGTGCCGTCCTCGTACATCTTGGTGATGGCGGTGTTGACGGCCTCGCAGGTCTTGGTGTCGTTCTTCTTCAGGCCCACGCCGTACTTCTCGTCGGTGAACGGCTGGCCGAGGATCTTGAACTTGCCCGGAGCCTGACCGGCGAACCCGGCCAGAATCAGGTCGTCGGTCGTGACGGCGTCGAGGTTGTTGCCGCCGAGCTTGCTCACGCACTCGGAGTAGGTCGCCGCGCCGACGAGCTGGGCGTCGAGGTTGAGCTCGCCGTCCGGCGGCGGGTCGGTGATCCGCTTGTAGGAGTTGGAGCCCGCCGCCTGGCAGATCCGCTTGCCCGCCAGATCGGTCGGCTTGATGATCGCGTTGTCGTCGCTGCGGACCATGACGTCCTGGTGGGCCACGATGTACGGCCCGCCGAACGTCACCTTCTCCTTGCGGCTCTCGGTGATGGAGTAGGAGGCGAAGATGATGTCCACGGTGCCGTTGGCGAGGAACGCCTCACGGTTCGAGGAGGCGGACTCCTTCCAGGTGATGTCCACGTCCTTGCCGCCGGCGAGTTGCTTGACGACGTACCTCGCGACGTCGGCGTCGAAGCCCTCGGGCTCGGCGCCCTTCTTCAGGCCCAGGCCCGGCTGGTCCCACTTGGTGCCGACGACCACTTTCTGGGATTTCTCCAGCTTCTCGGCGACGCTGGAGTAGCTCTCGTCGCCCCCGCCGCAGGCCGTCAGGCTCGCGGCCGTGGCGGCGACGGCGAGAACCGCCCAGACTCGACGTGCTCGCATTACTGCCACTTACTGCCACCTCTACTTCCGTACGCCGAGCCGGATCGCGGCTCGGGGAGGATTGCGTGATCAGTGTGTGAGGATCTTGGAAAGGAAATCCCTGGCGCGGTCCGTCCGGGGATCGGTGAAGAACTCGTCGGGCCGGCCCTCTTCGACGATCTCGCCGCCGGCCATGAACACGACCCGGTCGGCGGCCCGCCGGGCGAACCCCATCTCGTGGGTGACGACCATCATGGTCATGCCGTCCCGGGCCAGGCCCGTCATGACGTCGAGCACCTCCTGGACCATCTCGGGGTCCAGCGCCGAGGTCGGCTCGTCGAAAAGGATCATCTTGGGATCCATGGCCAGCGCGCGGGCGATGGCGGTGCGCTGCTGCTGGCCGCCGGAGAGCTGGGCGGGGTACTTCGCCGCCTGCGAGGCGATGCCGACTCGTTCGAGCAGCTCCATGCCGCGCTTCTCGGCCTCGGCCTTGGCGATCTTGCGTACCTTGATCGGCCCGAGGGTGACGTTCTCCAGGATCGTCTTGTGTGAGAACAGGTTGAACGACTGGAAGACCATTCCGACGTCGGAGCGGAACCTGGCCAGCGCCTTTCCCTCCGCGGGGAGCTCCTGGCCGTCGAACGTGATCGTCCCGGAGTCGATGGTCTCCAGGCGGTTGACCAGGCGACACAGCGTGGACTTGCCGCCGCCGGACGGCCCGATGACCACGACGACCTCGCCGCGCGCGACGCTGAGGTTGATGTCCTTCAGCACGTGCAGCGTGCCGAAGCTCTTGTTGACGCCTTCAAGGCTCACAAGAGGGCTGGGGTCATCGGGCTCCGTCATGGTCAACAACGTAGGCGTGTCAACGTCGCCAAGTCACTAAGCCCCGGTACCGATCAGATCACAGGCTCTCTACGTTCACATGTCGTGACATTTCCCTCTGGTGTCACCGGTGTGACGGTTCGGCCGGTCACCGGTACGTGGCGACGGCGTTCTCGCTGATGAGCGCCTCGACGACGCCGATGACGTCGTTGACCGGCCGGGGGTGCTCGCGCGCGATGGAGCGCAGGCGGCCCACGATCTGGCCGGACGGCTGGGAGAGGTGGAGGGCCGCCTCCAACCGCAGCACACCCACCAGGCCGCACAGCGCCGCGGACCGCGCGTCCGGATGCTCCCAGGCCTCGACGGCCTGGCGCACCCCGGAACGCGCCCGGACGACCGGCGCGGCGTCGACGGGCTGGTAGCGGGTCTGCGTCATCATGCCCATGCGGCGCTTGGTGACCCGGGTGAGCACGCCCGCGGCGACCAGGCCGCCGCAGGCGCGGTCGTAGATGTCCTCGGCCACCTTCCTGATCCAGAACCTGGTGTCACGGTTGTCGCGGTCCTGCAGGATCACGGGGATCAGGCTGTCGGCGACGCTGTCGCCGATGGGATTGCGGTCATAGACGGAGAGCCGGCCCTGGGTGATGTCGAGGCGACCGCTCAGGGCCAGGTCGAGCAGCACCGCGCCGGCCAGGCCGATGCCCAGCGAGGCCTGGTGGATCAGTGGCTTGCCGGTTGGGTCGTGGGCGATCAGATACAGGTCTTGGTAGAGCGGCAGCCGGTTCATGGCGGTCGGGGGTCCTTTGCTGTGGGCGTCCCGGAGGCGGATGGCGGCGGCCTATCCCGGCGGGACCCGATCGGGACGCGGGCCTACGGGCGGGCAGGGCTTCGGGCCACGCGTGACGTCGCTCACCGCGTCTCCTCCAGCACGGCGAAGCCGGGTGAGGTGGGCCGGCGACCGGCGATGTACAGGCCGCACAGGACCAGGACGCCGACGCCGAGCCAGATCAGGCCCAGCGTCTGGGCCAGGATGTTGGCGTTGATCACGACGAAGATGAGGATCGCCATCCCCACGAGAGGCACGACCAGATGTGTCAGGAGGTCGGTCGACCGCCGGCGGATCACGTAGTGCACGATGACGGAGACGTGCAGCATGACGAAGGCGATCAGCGCACCCATGTTGATCAGGCTGGAGAGCAGGGTGACGCCGTCCTTTCGGGTGGACATCCACACCCCGAGGACGACGGACAACGTGGCGACGAGCAGGGTGGCGTTCGCGGGCACGGAGTGCTTGACCGACACCCTGGCCAGGAAGGACGGGAGCTGCCGGTCACGCGCCATCGCGTAGAGCAGCCGGGACACGGCCACCTGCGCGACCAGGGTGTCGGCCAGTCCCCAGGAGATCGCGGTCGCGGTCGACATGACGTGCGCCAGCCAACTGCCGCCGGCGGCCGCGGCCGTGTCGTAGAACGCGGTGCCGCGCTCGTTGCCGTGGGCCAGCAGGTCGGCCGGGTCGGGAACCAACAGCGCGGCCACCCACACCTGGACGATGAACAGCACGCCGGCCAGGATCAGGGCCAGACGCATGGCCTTCCCGACCTGGGCGGAGCCGCCCTTGGCCTCCTCGACGAGCATGCTGATCCCGTCGAACCCGAGGAAGGACAGGACCGCGATCGAGACCGCGCCGAACACCACGGGCCAGGAGAAGGTGTCCGGGTTGAACAGCGGCGTGAAACTGAACCCTCGGCCCTCACCCCGGAGCAGGGCCCAGACGCCGACCCCGAGGAACAGAGCCAGCACGATCATCTCGGCGATGATCAGTGTTTTGGTGAGCGAGATGGTCATCCGGATGCCGCGCAGGTTGATCACCGTGTTGATCGCCACGAAGATGATCAGCCACAGCCACACCGGTATCTGCGGCACGGTGGCGTTCATGGCGATCGACGCGACCAGGTACAGCAGGCCGGGCACGAGAACGTAGTCGAGCAGGACGGCCCACCCGGTCATGAAGCCGACGGGGGCGGCGATGCCGCGGCCGGCGTAGTTGTAGACGGAGCCGGACAGCGGGAACGCCTTGACCATCTGCGCGTAGGACGCCGCGGTGAACAGCAGGGCGACCATTCCGATGAGGTACGCCAGGGCCGGCATGCCGTGCGATTCCTGGTAAACCTGACCGAAAATCGCGAACGGTGCGATCGGCACCATGAAGATCAGGCCGTAGAACACCAGGTCGGTCAGTCCGATGCCGCGGCGTAATTCCTGCCGGTATCCGAACCGCTCGACATTCTCCTGGGTCTGCACCGCAGGCTCCTCATATCGTCATTTCTCGATGCGCGAGATACGGGTGACCGAAATGTGCCATTCCGGAGGGGAATGACGTCTCTGGCCAAAGGCGTTTGGAGATCTTCTCGTAGCGCACGACGGGTCGCAAGGGGGCCGATCATCCGTATGTGGTCATGTATGGCGGGTGGAGCCCTGGAAGAACAGCGGTTCGCCGGTTACGTATGAGTGAGCGCCGTGCGTCATCTTTTGAAGGCCGTTTCGGAGTATTGATCGTTTTGTCTGGATAGGTGGGACATTGTCCTGACCGGGGATGCGGCCGGTGGAGGCGTTCCGGGGTCGCCGAAGCGCCTACCCTTGTTGGTTGAGATGACTGTCACCGAAGCAGGCGCCCGCACGTACGAGGTACGGACCTATGGGTGCCAGATGAACGTGCACGACTCCGAGCGCCTGTCCGGGCTGCTGGAGGACGCCGGATACGTCCGCGCCCCCGAGGGGGAGACGGCGGATGTCATCGTGTTCAACACCTGCGCCGTCCGGGAGAACGCGGACAACCGGCTCTACGGCAACCTCGGGCACCTGCGCCCGATCAAGATGGCCCGAGACGGCATGCAGATCGCCGTCGGCGGCTGTCTGGCGCAGAAGGACCAGGGCGAGATCGTCCGCAGGGCTCCGTGGGTGGACGTGGTCTTCGGCACGCACAACATCGGCTCGCTGCCGGTGCTGCTGGAGCGCGCCCGCATCGCGCAGGAGGCCCAGGTCGAGATCAAGGACTCGCTGGAGACCTTCCCCTCGACGCTGCCGACCAGGCGAGAGTCGGCCTACGCCGCCTGGGTGGCCATCTCCGTCGGCTGCAACAACACCTGCACCTTCTGCATCGTGCCGTCGCTGCGCGGCAAGGAGAAGGACCGCAGGCCCGGCGACGTCCTGAACGAGGTCCGCACGCTGGTCGACCAGGGCGTCCTGGAGATCACCCTCCTCGGCCAGAACGTCAACACGTACGGCGTCGAGTTCGGGGACCGGCTCGCGTTCGGCAAGCTGCTGCGCGCCTGCGGCGACATCGAGGGGCTGGAGCGGGTCCGCTTCACCTCGCCCCACCCGGCCGCGTTCACCGACGACGTCATCCACGCCATGGCCGAGACGCCCAACGTCGTGCACCAGCTGCACATGCCGCTGCAGTCGGGGTCCGACCGTGTGCTCAAGGCCATGCGCCGGTCGTACCGCGCGGAACGCTACCTCGGCATCATCGACCGGGTCCGGGCCGCCATGCCGGACGCCGCCATCTCGACCGACATCATCGTGGGCTTCCCCGGCGAGACCGAGGAGGACTTCCAGCAGACCCTCGACGTCGTCCGGGCGTCCCGCTTCGCCAACGCTTTCACCTTCCAATACTCCATCCGCCCGGGCACTCCGGCGGCCACCATGGAGGACCAGGTGCCCAAGGCGGTCGTCCAGGAGCGTTACGAGCGTCTGGTGGCCCTCCAGGAGGAGATCTCCTGGGAGGAGAACAAGAAGCAGGTCGGCCGCACGCTCGAGGTGCTGATCGCCGAGGGCGAGGGCCGCAAGGACGACGCCACCCACCGCCTGTCCGGCCGCGCCGCCGACAACCGCCTCGTGCACCTCGCGTCCGTGGAAGCCCGGCCCGGCGACATGGTGACCGCCGAGGTCACCTATGCGGCCCCGCACCACCTCGTGGCGGACAAGGTCGTCTCCGTACGGCGTACGCGTGCCGGGGACGCGTGGGAGGCCAGGCAGGCGGCGCCCGACAAGGGGCGTGGGGTCGATCTCGGCATGCCGACCATCGGCCGCCCTCCGGCGGCTCCAGAGACCTCCTCGGCCTGCTCCGTCCGCCCGTAAGCCTGGGACGGCCGTCGTGGGGGCGGCCGTCCCGCGCCGTTCCCGGCAGCGGATCAGGTGGCCGCGCGGATGCTCCGCTTGCCGCCGCCCTCAGCGCCGGAGCGACGACATGTCGTGCTGGGGTGGCACTGGTCGAGCCACGTCCGTGGGCCGGTCCCGGCCTCAGCCGCGGGACGCGGTGAAGCTGTTGAGGAGCTGGTAGCAGTAGTCCCGGCGTATGTCGTGGAACGTCGCACATGGGTCGGGGATGGGGCGTGACCGCGGCAGCCCGTTCCGGTGTTCCGGTTTGGCGGGTGCCCGCCGAGTGATTCCCGTCTTTCCGGTGATCGTCGCGTTTCCGGTGATGGGGTCTTTTTCAGGTGTCGGCTTCGCGGGGGCCGTCGGCTTCGTGGGCGTCGCCGGCTTTCCGGGGGACGATGGCTGCTGACCCGTGTCGCCGCCCGGATCCCGGCTCGGCACCGGAGGAGGGATGGGCACCGGAGGAGGGATGGGCACCGGCGACAGGCGTGTCGCGGGGCGCAATAACGGGGGGAGCCTGAGCCGCGTCACGGGGGCCGAAGCCGCCGGTGGTGTCACCACACGCTCGAGAGACGTTCCCGGTGTCCGTATCGGCTCCGGAGAGGGGCGCGCCGCCGGTCCGGGCGTGGGACGTGCGGGCTGCGCTCCCCATCCCGATCCGTCCCCGCCGGAGCTGCCTTTCGCGGGTGCTCCAGTTCCAGAGCCGACAGTTCCAGAGCCGACAGTTCCAGAGCCGACAGTTCCAGAGCCGACAGCTCCAGAGCCGACAGTTCCGGAACCACCGGCTCCGGAGTCACCGGTTCCGGGGCGGCCGGGTTCGGGGGCGTTCGCGGCCGAGCCGTTCGTCACACCACCGGCCCTGCCGCCGCCCGCGCCGCCCGAGCCTCCTGTGCCGCCGTTTCCGCTGGTGTCGCCCGACATGCCCATGCCGCCCGCCGTACCCGGGCTCCCGGGGCGGACGGGATCGAGGTGGTCAAAGGAATCCGGTGCGTGCGCCGGGCCGAGCGCCCCGAGAGGTGGCCCTCCGTGTGCTCTGTGTGGGGGACGGTCGTGGTCGACACCGGGATCGCGAGCCGTGCCGAGGAAGATGCCGAGCCCGGCCACGGCCACGACGCCGGTGGCTCCGGCCACGGCGAGTCCCGCACCCCACCGGTGCGCACGGGACGGTGCGAAGTCCGAAAAATCTGGCAAGCCTGACAAAGGGTGACTCTTTCGTGATCGATCCGCGCCGGTTCTGTTGCGTGAGGCGGGACCAGTGTGGGCCACCGCCGGGGCGGGCGGCGGGGATTCCGCGATCCTCGGTCCGCCACGCGATCTTCTCCGGGTGGTTTGAGATCATTTAAGGGTTATTGGTGCTATTTGAGTGGTTGATGTGCAAAAGGTGGCTTTGGGTGGCTAGGCTGGCCGGACCCTTCGGAAGCCTGGAGGTTTCCCCGATCAGCCGCCCCGACCAGCCGCAGGGAGTTGTCACCTTGGACAGGCACGACCGATCGTCGGCGTACCACGACGAGGACCCGGCCCGACCCGCCCCCACGAGCCCGTTGAGCCCCGCCCGCGCGAACAAGCGGAGAGGCCGTCGCAGGACCGGCCTCGACAAGCGCGTCATCGCCGGCGCCGCACTCGTCGCTGTCCTGGCCGGCGGAGGCATCGTCTACGCGGTGGCCGGCGACTCGGGCGGAGCCGGTGGATCCGCTCCGAGCGGTGAGTCCGCCGACAGGCGGCCCACATCCGGCGACGACGCCGCGTCGAACGACAAGGGCGCGGCGGGCGATGACGCCGCGCCGAGTGACGGTGGCCAGGACGACGCCGCGTCCGGTGCTCCCGGTGCGGGCACGGAGGCCGGTGGAGACGGCGGAGGAGGCGTCCCGTCCGCCGGTGACGGCGGCACGAGTGGCAGGACGCCCACCACGAGCGAGACGAAGTCGTCGGGCACCGGCAAGTCGCCGACCAGGCCGCCCACCGGCGGCGCGAGCGACCCGGACGCGGTGGACCGCACCGGAGGCGCCGGGGTCGTCGAGCCCGGAGATCCGGTCGGCGGTTACTAACAAACGGCCTCAACCGGACCAAGCAACTACGACGTCGGCGGGCAACCACCCCGATTTTCAGCCCGGAACGGGCGTTCCGCCAGGGATATCTGGGACTAACCCAATCACGTGAGGTTCTCCGAGCAGATCAGCACGCAGCCGAGGTCGGCCGAGCTCGTTGAGGCTCTGCCGGTGACGCGGTCACGGGAGACGAACCGCCGTCAAGGTCGAGTCCGAGGTCGTGACGGATAGCCTGGATCGGTGCTCGTCGCCGCCGCGGTATGCCCGCATCCGCCATTGATCGTCCCCGAGTTCGCCGGATCGGCCGCGTCCGAGCTCGATCCGCTCCGTACGGCCTGCGCGAGTGCCGTCCGGTCGCTCGTCCGATCCGAGCCCGACCAGATCGTCGTGCTCGGTGGAGCCGCGGAGAGCGCCTCCTTCCCGGGTGACGCCGCCGGCACGCTCCGGCCGTGGGGGTTGGACGTCCACGTCGGCCCGGGCGAGCCCGTCCTTCCTCTGTCGCTCACCATCGGCCGCTGGTTGCTCGACCGAGGGGCGCTTCCCGAGCTCGTCACGACCGTCCGGTTCGAGGCGATCGCCTTCGACGCGTCGTCCGAAGAGTGCGAGGCACTCGGCCGGCGGATCTCCCACGCGGGTGGCAGGGTGGCGGTCCTGGCCATGGGAGACGGCTCGGCCCGGCTGACCGAGAAGTCCCCGGGATACCTGCATCCGGCGGCGGCGCGGTACGACGCGATGCTGGCGGACGCGCTCGGGAACGCGCGGACGAGCCGGCTCGCCGCACTCGACCGGGTGGAGGCCGAAGAGCTGTGGGCGGCCGGACGGGCCGTCTTCCAGGTCCTCGCCGCCGCGGCAGAGCGTGAAGAGGGCGGACTGCGCGGCGAGCTGCTCTACCAGGACGCGCCTTACGGCGTCGGCTACTTCGTGGCCCGGTGGTGCGCCGGAGAGACCCGCCCGGCTGGAGAGTCCCGCTCGGTTGGAGAGTCCCGCCCGGCTTGAGAGGACACCGGGCCGCTGTGACCTGACCGGGCGAGCTCGGCGCCCAGGTCCCGGAGAGGTCGCCCTGCGGCGCCGGTCGGGATCAGTTCTCTCGCTTGGGCACCGGGATCCGCATGAGGTCACGGGCGACGGTGATCTCGCCGCTGAAGGCCTCGCCCGCCTCGTCGAGGAAGCGCGGCTCGTCGTCCGCCGAGTAGCGCTCCGAGAAGTGGGCCAGGACGAGGCGTCGCACGCCGCACTCGGCCGCCACCTTTCCCGCCTGGGCCGCCGTGAGATGGCCATACTCGACGGCAAGGGACGACTCCGCGGACAGGAACGTGGACTCGATGACGAGCAGGTCGACCCCCTCGGCCAGCGCGAACACGCTGTCGCAGAGCCGGGTGTCCATGACGAACGCCGCGCTCTGCCCCGGCCGCGGCACGCTGCAGTCGGCGAGATGGACGGCGGAGCCGTCCGGCGCGGTCACCGTGCCATGCCGCTGCAACTCGCCGATCAGGGGGCCGCTCACCCCGCGCCTGGAGAGTTCACCGGGCAGCATCCGCCGCCCGGCCGGCTCGTCGACGCGGTAGCCGTACGCCGGCACGGGGTGGGAGAGCGGCCGGGCGGTGAGCGCGACCGGTCCCGCCGGCAGGTGCGTGATCTCGCCGGATACCGGTCGCGCCCTGACGACCGAGGTGTCCGCGAAGGCCGAGGCGTGCCGCAGCCGCGCCCAGTACGTCTCCCCGCTCGCGGGGTAGGCGGCCTGGACGGTGTGGGAGACGCGGTCCCGGGCGATCCGCTGGACGACACCGGGAACGCCGAGGCAGTGGTCGCCGTGGAAGTGCGTGACGCAGATCCAGGTGATGTCGTGCGCGCTCACGCCGGCGTGGAGCATCTGCCGCTGGGTCCCCTCGCCGGGATCGAACAGGAAGCCCTCGCCGTCCCACCGCAGCAGGTAGCCGTTGTGGTTGCGCCGCCGCGTCGGGACGGCGCTGGCGGTTCCGAGGACGACGAGTTCGCGGTGCACGTCTCAACCTATCGCGGCCGGGTGGGACGCCGCCCCGGTGTGAGAGCGCGGTGCGGGGGCCCGGTGTGAGGGCGTGGTGCGGGGGCGGTCCACAACGGGGCGCCGGTCCCCGCCCGGGTGAACCCGACGGTCTTTCCGCCCGACATGATGGGGCCATGCATACAGTCGCCTTCGCCAGCGTTCCGACGAAACTCGGCGACGTGCTCGCGGCCGTGACGGAGGACGGCGTCGCCGCGACGGCGTTCCAGGACAGCCCCGTCACGCGTGACCGGATCCGTGAGCGGCTGCGGATGGCCGTCGCCGACGACCCGGCCCGTACGGCTCCCGCCCGGGCGGAACTCGCCGCCTACTTCGCCGGGGAGCTGCGGGAGTTCGGCGTCGCCGTCGACTGGCGGCTGATGTCCACGTTGCAGCGGCAGGTGCTGGGCATGCTCTTCGCCAGGGTGCCGTACGGACAGGTCGTGACATATGGCGAACTGGCTGCCAGGAGCGGGACCGGTGTGCCCGCCAGGGGCATCGGATCGATCATGGGCAGCAACCCGATACCGGTCATCGTGCCCTGTCACCGGGTCGTCGCGGGCAACGGCCTCGGCGGGTTCAGCGGCGGCGAGGGCGTGGAGTCCAAACGCTGGCTGCTGACCCTTGAGGGCTACCTGCCGCCCACGCTGGACTGGGACCTCTGAGCGGGTGCCGCTCCGTGGCATTCGGAGCGGCACCCTTCACGCGGGCGTCGGCGCCGGCGGTGGCGGTGGTCAGCGGGATTCGGGCCCGCCGGGCCCGCCGGGTCCGGGCTTCTCCGGGCCTCTCTCCTCGCCCATCCTGCCCTCGGCGCCCTCGAACGTGTCGCGCACTTGGCCTGTCACGTCGGACATGGTCTCCTGGGCCTGCTGGGTCTTCGCGTGACGCTGCTTCGGGATGTTCTGCAGCTTCTCGGCTGTGGTGCTGATCATTTCTTTGACCTTGTCGATGATCGACATCGTGATCTCACCCCGATTCGATGCGACCAGGCATCGTACGGCTTCCTCTTACCCAGGAGTTGAGAGACTTATCGTTGTGGGGCGACTACCTGTCATCGCCGTCGTGGGCGCCACGGCGGCCGGAAAATCCGACCTGGCCGTGGATCTGGCGCTGCGGCTGGGCGGCGAAGTGATCAACACCGACTCGATGCAGCTTTACCGAGGCATGGACATCGGAACGGCGAAGCTGACCGTTTCCGAACGGAAGGGCGTGCCCCACCATCTGCTCGACATCTGGCCGGTGACCCGCACCGCGAGCGTCGCGGAATACCAGCAGTTGGTCCGGCCGTTGATCGACCGGCTCAGGTCCGCGGGCCGGGCGCCCGTCCTCGCCGGGGGGTCGGGGCTCTACGTCCGCGCCGCCCTGGACGACCTGGAGTTCCCCGGGACCGATCCGGCCATCCGCGACCGGCTGGAGAAGGAACTGGCCGAGACGGGACCGGCCCCCCTCTACGAGCGGCTCAGCAGGGAGGATCCGGTGGCGGCGGCCCAGATCCTGGCGAGCAACGGCCGCCGGATCGTCCGGGCGCTCGAGGTGATCGAGCTGTCCGGGCGGCCCTTCTCGGCCACCATGCCGTCGTACGACTCGATCTATGACAGTGTGCAGATCGGCGTGGAGGTCCCGAGGCCGATCCTCGACGAGCGGATCGCCCTGCGGGTCGACCGCATGTGGAACGCCGGTCTCGTCGACGAGGTGCGGCGGCTCGCGGAGCTCGGCCTGGCCGAGGGCCGTACGGCGAGCCGGGCGCTCGGTTACGCCCAGGTGCTGCGTTTCATCGGCGGGGAGTGGACCGAGGAGCAAGCCAGGGACGAGACGATCCGGGCCACGCGCCGGTTCGCCCGCCGCCAGGAGTCGTGGTTCCGCCGTGATCCTCGGGTCGTGTGGCTGCCCTTCGACGCCCCCGACCTGACCGATCGCGCGCTCGCGCTGATTACCAGGTAGCGGCGGCGGGCCGGGGAGGCCGCGCAGACTAAAATCCGCTGTTATGCGGTTCGTCAAGGGACACGGCACAGAGAACGACTTCGTCATCCTCCCGGATCCGGACGCGGCGCTCGATCTCGCGCCGGCGGCCGTCGCCGCGCTGTGCGATCGGCGCGCGGGGATCGGCGGCGACGGCGTGCTGCGCGTCGTCCGCACCAAGCTGTGCCCCGAGGTGGCCGACCAGGCCGGCCGGGCCGAGTGGTTCATGGACTACCGCAACGCCGACGGCAGCGTGGCCGAGATGTGCGGCAACGGCGTCCGGGTCTTCGCCCGTTATCTCGTCGCGTCCGGGCTGGCCGCGCCGGGCGAGTTCGGCGTCGCCACCCGGGGCGGCGTCAAGCGGGTACGGCTGGCGTCCGAGGGAGACGTCACGGTGGACATGGGCAGGCCCCGCGTGCTCGGCGAGAGCCGTACGACCGTGAACGGCCGCGAATACCACGGCCTGAACGTGAACATGGGGAACCCGCACCTGGCCTGCCTGATCGACGATCCGGTGGCGGAGCTCGACCTCACCGAGCAGCCCCGATTCGACCGCGAGGTCTATCCCGACGGCGTCAACATCGAGCTGATCAACCAGGTGGCCGACGACGCCCTCTCCATGCGGGTCCACGAGCGCGGGTCGGGGGAGACCCGCTCCTGCGGCACCGGTGCGGTCGCGACCGCCGTGGCCGCCGCGCACGCCTCCGGCCGTACCACCGGAACCTGGGCCGTCCACGTGCTCGGCGGCACCGTGACGGTGACTCTCGACGAGAAGACCAGCTATCTCTCCGGTCCGGCCGTCCTGGTCGCGTCGGGGGACTGGCCCGCCGTGCTGCACGCCTGACCGGGCGGGTCGCCCGACGACGGTCAATACATGGCTCGCGCCGTTTGGGGCATGCTCGGTGAGCTGGCAGACTGACACCTCATGGACGTGGACATCTGGGCCTGGGTCGGCAGCACCCAGCGGGAACTGCACGAAGCCGGCAACGCCGGTCTGGCCGTGGCGCTGGGTGACGTCCCCGCGCAGGCCCTCGAAGGGCGGTACGGGCAGCTCGACGTCGTCGCCCCGGCCATCGCCCAGCAGGCGGAGGCGCTCGGGCGGCCGTGGCTGGAGTTGTTCGCCCGCTACTGGCACATGATCGGCCGGGTGGGCGACCGGGCGAACGGCGCGGTCGCGCTCGACGACGCACGGCAGCTCGTCGAGTTCGCCCAGCGGGACGACGTCCGGGACTGCCCGGCGGCCTCCGTCGCGGTCGAGGCCCTGGCGATCGCCCAGGCGAACACCGACGGCCCCGGATACGCCGACGAGCGGCTGGCCGCACTCGGCACCGCGCTCGGTGCCATCGAGCCGGACTCGCTCGCCTTCCCCGGTCTCACCACCCAGTACGTCGCCGCCCTGCTCGACAAGGGCAAGGCCGGCGAGGCGGTCGCGTACGCCGAGGCCGCGGTCGACCGGCTGCACGGGGTGGACCGGGAGGCGAGCTGGGAGCTTGGCGCGGTCTCCGCCCGGGCGCTGCTCGCCGACGGGCGCGCCGAGGCCGCTCTGACGGCGCTGGACGCGGCGTCCGGTTTCAAGCCGGACGACCCGGTCGCCAAGGCGCGCCGCGAGGCGCTGCTGCGCTCCGTCGTGCTCGCCGAGCTCGGGCGCATGGACGAGGCCGTCGAGGCGCTTCCCGACCTCGACGTCGTCGGCGAGCACCCCCGCGAGTGGGTGGAGTGGGCACGCGTGGTCGAGAAGCTGGCCGGCGGCGGCTCGATCTCCAACAGCTGGCAGCTCGGACGGGTGCTGCGCCAGTGGCTCGCGTACTTCGAGACGATGGGCGGGCACCGGGCCCGCGTGGAGCTCGCGCTGGCCGCCGGTGACCTGGCCGTCGGTCGCCAGGCTCTGTGGCAGGCCCGGCTGCTCGCCGACCTCGCCGAGGCGGCGCTCGCCGACCTCAGGAACACGGACGGCCTTCCGGAGCGGATCGCCGCGCTGCGCGCCGCCGTCGACGCCGCCCCCGTCCTCCCGCCGCCCGGCCCGCAGGACGAGCTGGTCGCCTACTTCGACGCCGCCGACGGCAGTACGGCCGACCCGGAGCGGTGGGTGGGCTGGCTGTGGCCGGTGTCCGGCACGGACCTGGAGGCCACTCGCCGCCACGCCACCACGCTGGGCTTCCTCGGATACGCCGGGACGGGCGCCGACATCTACTGGAAGCTGATCGTCGAGGACGGCGACCCCGCCACCGCCGGGGACGAGGACATCGCCTACCTCACCGGCCTGCTGATCGAGGCGAACCAGGACGAGCGCGTCGAGCAGCTCGCCGCCCGCCTGCCCGAGCAGCACTCCCACCTCGCCCTCGCCCGGCTGCACCGCGCCCGCGAGCGCTGGGAGGAGACCGCGGCCGAGGCCGAGAAGGCCGTCGCCGCGGGGGCTGCGCTGGAGGGCCGCCGGCTCTGGTCGGGCGCCGTGCAGCAGCTCGGCGACAACGCCAAGGGCGCTGAGATCATGCGGCCGCTCCTCGACTCCGGTGACGCGGAGGAGGAGGACATCTGGCGGATCATCGTCCTGGCCACCGCGGCCGAGGAATGGCCCACCGTCCGCGCCGCCGCCGCCAAGCTCGGCATGCCGATCCAGTCCCAGGAAGGGCCGATCGAGGAGGAGTGGCATCTGATCCGCGCCATCCTCCCCGCGCCCGACGGCAGCCAGCGGGAGGTGCTCGCCGTACGGACCGGTCCGGCGACGGCGCGCCTGGCGATCCCGCAGCCGCGCGGCATGGAGTACAACGCGGGCGACGTGGTCGTGATCGACCCCCGTCCGCTGGAGCCGGTGCCGGAGGACCCGCAGGAGCGCGAGAGCTTCGTCATCCCGTTCGCGGGCGTGTCGATACTGCGTCCCGGTGGATACACGAGCTGGTTCTTCGACGGCGCGGCCCCCTCCGAGGACGAGTGGACCGAGTTCAACGAGCTGCTCGCCGAGCGCGGCTGGCCGATGTGGGTCTACAGCGACGAGAACTACAGGGTGACGCACCCCGGGACCGCCGAGCAGCTGCCCGGCGTTTTCGGCTGGATCGCGGTCCCGCCGATGGTGAGCGCCGCCGAGCTGGACGCCGTGCTCGACGACGCGACCGAGCAGTGGGTGCACCCGCTGGCCTGGCTGGATCTGGCCCGCGAGGTCGGGGTCGAGGTCGAGCGGCACGAGCGCATCTCCAAGGAGTACGGCCTCTGACGGCCAGGTGGTGGAGGCCGCGCCCGTGCGGGCGCGGCCTCGCCGCGTTTATGACGTCCGCGCTTCGGAGATGCGAGCCTTGACGTCCGCGGTCCTGACGTCCGCGGTCCTGACGTCCGCGGTCCTGACGTCCCCGGTTCCTCGTCGCCCCACCCGCGCAGACTCCTCGCAGGCTCGAAGTCTCCGCATTTGCCAGACGCTCTCTAATGGCCGGGGGGCGCGGTGTGGCGGATGACGAGGGAGGCCTGCACCTCCTCGTCGGTTTCCGCGGCGTACATGTGCGGCACGTCGGACACCCAGCTCGCGTGGCCGCCGGCCGGGATCACGATGGGGCGGTCGAGCGGTCCGACCCGGGCGGTGCCGGTGAAGACGGTCAGGAACTCCACGGCGCCCAGCGGGTGGGCGGGGGAGACCTGCACCCGGCCCGGCCTGATCCGCAGCCGGTAGAGCTCGGTCGTGACGGGACCGTCCACGAAGGTCTCCAGGAGAGCTCCGGAGACGGCGGAGCCGTGGATGACCTCCAGAGGGTCGGTTCTCACGCCGGGACCGGACGGCACGTTCCGGTCGGTGAGCACGGCAGCGAGCGGCACGTCGAGCTGGGCGATGATCGCGTAGAGGGTCTCGACGGTCGGGTTGCGGGTGCCGGCCTCCAGCCCGGACAGCGTGGCCTTGCCGACCCCGGCCCGTGACGCCAGCTCCGACAGTGACAACCCGCGGTCCGCGCGCAGCCGCCGGATCCGCTGTCCGACCTCGGCTGCGAAGGCGGCGGAGTCTTCCCTCATGTGACCAGTATCGTGCCGGTCCGTTCCGTTTGCGGAACGCCAGGCCGTACACTCTGTTCCATATACGGAACGAACGGAGTTCTGTCATGGGGCGCGTGCTGCAGCCGATCCTGGCCGGGGTGGTCCTCGCGATCGTGGGATTCGCCAGCTCCTTCGCCGTGGTGCTGGCCGGGCTGCGGGCCGTCGGAGCCGACCAGGCGCAGGCGGCGTCCGGGCTGCTGGTGCTGTGTCTCGCGATGGGGGCGCTCGGCATCGGGCTGGGGCTGCGTTACCGGATGCCGATGAGCGTCGCCTGGTCCACGCCGGGCGCCGCGCTGCTGGTCTCGGTCGGGGCGGACGGCGCCGACCACAGCGCCGATCACGGGGCCGACTACCGCGCGGCCCTGGGCGCCTTCGCCGTCACCGGCCTGCTGTTCGTCCTCGCCGGGCTGTCCGACCGGTTCAGCCGCCTGCTGCACGCCATCCCCGCCCCGCTGGCCGGCGCGATGCTCGCCGGGGTGCTGCTGCCGCTGTGCCTGGCGCCCGTCCAGGCGGTCGTACGGTTCCCCGGGCCCGCGATACCGATCGTCGTCGCGTGGGCGGTGCTCTTCCGGTTCGCCAGGAGATGGGCCGTGCCGGGCGCGCTGCTCGTCACCGTCGCGGTCATCCTGCTCACCCAGCCGCGGGCGGAGCACGGCGCGGGCCTGTGGCCGGTGATGACCGTCGAGACGCCCACCTTCTCGGTGGGCGCTCTGGTCGGCATCGCCATCCCGCTGTTCATCGTCACGATGGCCTCGCAGAACGTGGCCGGGATGAGCATGCTCGCGACCTACGGATACCACCCGAGTCTCCGGCCGATCCTGACGACGACGGGTCTGGCCACGATGGCCGTGGCCCCCTTCGGAGGGCACGCCGTCAACCTCGCGGCGATCACCACGGCGCTGGCGGCGGGCCCCGACGCCCACCCCGACCGGGATCGGCGCTGGATCGCGTCGGTCACCGGCGGCGTCGTCTACATCGTGCTCGGCCTGTCCATCGGCCTGACCGTGTCGCTGATCGCCTCGTCGCCGCCGCTGCTCATCGAGACGGTCGCGGGACTCGCGCTACTCGCGACGCTCGGCTCGGCGATCCAGGCCGCCGTGGCCGACGAGGGGCAGCGCGACGCGGCGGTGGTGACGTTCGTGGTGACCGCGTCGGGGATCGCTCCGTTCGGGATCGGGGCCGCGTTCTGGGGGCTCGCGGCCGGACTGGCCTTCCGCGCCCTGTCCGGCAGGTTGCGCGGCGGCGCGAAGGCCGCCGCCCCGGCTCCCTCGTCTCCGGATGCGGCCGGTTCGGGGGAGGGGCCGGATGCCTCGGAGAACGGCCGGCCCGCCGGCAGGACCGTGACGGTGGCCGACCGCTGAGAGCGGCATGAGTATCAGCCGCACTCCTGATGAGCATTCCGAGCCGCGACCGTTCGTGCCGTCGTATGTCCGAGTCGCCCGGACTTGACTACAAAACCTGACATTTGCCGATAATTACTATTTCTTGGCAGTTTGCTATACCTAGGTAGGTAATTTCTTGACCTAGGGGTGGCAATGCGTGCACGTGGATCCAAGGTGATCCTCGGTTTCTCGGTGGCGGTAGCCGTACTGGCGGGGTGTGGGCCGCTGGACACGCAGGACATCGGAGTCGATCACCTCGCCAAGAGCGCCGCGCCGACGCCGAAGTCCGGCGGGAGCAGGCGAGGGGCCAGCCCCCTGGACAACCCCGACGGCACCCGGCCGGGGCTCGCGCCCATCACGGCGGCCAAGGAGAAGGCGAAGGCCCGCGAGCTCATCGAGAAGGTCGCCACCAAGAAACGCGGCACCAAGACCGGCTATGACCGGAAGCAGTTCGGCTACGCGTGGGCCGACAACGTGGACGACGTCCCGTTCGGCCGCAACGGCTGCGACACCCGCAACGACCTGCTCCGGCGGGACGGCCAGAGGCTGCAATACCGCGACGGATCGACCTGCATCCTCGTCTCCATAGCGCTGGACGACCCGTACACCGGCAAGACGATCGAATGGCGCAAGGAGAAGGCCGCCGAGGTCCAGATCGACCACGTCATGCCGCTCTCCTACGACTGGCAGATGGGCGCGTCCGGGTGGAGCGACACCAAGCGGAGACAGATCGCCAACGATCCGCTCAACCTGCTCCCGGTGGACGGCTCGATGAACGCGTCCAAGGGCGACTCGGGCCCTGCCGACTGGCTTCCGCCGGTCACCGAGATCCGTTGCTCGTACGCCGTCCGGTTCGCCCAGGTCGCGCTGAAGTACGAGCTCCCGGTGACCGCCGAGGACAAGGCGACCATGCTGGAGCAGTGCGCCTGACCCCGCCTGCGAACAGCGGGAAACGGCCGGTGGGAACCACCTCGGGTGCGGCCTGAAGACCGAGGACGAACTCCGGAACAGGCGAGAACCCGCCCCTATGGCCTGTGAGGGCGGGTCCTCGGTGAGGGTGCGACGGAAAGCGGAAGATCAGCCGCAGCCGGCGTGCGGGTCGTCGACCGCGGGCGCCTTGTCGTCGACCGAGATCGTCAGCTGGGCCGTGGAGGCGACCAGGCTGCCGACCGGCGACTTGGCCTCCTTCTCGTCCACCACGATGCCGCGCTCGCCCAGGAGTTCGTAGGTCTCCGGGTTGAAGATGATGTCCTCACGGATGCCGAACGACTCGCGCCCCACACCGATGCCCTTGCGTCCGGCCGCGTCCTCGGCGTCCTCGGTCACGGTGACGCCGGGGATCGTCGCCGCCGCCTTGAACAGCGCGGCGCGCTGCGCGGCGGGCAGGTAGTTCTCCCTGAGCAGGTCACCGACGGTCGTCCACGCCCCGGCGTCCGCCGGATTGTCCCCGTGGTCCTTGGAGTACAGGTAGGCGCGCATCCCCTCGGCGTCGCCCGGCAGCTTCTTCAGGTTGGTGTACGCGGTGTCCGACACGTTCCCGCAGGTCGGCAGATTGTTCCATTCGGTTCCCTGCTGGTCGTAGGCCTCCTTCGGGATCGGCCAGCCCGGGTACGCGTGAGGTTCCAGGTACTGGATCTTCAGCGCGCCGTCCCTCGTGCCGTCGGCCGAGAGCCAGATCGTCCGCTTGGTGCGGTAGAGGTACCGGCTCTCCTCGATCGATTCGCCGGTCTTGACATCAGTGCCCAACCGCATCGCGCCGTACATGGTCTGCGACGTGACCTTGATGAACTGGTCGTCACGCGGCTTCAGGTCGGTCACCGCGCGGGCGGCGCGGTCCAGCACCTCCTCCGCCGACATCTTCGCGATCCTCGGCAACGTGACCGCGGCTCGCTCGCCGACGCCGGTGTGGGCGCTCGCCGTTCCCGTGACGCCGGTTCTCGCGTCCTGGGTGCCCGCGCCGGGGAACAGCGTGTTGACCGCGACGACGCTCGCCGCCGCGACCGCGAGGGCCCCCACGAGTGCGATGCCGTACGGCCTGCGCCGGCGCGGGGAGGGAGCGGTCAGGGCGCGCCTGGCCGTCATCTTGGCCTCCTCGGAGTACGGAGCCGTCTCCGGGCGGGCCTTCTTGATCATTTCGAGTTCGTCGTTCACGCGGTGGGCTCCTCGGAAAGGTTGAGGTGACGGCGGAGCTTCGCCCTGATCCGGTGCAACCGGGAGCGGACCGTGCCGATGGGGATCTTGAGGGCTTCGGCCGTCTCCTCGTACGTGAGGTCTGCCCAAGCGACGAGCAGGAGCAGGTCGCGCTCGGCCGCGGACAGCCGTGCCAGGGCGGCGGCGAGCCCCGGGCGCATGGCGGCGGCGCTCGCGCGCTCGGCGCTGCGCTCCTCCTCGTGGAGTTCCGCACCGGACGCGGCCGCGCCGCTCGCGGCCCTGGCCAGCGACCTGAGCCTGCGCACCTCCGACCTGCGGTGCCCGGAGATCAGCTTGCCCGCGATGCCGTACAGCCACGGTCGCGCGTCCGGCCGGGTCAGGTCGTACTTGTGCCGCTTGCGAAACGCGACGAGGAACGTCTCAGCCGTCACGTCGTCGGCCTGGCCGAGCTCGGGGCCGAGCCGGCGCGCGACATAGGCGTGGATCTCGTCCGCGTGCCGGTCGAACACTCCGGCGAAGTCCTCCGGCCGGTCCAGCGAAGCGCGGATCAGCCCGGCGTCGCTGAGGCCGCCTGGCTCCGCGCTGGAGGCGGTGGCCAGGCCCCAGGGATGCGGAACCGTCGAACTCACCACCTCGTGCGTCCGTTTTCGCGGGGATCCAAGGAGCGGGCGGGGGCAGACCCCCGGGGTTCTGTGGGCATGGGGAGAATCGATCCTTCCAGGGATGGGCGGGCGCTTACCCGCCCTTCACCCCCTTCTCCGCCGCACGCCCCAGGCGAGTTCCATGTTCTCGCCTCTTCTCTCGAAGGTTCCTCAGCTTCCGCCGTCTCCAGCCGTCCCGGCCGTCACCGCTCCGCTCGGATCAGGAAGCCGTTGTGGTCTCTGGCGATCCCGCCGCTCCGCTCGGCGATCGCCAGGGCCGCCCGGCGGGCGGTCTCCGCGAGGTCGAAGCCCTGTACACCGTCCTCCACGTAGATCTCGTAGGTCACCTCGCCGTCGTCCTCCTCGACCAGGATCTCGATCGGGCTTCTTCCGCCGGCCAGCCTGGTGATGCCCGCGACTGTCGTCGTGGCGGTCAGGCCGGGCAGCTCCCCGGCCAGCAGCTCGACCAACTCGGCGACCGGAACGAGCCGCCCGCCGGCGACGTCGGCCAGATCGGCCGGCGGCTCCGGCTCGCGGGGATGCACCCGGCCGTTCAGCCGCTCGGCCAGACCGGCCGCCACGGCCATGGGCCGGTCGTACTCCCCGCCCTCTTCGTTGTCGATGTTCGCCGCGACATAGGCGATCTGCCACCCGGCCGGGATGCCCGCCCTGGCGGCCAGCTCCGGCGTGAGCGTGATCGGGCCGCGCAGCCACACGTTGTCGCTCACCTTCAGGTCGTCGCCGTACGGCCCGACCTCCGGGGCGTGCAGCCGTACGGTGTTCAGCACCGCCGCGGCGTCGGGGACATAGGACAGCAGCAGGGTCGGGCCCTTGCGAAGCCGCCGGGCCAGGAAGAAATCAGAGAAGAGTCCCATGCCGCCCAGTGTCGACGGGACCACTTGGGAGCGGCTTGTGCCCCACCTGATCTGCACGCGGGCGACGATCGGGACAGCCCACCGGAAGCTCGACAGCCCTCAACCCGGCAATCCCAACCCGGCAGCCTCGAAACGACAGCCTCGAAACGGCAGGCCCCGACCCCGAAACCCGACGACCCCGGAGAACCGGACAGCCGCGAACCGCCGCCGGGACCGGGTCACGACCGGGCGCCGCGAACCTCGATCGAGGCGAGCAGGTCGGCGCTGGCCCGCGTGATCGCCTCGACCGCCTCCTCGAACGCGGCGGCGTTGTGCGCGGCCGGCGCGCGGAAACCCGAGATCTTCCTGACGTACTGCAGCGCTGCCGCCCGGATGTCGTCGTCGGTCACATCATCCGTGAACGGCGGGCGCAGGGTCTTGATGCTTCGGCACATGCGCCCATCCTCCCCGTTTCCACCTCCGGCGCGCGCCCGGGAACGGCGGAAGGCCGCCGCTCGCGACCGGCACGCGATCTCCAGTCAGGCGCCGAAGACGGACGACCCGAAGTCGTCCGCCACCGCGCGCAGTGAGGCGGCGAGCTCCTCGCGGTCGTGCGCGTCGATCCGCTCGGCCGGGCCGGACACCGACATCGCCGCCAGCACCCGGCCGCCACCGCGCACCGGCACCGCCAGGCAGTGCACGCCGTTCTCCTCCTCGCCCAGGTCCAGGGCGTAGCCCCGCTCGCGGACCCGGCCGATCTCGGCCAACAGCTCGTTCGTCGTGGTGATCGTCCGGTCGGTACGGCGCGGCAGGCCGGTGCGCTCCAATATGGCCGCCGCGTCCGGACGGTCGGCGAGCAGCACCTTGCCCACGGCCGTGCTGTGCGGAAGCACCCGCCGGCCGACCTCGGCGAACATCCGCAGCCTGCGCGGCGACGGCACCTGGGCGACGTACACCACGAAGTCGCCCTCCAGCACCGCCATGTTCGCGGTCTCGCCGGACAGCTCGACCATCTTCGCGAGGTACGGCTCCGCCCACGCGCCGACCATCCGCTCGGCCGCTCCGCCGATCCGCACCAGCGCGCCGCCCAGGGCGTACTTGCGGTCGGTCTCCTGCCGGACGTAGCCGCGCGCCAGCAGTGTCTGGAGCAGCCGGTGGATCGTGCCGTACGGCAGGCCCGTCCTGGCCGCGATCTCCGACAGACCGGCCTCGCCGCCATGGTCGGCCAGGGCCTCCAGCACGTCGAGCGCCCGATCGACGCTCTGTACGCTCATGCCGCCCCCTCGCCTGGCGGCTCGGGGTCGGGTCGGGTCGAAGACGCGCAATGAGACACCGCGCGAATCGCGCCGTGCTTATTGATTCGCTCGCTCCGCTCGCTCATCCGCGTCCCAGCGCGCCGGCGCCGAGCCCGCGCAGGCTGGCATCGAGCACTTCGGCGGTGTGCGCCACCCTCATCTCGCCCTTCCCCGACCGCCGCATGGCGGCCGCGATCTGCATGGAACAGCCGGGGTTCGCGGAGACCAGCACGTCGGCTCCGGTAGCCATGACGTGCCCGGCCTTGCGGTCGCCCAGCTCCCGGGCGGGCCCCGGCTGGAAAAGGTTATAGGTCCCCGCCGACCCGCAGCAGATGGCCGACTCCGCGATCTCCCGGAGCTCCAGGCCGGGGATGCCGCGCAGCAGGTCCCGCGGCTGGGACCGCACCCCCTGGGCGTGGGCCAGGTGGCAGGCGTCGTGGTACGCCACGGAGACCGGCAGTGGATGCCGCGTGGCGACCGGCCCCAGCTCGACCAGGTACTCGGCGAGGTCGCGGACCCGCAGCGCCTCGGCTCGTTCGGCCCAGCCGCCGGGCTCGTCCCTGAGCACCTCGGCGTACTCCTTCATGCTCGACCCGCAGCCGGCCACGTTCACGACGACCGTGTCGACCCCGGCCCGCTCGAACATCGCGATCGTGCGCTTGGCGAATCGGCGGGCGTCCCGGCCGGAATGCAGCGACAGTGCCCCGCAGCACCCCTGGCGTGGCGGGATCACCACGTCGCAGCCCTCCATCGCGAGCACGCGCGCCGTCGCCGCGTTGACCCGAGGGAAGAACTGGCTCTGCACGCATCCGGTGAGCATCCCCACGGTGGCCCTGCGCCGTCCCAGGGCGTGGACGCGCGGCGGCAGCCGTACCGGCCGGGTCGGCGGGGGAGCGAGCTCCGCCATGGCGCCGAGGGAGGGGTGCAGCCGGTCGAGGAACGGACGCATCCGGGTGGCCAGGCGCATCGGCAGGCGCATCGCCCGCAGCCGCCGCGGGTAGGGGAACAGCGCGAAGACCAGCTCCCTGATCGCGCGGTCCTGGGGATCGCGGACGTGCTCCCGCTCCACCACGGCGCGGGTCCCCTCGATGAGCCGGTTGTACTGGACGCCCGACGGGCAGGCCGTCACGCACGCCATGCAGCCGAGGCAGGCGTCGAAGTGGCCCGCCATCGCGTCGGTGACCGGTGTCCCCTCGACGTGCTGCGCCATGAGATGGATGCGGCCGCGCGGCGAGTCCATCTCCTCTCCCCACAGGAGGTACGTCGGACAGGTGGGCAGGCAGAACCCGCAGTGCACGCAATCCTTGATCAGCTCGGGGTCCATGTCAGATCCCTCCCACGAAGCGGCCGGGAGACATTCGGCGATCGGGGTCGAAACGGTCCTTGATCCGGCGCATGAGCGTGAGCCCGCCGACGTGCCCCCACCGGTCCACGCGCCGTGCGACGTCCTCGGGCGCGCAGAGCACGACGAGCCGGCCGGCGTCCTCGCACTCGGCGCGCAGCGCGCCGACGAACGCGACCGCCGTGGCCGGTTCGGTCTCCGCGGGAAGCGCGACATGGAGGACCCCCGAGGCCAGCGAACCGCGTACGGCCGGGCGCGCGCCGGTCATCCCGGCGGTGACGAACGGGCCGACGAACGTTTCGGGCAGCCGCGAGGCCACGTTCCTGAACTCCAGCAGGACGCCCTCGTTACCGGCGCGGCCGGCGTGACCGGGAAGCCGTCCCCACCACTCCGGCGGCTCGTCCGCCACCTGCGCCTTCTCTCCCATCATGTCCCGTACGGCCCGTGCGCGCTCGGCGGCGGCCGACCCCTCGACCAGGACCGCGATCGTGCAGGGGCCGTTCACGTCCGGCCAGTCGAGCTCGATCGCGCTCGGCTCCACCTGGGACTCGGCGACGGCGGGAACGATCGCGCGGATCTCGTCCGCCACGTCGACGGAGCCGATCTCGGCGGTGATGCCCTCCTCGTTCCGCCAGGTCTCCGGAGTCTCCGTCATCGGCCGGTCGAAGGTGGCGGTCACCCACGCCCGCGCGGCCGGGAGGGGGTGGAGCCGGAACGTCGCGTCCGCGATCACGCCGAGCGTGCCGTACGAGCCGGTGAACAGCTTGCCGAGGTCGTAGCCGGCGACGTTCTTGACGACCTTGCCGCCCGCCTTGGCGATCGTTCCGTCCGCGAGGACGACGGTGATCCCGATGAGCAGGTCGCGCGCGGTGCCGTACCGGAACCGGCGGGGACCGGCGATCCCGGTGGCGAGCAGGCCGCCCACGGTGCCTCCCACGGTGCCTCCCACGGTGCCTCCCACGGTGCCTCCCAGCGTGCCGCCCGCCGGCGGCACGTCGAGGGCCAGCTCCTGTCCCTTCCCGGCGAGCGCTCGCGCCAGCGCCTCCACCGGCACCCCGGCCTGGACGCAGACGACCAGGTCACCGGCCTCGTGCTCCAGGATCTCGTTCAGGCGGCGGGTGTCGATCACGACGTCGCACCGCTCCGGAGGGTGGCCCCAGTGCAGCTTGGTCCCGCCGCCGACCGCGACGACGGCGAGGTCGTGGGCGGCCGTCACCCGCATGACGGCGGCGATCTCCTCGGCGGTCTCCGGCAGGGCGACCCATCGCGGCCGGATCCCCGCGACCGAGTCGGCCGCGCCCGCGGGCCGGATCGTCACGCCCGTGCCGACGAGCGCCGCGGTGAGCGCTGCGGCGAGCGACTCTGCCGAGACGGCGTCGTCGTTCATCAGAACTGCTCCGCCCGGCCGGACTCGACCAAGGGATGGACTCCCTTGCGGACGCCCGGCACCTCTCCGCACAATCTCGGCGTCGGGAAGATCTTGCCCGGGTTGGACAGGCCGCGGGGATCGAAGGCGCAGCGGACGAGCTGCATCGTGTCCAGATCCTCTTCCGTGAACATTTTCGGCATATAGCGGGATTTATCGACGCCGACGCCGTGCTCGCCGGTGATCGAGCCGCCGTACTCGATGCACAGGTCGAGGATCCGGCCGCTGACGGTCTCCGCGAGCTCCCCCTGGCCGGGGACCGCGTCGTCGAACAGGACCAGCGGGTGCAGGTTCCCGTCACCCGCGTGGAAGACGTTGGCCACGCGGATGCCGTACTCCTCCTGGAGCCGGTCGATCCCGGCCAGCACCTCCGGCAGCGCCGTGCGGGGGACCACCCCGTCCTGCACGATGTACGCCGGGCTGATCCGGCCCACGGCCGCGAACGCGGACTTGCGTCCCTTCCAGATGGCGGCCCGCTCCTCGGCGGACGCCGCGACCCTGATCTCGAACGCGCCGGTCTCCCGGCAGATCCGGTTCACCTCGGCGAACTGGTGCGCCACCTCGGCGCGCGGCCCGTCCAGCTCCACGATCAGCACGGCTCCCGCGCCCTGAGGGTACGCGCAGCTCACCGCGGCCTCGGCCGCCTCGATGGCCAGCGCGTCCATCATCTCGATGGCCGCGGGGACGATGCCCGCCGCGATGATCGCGGACACCGCCTGGCCGCCCCCTTCGATGCTCGTGAACGCCGCGAGCAGGGTGGTGACCGCCTCCGGCGTCCGCGAGAGCCGTACGGTGATCTTGGTGGTGATGCCGAGCGTGCCCTCGGACCCGACGAACGCGCCGAGCAGGTCATAGCCGGGATCATCGGCCGACAGCTCCACGATCTCCCCGTCGGGGGTGACGATCTCCAGGCCGAGGATGTGGTTGACGGTGAAACCGTATTTCAGGCAGTGCGCGCCGCCCGAGTTCTCCGCCACGTTGCCGCCGATCGAGCAGACCTGCTGGCTGGAGGGATCGGGCGCGTAGTAGTACCCCTGGTCGCGGACCGCCTCGGTGATCGCCAGGTTGGTCACCCCCGGCTCGACCACCGCGCGCCGGTTCGGCAGGTCGATCTCCAAGATCCGCCGCATCCGGGACGTGACGATCAGCACGCCGTCGGTCCTGGGGAGCGCGCCGCCGGACAGCCCGGTCCCCGAGCCCCGTGCCACGAACGGCACGCCGTACTCGTCGCACAGCCGGACCACTGCCGCGATCTGCTGGGCGGTGTCCGGAATGACGACGATCCCCGGCGTCGCCCGGTGATAGGTGAGCCCGTCGCAGTCGTACGTCCGCAGCCGCACGGGATCCGTGATCACCGCGTCGGCGGGCAGCAGTTCCCCGAACAGACCGGCCAATCGGGCAAGAACCGCATCACTCATGACTCCATCCCATCACCGCGTAAGCGGACATCGCCAGCGTCGAAGGGCCCGATCCTTGGCGCGCGATCGGGAGCCGGCCCCACGGCGCGGGGACCGGCTCCGGATCTCGGTCCACCCAGGTCGGAGCATCCGGGGCGGAGTGACTGTCAGGGCAGGCGCGCGTACGCGGGGAGGGTGAGGAACTCGGCGAAGTCGTCGTCGAGGGCGACCTCCTTGAACAGGGCGGTGGCCTCGGCGTAGAGCTTCTCGTCGTATCCGGGCTCGGCCGCGATCTTGTCCAGTTCCTCGCCGATGATCCGCTCGACCAGCTCGCGCGTCACGACGGTGCCCGTGTCGGCGAGCTCGATGTCGTTGTGGATCCACTGCCAGATCTGGGAGCGGGAGATCTCGGCGGTCGCCGCGTCCTCCATCAGGTTGTGGATCGCGACCGCGCCGAGCCCGCCCATCCAGGCCGCGAGGTACCGCAGGGCGACGTCCACGTTGTTGCGCAGCCCCGCCTCGGTGATCTCCCCGGGCGTCTTGGAGACCGACAGCAGGTCCTCGACGGTGACGCGCACGTCCTCGCGCAGCCGGTCGAGCTGGTTGGGACGCTCGCCGAGCACACCGTCGAAGACCTCGCGGCAGATCGGCACCAGGTCGGGGTGGGCGACCCAGGACCCGTCGAAGCCGTCACCGGACTCGCGGGTCTTGTCGGCGCGCACCTTCTCCAGCGCCACCTTGTTGACCTCGGGGTCGCGGCGCGACGGGATGAACGCGGCCATGCCGCCGATGGCGTGCGCGCCGCGCTTGTGGCAGGTGCGGACGAGCAGTTCGGTGTAGGCGCGCATGAACGGCGCGGTCATCGTGACCGCGTTGCGCTCGGGCAGCAGGAACTCCCGGCCCCGGGTGCGGAACTTCTTGATGACGCTGAACAGGTAGTCCCACCGGCCCGCGTTCAGGCCGGCGGAGTGCTCGCGCAGCTCGTAGAGGATCTCCTCCATCTCGAACGCCGCCGGGTAGGTCTCGATCAGCACGGTCGCCCGGATCGTCCCGCGCGGGATGCCCCGCAGCTCCTGGGCCCGGACGAACACGTCGTTCCAGAGGCGGGCCTCCAGGTGGGACTCCATCTTGGGCAGGTAGAAGTACGGCCCGCGCCCCTTGGCGATCTGCCGCTCGGCGCAGTGGAAGAAGTAGAGGCCGAAGTCCAGCAGCGAGGCCGACATCTCCTCGCCGTCCACCAGGACGTGCTTCTCGGGCAGGTGCCAGCCGCGCGGCCGGACCACGATCGTGGCGAGCTCCTCGTCCGGTCGCAGCGCGTACGTCTTGCCGCCGGTGCTGAAGTCGATGGTGCGGTCGAGGGCGGCGCGCAGGTTGAGCTGCCCGTTGACGGTGTTCTCCCAGGTCGGCGCGTTGGCGTCCTCGAAGTCGGCGAGCCACACCTTGGCCCCCGAGTTCAGCGCGTTGATCGTCATCTTCTGGTCGACGGGGCCGGTGATCTCCACCCGGCGGTCCTCCAGGCCGGGCGCCGGGGGCGCGACCCGCCACTCCGACTCGCGGACGTCCCTGGTCTCGGGGAGGAAGCCGAGCGTGGCGCCGGCCGAGAGCTCCGCCTGGCGCGCCTGGCGCGCGTCGAGCAGCTCCAGCCTGCGCGCGTTGAACTCCCGCTGGAGGGTAGCCACGAAGTCGAGGGCCTCGGAGGTGAGGATCTCGTCGAACCGGTCCAGCAGCGGACCCCTGATCTCAACGCCTTCCATCGGGGTTCCTTTCCACGATCCGGAAAATAAGTTCTGAATTGTGGAATTGACGGTACTCTGCGGGTGCGAGCCCGGTCAATGTCGGGGGTCCTCTCAGGGGAGGGCAGGGGGATTCCCCGATGGGCACCAAGTCCGGCGCCACAGCAAAATCGGGGGCATGAGAAGGAAGACCATCGCCGTCCTCGGAGTCGCGCTCGGGATCGGCCTCACTGTTTCCGCGTGCGACGTCAAGCTCCGCATCAACAGAGAGCGCGACTCTCTTTCCTATGACGTGACCGACAAGGTCGCGGCACTCGTCGTGCGGACCGGTGCCGGCGATGTCACAGTGAACGAGTCCGACAGGACGGGCATCCAGGTCGCCGAGACGCGGGACTGGTCGGGTGCCAAGCCTCAGAACGGGCACCGGGTGGACGGTGACACGCTGATCCTTGAGTACGACTGCCGCAACTGCGGGATCGACTATCGCATCGACGTGCCGCGCGGCGTGGAGGTGAAGATCGATTCCGGTGCGGGCGACATCACGCTCCGCTCGCTGACCGGCCCGGTGCGGCTCTCCACCGGTGCGGGTGACGTCGACGCGAACGGGCTCGCCGGCAAGCGGGTGTCGGTGGACACCGGCTCGGGCGACGTGAAGTTGAAGTTCGCGTCCGCCCCGGACGAGGTCAGTACGGAGACGGGCGCGGGCAGCGCCACGCTCTGGGTCCCCCAGGGCAGTTACAACGTGACCGCGGAGACCGCCGTCGGGAGTCGGCGGATCGACGTGTCCCGCGATTCCTCCGCGTCGCGGTCGATCAGCGTCAAGACCGGCGTAGGCGACATCAAGGTGCTCAAGCTCTGACCCTCCCGCCGTCGCGGACAGGACGCGGACAGGACAAGGCCGCGAACGGGGGTTCCGGCAGGTCCGGCCACGGACGCGGCCGGACCCGGGCGGGAGGGGCGTCAACCCAGGACCGGGTGGTTGCTGCGGAACACGCCCCGCGGGTCGCGGTCGCGCTTGACGTCCCGCAGCCGCGCCAGCACGTCGCCGGGGAACGCGGCCGCCGCGCTCTCCCCGTGTGCCAGGAACGTGAACGGCTTGCGCCCGCTCGTGTACGGGGTCAACGCCCGCGCGATCGACGCCTGGCGGTCCCTGATGGGCCCCGCCGCCTCCGGAGTGGCGAGCACGCCCAACATCCCGAGCAGGTACGGCTCCTCGATGTGGCCGCAGGCTCCGCCGTTCTCCGTCGGCCGCGCCAGCGCTCCCCCGAGGTGGCGTACCTGCACGCAAGCCAGCGGAGCGACCGTGCCCGGACCCGACGACGCCAGCAGCGCCGCGGCCGCGGCGTCGTCGAGCGCGGTCAGCAGTTCGCCCCGGAACAGGGAGGGCGTGGGCTCCGTCGGTTCGGCGCAGACGCCGCCGAGATGCGCCACCTCGATCCGGTCCCTCGTGTCGAGGATCGCGCCAGGGATGGCGTCGAACTCGCGCAGCAGCGCCCGTCCCTCCTCCGGCTGGCCGAGAAAGGTCACGTCGGCGGTCACCGCCGACAGGCCGCGCAACGGCTCGGGTACGTCCGGGAGCGGCGGGAACTGCAGCAGCTGGAACCACACGCTCAGCTCGTCGGGAGCCTTCGCGGTGACGGAGCGGAATGCCGTAAGCACCTCCTGGGCGCGCGCCGCCGGCCACAGGAGGCGCCCGCCGTACAGGGACGGCGCCGGGTGCAGATCGATCTCCATGGCGGTCACCAGCGCGAAGTCGCCGCCCCCGCCGCGCAGCGCCCAGAACAGGTCCGGATCGGAGGCCGCCGTCACCCGGCCGCGGTCGCCGTGGGAGTCCACCACCTCGAAGGCGCGGACGCTGTCGGCGGCGAAGCCATACGCGCGGCTGAACCAGCTCAGCCCGCCGCCCAGGGTGAAGCCGGTCGCGCTCACAACCGCGGTGCTGCCCGCCAGGCCGGTGAGTCCGTGCTCGCCCGCCGCCGACAGGACGTCTCCCCAGGTGGCGCCCGCCTCGACGCGGGCGGACCGCAGCTCGGCGTCCACCCGCACGCCGCGCATCCTGCCGGTCCTGAGCAGGATCGCGCCCTCAAACCTTGAGGGTGCGTGGCCGTACGGCTGCGTGGCCACGCCGACGCCGGCGAGCCTCGCGACGGCCGCGACGGCGGCCGCGTCCGCGGCGTCCTCCGCGTCCACCACCGCGAGCACGTTCTGCTCCACCGCGGGGTCCCAGGGAGCGCGTGCGACGTCGAAGCCCTCGTCGCCCCGGACCAGTACCCGTCCGCGTACCGAGCGGCGGAGGTCGTGCCCCAGGGACGTCAGGTCGTCCAGACCCGTCGTGCCGCTCATGCTGTCGTCCATGTCGTTCGTGTCCCTCTCTCGTGAAGTGGCGGTGCCGTGATCGAGAGTGGACCTGGGCCTTTGCGGCATTCATGAAGTCTGGTTGCGGATTGGCTGGCAACTCCGCAAGCCAGATCCAAGCGGGGGATTCCGGCCCGTTCCCAGGAAGCTTTAAGCTTGCGTGGCCGATTAGATGGGAACGCCATGAACTCGTTGTTCTTTCGGCTTTTCGGGCACTTCGAGGTGGTTTCCGGAGACGGCGGGCGGTTGGACCTGGGGTCGCGGAAACAGCGCGCGGTCCTTGCCCTGCTCGCGCTCGAACCCGGGCGGATCGTCTCACTCGACCGTCTGATCGACGAGATATGGGCCGACGAGGCGCCATCGAGTGCCACGGGAACGCTCCAGGCGTACATCTCGCATCTGCGGCGGGTCCTCGAACCCGATCGCCCGCCGCGCACGCCGCCCACGGTCCTGCTGACCCGCGAGCCGGGCTACCTGCTCGCCGTCGCGCCCCGGCAGGTCGACCTCTCGTGCTTCACCTCGTGGGCGGAGGAGGGCCGCCGGGCCACCGCCGAGCGCCGGTACGGCGCGGCACTGGAGACGCTGGACCGGGCGCTCGGCCTGTGGCGGGGTGAGCCGCTGGCGGAGTTCGCGGAACAGGAGTTCTCCCAGCCGGTGATAGCCCGCCTCACCGAGACGCGGGTCCTGGCCACGGAGGACACGTTCGAGGTCAGGCTCGCCCTGGGCGACAGCGGATCGTGCGTCGCCGACCTCGAACGCCTGGTGGAGGCCCACCCGTACCGCGAGCGGTCCTGGGGGCTTCTCGTGCTCGCCCTCTACCGGGCGGGACGGCAGGCCGACGCCCTGGGGGCGCTCCGCCGGGTCCGCGCCCTGCTCGCCGACGAGCTGGGGATCGAGCCCGGCCCCGAGCTGCGGCGCGTCGAACAGGCGGTGTTCGACCAGTCCCCGTCACTCGACCAGTCCCCATCACTCGGCCAGTCCTCGTTGCTCGACCAGTTTTCAGCAGTCGACCTGTCCGTGTCGCTCGACCCGCCTCTCCAGCACGCCACGCTCTCGACCGCTGAGCCGAAGGCGCCCCGGCTCCACTCCGAGCCGCTCATCGCGCGCGCGAGCCATCTCGGCCGCATCGCCGACCGGCTCGGTGACGTACGGCGCGGCCGGGGCGGGGTCGTACTGGTGACCGGCGAGGCGGGCATCGGCAAGACTCGCCTCGCCCAGTCCGCCGCCGAGGAGGCCGAGGCACGGGGGATCTCCGTCGTCTGGGGGCGCTGCGTCGAGGACCACGGGGCGCTGCCGTTCTGGCCGTGGCTGCAGGCGCTGCGCGCCCTGGGCGAGCGGGGCGAGCGAGCCGCCGGGATCCTCGCCGGAGAGGGAGCGGACGCGTCCGCCGACCCGGGCGCGGCCCTCTTCGAGCTGTACGAGCAGGTGCTCTCGGCGCTCACCGCCACGGGCGGTCCCACCCTCGTCGTCCTTGACGACCTGCACGCGGCGGACGCCTCGTCGCTGCGGCTCCTCGGTTACATGGCGGGCGGGCTGCGCCGCGGATCCGTGCTGGTCCTGGCCACCCTGCGGCCCGAGCCGGGCACGGATCCGGAGCAGCTCAGCGAGACCCTCGCCGCGCTGGCCCGCGAGCCCGGAACCGAGCGCATGATGCTTCCCCCGTTCACCCAGGAGGACGTCCAGGCGTTCCTGGAGAGCCGGGACCTGGCCGATCCCGCGTTCGCGCGCGTCCTCTACCGGCGTACCGGCGGCAACCCGTTCTATCTGGGGGAGTTACTTCGGCTACTGGGCAGCGAGCACCGGCTCGACACGGCGTCGCTCGGGGTGCCGGAGGGCGTCCGCGAGGTGATTGCCCGGAGGGTCGCCCGGCTGCCGGACCCGACCCGGGAGCTGCTCGCCTCCGCCGCCGTCCTCGGCCGCGACGTCGCCCTCGACGTGCTGGAGGCGTTCACCGGAGTCCCCGCCGAGGAGGTGATGGCCCGGCTCGAGCCGGCCGTGGCCACCGGGCTGCTGGTCGAGACCCCGGACGGCGTCGACTACCGCTTCTCCCACGCGCTGGTCAGGGACGCCCTCTACGCGGCACTGGGCCGCCTGGAGAAGGCCCGCCTCCACCTGCGGGCCGGTGAGGCGCTGGAGTCCCTGCCGGTCGGGGGCGGCGCGGCGCGCTTGCCGCTCCTCGCCCACCACTTCGCCATGGCCGCGCGGATCGGCGGGGCGGGCAAGGCCGTCGAGTACGCCGCCGCGGCCGCCCGGCAGGCCACCGCCCAGCGGGCCTACGACGAGGCGGTCGAGCTCTGGGAGAAGGCGCTGCTCGCGCTCGGGCAACGTGACCCGGCCAGGAGATGCCGACTGCTCGTCGAGGTGGGCCGCGCCCGGCGGACCATCGGCGACACCGTACGCGCCCGCGTCGCCATAGACGAGGCCATCGAGGTGGCGGCGAGCCAGGGGGACCGGGGCGCGCTGGTGGAGGCCGCGACCGTGTTCGGCACGCTCAGCGTCTGGAACTGGCGACCGTACGGCGTGGTCGACGAACGGGCGGTCGCCCGGCTCGAGGACCTGCTGGCGGGTCCGCTGGACGACGCCCACCGGGCCGCGCTGCTCGGCACGCTCGGCATCGAGCTGAACTACGGGCCCCGGCGGGCCGAGGGCGAGGCGATGGCGGCGGAGGCCGTGGAGATCGCCCGGCGGGTCGGGAACCCCGCGCTGCTCCTCCAGGTCCTCAACAACTACCTGATCGCCGCCTGGGTGCCCGAGCGCGAGCACGAACGAGTCCGCGCCGTCGAGGAGATGCTCGCGGTGCCCCGGCTCCCCGCGAGCGCCGAGCTCGTCGCCCGGATCCAACGACTGCACTGCATGTTCAGGATGGGCGAGCTGGCCGAATGGGACCGCGACCTGGCGCGGGCCGAACGCCTGCTGCGCGAGGTCAGGAGCTCCGAGCTGACCGCGATGGTACGGGTCGCCGAGGCGGCGCGGCTGACCATGGAGGCCCGGTGGGAGGAGGCCGAACGCCTGACAGACGAGCTGCGCGAGATCTTCGGCGCCGGCACGATATGGGGGCTGAACTACGTGCGGCTGTCCGTGCTCTACACCTGCCGCAGGGGGCAGGGCCGTGTCGCCGAGATCATCGACGACATGGTCGCGGGGGCGGCGGAGCCGACCATGGAGCCACTGCGCCCCATGGCCGTGCTCGCGGCCCTCGACGTGGGAGATCGCGACCTGGCCCGGAACCTGATCGCACGGTGGGGCACCCCCGTGCCCGAAGACTGGTCGGGCGAGTTCGCCGCCGTCGTCTGGTCGTACGTGACGGCCGAGCTGGGTGTCCCGGATCCGGCGCGGCTGTACGGCCTGCTGCTGCCGTACGCGGACCGGCTGGCCGTGAACGGCAGCGGGACCGCGGGGTGGGGGTCGATCCACCAGGCCCTGGCCAAGCTGGCGGCGGCGATGGGCGACCGCGAGCCGGCCCTGCGCCACGCCCGCAGCGCGCTGGAGGCGCACGAGCGGCTGGGTTTGCGGCACTGGTCGGACGAGAGCCGGAGGCTCCTCACTGACCTGGGCGGATAAGGGGATGCGTGATCGCGGGGCCGCGTGTCACCATCGTGGGGAAGACACCAGGGGTGTCGACGTGTTGGTCTAGTAGAGATGACATTTATGCGGAACGAGCCCGAAGACCTCGCCATCGGCGATTACGAACTAGAAGAGCGCCAGGCGCTCCGGCGCGTGGCGGGTCTGTCGACAGAGCTCGAAGACATCACCGAAGTCGAATACCGCCAGCTGCGGCTCGAGCGGGTCGTCCTGGTAGGCGTGTGGACCGGCGGCACCGTCGTCGATGCGGAGAACTCGCTCCAGGAGCTGAAGCTCCTCGCCGAGACCGCCGGCTCCGAGGTCCTCGAGGGCCTGATCCAGCGGCGTGACCGGCCGGACCCCGCGACCTACATCGGGTCGGGCAAGGCGGTCGAGCTGCGCGACATCGTGGCCGCGTCCGGCGCCGACACCGTGATCTGCGACGGCGAGCTCACCCCCGGCCAGCTGCGGCAGCTTGAGGAGGTCGTCAAGGTCAAGGTCATCGACCGGACCGCCCTTATCCTCGACATCTTCGCCCAGCACGCCAAGAGCCGCGAGGGCAAGGCCCAGGTCGAGCTGGCGCAGCTCCAGTACCTCATGCCCCGCCTGCGCGGCTGGGGCGGCAACCTGTCCCGGCAGGTCGGCGGTCGCGCCGCCGGCGGCGTCGGCATCGGCGGCCGCGGCCCCGGTGAGACCAAGATCGAGCTGGACCGACGGCGCATCCGCGAGCGGATGGCCAAGCTGCGCCGGCAGATCAAGGAGATGTCCACCGCACGGGAGACCAAGCGCTCCCGCCGCACCAGCCGCCAGGTTCCCGCCGTGGCGATCGCCGGTTACACCAACGCCGGCAAGTCGTCGCTGCTCAACCGGCTCACCGGCGCGGGCGTCCTGGTCGAGGACGCGCTGTTCGCGACCCTCGACCCGACGGTGCGCAAGGCGCACACGCCCGAGGGCCGCCTGTTCACGCTGGCGGACACGGTCGGGTTCGTCCGGCATCTGCCGCACCAGCTCGTCGAGGCGTTCCGCTCGACGCTGGAGGAGGTCGCCGACGCCGATCTGATCCTGCACGTGGTGGACGGCTCGCACCCCGACCCCGAGTCCCAGCTCGCCGCGGTGCGTGAGGTCCTGGCCGAGATCGACGGTGCCCTGGACGTGCCCGAGGTCGTGGTCGTCAACAAGGCCGACACGGCGGATCCCGTCGTGCTCGCCCGGCTGACCATGAAGGAACGGCACAGCGTCGTCGTCTCCGCCCGAACGGGCTTCGGCATCCGCGAGCTCATGGCGCTGATCGAGCGCGAGCTGCCGCGGCTGGACCGCGAGGTCCACATGCTGGTGCCGTACGACCGGGGGGACCTGATCGCGCGGGCGCACCAGGAGGGCGAGGTGCTCTCCGTGGAGCACACGGGCGACGGCACTATCCTGCACGCCCGGGTTCTCGGCGACCTGTACGCCGAGCTCGACCGGGTGGCCAAGCCGGTCGAGACGGTCTGACCCCCGGGACCCGATCCTTCGCCGCGACGCCGCTCCCCGCACGATTCTCCGGATGAGTGCGGGGAGCGGTGTTCTTCCCGGGGCGCCTCACGCTCTCCGACAGAGGGTTTCGCCGCTTTCTCCTGCGAGTCGTCTCACGTTCTTTAGCGGTCCCCGTTTCGTACACTCCCGTCACATTCGCGACATTTCGGGACTTTTTGGACATTTGGCGCGAAAGCAGGACTTAGGCGGCTAAAAACCGAAATGGTGGCTTATTCCCGTTGGCCTTGCTATGGTTTGGCAAGTCTTATGCGACATTCTGTGCGGGTAACATGGTCACACCATCGAGTGCTGTTACGCGTGGGAGACCAGCGTGATCGCCGTCTCTGAGCAGCGGAGACAGGGCCGGATGCGACAGGAAATGCGGCCAGGCCGCCCCGAGGCCACAGAGGGAAGCCGCGTTCTTCCCAATAACCCTGTACAGCAAGCCGACCTGTGAAATAACGTAACTGGACTGAAATCGCCTGGGTCCTCGATCCTGGCGACAGGGTCATCGCACGAAGTGCGCGATGAGGCAGGAGACCCCCGATGACCTCCGGACACCGAGTGGACCCGGCGGGCGCATCGCCCGCGAGCGGCATCTTCTCGTTGTCCCCGGCCTCAAAGCAGGTGGTCGGATGACCGTTCGCCTCCTGACCAACATCGGCCGGCTGTGGACCGGCCACGACGTGTGCAGCAACGCGGCCATCCTGGTGCACGGCGACCGCATCGCCTGGGTGGGCCGCGCCGCGGACCTGCCGCAGAGCGTTCCCGGCGTCGTCGACGACATCGTCGACGTCGACCACGTCGAGAACCTCGGCGGCGCGCTCGTCACCCCCGGGCTGATCGACGCGCACACGCACCCCGTCTACGCCGGGAACCGGTACGCCGAGATGGCGATGCGATCCGGCGGCTCGACGTCCTCCGCCATCACGGCGGCGGGCGGCGGCATCCTCTCCACGATCACCGTGACGCGCGGCACCGACCCGTGGACGCTCTGCAACGGCGTCCGCGAGCGGCTGCGCGAGTGGCTGCTCGGCGGCACCACGACCGTCGAGGCCAAGACCGGCTACCACCTCACCCGCGACGGCGAGCTGGCCGACGTGCGGCTGCTCCGCGAGCTCGAGAAAGAGCCCATGATGCCGCGGGTGCACGTCACTTTCCTGGCCGCCCACGTCGTCCCGCCGGAATACTTCGGCCGCCAGCGGGACTACGTCGAGGCGGCCGCCGCGTGGTGCGCGGACGCGGCCGCCGCCGGAGCCGACAGCGTCGACGTCTACTGCGACGAGGGACACTTCGGCACCGACGAGGCCCGCTGGGTCCTCGCCTCCGGACGCAACGTCGGCCTCCTGCCCCGCATCCACGCCGGCGCGTTCAGCAGGCGCGGGGCGGTCCAGCTCGCGGCCGAGATGGGCTGCGCCTCGGCCGACATCCTGCACCACACCTCCGACGAGGACATCGCGCTGATGGCGCGGTACGGCGTGCCCGCCGTCGTGTGCCCCGGCACCGCCCTCCAGCACGGCCAGCTCCCGGCAGTCCGCCGGATGCTCGCCCAGGGCGTCCCGATCGCGCTCGGCAGCGACCACAACCCCGGCCACTGCGGCATCACCTCGATGTCGCTCGTGATCAGCCTGGCGGTGGCCGCGTTCGGGATGAGCGTGGGCGACGCGCTGCGCGCCGCGACCCTCGGCGGCGCGCAGGTCCTGGGCGCGCCGGACCGCGGGATCCTCACGCCGGGACGGCTCGCCGACATCGTCCAGTGGGACGCCGACCACGAGGGCGCCTTCGCCTGGTCGTTCGGCCTCAGGCCGCGCCGGGTCTGGCGCGGCGGCACCCCCGTCCAGTGACACGGGACCCGGAAGTGATCAGCGGGTAATCTCTTGCCATGCCGGTCGCCGTCGTCACGGACTCCACCGCCTATCTGGACGAGGCGGAGACCGCGATGCGGGGGATCATCGTCGTTCCGCTGCACGTGGTCATCGGCGGGCGGGAGTTCGACGACACCGCGGAGCCGGCGCTCGCCGGGGTGGCGGAGGCGTTACGCGACCACGCGCCCGTCACCACCTCCCAGCCGGCGCCCCAGCAGTTCGCCGCCGCCTACGCCGCCGCGGCCGCCAGGGGAGCCGACGGCGTGGTCTCCGTCCATCTCTCCGGCTCCCTGTCCGGTACGGCCGAGGCCGCCAGACTGGCCGCCAAGGACGCTCCCGTCCCGGTCGAAGTCGTCGACAGCGGATCCGTCGGCATGGGCCTCGGGTTCCCGGTCCTCACCGCGGCGGAGGCGGCCAGGAGGGGAGCCGGCCTGGCCGACGTGGCCTCCACGGCGAAGGAGTCCGCCGCGGCCACGCGTAGCTTCTTCTACGTCGACACGCTCGACTACCTACGGCGTGGCGGCCGGATCGGCGCCGCCGCCAACCTCCTGGGATCCGCACTCGCGATCAAGCCGCTGCTCCACCTCGCCGACGGCACCATCACGGTGCTGGAGAAGGTCCGGACCGCGAACCGTGCCATTGCCCGGCTGGAGGACCTCGCCGTCCAGGCCGCCGGTGACGGCGCCGTACGCGTCGCCGTGCAGCATCTCGGGGCGGGCGCGCGGGCGCGGGCACTGGCGGACGCCCTCGCGGCCCGGGTCTCGGCGGTGGTACAGGTGACCGTGCTCGAAGTGGGGGCCGTGATCGGAGCGCATGTCGGCCCCGGCCTGCTCGCCGTGACGATCGCGCCGGGCGGTCCACAGGCGAGCTGATTTCCACAGGGCACGCCGCGGGCCGGTCGCGGAGGCGTGACCACGCCTAACGTCACCCGCGTGCGAACCACGGAGCAGCCGGACCACCGCCTCGCCGCCGAGGCACGCCTCCGTCTCCTGTTGAGGACGCGGTCGGGCCGTCCGGCGTGCCGGCCCTCGGATTCGCGTGGCCGAGCCGAGGACGAGTCGCATCGTGTCGGCGAGAGACCGTCCACCTGGGGCGATCCGGAGCCGCCAGCCGAGGAACCGCTCCACCGGGCGGCGAAGGACGAGGAGCCGTGGGCGGATCACACGCCCGGGCCACCGCCGCCTGAGCGTGTGGGCTCCACCTTCAGAGAGAGCGCCCTGTCGAAGGGGCGAGCGCTGCTCAACGGAAGCGCGATGCTGAAGGAGACCGCGCCGCTGCTCGACCCCGGACGCCCCGGCCTCCGCGTTCTGGTGTTGCTCGGGTTGCTCGCGGCCACCGTGGCGGGGATCTACGCCTGGCGATCACAGCCGGTGGCCGAGCCCCTCGCGCCTCCGGTTCCGTCGGGTGCGGGGGCCATCAGCGCCGATCCCGCCAGTGCCGATCGCGCCGGTGCCGATCCCGTCAGGGGAGCCGCTGTCGCCGGGACCCTCGGCGATTCCGCCGCCGCTGGTGTTCCCGGGCTCGCGTCATCCTCGCCGGCATCGGGTGTGACGGTGCACGTCGCAGGCAAGGTGCGCAAGCCGGGCGTGCGCACACTCGCCATGGGATCCAGGGTCGTCGACGCCGTCCAAGCGGCCGGGGGAGCGCGCGCCGGAGCGTCCCTTGACGGCATCAACCTCGCCAGGCCTCTCGTGGACGGCGAGCAGATCGTGGTAGGGGTCCCCGCCGCGCCGGGCGCCCCACCAGGGACCGGTGCCGAGGGGGTCAGGACGCTCAGCCTCAACTCGGCTACTTTCGACCAGTTGCAGGACCTTCCCGGCGTGGGTCAGGTGCTGGCGCAGCGGATCATCGAGTACCGGAACGCCCATGGCGGCTTCCAGAGCATCGAGCAGCTCCAGGACGTCTCCGGCATCGGACCGCAGAGGTTCGCCGACCTGAAAGGCCGGGTCACGCCGTGAGCGGCCCCGGGCAGCGGTTCGGCTCCGTCTCCGCCCCGGCGGCGCTCGGGCCGCCATCCGGCGGCTCGCACCAGACCGCCGGGGGCGGCACCGCATGGGCCGCGGGGCATTCCCTGCGTCTGGTGTGCCCGGCGACCGTTTCATGGTTGGCCGCGCTTGTGCTCCTCGGGTGTTCCGCCACGACCGGTGCCGTCGTGGCCGCCGGTTCGGCATCCGTCGCGTTGCTGATCTGGGCGACGACCAGGAACGGCCCGCCGCGCCTCGTCTCCTGGCGTCGCGCGGTCGGTTCGGGAGATCGCGTGGGCGGCCGATCGCGCGGCCCCGTGGCCGGAACGGCTCTCGCGGCACTCGCCTGCGGCGCGGCGACCGCGGCGGTCGTGGCGTTCAAGGTGCACGGGGTCAGCACCGGACCGGTGGTGGAGCTCGCCGCACGGCGCGCGACGGTCACCGCCGAGGTCGAGATCGGCGACGACCCACGGGTGAGACCGCAACGGGGCGGTCTCACCCGCCGGGAGAGCGTCGTGGTGGAAGCTCGGATGGTCTCCATCGAGACCGGAGACGGCCCATCCGGCGGAACGCCGGGCGCCCGCTCCCGGCCCTCAGAAACGCGGCCCCTCGGACCGCCGGATTCGGTTGAGCCCCGGGAAGCGATCGAGCGCGGCGAATCGACGGACGCGAGCGGGCGGATTCTCGTCGACGTGCCCGTGGTCCTCCTCGCTTCGGGGGAAGGCTGGAGCATGCTGTCGCCCAGCCAGCGGATCCGGGTGCACGGGCGGTTGGGAACGGCCGAGCGGGGAGACCTGACCGCCGCCGTGCTGCTGGTCCGAGGCCCGCCGGAGGTGCTGTCCGGGCCCTCCGCGGTGCAGCGGGCCGCCGGAGCGCTGCGCTCGGGACTGCGGGAGGCGAGCGACGTGCTCCCACAGGGCGCGCGTGGCCTGCTGCCCGGACTGGTCGTCGGGGACGTCTCCCGTCTGGACGAGGAGATCAAGGAGAACTTCACCGCCGCGGGACTCAGCCATCTGACGGCGGTCTCGGGGGCCAACCTGGCGTTCATCGCCGGGGCCGCCCTGGTGTTCGCGAGGCTGGTGGGTCTCCCGCTTCCCGCGCGGGCGATCCTGGCGGTCGTCGCCATGGGGGGATTCGCCGTGGTCGCCCGGCCGTCTCCCAGCGTGGTGCGCGCGCTCGCCATGGGAGTCGTGGCCGCGCTCGCGATGGGCACGGGACGTTCCCGGGACGGCGTCACGGCGCTCTCCGCCACGGTGCTCGGCCTGATTCTCTTCAATCCCGGGCTCGCCAGGCAGTACGGCTTCGCGCTGTCGGTCTTCGCCACCGGTGGCATCCTCGTCCTCGCTCCCAGGTGGCGCGACCGGATGGCGTCGCGGATGCCCCGCTGGGCCGCGGAGGCGATAGCGGTCCCGGCCGCGGCGCAGGTGGCGGTCACCCCGCTGCTGGTGCTCATGTCGGGGCAGCTCGGCCTGGTGGCGATCCCCGCGAACCTGCTGGCGGGGCCCGCGGTGGCGCCGGCGACCCTGCTGGGATTCGGCGCCGCGATCGTCGCCCCGCTGAGCATGACCGTGGCCCAGGTGCTGGTCCGCCCCGCCGGGCTGGCGGCCGGCTGGATCATCGTCGTCGCGGAGCGCGCGGCGGCGCTTCCGGCGGCGACGATCGGCTGGCCCGGCGGTGTGCCCGGACTCGCGCTCCTGGCGGTGGCGGTCGTCCTGGTCTGGGTGGTCCTGCGCCGGAGGATTCGCCGGTACGTCGTGGCGGTGCTGCTCGCCGGAGCCCTCGTCGCCGCCCTCGTCATCGGCCCGGTGACCTCACCGTGGCCGCCTCCCGGGTGGCTGCTCGTCGCCTGTGACGTCGGTCAGGGAGACGGCATGGTCCTGTCCACCGGCCCGGGCAGCGCCGTGGTGATCGACACCGGGCCGAAGCCCGGGGATGCGAACCGGTGCCTGCACGATCTCGGGATCAGCAGGGTGCCGCTCCTTGTCCTCAGCCACCCCCATCTCGACCACGTCGGCGGGCTGGCCGGTGTGTTGCGCGGACGGACCGTGGGAGCGGCGGTCGTGAGCCCGGGACGGGTTCCGCAGAGCGAGAGCGCCCGCGTCTCGGTGGAGCTCCGCGCGCGGCGGATCCCCGAGTGGGTGGTGCCGCCCGGCGGCCGATGGCGGTTCGGCGGGACTGAGATCACGGTGGTCTCTCCCGAGCCCGACACGCCCAAGATGGGGTCGGCGGAAGGAGCCATCGCCAACAACGCCAGCGTCGTGCTGCTCGTACGCTGGTCCGATGAGAGAGGCACCCTCATCGGGTCGGCGCTGCTCGCGGGTGATCTGGAGACCGCGGCACAGGCCGGGCTGTGGCGCCGGGGCGTCCCAGAGGTCGATGTGCTGAAAGTGCCACATCATGGCTCTTCTCGGCAGGACCCGGCCTTCCTCTCCGCGACCCGGGCGCGCGCCGCGCTGATCAGCGTCGGCGCCGGCAACGACTACGGGCATCCCTCCCCGTTGACGATGGCTCGTCTGCACCTGCTCGGAATGCGGACCTACCGCACGGACCTCTCCGGCGACGTCGCGGTCATCGAGCGTGCGGGCCGTCTCGCCGTCGTCCCGCGCGGCAAATGACCGCCCGTCTCGCCGTCGTCCCGCGCGGCAAATGACCGCGTGGGCCGATACACCCTCCTCGGTTCCCGGCGCGGGGGCCGGGCGTGGCATGCTGCCAAGCATGGCGAATCCAGCACCCGTGACCCTGGTTGTCGGTGACGAGGAACTCCTGGCCGATCGCGCGGTCGGAGCCGTCGTGGCGGCCGTACGCGCCGAGGATCCGGGCGCCGAGGTCTATGACCTGGTCGGCGGGAAGGTCGAGCCCGGCGAGCTCACCGGACTGGCCTCACCGTCCCTGTTCGGTGACAGGTCCGTGGTCGTGATCCGGTCCGCTCAGGACCTCTCCAAGGACGTCATCGCCGAGGTCGTCAAGTACGCGGCCCATCCGGCGGAGGACGCGGTGCTCGTGCTGGCGCATCCGGGCGGCGTGAAGGGCAAGGCGCTCGTCGAGGGCGTGAAGAAGGCCGGAGCGGACGTCGTCACCGTCTCCAAACTGACCAAGCCCGCCGAGCGGCTGGACTTCATCAAGGGGGAGATCAAACGCGCCGGCCGGTCGATCTCGCCCACCGCCGCGCAGGCGCTTCTCGACGCGGTCGGGAGCGATCTACGTGAGCTCGCCGCCGCCTGCAGCCAGCTCGCCTTCGACACCGCGGGCAAGATCGACGAGGCCGCGGTTGCCCAGTACCACCGAGGCAGAGCCGAGGTCAGCGGATTCACCATCGCCGACCTGGCGGTCGAAGGCCGACTGGGCGAGGCGCTCGAACAGCTTCGCTGGGCCTTGGCGACAGGGGTGGCACCCGTCCTGATCGTCAGCGCCCTGGCGGGCGGCCTGCGGTCGCTGGCCAAGGTCGGGGGCGCACCCCGAAACCTCCGAGGCGGCCAGCTCGCGAGCCACGTCGGCATGCCTCCATGGAAGATCGACCGGGTCAAGCGCCAGCTCACCGGATGGGGCCAGGACGGCATCTCCCGCGCCATGCAGGCCGTCGCCACGGCCGATGAACAGGTCAAGGGCGGCGGCACCGACCCGGCGTACGCTCTGGAGCGAGCCGTTCAGATCATCGTCGCCAGCCGCACCGGCCGCTGACAGTGATGATGTAGGTGAGCGCCTCCCGGCGGGGTCTGACCCAGCCCTGACTGACTTCGGGTCCTCAACCGGATACGGCGCCGACCGTCGGTCAGCGGCGGTCAGGCGGCGGTTTCTTGCAGGATGGCGCCGTCGCGCAGTTCGAGTACGCGGTCGGCGAGCGTGATCAGCTTCGGATCGTGGGTGGCGACCAGCGCCGTCACCCCTTCGCTGCGGACGAGCGCCTGGAGCAGCTGCATGATCTGCAGTGCGGTGTGCGAGTCGAGCTGCCCGGTCGGTTCGTCCGCGATGAGCAGGCGGGGCCGGTTCGCCAGCGAGCGGGCGATGGCCACCCGCTGCTGCTGCCCGCCGGACAGCTCGTACGGCCGCTGGTTCATGTGATCGCCCAGACCGACCAGGCTGAGCAGGATCCGAACCCGCTCCTCGCGCTCGGCGACCGGTGAGCGGCCCAGGCGGAGCGGCACCCCGACGTTCTCGGCCGCCGACAGCACGGGGATCAGCCCGAACGACTGGAACACGAACCCCATCACGTCCCGGCGCAGCTTCAGCAGGGCGGACTCGGGCAGCTCGGTCACGGTCTGCCCGGCGACCTCGACCCGGCCCTCGTCCGGCCGGTCCAGGCCGCCGACCACGTTGAGCAGCGTCGTCTTCCCCGAGCCGGACCGGCCGCGGATGGCGACCAGCTCACCCGGGTACGCCTCGAACGACACTCCGCGCAGCGCCTCGACCCCCTTGGGGTAGACCTTGCGCACGCCGTCGACGACGACCAGCGGTTGATCGGTCATGACTGCTCGTCTCCCTGGTTGGCGGGCCACACCCCGATGTGGTCGCGTTCGAGCTCCAGCCGTACCCGGCGCTCCATGTCCAGCGCGGTCATGAAGTCACGCGGGAGCTGCAGCCGGCCGGTCCGGTCGAGCACGGCGTACTCCTCGGCGATCAGGCCGCCGTCCTCGGAGGTACGGCGGAGCGTCTCGCTGGAGGTCCGCCCGTCCCGGATGCCGATCGTACGGTCCACCTCGTCGGAGACCAGGGGGTCGTGCGTGACGATGACGCTGGTGACGCCGAGCTCGCGGTTGGCCCGGCGCAGCGCGCCGAAGACCTCCTCGGAGGTGTGGCTGTCGAGCTCGCCGGTCGGCTCGTCGGCCAGGATCACCTCAGGCGAGTTGGCCAGTGCCACGGCGATCGCGACGCGCTGCTGCTGGCCGCCCGACATCTCGCCGGGACGCCGTCCGGCACAGTCGGCCACGCCGAGCAGGTCGAGCAGCTCGCCCGCGCGCGCCCGGTCCGCCTTCCCGGTGGCCAGCCGCATGGGCAGCACCACGTTCTCCTGCGCGGTGAGATAGGGGAGCAGGTTGCGCGCGGTCTGCTGCCAGACGAACCCGACCACGGAGCGGCGGAACCGCAGCCGGTCCTTGGCGGTCATCGACAGCAGGTCCACGCCGGCGACGCGGGCCAGCCCGGCGGTCGGGACGTCCAGCCCGGACAGCACGTTGAGCAGCGTCGACTTACCGGACCCGGACGCGCCGACGATGGCGATCAGCTCGCCCTTGTCGATCAGCAGGTCGAGCCCCTGCAGGGCGATGACCTCGACGCCCTCGGTCTTGTAGATGCGCACCAGGTTGTCACACAGGATGTGGGCGGCCGCGCCGAACGCGGCTTTCGCCGCTCCGGCCTGTGCCTCCAGGTCAGCGAGACTTTGCACGGCTGCCTCCAAGGTAGACGCCCGCGAGGGCGACGACCGCCACGCCGCCGGCCAGCAGGGCGGGCGTGACCGGGTCGATCGGATAGTCGCCGAACCGCAGCCCGGCGTACGCGGACAGGTCGATGCCGTTGCCGAGCAGCGTGGGCAGGCCGAGCCCGAGCGCGAGCCCGGCGAGAACGGCGAGGATGAGCACCGGGCCGATTTCGAGCACCGTCATGCCCTTCGCCTGGCGGCGGGTCAGGCCGATCGCGTGCAGCAGGATCAGCGCGCGGGACCGCTCCGCCGCCCCCGACACCAGCATGATCGCCACGGCCGCCAGCGCGTACGCGGCGAGGGCCAGCGTGACGACGCGCAGTCCGGTCATCAGGCTGGACGTGAGCGGTACCGAGGTGATCTCCGTGAGTGTGCCGTCCACGGTGCGGATCACCGTGCCGGCCGGCATGGCGGCCTTGACGGCCTCGGCGTCGCCGCTGATCAGCAGGGTGTTCGTGTGCTGTGTCAGGGCGGGGAGGACGATGAGCCCCAGGTTGGTGGTGTCCACCCCCGGCAGCGTCGCGATCTTCCCCTTGGGTTGTACGGTCAGCTGCTCGGGCCAGGTGATGTCGAAGCTCGCCATCGCGGCCATGTCGGAGGACACGAGGGCTCCGCTCGCCGGCGCCGTGGGGATCTCCAGCGGGCTGCCCGCCACCAGCTTCCGGTAGGCGTTCAGGTCGACCGCCACAACGGCGGTGTCCCGGCCGGTGAACCCCACCTCGGCGTGGGTCTTGCCGACCGCCGCCGGGACGACTTCCTTGACCCCGGGAGTCCGGCGGATCCGCTCGATCAGGTCGGCGGGGATGCCCTCCGACCGCTGCACCCGGATCTCGGCCCCGACCTGCTGCCAGGCGGCCAGGCGTTGCGCCGTGGCGAGGCCGTCGGCGGTCACCGCGCCGTACGCGCAGATCGCGAGCGCGGGCAGCAGCGTCAGCACCGGCAGGGTCGCGCCGGTCGCGGCCCGCGCCGCCATGGCCAGTCCCAGGTACGGTGCGGCGTCGCGGCGGCGGGCGGTGAGGCGCAGCAGCAGCCGGAGCGGGAACGGGTAGACGCGCAGCGCGACCAGCGCGGCGGCCACCGTGAGCAGCGCGGGCACCACCATCATGAACGGGTCGTCGCCGAGGCCGCGGCTGCGCAGGAGCTGGACGCCTCCGACTCCGAGCAGGACGACCAGGACCTCGAGGGCGATCCGCCGGGGGGACGGCCGACGCGTCACCACGTCGTCCCTGCGCTCGTTGAGGGGCTGCCGGTGGGCGTGCGCCGTCGCCCCGCACGCGTACGCGATGGCGATGACGGCCAAGGCGACGGGCCCGAGCAGCAGAATCGGCAGGGATGGCCCGGGCACCAGCAGGGAAAACGCTGCGCCGACCAGGGCCGCGGGTGCGATGGCGAGCGCGACGACCCCGCCGCCCACGGCCGTGACCCTTGGCAGCGACGCGCCGCGTGCCCGCATCAGGGAGAGACTGCCGTGCATCCGCGAGCCGAGGAGCCGTACGGCGAGTGCGATCGTGCCGAGGCAGGCCACGGCGAACCCACCGAGGAGCACCGCCATCAGGGCGCGGGTGGTGGACAGCCGGTCGAGGTATTCCGTGATGAGCTGGTCGAGCCCGGTGAAGAGTGAGGTGCCCTTCCCCTGGTCCGTGAGACGGCCGGCCTCGGCCACCCCGTCGCGCACGTCAACGGCGTTGCGCGCGGTGACCTTCGACGGGTTCACCTGGATGGTCCAGCCGTAGCCGACCGGGATCTGCCCGCCGGCCAGGGCGTCGCCGTTGGCGAGGCCGGTGAGGTGCAGTTCGTCTTCCTCGGCGCGGAGCTCCCGCTTCTTCGCGATCTTGTCGAGTCCCGCGTAATAGGCGGTCCAGAACGAGTCGTCGGGGGCCAGCGGCTCCCAGAGGCCGGTGACCATGGCTTCATACCCGCCCAAACCGATCGTGTCCCCGACCTTGATGCCGAACTCAGCCGCTGCCGTCGCGGCGAGGCCGACATTGAATCGGACGGGAGAACCGGTAGGGCCTGGCGCCACTCCTTCGACATACCTGATCCGTGATTCCGCGCCCTCCGCCCAGGCGAGCGCCATATAGCGGTTCCGCATGCCGTTGATCGCCATCGGGGGCGTCATGAAGCTGTACCTGGCCGTGTCGTCGACGACGTGGCGCACAGCCAGGGGAAGCCGCGCACGCCACCTGTCGTCCCACTCCGCGATCCGCGCGACGCTCGGGAGCCGGTCCGGAGCGTACGAACCATCCAGGCTGAAGGTCAGCGCCGTGGTCTGCGCGGGCGACGTCCGCAGCAGCGTCGCCGCGCTCTCGTCGAGCGACGCCTCCAAAGCCCGGGGGAGCCCGGCGACCAGCAGCGACGCGGTCAGCGTGAGCAGAGCGAGCAGCGCCGCCGTACCCCGGTGAACTCCGAGCAGCCGGATCATCGGTCCTCCCCGGAACGCAGCACGCCGCCGGGCCCGCGCCGGTGCAGCGAGCGGGCCAGCCCGAATATGACTGCCAGCAGCACCGCCCCCACCCCGAGGCCGAGCGCGGCGATGCCCGGCCACGGGATGTCCAGCACCACCGGTGGCGTCACCGCCGTTGCCTGCCCGGTCAGGACGATGGACGGCACCACCGCCAGCGCGACCGCGGCGGCCAGCAGCACGCCTCCGACCAGCGACAGCCCGATGACGAACGACTGTTCGACGGCGAGCAGGCCGAGCATCTGCCGGAAGCCGACGCCGAGCGCCCCGAGCAGGGCGAACTCCGACCTGCGCTCGCGCGCGGACACGGCCGCGTTCACCAGGAAGCCCAGCACGGCGAACGCGAGCGCGGCGACGAAGCCGAGGGCCAGCGCGCCCCGCAGGCCACCCGCCAGCGGATCGTCCCTGAGCTGCCGGCTGAGGGCGGCCACCTCGGTCACGCTCGCCCCCTGCTTCGCCAGCGCCGCCGCGGCGGCCGAGGTGTCGTCGCCGGAAGCGGCCAGCCACCACTCCGTCGCCTTGGCCGGGGCCTTGGTGACGGCGCGCAGCGCGGTCAGGTCGGCGAGGACGGCCGAGACGCCCGCGGGCGTGCCCGGCATGGCCCGCACGGTCCCCACCACGTCGACCGGGACGGGCGACGTGCCGATCGTGAGCGTGCGCTCCTTGGCCAGGTCATCGGTGACCACGACCGGCAGCGCCGTACCGCCCCCGGCGAGGCGGGAGGCCAGCGTGGCGAGCGGCACGACGGACAGGTCCGGACGCAGCAGCATGACCTCCGGCAGCCGGGCCGCGTCCGCCGCGAGGAGATCGACGTCCCCGCCTCCCATGGAGGCCCGTACGCGGTGGACCGGCGTGAGCGCGGTGACGCCGGGCAGCGTGGACAAGCCGTCCCCCGTGTCCCCCTGCCCGGTGGCCACCCGCAGGTCGGCGCCGGCCAGATGCCGGGCCTGGTCGTCCTGCGACTGCCGCCAGGTGGCCGAGGTGGCCAGGGACAGCGCCCCGATCGCGACGGCCATCGTCAGCAGCAGCGCGGGCCCCGAGTAGCGGGCGGGCCGCCTGCTCACCTGACGCACCCCGACCGCGGCCGCGAAGCCCGGCCGCCGCGTCGTCGCCCGCTCAAGGATCCGGGAGACGAGGGGCACCAGCCGCAGGCCCAGCAGGCCGCCGCAGAGCAGTGCGAGCGCCGGACCGGTCACGATGAGCGGGTCGATGCCCAGATCGCCGCCGGTAGTCTCGGTCACCGGCGCGCCGTAGCGCTGGAGCTGCCAGATCGCCAGCACCGCCACCACCAGCAGCGCCAGGTCGGCCCCGGCCCGCTGGAGGATGCCCTGCCCGTCGCCGCGCCCGCGCGCCCCCTGCTCCTCGACGTACGTCCGGCGCGCCCCGCGCACCGCGGGGAGCGCGAGCAGCACCGCGCAGGCCAGCGCCACGGCGGCCGAGACGGCGAAGGTCGTCGCGCCCGGGTTCTGCCACAGCGGCGTCCCGGTGCCGCCGACCAGCGCGAGCAGGGGCGGCGCCAGGTACGGTGCGGCCACCGCGCACGGCAGCGCGACCAGCAGCGCCTCGCCGCCCGCCAGCGTGGCGAGCCGGACCGAGCCCGCGCCGCGCGACCGCAGCAGCGCGACCTCCATCCGGCGGTGGTCGGACAGCAGCCGCGCCGTCAACGTCAGCGCGTACGCGGCGAGCACCAGAAGCTGCAGCACCGGGATCAACATCGTTGAGCGGGCGACGAGCGCGGCCCGGTCGAGCTGGGTGAGCATCGCGGGGAGGCCGGTGGAGACCGTGCATCCTGTGCATCCGCCCGGGAGCGTGGCCTCGATGCCGGTGACCGACGCGGCGAGGGGACGCAGGTCCTCACGGATCAGGCCGCTCAGGTCGGGCACGGCCATCCAGGTCGCCGAGACGCTCGTGGCGAACTGACTGACGAATGTCGTCGCGGGGACCACGAGCGGCCCGTACGTGGTGTAGCCGCCGACCTGGGTGCCGTTGCGGAGCAGTTCGTCGCCGGCCCACCGGTCACCGTCGGAGGCTCGCAGCCGGAAGACCCCGGCGACCTTGACCTTGACCGTGCGGCCGTCCAATCGGCCGACGACCGCGAACTCGCCGCCCGGGGCCACCCGCATCGCCTCGGCGGCTGGCTGGGAGAGCGCGGCCTCCACCGTCCCGGCAGGGCTCTCGGCCGGCCACGCGCCCGCGACCAGATCCGCCCGCTCCCGCAGGTCCTCGTAGGTGGCGAACCGGGTCAGATCAGGCCGCTCGCGCCCCTCCTGGCCCGGCATCGCGTACGAGTCGGACCGGGCGCCGCTCACCACGCGGTGCGGGACCCCGGCGTACCCGCGCGTGATGCCGTCGCGGACCATCCGGTCGATGCGGGCGTAGTCGTCGGCCTTCACCGAGGACGTGACGGTGGTGGAGGTGAGAGTGAGCGGCGCCGTCTCGACCGCCTGCCGCACGCCCCGGTCGGTCACCGAGGCGGCGTATGTCATGAGGGCGACCAGCGTGGTCGTGGCGAGCAGGATCGAGCCGAACGCTGCCGCCAACAGGAGCGGTTCGCTCAGTGCGCGCCGGAATACCAGCGGTGTCCGCCCCCGCATGTATCGTCCTCTGGCTCGTCGGACTCCCGATCGCCTCACCATAGGGCGATCGGCGAAACGCCAGAAAGATCGGTGACGGAGTCGATGCGCGGCGGCAACCCCCGTGTGATATTGAAATCGTGACATTTCACGACTAGAAGGTGCACAATTCTCTGCTATAAGCGCGCGCGCCCGAAAACCGCGATAACGCGGGAGAATGCCGGAAACCGGGGAGTAGTCCGGCTTTCCGGTCTTATCGGGCGGGAGACGCGACAGTACGCGGAAACGCGTGAGGAGCCAGAGGAATGCGAGAAAGGGGATGAAAGCGCCGAAACGCCGCACCCCCGGGGAGGGGATGCGGCGCGACACATCCGCGTGCCCGCGACGAAGCGGGCAACGGAGTGGGCTACTTGGCGGCCTGCAGGGCGGCGGCGCGCTTGGCGATCGCCGACTTGCGGTTGGCGGCCTGGTTCCTGTGGATGACGCCCTTGCTGACGGCCTTGTCGAGCTGACGGCTCGCGGTGTGCAGGGCGGCCAGGGTCGCCTCGACGTCGCCCTCGTCAGCGGCCTCGCGGAACTTGCGGACCGCCGTCTTCAGGGACGACTTGACAGCCTTGTTGCGCAGCCGGGCCTTCTCGTTCTGCCGGTTGCGCTTGATCTGGGACTTGATGTTCGCCACGAAGAAAGCCTCGGTGTGAGTCTTGGTCGGATGGGGCGCGCGGGCTCGAGAGAGGGCGCGCCACACGCAGTTGAACAGGGTACCAACAGCTCGCGATGTCGCTCAAATCGAGCGATCGCGTGGTCACCTGCACCGCCATCCTAACCCGGACCGGCGCCGTCAGGCGTGCGGCCTGACCCAGGACGCGTCGTATTCTCGCCAGTCCTCCTCCGTGGCCGCGAAGTCGACGTACATCGCCAGCCCCACCTTCGTGCGGCGGCCGTGTTCCGTCAGGGCCAGGCGGGTGCCCTCCGCCGCCGTCGCGACGCTCTCGGCGTGGTCGCCGACATGGTCGTGGTATGCGGGGGCGCCGATGAGGAGCGTCTTGTCCTCGGGCACGATGCCGAGCGCGATCTTCGCCTGCCGTACGACGTGGCCGCCGTAGAGGGAGGGGAGGAAGGTCCAGGAGTCGTACGTCATGATCGCGACCTGGTCGGTGAGGTCGGTCACCCGGCGGAAGTAGTCCCGGCTCCAGTACTTCTCGTGCCCGATGGCCAGCCGGGCCGGGAGTGCGGCGCCCGGCAGCGGCTCGATCTGCTGGGTGGCGACCGACAGCGGACGCGAGCCGATGACCTTGCGGGTCTCGCGCAGCACGTCGAGGAAGTCCTGATCGCCGTCGGGGACCGGCTCGAAGTCGTAGTGGATGCCGTCGTAGCCCAGATCGACGAGGGCCTTGGCGCCGGCGACGACGCGGGTCCGGGTCGCCGGGTCGCTCAGATCAAGGAATCCGGGGTCGAGGCGCTGCCCCAGCCAGGCGGACACCCTTACCCCCGGGTGTCGCTTTTTCCACCATTTCAAGAAATTGCCAGCATTGGGGTATTTGTCGGGATCCAGGGTGCCGTCGTAGGCGAACGGGCCGCTGTGTACGTACACGTCTTTGACGGAGCCCAGCCGGGCGGCGAACGCGTCGACGTCGGCGGCGGTGCGGCGGCCGTCCACCCACGCGTGTCCCATCCAGATGGCGTCGTTTCCCGTGCTCCGCGCCCACGCGGCCGAAGAGCCGGTGAACTGGAGGCGTAACGCCGCCGCGGCGACCAGTGCGGCGGCGATCAGTACGGCCAGGACGATCGCGGTCCACCTGATCACCCGCTTGGTGATGGTCAAGGCAAGCATCCGGACATGCCACCATGGAGGGTGGCTGGTTCGCCAGCCGATGACGGGAGAGAAGGCTGAGCCGGCGACGGCGCGGCCCGATCCGTCGATCGTAGTCACAAACCCTGTTGAAACGGACCTCGGTGCGCACTCAGCCTGGCCAGACCGACCCCGCGTTGATCCGCAACTTCTGCATCATCGCGCACATCGACCATGGCAAGTCAACCCTCGCCGACCGGATGCTGCAGCTCACCGGTGTGGTCGACGACCGCTCCATGCGCGCGCAGTACCTCGACCGCATGGACATCGAGCGTGAGCGTGGCATCACGATCAAGTCGCAGGCCGTGCGGCTCCCGTGGAAGGGTCATGTGCTCAACATGATCGACACGCCCGGCCACGTCGACTTCTCCTACGAGGTGTCCCGCTCGCTCGAGGCGTGCGAGGGCGCGATCCTGCTCGTCGACGCGGCCCAGGGCATCGAGGCCCAGACGCTGGCCAACCTCTACATGGCCATGAACGCCGACCTGCACATCATCCCGGTCCTCAACAAGATCGACCTGCCCGCCGCCCAGCCGGACAAGTACGCCGAGGAGCTGGCCGGCCTCATCGGCTGCGACCCGTCCGACGTGCTGCGTGTGTCCGGCAAGACCGGCGTCGGCGTCGAGGAGCTGCTCGACCACGTCGTGGCGACCATCCCCGCGCCTGTCGGCGTCGCCGACGCGCCCGCCCGCGCGCTGATCTTCGACTCGGTCTACGACACCTACCGCGGCGTCGTCACGTACGTACGCGTCGTGGACGGCCAGCTCTCCAAGCGCGAGCGGCTGCTCATGATGTCCACCGGCGCCCAGCACGAGCTCCTGGAGATCGGCGTCATCTCGCCCGAGCCCATGCCGTCCGCCGGCCTTGGCGTCGGCGAGGTGGGCTACCTCATCACCGGCGTGAAGGACGTCCGCCAGTCCCGGGTCGGTGACACCGTCACCAGCGCGTCCAGGGCCGCTGCGGAGGCGCTCGGCGGCTACGAGCACCCCAAGCCCATGGTCTACTCCGGGCTCTATCCGATCGACGGCGACGACTACCCCGAGCTGCGCGAGGCCCTTGACAAGTTGCGGCTCAACGACGCCGCCCTCGTCTACGAGCCCGAGACCTCGGCCGCGCTCGGCTTCGGCTTCCGGTGCGGCTTCCTCGGCCTGCTCCACATGGAGATCGTCCGCGAGCGGCTGGAGCGCGAGTTCAACCTCTCGCTCATCTCCACCGCGCCCAACGTGATCTATCGCGTGATGATGGAGGACGGCCGCGAGCTGGTCGTCACCAACCCGTCCGAGTTCCCCGAAGGCAAGATCGCCGAGATCCACGAGCCGGTGGTCAAGGCCACGCTGCTCGCCCCCGCCGAGTTCATCGGGGCGATCATGGAGCTCTGCCAGGGACGGCGCGGCGCCCTCCTGGGCATGGACTACCTGTCCGAGGACCGGGTCGAGATCCGCTACACGTTGCCGCTCGGCGAGATCATCTTCGACTTCTTCGACCAGCTCAAGTCGAAGACCCGCGGCTACGCCTCCCTCGATTACGAGCCCTCCGGCGAGCAGTCCGCCGACCTGGTCAAGGTCGACATCCTCCTGCAGGGCGAGGCTGTGGACGCCTTCAGCGCCATCGTTCACCGCGAGAAGGCCTACGCCTACGGCGTCGAGATGGCCAAGAAGCTCAGGGACCTCATCCCGAGGCAGCAGTTCGAGGTTCCCATCCAGGCCGCCATCGGCGCCCGCGTCATCGCCCGCGAGAACATCCGCGCCATCCGCAAGGACGTTCTCGCCAAGTGCTACGGCGGCGACATCAGCCGTAAGCGCAAGCTGCTGGAGAAGCAGAAGGAAGGCAAGAAGCGGATGAAGATGGTCGGCCGCGTCGAGGTTCCCCAGGAGGCGTTCGTGGCCGCCCTTTCGACCGAGACGTCGTCGGCGGACAAGCCGAAGAAGTAGCCGGGCAAGTAGTCGGGGCGGTTACGGCGCTCCCGGCATGGCTGCGGCGCGGCCGCGCCGCAGCTATGCCGCAACTGCGGTGCGGTTGCTGTGCGCTTGGACCGCCGGCCGTTGACGAACTCGCCGACCTCGCCGACGGACACGAGCGCCCAGGGTGGCCGGAACCCCTGACGCGCCGGGAATTGTCGGTCGCCTCACGTACCTTCTGAGTCGAACGCCTGTGCGATTCGGAGGTCGGAAATGATCGCAGATGCTCACGCCGCCGAGCGGTTCATGCGCGCCGCGATGCTCGGCGTGGCGATGGCCGTGGAGACGCAGCGGATCCTTCGGCTCCATACCGGCGACTCCCCACCCGACGCCGATGGCACCGTCGGGGTCGAGATCCCCTTCCCGGACTCGACGGTGATCGCCGCGGTGCTCGACGCGGCCGTCACCTGCTTCCAGCCGCCAGGCGGCGCGGTGGAGGATCCGCGCCAGGCCGTCCTCGTCCCGCTCCTGGAGCTGGCCTCGCTCGCGGGCCCCGTCATCCCGCCCCAGCCGGGGGGCGGGTGACGGTTCCCGGACGTGAGTCCCGGTCCCGGGCCTGGCCGGCCGGTCGTCTCGTGCGCCGGCCCCGGGTCGGCGCGGGTGCGGGTGCGGTCAAGGGCATCGGTCGGATACCGGCAGACTGGTGGTGTGCCTTCCGTTCTTCCCGACGGCGACCCGGTCCCCGCATCCGGCGCGTTGCCCGCGAGCGCTCTCGACGGTCTCGGGTCCCGCCCGTTCGGTTTCTACGTGCACGTGCCGTTCTGTGTGACGCGGTGCGGCTACTGCGACTTCAACACGTACACCGCGGCCGAGCTCGGGCCGGGCGCGTCCCAGCGGGACTACGCCTCGACCGCCATCGAGGAGGTACGGCTCGCACGGCGCGTCCTCGGCGACACCGCGCTGCCCGTGGAGACCGTGTTCGTCGGCGGAGGCACGCCGACCCTGCTCCCGCCGGAGGACCTGGTCCGCGTCCTCCACGTCATCGACGAGGAGTTCGGCCTGGCCGCAGGAGCCGAGGTCACCACAGAGGCCAACCCCGAATCCGTCACCCAGGAGTCCCTGGAGGTCCTGCGGAACGGCGGCTTCACCCGGATGAGCTTCGGCATGCAGAGCGCCCGCGAGCACGTCCTCGCCGTGCTCGACCGCCGTCACACCCCGGGTCGGGCCGCGGGAGCCGTACAGGAGGCCCGGAAGGCGGGGTTCGAACACGTCAACCTGGACCTGATCTACTCCACCCCGGGCGAGACCGACGACGACTGGCGGGCCTCGCTCGATGCCGCGCTGGCCGCCGGTCCCGATCACGTCTCGGCGTACTCCCTGATCGTCGAGGAGGGCACCCGGCTGGCTGCCAGGATCCGGCGCGGCGAGCTGCCGATGCCGGACGACGACGTGGCCGCCGACCGCTACCTCATCGCCGAGGAGATGCTCACCTCCGCCGGGTTCCGCTGGTACGAGGTCTCCAACTGGGCGGTCTCCGACGAGGCGCGCTGCCGCCACAACCTGCTCTACTGGACCGGCGGCGACTGGTGGGGCGTCGGGCCGGGCGCGCACAGCCATGTGGGCGGCACCCGGTGGTGGAACGTCAAGCATCCGGCGTCGTACGCGGCCCGGCTTGCGGCGGGCGAGTCCCCCGGGTACGCGCGCGAGGAGCTGACGGCGGGCGACCGGGTTGTCGAACGGCTGATGCTGGAACTCCGCCTCGCGACCGGGTTCCCGCTCGCCGATCTTCGGCCGTCGGCCCGCGCGGCCTGCGCCAGAGCGCTGGCCGACGGCCTGCTCGACGTGGAACCGTTCAAGCGAGGCCGCGCCGTGCTGACGCTGCGGGGCCGACTCCTCGCGGACGCCCTGATCCGCGACCTGTCCTGATCAGCTGATGAGGCGGATCGTCATCGGGTAGCGGTAGTTCTCACCTCGGTTGGCCGCCATCGAGCCCATGATCCCCATCACGAGCGTGTAGATCCAGATGACCGGGATCAGCAGGAACCCGATGAACCCGATCAGAACGAAGGACAGGATGAACGACACCACGGTCACCGTGAAGAAGGCGATCGTGGCGGTGATCCAGAAGTTCAGCGCCTCCGCTGCCTGGTCCCGGACGTACGGTGACTGGTCCTTGCGCGTCAGGTAGATCACCAGCGAGCCGACCGAGCCCAGCGGCCAGGCGATGAGGTTCCCCAGGCCGGCCAGGTGGGCCAGCATCGCCATGTTGGTGTCGTCGGTGCCGGGGCGCGGGCCGTACTGCCCGGGCACGTATGGCCCGGCCGGGCCGTAACCGGGACCGCCGTAACCGGGACCGCCGTAACCGGGACTGTTGTAACCGGGACTGCCGTAACCCGGGGCTCCGTAGCCGGGCGTCCCCCCGTACCCCGGCGTGCCATAGCCGGGCGTCCCGTAACCCTGTGCTCCGTAATCCGGGGTTCCAGAGCCGGGGACGCCATGACCCGGCCCTCCGTAACCGGGCCCGCCGTATCCCGGAGTGCCCTGATCGGGAGTTCCGTGCTCCGGAGTGCCCTGATCGGGAGTTCCGTGCTCCGGAGTGTCCTCGCCTCCGTACGGCCCGCGTGGATCGCCAGCCATGCGACCTCCCTATGCGTTGTCTTTCATTCGACCCTATTAGGTCGTGTTTCGTGGATCTTTTTGGCCTACTGCGGTCGCCCAGATGGCGCCTCGCGGCGTTGTCGCCCCACCCACGAAAACTCCTCGCAAGCTCGGACTTTCCGCGGGGCCCGGGAGTGTCGGCCGGAGGCTCCGCTCCGACCTCCTCCTCCGCCTTGCGCGGCATCCATCTGGCCGATCCTCGCTACGGCAAAGATCCACGAAACACTCCCTAGCCTCGGCCCAAGCGGTGGCTTGCCGCTTTCCGATGCTTTCGACCTGCTCTCGACGGCTCGCGTCGACCTGCACGCGACCGGTTGGTTCGCTGTGACCGGCCGTCAGCCGTCCAGGCCGGGATCCGTGACGAAGTCGATCAGTTCTTCGACCCGGCCGAGAAGCTCCGGCTCCAGGTCGGTGTACGCCGTCACGCGGCCCAGGATGTGCCGCCAGGCGTCCGAGGGGTCCATCCGCCAGCCGAGCGCGGCGATCACGCCCTCCTTCCACGGGATCTCCCGCGGCACGGTCGGCCAGGACGGTATGCCGAGGACGGATGGCTTGACCGCCTGCCAGATGTCCACGTACGGATGGCCGACGATCAGCACGTCCGCGCCGGACACCTGGGAGGCGATGCGGCTCTCCTTGGATCCGGGGACGAGATGGTCGACCAGCACGCCGAGCCGCCGGTCCGGCCCCGGGGCGAACTCCTCGACGATCGCGGGCAGGTCGTCGACACCTTCGAGGAACTCGACGACGACCCCCTCGACCCGCAGGTCGTGCCCCCAGATCTTCTCCACGAGGGAGGCGTCGTGGACGCCCTCCACGTAGATCCGGCTCTCCCTGGCGACCCGCGCGCGCAGCCCCTCGACGGCGATCGAGCCGGAGGCGCTGCGCCGGTGCCCGCGCGGCGCCTCGGACGGACGGACGAGTGTCACCGGCTTGCCCTCCAGGAGGAACCCGGCGGGCGCGAGCGGGAAGACGCGCCGCCGCCCGAACCGGTCCTCCAGGGTGACGGCCTCCTTGTCGCAGGCGACGACCGCGCCGCAGAAGCGCCCCTCGGCGTCCTCGACCACGAGATCCGGCTCCGCGGGCACCTCCGGGATCTTGCCCCGCCCGGGCCGCCGCCAGTCTCCGGAAAGCACGTCCTGCCCATACATGCCGGGAACGCTAGCAAAATCGGCCATCCGCGCGGTGGCCTCCGGCGCAGGCTGTGGACAAGCGTCGCGGCGGGTCAGCGCATCGCCCTTTTACGGGCGCCGCCGCGCCGGACCAGCACGACGATGGTGACGATGACGGCGACCAGGAAGCCGAGGATCGGAAGGGCCACCATCGCGATCGCGCCGCCGACCAGCTTGCCGACGCTCCCGATGATCTCCTTGCCGACGCCGAACGTGACGCCCTCGCCCTCGCAGGAGACCTGGTACGTGCCCGCGGCGGGGGTGCCGATCTGGAAGACCATCTCCCATGTGGTGTCGCCGTACGTGAAGGTCTGGGAGGTGCTCGGCCGGGTGAGCTTGACGTCCAGGCCGGGAGCGCCCGCCACCTCGCAGCTGATGTCGGCCCGCTGATCGGACGAGGCGTAGATCGCCGGCTTGTCCTTCGGGTCGAGCTCGACGCTCACGCTCTTGCCGGACTCGAACGTCGTGATCGAAGCGGCGTCCTTGATGGTCGAGGTCAGCCCGCCCGCGAAGCCGGCCACGCCCACGACGAGGAGGACGAGGAAGAGCACCCACGCCAGCACGATCCACAGAATCCTGGGCCGCACGGGTCCCGGAGGTGGCGGCGTGCCGTACGCGCCCTGCGGGTACGGTGTGCCCTGCGTGCGCGAAGGTTCCTGCGCGTACGGCGTGGCCTGGGCATACGGCCGGGAAGGGCCCCGGGCGTCATCGGGGAAGGGGTTCTGATTGTCGGTCATGGTCGGACCATAGGGGTTGCCACTTGTGAGCAGATTGCGCCCGGCTTGTCGCTTCGGCCCGATCGGTGTTATCGCACCCTGTGGGCGGTAGCCGTACACTTGGCACTCGGGAACATGGAGTGCCAGAGTCTGTGTTTCCCGATGCACAGGGAGGTGACACTTTGCTCGACGAACGCAAGCTGGCCGTGCTTCGTGCCATCGTCGAGGACTACGTGTCCACCAACGAGCCGGTCGGGTCCAAGGCCCTGGCCGAGCGGCACAACCTCGGCGTCTCGCCGGCCACTGTCAGAAACGACATGGCGGCGCTCGAGGAGCAGGGGTACATCCAGCAGCCGCACACCAGCGCGGGACGGGTGCCGACGGACAAGGGCTACCGCCTGTTCGTCGACCGCCTTTCCCACGTCAAGCCGTTGTCCGCGGCGGAACGCCGGGCGATCGAGACCTTCCTCGCCGGCGCCGTGGACCTGGACGAGATCGTCATGCGGACGGTCCGGCTGCTGGCGCAGCTCACCCGGCAGGTCGCCGTCGTGCAGTACCCCTCGCTGACCCGGTCGGCGGTCCGTCACGTGGAGATCGTGCCGCTGGCGGAGCGGCGCGTCATGCTGGTGCTGATCACCAACACCGGCCGGGTCGAGCAGCGTGTGATCGAGCTGCCCGAGACCGTCGCGGACGACCGCATCGCTCATCTGCGGGCCGTGCTGAACGCGTGCCTGGACGGCTGCGGCCTGTCCAGCGTGCCGGAGACGGTCGCGGAGCTTCCCGATCGGCTGCCCGTCGAGGACAGGCCGGTGGCCGCCACCATCCTGTCGGTGCTGCTGGAGACCCTGGTCGAGCGGCACGAAGAGAAGATCGTTTTTGCCGGTGCCGCGAACCTGGCGGCCGCCGACTTCAGCGTGGGCCTCCGTGAGGTGCTGGAGGCGCTGGAGGAGCAGGTCGTGCTGATGCGGCTGCTCGGCGAGACCGACAACCTGCCGGGGCTGACCGTCAGGATCGGCTCCGAGAACCCGTACACCGGACTTCGCGGCACCTCTATCGTGGCCGCGGGATACGGTGCGGGCGACAAGGAACTGGCCCGGCTGGGAGTGCTGGGCCCGACGCGAATGGACTATCCGGTGACGATGGGTGCGGTGCGCGCTGTCGCGCGTTACGTCGGCCAGATCCTGGCGGGGTCATAAGTGGCCAAGGACTATTACGCCACCCTCGGGGTGCGGCGGGACGCCAGCCAGGAAGAGATCAAGAAGGCATATCGCCGACTTGCCCGGGAGCTGCACCCGGACGTCAATCCGGATCCTGAGACCCAGGAGCGGTTCAAGGACATCACGCAGGCCTACGAGGTCCTGTCCGACACCAACAAGCGCCAGATGTACGACCTCGGAGCCGATCCGTTCAGCTCCGGCGCGGGCGCCGGGGCCGGTGGGTTCGGCGCGGGGTTCCCGTTCAGCGACATCATGGACGCCTTCTTCGGCACCGCCGGAGGCTCGCGCGGCCCGCGTTCCCGGGCCAGGCGCGGACGCAACGCGACCATTCGGGTCGAGCTCGACATGGCGGAGACCGCGTTCGGCACCACCCGAGAGATCGTGGTCGACACGGCCGTGCTGTGCGAGGTGTGCCACGGCTCCGGCGCCGCCGCGGGCACCCATCCCGACACCTGCGACATGTGCCACGGCCGAGGCGAGGTGTCGCAGGTCACCCGGTCGTTCCTCGGCCAGGTGATGACCTCGCGGCCGTGCCCCCAGTGTGGCGGCTACGGCAGCGTCATCCGCAACCCCTGCCTGGAGTGTTCCGGCGAGGGCCGGGTCCGCACCCGCCGTACGATCAAGGTCCGCATCCCCGCGGGCGTCGAGGACGGCACGCACATCCAGCTCGCCGGCGAGGGCGAGGTCGGTCCCGGCGGCGGCCCGCCCGGCGACCTCTTCCTGGAGATCGCCGAGCGCCCGCACCAGATCTTCGAGCGGCGCGGCGACGACCTGCACTGCACGGTCCAGATCCCGATGACCGCCGCCGCGCTGGGCACCTCCCTCTCGGTCGAGACCCTGGACGGCACCGAGGAGATCGACGTACGGCCCGGCACCCAGGCCGGCCAGGTCATCCCCCTCTACGGCAAGGGCATCCAGCGCCTCAACGAGACCGGCAGGGGCGACCTGCTCATCCACGTGAACGTCGAGACGCCCCTGAAGCTCGACGCGCAGCAGGAGGAGCTGCTCAAGGAGCTGGCCAAGCTGCGCGGTGAGGAGCGGCCGCCCGGGAAGTTCTCCCCGGGACAGCAGGGCTTCTTCTCGCGGCTGAGGGACGCGTTCAACGGCCGCTGACGCCGTGATCACGCGTTGAGGACGTCATGACCGTTCCCGTGTTCCTCGCCGACCTGTCCGGCGTCCTGCCCGGTGCCCATGGCGGCCGCGTCCTGCTGGACGGCCCCGAGGGGCGGCACGCGGCCGCCGTCCGGAGGCTGCGCCCGGGAGAGCGGATCGACCTGACGGACGGCGCCGGCCGGGTCGCCGAGTGCGTGGTCCGCGAGGTGGCCAAGGACTCCCTCACCGCCGAGGTTCTCCGGCGGTACGACGTGGAGGCGGCCCGGCCGCGCCTCGTCGTGGTCCAGGGACTGCCGAAGGGCGACAGGGGAGAGCTCGCGGTCGAGATGATGACCGAGGCCGGCGTCGACATGCTCGTGCCGTGGGCCGCGGCCCGCTGCGTCACCCAGTGGAAGGGCGACCGCGCGGCCAAGGCCCTCGCCCGCTGGCGGAGCACCGCGCGGGAGGCGGGGAAGCAGGCCCGCCGTTTCCATCTCCCCGAGGTGGCGGAGCAGGCGACCACCGCCCAGGTGGCCGAGCTGCTCGCCGGGGCCGCGCTGGCGGTCGTGCTGCACGAGGAGGCCGCCCAGGCCCTGAGCGGACTGGCGCTCCCGGACGACGGGGACGTCGTCGTGGTCGTCGGCCCCGAGGGCGGCATCACGGACGAGGAGATCGCCGCCTTCCGGGCGGCGGGAGCCGTACCCGCCCTGCTGGGGCCGACGGTGCTGCGCACCTCGACGGCGGGGGTGGCCGCCGCGGCCGTGCTGCTGTCACGTTGCGGCCGCTGGTGATCCGCGCCGATTGATCCGGGCCGATTGATCCGCGCTGATTGCTCCGGGCCCGCGCTACGGCGCGGGCGACTCGGTTACGGCTTCCGGAGTGACCACGTCGCTCGCTGACGGGGTGGGCGTCGGCGTGGGCGACGGCTTCGGCGTGGGCGTCTCGCACTGCCTGCCGGAACAGCCGCTCGGCGTACGGGTCGGGGTGGGACCGACGGACGGGCTGGCCGACGGCGTCGGCGTCTCCGCCGTGGGGCACATCGGGGAGCCCGCCGCGTCCGGCTCGATCACCTTGTCCGGCATCGCCGGGGTGGCGCAGGGGTCGCTCGGGGACGGCGACGGCTTCGCCGGAGGGTTGCTGGCCCTCGGTGTCTCCACGGACGAGACCTGGCCCCGGGGCGGCGGGTTGGTGACGGCCGGCGCCGGGATGTGGTTCTGAGGGCGCTGGACGGAGGAGGTGTCCGTGAGCCGCGAGTCGTCGCCCGTGTTGGACACCGTGCTGTGCATCACCTGGGTGCGCAGGTCGGGAATGAGCATCACGACCGTGCTCGCCACCAGCGCGGCACCGGCCACCGAGGCGCCCACGCGCCACCAGAAGAGGCCGCGCAGCCCGCGGGCGCCGCGCTCGTCGATGCGGCGCCGGATGATGTCGAGCCCTTCGGGCGAGGGTACGACCGAGTCCGCCTCCGCCCGCATGGCGCGGCGCAGGAACTCGCCGTGCTCGTCGTCGGTGGGGAAGGTCATGAGAACTGCTCCAGTGCCATCCGTAGGGCGGCCATGCCGCGGGCCGTGTGACTCTTCACCGCGCCCTTGCTGATGCCCATCGCGTGTGCGATCTCGGCCTCGGAGAGGTCACCGTAGTAACGCAGGACCAGTGCCTCGCGCTGTCGTGTCGGCAGGTGGCGCAGCGCCTCGATGACCGCCGATCGCTCGAGCTCGCCGATCGCGCCGCTCTCGGCGCTCGGCGCGTCGGGAAGCCCCTTCGGGGCGTACTTCTCCACGACGGCGCGATGACGTAACACAGAGCGCGATCGGTTGACGACCGATTGGCGCAGGTAGGCGAGTGCCTTGTCGGTGTCCCGCAGGCGTCGCCAGGCCCCATGGATGGCGACGAACGCGTCCTGCACGACTTCCTCCGCGCTGGCCACGTCTCTGACCAGCAGCACGGCGAGACGCACAAGCGACCGATAGTGCGCGCTGTACAGCGCGGTCACGGCCATGTCGGCGTCCCATCCGACGGGCACCGCCCCCAGCGACCTGTCGGCCACGAGGGTCTCGGTGGTCACGTCAGTAGGACGCTCGTCCTCCCCGGGGGGTTTACGCTCTTCCGAATCATTAGGGGGCATGACCCAGTTGTGTCCTCGCCCGACACTAGGGGTGTTTTTGTCGGTGCAGTGTCGCACATTCACACTATCCGGGGGATCTTTCAACGGCATCACTGATTGGCAACGGCTACGCTTCTCGATCGTGACCGACTGCCTGTTCTGCAAGATCGTGGCCAGGGAGATCCCCGCCGACATCGTCCTGGAGACCGAGCGAGCGCTGGCGTTCCGCGACATCAATCCGCAAGCGCCCACGCACGTCCTGGTCGTCCCCAAGTCACATCACGAGAATGCCGCGGCGCTCGCCCAGGCGGACGACGGCCTCGCCGACGACGTGCTCAAAGCATGCCACGATGTGGCCCTTCAGGAGGGCGTCTCCGGCTCCGGATATCGCGTCGTGTTCAACACGGGCGAGGGAGCGGGCCAGACCGTGCTCCACGTCCACGCGCACGTGCTGGGCGGCCGCGGCCTGACATGGCCTCCCGGCTAGTCCGAAAATCGGATCATTCGCGGGCAGGCGGCAGCGTCGCCTCGCCGCGTTGTCGACCCACCCGCGGAAACTCCTCGCAGGCTCGGGGGTTCCGCGGGTCCGGGAATGCCGGCCGGAGACTCAGCTTCGACCTCTCCTATCTTCTCCTCCTCGCAGCGCATCCGTCTGGATCCGCGCCCGCGACGGGCGGCATCCACCAGAGGCTCCCTAGCGGATAGCATGACCGTAGGTAACTAGGGAGGCGAGCAGGCCGTAACGGCCGCCCATGTCCGAGTCACAGACCACCAACAAAACCCAGGCCAAGGTCCTCATCCCCGAGGGACAGGCGATGATCAGCCTGCTCGGCTCGCGAGACGAGTTGCTGCGGGTCATCGAGAAGGCCTTCCGCGCCGACATTCACGTGCGCGGCAACGAGATCACCATCACCGGTTCCCCGGAGGAGAGCGGCGTCGTCGTGCGGCTCTTCGAGGAGCTGGTGGAGCTCGTCGGCTCCGGCACCGAGCTGACCCCCGACTCCGTCGAGCGCAGCATCGCGATGCTGCGAATGGCCACCGACCGGCCCGCCGAGGTGCTGTCCCTGGACATCCTCTCCGCGCGCGGGCGGACGATCCGCCCCAAGACGGTCGGCCAGAAGCGATACGTCGACGCGATCGACAAGCACACGATCGTGTTCGGCATCGGCCCCGCCGGCACCGGCAAGACATACCTCGCGATGGCCAAGGCCGTGAAGGCCCTGCAGAACAAGCACGTCAACCGCATCATCCTGACGCGGCCCGCGGTCGAGGCGGGGGAGCGGCTGGGCTTCCTGCCCGGCACTCTCTTCGAGAAGATCGATCCCTATCTGCGGCCGCTCTACGACGCGCTGCACGACATGCTCGACCCCGAGTCGATCCCTCGGCTGATGTCGGCGGGCACGATCGAGGTCGCCCCCTTGGCGTACATGCGGGGTCGCACGCTGAACGACGCGTTCATCATCCTCGACGAGGCGCAGAACACCTCGCCCGAGCAGATGAAGATGTTCCTGACCCGGCTGGGGTTCAACTCGAAGATCGTCGTCACCGGCGACGTGACCCAGATCGACCTTCCCGGAGGGCAGGACAGCGGCCTCAAGGTCGTCCAGAACATCCTCCACGGCATCGACGACATCCACTTCAGCACACTGACCAGCGCTGACGTGGTCCGGCACCGGCTGGTGAGCGACATCGTCGACGCGTACGGCAAGTACGACGCGGCCATGGCGTCGGAGTCGCGGACGATCGACAAGCGTCACCGGGGGAGACGATGAACAAGAGAACGGAACGGCGCGGCCCGCGCATCCTGTGCGGGCCGCGGAGCGAGGAGAACCGGTGAGTGTCGAGGTCGCCAACGAGTCGGGTGTCGAGGTCGACGAGGCGGTGTTCGCGGAGCTGGCCGGTCACGTCCTGGGCCGGATGGGGATCAACCCCCTCGCTGAGCTGTCCATCCTGATCGTCGACGAGCCGGCGATGGCCGAGCTGCACGAGCAGTGGATGGGTGAGCCCGGCCCCACAGACGTGCTCGCCTTCCCGATGGACGAGCTGCGCCCGGGCCACGGCGGGGGCCGCGACGAGGACGCCTCACCGGATCCGGCGCTCCTCGGTGACGTGGTGCTCTGCCCGCAGGTGGCCGCCAGGCAGGCGGCCGAGGCGGGGCACGGCACGCAGGACGAGCTGGAGTTGCTCTGCACCCACGGGATCCTGCACCTGCTCGGCTACGACCACGCCGAACCGGAGGAGCACGCCGAGATGTTCGGGCTCCAGGGCGAGCTGCTCGAGTCGTGGCGGGAGGCACGCGGGAAGCGGTGAGCGACCGATGAACGGCTGGTTGTTCTCCGTCGTCGTCCTGATCGTGGTCGGCGGCCTGCTCGCGAGCGCGGAGACGGCGCTGGCGCGCATCTCGCGGGTGCGCGCCGAGGAGTTCGTCAAGGATGGTCGGCGCGGTGCCGGGCGCCTGCAGGCGATCGTCGCCGACCCGCCGCGCTACCTCAACCTGCTCCTCCTGCTGCGGCTGATCTGCGAGCTGGGCGCGACCGTGATCGCGACGCTCCTGTTCATCGACTGGCTCGGTGACAGGGGTCAGGCCTACGCCGCGGCGGCGGTCGTGATGGTCCTGGTCAGCTACGTCATCGTCGGGGTCTCGCCGCGTACGCTCGGCCGCCAGCACGCCGACCGGATCGCGCTCGCGAGCGCGCCCGTCGTGTACGGCCTGACCCGGATCTTCGGCCCGCTGCCCAAGCTGCTGATCCTGCTGGGCAACGCGCTGACGCCCGGCAAGGGGTTCCGCGAGGGACCGTTCACCTCCGAGGCCGAGCTGCGCGACCTGGTCGATCTCGCGGAGGAGCGCCGGGTCATCGAGCCGGACGAGCGCGAGATGATCCACTCCGTCTTCGAGCTGGGCGACACGCTGGTCCGCGAGGTCATGGTCCCGCGCACGGACATGGTCATCATCGAGCGGCACAAGACCCTCAGCCAGGCGCTCTCGCTGGCGCTGCGCAGCGGCTTCTCCCGCATCCCCGTGACCGGTGAGAACGAGGACGACGTCGTGGGCATCGCCTACCTGAAGGACATCGTCCGGAGGATGCAGGAGACCGGCGACGGCGCCGCCCGGGTGCAGGAGCTGATGCGTCCCGCGACGTTCGTGCCGGACAGCAAGCCGATCGACGACCTGCTGCGCGAGATGCAGGCGCGGCAGATCCACCTCGCCATCGTGATCGACGAGTACGGCGGCACCGCCGGCCTGGTCACGATCGAGGACGTGATCGAGGAGATCGTCGGGGAGATCACCGACGAGTACGACCAGGAGATCCCCCCGGTCGAGTGGCTGGACGACGGTTCCGTCCGGGTCACGGCGCGGTTGCCGGTCGACGAACTGGGCGAGCTGTTCGACGTCGAGATCGAGGTTGAGGACGTCGACACCGTCGGCGGGCTGCTCGCGCACGCGCTGGGCCGGGTGCCGATCGCCGGCTCCGAGGCCATCGTCGACGGGCTGCGGCTGACCGCGGAGAGCCTATCCGGCCGCCGTAACCGGATCAGCACCGTGGTGGTGCGCCGGGTTGAGCAGGCCGAGGAGGGGACCGTCACGGCCCGGGCGGAACTGGACTGATCTCCCGGCAGGCCGGGACTCCGGCTTCTGCCGTACGGGACTGCCCCATCTGTATCCCCGAGGCCGAGCTCGTCGCCGGGCACTGGGACGTCGCCGTCGAACCGGCCACCCGCAAGCGGTTCGCAAGTCGTCTTCAAGTGGGGTGGGCGACGATCGCTTCAGACGCCAGGGGGGTTCAGGGCGTTCAGAGGGGAACAACCGGCGCGCCGGGAGGGGTTCGCGGCGCACCGGCCCACCTTCGTTACGGGGGAATCTGTGGGCCTCTCACCCGACTTGATCGGGTGAGAGGCCCATGTTGATTACTGAGGGTGATTGCGGCTTTTGGTGACGGGGAAGAAAGCCGTCGGCGGGGATCTTCCGGACCCGCCGGGGAACGGGGGACACCGGAATGCGGATCATCGGCGGTGCTATCTGCGCGGCCTCCTGCCTGCTGGCCGCGCTGGCGGGATGCGGCGCCGACGCGAACAATGAACAGCGGGCCGCGCTCGACTCCGGGCGGTTGAAGGTGCTGCTGAGCGGCATCGAGGACATGCCTCAGGGCTTCTCCGACCGGCAGCGTGAGCGGTGGCGTCCGCCGTTCCGTGCCAAGGATGGCGACTGCCGCGTGCTGTTCGACGCGGTGGCGGGCAGGCCGCCCGGGAACGGCCTCCTGGCCGGGGCCGCGACCACCTACGAAGGCGATCACCTGGGTGAGGCGGCGGCCGTCGGGCTCGCGGTGTACGGGGAGGACGCCGCCGACGGGGAACTCGACCGGATGGAGCGGACCATGCGGGGCTGCCGCGTCGCCGCCGCCGGAGGCGCGGGAAAGGGGAACCGCCTGCGCGCGTCGAACCTCTCGATCCCGGACGTGGGCGACGCGGCCGAGGCGCGGCGGTTCAGGGGCCGGGTCGGCGGTTATCCGTACGAGATGCACCTCGTGGTGGCGAGGAAGGGCAACGCGCTGATCACTCTCCTTCATGGGGGCGTCAGGCCGCTGGACCCGAAGGGCACCAAGGAACTGGCCAGGGTGCTGGCCGGAAGGGTCAGTACCCTTGACCTGTGACAGAGACACTGGACCCTGAAGACCTCAAGATCATTACCTTGGCCAGGTCGGCCCGCGCCCGTAACGGCTCCGCCGAGGGCGCCGCCGTGCGGGACGAGACGGGGCGCACCTACGTGGCGACGAACGTCGCGCTGCCCTCGCTCGAACTGTCCGCGACGCAGGTCGCGGTGGCGATGGCGGTCTCCAGCGGGGCGGCGTCTCTGGAGTCGGTGGCCCTGGTCAGCGAGGCGGATGAGCCGGGCGAGAAGGATATCGCCGTCGTCGAGGACCTCGGCAACGCGATCATCTTCCTGGCCGGGCCTGACGGTGTCGTGAAGGGCCGGTACATCTGACGTGAGCACTTCTGAATTCCGCGCCGGTTTCGCCTGCTTCGTCGGGCGGCCGAATGTGGGCAAGTCCACGCTGATGAACGCGCTGGTCGGCACGAAGGTCGCCATCACCTCGTCCAAGCCGCAGACCACGCGCCGGGCCATTCGCGGGATCGTGCACCGGCCCGACTCCCAGCTCGTCATCGTGGACACCCCCGGCCTGCACCGGCCGCGCACGCTGCTCGGCGAGCGGCTCGACAGCCTCGTGCTGTCCACGCTGACCGAGGTCGACGTGATCGGCTTCTGCGTGCCGGCCAACGAGCCGATCGGCAAGGGCGACAGGTTCATCGCCGAGAAGCTCGGTGCGCTCAAGAAGACGCCGCTCATCGCCGTGGTGACCAAGTGCGACCTGGCCACCCGCCAGCAGATCGCCGAGCAGCTCCTCGCGGTCTCGTCCCTGGCGGCCTTCGAGGAGATCATCCCGGTTTCCGCCGAGAGTGGGGAGCAGCTCGACGTGCTCGCCGACCTGCTGACCGCGCGGCTGCCCGAGTCCCCGCCCCTGTACGCCGGAGGAGAGCTGACCGACGAGCCCGAGCAGGTCCTCGTCGCGGAGCTGATCCGCGAGGCGGCGCTGGAAGGCGTTCGTGACGAGCTGCCGCACTCGATCGCGGTCGTGGTGGAGGAGATGACCCCGCGTGAGGGCCGGGACGACCTCCTCGACATCTACGCCTTCATGTACGTCGAGCGGCCCTCGCAGAAGGCGATCGTGATCGGTCCCGGAGGCGCCAGGCTCAAGGACGTCGGCACCCGGGCGCGCAAGCAGATCGAGGCCATGCTCGGCACCCGCGTCTATCTCGACCTGCGGATCAAGGTGGCCAAGGAGTGGCAGCGCGATCCCAAGCAGCTCCGCCGCCTCGGCTTCTACGACTGAGCCCCGGGTTCCCGGGCATCGCGGCGGCTCCTGACGCAGGTCGCCCGAACGCGTCCCGAGATCCCTCCGGGCAGGATCGCAGAAGCGGTGAAGGCGCCTTCCCGGTCCGGCTCAGAGGGAGAGGTGGAGGCGGAGCGCATTGTCGAGTCGTCCGAGGGAATCGGGAGAAAGGCGGCAGATCCGCTCGCGGATCCGGCCGGTCGTCACGGACCTCACCTGCTCGGCCTGCGCCTTCGAGTCGACGGGGAGGCCGCATTCGGCGGCTCTCAGCAGCACTTGGAACGGCAGGATCCGCGTGGTGTTCGTGGTCAATGGCACCACGGTGACGACTCCTCGGTCGCCGTGCAGTCTCCGTGCCTGTCAGCCTCGGCGGATGAGGGCGGCGGCGGACAGGGCGGCGACCACGATGGAGGCCAGCAGGGCCGCGAACCAGCCGTACTGGATGGTCGGGTGGACGTCCACCAGCCCGGGGATCCGGAAAGTCAGCCGGTCGTCCCAGTTCTGCGGGTCGCTCAGGAACACGGCGAGCGCGAGCGCCGCCACGGCCGCGGGCAGGATCGCGAACCCCGTGAACAGCCGGCTTCGCGTCACTCCCAGGACGCCAAGCAGGGTGGCCGCGATGCCCGCGCCCAGGACGAACCAGCCCGGCCCCTTGTCGATGCCCCGGATCGAGTGGGTCAGCTCGGTGCCCACGAGGCCGAACTCCGCCGTCACCCCGGCCCAGGGCAGTATCGCGGTGACGGCGAGCGCCAGGCCGATGACGATCACGGCCAGGGAGAGCAGTGTCCCCCCGCCGCTCCTGGCCGGAAATCCCTGCGGGGACGGGGTGAGGTCAGCCACGATCACCAGGCTACGGCTCGCGAGCCGCGGCGGGGAGCTTCCGTCGTCATGGAGCCCGCCGTCATAGGGCCCGTCGCGTGTGAGCGGGTGGTCAGACACGACCTAAGACGGTGCCGTGGGGGATTCGCGGCAGAACGGCACGGCGAGCGCTTCGCCCCATTCGAGGCGTACGCGTAGCTGGACGGCGTCATCGGCCAGGGCCGACACCAGGACGCCCGGCCCGGCCAATGGGAGCACCGCACAACCGTCCCCCAGCATGGCCCGCCGCGCCGCGTGTTCCGAGGGTTCGCGCCGCGCGGCGGCGTCCCCGCCGGATCCCGTGGCTCCGTACCCGGTGATGAGGGTGCTTCCCACGCAGCGGGCGGTGCCGTACACGGCCGGGCTGCCGTCGGTCGCCGGGTCGCCGACGACGAGTTCCTGGCGGAGCAGCGGCGATCCGTCCACGACGGCGTCGAACCGGGACCGGCATCGGCCGGGCTGCTCGCCGTATCGGCCGAAGACGATCTCCTCCCGCCAGAACACGGCGGCGTCGCGGGAGAGCGAGAGCCGTACGGCGACGCGGTGCGAGGAGCCCGCCGCCAGCACGGTCGGCTCAGGGGCGAAGCGCAGCGAGGCGCCCGCGCCGACCCGGGCGTTGACGACCATGACGGAGTCGCCCGCGAAGGGGCCGGGCAGGACCAGCGTGCTCGCGATCGAACGGACGTCCAGTGTGGTGCCGGGCGCGACGTCGATGTCCAGCGCCAGGTGGTCACCTCCCAGAGGCCCGGCCGCCGTGGAGACGAGGTGGACCACGTCGGGTCCGGTCTGCCGGAGGGTCAGCGGCGGGTCCGACCGCAGCGTGTCCAGCCGGGTGCCGCCTCCGGGGCCGGACTCCGTCCTGATCGCCGCACGCGCCCGGACCGACGACCGGGCGTCGGGGGAGGGCGCCGTCATCGGAGCTCCTTCGGTGTGGAGCCTCCGGGTCGCGGCCTCGAAGAGGATGTCATGCGCGGTCGACGGTCCGGGCCCTGTCCTTCCGCATGGTCATGGGCATGGTCATATGCGTGGTCATGGGTGTGGGCGTGGCCGTTCCGGTGGTGCCAGGCGTGGACGAGGTCGGACACCCATTCGGCGACGCGGTGGGCGCCGCCGTCCTCCCTGATCGAGGTGAACAGCACGGACCTGCCGTCGCGTACGGCTCCCGCGTCGCGGGCCATGACGGCCAGATCCGCGCCCACGAGGGGAGCGAGGTCGGTCTTGTTGACCACGAGCAGGTCGGCCGTGGTGACGCCGGGGCCGCCCTTGCGTGGCACCTTGTCGCCGCCGGAGACGTCGAGCACGAAGATCTGGCTGTCCGCCAGGCCCCGGCTGAAGGTGGCGGTCAGGTTGTCGCCTCCGCTCTCCACGATCACCAGATCGAGCGGTCCGAACCGCTCCTCCAGGGTCTCGACCGCGTCGAGATTGGCCGCGATGTCGTCACGGATCGCGGTGTGCGGGCAGCAGCCGGTCTGCACCGCGAGGATGCGTTCGGGGTCGAGGACTCCCGCGCGGCGCAGGAAGTCGGCGTCCTCGGTCGTGTAGATGTCGTTCGTCACGACGCCGAGCCGCATCGACGGGCCGAGACTGCGGCACAGGGCGGCCACCAGAGCGGTCTTGCCGCTGCCGACCGGGCCCCCGATGCCGAGGCGGAGCGCCCGGCCGTGGCCGTCCGGTGCGTCGTGCCGGTCGCCGTCGTGGTCACTGTGCTGGTCGTGGTGGTGGTCGTCGTGGTGTGCGCCCATACCCGGGTCACCGTCCTTGTGCGTAGCCTTCACGAGCGAAAACGGCCGGGAACCGGTCAGGAGACGAAGAGCCGGGTCGCGGCCCTCAGCTGGTTCTCGGCCAGGAGGTCGAGCGCGGGCGCGGCCGTCGCGGGTAACGCCGCCCACGGCGAGTCCGGGTCCGCCGTCCACGCGTCGTCCGGATCGACGGCTCCGTGCTCGGGGTGCGGGGCCGTACAGGCGGCGCATGCGGTCTCGTTGAGGGACGGAGCCAGGTCGGCGAGCAGCCGGTGCACGGTCACCGGGTCCAGGCCGAGGAGCCGGACGGCCGCCGTCGCCGGTCCCGTCACCGACGCGTAGGCCGCCGCCAGCGCCGCCTGGCCGGGGTCGCAGCCCGCCGCCGCTGCCGTCGCGCCGAGCGCGACCGGATGGTGCGCCCCGTCGGGTACGGCTCGCGCCAGCGACGAAAGGGCGGGCGACGGCCAGATCCGGCGGGCCGTCCTGACCAGGAGCCGCCCCTGGGTGCGAGCGGCCTCCCGCTGCGCGGGCGACGAGGTACGGGCATCCGCCTCGGCGTCGAGCCGTCGCCAGCGAAGGATCGCGGGGGCCGCGTCGGCGGCCGTCGAGGCGAGTTCGCAGGCGGCGGCGGCGAGCGCGGCGGCGACCAGGCCGGCCGTGGCGAGCCGCCCGCGAAGAAAGCGCGCCAGGTCGTCGAGGCCGGTCACGGCACCCGCGCGTACGGCCTCCTCGACCCCGCCCGAGTGGGCGTGACCTCCGGCGGGCAGCCGCGAGTCGGCGAGCAGCAGGAGCGCGGCGTTCACCGGGCGTCCGGGGTGGGCGTCTGGTCGGCGGACATCTGGCGGCGGATCCCGGCTAGAAGAGGAAGTAACGCTGGGCCATGGGGAGCACCTCGGCCGGGGCGGGTTCGATGAGCTCCCCGTCGACGCGTACCGCGAAGGTGTCGGGGTTCACGTCGATCGAGGGCAGCGCGTCGTTGAGCACCATCGACTCCTTGCCGCGCCGCCGTACGCCGGAGACGGGGGCGAGTCTGCGGGCGACCCTGAGCCGGTCGGCGAGGCCGTCCTCGATGGCGAGCGGGGACACGAAGTGCAGCGACGTCGCCGCGGCCGTCACGGGGGCGGCGCCGAACATGGGGCGGGGGAGCACGGGCTGCGGGGTGGGGATCGAGGCGTTCGCGTCGCCCATCTGGGCGTACGCGATCACGCCGCCCTTGAGCACGAGGTCCGGCTTCACGCCGAAGAACGCGGGGGCCCAGAGCACCAGGTCGGCCAGCTTGCCGGTCTCCACCGAGCCGACTTCGGCCTCCAGCCCATGCGCTATCGCCGGATTTATCGTGTATTTCGCGATATATCGGCGGGCGCGGAGGTTGTCAGCAGGGTGCGCGGTCCCGCCGGCGGAAGCCGTACCGGACTCGCCGGGAAGCGCGCCGCGCCGCCTCTTCATGACGTGCGCGGTCTGCCAGGCACGGATGATCGTCTCGCCGACCCGGCCCATGGCCTGGGAGTCGGAACCGATCATCGAGATGGCCCCGATGTCGTGCAGGACGTCCTCGGCCGCCATCGTCGCCGGGCGGATCCGCGACTCGGCGAACGCCAGGTCCTCGGGAATCGACGGGTTGAGGTGGTGGCACACCATGAGCATGTCCAGATGCTCGTGGTGGGTGTTGACGGTGTGCGGCCGGGTCGGGTTGGTGGACGACGGCAGGATGTTACGACAGCCCGCCACCTTGATGATGTCGGGAGCGTGACCGCCTCCGGCGCCCTCAGTGTGGTAGGCGTGGATCACCCGGTCGCCGACGGCCGCGAGCGTCGACTCGACGAACCCGGCCTCGTTGAGCGTGTCGGTGTGGATCGCCGCCTGCACCCCCGTGGCCTCGCACACGCCGAGGCAGGCGTCGATCGCGGCGGGTGTCGTACCCCAGTCCTCGTGCAGCTTGAACCCGGAGGCTCCGGCGCGGAGCTGCTCATACAGGGCCTCGGCGCTGACCGTGTTGCCCTTGCCCAGCAGCGCCACGTTGACCGGATGGGAGTCGAGCGACTCCAGCATCCGGGCGAGGTACCAGGTGCCGGTGACCGTGGTGGCCTTGGTGCCCTCCGCGGGCCCCGTGCCGCCGCCGATGACCGTCGTGACACCGGACGCCAGCGCCTCGTCCAGGAGTCGCGGGCAGATCAGGTGCACGTGGGAGTCCACCGCACCCGCCGTGACGATCTTGCCGTTGCCCGCGAGGATCTCGGTTGACGGACCGATGACGAGATCCGGATGGACGCCGTCCATCGCGTCGGGGTTGCCCGCCTTGCCGATCGCCGAGATCCGCCCGTCGCGGACCCCGATGTCGGCCTTCACGACGCCCCAGTGGTCGAGGATCACCGCGCCGGTGATGACCAGGTCGGGTGCGCCCTCGGCCCGGGTGGCGCGGGCCTGTCCCATGGACTCGCGGATCACCTTGCCACCGCCGAAGACGGCCTCGTCGCCCGCGCCGGCGGGACCCATCGAGAGGTCCTCGGTCACCTCGACGAACAGGTCGGTGTCGGCCAGGCGCACCCGGTCACCGGTGGTGGGACCGTACAGCGCGGCGTAGCGCGCCCGCTCGACGGTGGTCATCGGGACTCCTCACGGTCGAGCGGGCCCGCCCATTCCGGACGCAACCCGGGGACGACGCGGTGGCCCGCCAGGGGGACGAGCGTCACGTCGCGCTCGATGCCGGGCTCGAACCTGACCGCGGTCCCGGCCGGCACATCCAGGCGGGTGCCCCAGGCGGCCCGCCGGTCGAACTCCAGGCCGGGATTGGCCGCCGCGAAGTGGTAGTGCGAGCCGACCTGGATCGGCCGGTCGGCCGTGTTGACGACCCGCAGCGTGATCCGCTCCCTGCCCGGGTTGAGCGGAACGGGCGCCTCGCCGTACACGATCTCGCCGGGGATCACGCGATCGGCCGGTGGACGGTGACGAGCTTGGTGCCGTCAGGGAAGGTCGCCTCGATCTGCACGGACTCCAGCATCTCGGGGACGCCCTCCATGACGTCCTGGCGCTGGAGCACCTTGCGGCCCGCGTCCATCAGATCCGCCACGCTACGGCCGTCCCGCGCGCCCTCCAACAGGAAGGACGCGATGATCGCGGTGGCCTCGGGGTGGTTGAGGCGGAGCCCCCTCTCCCTGCGGTCGCGGGCGACCCCCGCGGCGACGTGGATGAGCAGGCGTTCCTGTTCGTGTGGAGTGAGCCGCATGACGGGACGATAGGCAGCCGCCATTTCCGCCGCGTTTCCCGCGCATTTCGCCGCCGTATCAGAATGGGAGTCATCCGCCGCCGGTTATTGCGATATTTCGGGAATGGGGAATTTGCTTATTCTGGTGTTATTGGGAAATATCACTCGATCGCCCGCCCGGCGGTTGACCCCTTGATCTGTCTGAGGATGGTCTCATCGTCGATCTCGCCGTCGCGGGCCAGGAGGAACGCCTTGCTGAGGATCAGCGCGAGCCGGCCGTCCTCCTCGAACGGAAGGAACACCCGGTCCGCCGCCTGGCCCGGCGCGCTGACCACGCACAGGTAGACGTCACCGGGATCCATGAGGATGTTGGCGCTACCCAGGTGGATCTTGTACGCCCGCAGGTCGCCGCGGACCACCAGGTAGCGGTCAGTCAGAGTGCAGCGGTCCGCGATGGCCGTACGGGGCAGCAGGCGGGCCAGCGCGTCGCGGCGGACCTCGGCCGAGGGCGGCAGCGGTCCGAAGGCGGCCGAACGCCAGTATTCATGGTGGCGGTCGGCGCCCCGGTCAGCCCAGCCCGGGTCGGCGGCGATCGACGTGACCGCGACGAACAGGTCCACGTCGCGCATCGCCTCGCTGAACACCAGCCGCGGAACCTCGGCGAGCGCCGCCTGCCGCCATTCGCCGTCGGCGTTGCGGTGGAACCGGACCTGATCGGTGGTGGCGTGCTCTCCCGAGCCGTCGGTGTTGTCGTGGAAGAACGACGCCCGCCAGCGTCCCCCGGTGAGCACACGCCGGGCCTCGCCGTTGTCGCCGCCGTCCCACGGGCCCAGCATGTCGGCAGCCCAGCCGCGCTGCTTGAACTGCGCGTACAGCTTTCGATAGTCCACGACGTGGGCCGCGAACCGATTGGAATAGACGCCGGCCCGCTCCTCGGCGGGAGTGAGCAGGTAGACCTCGCGGAACGCCTGCTTGAACGGCTGCCTGATCCGCTCCTCGGTGATCCGCTCGCGCCAGGCACGCACGTCGTCGAGGGAGGCGTGGGCCGGATGCCACAGCCGCACCGGAGCGTCGGGCGGCGGCTCGGTTCCGGCGATCCCTTCGATCCCGCCGATCCCGGTGTCGCCCAGCATGCTCTGCCGGCGTCCGGGGGAGAGTTCGATCTCCCAGATCAGGCGCCGTGCGACGGTTCCGGCGATCGGATGCTCCGCCAGCCGCTCGCGCCAGGTCGCGTACGGATGGACCGCCTCGCCCGGATATCCCGCCTCCAGCGCGCGGACCAGCGTGGTCAGCTGCCGCCGGACCTGCGCGGCCAGTTCGCGCAGGCGTTTGACCTCGTCCGGGTGGTCCCGCCGCACCGCCGCGGGAGCCCCCTTGAGCCGCTTCTCGCCCTGCCACCAGGTCAGCTCGACGTCGTCGCCGATGGAGATCACGGCCGTGTGCTCGCCGACGGGCACCCGAATCCGTCCGCCGGGCTCGAACCCGAGGTCCGGCATCCGGAAGGCCACCTCGACCCGGTCGGCCAGCGCGCGCTCGATCCGCTTGAGCATGCGGTCCAGCTGTTTGAGCACCCCCGCGTGCCGCGTCGCCTCCCGCGCGGCGCGCAGCGCGGTGACCGCCTCGGGGGTCGGGAACTCCTCGGCCGCGCGGGCGATCTCGTACAGCAGGCCCTGGGAGGGCAGGGTCTTGGCCGCGGTGGGCGCGACCGCCACTCCGCGCAGCAGCCGGTCGAGCAGGCCGGGCAGCCACGGCTCGTCCCGCCACAGCGCCAGCCGTGCGGCCCGGCCGAGCGCTGCCTTCTCCGCGTTGTCGAAGGCACGGTCGGCGCGGTACGGAATCTCGCCCGCATGGATCGCGGCGACCCTGGCTTCGGCTGCCTCCAGCGACGTGCGGGCGAAGGCGGTGTACTCCGGGATCGCGGCCAGCCGCTCCCAGGCATCCGGCAGCGGGGGAGGGCAGTTGTAGGACCTCTCCTCCTGGAGAACGTCCGCCAGCAGGGCCCGGCGCTCCGTCTCCCAGCCGAGGAGCAGGCCGATCTCGCCTGCCGCGATCGGCCCCATGCCGTCCGTGAGCACCGCGGCCGCCTCGTCGTCCAGCCCGGCGATCCCGGCCACCGCCAGCAGCGCGTAGGGATGTTCGGTACGGCCGGAGTGGAGGTGGAAGCGCACCAGAGTCCGCGCGGGCTCGACGAGATCGGCGAGCGGCGGGCCGCCGGGGCAGCGCGCCAGGGCCGCCGCCGCCAGGGGCAGGTCGGACCATTCGCGCGTCTTCAGCCCGTCCACCAGCGCCAGGAACAGGTCGGCGCACGCCTCCGGCGTGAACGACGGCTGACGCTCCCTGGCCGCGTCCTCGACCACGAACCTCATCGATATGGCCGTGTGCCTGTCTACCGGCGCCCGATAGGCGAACGGCAGGAGCGTGCCCAGGTCGAAGGCGGTGAGCTGGGACGGATCCGGCCGGGGGTACGGATCGTCAGCGGCCGGGTCGGTCAAGAGCGTGTGCAGCTGCAATGCGGTGGGAGAGAGACGCACGCGGGTCATTCCTTGATCTGGCGGGTGATGGACGGGTCGGTGATGGCGGTGTCCTCGGCGAGGAGGAACGGTGCTGGGCGCGGTTCGTCGTCGATCACACCCACGTCAGCCTCCGACCAGGGGGACGAGCTTGATGAAGGACACCACCGGGTCGCGGGTCAGGTCGATCTCCTCGTCGAGGTCGTCGATCTGCCGCTCGCCGACCAGCAGGATGAACCCGTTGCGGGCGAACGCCGCCTCCGCGGCGTCGGCCTGCCGCTCCCAGTCGAGCCTGCGGGCGGTGCTCATCCGGTAGCCGTTCAGCTCGGCCTCGGCGTCGCTCGGCCTGACCAGGCCGCGGAAACGGTGCGACGGGGCCGCGTTGTGCCGGGCGACCTCCTCCCGCACGCGCAGCCGAACCAGCTCGCGGGCGGAGATCTGCCCGGGCAGGCCGGGCAGCGTGAACTCGTCCAGCGCCCTGCCCGTCGCGGTCTCATCACGGAAAGTGACCAACGCCATCGGACGTCCCTTGATCGTCGGGGGTGATGGCGAAATTCATAGCAGCCGGGAACGACAGAATCGCGGAAATTCCCGGGCTGATAGTCCCGGCGCCCCCTCAAGGCTCCAGTTCCTGGACCACTTGTCGCCCGGCCCGGGCGTGGGGCGGCCGGCCGTTACCCGGTGAGGCCGAGCTCGCCCGCGCGCAGCCCGGCCTGGAACCGGGAATCAGCCTCCAGCGTGGCCATGAGCTCGGCGACGCGTCTCCGGTAGGTGCGCAACGAGAGGCCGAGCTGTCTCGCCGCGCTCTCGTCGGTGTATCCCGCGCCGAGAGCGCGGAGGACGGCCCGGCTGCCGGCGTCGAGGTGCGGCACGTCACCGCGGAGATAGGCGGCCAGATCGGTGGCGGTCTCCCAGGCCGCACGGAACAGGGAGTACACCCCGTCGACCAGGACGGGCGAGGTGGTCACGGTGAACTCGCGCATGCCCGGCGCTCCGCGTCCGGCGAGGATCATCACCCGGCGGTCGATGATGATCGTCTCGTGCGGCAGCGGTGCGGAGCTGATCCGCACCCGTGCGCCCCTGGTCGCGACCTCGCGGAGGTGCGACCGCGCGGCCTCGTCGGCCAGAGCGGCCGGGCTGACGAGCTTGTCGACCGTGATGCCGGACGTGTCTGCCCCGCGCATCCGTCGGCTGATCGCCTGCCGCGCGTCAGGCTGGGACCACGTGTCGAGATCGCGGGCCGCGCACACGAACTCGCGCTGAGTACCGGCGAACAGGTGACCGGCCCGGGCGATGAGCTCCGCGTCACCGTGGACGGTGATGACCTGATCGGCTGTCACCCGCCCATTATGGCCACCTATGGGCGATGGCAGCTTGCTGCCATCGCGTTGGCCCGCCCTCTCATCTGCGCGAGGCTGACCGACATGACGACGAACACGCACCCAGACCCGGTAACCCCGGCCGCGCTCACCGGTGAATTCCTTCTCGGGGGAGACCTTCCGGTCCACCGGCTCGGTTTCGGCGCCATGCGGCTTCCGACCGGCACCTTCCAGGGACCCGCTCGCGACCCCGAGACGGGCATCGCCGTACTGCGCCGCGCGGTCGAGCTCGGGGTGAACCACATCGACACGGCGTGGTTCTACCGAAGGCCGGGGGTGGTGGCGAACGAGCTGATCCGCATGGCACTCGCCCCCTATGGAGACGACCTCGTGATCGCGACGAAGGTCGGGCCGTTGCTCGACTCCAGCGGTGTTCCGAGTGGCGAGGCGGGCCCGGCCCAGTTGCGCGGCCTGGTGGAGGACAACCTGCGCAGCCTCGGCGTCGACCGGCTCGACCTCGTGTACCTGCGGGTCGGCGGCATGGGCGGCCCGGGCGGCGAGTCGATCTCCGACCGGTTCGCGGCACTCGCCGAACTGCGCGAGGAGGGGCTGATCCGGCACCTGGGCGTCAGCAACGTCGACGCCGCGCAGCTGGCCGAGGCGCGGGCGATCGCTCCGGTGGCGGCCGTGCAGAACAGCTTCCACGTGCAGGACCGGGGTGACGCCGAGCTGCCGGCGCAGTGTGAGAAGGACGGGATCGCCTTCGTGCCCTTCTTCCCGCTCGGTGGCGGACACCGTCCGATCGACGCCACTGCGATGGCGGCGGTCACGGCCCGGCATGGGGCGACGACCGCCCAGGTCGCGCTCGCGTGGCTGCTGGCGAGCTCGCCCGTGATGCTGGCCATCCCCGGCACGGGTTCTCTCGGCCACCTGGAGGAGAACATGGAAGCCGGGCGCATCCGCCTGACACCGGACGACTTCACCGCGCTCGGAGGTTGAGCTGATCGTGACCGGTGTTGCCTGGGGACACACTTTTCGGTCAGCCGAGAACGGGAAAGTTGCTGCGGAAGGTGCCTCGTGGGTCGCAGGCGCGCTTGATGGCTCGGAGCCGGGCCAGCGTGCTCGGGGTGAAGGCGTTGGCGGCACGGTCGCCCGGTGCCAGGAGCGTGAACAGCTCGTCCAGCGCCGGGAAGAGCAACGGTGCGAGGCTGCTGAAGGTGCCGACGTTGAACGTCCTGGCCTGCGCCGCGGCTCGTGCGCGGTCGAAGATCCGCCCCAGATGATCGAGAACGTGGGCCGCCTCGGCGCTCAGCGCACGACCGGCCGGCGTCGGCCGAGCACCCGTCGTGTCCCGGTCGAAGAGCCGCCCGGACTGCTCATTTCGGCGGGCATGACCGGGTACGGCATGGGCTCGCTCGCCGGTGCGCTGTTGGCGCCGGTGCTCGTCCCGAGACTGCCGGCGCTCGCGACGATGGCGACCGGATGGGTCGTTCTCGGCGTGGCGTTCATGGCCATACCCGCCGTGGCGTCGTCCCTTGTTCTCCTGGGGTGCGTGGCCGCGCTCGGCGGCTTCTCCATGCCGCTCGGCATCGGTGCGCTCAACCGGCTCATCAGCACGCGCACCGATGGCGCGGACCGGCGGGCCGCCTTCGCAGCCGAGAGCCTCGTGCACGACGGGGCGGTGTCCATCGGCCTGCTCGCCGGGGGCGCCATCATCGGTATCGTCGGCGCCGAGGCGACTCTCGTCGCCGCCGGAGCCGCCCAGATCCTCGTCGCACTCCTCGCCGGTCCACGGCTGAGAGTGCGACGCCCGTCCTCCCGACTCCTCCGCCGCTATATGGCGGATGACCTGCGCTTTTAGTCCACGATGCCGCCAGGTGGATCAGGTGGGGCGAGAACTGGCAACCGGTACGGCCTCGATGTATCGGCGGCCGATCGCCAGCAACCGAGTTAGGACTAGTTAGGCGGTGATCTGGTCGAGTAGTTCCAGCAGATGGTGGTAGGTCCGGCCAGTGGCTCGGGTCATCCCGATCTCACAGGTGCGGTTGACAGAGGCGTGGGCGGCGTATTCGGTGTCGGCTACCGTCTGCGCCTCGCCACGGGTCGCCGACGCGGTGAGTTCCGGGTGCAGCAAACCGCGGTCGCCGGCGAAGCCGCAGCACTGCCAGCCGTCGGGGACGACGACGCGTTCGGCGATGGCGTCGGCGATGCGGGCGATCGCGGTGTCGAGTCCGAGTCTGACGGAGGAGCAGGTCGGGTGCAGGGCCAGCGACGGCAGCCGTCGGCCGGGCGGCAGGTGGGGCAGGATGCGGTCGGCCACGAAGGTCACGGCGTCGATGACCTCGATGTGGGGTGCACCGCCCGCGAAGAGGCGATGGAAGCCCTCGGTGCAGGAGGCGGCGTCGGCGATGACCGGGAGCCGGCCGTCGTCGGTGGCGACGGCGAGGGTCTCGCGGACTCGTCGCCGCATGATCTCGTATCCGGCGGACAGGCCCTTGGACGACCAGGGCGTGCCGCAGCACAGGTCACCCACGCCTTCGGGGATGTGCAGCCGGATTCCGGCGCGGTCGGCGAGCCTGCGCACCGCCGCCATGACGCCGGGGCCGCCGTCGGCCGGGGCGAACATGGTGTTGAGGCACGACGGCAGGTAGACCGCGTCAGCGGCTGGGTCGGGCGCGGCGCGGCGCGGGCTGCCGCCGCGGGGCAGGTCGCGGCTCCAGGCGGGCACGACGTCGGGGTCGCCGATCGCGCGGGCCGCCCTGCTCGCGGCCTCCGCCAACGTGGGCGTCACGGCGGCTATGTCCAGGGCCTGATTCATGGCCCGGGTGGTGGCGTCCCAGTGGCGTGCGGCGGTGCTCCACACTCCTTGCACGGCACGGCCGTTGTGCTCGGCCCGCAGGCGCTTGGTCAAGTCGCCGGTGTTGATGAGCACCGGGCAGGCGGTGGCGCACATGCCGTCTACGGCGCAGGTGTCCACGGCGTCGTAGCGGTACTCGCGTTCGAGTTGCCGGACAAGCGCCGTGTCGCCGGATGCCTGGGCGATGGCGAGTTCCCGGCGCAGGACGATGCGTTGCCGTGGAGTGGTGGTCAGGTCACGGCTGGGGCACACCGGCTCGCAGTAGCCGCACTCGACACACCGATCGACCTCGGGCTCGACGCTGACCACGGGCTTGAGGTGGCGCAGATGCGCGTGCGGGTCGTCGGTGAGCAGCACACCGGGGTTGAGGACGCTGGCAGGATCGCAGTGCCGCTTGATGTCCCGCATCACGTCGAACAGTTCGTCGCCGTATTGCCGGCGCACGAACGGTGCCATCACCCGCCCCGTGCCGTGCTCGGCCTTGAGAGTCCCGCCGCGGGCGAGGACGGCGTCGACCATCTCTTCGGTGAAGTCGGCGTAGCGGCGCACCTCGTCGCCCGCACCGAACTGTTCGTTGAGCATGAAGTGCAGGTTGCCGTCCTTGGCGTGACCGAAGATGACGCTGCGTTCGTAGCGGTGCCGGTCGAACAGCTCGGAAAGGTCGTCGCAGAGGTCGGCGAGCGCGGGCACCGGCACGGCCACGTCCTCCAACAGCGCGACAGTGCCGCTGGGACGGGCACCGGCGACGGCGGTATAGAGGCCCTTGCGGATGTGCCACAGCCCGGCCCGGTCGCGAGGGGCGCGGCTGAGACGGGCCGGGACGGCGAGCTCCCAACCGTCGAAGATCCGCTGCGCGTCCTTCTCTCGTACGGCGAGCTGGTCGGGGTCGGGCTCCTGCCATTCCACGAGCAGCGCCGCATGCCGGTCCACAGGCAGGGAACGCAACATCTGGTCAGCCTGCGGGTCGGTCTGCGCCACCCGTAGGGCCTGCGCGTCGAGCAGTTCCACGGCGGCAGGGGAGGCCGCGACAAGATCCGGCATGACCGCCATCGCCTGGCGCAGCGTGGGAAAGACGACCAGTCCGGTCGTCGCGGCGGAGTGAACCGGGACGGTCCGGAACACGGCCTCGGCGACGAACCCGAGAGTGCCTTCGCTGCCGATGGCCAGGTGGGCGAGGATCTGCGCGGGCGCGGTGTGGTCGAGGAAGCTGTTGAGCCCGTATCCCATGGTGTTCTTCATGGCGAACTGGGCGGTGATCCGCCGGACCGACTCCGGATTGCCGCGGATGCGGTCCCGCAGGCGTTCCAGCGCCGTGGTCAGGGCGGGCTCCAGGGCGCGCAGCCGGTCGTCCGCGTCGGCGTCCGCGGTGTTGATCACGGTGCCGCTGGGCAGCACGAGAGTCATCGACTCGAGCGTCTGGTAGGTGTTCGCGTGGGTGCCGCAGGTCATGCCGCTGGAGTTGTTCGCGACGACACCGCCGATGGTGCACGCCGACTCGCTGGCCGGGTCGGGGCCGAGCTTGCGGCCGTAGGGGGCAAGCCGGGCATTGACGTGGCGCAGCACGGCGCCGGGTTGGACCCGCACCCGGGCGCCACCGTCGAGCACCTCGACGGCGCGGAAGTGGCGGCGGACGTCGAGCAGCAGCTGCTCAGTGCCGGCCTGCCCGCTCAGGCTCGTTCCTCCCGAACGGAACGTCACACCCAGGCCGAGTTGGGCGGCGGCGCGCATGAGCGCCGCGACCTGGTCGGCGTTCTGCGGCACGAGCACCGCCTGCGGGGTGAGCAGATAGTGCGACGCGTCGTGCGCCAGTCCCAGCCGGTCGCTGGCCCTGGCTCTGACCGAACCGGGCGCGACCGCGTCGAGGGCGGTAAGGGTGGTCGGGTCGGTAGGAGGAAGGCGATGCGAGTGTGCTGCGGCGTCGTGCTTGCGCTTCATTCATGCCCCTAACGCCGGGGATCGACATGGATTTTCGGGCCCGGGCCGACGCCGTCGGGACGGATGCCGTCCAGCGCGTCGGCCACATCGTCGAGGCCAACCGTGTAAGCGACCAGCGGGCGGGGGTCGACGGAGCCGTCCGCGTAGGCGTCGATGGTGCCCGGCAGACCCGCGGATGCCCCGAGGATACCCACCACGGTGACCTCTTTGAGAACGATGTCCCGGGTGTCGACGGTGCTGGGCATTCCAGCCAGTCCGATGCAGACGATCCGCCGGGCCGGTTCGACGAGGTCGAGGGCGAGCCCGGGCAGCGCCGCGGCGTTCGAGGCGTCCACGACCGCATCCCACGGCAGACGGGGCAGTGTGTCCCGGGTCCATGTGCCCACGAAGCCCAGCGAGCGGGCCAGACGCAGTTGGGTATCGTCGCGGCCCATGAGGTGCACGTCGGCGCCGTGGGCGCGGGCGAACAACGCGACGAGCAGGCCGATGGTGCCCGTGCCGAGGACCAGGAGCCGTTCGCCGGGAGCAAGGTCGGCGCCGTGGACGCTGCGGAGCGCGTTGCCGCCCGGCTCGACGAGGGCGCCGAGAGTCGCGTCCACGGTGTCGGGCAGGGCGTGCAGGGAGGTGGCCGGCACGGCGAGGCGCTCGGCGAGCGCCCCTGGTAGGCCGTCGCGGATGCCGAGCTCATGCCGGTCCGGGCACACGTGATGTCGACCATTCCGGCAGCGTTGGCAGTGCCCGCAGCCGATCATCGTGTCACCGGTTACCCGCCGGCCGAGCCAGGCGGAGTCGACGCCGGCGCCGACCGCCGTGACAACCCCCGACCATTCGTGGCCCGGTCGCAGCGGGTATGAGGAGGCGCCGGTGTGGAGGTAGCTCATCTCGCCGGTGAACAGCTCGACGTCGGTGCCGCAGATGCCGACCCGTTCCACGTCGACGACCACCTGTCCGGCGGCGGCGACCGGCGCGGCGACCTCCCGCACCTCAGCCTTGCGCGGCCCGGTCAACACCAGTGCGCGCACGGCGGCGCCCTATCGGGGGCCGACGACGCGCTGTCGCGCGACGCCGAGCCCGTCGATGCTCAGCTCCATGACGTCGCCCGGCTCCAGCCAGATCTGCGGGTTGTGGCCCATTCCGACGCCGGGCGGGGTGCCGGTGTTGATGAGATCACCGGGTTCCAGGACCATGAATTGGCTCAGGTAGTGCACAATCACATACGGATCGAAGATCATTGTCTTGGTGGAGCCGGTCTGCCGCCGCACACCGTTGACGTCCAGCCACATGCCGAGGTTGCGTACGTCTGGGATCTCGTCGGGCGTGGCGAGCCAAGGCCCGGCCGGGTTGAACGTCTCGGCGGACTTTCCCTTGCACCACTGGCCGCCGCGTTCCATCTGGAACGCTCGTTCGCTGATGTCGTTGACGAGCACGTAACCGGCGATGACGTCGGCGGCGGCGCTGACGTCATCGAGGTAGGACGTACGCTTGCCGATCACGATGCCGAGCTCGACCTCCCAGTCTGTCTTGCCGGCGCCGCGCGGGATGCGCACGTCGTCGTTCGGGCCGACCAGCGTGTTGGGGCTCTTGGTGAACAGGATGGGTTCGTCCGGCACGGATTGCCCGGTCTCGGCGGCGTGGTCGCTGAAGTTCAGCCCGATGCACAGGATCTGGTGCGGTCGGGCGATCGGCGCGCCGATGCGCTGGTCGCCGAACGGGTGGACGGCGCCGGCGGCGATCCGTTCGGCGACCGGAACGGCCAAGCGAGACGAGCCGCCGGCGCCGAAGAACGCCTCGTCGAAGTCGGTGACGAGGTCGGACACATCGACGTAGCTGGTGTCGTCGACGCGGACGACAGGCTTTTCAGCGCCGAAGGCGCCGACACGCATGAGGTACACGGATGCTCCGAAAGATCAGGATCGGGACGGGACAGTGGCGGGGGGCTCCTGTCCCGCGACGATGGCCCGGATGGCGGGCAAATCGTCGATGAGCTTGTGCAGTGGGGTGCGGTAGGCCAGGCCGCTGATGCTGATGGCGCCGCTGGGCGCAGTGGGAGAGTTCAGGTAGACCGGGACGGCGAGGCAATTGACGCCCGGCTCGTTCTCCTGGTCGTCGAGGCCGTAGCCGCGCTCGCGAACGCGGACCAGCGCGGCGTGCAGCTCCTCGACGGTGCCGATCGAGCGTTCGGTCGGCCGTGCGAGCGGATGATCGCCCGCCCATTCCCGTACGTCCTGCTCGGTGCGCAGGGCGTCGGCGAGCAGGACCTTGCCGACGGCGGTGCAGTGGGCGGGATTGCGGCCGCCGACCACGGACGTCAGGCGCACCGCGCCGACCGGCGGGTCCAGCTTGGCCCGGTAGACGACCGCCGGGCCATCCAGGGTCGCGTAGTGCACCGTCTCGCCGTACCGCTGGCACAGCGCCGTGAGGATGGGCAGGGCTCGCACGTGGTCAGGCCGTGCCTCATGGTGTGCGAACGCCATCCGGAGGAACTCGTCTCCCAGAACGTAGCGACCGTGGGTGTGCTTCGCGGCGAAGCCGGCGCGGCGTAGCGAGGCCAGCGCGCGGTGCACCGTCGGCTTCGGGCTCGCGACCCTGCGCGCCATCTCGTCCAGGCCGATGCCATCGGGGTGACGGGCCAGCTCGGCCAGGACTGCGAGGACGCGGTCGGATCCGACGAGTCTGGGCTCGTCATCGGGCATTACCTCGCTCACGTTCCGAAGGTTAGACCATCGTTCCGAAAATTGGAAGAAGAGGTGCTCCACTGCTTCCCTTGCCGATGTCGCGGGACTAGTCTGCGATCAGGTTTCGAATAACGGATATATATTCCGATTATTGGAAGATGGTGTCATTTGGTTACTGGCCGTAGTGCGCAGTGGTACGGGGGCGCGGATCGGAATGCCTACATCCACCGGGCGTGGATGCGGCGCGGACTGCCTCCGCATGCCTTCGACGGACGTCCGCACATCGCGATCGCCAACACCGCCTCCGATCTGACCCCGTGCAACGCTCACCTCGACGAGGTGGGCCGGAGCGTGGCGAACGGCGTGTACGAGGCGGGCGGGATTCCGCTCAACCTGCCCGTGGTCTCCCTCGGCGAGACGCAGGTGCGGCCGACGGCCATGCTGTGGCGGAACCTCGCCGCGATGGCCATCGAGGAGATGTTGCGCGCCAACCCGATCGACGGCGTGGTGCTGCTCGGCGGCTGCGACAAGACGATTCCCTCCCTGCTGATGGCCGCCGCTTCGGTGAATCTGCCGGCGGTGGTGGTCCCCGGCGGTCCGATGCTCACCGGGACGTTCCGAGGGGCGCCCCTCGGCTGCGGTACCGATGTGTGGAGGCTGGGCGAGGAAGTCCGGGCCGGCACTCTCAGTCAGGCGGAGTTCCTCCAGTCGGAGTCCTCGATGATTCGCAGCAAGGGCCACTGCAACACGATGGGCACCGCCTCCACCATGGGCCTGCTCGCCGAAGTCCTGGGCATGACGGTGCCAGGCGTTGCCGGCACTCCGGCGTCCGACAGTCGCCTGTTGGAGGCCGCACACACCACCGGTGCCCTCGCCGTCGAGCTGGTCGCGGCCGACCGCCGACCCACCGACGTCATGAGCCGCGCCTCGTTCCTCAACGCCATCGTGGCCCTGGCCGCGCTCGGCGGCTCCACCAACGCCGTGGTGCACCTGCTGGCCATCGCCGGTCGCCTCGGCGTGCACCTCACCCTGGACGACTTCGACCGCACCGGGTCAGGGGTGCCGCTGCTGGTCGACCTGCAACCGGCGGGCCGCTTCCTGATGGACGACCTGTACCGCGCCGGCGGCCTGCACGCAGTGCTGCACGAGATCCGCCACCTGCTCGACCCCGCCGCGCTGACAGTCACCGGACGGCCGCTGGCTGACCACATCGGCGAAGCTCGTATTCACGACCCCGAAGTCATCCGCACCTTCGGCAAACCCCTGCGGGAAGAGGCGGGAATCGCCGTCCTCCGTGGCAACCTCGCCCCCGACGGCGCCGTCATCAAGCCCGCCGCGGCCTCGCCGCACCTGCTGCGCCACCGCGGCCCCGCGGTCGTCTTCGACTCCATCGAAGACCTGCATGCCCGGATCGACGATCCGGACCTGGACGTCACCGCGGACTCGGTGCTGGTCTTGCGCGGGTGCGGGCCCAAGGGCTACCCCGGCATGCCCGAAGTGGCCAACCTCCCGCTGCCCTCGAAGCTGCTGGCCGAGGGTGTGCGGGACATGGTCCGCGTCTGCGACGGCCGGATGAGCGGCACCGCCTACGGCACGGTCGTGCTCCACGTCGCGCCCGAGGCCGCGGCGGGAGGCCCGCTGGCGCGGGTGCGGGCCGGCGACACGATCACCCTCGACGTGGCAGCCCGTCGGCTCGATGTCGACGTCCCGGCGTCGGAGTTGGCCACGCGCGAGCCGGCACCGGCCGCGGTGCGCGCCTTCGCCCGGCCCGACCGCGGCTGGCAGCGGCTGTACGTCGAGACCGTACAGCAGGCCGACACTGGCGCCGACTTGGATTTCCTCATCGGCTCGAGCGGCGACCGCGTGCCGCGCGAATCCCACTGAACCGTCCAATCCAACTGTGGAGTCAACGCCATGACGACATCTCGCACCGCCCTGATCACCGGGGGCGTCAGCGGCCTGGGCAAGGCCGCGGGCGACCGCTTGCAGAGCGATGGCGTGATGGACGCCGCACAGCGTCGTCCGGCCTCGTCCATGGCCGTTGTTACTCAGTTCGTCACCCAGTCGGATCGCTCTAGTGCCCCGCCCGTCAATCTTTGCCCCGTCGCGTCGCCCAGGGCGGCACCTCGCCGCCTGGTCGCCCCACCCACGAAAACTCCTCGCAGGCTCGGACCTTCCGTGGGGCCCGGGAATGTCGGCCGGAGGCTCCGCTACGACCTCCTCCTCCGCCTTGCGATGCACCACCCTGGACACCGCTCCTTCCGGGCAAAGATTGACGGGCGGGGCACTAGATGCGGAGCTGCCATCCGTTCCAGGTGTCGAGGATCCGGAACCCCATCGACTCGTTGATCGCCAGCATGTACGCGTTGTCATCGGCGTTCCAGGTGATGATGCGTTCGACGGCCGGCTCGCAGGTGTGGAACCAGATGGCGTTGGCCAGTTTGAGCACCGTCCCGAGCCGGTGGCCCCGGTGCGCGTGGATCACGCCGGTCTCGACCTGCCGCGCCCATCCGCGCGCGTCGTCCGCGTCCACCAGGAGCCGGGTGAACCCCGCCGGCTCGCCGCTCTCGGCATGCCGGGCGATCACGGTGTAGCTCGTGAGACCCGAGCGCGCGTGCTCATGGTCGAGAACGCGGAACCGTTCCGCGGTCCAGCGGTGGTCCTCCATGTCGAGGTCGCCCAGAGGCTCGTCGTTCATGGACGTCATCAGGAGGGCCATGTCGTCGAGCAACTCCTCCCCGGCCGGTCCGATCCACCGTTCGAGGGAGTATCCCCGCGCATGACGGGCGGCGTCGGCCCGCATGAGCTCGTAGGACGCCCAGTCGACCGTGCGCAGGTCGAGGACCCGGCGCGCCTCATCCGTGGCCCGGGTGAAACCGCGTGCCTCGGCGAAGCCCGCGCCCGGCCCGCCCGTCGGGGCCTCGCCGAGGAGGAGACGGCGGCCCTCGCCGCGGGCGCGGTCGATCGCGAGGTCGAGCAGCGCCCCTCCCAGTCCCTGGCGCCGCCGGTCGGGATGGACGGCGAAAAGGGGCAGGTTGGCCATATGGGTGTTGTCGGCGTCGGGGTAGTACAAGGTGCATCCGCCGGCGATCTCGCCGCCCACCCCGACTACCCAGGTCTCCGCGCGCTCGCCCGACCAGCCGCCGCGCAGCTTGGACGCGAAATGGCGCGGCGACATCGGCGCTCCGGGATCCCCCAGGGCCTCGTGGACCGCGTACAGCCCAGCGACGCGGTCACCGGGGTCGGCGAGGTCGAGGCGCTCGATGTGCATGGTCACCAGACAACAGCATCACCCCGCCGGTGTGCGAACGGATTATCCGCTTCACGCTCCCGTCCCCGGACGCCGCGTGTCGTCACTGCTCGTAGTCCTCGATCTCGCTGGCCGGCCGGGGGACGGCGAAGTCGGGGTCCTCGCCGGCGTCCCTGCTCGCGCGGCGCTGCCTGAGCAGATCCCAGCACCGGTCGAGCCCCTCCTCCAGGGTCCTGATCCGCTCGTGCTCCTCGTCGGTGGTGACCTCTCCCGCCGCGAGCCTCCTGCGTAGGATGTGCTCTTCCTCGATGAGCTCGTCGATGCGGCCGAGGATCTCGTCGTCCCTCATGCTCACCCCCTTCCCCCGGGTTTCGGGTTATGTTTCCGGCACCCGCGGCGTCCGATGCATTCGGGACCGTCTGCTAATGTGCTTGACATGCTGCGCGGGCTTCTCCTTATCCGCCGCGGCGAGGGCCTGTAAGAGGCCGGCTCCCTCGCCGCGGAGACAGCCGTGCGCGTCGGCCGCCCCAGGTCTTTTACCGGTGGCGAGCCTCTCTTCATGATTCATGATGCCTGTCTTCCCATGCTCGCGCCGGCGTGTCCACGAGGAGCACGATGTACCCGCAACAGCAGCCCAGCCCCATGCCGTACCACCGGTACACGCCGTTCGAGCCCATCCGGCTGGCGGACCGCACCTGGCCGGACAAGGTCATCGAACGGGCGCCCCAATGGTGCGCTGTCGACCTGCGCGACGGCAACCAGGCCCTGATCGACCCCATGGACGGCCACCGCAAGCTCAAGATGTTCGAGCTGCTGGTACGCATGGGTTACAAGGAGATCGAGGTCGGCTTCCCCGCCGCGTCCCAGACGGACTACGACTTCGTCCGCCAGATCATCGAGGAAGACCGCATCCCCGAGGACGTCGTCATCCAGGTCCTGACCCAGGCCCGTCCCGAGCTGATCGAGCGGACCTTCGAGTCGCTGCGCGGCGCGAAGCAGGCCATCGTCCACCTGTACAACTCGACCTCCACGCTGCAGCGGCGGGTCGTCTTCGGCCAGGACAAGGACGGCATCACGGCCATCGCCGTCGAGGCCGCCAAGCTGTGCAAGAAGATGGCCGCCGAGATGGACGGCACCGAGATCTTCTTCCAGTACTCGCCGGAGTCCTTCACCGGCACCGAGCTGGAGTACGCCGTCGAGGTCTGCAACGCCGTCAACGACGTCTGGCAGCCCACCCCCGACCGCAAGGTGATCATCAACCTGCCCGCCACGGTCGAGATGGCCACGCCGAACATTTACGCCGACCAGATCGAGTGGATGAACCGGCACCTGGCCTACCGCGACTCGATCGTGCTGTCGCTGCACCCTCACAACGACCGCGGCACCGCCGTGGCCGCCGCCGAGCTGGGATACATGGCCGGGGCCGACCGCATCGAGGGGTGCCTGTTCGGCAACGGCGAGCGCACCGGCAACGTGTGCCTGGTGACGCTGGCCATGAACCTGTTCGCCCAGGGCATCGACCCGCAGGTCGACATCTCGGACATGGACGAGATCCGGCGCGTCGTCGAGTACTGCAACCAGCTGCCCGTCCACCCCCGGCACCCGTGGGGCGGCGAGCTGGTCTACACCGCCTTCTCCGGCTCACACCAGGACGCCATCAAGAAGGGCCTGGAGCACCTGGAGCGTGACGCGGCCGCCGCCGGCGTACCGGTGGACGACTTCACGTGGGCCGTGCCGTACCTGCCGATCGACCCGAAGGACATCGGCCGCAGCTACGAGGCGGTCATCCGGGTCAACAGCCAGTCGGGCAAGGGCGGCGTCGCCTACATCATGAAGGCCGACCACCAGCTCGACCTGCCGCGCCGCCTGCAGATCGAGTTCTCGCGGGCGGTCCAGGCGCAGACTGACGCGGAGGGCGGCGAGGTCACGCCGGCCGCCATGTGGGAGGCGTTCACCGACGAATACCTGCCGAACCCGGCCAAGCCGTGGGGTCGCCTCGGCCTGCTGGCGCACCGGGGCTCCTCGGCGGTCGACGACAAGGACGTGATCACCGCCGACATCCGTGTGGACGGGCAGATCCGCGAGATCGAGGGGGTCGGCAACGGCCCGATCTCGGCCTTCTGTGACGCCCTGCGCGGCATCGGCGTCGACGTGCGGGTCCTCGACTACACCGAGCACGCGATGAGCGCGGGGACCGACGCCAAGGCCGCGTCCTACGTCGAGTGCGAGGTCGGCGGCGAGAACGGCTCCCGGACCCTGTGGGGAGTCGGCATCGACGCCAACACCACCACCGCGTCCCTGAAGGCGATCATCTCCGCCGTCAACCGCGCCGACCGCTGACGCCTTCGTACTGCTCATCGGGAAGAGCGGGCACGACCTGCCCGATCCCTTCCGATCACTCTGGAAAACGTCCGGGTCCGTCCCGCCCACAAGGCTTTCGACGATCCCGCCACGAGGGGCGGCGTCCGTGAAACCCACGGCCGCCGCCCCTCGTCACTATGAACACACAGAGCGGACATGCTCTCGCCTTTTGGCCGAGAAGTCGCGAATGGCTAGCTCTATGCGCTCACCGTGGGCGGCGAGGGAACGTTATGGCTCCCAGCGAAGTGTGCCGGGGTTCCATCGGCCGGTACGGATCGTCCCGTCGAGTATTGGGTCGACGAGGGCGCCCGCCAGAGTGAGCGCGGAGTCCATGTCTCGGTAGGCGTTGAGCCCAGGCACGTTCTCTGAGACTTTGGCGTAACCTGCGCGCCACATGATCTGATCTGGGACGCTGAGCGCCTTGTGCTGGCTGCTCTTTCGACGGAGGCGCTCCGAACCCAGGGCGGCACTCAGGTGGGCTGCTTCGATGACGCGGCTTCTCGCGATCAGGACGATGTCGGCGAGGTCGCGGAACCGCGTGCTCGGACGATCGCCGTGCCACTCCATGATGGCGCATACCTTGTCGGCGAGGGTGTCGCACAAGGGATAGAGCTGGTACTTCGGCTGGCGCAGTCCGGGGATGTCGATGGGCACCAGCGGTTCGGCTTCTTCCGGAACGCCGGTGACGGTCGCCCCGATCACCACGTCCAGGTGGAAGCGTTCGTACGGGCGAGGACCGAGGAACGCCGTCACGGGGACGCGTACTCCCTCGATTCCCTCGATCAGCCTGAGGCCGTGTCCCAGCTGGAACGAGAAGTGATCGCCGAGATCTTGATGGAGCGACTCTTCCAGTAGCCGCATCGCATGTGAGGTGTCCGTGGCGTCGGCCGCGAGATCCAGGTCGGCGGAGTGGCGCGCATCCCTGAGCAGCGCGAGCAGGGAGATCCCGCCTTTGAGCACCCATCGATCACCCCAAGGGCCGACGAAGCATCGTGCCAGTGCTCGGTCATAGGCGAACTGCCGGCGTAGTTGGGAGATGGAGTGCGGACGGACGGCGGACAGCTTCTTGAACCGGGCTGTGAGCGCGGCGTCAAGCGCACGGGGGGAGGCGTACGGCAGGTCGCTGTGGGTTTCCATGAATCTTTCGGGGGGTGGGAGGTCGAGTGAGAGATATGAGGTGCTCGAGAAACTCTCGGGCGGGGGTCACGCCGTACGCGGCGGCGTGTGGAGCGACCACGTCGGCCAGGGCCTTCCTGGTGGCGAGTCGCCGGTCGAGGATGTCCGTCACGACGTAGGAGATGTGCTGGCCGTCATGGCGGGTCGCGAGGAGGTCGCCGACCAGTCGTGTCGGCGAGGTGACCAGGAGTTGGTCGAGCGATACGACGTCGTCGGATCCGAGAGATGAGGTGTGGATCCTGACGTCACTACGTCGAGACCGCTTGCGCTTGGGACTTGTGAACTCGTGGATGTGGCCGGTGAAGTCGCCCACTTGGTGGACGAGCGCGGCGCTGCCGTGGGAGACCACGCCCGAGTCGATGCCGCGGGACTCCGCTTCGGTGCCGGAGTCGAGTTGGAGCCACGCCGCACGAAGCTCGGTGAGCGGATCAAGGGGCGATCCGGGCAGGCGGTAGACACCGAAGGCGACACGATCAAGAACCCCATCATTCGTCAGGCGCGTCAGCTCCACTGCGGAGACACCGTTGCGCGCTGCCTGTCTTGCTGTGACGAGACCCCATTGTGCCTCGGCTATGGCACCGAGGGTGGCGATTGCGTGACTTCGTGTCATGGCACGACACTTTCATATGTGAAAGGTTCGTGCCAGGGGCGGGTTAGGAGGGGAGGCCGAGGAGGCGGGCGAGGCAGGTCATGGTGTGCTCGAAGAACTCGGCTCGGTGGTTGATCGTGTTGGTGAACTGGCCGAACACCTCGAAGCTCACCATGCCGAACAGGCCGGTCCAGGCGGTGACCGCCCGCGTGATCACATCGTCCGACGCCCCCGGGATGAGCGTACGGACCGTGTCCGCGTCGGGGGTGATGGTCGCCGGCGGCTCAGGCAGGATGGCGGGCGGGGCGAGACGCTCGGCCGCGATGGCGTCGGCGAGGATCCGGCCGTAAACCGCGACGCCCCGCGTCGCCGGGGCGATGGTGTCCTCGGGGGCGCGGTAGCCCGGCACCGGCGAGCCGTAGAGCAGGGCGTACTCGTGCGGGTGCGCGAGCGCCCATCCGCGTACGACGTGGCAGACCGCCAGCCAGCGTCCCATGTAGTCGTCCCGCGCGCAGGCGGCGTCGGCCTTCTCGACGGCCTCCCCGAGAGCGTTGTATCCGTCGACGATCAGCGTGGTGAGCAGGTCGTCCCGGCTCGGGAAGTAGCGGTAGATCGCCGAGGAGACCATGCCCATCTCGCGTGCCACGGCACGCAGGGACAGCCCGGCGGCTCCGTCCACGGTGAGGTGACGGCGGGCGATCTCGGTGATCTCCCTGATCAGCTCGGCTCTGACTCGTTCCCGTGCGGTACGGCTCGCGCTCATGTTCCGGAGGCTACCAGAGCGCCGACAGGATTCGAGAGCACTGCTCTTGACGAATGCTGCTCACATAAGAGAGCATCGCTCTCGCACTAGAGCGATGACTCAAGGAGTGACGATGCTGACCGTGGCCAAGGGGACCAATCTCGCCCTGATGTTCTTCCTCGAGCTCGGCGTGCTGATCTCGGTGGGGTACTGGGGGTTCACCCTCGCCGCTCCTCTCGTGGTCAGGATCCTCGCCGGACTCGGCGGCCCGGCGTTGTTCGCCACCCTCTGGGGGCTTTTCGCGGCGGCCAACGGTGCGAGGTTCCCTCTGCGGGGCCTGGCCAGGGCGGCGTTCGAGATCGCCTGGTTCGGCGGCGGCGCGGCCGCCCTCGTCGCCTCCGGGCTGGTCACGAGCGGTGTGGTCTTCGCCGCTCTCTACATCGTCAACGGCATCCTGCGCCTGGTCTGGCACCAGGTCTGAGGATCACCACCCGCCCGTAGGAACGAACAGACAGCAACAGGAGAGCGATCATGGGTAAGCACGTCGTCGTCGGAGCCGGTCAGGTCGGAGGCAGGGTCGCCGAGATGCTCGCGGAGGCGGGCCACGAGGTGGTCGTGGTCACCCGTTCGGGCTCGGGCCCGGACCGAGCCGGGATCACGCGGGTCGCCGCCCCGGCCCAGGACGCGGCCGAGATGCGCCGGGTGGCGGAGGGGGCCGACGCGCTCTACAACTGCGCGAACCCGAAGTACCACCAGTGGGCCCAGGACTGGCCGCCGATCGCGGACTCGCTGCTGCGCACGGCGGAGGCGACGGGAGCGGTCCTGGTCGCGCTGGGCAACCTGTACGGCTACGGCCCCGTGGACGGGCCGATGACCGAGGGCACGCCGCTGGCGGCCACGGGAACCAAGGGGCGGGTGCGCGCCGAGATGTGGAAGCAGGCGCTCGCCGCGCATCAGGACGGGCGGGTGCGGATCACGGAGGTGCGCGGCTCCGACTATTTCGGCCCGGGCGCGTCGGACCAGTCGTTCCTCGGGGGACGGTTCGTCGGACCGCTGCTCGCGGGACGGCGCGCGATGGTCCTGAGCGATCCGGACATCCCGCACAGCTGGACCTACCTTCCCGATGTGGCGGCGGCTCTGGCCACGGTGGCGACCGACGAACGCGCCTGGGGCCGTGCCTGGCACATCCCCACGAGCCCGGCGCGGAGCATCCGGGCCCTGGCGGAGCGGCTGTGCGATCTGGCCGGGGCGCCCGCTCCCAGGCTCGGCCGCCTGCCGGGCTGGGCGCTCACGGCCGCGGGCGTCGTCTCGCCGCTCCTCCGCGAGATGCGGGAGACGCGTTACCAGTTCGACCGGCCCTTCATCCTGGACTCGTCGGCCTTCACCGCGACCTTCGGAGTCACCGCCACCCCGATGGACGAGGCGCTGAAGGAGACCATCGCCTCGTGGCGAGCCCGCTGATCACGCCGGTGCGGGAGCGGAGAGTCCGGGCAGGCGGCCCTACGACGGTTGGATCCGCTTGCTGCCGGTCTCGTAGGGTTCCGCACATGAAAATCGGGATCATTGGGCTCGGGGATATCGCCAGCAAGGCCTATCTGCCGGTGCTCGCGGCCACGCCGGGGATCGTGCCCCACCTGTGCACGCGCGACGAGGCCACGCTGGCCGCGCTCGGGGCGGCGTACCGGATCGACCGGCTCTTCACCGGCGTGGCGGAGCTGCTCGAAGTGGGCGTCGAGGCGGCGTTCGTCCACGCCGCGACGAGCGCGCACGTGCCGATCGTCGAGGCGCTGCTGGAGGCGGACGTGCACGTCTACGTCGACAAGCCCCTCGCCGACAACCTGCCCGACTCCGAGAGGCTGGTACGGCTGGCCCGGACGCGGGACAGGTCGCTGATGGTGGGGTTCAACCGCAGGTACGCCCCCGGCTACACGGCGCTGCGAGACCTGCCGAGAGACCTGGTGATCCTGGAGAAGAACCGGGTGGGAGCCGCCGCCGTCCCGCGCGCGGTGGTCTTCGACGACTTCATCCACGTGGCCGACACGCTGCGGTTCCTCGCTCCAGGTGAGGTCACGGACGTCCGGGTGCGCACCCGCGTGCGGTCCGGGCTGCTCGAACACATCGTGCTGGAGCTGGGCGGCGACGGCTTCACCGCCATCGGCGTCATGAACCGGGTCGGCGGCGCGACCGAGGAGACCTGCGAGGTCATGGGCGCCGGGCGCAAGCGGCGGGTGCTCGATCTCGGCGACGTGGTGGACCACGATGGCGGCGAGATCCTGTCCCGGAGGCCGCCGTGGACGCCGGTCGCGCGGCAGCGTGGCATCGAGCAGATCTGCCACGCGTTCCTGGACGCGGTCCGCGCGGGCCGTGTGCTCCGCGCCGACGACGCGCTCGTCACCCACGCGATGTGCGAGGACATCGTCTCCGCCGCGCTGGCCGACGCGGATCTGGTGGCGCAGACGAGTTGATCCCGCCCCCCGAAGGGGACGGGATCAGGTCACGGAAGGTCAGCGGGAGGAGAGGTACTCCGCGCCGAGTGCGCGCAGGCGCGCGTGGGCCGACTCGTACACCTCGGGGCGGCCGAGGTAGGCCTTGGGCAGCTTGGCGACCATCGTGTAGTTCGTGTCGCACACGTTGCCCACCGGCGCCTCGCCGCCCTGGCTGACGAGCTGGTACGCGTCGAGCTCGTCCAGCCCGGTGAGCGCGGCCGACCAGGTGACCAGGTCGTGCTGGCTGATGCGGTAGGCGTCCTCCAGCGGACGGGCCGAGCCGGTGGACATCAGGTGGTCGTCGTCCTCCAGGCGCGGCCACGGGGTGCCGACGCCCTTGACCAGCTCGACCGCGACGACCGTGTTCATCGCGGCCTCAACGGCGGTGCCGCAGACCTCGCCGTGGCCCTGGCGGCAGTGCCCGTCCCCGATCGAGAACAGGGCGCCCGCCACGTTCACGCCGAGGTAGACGGTGACGCCGGCCCGCAGCTCGGGGGTGTCCATGTTGCCGCCGTGGGCGTCCGGGGTGATCGTCATCCGCGCCTCGGAGGCGGCCGGAGCGACGCCCACGGTGCCGTGCATCGGGTCGAGCGGCATCTCCACGCTGAAGTCGCTGTTCCGGGCCTGGTAGCGGACGGTCCGCTTCTCCACGTCCACGTCGTACATCCAGACGACCTCGTCGAGGGGAGGCTGGAGCATCGCGGTGGTGTGGGTGCCGGTGAGCGCCCCGAAGTGCGGGAACGTCGTGGAGACGGCCCAGTCACGGGCGGGCTCGATGGAGACGAAGTGCAGGGCGAGGGTGTCGCCCGGCTCGGCCCCCTCCACGTGGAACGGGCCGGTGACCGGGTTGAGGAAGGGGAACTCGCACACCTTCGACGGCAGGTCCTCGGGGCCGCGCACCAGCCCGCCGAAGCAGTCCTCCGTGAAGAGTTCGAGGACCGTGCCGGGGGCGATCCGGGCCACGGCGGGCCGCCCGCCGAAGGTGTAGGCCAGGTCCTCGGCCTTGGGCCGGAAGGAGACGACGTTCACTCGGAGACCTCCGTCTCGTCGGGAAGGGTGGGGCGACGGCCTATGAGGATAAAGGTGATCAGGATCAGCACGCCGAGCGCCAGCCAGGTCAGGCCGACCGCCTGGGCGGCCACCTTGGCGTTGATGACGACGTACAGCAGGATCAGGAAGCCGATCGCCGGGGCGATCAGGTGCCGCCACCAGTCCCGGCTGCGCTTCCGTACGACGTAGTGGACGACGACGGAGACGTGGAGCGCGAGGAAGGCGGTCATCGCGCCGAAGTTGATGAGCGAGGCGATCTGCCCGATGCCCTTTTCGTTGTTGGCCAGGATGAGTCCGAGGACCAGCGAGACGGCGGCGGTGAGGAACGTGGCGTTGACCGGCACCTTGTGCTTCGGGTGGATCTTGCCCAGGAACCGGGGCAGCAGTCGGTCGCGGGCCATGGCGAACAGCAGGCGCGAGGTGGCGGCCTGGGCGACCAGCGAGTTGGCGAAGCCCCAGGCGATCGCGGTGGCGACGGCGGTCAGCACGCTCAGCCAGGGGCCGCCGGCGTACTTGGCGATGTCGTAGAACGCGTTGTCCCCGCCGTTTGCCAGCAGCTCCTCGCGGTTCGGTGCGAGCAGCGCGGCGACCCAGGTCTGCGTGATGAACAGCAGGCCGGCCAGCACGAGCGCGCCGACCATGGCGCGGCCGAGCTTGCGGGCGTCCTCCCGGCTCTCCTCGGCGAGCATCGAGATGCCGTCGAAGCCGAGGAAGGACAGCACCGCGACCGAGACGGCGCCGAACACGAGCGGCCCGGAGAACGTCGAGGAGTCGAAGATCGGGCTGAACACGTTGCCGTGGCCCTTGCCTTGGGCGAGGGCGATGACGCCGACGACCAGGAAGATCGCCAGCACGATCAGCTGGGCGACCAGCATGATCTTGTTCATCCGCGCGGTCATCTGGATGCCGAAGTAGTTCACCGCCGTGTTGAAGACGATGAACATGATCAACCAGGCCCAGACGGGGATCGCGGGCACGAACGACGCCATGGCCGCGCTCGCCACGAGATAGAGCAGCGTGGGCACGAGGATGTAGTCGAGCAGGATCACCCAGCCGGCGAGGAAGCCGACCGGGGCGCCGATCCCGCGGCCCGCGTAGGTGTAGACCGAGCCGGCCATCGGGAACGCCTTGGACATCTGGGCGTACGACAGGGCGGTGAAGGCCATCGCCACCATGCCGATGATGTAGGCCAGCGCGACCATGCCGCCCGAGCCTTGGAAAACGTCGCCGAAGATGCCGAACGGCGCGATCGGCACCATGAAGATCAGGCCGTAGATGAGCAGGTCGGTGAAGCTCAGCGAGCGCTGCAACTCCTGCTGATATCCGAACCGCTCCACGCCGGTCGCCGCGCTTTGCGGCGCCGCCGACGAGGAGGGCGTGGTGGAGGGGGAAGACATCGAGACTCCTTCGCACGCGGGGGGCAGAGCGTACGATAGGACTATTCCTTGAAAAGGAAAAGATTTCGTTTGAAAATTTATTTGTCGGCGCCGTGACCGGGGCGGTCAGGGGCCGTCAGGAGAGCCACGAGGCGGGGGAGGAGGTCACGAGATCGAAGTCCAGCCCGTCGGCGCGTCCGACGTAGACGCGCTGCCACACGTGCCGGTCCCGGAGGGTGAGGGGGCCGCGTCCGGTGATGACCGTGGTGCCGTCCGCGACCGCCTCGACCGCGCACCGCGAGGGAGCCCGCGCGGGCGGCGAGGGCGGCGAGCATGAGCACGCCTTCGTAACACCCGTGCCCGTGCCCGTTGAGCAGCGGCGCGTCCGGGCCGAACCGCCGCGTGTAGCGCTCGTGGAGCCAGAGGTTGTCGTCGGTGGCGATGCCGCCGAAATAGCCCATCGCGGTATACAGCTCCCCGCTGGAGTCGCCTCCGATGGCCAGCAGGCCGTGCTCCTCCAGCGCCCCGCAGAGACGCGCGCAGTCCAGCCCGCTCGCCGTGAACGCCCGGTTGAACTCGATCAGGTCGTTGCCGACGAGATTGAGCAGCACGGCGTCCGGTCGTGTGGCCGTCAACTCCTCGATCAGCGGCCCCATGTCGCGGGTGCCGGCGGGGATGAACCGCTCGCCGACGATTCGCGCGGAGCGGGACGTCAGGTGGACGCGCGCGGACGCGTGGACCAGGTACGGCCAGATGTAGTCGTTGCCGAGCAGGAACCAGCGCCTCGCCCGCCGGTGGGCGATCAACCAGTCGATCCCCGGGGCGACCTGCGAGGACGCGGGCTCACCGAGGAAGTAGACCCCCGGCGAACGCGCGCCGCCCTCGTACGGAGGCGTGTAGACGAACGGGGCCGCGCCGCGGAGCGCGCGCTCGATCCCGACACGCACGTCGCTGGCGTGGGTTCCGACGACCGCCTGGACGGCTCCCGCGCGGACCAGCCCGGCGACCTCGGCGCCGACCTCGGCCGGGCTGCGGCCGCCGTCCACGAGGACCAGCTCCACCGGCCTGCCGAGCAGCCCGCCCGCGCCGTTCACCTCCGCGGCGGCCAGGACCGCGCAGTTGATCGCGCACGGCCCGATGAGGCCGAGCACGCCGGAGACGGGCACCACCAGGCATACGCGCAGCGTGTCGGCCCTGAGCAGGTGCGCTTCCAGGGGATCGATGACCATCGCGGCGGGATCGATCATGCGGAAAGAGTATGGTCCATCCACACGCGTGGGGGAAAGCGGTGGAATACACAGAAAGGCCGAGGAAAGAGGTGGCTTGTGGCCATGACGGTACTGCGCCACCTCGCCGACGATCCGGGCGTTCTGTGATGGCGGCCGGATCCGGCGGTGGGAGCCAGGCCCGGATTCCGGGCGGATCCAGCGGTGGGAGTCAGGTCTGGATTCCGGGCGGATCCAGCGGTGAAAGCCGGGTCCGGGTTCCGGCCGAAGGGACGCGGGAGCCGGTGGCGTCGTCGGGGCTGGAGTCCTCGCTCGCGTACCTCCTGAGCCGGGCCGAGCGGGCGGTCAATCGGGGACTCTCCTCGGCGCTCGCCGCCGAGGGGGTCACCGTCGAGCAGTGGCGCATCCTCCAGGCCCTCGCGGACGGGCGCGGCCACTCCATGGGAGGCCTGGCCGAGGCCGCACTGATGCCGCACCCCACACTCACGAAGGCCGTCGACCGGCTCGTCGAACGCGCCCTGGTCTATCGCGGGCACGATCCCGTCGACCGCCGCAAGGTGGCGGTCTTCCTGGCGGATCGCGGGCGCGACCTGCTGAGCCGCCTGGAGGCGGGGATCGGCGAGCACCGCCGGGCCATCCTCGCGGTGTACGGCGCGGCCCGCACCGAGCGGCTCATGCGCGAGCTCGAACACCTGGTGCGCTCCCTCGACGGCTGACCCCGCCCCCACCTGTCGCCCTCGTCCCCTGTGAGTCCTCGCGCCTGTGAGTTCTCGCGCCTGTGAGTTCTCGCGCCCACGAGTCTCGCTGGGTGTTCACGCCCGAGAGTCCGTGCGGTCCGGAGTCCGCCCGCCCTCGCGCCCGGCGCCGTACCTGACGTAGATCTGTAGGCGTGGCACAACTGGTGATCGGCCCGCTGCTCCGTCACGTCGACGAGGAGAGCGCGACCATATGGGTGGAGACCAGCGAGCCGTGCGCGGTCACGGTGCGCGCGGGCGAGGCGCGGTCGGAGGAGCGCACCTTCACCGTCCACGGGCACCACTACGCGCTCGTCGACGTCACCGTGCCGGATCCGCCGTTCTCCGACGGCCGCGGTGTGCCGTACCGCGTGGAGCTGGACGGCGAGATCGTGTGGCCGCTCCCCGGCATGCCGCCCAGCACGATCCGGCCGCTCACCGCCCTGCGGCGCCTGGTCTTCGGCACCTGCCGGACCAGCGTCCCGCACGACGATCCGTACGTGCGGACGCACGGCGTGGACGTCCTGCGCGCGTACGGCCTGCGGCTCATGGAGTCGGGTGAACGGCCGGACCTGATGATCATGCTCGGCGACCAGGTGTACGCGGATGAGCCGTCGCCCGGCATGAGGGAGTTCATCGCCGCGCGGCGGAGCGGCGGGCCCGAGGAGGTCGTGGACTTCGAGGAGTACGCCGAGCTCTACCGCCGGGCCTGGTCCGACCCGCCGGTCCGGTGGCTGATGGCCACGGTGCCGACCCTGATGATGTTCGACGACCACGACATCAGGGACGACTGGAACACCTCGGCCGCGTGGCGCGAGCGCATGGCCGGGGTCCCGTGGTGGCGGCGACGGATCGTGTCCGGGCTGGGCGCCTATTACGTCTACCAGCACCTGGGCAACCTGACCGCGGGGGAGCGCGCGGCGGACCCGGTGCTCGCCGCGTTGAAGGCGGGTGACGGCGGCGCGGCGCTGGACGCGTTCGCGGTGCGGGCCGACGCCGAACCCGCCTCCACCCGCTGGAGCTACCGCAGGGACATCGGATCCAGCCGGTTGATCATGCTGGACAGCAGGTGCGACCGGGTTCTCACCCCCGGCGCGCGGCGGATCATCGATGACGCCCAGCGGGCGTGGCTGGAGGAGTCGGTTGCCGGTGACGTGGACCACCTCCTCGTCGGCTCCTCGTTGCCGGTGCTCCTGCCCATGGGCATCCACCACGTCGAGAGCTGGAACGAGGCCGTCTGCGACGGCGCCTGGGGCCGCCAGGCCGCCCGGTGGGGCGAGCGCCTGCGCCGGTTCCTCGACCTGGAGCACTGGGCGGCCTTCCGCGGGTCCTTCGAGCACCTGGCCCGGCTGCTCGCCGACATCGCCTCGGGCGGCAGGGGACGCCCGCCGGCCACGGTCCTGCTGTTATCCGGCGATGTCCACTATTCCTACCTCGCCTCGGTACGGCCGAGGCGAGGTAGGAAGAGGAACGGCCTGCGGGAGGACGAGCAGAACGGTGAGCGGAGCGGCACGCGGGGCCGGATCCATCAGATCGTCTGCTCGCCGATCCGGAACCCGCTCAGCCGTACGCTCCGGCTGGCCAACGTGGTCGCGTCCTTCGCCGTGGCGGGGCCGCTGGGACGCCTGCTGGCCCTGGCCGCCCGCCTGCCGGGGCCGCCGATCCGGTGGCGGCTCGCGGCCGGACCGTGGTTCCAGAACGCGCTGGCCACCGTCGATCTGACCCCGGACACCGCCACCGTGACCTGGCGGACCCACGACGCCGAGCTCGGCTCGGTCAGGCTGCCCTGAGCTCCTCCAGCGCGGCGGCGAGCTGGTCGACCGCCCAGTCGAGGTCCTCCCGGGAGACGACGATCGGCGGGGCGAGGCGGATCGTGGAGCCGTGGGTGTCCTTGGCCAGCACGCCGCGGCGCATCAGGGCCTCGCTCACCTCGCGGCCGGTCCCGAGGGAGGGGTCGATGTCGACGCCCGCCCACAGGCCGCGGCCGCGCACCGCGACCACGCCCGCGCCGATCAGCCCGCGCAGCCGCCCGTGGAGGTGGCCGCCCAGCTCCCGCGCCCTGGCCTGGTACTCCCCGGTGCGCAGCAGCCTGATGACCGCGCTACCGACGGCGCACGCGAGGGGGTTGCCGCCGAAGGTCGAGCCGTGCTGGCCGGGCCGGATGACGCCGAGGACGTCCGCGTTCGCCGCCACGGCCGAAACCGGGACGACACCGCCGCCCAGGGCCTTGCCGAGGACGTAGATGTCGGGGACGACGCCCTCGTGGTCGCAGGCGAAGGTGTCGCCGGTACGGCCCAGCCCGGACTGGATCTCGTCGGCGATGAACAGGACGCCCCTCTCGGAGCACAGGTCGCGGACCGCGCGGAGATAGCCGTCCGGCGGAACCAGCACGCCCGCCTCACCCTGGATCGGTTCGAGCAGCACGGCGACCGTGTTGTCGTCGATTGCCTCGGAGATCGCCTCCGCGGAGCCGTACTTCACGAGCTTGAACCCCGGCGTGTACGGCCCGAAGCCGTCATGGGCGTCCGGGTCGGTGGAGAAGCTCACGATCGTGGTGGTGCGACCGTGGAAGTTGTCCTCCATCACGATGATGTTCGCCTGCTCCGCGGGGACGCCCTTGACCTCGTATCCCCACTTACGCGCCACCTTGATGGCCGTCTCGACGGCCTCGGCGCCGGTGTTCATCGGCAGGATCATGTCCTTGCCGCACAGGTCGGCGAGGCCGGCGGCGAACTCCGCGAACTGGTCGTGGAAGAACGCCCGGCTGGTCAGCGTCAGCCGGTCGAGCTGCTCGCGGGCCGCCGCGATGATCTCGGGGTTTCCGTGGCCGAAGTTGAGCGAGGAGTAGCCCGCCAGGCAGTCGAGGTACCGACGGCCCTCGACGTCGGTCACCCAGGCTCCTTCGGCGGAGTGGAGGACGACCGGCAGGGGGTGGTAGTTGTGCGCGCTGCGGCGCTCGCTCAGCTCGATGAGGTCCGTGGCCTTCGTCATGCTCCCGTGACCTCCCGGATCTCCAGCGTGCAGCACTTGGGACCGCCGCCCGCCTTGCGCAGCTCGGACAGGTCCACGGGGACGACCGTGTAGCCGAGGCGCTCCAGCTCCAGCGAGAGGCCCGTCGCCTCGGCGTTGATCACGACGTTGGCGCCGTCGCTGACGGCGTTGAGCCCGAGGACCGCGGCGTCCTCCTCCGTGGCGATGACGGCGTCGGGGAACATGCGCCGCAGCACGTTGCGGCTGCCCTCGGAGAACGCCCCGGGGTAGTAGGCGATGTTGTGCCCGTTCAGGGGGAACAGCGCGGTGTCCAGGTGGTAGAACCGCGGGTCGATGAGCCGGAGGGTGACGACCGGGCGGCCGATGAACTCCTGGGCCTCCACGTGCGCCGCCACGTCGGTGCGGAATCCGGTGCCCGCGAGTACCACGTCGTCGAGGGTGAGGAAGTCGCCCTCGCCCTCGTTCGTGTGCGTCGGCTCCATCGTCTCGAAGCCGCGGTCGGCGAACCAGCGCAGGTAGGCCGGCCCCTCGGCGGCGCGCTCCGCGTGCGTGAACCGGGCGCCGTAGACCCGGCTGTCGACCACGAGGGCGCCGTTCGCGGCGAAGACCATGTCAGGAAGGCCCTCGACGGGGTCGATGAGGCTCACCTTGTGCCCCAGGTCCTCGTACGCCTTGCGCAGCGCCTCCCATTGCCGCACGGCCAGAGCCGTGTCCGCGCCCTGGTCCGGGTCCATCCACGGGTTGATCGCGTAGGTCACGGCGAAGAAATCGGGACGGCACATCAGGTAGTGCCGTGCCGTACCTGTTCGATCGCCGCCCGTGACGGTGGGCAGGGTCGCAAGAGCCATGCGGAACTCCAGGGAGAAGGTGGTTGACTGCACCTCAGCCTAGAAACCGCGACATGACCGGCCAATGCCGCGCCATTGCGCTATTGCGTGGATCGGTTGCGTTGTTGGCCCCTTTTGTGGCGATCCGTTAATCAGATCGTCCGGGCGCACGCGCGAACGTCCGGCCGCGCGTCAGAACTTCTCCTCGATCAGCCGGGACAGCACGATCGCGCTCTTGGTGCGGACCACGAACGGTTCGGCCGCGATGCGCTCGATCACCCGCTCCACGTCCCGCACGTCGGTGGCGCGGATGTGCAGGAGCGCGTCCGCCTCGCCGGTCACCGTGCAGGCCGAGACCACCTCGGGGTGCCGTGCGATCGCCACGCCGATCTCGGCGGGGGAGGTCTTGCCCCGGCAGAACAGCTCGACGTACGCCTCCGTGGTCCAGCCCAGGGCCGAGGGCTCGACCCGCGCGCTGAACCCGGTGATCGCGCCGCTGGCGAGAAGTCGGTCGACCCGCCGCTTGACCGCCGGGGCGGACAGGCCGACCTGAGCGCCTATTGCGGCGTATGTCGCCCGAGCGTCCTCCATGAGGACGCCGATGATGGCGCGATCCAATCCGTCCAACTTCACGCGGACCTGTATACCGCGTGCGGCACCGAAACCGGTGATCGACGCCATGTGCGGGAGGAGCTCGGCCGGTGTGACCGGGTCTCTAACAGTGCCTCTACCGGGCCTCTACCGGGCCTCTACCGGGCCTCTACCGGGCCTCTACCGGGCCTCTACCGGGCCTCTACCGGGCCTCTACGGGGCCACTACCGCGCCGGCTCGGCGGCCGCGCCCTCGTCGGGTCGCGCGCAGTAGCCGCCCGCGCCGTGCTCCAGCAGGTCGAAGGCATGCCCGGCACGCACGCGCAGGTCGGCGGTGATCTGCGTCGGATCCTCCCCGGCGAAGCCGCGGCGGGCGAAGTGCTCGGCCAGGATCCGGGTGACCGAGCAGATCTGGACGGCCACCACCCACGGCGTGAGGTCGTCGGGGTCGGCATCGCTCTCGTCCGCGAGCGTCTCGGCGAGCAGCGCCTCCCGGCGCTGGTGCAACTCCCGCATCCGGGACATCAGCGCCGGGCTCTGCTCCACCAGCCGGGCGAAGACCTCGGAGCCCCGCGAGAGGCCGTACCGCCAGTCGCCGGTGTCGAGGGCGTCGAAGAAGTCGCGGCGCACCGCCTCGACGGCGGACTCGCCGGGCCGCCGGTCGCGGACCACCCGGGCCAGCATGCCTTCGACCTCGTCGCTCCGGTCGAGGAACAGGTCCTCCTTGGTCTTGAAGTAGTTGAAGACCGTGTTCACCGAGACGTCGGCGCTCCGCGCGATCTCGGCGACCGTGACGTTGTCGAAGCCCTTCTGCATGAACAGCCCCATCGCGATGTCGGCGATGCGCTGCCGCGTCTCGCGCTTCTTCCGTTCCCGCAGCCCTTCCATGGGCACATCCTATGGGTGGCACAAATTTTTAAGTGGCACCAAAGTTGGTGTTACTGTAACGAGCATGATCCATGTGAGAGGACTCTCCAAGAAGTTCGGCGAGGTCGAGGCCGTGCGCGGCGTCGACCTGGACGTCTCCGGCGGCGAGATCGTCGGATTCCTCGGCCCCAACGGCGCGGGCAAGACCACGACGCTCCGCATGCTCACCACACTGCTCCGGCCGACCTCCGGAGCCGCCACCGTCGCCGGATGCGACCTGTTCGCGGACCCCGCGGGCGTACGGCGCCGCATCGGCTACGTCGCCCAGGGCGCGATGCTCAGCCCGTTCTCCGTCGTGGGGAGGGAGCTCGAACTCCAGGCCCGGCTCCAGGGCCTCGGACGAACGGAGGCCCGGGAACGGGTGGCGGAGCTGCTCGCGGAGCTGGACCTGACCGGGATCGACCATCGGACCCCGGTCTCCCTCTCTGGTGGGCAGAAGCGGCGGGTCGACATCGCGACGGGCCTGCTGCACCGCCCCGCCCTCGTGTTCCTCGACGAGCCGACGACCGGGCTCGACCCGCAGAGCCGGGCCAACATGTGGGACCACGTTCGAAGGCTGCGCGAGCGGCACGGCATGACGGTCTTCCTGACCACGCACTACCTGGAGGAGGCCGACGCCCTCTGCGACCGCGTCCTGATCATCGACCATGGCCGGATCGTCACCTCGGGCACGCCCGGCGAGCTCAAGAGCCGCCACGACGCGGAGACCCTCGACGACGTCTTCCTCGCCGTCACCGGCCGTGAGCTGCGCGAGGAGCCGCGCGAGAAGGAGGCATCCTGATGACCACCCTGATCCTGACCCGCCACTACCTCGGCGAGACCTTCCACAACCGGCTGGGCGTGGTCTTCGGCGCGGTCCAGCCCGCGCTCTACCTCGTGCTGTTCGGCCCGCTCTTCGACCGCAGCGGGGTCGGCTCCTGGAACGTCCTCGTGCCCGGCCTGCTCGTCCAGCTCGGCCTGATGAGCGCCGGCCTCGCCGGGTTCGGCATCGTCTTCGACCAGCGGTTCGGCGTGCTCGACCGGCTCCGTGTCACTCCGGCCGGCCGGTTGTCGCTCCTGCTCGGCCGGGTGCTGAAGGACGCCGTGGTGCTGCTGATCCAGGCCGTCCTGCTCCTCGCGCTCGGGTACGCGTTCGGACTCCGCGCGCCGCTCCTCGGGGTCCTGCTCGGCCTGATGCTCATGACCATGCTCGCGATCAGCCTCGCCTCGCTGTCGTACGCGGCGGCCCTGCGGATCAGGCAGGAGCTGTTCGCCCCCATCACCAGCACCGTCGTCGTCCCGCTGCTGCTGCTGTCCGGCGCGTTCCTGCCGATGTCGCTCGCTCCTCGCTGGCTCGACATCCTGTCCAGGTTCACGCCTTTCCGGTATGTTGTCGAGGCCGTTCGCGGGTTGTTCGCCGGGTCGTACGCCTCGGCTCCCGTCCTCTGGGGAACCGTGGTGTCGCTCGTCCTCGCCGTGGCCAGTGTGGCTGTCGGCGTACGGATCTTTCAGAGCGAGAACGCCTGAAACGCGAAGAATCCAGTCAGAACCGCGACACAGCCTTGAAGTGATTTCTGCGAGCGACCTACGGTCAGGAGGTCACAATGGGTAACGTGGCGGACGTTAATTTCACACTCGTCCAGCTGCGTTACTTCGTGACCGCGGCCGAGCTGGGAAGCATGACCGCGGCCAGCCGGGAGCTCATGGTGGCGCAGTCGGCGATCTCGGCGGCCATCGCCCAGGTGGAACGGGAGCTCGGCGTCCAGCTGCTCATCCGGCACCACGCCAGGGGGCTCTCGCTGACCCGCGCGGGCGAGCGGTTCCTCGTGGAGGCGCGGGACTTCCTCTCCCACGCGGCGGCGCTCGCCGAGTCGGCGCGCGGCCTCGCGGGCTCGCTGACCGGCGAGCTCGCGGTCGGCTGCTTCACCACGCTCTCGCCGTTCTACCTGCCCCGGCTGCTCCGCCGGTTCGCCGACCGGCACCCGGGTGTGCGGGTGACCCTCTCCGAGGGGGAGACCTCGGCCGTCCAGCGCGCGCTCGTGGACGGCCGGTGCGAGGTGGCCCTGCTCTACGCCATCGACCTGGCCCTCGACCTCGACGTCCGGGTCCTCACCCGGGTCCGGCCGTACGTCCTGCTGCCGCCCGGGCACGCCATGGCGGAGGCCGAGGCGGTCTCGCTCGTGGAACTGGCCACCGAGCCGATGATCCTGCTCGACCTGCCGCACAGCCGGGACTATTTCCGGGCGCTGCACCCGATCGAGCCGCGCGTGCGCTTCCGCAGCTCCAGCTACGAGACGGTGCGGGCGCTGGTCGCCGGTGGCCACGGCTACTCGATACTCAACCAGCGGGCCGCGACCGACCAGACGTACGACGGCGGCTACGTCGTCTCCAGGCCGATCAGCGATGAGGTCCCGCTTCTCGACATCGTCCTGGCCTCGATGCGCGGCGTGCGGCTGACCGCCCGCGCCACCGCGTTCACCGAGATCTGCGAGGAGTTCTTCGCGAACGTCTCCTGATCGCCCGGGTGCCGACCGCACGGGCCCGGATCACTCCAGGTCGCGGAGGATCTCCTCAAGGTAGGCCCGCGTGCCGGAGGCCGGGCGCGCCTCCACGCACAGCGTGTTCATCACCTGCATGTACGCGTCGGTCTCCTCGGGCTTGTCCAGGTAGAGAGCGCTGGTGAGCTGTTCGAGGTAGACGACGTCGGGCAGCTCGGACTCCTCGAAGCGGAGGATGGTGAACGGCCCGCCCGCGGCCGAGTGCCCGCCCCGGTCGAAGGGGACGACCTGCAACGTCACGTTGGGGTTGCGGGTGGCCTCGATCAGGTGCTCGATCTGGCCGCGCATGACCTGGACGCCGCCGATGGGACGGCGCAGCGCGGCCTCGTCCACCACGGCCCACAGCCGGACCGCGTCCGGGCCGGTCAGCCGCTCCTGGCGGCGCATCCGCAGATCGATCCGCCGGGAGATCTCGTCCTCCGGAGCGCCGGCGTTGCCGAGCAGGATGACGGCCCGCGCGTAGTCGGGGCTCTGCAGCAGCCCGGGCACGAACTGGAGCTCGTAGCTCCGGATGACCGATGCGGCCTCCTCCAGGCCCACGTAGACCTCGAACCAGTGCGGCAGGACGTCGTTGAACTTGTGCCACCAGCCGGGGGCGTTGGCCTGCCTGGCGAGCTCCAGCAGCGTCGCCCGCTCGTCCGGGTCGGTCAGACCGTACAGGGTGAGCAGGTCGGCGACGTCGCGTTCCTTGAAGCTGACCCGGCCGAGCTCCAGGCGGCTGATCTTGGCGTGCGATGCCCGGATGGCGTGTCCCGCCTCCTCCGGGGTGATGCTCCGCGCCCGCCGCAGCTTGCGGAGCTGGGCGCCGAGAAGCATGCGCAGGACGGTCGGCCCTCCTCGCGGACGCCCTGCTGATCCGGGTTCGGCGTGGGCGACCTGCAGGGATTTCACATGAACTCCATTGCGCAGACGGATTTCTGACGATTTCCTACGACTTCTTAGGACTTCCTACGACTTTCACTGACGGTTTTCTACGGCAGCCGACTTCCGTCGACGGTCGACCAGTGTCCCATTACGTCAGAGTGACGAATAGATGATCGCGGTTTCGGACAGACAACGTCATGGTTACGGTAAATCAGCGCCGAACATCTCTAAGTTCGTACATTTGCGAGTGCGGGGGCGCTTGCCTTCTTAAGGCGCAGGGAACGATAGACGGCGGCAGCGCACCGATGTGACACTCGACTCGCGTAGGGACCCGATGACCGCAGATCTGGCAGGCAGGAGAGCCGGCGCCGCACCATTGTGGGCCACGCCGGCGTTCGGTCCTGACAGCTTGGATCCGCCCACCGCGCCACTCGCAACCTGCGCCCTCCACGGCGACTCCGCCTCCGCCTCCGCCGCCCGCGACTTCACCGCCCACACCCTGGGCGGGTGGGGCCTGGGCGGCCTGATCGACGACGCGCAGCTCGTCGTCTCCGAGCTGGTGACGAACGCCCTGCGCCACGCGCTCACCGCCGGTCCGGATGCGCCCATCCAGCTCCGGCTGCTCAGCCAGGGCCTGCACGTTCTCTGCGCGGTCCGCGACCCCAGCGAGCGGGCGCCGCTGCCGGGGCCGTGTGACGACGAGTTCGCGGAGACCGGAAGAGGCCTCTACCTCGTCGAAGCCGTGAGTCTCACCTGGGGCTGGATCCCGATCAGAGGCAGCGGAAAGATCGTCTGGGCCCTCCTGGATCACCCCGCGTGAAACGCCGTCCGTCCGGTACGGCGGGGTCCTGCCCGCGTCGTCTGGAACCCCACAAGCGTCCGCGGCCCCGCGCGATCGGGTGATCGCGCGGGGCCGCGGACGGGACGTACGGACGGCGGGGGCCTACGGGCGGACGCCGTACAGATGAAGTCGCAGGATCAGGCGTGCTCGGCTTCGCCGGTGACCTGCTCGGCGGCGTCCTCCGGGGACTGCTCCAGGTCCTGGTCGGCGTTGGCCTGCGCGGACGCCTTGTCCAGGCGGACCCAGCTCACCACGCTCTCGATCGAGAACAGCACGAACAGGTAGGCCGTGAGGATCCCCGCGACCAGGTCGAGCTGCCCGGCGGCCGCGCCCACGCCGAGGACGAGCAGGCGCACCTCCCAGCCGAGCCCGGCCATGAAAATCCAGGCGGGCGGCCAGATGCTCTGCCGCGTCCGGTACACCGTGTCGTACGTGTGGTAGCCGATCACGTAGAGGAGCACGAACAGCAGCCACTTGGGCGTGCCCGCGGCGAGTCCGAGCAGGATGATCGTGAGAAACTCCGCGCCGCGGAGCAGCGGCGGCGTCAGCCAGTCGAGCCGGCCGAGGTGGTCACGCGGCGCGCTGGGGACGACCAGCGCGACCAGCACCAGCACCGGGACGATCAGGATCGGGCCGTCCTTGAGCGAACCGGTGACGGCGAGCGCGATGATGGCGAGCAGCGCCGCGAGAACCGCGGGCACGGGCGGCAGGCCCCGGCCGAGACGGCCCCTGAGCGCGGCCACGAGGGGGCCGTCGTCGCGGTAGGCGAGCAGCCGCTCCGTCTGGATGCGGCGCCGCTCCTCGTCCGGGTCGGGGGTGGGGGTGACCTGCGGCTGGGTGATCATGCGAGAGACCTCAGGATGCGTCCGGTGAGGGTGTAGGTGGCCGCGACGCCGCCCCAGATCAGCAGGGTGATGAAGGTGACGCGGGGGTCGAAGAAGGCCGCGGTGATCGCGATCGCGGCGAAGCGCTCGCCGATGGGGAACACGATCATCTTGCGCGCCCAGTGCACGGGACGGAACTTCCCGGCCTGGGTCCACAGCTTGAGCAGGCCGCGCACGCCGGTGCTGCGGCTGGCCGCGCGCTCCTCGAGGGCCACGCGCAGCGGGCGGTCGTCGGCGACGTGCAGGTCCAGCGTCGGGAGCGGCACGGGCGCCTTGCGCCGGTTGGCCGCGCCGAACGAGAAGTCCAGGAGGTGCTTCACGGACTGGAGCGCGATCGCGGCCAGGGCGAGCGTCCACACGCCCTCGCCGTCGCCGAACTGACCGGAGACGGTGGCGCCCACCGCCAGGCCGACGAAGACGGCGTACTCCTTGAACCGGTCGAACGTGGCGTCCAGCCAGGCGCCGAGCACGCCGAACTTCCTGGCGTATCTGGCCACCTGGCCGTCGACGCAGTCGAAGACGAACGCGAAGTAGATGAGCACGCCGCCCGCGATCCACCCGGCCCGCGTGCCGGTGGCGAACGATCCCGCCGCCAGGAGGCCGAAGAAGATCGAGACCAGCGTGATCTGGTTCGGGGTGAGGCCACGGCGGGCCGCCCACCGTGCGATGAACCGGGAGTACGTGCTGACGAAGAACGTGGTGAAGAAGCCGTCCGCGCCCTTCACCGCGTTGTCGAGGCGGGCCCGGTCCTCGTCGAACCCGGCGAAGTCCCGCTCGGCCTGCGCCGTGTCCTCCAGCGTGTGCAGGCGGCGGTAGAACAGGTCGCGGCGGCCGCGGACGCCGATCGACACGCCGCGCCGGACGAGGCCGAGGACGAGCAGCTCGGTGACGTCGTCCTCGGGGCCGAACAGGTGCGCCATGCCGGCCAGCTCGCGGGCGACCTCGGCGAGCACCGCGACGTGCCGCTGGTGGAGGTGGATCGGCCCGAGCAGCGCCGCGTTCGGCCGGGTGATGGCGTGGTACGACGTGCCCACCGAGGTGACGCGGCCGCGGCCGGCGCGGGTGCGCTGCGGCAGGCCCTCCAGGACCTGCCGCCCGATCTCGGGCTCCGCCTCCTCGATCGGCGGCGGCTCGGGCGCGTTCTCGTCGACCTCCTCCCGCAGGATCAGCGCGAGCGCGGCCCGCTTGGCCTTCGTGATCTGGTAGATCAGCTCGTCGTGGATGAACGAGTTCGCGGGCATGATCAGGACGTTGTCGGTCGTGTGCTCGACCGCGTCCGCGAGTGCCCACAGGTCTTCGGCGACGCCCGCGCTCTCGATGACCCGGCCACCCTGATCGCGGTAGGCGGTCGCGTCGCCCGACCGGGCGATCGTGATCGGCTGCGGGCCGAGCGAGGCCACCTGCCCCAGCAGCCTGCCGTACGCCGTGGGGGCGCCGGGGAGTGATGTCAGCTTCAGGTCCGTCGGCAGGACGGGCCGGCCGCCGGATCCTGGCGGCTGAGAACCGATCGGGCCGGGCGAGGAACCCAGCAGGACCACGAGGGTCATGGCACCCTTTCAAACAGCGGGGGCAGGGCCTTTATGGGAGGCGCGGGGAAGTCCGCCAGAGGGCAAAGCTTAGTGACCTTTCGGTCAAGTCGGTGCATCTAGGCTCCTGGGACCGTTCCGAAATGTCCTGCTTGACGGCGATGTGCGGTCAGCGCCGAGTCCGCATCCTTACCGAAATTTCACCGTTTGTGATCTCAGGGGGGAGTCAGCGGGAGGTCATACGATGGGCTGGTGAGTCTGTACCGGGACGAGGGCGTCGTGTTGCGCACCCAGAAACTGGGTGAGGCCGACCGCATCATCACGGTCCTCACCAAGCGCACCGGAAAGGTGCGCGGCGTGGCGAAGGGCGTGCGCAAGACCACCTCGCGGTTCGGCGCGCGGCTGGAGCCGTTCACCCACATCGATCTCCAGCTCCACGTCGGCCGGTCGCTCGACATGATCACCCAGGTCGAGACCATCCGGCCGTACGGCGAGGCGCTGGTCAGCGACTACCCGCGATACACCGCCGGGACCGCCATGCTGGAGACCGTCGACCGGCTGACCCTGGGGGAGAAGGAGCCGGCCCTGCGCCAGTTCCTGCTGCTGGTCGGGGGACTGCGCACCCTCGTCGAGGGCGAGCACGAGGCCCGGCTGGTGCTCGACGCGTTCTTCCTTCGCTCGCTCGCGGTGGCCGGATACGCCCCGGCCCTGTCCGAGTGCGCCCGTTGCGGGGCCGAGGCCGTACGCGCGTTCGCGATCGCCGCCGGCGGCGTCGTGTGCGGCGCCTGCCGGCCCACGGGCGCGACGGTGCCCGCGGCGGAGACGATCGCGCTGATGATCGCGTTGCTGCGCGGCGACTGGCCCCTGGCGGACGCCTCGGAGCCGCGGCACCGAACCGAGTGCAGCGGCCTCGTGGCGGCCTACCTCCAGTGGCATCTGGAGCACGGGATCCGCTCGCTGCGTCACGTCGAGCGCGAGCCGGCGCGGGAACCCGCCCGGGAATCCCCATGGGCGCCGTCGGGTGAGCCGGTGCGCGGGCCGGCATGGGAGCCGGCGCGTGGACCGGTGCGGGGGTTCGGCCCCGAACCCGCACAGGACCCGCACATTTTCCGCGCCTGAGGACCCTGCCGCACGCAATACGCTCGTGGTCATGGTTCGTCCTCCGACTCCGCATCCCTCGGGCGCGACTCCGCCCCCGATCCCGCGCGACCTCGTGCCGCGCCACGTCGCGATCGTCATGGACGGCAACGGCCGCTGGGCAAAGGCGCGCGGCCTGCCCAGGACCGAGGGCCACAAGATGGGCGAGGCGTCGCTCTTCGACGTCATCGAGGGCGCGATCGAGCTCGGCATCCCCTACCTGTCGGCGTACGCCTTCTCCACGGAGAACTGGAAGCGCTCGCCCGAGGAGGTGCGCTTCCTCATGGGCTTCAACCGTGACGTGATCCGCCGCCGCCGCGACCAGCTCCACGCGATGGGGGTGCGGGTCCGCTGGGCCGGCCGTCCCGGGCGGCTGTGGAAGAGCGTCATCACCGAGCTCCAGGACGCCGAGGAGATGACCAGGCACAACACGACGATGACGCTGCAGTTCTGCGTCAACTACGGCGGTCGCGCCGAGATCGTGGACGCGGCGGTCAAGCTTGCCCAGGACATCGCGTCCGGCCGGGTGAAGCCGGACAAGGTGTCGGAGAAGACCTTCGCCCGCTATCTCGACGAGCCCGAGATCCCGGACGTGGACCTGTTCGTCCGCTCCTCGGGCGAGCAGCGCACGTCCAACTTCCTCATCTGGCAGGCCGCGTACGCCGAGATGGTCTTCCTCAACCAGCTCTGGCCCGACTTCGACCGCCGTGACCTCTGGCAGGCCTGCGAGACGTACGCCAAGCGCGACAGAAGGTACGGCGGAGCCGTCCCCAACCGGGTCTGACCGGCCGGCCACGACCGCGATCGGGTCGCGCCGCTCCAGGCCGCCGTTGGTGGGCACACGGTGTCGGACGGCACCTCCAGGCCCTCCTCAGCCTGGCGGGCGTTCAGGACCCTTTGACCAGCGTGAACGCGCCACGGGTCAGCCCCAGCTGCTCCGAGATCGTCCGCCCGTCGTTGAACGAGGTGGTCGGATTGACCGCCAGGGTCGTCACCACGAACGACCGCCCGTCCGCCGTCCTGGCGAGATGGCCCAGGTCGCTCACCCCGGGCTCCGACCCGCCCTTGAACCAGACGGACGGCCACTGTGCCTTGTCCAGCGCGAGCCCCGCGTCGTTGATCGACAGGGCCTCGCCGACGCGCTTGTCGGTCAGCTTCGACAGCCGGGCGAAGGCCTGGCACACCTGGGCGGGGGAGGCGTACCATTCGATCGTGTCCAGCTCACGTGGTGCGGTCCACGCGGCGATGCGGGACAGCGGCACTTTGGCGACCACCCTGTCCAGGTACGTCCGTCGCCCGGCCGTTCCCAGTGACAGGTACTTCTTGGCGTGCCGCGGATAGTCGGCCCCCTTGAGCACGAACATCTCCCGCGTGGTGAGGAAGGGCGTGTCGCGCTTGTCACGGGCTCCCCAGGCCCGCGCCGTACGCTCGACGTTCTTGCGGCCAACCTTGTGGATGAGCAGGTCGGTGGCGGTGTTGTCACTGATGGAGATCATCAGCTTGGCGGCCTCCAGCACCGACACCTTGCTGTTGTCCGGGCGGTTCTGCAGCTCGCCCGACCCCAGGCTCTTCAGCTCCGGCGTGATCGTGAGCTGGGTGTCCCACCCGAACGCCCCGCTCGCGACGCGCTCGGCCACGGTCCCCAGCACGTAGAGCTTGAACATGGAGCCGAGCGGGCGCGCCGCGTCGGGGGCGACGGTGTGCACGGGACGGCAGGTTCCGTCCTTGGCCACCTCCGCGGCGATGAACCCCGCCTGCGGCGCGAGCCTGCTCAGCCGGTGGTCCAGCTCCGCCCAGTCTTTGGGCGCGGGGGCGATGTGCTGGCGGAGCAGCAGTCCGTTGAGGAGGCCGGCGCCGTCCGTCGAGAGTGACAGGTCGAACAGGGCGCCGGCCGCCTCGACCGTGGCGGTCAGCAGGGTGCTCTCCGACCTGGTGAGCTCCTGGAGCCGCATTCCCTTGAAAGCGGTCAGGGTCCGGTTGAGCTGGTCGGCGGGGACGCTCTGGAGGAACGCGGCGGCGAAGTGCTCCTTGAGCTCGCTCTCCGGGATCGGCGGGCGAGTGGCCGCGTCGAGCAGCCAGCGCAACTGCCTGCCCGCGGGCGTGTCGGGGATCTCGGGCGCGGCGACGACGGCGGTCGTGGCCTGTACGGGCGCGGTCTGGCCCACGCAGACCGCCGTCATCGTCACCGCCACGGCGGCCGCCGCCAGAAAACGGACGGGCTTCGACGAAGTGATCAAGACAAGGCTCCTTCTGATGGGGATGATGCCCCTTAGGCAATCGCGGCGAGCACGCGACGGGCCACCAAGGGAGCCGCCGTTCTGGCTGCTCCTGGTCTGCGTACTCTTCCTGGGGCTGAGCCTGACCGGCATGGGGCTGTCGATCGTGGGCGGGGTGCCGCTCTGGCTGGTCACCCCGCTCTTCTCCGTTACCGCTGTCTTCTACGGCTGGATCTTCGTCCCGCTGCTCTTCCCCGAAGGACGGCTGCCCTCGCGCCGCTGGCGCGCGTTCGCGTGGATCTCCGGTATCGCGATCGCCCTGCACACCGTAGGGCTCGTGCTGAGCGGCTACGCCGCGGGCCGGCCGCTGCGGGTCTCGGAGTCGACGCTCACCCTGTTCGCGGTCCTGTCGGCCGCCGTCGGCCAGTTCACCACGTGGATCATGGCGGCGATCGGGTTCTGCGGGCTCGTACTCCGCTGGCGGCGCAGCGTGCGGGTCGAGCGGCGGCAATACGCCTGGATGGTCGGGGGCGTGGCCGTGAGCCTGCTGGGAGGCGTCGCGCAGCTGGCGTTCTCTCGGCCGGGTGGCCGTGGCCGTGCGGACCGCGTTGGAGGCCAGATGGGCGGCCGTGACGCTGGCGGACGGCACCCGCGTGGTCGCCGGCAGGCAGGAGGGCCCGGCGACGCTGACGGTGCCGGTGCACGGAGGGCTCGGCCGGATCGAGTGCGGCCCCAGAGGCGTGGGCACGCTGACACGCGTGGACCGGCGGCTCCTGGCGGCGGTCCTTGCCTACCTGGGCCCCGAGCGGTAGATCAGCTGCATGAGACGGGGCGGCTACCTGCTGCAGCAGATCGCCCGGAGACAGTTAGGCGCGGCGGCGGGCGCGGTAGGCCGCGACGTGCATCCGGTTGCCGCATGTACGGCTGTCGCAGTAGACCCGGGAGCGGTTGCGGGACTCGTCCACGAACACGTGGGAGCAGTCGGGCGCGGCGCAGGTGCGCAGCCGCTCACGCTCGTCCTCGACCAGCACGTGGGCGAGCGCGACCCCGCAGTCGGCGGCCAGGTGCTCGGCGAGCGACGCCCCCGGGGCGAAGTAGTGGATGTGCAGCGAGAAACCGTCGTGTTCGGCGAGGCTCGGCGTTATGCGGGTACGGCCGAGCAGCGTGTTGAGCAGGGAGACGGCCGTGTCGCGTTCGCGGGCGGTGAAGACCTCGTGGAAGGCGTCGCGCAGCTCCCGCACCTGGGAAAGGTCGTCGGCGTCCAGATCCTCCACGCCGCTGATCACGTGCCGCCGCACGAACGCGCGCAGGTCCTCGACGCTCTCCAGGCCCTCACCGCCGCCCGCCGCGGGCGAGGTGTTGATCAGATCGACCACGGTGGCCAGCGAGTACACCATGTCATGGCTGAACGGCACGGCATCTCCCTACGTCGGCGGGGGCAGCGTACCTCGCGGAGAGCGCCCGGCGCGGGCCGAGCGGGCAGATCGGCATGAACCGGTCAGCGGCTCCCGGCGGCGGCCGCGCAGCCGGAGCAGGTGCCGAACACCTCGACGGTGTGGGTCACCTCGATGAAGCCGTGCTCGGCGCCGACGGCCTCGGCCCAGCGCTCGACGGCGGGCCCGTCCACCTCCACCGTGCGCCCGCAGCGGCGGCACACGAGATGGTGGTGGTGAATGTCGCTCTCGCAGGCCCGGTAGACCGACTCGCCCTCGTCGGTGCGCAGCATGTCCACCCGGCCATCGTCCGAGAGCGACTGGAGCGCTCGGTAGACGGTGGTCAGACCGATCTTGGCGCCGTCCGCCCGCATTTTCGTGAAGATGTCCTGGGCGCTCCGGAACCCCTCGCTCTGCCTGAGGATCGCGTGAACGGCGTCGCTGCTCTTGCTCATGGTGTGGACTCCCAGGTACGGCTTCGCCGTACGAATCTACCTATCCCGAGGGACAGTACAAAGCCGGCGAGCGCGATCAACACGATCGCCGATCCCGGAGGCACGTCGATGTAGAACGCCGAGGTCAGGCCGCCGACCGTGGCGACCACGCCGAGTGCCGTGGCGAGGACCATGGTGCCGCGGAAGCTGCGCATGATCTGCTGGCTGGTCGCCACGGGGACGACCATCAGGGCGCTCACCAGGAGCAGCCCCACCACGCGCATCGCGATGACGACCGTGAGGGCCGCGGTCACCGCGATCAGCAGGCTGAGGAAGCGCACCGGAAGCCCGCTCGCCCGGGCGACCTCTTCGTCCTGGCAGAGTACGAACAGCTCCCGTCCGAAGATCGCGACGACGGCGAGCACGGCCGCGGCCAGGATGCCGATCACCCACACGTCCTCGACGGCCACGGTCGAGATCGAGCCGAACAGGTAGGACGTCAGCGTGGAGTTGCTCTTGCCCGGCGACAGGGAGATGAGGAGCACGCCGCCCGCGATCCCGCCGTAGAACAGCAGGGCCAGGGCCACGTCGCCGCTGGTCCGGCCGCGGGCCCGCACCAGCTCGATGGCGATGGCGCCCAGCGTGGCCACGATGACGGCGGTCAGCACGGGAGAGGTGCCGGTCAGGAACCCCAGCGCGACGCCGGTCAGCGCGACGTGCCCGACGCCGTCGCCCAGCAGCGCGAGGCGGCGCTGGACGATGAACGTGCCGACGACGGGGGCGGCGAGGCCGACGAACACCGCCGCGATCAGTCCCAGGACCATGAAGTCGTACGTGAAGATGCCGCTCATGCCTCGCCTGCCGCACTGGCCTCGCCGACCGAGGACCGGGATCCGATGACGTCCGGCCAGCCGCTCAGCGGGCCGGTGTGCGTGTGGGCGTGGGGGTGGACGTGCTCGTGCCCGGACGCGCCGACGCCGTGCCCGACGCCGTGCCCGACGCCGTGCCCGACCCCGGCCTCGGTGGCGGCCGGAGGCACGCCGTCGTACGCGACACGACCCTCGCGGAGGACGATCGCGCGGGTGATCAGAGGTTCGAGCGGGCCGAGTTCGTGTGCGACCAGGATCACCGTCTTGCCGCGTTCCCTCAGCTCGGCGAGGGTGCCGGCGAGGAGGCGCTGGCTCGCGGCGTCGACGCCGGCCGTCGGCTCGTCCATCACGAAGGCGTCCGGCTCGCCGGCCAGCGCGCGGGCGATGAGCACCCGCTGCTGTTGACCTCCGGAGAGTGCCTGCACGGGGTCGGCGGCCCGGTCGGCGAGCCCCACGGCGTCGAGGGCGGCGGCGACGGCCTGCCGGTCGGCCGCGCTGGTCCGCCGGAAGCGGCTCTGCCGGGCGATCCGGCCGGACGAGACCACCTCGCGGACCGTGGCGGGCACCCCGCCGCCGACGGACAGCCGCTGCGGCACGTATCCGATCCGCTTCCAGTCGCGGAACCTCGCGGGCGGCCTGCCGTACAGCATGACGGAGCCGCCCGCCAGCGGGACGAGCCCGAGAAGGGCGCGGACGAGCGTGGACTTGCCGGAGCCGTTGGCGCCCAGCACGACGACGAACTCCCCGTCCTCGACGGACAGGTCGACGCCGCGCAGGATGGGCCGGCCGTCGAGGGCGACCTCGCCGCCGGTCATCGTGAACGCGGCAGACATGGCGCGATCACCCTTCCAGGATCAGGAGCACCCAAGCGCGGTCCTCAGCGTTTCGAGATTGCGGCGTGCCTCGGAGAGGTAGTCTCCGTCGCCGGGCGCGCTCTCGATCGGATTGAGCACGGCCGTTTTGGCGCCGACCTCCTTGGCGAGGATCTCGGCCACCTTCGGGCTGACGAGCTCCTCGGTGAAAATGGTAGTCACATTCTTCTGCCTGGCGATATCGGCCACCTCGGCGAGGCGCGTGGGCGAGGGCTCGGTCTCCGGGTCGATGCCGCTGACGGAGATCTGTTCGAGGCCGTACCGGTCGGCCAGGTAGCCGAAGGCGGAGTGGCTGGTCACGATCGCGCGACCGGCGCACGTCGTCAGGCCCTTGCGGTACTCGCCGTCCAGGGCGGTCAGCGCGGACGCCGTCGTGGCGGCGCGCTGCTTGTACGCGGCGGCATGGGCGGGGTCGACCCCGGCCAGCCGTTCGCCGAGCTGCGTTGCGACGGTGGCGAAGCGGCTCGGGTCGAGCCAGACGTGCGGGTCGTAGGTGGGGTCGGCGTGGTCGGCGTGCCCCTGCTCCCCGTGGCCCTCGTCATCCCCCGTCGCGGGGATGGTGGACACCGCGGCGGCGGCGTCGAACGCCTTGCCGGACGCGTGCCCGTCCACCGCCTCGTCCAGGGCCGGCTGGACGCCCTTGATGTAGACGACGAGGGACGAGTCCTTGATGTCGGCCACCTGGCGCGCGGTCAGCTCCAGGTCGTGCGGCTCGGTGCCCGGCTTGGTGAGGCCGGTGACGGAGACGTCCGCCCCGCCCACCTGCTGTGAGATCCACTGGAGGGGATAGAAGGCGGCCATCACGGCGGGCTTGCCGTCGCCGGTGGCGGCATTGCCCGCGCCGCAGGCGGCGGTGGCGGTCGTGGCGATCAGCAGGGTGCCGGCGAGGCCGAGGGAGCGCATACGGGACATCACGCCACAAGTATCCGGCAAAATGAAAACCATTGTCAAAACCGACATGGTGCGCTGAACCAGGGTGGACCGAATCAGAACAGGTCTAATCAGAGAACAGGTCTGATCAGAACAGTCCGAAGCGGCTGGCCGCCAGCAGGACGAGGAACGTGACCAACGCCACCCGGAGGAGGCGCCCGCCGGCGCGCAGAGACGGCCAGGACATGTAGGCCAGCCACAGCACGAACGCCAGCACGGGCAGCACGGCGAGCCCGCCCCGCCAGTCGGCGACCACCACGCCGGTCAGCATCAGTACGACCAAGACGATCGGGATCACCCAGCGCGGGAGCTGGAAGAGGAACACCAGCGCGGTCGCGCTCCTGGTCTCCACCGCCCGCCGCAGCCCCGTCGCGCCCGGCGTGAAGAACTGCTCGCCCGGCGGGAGCGGGCGCTTCGCCGCCCTGCCCGCCGCGGGCCGTGCCGAACTCCATGCCGAACTCCGTGCCGAGCCGCGTGCCGGGTTGTGCGCCGGGTTCCCGGCCGGCTTCCTGGCCAGGGGATGCGCCGGAACCCTCGGCCCGCCAGACCCCTTGCTGGACCCCTTGCCGGGCCCTGTGTCACCTGCCACATGCCGAGCCTAGTGCCGGCGCACCCGCTCATGTCCTGAGGCGTGGCATGCTGGGCCGCATGCTGGCTCTGATCCGCTATTCGGTGCCCGCCGCGCAGGCGGACGACTTCACCGCGCAGGCCCGGGACATCCTCGACGTTCTCGCCGCCCAGCCCGGATATGTGCGCGGGCAGATCGGCAGGTCGGTCGACGAGCCGGACCTGTGGGCCCTGGTCAGCGAGTGGGAGGGCGCCGGGTTCTACCGCCGGGCGCTGGGCGCGGCCCGGATGGCGATGTACCCGCTGATGACTTTGATGATCAACGAGCCGAGCGCGTTCGAGCCGATCGACGACGCGCGGGCGGACTCGGCGCGCCTACTGGACCAAGCCTGAGCAAGTGACGCCGGGATTCCCCTAAGCTTGGAGGAGATCGAGCAGATAGCGGGCGAGACGCCGCCCGAGACAGCGGGAGGCCCGTTGGGCGGCCCCGCGCGTGTGCGCACGATCCCAACCCGACACCCAGCCGGATGGAGTTCTCACCAATGGCACGTCGCACCGACGTCATGGAAACGATCGTCAGCCTCTCCAAGCGCCGCGGGCTCGTCTACCCGTCGAGCGAGATCTACGGAGGCCTGCGGGCGTCGTGGGACTACGGCCCCCTCGGTGTCGAGCTGAAGAACAACGTCAAGCGCGAGTGGTGGAAGGCCGTGGTGCAGGGCCGCGACGACGTCGTCGGCCTCGACTCCTGCGTCATCCTCGCGCCCGAGGTGTGGCAGGCCAGCGGCCACGTCGAGACCTTCACCGACCCGCTGACCGAGTGCCAGTCCTGCCACAAGCGTTACCGCGCCGACCACCTCCTGGAGGCGTACGAGGAGAAGCACGGCAAGGCGCCCGCGGGCGGCCTCGCGGACATCACCTGCCCCAACTGCGGCAACAAGGGCGCGTTCACCGAGCCCCGGCAGTTCAGCGGCCTGCTGAAGACGTTCCTCGGTCCGGTGGAGGACGAGTCCGGCCTGGCCTATCTCCGCCCCGAGACCGCGCAGGGCATCTTCATCAACTACCTCAACGTGCAGCAGTCGGCACGCAGGAAGATCCCGTTCGGCATCGGCCAGATCGGCAAGTCGTTCCGCAACGAGATCACGCCGGGCAACTTCATCTTCCGCACCCGCGAGTTCGAGCAGATGGAGATGGAGTTCTTCGTCAAGCCGGGCACCGACGAGGAGTGGCACCAGTACTGGATCGACGAGCGCCTGCGCTGGTACGTCGACCTCGGCATCAACAAGGACAACATCCGGCTCTACGAGCACCCGAAAGAGAAGCTGTCCCACTACTCCAAGCGCACGGTGGACATCGAGTACCGCTTCAACTTCACCGGCTCTGAGTGGGGCGAGCTGGAGGGCATCGCCAACCGCACCGACTTCGACCTCACCGCGCACGGTAAGGCGTCCGGCACCGACCTGTCGTTCTTCGAGCAGGAGTCCGGCGAGCGCTACGTGCCGTACGTCATCGAGCCCGCGGCCGGTGTGGACCGGGCGACGCTGACCTTCCTGCTCGACGCCTACACGGTCGACGAGGCGCCCAACGCCAAGGGCGTCATGGAGGAGCGCACGGTCATGCGCCTCGACCACCGGCTGGCCCCGGTGAAGGTCGCGGTGCTGCCGCTGTCCCGCAACGCCGACCTGTCGCCGAAGGCCCGCGACCTCGCGGCGCAGCTCCGCCGCCGCTGGAACGTCGACTTCGACGACGCGGGTGCGATCGGCCGCCGTTACCGCCGCCAGGACGAGATCGGCACGCCGTTCGCGATCACCGTGGACTTCGACACCCTTGAGGACAACGCGGTGACCATCCGGGAGCGCGACACCATGGAGCAGCAGCGCGTCTCGCTCGACCAGGTCGAGTCCTACCTCCGCACGCACCTCAACGACTGAGCGGCGATCAGCCGCACACGGAAAGCACCCGCCGGCCCGGCCGGCGGGTGCTTTCCCGTTACTGTGCCGCCGACGCTTCCGCTGCCGTCGGCCCCGGGGTCAGCCGCAGACCAGACCCTTGGGCGGGACCTTGCCGTTCAGCAGGTAGGAGTTGACCGCGTTGTCCACGCACCGGTTGTTCTGGCCGTAGGCTCCGTGCCCCTCGCCCTTCAGCGTGACCAGCACGGCGCTGCGCAGCTGCTCGGTCAGTCTCGGCGCCCACTGGAACGGCGTGGCGGGGTCGTGGGTCACGCCGACGACCACGATCGGGTTGGCCCCGGAGGCGTCGATGTGCCTGTTGGTGTCCTCGCCCGGGACGGGCCACACGCTGCAGATGCCCGAGCTCGCCACGGTGATGGCGAAGATCGGTGACTCCTTCTTGAGGTCGTGGGCCACCCGCTCGGCCTCCTCGATGCTCGGCCGGGCGGTGGTGTCCGCGCACAGGATGGCGGGCAGCGACATCTGCAGGGTCGAGTACGACCCGTCCGGCCGGCGCCCGCCGTACTGGTCGGCGAGGGCCAGCAGGCCGCTCGTGTCGCCCTTCATGGCCTGGTGCAGCGCCTCGGTGAGCAGCGGCCAGGCCATCTTGCTGTAGAGCGCCTGGGCGACGGCGGTCCTGGCGACGGTCGCGGTGACCGTGCGCCCGCCGGACTGCGCGGGGTGGGCCTCCAGGCTGTCGATGAGCTTGAGCACGGCGGCGTTCGCCGACGCGGTGGTCTTGCCGATCGGGCAGCCCTTCGGCTGTCCCACGCAGGCGTTGAGGTAGTTTCCGTACGCCTTCTGGAAGCCCCTGACCTGGGTGGTGGCCGTCTCCAGCATGCCCACCGACGGGTCGAGGGCGGAGTCGAGCACCATGCGTCCCGTCTGCTTGGGGTACTGCGTCGCGTAGAGGGCGCCCAGGTGCGTGCCGTAGGAGAAGCCCAGATAGTTGAGATGCTCGTCGCCGAGCGCGGCGCGCATCGTCTCCAGGTCGCGGGCCGCGTTGAGGGTGCCGACGTACGGCAGGATCGGCCCGGCGTTCTGCTCGCAGGCCTTCGCGAACCCCTTGAGCAGGTGGGTCTCCTCCGTGGTGTCCGCACTGGGCTCGCTGGCGAGGTACCGCTCCAGCTCGGCGCTGTCCATGCACCTGATGCCGCTGCTGCGGTCCACGCCGCGCGGGTCGAAGCTGACCAGGTCGTAGCGCTTGTTCAGGGTGGCGAAGGCGAACGCGGCGTCCAGCAGCGTGGACACGCCCGAGCCGCCCGGCCCGCCGAAGTTGAAGACCAGCGAGCCGATCCGGTTCTGCTTGTCGGTGGCCGGGTGCCGGACGAGGGCGATCCCGATCGTCTGGCCCTCCGGGTGTGAGTAGTCGAGCGGCACCTTCAGCGTCGCGCACTGGAAGCCCGCCGACGCGGGAACCCCCTCGCACGCCCCCCAGGTCAGGGACTGCGGTGACTGGATGATGGAGACGCCGTCCATATGAGTGGGCGTGATCTGGGCCCGGCCCGGGCCGCAGCCCGTCGCGGCGAGTGCCACGATCCCCGAGATGGCGATATGCCAGAACTTTGGTGACATGCGAACACCCTCCGCTGCAGATCATGTTCGGAGGGTTGAGGTAATCCTAGGCGTCGCCGCTTCGGTGTTCGCGTTACTTGATCGCCGTGTCCTGCCGCGAAAGCCGTATGACATCGGAAAGCGTAATGGTCTACACCAATTAACGCGAGATGAATGATCTCCAATGTCGCGCCGAATTGGTTTATACCACTCCTTGCCGATCTGAGAAAATCGATCATTTTTAATCGGACGTAGAGTGGATTAGACCTCATTGTGCCCATCTACCTGCGTAAACACGATATCTCTCGACTGGTGATGTTTCATCGGGATGTTGGTCGGTACAGTGCGAATGCGGACGGACCCGTGTAATTGAAGTCGCCGAAGGAGCTCGCGTGCGCAAGTTTGTTTATGACTTCACCGAGGGCAACAAGGATCTCAAGGATCTGCTCGGTGGAAAGGGCGCCAATCTTGCGGAAATGACCAATCTTGGTCTCCCGGTACCCCCTGGCTTCACGATCACCACCGACGCCTGCCGGCACTACCTCGCCGAGGGCGACGTGCCCGACGGCCTGGCCGCCGAGATCGCCGCCCACCTTGACGCGCTGGAGACGCGGATGGGCAAGCGCCTCGGCGACGCGGCCGACCCGCTGCTCGTCAGCGTCCGGTCCGGGGCGAAGTTCTCCATGCCGGGCATGATGGAGACCGTCCTCAACATCGGGCTCAACGACGCCTCCGTGGTCGGGCTGGCCAAGCAGGCGGGCAACGAGCGCTTCGCGTGGGACTCCTACCGCCGGCTCATCCAGATGTTCGGCAAGACCGTGCTGGGCATCGAGGGCGAGCTGTTCGAGGCCGCGCTCGACGAGCTGAAGGGCTCCCGCCAGGACACCGACCTCGACGCCGCCGACCTCCAGTGCCTCGTCGAGACGTACAAGAAGATCGTCCGGACGGAGAAGGGGCGGGAGTTCCCCGCCGACCCCCGCGAGCAGATGGAGCTGGCGATCCGGGCCGTCTTCGACTCGTGGAACGCGCCGCGGGCCGTGCTGTACCGGCGACAGGAGCGCATTCCGGCCGACCTCGGCACGGCCGTCAACGTCGTCGCGATGGTCTTCGGCAACATCGGGATGGACTCGGGCACCGGCGTCGCCTTCACCCGCGACCCCGGCTCCGGCCATCAGGGCGTGTACGGCGACTACCTGCAGAACGCCCAGGGCGAGGACGTGGTGGCCGGCATCCGCAACACCGTGCCGCTGCAGGACCTGGAGCGGATCGACCCCGCCTCCTACCGCGAGCTGCTCGACATCATGGGCACGCTGGAGAATCACTACCGCGACCTGTGCGACATCGAGTTCACGATCGAGCGCGGCAAGCTGTGGATGCTGCAGACCCGGGTCGGCAAGCGTACGGCGGGCGCGGCCTTCTGCATCGCCACGCAGCTCGTGGACGAGGGCCTGATCGACATCGACGAGGCGGTCAGCCGCGTCTCCGGCGACCAGCTCGCGCAGCTCATGTTCCCGCGTTTCTCCGCCACCGCCGACAACACCCGGCTCACCACGGGCATGAACGCCTCGCCCGGCGCCGCCGTGGGCAAGGCCGTCTTCACCTCGGCCAAGGCCGTCGAGCTGGCGGGCCGGGGTGAGGCAGTCATCCTCGTCCGCCGGGAGACCAACCCGGACGACCTGGCCGGGATGATCGCCGCCCAGGGCGTGCTCACCTCGCGCGGCGGCAAGACCTCACACGCGGCCGTGGTCGCCCGCGGCATGGGCAAGACCTGCGTGTGCGGCGCCGAGGAACTGGGCGTGGACACGCGCGCCGGCCGCTTCACCGCGCCCGGCGGCGTCGTCGTCAACGAGGGCGACGTGATCTCGATCGACGGCAGCACCGGGGCCGTCTACCTGGGCGAGGTGCCCGTGGTGGCCTCGCCGGTTATGGAGTACTTCGAGGGCGGCCCGGTCGAGGACGAGCTGGTTGTCGCGGTGGACCGGATCATGCGGCACGCCGACACGGTGCGGCGCCTCGCCGTACGGGCCAACGCCGACACGCCGGAGGACGCCGCCCGCGCCCGCGCGTTCGGTGCCCAGGGCATCGGGCTGTGCCGTACCGAGCACATGTTCCTCGGCGACCGGCGCAAGCTGGTCGAGGACCTGATCCTGGCCTCCACCGGCGAGGAGCGGCAGGCGGCGCTCGACGCTCTCGAACCGCTGCAGAAGGCCGACTTCGCCGGGATCTTCGCCGCGATGGACGGTCTGCCGGTCACGATCCGGCTCATCGACCCGCCGCTGCACGAGTTCCTGCCCGACTACACCGAGCTGTCCGTCAAGGTGGCGCTGGCCGGCGACACGGCGGAGGACAAGGACCGCAGGCTGCTCGACGCCGTGAAGCGGCTGCACGAGCAGAACCCGATGCTGGGCCTGCGCGGCGTGCGGCTCGGCCTGGTCATCCCCGGCCTGTTCGCCATGCAGGTGCGCGCGATCGCCGACGCGGCCAAGGAGAGCGCGAACCCCAGGGCCGAGATCATGATCCCGCTGGTGGGCGCGGTGCAGGAGCTGGAGAGCGTGCGCGAGGAGGCGCTCGGCATCCTCGCCGACGCGGGGGTGGACGCGCTGATCGGCACGATGATCGAGGTGCCGCGGGCGGCCCTGACCGCCGGGCAGATCGCCGAGGCGGCCCAGTTCTTCTCCTTCGGCACCAACGACCTCACCCAGATGACCTGGGGCTTCTCCCGGGACGACGTGGAGAGCGCCTTCTTCGGCAAGTACCTGGACCTCGGCATCTTCGGCGTCTCGCCGTTCGAGTCGATCGACAGGGAGGGGGTCGGCCGGCTGATGCGGATCGCCGTCGAGGAGGGCAGGCGCACCCGCCCCGAGCTCAAGATCGGCATCTGTGGCGAGCACGGAGGCGACCCGGCCTCGGTGCACTTCTGCCACGAGATCGGCCTCGACTACGTCTCGTGCTCGCCGTTCCGTGTCGCGGTCGCCCGCCTGGAGGCCGGGCGCGCGGCCCTCGCCTCCGAGGGCTCCGACACCCGCTGAGTCGCGCACCGCGGCCGCTCCGGCCGCGGCTGCTCCGGCTGCTACGGAAGGCGTGAAAAGACGGCCGGTACGACTCGCTGTGAGCCGTACCGGCCGTCTTTCCGGTGTCGCGTCGCGTCAGGTGCGCGTGACGGCCACGCCGTCGACGGCCGCCTCGATGAGGCTCGGCGTGTCCAGATCAGCGGTGTCGATGAGGATCCGCACGGTCTGACCGGCGTAGGAGGAGAGGTCGGCGGTGGCTCTGGCCCACGCGGCGGGCCGGTTGGTCGGCGATCCGAGCTGCTTCAGCACCGTTTTCGTTGTCGCGCCCACCACGCGCACCCGGAAGTAGTCCGCGCTGGTGGCGTTGTTGAGGTGGGCGAAATACCAGTTGAAGGCCAGGGTCAGCTTCCCGGAGGAGGGCAGCTTGATCGGCGGTGACTGGACCGAGGTGACCCCGTCGTCCACGTCGAAGGAACCGGCGTCGATTCCGGCCAACGGCCCGGTGACCAGGTCGTACCTGCCGCCGGCGGGGCCGATCTGGGTGGCGATGCCGTTCGCGCCGGTCGGCTGCGGCTGGGCGCGCATCCACTGGCCGGTGGTGGCGGTGTCGGTGAGGTCGGGGTTGGTGATCCAGCCGGTGAACGTCTCGAAGCCGTCGGAGTAGACGGTGGTGCTGCCCGGCGGTGTCGGTGTCGGGGTCGGCCTGGGCGTCGGTGTCGGCGTGGGCGTCGGGGTCGGTGACGCCGACGGAGACGGAGACGGGCTGGGCGTGGTGCCACCGAGCCCGCCGGTGTAGAGCAGCCGGTTCGGCGAGCCGGTTCCCGCGTCGGTCACCTTGCCGGATGTGGCCTGGGAGACGATCGTCGAGGCCACCTGGTCGGGCGTCGCCGCGGGGTTGAGGCCGAGGACCAGCGCCGCCGTCCCGACGACGTGCGGGGTGGCCATCGAGGTGCCGCTGATCGTGTTCGTCGAGGTGGTGTTGCTGATCCAGTCGGAGGTGATGGAGTCGCCGGGGGCGAACACGTCCAGACAGGTCCCGTAGTTCGACCAGGACGGCCGGCCGTCGCTGGCGGAGGTCGCGCCCACCGTGATCGTGGCGGGGACCCGGGCCGGTGAGCCGGCGCAGGCGTCCGCGCCGTCGTTCCCCGCGGCCACGCCGTAGGTGACGCCGGACGCGATGGACCTCGACACGGCGCTGTCCAGGGCGGAGCTCGCGCCGCCGCCGAGGCTCATGTTGGCCACCGCCGGCTTGATCGCGTTCGCCGTCACCCAGTCGACGCCCGCGATAACGCCGGAAACGGCGCCGCTGCCGGAGCAGTCGAGCACGCGGACGGCGACGAGCTTGACGCCCTTGGCGACGCCGTACGTGCTGCCGCCGATGGTCCCGGCGACGTGGGTGCCGTGGCCGTTGCAGTCGGTCGCGTCGGTGTCGTTGTCGAGGAAGTCGTACCCGCTGCTCGCCCGGCTGCCGAAGTCGCTGTGCGTGGTCAGGATGCCGGTGTCGATGACGTACGCGTGCACGTTGGACGCGGTTGTCGGGTAGGTGTAGGTGCCGCTGAGCGGCAGCGACGCCTGGTCGATGCGGTCCAGCCCCCAGGTGGCGTTCCGCTGGGTGTCGTTGATCGAGACCTTCTGGTCCTGCTCCACGTAGCTGACGGCGCTGTCGGTGGCCAGCCGCTCGGCGTCCGTCTGGTTCATCTTGATGGAGAAGCCCATCATCACCTTGCGGAAGATGTGCCGCAGGGTGCCGTTGTGCTTGGCCGCGAGGTCAGTCGCGACGCGTTCGGCGCCGCGCCTTCGGTTGTCCCCGGTGTTCTTGAGCACGACGATGTAGTGGCCGGGGATGCCGTCGGGAGCGCTGGCGCCGCGGATCGTGCCCCTGGGGATGGGCGGTCGGGCGGCCGTCGCGGCCGCTGCTGCGGTCACGGTGCCGGTGAGCAGCGTGGCCGACGCCGCCCCTACGGCGGTCAGCCGTATGAGCAGGGGGACCTTTCTCATACTGAGAGCCTCCAGTACTGAGGGTTACCGTCTGGATACTGATAGTTACCACGGGGGTGGTCGTCGGCAAGATTGCGATACTCGTCATACGGCGGAATATGGTGAGATTGGCAGTCAATAATTCAGGGTGATGTCACCTTGGGGACAGCATGGTTCTCCGCCGTCGAGCCGTGCCGCGTGCGGCCCGGATCCGGATCTCCTCCGCCCAGCCCGTGGGTGCGGCCACCCGCCGTGAACAGGTCGAACGGTGATGGCGGGTGATCATCTCGGTCGGCGCCGCGTCGCGTCCGTGTCGGACACGTCGCGTGGCGAACCGGGTTCACCGGGCCATTGACAGAAATGCGATCGGCGATATAGCGGAAGGCGGCCGCCTGCTTCGGGGATGCGGCCGATTTCACGTGCTTCTCGCGTCTTTTTCGCGTGCCTGGCGCTTCGGTGGCACATACCGACCGGCACGGTGACCCGCACGCTGACCGGCACCGTCGAAGACGTCGCCGGACGAGCCTCCTGAATGCCGCATGATGACTGTGATGAACTTTTTGAGCGCAAGAGTTCCCATGAGCCCGGTGAGATGGCACGCGGCGGACGCCCGGCTTGCCGGCGGCCTCGCCAGGGACGTCACCTTCGAGGTCGTGGCCGCCCTGCCGGCCAGGGCCGTCGAACCGCTATGGGAGGACGCATGACCACGACGCTGCTCACCGGGATCGCCGAGCTCGTCACGAACGACCCGTCCGCCGGGGACGGCTCGCCCCTCGGCCTGCTCCGTGACGCGGCGGTGGTCGTGGACGGCGAGCGCGTCGCGTGGATCGGGCCCGCCTCGCGGGCGCCCGGCGCCGACCACCGGCGCGACCTCGGAGGCCGGGCGGTGATCCCCGGGTTCGTCGACTCCCACGCCCACCTGGTGTTCGCCGGGGACCGCGCGGCGGAGTTCGCCGCCCGCATGGAGGGCATCCCGTACGACGGAGGCGGGATCGCCACCACGGTCGCCGCCACGCGGGCGGCGGGCGATGACGACCTGCGCGCGCTGCTACGCGCCCGGGTCGCGGAGATGCGCGCCCAGGGAACCACCACGGTCGAGATCAAGAGCGGCTACGGTCTGACGGTCGCGGACGAGGTGCGCGCGCTGCGCCTGGCCCGCGAGGTCACCGAGGAGACGACCTATCTCGGCGCGCACGTCGTGCCCGCCGGGGCCGCCCGCGACGAGTACGTACGGCTCGTGACCGGTGACATGCTCACGGCTTGCGCCCCGTACGCCCGGTGGATCGACGTCTTCTGCGAGCCGGCCAGCCCGCACGCCTTCGACGGGGAGGAGGCCCGCGCGGTGCTCGTCGCCGGGCAGGCCGCGGGGCTCGGCCTTCGCGTGCACGGCAACCAGCTCTCCGCCGGGCCGGGCGTCCGGCTCGCGGTCGAGCTCGGCGCCGCGAGCGTCGACCACTGCACGCACCTCACGAACGCCGATGTGGACGCCCTGGCCGACGGGGCCACGGTCGCGACCCTGCTGCCGGGGGTCGAGTTCTCGACGCGCTCGCCCTATCCCGACGCGCGGCGCCTGCTCGACGCCGGGGTGACGGTCGCGCTCGCGACGGACTGCAATCCCGGATCGTGCTACACCTCCTCGATGCCCCTTGTCGTCGCGCTCGCGGTGCGCGAGATGCGGATGACCCCGGCCGAGGCGTTGTGGGCGGCGACCGCGGGCGGCGCGAGCGCTCTGCGCCGCGACGACATCGGCGTCCTCGCCCCCGGCCGACGGGCCGACCTCACGGTCCTCGACGCCCCCACCTACCTGCACCTCGCCTACCGTCCCGGCGTTCCCATAGCGCGTGCCCTCGATTGGAGCGTCCGTCACTGAGGGTTTCAAAGGCGTTTGTCGTGAAATGAGACTCGAAGGGGTACTCTCCTGCTTCCCCGACATGGGGAGGGAGGACAGATGATCCGCTACAACGAGCACGACCAGGCACGATGGGTGCCCGAACCTCCGGGCAACCCTGAACGCGGCGCCTTCGAGCGGGACCGCGCCCGGGTCATGCACAGCGCGTCCCTCCGAAGGCTCGCGGCCAAGACCCAGGTGGTCACGCCGTCCGACCACAGCCTGCACAGCAACCGCACCCGGCTCACCCACTCACTTGAATGCGCCCAGATCGGCAGGGAGATGGGCAAGCTCCTCGGCCGGGACCCCGACCTCGTCGAGACCGCCTGCCTCGCCCACGACCTCGGGCACCCGCCGTTCGGCCACAACGGCGAGGCCGCGCTGAACGAGGTCGCCGCCCCGTGCGGCGGCTTCCAGGGCAACGCGCAGAACCTGCGGCTGCTCACCCGGCTGGAAGCCAAGGTCCTCACCGAGGACGGCCGTAGCGCCGGGCTCAACCTCACCAGGGCGGCGCTCGACGCCGTCTGCAAGTACCCCTGGACGAGCGGCGCCTGCCGGGTCCCCGGCGTCCCCCACGCCCGCGCCGGCGGGCCGTACTGCGTCTATCCGGATGACGCGCCCATCTTCGCCTGGGTACGGGAGGGCACCCCCGACTACCGGGTCAGCTTCGAGGCGCAGATCATGGACTGGGCCGACGACGTCGCCTACTCCGTGCACGATCTGGAGGACGCCCTGCACTGCGGCCACGTCACCCCCGAGGCGCTCCGCGACCCCGAGGAGCGCCTGGAGGTCTGCCGCCTGACCCGGAAGTGGTACGCCCCCGACGCCGACCTCGCCGAGCTGGCGGAGACGTTCGCGCGGCTGGTCGCCGACCCGGTCTGGCCCGCGAGCTTCGCCGGGCCGTTCGTCGGGGGCCTCGACGACCTCGCCTCCCTCAAGCGCCTCACCAGCTCGCTCATCGGCCGCTTCTGCAGGTCCGCACAGGACGCCACCCGGGAGGCGTACGCGTACCTGCCGGAACCCCCGGCCGGGCGACACTCGGCGGACCTCGTCGTCCCCAGGAGCACGCGGCTGGAGTGCGCGCTGCTCAAGGGCGTCACCGCGCACTATGTGATGTCGCGCGAGGCACACCACGCGGCCCAGGCGCGGCAGCGGGAGCTCATCGCCGAACTGGCCGCGCTGATCGGCGCGGGCGCGCCCGCGACACTCGAACCGGCGCTGCGCCCCGCCTTCGAGAACGCCCCCGACGACGCCGGGCGGCTGCGCGCCGTCGTCGACCAGATCGCCTCGCTTACCGACGCCTCGGCGGTCGCCTGGCGCCGGCGCCTGGCCTGACGTCCGGCCTGACAGGGAATCCTGCCGCCTTTCCCGGGCACCTGATACCAGTCCGGCGCGTTCCGATCGACGCCGGGACGGCACAGGCGGATACTGCGCGAAAGCCGGGAGTGAGGGGTGCAGATGTCGACGTACGCGATAGTGGGTGCGGGCCTGGCGGGGGCAAAGGCGGCCCAGACGCTCCGCGAGGAGGGCTTCGCCGGCGAGATCGTGCTGATCGGCGCGGAGCAGGAGCGTCCGTATGAGCGTCCGCCGCTCTCCAAGGGCTATCTCAAAGGGTCCACCGAGGTGGCGAAGGTCTACGTGCACGACCCCGGCTGGTACGCCGAGCACGACGTGCGGCTGCTGCTCGGTGTCGCGGCCACCGCCGTCGATCCCGGGGCGCATGCCGTCCACCTGGCGACCGGCGAGCGGCAGCCGTACGACAAGTTGCTGATCGCCACGGGGGCGACGCCCCGCCCGCTCCCGGCGGAGGGTGCGGACCTGGACGGTGTGCACTACCTGCGCACGCTCGCCGACAGTCAGGCGCTGCGCGCCGCTTTCGCGCACCAGGGGAACGTCGTGATCATCGGTGGCGGCTGGATCGGGCTGGAGACGGCCGCGGCGGCGCGCGAGGCCGGCTGCGCGGTGACGATCGTCGAGCCCGACCCGACCCCGCTGTACCGGACCTTCGGCCCGGCCGTCGGGGAGATCTTCGCCGAGCTCCACCGGCGGCACGGCGTGGATCTGCGCCTCGGCGTCTCCGTGAGGAGCATGCGAGGGACGGCGCACGTCCGAGAGGTGGTCACGACGGACGGCGCGGTGCTGCCCGCCGACGACGTGGTGGTCGGCATCGGCGCCGCCCCCAACGTCGAGCTGGCCCGCGGCGCCGGGCTGGAGGTGGCAGGCGGCATCGTCGTGGACGCCTCCCTGCGCACGTCGCACCCGGACATCTACGCCGCCGGCGACGTCGCCGAGGCGATGAACCCCCTGCTGGGCCGCCCGATCCGGGTCGAACACTGGGCCAACGCGCTGAACGGCGGCCCGGCCGCCGCCCGCGCCATGCTCGGTCGGGACGTCGTCTACGACCGCGTGCCGTACTTCTTCACCGACCAGTTCGAGCTGGGGATGGAGTTCTCCGGCGACATCGCGGGCCATGACGAGGTCGTCTACCGGGGATCGGTGGAGCGTCTGGAGTTCGTCGCCTTCTGGCTGAAGGAGAACCGGGTCCTCGCCGGGATGAACGTCAACGTCTGGGACATGACCGACGAGATCCAGGCGCTGGTGCGCGCGGGGTACGGCGGCGCCGCCGTGGATCCCGCCCGGCTCACCGACCCGGACGTCCCACTCCGCGACCTCCTGGTGGGCACTTCCTAACCGGGAGTGATCACGGTGGTGTCATCGGCGGCCTGCTCCAGCCGTTTGGTGGAGGACGGCTTCTTCTCGTTCTTCTCGCTCTTCGCGGCGGGAGGCTTCGGCGTGCACAGTTTGTCGCAGGCGGGCAGGCGGCCGACCCGCTTGCGCAGCGCCAACACGTCCTTCTTCGGGGACAGGGTTCGGTTGCCGTTGTACCAGGCGTCGAGATAGTCCCAGGGCTCGACCATGCCGCGCCTGATCCACCAGTGCTCCGGGGAGACCGGCCAGGAGATCGCGAAGTAGAGGTTGCTGGCGGTGTCACGGGCGCTGCCGGTGTTGCCGAGGCGGCCGAGCGGCTGGCCGGCCTTGACCTTGGCGCCCGGCTGCACGCCCGGATCGACCGAGTCGAGATGGCCGCCCAGGTAGAGCACGCCGTCATCGCCGAGAATGGTGACGAACCGGCCCTCACGGTCCTGTCCGCGGTCGGTGGACGGGACCCATCTGTTCTGCACGTTGACCTCGCGGACCACGCCGTCGACGGGCGAGACGAACGAGCAGCCCTTGCCCGCCCAGATCGTGGTCTTCGGCAGCACGAGCAGCTGCCGCGCGTACGACACGCGGCACCCCTTGACCGGGAACGCGTACGTGTACTGCGACACCTTGGGCGGCGGGAGCCGTACGGGCTCGGGCCTGGGGGGCGGGACGACGGAGCGCATGTGGGTGCTCCTGCCGCCGGCGGCGCCGCCTGACGGGGCTCCTACGGCGCCGTCCGCCGCGGCGGAGGGCGGCTCCTCGGTGCGGGGCACGGGCGGCAGCGTGCTCACTCCGGCGACCCCGGCCGGTGCTCCGCATGCCGCGGCGAGCCCGGCCGTCGCCGCGGCGGCCACGACAGCCGCCAGTCTGCCCGATCGCATGATCTCCACCCGCCCGACGTTAGCGAGGTATGACCGTTCCTTTGTAACCGACCTGGATTTCGGTCACGACCCGTTATCCGGATTCGGTCTCGGGCGGGCGCCGCCCGAGACGTATCCCTCAGGGCCTAAACTCGCGAGCGTGGCAGGGCGTAGCGGTGCAGGGCGGATCAGCGACGAGGACATCGCGCTCGTGCGGGAGCGCTCGCCGATCGCCGACGTGGTGGGGGAGCACATCCAGCTCCGGAACGCCGGCGGCGGCAACCTGAAGGGCCTGTGCCCCTTCCATGACGAGAAATCGCCGTCGTTCAACGTGACGCCCGCGCGGGGCTACTACTACTGCTTCGGCTGCGCCGAGGGCGGCGATGTCATCACGTTCGTCCGGAAGATCGAGAACCTGACGTTCGCCGAGGCCGTCGAGCGCCTCGCGCAGCGCGCCGGCATCCAGCTCCGCTACGAGCAGGGGGGCTACGTCCCCGGGCGCGAGCAGGGCGAGCGGGTCCGGCTCATCGAGGCGCATCGCGCCGCCGCCGAGTTCTACGCCGCGCAGCTCGCCTCGCCCGACGCGGCACCGGGCCGCCGGTTCCTGTCGGAACGCGGCTTCGAGCGGGTGGACGCCGAGCGGTTCGGGGTCGGGTACGCGCCCGCGGGGTGGGAGGCGCTGTCCCGCCACCTGATGGCCCGGGGCTTCACGTCCCAAGAGCTGATCAAGGGCGGGCTGGCCAAGGAGGGCCGCCGAGGACCGATCGACCGGTTCCGTGGCCGGCTGGTCTGGCCGATCAGGGACATCACCGGCGACGTCATCGGCTTCGGCGCGCGCAAGCTGCTCGACTCCGACGACGGTCCGAAATACCTCAACACCCCAGAGACCCCGATCTACCACAAGAGCTCCGTGCTGTACGGAGTGGACCTCGCCAAGCGGGAGATCTCCCGCCGCTCCCAGGCGGTCATCGTCGAGGGCTACACCGACGTCATGGCGTGTCACCTGGCCGGGGTGCCGACGGCGGTGGCGACCTGCGGCACGTCCTTCGGCGAGGAGCACATCAAGGTCCTGCGGCGGCTCCTGCTCGACCAGGCCGAGTTCCGCGGCGAGGTGATCTTCACCTTCGACGGTGACTCGGCCGGGCAGAAGGCCGCCCTGCGGGCGTTCCAGGACGAGCAGAAGTTCGTCACCCAGACGTTCGTCGCCGTGCAGCCCGACGGCCTCGACCCGTGCGACCTGCGGGTGAAGCAGGGCGACGCCGCGGTCCGCGACCTGATCGCGAGCCGCGAGCCGCTGTTCGCCTTCGCCATCCGCAGCGTGATCTCCCGCTACGACCTGGCCACCAACGAAGGGCGGCTCGGCGCACTCGACGCGGTCGCCCCTGTGGTGGCCTCGATCAAGGACCCCGGGCTGCGCAAGACGTACGTCGTGGACCTGGACCGCTGGCTCGGTTTCATGGACGAGGGCTTCGTCATCCAGCGCGTCCAGCAGGCCATCGGCCAGGGCGGCCCGGGCGCGCCGGGCGGTCATCACGGCCAGCACGGCCAGCGCGGTCAGCGCGGTCATCTCGGCCAGCGTGGTCAGCAGGGCCAGCAGGGCCAGCAGGGTCCGCAGCACGGCCAGCGCGGTCAGGGCGGTCAGGGCGGCCCGTACGGACGACAGCAGGGCCGGCAGTACGGCGGCGGCCCCGACCAGGGACTCACGGGCCGGCAGGAGGCGGCCGATCCGGTCGCCCGGCTGGAGGCGGAGGCCCTGAAGCTGGCCGTCCAACGGCCCGCCCTGCTCGGGCCCGAGTTCGATGCGCTCGGCGGGGAGGCGTTCACCCGGCCCGAGCACACCGCGCTGTACGGCGTGATCGCGGCCGCGGGCGGCACCGCCTCGGGCGGCCCCGGCGGGCAGGAGTGGGTCGAGCGCCTGCTCGCGGCGGCGAACGACGAGCTGCGCCCGGCGCTCACCCGGTTCGCCGTCGAGGAGCTGCGCACCGAGGCGGGCGGCGAGGAGCGGTACGGCGCGGCCGTGCTCGCCCGGCTGCTGGAGACCGCGGTCGGCCGGTCCGTCGCGCAGATCAAGGCCCGGCTCCAGCGGCTCAACCCGGTGGAGGAGCAGCAGGAGTACAACCGCCTCTTCGGCGAACTCATCGCCCTCGAACAGCAGCGACGCGTGTTGCGTGATCGTGCCGCCGGGGCATGAATTACTTTCCTTTCCAATCCCGACAACGCGTAAACGTTGATTTTGATTGCGATCGGGTATTGACTTCTGCCTTACCTTAGGTGCCAAAAATAGGCCTGCCGTTTTGTTGTGCTCATACCGCAGACTGTGATGCGTGGGTGCATCGGTGCTACCAAGTGGGCCGCCATCGGTAGACCAGGTGGCGGACCTCGTCGCGAAGGGAAGGGAGCGCGGAAGCGTCACGGTCGACGACGTGGCCGCCGCGCTCGACAAATCCGAGTTGCCGTCCGACGCGCTGGAGCGTGTCGTGCGCATGCTCGCGGAGAACGGAGTCGAGGTCCTCGAACCCCAGGGTGACGACGAGCCGAGCAGACCGGATGCGGACGACGCCGGCCGCCGGGCTCCGACGAGCGACCTCGTCCGCATCTACCTGCGGGAGATCGGCAGGGTTCCGCTGCTGACCGCCGAGCAGGAGGTGGAGCTCGCCAAGGCGATCGAGGCCGGCCTGTTCGCGGAGGACAAGCTGTGCGACGACCGCGTGATACGTCTGGGCCGTCTCGAACTGGAGGATCTCGTCTGGGAGGGCGTGCGCGCCAAGGAACGGCTGATCGAGGCCAACCTGCGGCTCGTCGTGTCGATCGCCAAGCGTTATGTGGGACGCGGAATGCTCTTTCTGGATCTTATCCAGGAAGGGAATCTCGGCCTGATCCGGGCGGTCGAGAAATTCGATTACACCAAGGGTTACAAGTTCTCAACCTATGCCACGTGGTGGATTCGCCAGGCGATCACCCGGGCCATCGCGGACCAGGCCCGGACGATCAGAATTCCGGTCCACATGGTCGAGACGATCAACAAATTGGTCCGGGTGCAGCGGCAGCTCCACCAGGATCTCGGCCGCGAGCCCGCCCCCGAGGAGATCGCGGCGGAGATGGACCTGCACATCGACCGCGTGGTGGAGATCCAGCGGATCGCGCAGGAGCCGGTGTCGCTGCAGTCGCCGATCGGCGAGGAGGACTCCGACCTCGGCGACTTCATCGAGGACGCGGACGCCGTGGTGCCGATCGAGGCTGCGGCGTTCATCCTGCTGCAGGATCAGCTCGACGACATCCTCGCCACCCTGTCCGAGCGCGAGCAGCGGATCATCCAGCTCCGGTTCGGGCTGTCCGACGGCCACCCCCGCACGTTGGAGGAGGTCGGCCGGGAGTTCGGCGTGACCCGCGAGCGGATCCGGCAGATCGAGTCGAAGACGCTGGCCAAGCTGCGCCACCCGACCCGGGCCCAGATGCTCCGCGACTACCTGGAGTGACTTCCGGCGGGTGGGCGTCCCTCCGCCGATGAGTGGGCTGGTGAGGCCCGCGGCGACCGAGACGGCCGCTTCCGGATCGTGACGTCCGGCAGGTTCACGGTCTGCGAGGCGGCCGCTCGCGTATTCGTTGGCAGACGCCGGGTCACCGGGGGCGGCCTGCGAGATCAGCAGGCCGGCGAGTTCTCGCCGCTGCGCTGCCGAAACATGGCTCACCATCTGGAATTGGGCCGTCATATTCAATGATTTCTTGGCTTTATGGGATTAATCTGGACCGGTGGAAGGGCGTCCCGCTGTTGACGACGCCGCGCTCGGGCGGGCCGCCCTGGCCGTCCTCGACGCGAACTGGACAGGCGTCTCCACCGTGCCCGCGCCCGGCATCTATCCCCACCAATGGAGCCTGGACTCCGCGTTCGTCGCGATCGGCCTCGCCCGCCGCGACACGGCGCGGGCCGGGCAGGAGCTGCTCTCGCTGTTCAGCGGCCAGTGGCGGACCGGCATGGTCCCGCACATCGTGTTCCACCACGCCGACGGCTACTTCCCCGGGCCGTCCATGTGGCGCTCCGAGGAGGTCCCGGACGCGCCGCGCGGTGCGCTCACGTCGGGGCTGACCCAGCCGCCCCTGCACGCGTACGCCGCCTGGTGGATCTGGCGGCACGCCGCCGACCGCGACCTCGCCGCCCGGCTCGTACGGCGGATCTGGCCGTCCCTGGTGGCCCAGCACGCCTATCTGGAGACCAGGGACGCCGGCGGCGCCGGGCTGGCCGCGATCGTCCACCCGTGGGAGTCCGGCATGGACGACAGCCCCGCATGGGACGCGCCGCTGGCGGAGCTGCCCGCGGGCAGGTGCGGGTCCGGCTACCACGACCGGTATTTCTGGCTGGCGGTGCAGTGCCGGGAGCACGGGTACGCGCCGTCCTACTTCCGGGACGAGCACCCGTTCGCGGTCGAGGACCCGATGTTCAACGGCATCTGGCTGCTCTCCTGCGACGCCCTGGCGCGGCTGGCGTCCGAGGTCGTGGGAGCCGATCCCGAGCCGTTCCAGGAGGCCGCGGCGCGGATCAGGGCCGCGCTGCTCGACCGGCTGTGGAACAACGACGCCTTCTACGCCAGGGACGTCCGCGCCGGGCGGCTAGTCCCGGTCTGCACCATCGGCGGGTTCGGCCCCATGCTCGATCCCGGGATGCCCGGCCATGTCGTCGAAGCGATGACCGCGCTTCTGGAATCCACCCGGTTCATGGGCGCGGCCGGATATCCGGTGCCGAGCTGCGAGATCAGGGCACCGGAGTTCGACCGTGCCCAATATTGGCGTGGCCCGTCCTGGATCAGCACGAACTGGCTGCTCGGCAGGGCGGCGGAGGTACACGGTCTCGACCGGCTGCGGGACCTGCTTGTCGCGAGCACGCTGCGGCTGGTCCGGCAGGGCGGGTTCCGCGAGTGCTTCGACCCCTTCGACGGGACCGGGCACGGGTGCCGGGACTTCTCCTGGTCGGCCGCGCTCACCCTTGATCTGCTCGGGAGATAGCCTAGCCTGCGGCTGTACCGAATCGTCGCGTTTCCTGGCGGTGCCCGTTGGCTGGATCCTCGTTCTCCCGCGCGCTCTCCGGCCTCGCCGGCGCCCTCTTCGGAGGCCGCCTGCCGTCCGAGGTCCGTACGGCTCTCGCCCTCGAACCGGGCGAGCGGCTGCTCAGCCACGCCCGCACGGCGGGCGAAGGAGCCGGCGGCGCGGGCGGCGCGGGCGGTGGAGCCGGTGAAGGCGGGGGTTACGCGGTCGCGACCACGCTGGCCCTGCACCTGCCCGGCGGGCACCGGCTGCCCTGGCATCTGATGGACAAGGCGACGTGGGACGAGACGGGTGTCACCGTCGCGATGACGGACGGCGAGACACACCGCGTGCCGCTTCCGGAGCCCGGCCTGCTGCCGGAGACCATCCGCGAGCGGGTCACTTCCTCCATCGTGGCCAGCAGGCACGTACCGCTCGACGCGCGAGGAGGAGTGCGGCTGGTCGCCAGACGCGTTCCGGGGACGGATGAGCCGCGCTGGGAGTTCGTCTTCGACCCCGGCCTCGATCCCGGCGACCCGGGACTGCGCGCCCTCGCCGAGCAGGCGCTTGAGGAGGTGCGCCGCAGCCTCGGTGTCTGAGGCGCCGGGTGGTCGGGGGCGACCGGTCGCCGGCGCGACACGCCGTCAGGCGTGGCTGCGATCAGGTCGTTCCGGGGTCGGGCCAACCGGGTCCGCTGGGCACCTTCTCCGCCGACTCCGCCGACCACGGCTCGTGCTCGGGCTTGCGCATGAACGGGACCTTGCCGCCGAACTTGTCGCCCATCAAGCCCTTGGCCTTGTCCGCGACCCGGGCCGCCTGGGCACCGACCAGACCCGCGGCCTCCTGGATCGTCGGGCTGTCGGACACCCGCTGTGCCAGGCGCTTCATCTCCTCGTACCGTTCCCGCCCGGCCCGAGTGCCAAGGACGTAACCGATGGCCAACCCGGCAGCGAAGATCACCTTGTAGCGCATCTTCCACCTCCCCACTCAATGTCTCCGGCCTCCTACCCTGGGGGCCACGCTCTATCCAAGCGCAACCGATGTGACACGAACCCCTCGGAGTGCGCTAATCTAGTTCCGCGCCGCAAGGAAAGCCGCAAGGCCGGAAGGGCGGGGCAACGCTGCAATCCCGTGTAGCTCAATCGGCAGAGCAGCCGGCTGTTAACCGGCAGGTTATAGGTTCGAGTCCTATCGCGGGAGCCATCGGCTCCGAGGCCGGGTGATCGAAAGATCACCCGGCCTCGCGGCGTTTCGGGGTTCGTTCGTTTCCGGGTCCCTTCGGTCCCGCAGTCGTTCGCCGCCGGGCTCGCTCGCTTCCGGCTTCGCTCAGTTCCGGGCTCGCTTTCGTTCCCGGGGTCGATCACGTCGCCCGCACTGGTGTAGAACGTAGTTCGGTGCAGGGAGGCCGACATGCTGGTGCTGTCCGAGAACCATGACGCCGTACGGGTCCTGACGTTCAACCGACCGGAGCGGCTGAACGCCTGGACTCCCGAGATGGGGCGGCGCTACTTCGATCTGCTCGAAGAGGCCGAGCGCGATCCTGAGGTCCGCGTCATCGTCGTCACGGGCGCGGGGAGGGGATTCTGCTCCGGCGCCGACTTCGAGGCGCTCGCTGCGATTCAGGCGGCCGCGGCGCGCGCGGGCGACGAAGCGGGGGCGCGGTTCGTGGATCACGCCGAGCCCCTGGCCGGAGACGGTGATGAAGATCACGCCGAACTCCGGGCGGGAAACCGTGATGAGGGTCATGCCGGGGTCCGGACGGGATTGCCGGATTTCGAGCCGGATCCCCGGCCCGCCACCTTCCCGATGACCATCCGCAAGCCGGTCATCGCCGCGGTGAACGGCGCCTGCGCCGGTCTGGGCATGGTCTACGCCCTCGTCTGCGATCTCGTCTTCACCGCGGAGGACGCCAAATGGACCACCGCGTTCTCCCGGCGCGGGCTCATCGCGGAGTACGGCCTGGCCTGGATCCTCCCCAAGCTCGCCGGTCAGGCCGCGGCCATGGAGCTCCTACTGTCCGGCCGCACCTTCACCGGCTCCGAGGCGTACGCGCTGGGCCTCGCGTGCCGGGCCGTCCCGGGGGAGCGGCTCCTTGAGGAGGTCCTGGCGTACGCCGGAGAGTTGGCGGCGCACAGCTCGCCCGCGTCGATGGCGATCATCAAGCGGCAGGTGTGGGGCGACTGGGAGCGCGGCATCGACGAGTCGAGGGACCGGGCCGTCCGGCTCATGATGGAGTCGTTCGGACGGCCCGATTTCGCCGAGGGCGTCGCCGGCTTCCTGGAGCGCCGCCCGCCGAACTTCCGGCCGTTGTGAGGGCGCCGCGGTCCGGGCGGAGGCGTTCCCGATCCGGCCGCGGCCGGTCCCCTGGGGGATCCGCCGTGCGCCGGGGCGTGATCCGTCAGCGGAGGCGCCGGGCGCCGGGGGCGGGCGTCGCCTCCAGGAAGGCGGGGGCGGCCCAGCCACGGTCCTCGTAGGCCCGCAGGACCTCGTCCCGGACGGCCGCGAGGCGCTCTTCGGGAACGAGGGCGATGGCGGAGCCGCCGAAGCCGCCTCCGGTCATCCTGGCGCCCCGCGCGCCGCCCCTGACCGCCGCCTCGACGGCCACGTCCAGTTCGGGACACGACACCTCGAACTGGTCGCGCAGCGAAAGGTGCGAGGCGTTCAGGAGCGCGCCGATCTCGCGTACGGCTCCCGCCCGGAGCAGGCCGACCAGCGCCTCGACCCGGTGGTTCTCGGTGACCACGTGCTGGGTCCGCTTCCGCTCGTCGCCGGTCAGCCTGGCCAGCGCCCCGGCGAGGTCGGTGACGTCCCTGAGCGCGGGCACGCCCAGCCGCTTGGCGGCGTTCTCGCAGTCCTGGCGACGCCTGGCGTACTGCCCGTCGGCCAGTTCGTGGTGCACGCCGGTGTTGATGATCAGTAGCCGCAGGCCGTGCGCCGCCAGGTCGAGCGGGACCGGCCGGTAGCCGAGCGAGCGGCAGTCGAGGAACAGCGCACGGCCCTCCTCGCCGAGGGCTGAGGCCGCCTGGTCCATGATCCCGCAGGGCATGCCGACGAAGTCGTTCTCGGCCCGCTGTGCGATCTTGGCCAGCTCCATCCGCGGCAGGCCCAGTCCGTGGAGGTCGTCGAGCGCGAGCGCGGTCGCGACCTCCAGCGCGGCGCTGGAGGAGAGCCCCGCTCCTCTGGGCACGTCGCCGTCGATCACGATGTCGGCGCCGCCGATCGGGTGGCCCGCGCGCCGCAGTGCCCAGACGACTCCGACGGGGTAGCGGGCCCAGCCGCGCGCCTGGTCGAGGTCGTCGACGACCTGCTCCTCGCCCGGCGCCTGGACCGAAGCCAGCCGTACGACGCCGTCGGGGCGGGGGCTGACCGCGGCGGTCACGCCCCACGGGACGGCGAAGGGCAACACGAGGCCGTCGTTGTAGTCGGTGTGCTCGCCGATCAGGTTGACCCGGCCCGGCGCGTGCCAGACACCCGCGGGGTCGCTTCCGTACGCCGCACGGAAAGCCTCAACAACACGCATAATCGAACACTCCTCAACAAACGGCTTGCACGTAGGTTAGCGAGTCAGCGCTCGTGTGCCAGCCTTGACCATATGAAAGTCCCGGCAGGTCTGGCGGGGTCGGCGATCACGGTGGCGCGTGTGCCCTCGCCGATCGAGGAGGTGCGCGACGAGCGCCTCGGAGGGGTCCGGCTGCTGCTCAAGCGCGACGACCTCATCCATCCCGAGATCTCCGGGAACAAGTGGCGCAAGCTGAAGTACAACCTCGGGCCCGGCCGGGTGCTCACGTTCGGCGGGGCGTACTCCAACCACATCAGGGCCGTCGCGGCGGCGGGCGCGGCCTACGGGTTCGAGACCATCGGCGTGATCCGCGGCGAGGAACACCTGCCGCTCAACCCCTCCCTGGCGTACGCGGTGAGCCGGGGGATGCGGCTGACCTACCTGGACCGGTCGACGTACCGGCGTAAGCACACGCCCGAGGTGATCGACGCGCTGCGCGCCGAGTTCGGCGACTTCCGCCTCCTGCCCGAGGGCGGCAGCAACGCGGCGGCCGTACGCGGGTGCGCCGAGATCCCGGCCGAGCTCGACGCGCAGCTCGACAGCTATGACCTCGTCTGCTGCCCGGTCGGCACCGGCGGGACGCTCGCCGGCATCGCGGCCGGGCTCGCCCCTGGCCGGGAGGCCGTCGGGTTCTCGGTGCTGAAAGGCGGCGAGTTCCTGGCCGGAGAGGTCGCCCGGCTCCAGCGCGAGGCGCTCGGCCGGGTCACGGGCAACTGGCGGATCGAGTGCGGCTTCCATTTCGGTGGCTACGCCCGTAGCAGGCCGGAGCTCGAAGAGTTCGCCTCCGACTTCGCCGTACGGCACGGCCTCCGGCTCGACCTGATCTACGTCGCCAAGATGATGTACGGGATCTACGCGCTGGCGCGCGAGCTCGCGCCCGGCACGGTCGTCGTCGCCCTGATCACCGGTTGACCGGGCGCGGGGCCGTACCGCTTCCGGGACGGGAGGGGTACGGTCGGCGACATGACTGAGTTGATCCACGGCGACCGGCCCCATGAGGAGTATTGCGCCGCGATCGAGGCGGACGCGGCCCGGCTGGTCGCGCTGGTCGCGGAGGCCGACCCGGCCGCTCCCGTGCCCACCTGTCCCGGATGGACGATCGCCAAGCTGGCCAAGCACGTGGGGATCACCCAGCGCTGGGTGGAGCACCTCGTGCGCACCCGCGCTCCGGAGCGTGTCGGAGCGCGTGACGTCCCGATGGACCGGCTCGGGGAGGGGGACGACGCCGCGGCCTGGCTCGCGGCGGGTGCCGCGCGGCTGCTGGCGACGTTGCGCGCGACCACGCCGGAGACGCCGGTCTGGGCCTGGGGCGGCGACCAGCACGCCCGCTTCTGGTCCCGCCGGATGCTGCACGAGTTGGTGGTCCACCTCGCCGACGCCGAGCTGGCGCTGGGCCGCGAGCCCGAGATCGACGCCGGGACCGCGATCGACGGCGTGGACGAGTTCCTCGGCAACCTGGCGTTCGCCGTCTGGGCGGCCGAGCGTACCGGACAGCTCCGCGGCGACGGCGAGACACTGCACCTGCACGCGACGGACGCCGACGGCGAATGGATGGTCACGCTCCATCCCGAGGGGTTCACCTGGGAACGCGGACACGGCAAGGGCACGGTCGCGGTGCGGGGAGCCGCGAGCGACCTGCTGCTGCTCGTCTACGGGAGGCTGCGGCCGGACGCGGGCCGGTTCGAGGTCTTCGGCGACGAGGGCCTGCTCGCCCGCTGGCTGGAGAACTCGGCGATCTGAATCGGTCTCGCGTGCGGCCGACTACACGATCGACCGGAGGTTCGGATGAGCGCGTAGCGGAGGGCGCGGCTGCTTCGCCTCGACCGCCCGACCGTGGCCGGACGACCGGCGGCTCAGCCGCGAGGAGTGGTCAGCCACTCGCGGGCGCGGTCGATGTCCCAGCCGGACAGCCCGTTCCGGGGGTCGACCTCGACGAGCAGAAAGTCGGCGACGTCCGGGTGGCCGGTCAGGTACTCCCAGTCGGCCGAGGTGAGTTCGTCGTCGAACCACACGAACGGCCGGCCGCGGACGTACTCGGCGACCGGGCCGGTCTTGAAGAGCTCCCCGCGCGTCGCGCCCGCCCCCGCCGTCACCTTGATCACGGGCAGCCGAGGCAGGCCGAGACGTGGGCCGATCTCCTCGTTGGCGTTCTCCTCCCAGGTGGTGGCCCAGACCAGCTCCGCGCCGGTGTCATCGGCCAGGGAGCGCAGTTCCGTGCCGTGCCGTTCGTTGAGCAGGACCTGGTACGAGCAGCCGTCGACGACGCACTCGTACCGCGTGAACCGCGGGGAGGGACGGTGGAACGGGTTGAGTACCCCGTCCACGTCGAGCAGCACCAGGGGATGGGCGGATGTCGACACGAACTCCTCCAGAGCGGGCGGTACTGCCTGATCGGTACACGCTACTTAAAGGACCCGCTCTTGGGGCATATGGCACTGCTGGGACATGTGTGATCGCTATGCCGGGCCTCCCCCGGGTGAGGCCCGGACCACTGTCGTGTTCAGCCTTTGCGCGGCTCGCCCCGATAGGTGCCGAACGACCAGAGGTTGCCCTCCGGATCACGGACCGCGAAGTCGCGTGAGCCGTAGTCGGTGTCGTGCGGTTCCTGGACGACCTGCGCTCCCGCCGCCGTCGCCCTCGCGTGAAGCGCGTCCGGATCGTCCGTGACGACGTACGCGCCGAACGCACCGGGTGTCAGATTCCACTTGTCGTCCGGCGTGTCCCGGACGGAGCCCAGCATGATGCCGCCGCCGAGAGGCCACGACAGCTGGGCGTGATCGACCCGTTCGCCCTCGCCGTACACGGCGGTCTCCTCGAAGCCGAACGCGTCGACGAGGAAGCGGATCAGGCCGCGCGCGTCGCGAGCCCGCAGCGAGGGCCAGACCTGCGGTGATGGTGTGTTGTCAGTCATGTGAGCCAGTCTCCCGCTGGGGACGCGGGCGGGGCTTGGACGTTTCGGAACTCCTCGGCGAGCCACCGGCTCGGGGAGCATCCCGCGAGAGTGCCGAACTCGCGGGCGAGATGGGCCTGGTCGTAGTAGCCGCATTCCACCGCGAGCGAGGCCAGGGTCGGAGCGGCACCCTCGACGGACAGGCGCTGCAGCGTACGGCGGGCTCGGTCGAAGCGCACCACTCGGGCCGCCTCCTTCGGGCCCAGGCCGATCTCCTCGCGGAACCGCCGTCCCAGGTAACGGGTGCTCCAGCCGACCTCGCGCGCCAGTTCGGACACACCGACTCCGCCCGCGGTCGCCAGGAGCCGCCGCCAGGCCCACGTGACCTCGGCGGGTATGGACGCCTCGGCGCCGTGACGTGTCACCGGTCCGCCGCCGAGGGCCGTGCCGGGACCTGAGGTGAGCGTCGAACCGAGCGTCGAACCGAGCGTCGAACCGAGCATCGAACCGAGCATCGTGTCGAGCACGGCGAACCGCTCGGTCCACCTGGTCGCCTCCAGGAGGCGCTCGCGCAGCTCGTACGCCGTGCGGCCGAGGACGTCGGTCCCGTGGAGGTCGATGCCGGACAGCTCCCCGGCCGGCAGGCCGAGCAGCGCCCTGGCGCCCAACGGCGTCAGGGCCAGCTGGACCCCGGACTGCCGGCCGTCATGCGTGATCAGCGCCGGTGTGCTGTGCAGGCCGCCCACGAGCGTGTCGTACGTGCACGGCGGTGTGAGCGGGTCCGGATGCGCGGCCACCACCAGCGGATCGTCGAGTGTGATGATCAGCGTGAGGTACGGCGAGGGCAGCCCCCGGTGCATGGCCGGAGCCACGCCGGCCTCGCGATATCCGCTGTAGGCGGCGACGAATCTCCGCAGGGACGGCGCGGGCTGTCTACTGGCGAACTCGGTCGTCGGCCCGTCGGTGTCGGGATCAACCACGGCTCCATCCTCCCCGACCAAGGCGGAAGTGAAGGCGGTTCCGAGGGGGGCGGTGCGGTACCGGAGCTGATCGCTCCGGAGACCGTGGAGCCGCCCCGTTATGGAGCCGCCCGGGCCTCCATCAGCCCTGGGTTCGCAGGCCGCGGAAGGCGTCGCTGGTCACGCCGGTCACGGCGTCGTCTCCGGCACGATCGGCTCGTACGCGAGGGCGGTGCCGTGCCGTACGAACACGGGGTCGGCCGTGTGCCATGCCTCGTCCCGCAGCGGCCGCTTGACCACCTTGCTCGTGGCCGTGCGGGGCAGGTCGGCCATGATCCGGACGTACCGGGGCACCCACTTGGTCCCGAGGTCCGGCTGGCGGCCGAGGAAGTCGGCGAAGCGCTCCGCGTCGAAGGCGTGGCCGTCGGCGAGGACGACCGCCGCCATCACCTGGTCACCGACCGCGGGGTCGGGGACGGCGTACACCGCGACATCGGCGAACGCCTCGAAGCGGGCGAGCAGTCGCTCCACGGGCGCGGTGGCGAAGTTCTCGCCGTCAACCCGGAGCCAGTCGCTGTTCCGCCCGGCGAAGTACCAGAAACCCTCGGCGTCGCGGTAGGCGAGGTCGCCCGACCACACCCAGCCGCCCCGGATCCGTGCCGCCGTGGCCTCGGGGTTCTTGTAGTAGCCCTCGAACGCGGCGGCTCCGACCGTGTTGACGATCTCCCCGATGGCCTGCTCGGCGTTGAGGAGGGCGCCCGACTCGTCGAATTCCGCGCGCGGGCACTCCTTCAGCGTCTCGGGATCGACGACGATGGTGCCCGCCTCCGACACCCCCAGGGAGCCGGGTGGCGTACCCGGAACGCGGTTGAGCCGTATCTCACCCTCGCTGGAGCCGTACGAGTCGATGACCGTGCAGCCGAAACGCCGCCCGAACTCCTCGATGTCGCGGTCGCCCGCCTCGTTGCCGAACGCGATGCGCAGTGGGTTGTCGGCGTCGTCGGGCCGCTCCGGCACCGCGAGGATGTAGTTGAGCGGCTTGCCGACGTAATTGAAGAAGGTCACCCCGTACTTGCGGACGTCGGGCAGAAACGCGGACGCGGAGAATTTGCGGCGCAGCACGACGCATCCGCCGGAGGCGACGGCCGGTGCGATGCCCGCCATGATCGCGTTCGAGTGGAACATCGGCATCACGACATAGAAGACGTCGTCCGGACCGAGATTCCTGCGGCGGCGCTGCTGGAGGGCGATTCGCCCGATCCGGCCCTGGGTGCAGATCACCGCCTTCGGCGCGGACGTGGTCCCGGAGGTGAAGATCAACGAGAAGTACGTCTCAGGAGGCACCACGGCCCCGCCCGCGTCCACGGCGGCGTGTGCGGATATGGCCAGCGGCGCGGTTCCGGCGAGAGCCGTGGCGCACTCGTCCGAGTCGGTGATCAGCACCCGGTCCCAGCAGTCCAGCGTGAGACCGTCGAGCAGGTGCCGCCGTCCGGTCTCGGTGATCAGGAGCTGGCAGTCGGTGAAGTCGATGTCGCCGGCCAGCTCGGCACCGCGCCGGGTCGGGTTGACCCCGATCACGGTCGCCCCGGCCAGGGCGGCGCCGAGCAGCCAGAAGAGGTGCTCGGGGGTGTTCTCCAGGAACAGGCCGATGTGCCAGGGGCCGAGCCGTCTCAGGTCGCGGGCGAGCCCGGCGCGCAGCCTGGCCTCGGTGACGATCTCCCGCCAGGTCCAGGACCGGTCCTCGAACTTCAGCCCAGGGCGGTCGTCGTCGGCGCGTGCCGCGACCAGCTCGGCGAAGGTGATCTGACGGGCGGGGCGGTCGTCGGAGAGCAGAGGGCGGCTGCCGTCCTCGGGCACTGGCTCCTCCTTGCGGATCGCGGAGATCTGGTACGGCGCCGGGCAGGTCGTGCCAGCGGTCCCAACTCGATTACCAGCCAGTATGTGATCTTGTGCGCCCTGGGTCCCGCTCAGTGGGACAAGTGCGGGCGGCGGTCGCGCCACGGCGGCGGGACGTGAGGGAACCCGCGATGATCTGTCCTGATCGCCTCCCTGTACCGCTCACGGCCTGAGATCGATCACCTGACCAACGTTGGGCGACGGGCCACGGGCCGCGGGTCAGGAGGCGTCCGATCCCCGGCGATGCCGTTCGAGCATCTGCTGTCCGACGTCGACGTAGGCGGCGAAGAGGCCCACGACGTCGTGGAGGCGGTACCTCGCGGGGCCGGGGGCGACCAGCGCCTCCCCCTCACGCAGCGCGGCGATCAAAGTGCGGGCACGGGCGTGGCTCGCTTCCAGGAGGGATTCGATACCGCCCGCGGCCTCGATCAGGAGCCTCCTGCTGCCCGGCTGAGGGATGACCCTGACCAGGCCCCACGAGTCGAGCTGGCGTACGGCGGTGCTGACCGCCCCCTTGCTCAGGCTGATCCGCGCCCCGATCTCGTCGAGGGAGATCGGCTCCTCGGTGATCAGGAGCAGGCCGTAGGTCCGTCCCGTCGCGTGCGGGAGGTTCCAGGAGGCGAGAAGGTCGCCGACAGATGTGATGAACGCATCGCGTCTGTGCTTTTCACTCACCTTTCACTCACCGTTCCGGACCTCCCGCGCCGCCGCGCCGAGAAGGAACGACTCGATGGCGGCGTTCACGGTGTCGGGGGCGTCCTGGTTCGCGATGTGTCCGGCGCCGGGGATCACGATCTCGTCGATCCCCTCGACCCGCGCCCACTGAGGCATCCCGGAAGCGATGTTGCCGGTCCGGTCCAGCTCGCCGCGGATCAGGCACAGCGGCACCGGTGTCCGGTACGCCGGATTCGGGTCGAGCAGGTCGGTGGTCGCCCGCCAGACGTCCAGGAACTCCCGCTTCGTCAGCTGGGAGAACGCCCGGCGGGCATCCTCTCGCGCGCCCTCCGTTATGGCGGACGCGCGTGCCAGCACGGCGGGCAGACGTCCGGCGGGGATCATCGACAGGCCCGGGGCGGCCGTTCGGAGCAGCAGCCGCTCGAGCCGCGAGAGCGGCGCCGCGTTCCACGCCGAGCCGATGACGATCAGCCCCAGGGCGATCTCCGGGTGGAGCCGGACGACAGCCTGGCTGAGGTTGCCTCCGAGTGACTGGCCGGCGAGGACGACGCGGTCGAGCCGGAGGTGTTCGAGCAGCGCGAGGAGATCGGCGATCGCCCGCGCCGCCGTGAAGGGCGCGCCCGTGGGCCGGGACGCCCCGTGGCCGCGCATGTCCCACGTGATAACCCGGTGGCCGAGACCAGCGAGGTGGTCGGCCTGCGCCTGGAACATCACGTGATCGGCGCCCGCGCCGTGCGAGAACACTACGGGGATGCCCTCTCCTGGGTGATCCCAGTAGCGGAGGTCACAGCCCGCCACGCGGAACACTCCAGATATATTCACCATATTCTGAATATATACGACACGCAGTGCTCGTAGATCATCGGGTCGGTGCAGGCAGTCCTTGACGTAGAGGGTGCTGGGCACTCATGTGTCCACTGCGCCGTTCGGGGCGGGTGATCCGGACGTGCTGAGCCGGCGCCGCAGGTGAGCCCGTTCGGGTTCGGTGCCGGCCAGTTCGAGTGCCCGGCGGTAGGCCGTCGAAGCCTCGGCGAGTCGTCCGAGCCGCCGCAGCAGGTCCGCCCGGGCAGCGTGGTAGGGGTGGTAGTCGCGCAACGGCTCCTCCCCGGCCAGTTCGTCGAGCAAGGCCAGGCCCGCTTCCGGGCCGTCACACATCGCCACGGCCACCGCCCGGTTCAGCGCAATGACGGGGGACGGGGTGAGCGAGACCAGGACGTCGTAGAGCGCCACGATCTGGGGCCAGTCGGTGGTCGCCAGGTCCGCCGCCTCGTCGTGCAGGGCAGCGATCGCGGCCTGCACTCCGTACGGCCCGGGCGGGCCGCCGGTCAGTGCGGCGGCCACCAGCGTGAGGCCCTCGGCGATCATGGTGCGGTCCCAGCGGCCGCGGTCCTGGTCTTCCAGCAGCACCAGCTCCCCGTCCGGGCCGGTGCGGGCCGCGCGCCGCGCGTGGACCAACAGCATGAGCGCCAGCAGCCCGGTGACCTCCCGTTCGGTGGGCAGCAGCCGTCGCAGAATCCGCGTCAGCCGGATGGCCTCCTCGGCGAGGTCCGGCCGTTGCAGATCGGGGCCCGAGCTGGCCGCGTACCCCTCCGTGAAGACCGAGTACAGGACCTGAAGCACTCCTGGCAGACGCTCGGGCAGCTCGTCGGCACCGGGCACCCGGAACGGGATCCGAGCCTCACGGATCTTCTTCTTCGCCCGCACGATCCGCTGGGCCATCGTCGGCGGCGGGACAAGATAAGCGCGCGCAACCTCTGGTGTCGTCAGCCCGGCGAGGCAGCGCAGCATCAGCGCCCCGCGCGCCTCGCTCGGCAGGGCCGGATGGGCGCAGGTGAAGAACAGTTGCAGTCGTTCGTCGGGAAGGTCGGCGCCGGCGTCCGCAGGCGGGGCGGGAGCAGACCGGTCCGCATCCACCTGCAGGACGGCGAGCCGGGCGGCGTAAGCCTGGTCCCGGCGCAGCCGGTCGACGGCCTTGCGCCGGGCCGTCGTCAGCAGCCAGGCGCCGGGCCTGGCCGGGACACCCTGCACCGGCCAGTGCACCAGCGCCGCCTCGATCGCCTCGGAGGCGACCTCCTCGGCCAGCTCGAGGTCGCCGAATCGGCGAACGAGAGAGGCCAGCAGGCGACCGTGCTCCTCGCGGAACACCGACTCCACGGCCCTGCCGGTGCCGGGTGCCTGCTCCTGCACCTCGCTCAGGCCCCGAAATCGGCGACCGGCCGCACCACGACCGAGCCGCTGCCGCGCGCTCCGGGGCAGCGGGCCGCCCAGTTCAGCGCGACATCCAGATCCGGGACGTCGATGACGTAGAAACCTCCGAGCACCTCGCGGGTCTCAGCGAACGGCCCGTCGACGACAGACCGCTCGCCGTCCGGGCCGACCCGGACCGTGGTGGCGGTGACCAGGTCTGCCAGCGACTCCCCCGAGACCCAGATCCCCGCGTCCCGTACCGCCTTGTCGTAGTCCATCCATTCCTGGACCTCGCACTCGGCGGCCGCACCGTTCGCGTCGACCGTGCCGGCGTTGATCAGCAGCATGTACTTCACGGCTTGAACTCCTGTCAGATTCCCGTTGTTTCCTGGCGGGGCAAAGCGCCGCCCACCATGACGACGAACGGGATGCGGCCAGATCGACAGCACCCCAGAGATTTTCTCCAGGACGCGCCCGCGGCCTCGGGTCCTGCCGGCACCGTGATCAGGTGGCATCGTCCGAGACAGGCGCGCCGCTCCCACCCCTGGCATTGTGCACCCAGGCGCGTGCGAGCTCGGGATCGTCCCGCCGAGCGGGAGAGGGGATGACGGTCGCGGTACGGCGCGGGCCGTCGCCGGTGACGACGTCGTCCCCGCCGACCCACCACCCGCGCTCGATGAGCTGGGCGCGGCGCCGGCGATAGGCGACCTGCAGGGCGTCGCTGCGCAGGTGCAGTTCGTCGGAGAGGTCGAACGGCAGCAGCTCGGGACGCTGCGACTCCACCACCGGCCGGGTCCGCCGCTCGTCGTGGTCACACGCGGAGGGCCTTATGCGCGCGCCGCCCGGCGGGCATGCTGGTCGGACTCGTTCGGTACGAGTCACGCCGAGAGACGCACGCACTGGAGAAGGTGGTTGCCGATGATCACGGTCAACGACGTGCGCCGGGTGGCGCTGGCCCTGCCGCGCACCTCGGAGCATCTGATCAGGGACCGGATCAAGTTCCGCGTGGGCCGGATCGTCTACCTCGCGTTCTCACCCGACGAGACGACGATGGGGTTCGCCTTCCCCAAGGAGGAACGCGCGGCGCTCATCGCGGCCGAGCCCGAGAAGTTCCACATGCCGCGCCCGTCCGACGAGCGGTACAACTGGGTCCGGCTCACGATGGCCGCGATCGACGAGGTCGAGATGCGGGAGATCGTCATCGACGCGTGGCGGATGGCCGTTCCCAAGCGGGTGGCCGCCGCCCATCTCGAAAGCCTCGGTCCGTCGCGCTGACCGCCGCGATCTGGAGCGACCGCACAACCGGCCGGTCTCGCACCTGGTGATCGCCTACGGCGACCGGCGTTCGGGCCTGTTGGTCTGGGAAAGCGGCCGGCTCTTGAAGCTCTCGAGCCCGGCCTACCTCTGGTTCTTCTGAAGCTCCTGGAGGTCGGCCAACTGGTGGAGTTCGTTCGCGAGCCCGGCCAGCGTTTCCGGCACCAGCGAGTAGCAGATGGTGGTGCCCTCGCGCCGCGTACGCACCAGCCCGGCTTCGCGCAGCACCTTCAGGTGCGCGGAGATCGTCGGCTGGCTCACCGAGAACTCGTCGGTGAAGTCGCACGCGCAGGTGTCGGGCTCGACCGCGAGCCTGCGCACGATCCCGAGCCGTACCGGATTGGCCAGCGCGCGAAGCACCTCGATGTCCACGGCGGAGAGCATATCGCCTCTGAGCTATATAGTGGTGAGCCTATATAGAAGGGAAGCGATATGGATCATCTTGACGAAGCGCTGGTACGGCTGGCGCCTACCGGCCCCGAGTTCCGCGGCGGCCTGTCCAACCACGGCCCGATGGTGGTGGAGGCCCTGGTACGGCTGGGCGCGGCGGAGACGATCCCCGACTGGGTCTCCGGCTACCTGCCCCGGCTCGAAGACAGCCCCGACGCACGCGGCCGCATCACCGATTGGCGGGTGGCGCTCGGCGACCGGCGCAGGGTCGGCGACTGGACCGCCTACTTCACCGAGCGCCTGGCCGAGGCTCCCTGGAGTGAGGTCCTGGCCGAGTGGTGGCCGCGGCTCACCCCCGGCCTGGCCGCGGGCGCGACCCACGGCGTGATCCGCACCTCGCACGCCGTCAGGGCGCTGGCCGAGCAGGCGACTCAGCCGAGGGTCACCGAGCTCGCCCAGGCGCTGGCCTACTGGGCGGCCGGGTACGTCGAGCTGCCAGGGCGGCCGCTGACCAGCGGTGTGCGGACGCTGGAACAGGCGGTCGCGGTCCTGCCGATCCTGGAGCTGGCGCCGACCGAGCTCATCGTGGCGCACCTCGCACATCTGCGGGACCTTCCGGAGTTCGCCGGAGTCGTGTCCTCGCTGCGTCCGCCCACGGACGTCGCCGCCGACCTGACCGAACTGACCCGGGTGTTCGCCGGGGTGTTCCTGACGCACGGCAGGCACGCGCCGATCGACTTCATCCACGCGGTGACGGCGCCGGTGGCCGTGTCGTCGGTGCTGGAGCACCTGCCCAGGGGGCTGTGGCGGCCCACGTACGACGCCCTGTGGCAGGTGGCCGCCGCGCTGTACAGCGGGTTCGCCTATCAGGGCACGGTCGAGCCGCTTCCCTCGGGCGACCCCCTGGCGCCGGTCGAACTGGCCGGAAGGGCCGCCGAGACCGGCGACGCCCACGCCATCAAGCTGACCGAGGCGGCGCTCCGTCAGCACGCGCGGACCGGCGACCCGGTCTTCCTCCACGCCGCCGCCCGCTCGGTGGAACTGCTCGGCTGAGAACCAGCCGCATGACCGCTCACCAGCACGCCCACCCCATCGGGACGGTCGGTGTCCGCGCGCCGATCACTGAGAAGCGCTGCCCAGCGTCGGTACGGCGCCGCCCTCGGTCCACTCGACGGCGACTCCGCGCAGGCCGGCGGCCCACGGGCCCGCTGTCTGGGCCAGTGCGGCCGGGGCCGGTGGTGTGCGGCCGAGTCCGATGGCGAACCGCGCCCGCCCCGGCCCGGTGTCGAACGGCTGGGGCCAGGCGTGCGCGTCATGGACTCCCGCGCGTTCCAGGTGGGTGAGCAGTGCCCGCATCCGGCCCCGGACCCGTCCCAGCGTCACGTCGAACTCCTCCGCCCGCCCGGCCCGTACGGTCACGACCGCCCAGGCCGCGTGTCGCCGATGCAGCGGCGGCGGTGACAGCAGCTCCGGCAGGGGATCGCGGTGGGTTTTCGCCGCCGCTTCCGTGAGCTCCCAGGCGTTGTAGAGCTCCCGCGTCAGAAGATCCCGCCAGCCGGCGCCGACCTGCTCGCTGCACAGGCGGACCGGGGCCGTAGGAGTCATGATCCGCACAGCGGCACCCGTGCTCCCGTCCGGCGGCTCGCCCGTGCCATCGCCCGCCGCCGTGTCCGGCGGCTCGCTCGGGCGCCCGCCCGGTGTCGGGCCGGGTCGGGGCGGTCTCTCTTCTCCGCCTTCTCCGCCCGAGGCGTCCTCCGGCCACAGGGTGATCGCCTGCCGCCAGTCCCATGCCGCCCACATGCCGAAGAAGTGGCGCAGCTGGTCGCCGGGCGGAAGTTCCCCGGCCTCCCGCATCGTCCGCGCCACGAGGATGGCCCAGGCCAGGCCAGGAAGCCCGCCGAACGGAGCCGAGTCCAGCCCGCGCGCCTTCGCCCACGCCTTCACGACTCGGGCCAGCCGGGTGAAGGCGCTATCACCCGCTCCGCCGACGCCCTCCGTGCCGGAAGCCCGGCCGGCGACGGCGGCCAGTATGGCGTCGGCGTCGCTGATCGCGCTCAGGGCGAGGGCGGATTCCTCACCCAGTTCGGTACGGCGGATCACCGCCTCGGCGGGAAGCATGTCGGCGGTTGGGACGATGACCAGATCGACGTCGAGATCGCCGACGCGCAGCCGCACGCCGGGGACCCGGGCACCGACCACACGCCGCATCCCCCTCGCCTCCGGCAGCGCGGCCGCCACGCGCGCCTCGACGTCCGCGAGATCGGGCTCACCCGGCAGGGCCACGACCAGGTCGAGGTCCGCCTCGGGCAGTGCGCACCCGAGTCGTCGCGACCCGGCGACGTGAATCACGCCTTCGGCCAGTGAGCCCCGCAGCCGTGCCACGATCTCCCGCGCCGTGGGCAGGTCCGCGAATCGGGAACCCTCTCCCACTCCGCGCTCACGCGCCGGGGCGTGCGGGCCGGATCCGCAGGAGTCCTCGGTGATCCAGCGCACCTCGCCGGTTCCCAGGGCGATGGCCGCTCGGGACCGCATCGGCTCGTCGCCCCGGCGGGACAGCAGGACCAGCTGTCCGACGCGCACGGACCTGCCGCCGAGTCGTGCCGCGCACTCGTCGATGAGCCGTTCCGGGTCGCGGGCCTTCCCGAGGGTGAGGTGCGGCGTGTAGCCCTCCCTACGGCCCCGGCAGCGGGGGAACGCACGCTCCAGCGCGCCGCGCAGCTCCGTCCACGGCTCCCGCCCGGCGGCAGCCGGGTCCAGCCAGACCGTGGAGCCGTCACGGTGGAGAAACGCGCGTACGCCTTCGAGGAGGGCGGTGAACGGGGCGGTCGCGGCCGCGGCGGCCGCCACGAGAGGCGCCGCCTCCTCGAAGTCGGATTCCGGCACAAAACCGAACATCAGCGTGACGTGGGGCGGCCACCGGTCCACCTTGGGGTCGTGTCCCCGGCGGATCTCCTGGATCGCGGGCCAGAGCTCCTCCGGCGGGATCCACGCCACCGCCGTACGCGCGGTGGGGCGAGCGTCGAGGAGGCCGGGCCGCCCGTGCTCGTTCTCTCCGATGACGAGGTCCACGGCGACGCCGTAGTGATCCGACAGGAACAGGCCGTCCGGCGTCGCGGGGGAGTCGCCTCTCAGGTCCGCCGTGTCGGCTCGCAGGTCGTGCCCGCCCAGCAGTACGCGGTCGAGCCGGGACGCGCGGCCGGAGAGCGAGGAGACGGCGGCCAGCGGATTGGCCCGTGGATCGAAGGTCGGCGTCTGGTCGTCGGGCCCGTGCACCTCGGTCCAGGCGTCGCGCAGGTCGAGCACGGCGGCGGGTCCGTCGCCGCCGTCGTTGAGATCGCCGAGCAGGACGATGTCGCCGTCCACGCCGCGCAGTACCTCGGCGAGCCGGAGAAGCTCGGCCTCGCGCCGGGCCGCGCCGTCCTCCGAGTGGTCGCTGGTGAGATGCGTAGCGGCCACCACGATCGGCCCGGCGGCGGTCTCGACGGTGACGGCGACCACGGCCTTGTGCGGTCCGAGGGAATGCCGGCCCGCCTCCCGGACGGGCAGGCGGCTGAGCAGGAGGAGACCGTTGTCGTCGACGTCCCGGCCGGTCGGATCGGTGCCCAGCGTGTACGCGGAGCGAACCCACGGGGTCGTCAGCAGCATGTCGAGCAGCCCCGTCTCGACCTCCTGCAGCGCGATGACGTCGGCGTCGGCCCGCGCCAGCGCGTCCAGCAGCAGCGGCCTGCGCCGGGCGGTGTCGATCCGGTCGCTGTCGTAGCGGTTCCACAGGGTGTTCCAGGTCAGCACGCGCAGGCGTGTCCCGAGGGCGCCCGGCGCGAGGGGCTTCCCGGCGGGAACGGCAGGGGCCGGACACCAACCGGCGACCGGGTCCCAGGCGAACGGGGTGCACGCGGCGAAGGACGGCTCCCGCAACCTGCGGGGCTCCTGTACACGCCCGGCCCGGGACTCGTCGAGGCGGTCGAGACCGGATGCCCGATCCCAGACCATCTCGCCGTCCGCCTCGACGAACAGGATCCGATGCCAGGGGATGTCACCCCCCGGCACGAACGCGGGCAGCGGCACGCGCTTGGGGGCGGCTCCCCGCACGTTGATCCCCAGCACGAAACGCGCCGGATCGAAGCGCGGGTCCCACCGGACCCGGTGATAGATCTCTTCGCTCGTTCGCATGGGCTCAGTCCGTACTTTCGATGGCTCCCGCGGTGTCGTGGACCCGCCCGTCCGGCCCGGCGTACCAGGTGCGGTGGGCTTCCCATGGGAAGGGCGGTGCGAAGCGCCGGAGCTGGGCCGAGAGCACCTCGGACGGCACCCGGTCCGCGCGTCCGGCGTTGCGCAGGGCCAGCTCATCGCCGGTGACCAGCATGACCGCGTGCGTCGTCAGCGCGTCGCGACGGCGGGCCACCGCGTGCACGAGCGAGCGCTGCCGCCCGTTCAGGGCCGTGGCGTCCCACACTACGGTGCCACCACCGGCCAGGAGCGCGTCGAGCCGGTTCAGGCCCTCGCGGAGGATCGCGGGATTGGCCCGTTGATCCGACCGGGATCCACGGGCCTCACGCAGATGGTCGAGCGAGACGACGCCGGTGCCGGTGCCGGTGCCGGTGGTGCCGAGAGCGGTGTTCGCATCGGCGGTCGAACCGGCATCGGAACCGGAGCCGTACCAGACCGGCCCTGCGCTCCTCGTCGGGGAAGTGGTCGCGCAGGCGGGCGTGCGCCCCGACCAGCGAATCCATCGATTAATCCGTCACCGTCACGGATGGAGTTCCGTACAGCTCGTGGCCCTCGGCTAGGGCGGGCCGATCAGTTCGGTCCCGATCGTTCCCGACGGGCGCCGGGCACACCCTCCGGCAGAACTTCATCGTGACCGATCCGGCCCGGCAGCCTCGTCCATCCGGTGCCGCTCTCCCGCTGCGTGCGCCCCTGGTGGCTGGGGCTTTCGGAGAAGCGTTCACGCGGCTCGGAACAGGTCATCCACCTGCCTGGACTCGGGATCGTGCCCGGGGCCTCGGGCCGCCCGCCAGAGGACTGGCCGGGGCCGTTCGTCACATGGTGACCGGTTTATGACGTGCTGCGTCTCAATGCGGCTGAAATCGATATTTCACGGGCCGGTGACCGGTTCCTAACCTGGTGGGAACGCGACGACCCACAAGGGCACGGGGGCCCCGGAGTCCGACCTCACCCACAGGCAAGGAGCCCTAGATGTCCGTGCCCATCAAACGTTCCCTGGAGAAGATCCCCGGGGGAATGATGGTGGTCCCTCTTCTCATCGGATCCGTCATCCACACAGCGTTTCCCGGCGCAGGCCAGTACTTCGGCTCCTTCACCGGCGCGCTGTTCACCGGCGCCCTGCCGATCATCGCGGTGTTCTTCGTGTGCATGGGCACGACCATCGAGTTCAAGGCCACGCCGTACATCATCAAGAAGGGCGGTGCGCTCTTCGCCGCCAAGACGCTCACCGCCGCGGTCGTCGGCATCGTGCTCGGTCGGGTGCTCGGCGAGGGGCCGGTCGAGACGGGCTTCTTCGCGGGCATCTCCGTCCTGGCCCTGGTCGCGGCGATGAACGACACCAACGGCTCGATGTACATGACCCTGATGGGCCAGTTCGGCAAGGCGAAGGACGTCGCGTCCTACGCCATCATGTCGATCGAGTCCGGGCCGTTCCTGACCATGGTGACGCTGGGCGCCGCCGGCCTTGCCGCCTTCCCCTGGCAGGCGCTCGTCGGGGCGATCATCCCGCTCCTGGTCGGCGCGATCCTCGGCAACCTCGACCCGGAGATCCGCTCCTGGATGGGCGGGATCTGCCCGGCTCTGATTCCCCTCTTCTCGTTCTCGCTCGGTGCGACGATCGACCTCACGGCCGTCTGGTCGGCGGGCCTGCTCGGCGTCCTCCTCGGCGTCTTCGTCTTTGTAGTGACCGGCCTGGTCCTGATGGTCGCCGACGTGCTGACCGGCGGCCGCGGAGTGGCCGGGATCGCCGCGGCCACCACGGCCGGGAACGCGGCCGCCGTGCCCGCGATCGTGGCCAGCGTCAACCCGGCCTACGCCGAGGCCGCGCCGGCCGCGACCCTCCTCGTCGCGGCGTCGGTCGTGGTCACCGCGATCCTCGCGCCGACCGGCACCGCGCTGTGGGCGACGTACCTCAAGCGAAAGGACGCCGCGGCCGGACGCGTGGCAGCGGTGGAGGAACCGGCGAACGCGGGAGTGGCCCGATGAGCGGCGCACGAGAGATCTTCAGTCCCGAGCGGTTCGCGGGGAAGGTCGTCATCGTCACCGGCGCAGTCCAGGGAATCGGGCTGGCCGTCGCCCGGCGGCTGCTCCGGGAGAGCGGCACGGTGGTGCTCGTGGATCGCTCTCCTCTGATCCACGAGGTCGCCGAGAGCCTGCGCGGCCTCGGCGGCGAGCCGGTCGCGCTGGAGGTCGACCTCGAGCGCTACGACTCCTGCGCGGACGGGTACGCACAGGTCGTCGAGAGGTTCGGGCGCATCGACGTGCTGATCAACAACGTCGGCGGCACCATCTGGGCGAAGCCCTTCGAGCACTACGCGCCCGACGAGATCCGGGCCGAGATCGACCGGTCGTTGTTCACCACGCTCTGGTCATGCCGCGCGGCGCTGCCGTACATGATCGACGCCGGGCGCGGGGTGATCGTCAACGTGTCCTCCATCGCGACCCGCTCGATCCACCGCGTCCCCTATGCGGCCGCCAAGGGCGGGGTGAACGCGATCACCGCGTCCCTCGCCATGGAGTGCGCGCCGAAGGGGGTGCGCGTCGTCGCCACCGCTCCCGGCGGTACCCAGGCGCCGGAGCGCCGGGTCAGGCGCGGCCCCGAGGCGAAGGACGAGCAGGAGCGTTCCTGGTACCAGGCCATCGTCGACCAGACCGTCGACTCCTCCCTCATGAAGAGGTACGGCACGCTCGAGGAGCAGGTGGGTCCGATCGTCTTCCTCGCGTCCGACGAGGCGAGCTACGTGGCGGGGAGCGTGCTCCCCGTCGGCGGCGGCGACCAGGGCTGAATGAGACGCCATGACTCTCAATCCGGCACAACTCAGCTTTTGTCGCGGATTAATCCGCCCGCCTAGGGTGAGGGCACATTGGGACGGTACGCGTACTCGCCGCCGTACACGTGTCCGAGGAGGGCGTTCAGTGGAGCTGAGACACCTGCGGTACTTCGCGGCGGTCGCCGAGACGTGTCATTTCGGCAAGGCGGCTGAGCGGCTGCACATGGCCCAGCCGCCGCTGTCCCAGGCGATCCGCCAGCTCGAAGCGGAGCTCGGCGCCGAGCTGTTCACCCGGACCACCCGCCGGGTCAGCCTGACTCCCGCGGGGCAGTCCTTTCACGACGACGTCACCCGGCTGCTCAGGGCGCTCGACGACGGCGTCGCCCGCGCCCGGAAGATCGCCGCCGGCAAGGCCGGGGTGCTGCGCGTGGCCTTCACCGGGACCGCGGCGTACCAGTACCTCCCCGGCATCGCCCGGATCGTCCGGGAACACCTCGGTGACGTGGCCCTGGAAGTCCACAGCGACATGCTCACGCCAGAGCAGGAGGACGCGCTGCTCGACGGACGTGTCGACGTGGGCGTGCTCAGACCGCCGCTGCGCCATGACGACCTGATCGAGACCCGCACCATAGCGGCGGAGCCGCTGATCCTCGTGGTGCCGGTCGGTCACCGTCTCGCGGACCGGGACGACGTCACCATGGACGAGCTCAGGCACGAGGCGTTCGTCATGTACACCGGCGAAGGGTCGATCGTCAACGAGGCCGTACGGCGCAGTTGCCATCTCGCCGGGTTCACCCCGCGCCGCGCCCACGAGGGGGCGGGCACCGGCACCGTGCTCTCCCTGGTGGCGGCTGGCCTCGGCATCGCGCTCGTCCCGTCCTCCGTCAAGTCGGTCGCGCTGCACGGGGTGGCGTTCCGCCCCGTCCGGGACGCCGTGACCGTCGACCTCGCCCTGGCGTGGCGCGCCGACGACTCCTCCCCGCTTCTTCACCGGCTCATCGAGGCGCTGACCGGGCACCTGGCCATCGGGTCCGCCCCGGACGTCGCGAGCCCCACCACCTCCGAGGAACGATCATGAAGATCACCGCCATCGAGGCGATTCCGTTCGCCATCCCGTACCGGAAGCCGCTGCGGTTCGCCAGCGGCGAAGTGCACACGGCCGAGCACGTGCTCGTACGCGTGCGGACCGAGGACGGGGTC